>CAVVEU010000033.1:0-402727 GCA_963747235.1 uncultured Candidatus Rokubacteria bacterium
CGCGATCTCGTCGGCTACGCCGGCAATCCCCCTCACCCGCAGTGGCCGGGCGGGGCGCGGATCGCGGTGAACTTCGTCATGAACTACGAAGAAGGCTCCGAGTACAACGCCGCCGACGACGGCTTCTCCGAGGGCACGCTCACCGAATCGGGCGCGGCCAACTACGGCGTGAAGGGCCGCGACCTCGCCGCCGAGGGCATGTTCGAGTACGGCAGCCGGGTCGGCTTCTGGCGCGTGCAGCGCATCTTCAAGGAGCGCGGGCTGCCGCTCACCGTGTTCGGCTGCGCGCTGGCGCTCGAGCGCAACCCGGCGGTGGCCGCGGCCATCCGCGAGTCGGGCTGGGACGTGTGCTCGCACGGCTGGCGCTGGGTCAAGCACTACGAGCTCGAGCGAGGACGAGGAGCGCAAGCACATCCGGATGGCGGTCGAGTCCATGAAGAAGACGGTGGGCGAGCGGCCGCTCGGCTGGTACTGCCGCTACGGCCCCAGCGTGAACACCCGGCGCCTGGTGGTCGAGGAGGGCGGATTCCTCTACGACTCCGACGCCTACAACGACGAGCTGCCCTACTGGGTGCGCGTGAACGAGAAGCCGCACCTGGTCGTCCCGTACAGCCTCACCGCCAACGACTCCAAGTTCGGCAGCGGCGGCTTCTTCACCGCCGACGACTACTTCACGTTCGTGAAGGACGGCTTCGACGTGCTCTACCGCGAGGGCAAGACCCAGCCCAAGATGATGTCGCTCGGGCTGCACCTGCGGCTGATCGGGCACCCGTCGCGCGCCGCCGGCCTCGAGCGCGCGCTCGACTACATCGGCAGCCACAAGGACGTGTGGTTCACCCGCCGCCTGGACATCGCGCAGCACTGGGTCAAGACGCACCCCGCCCCGCGCGCTGAGCGTCGCGGCGCGTCCGCGGCGCGACGCGGCTACGCGGTCGCCGCCTTCAGATCGTCGAGCTGCTTGCGCACGCCCGCGACCATCGACGCCAGGTCGGAGCAGAGCATCACGAGGTCGAAGCCGCGCTTCACCGAGCCGGCCGCGAATGCCGCGGACGCGCAGTGCATCGCCGCCTTCTTGCCGTGCTTGTGGGCCGCGTCGCGGATCCGGTCGCACGTCGCGATGTGCAGCGGGTCCGGATTGTCGCCCCGCGGCGCGAGCCCGAGCGCGAACGAGAGATCGGCGGGGCCGATGTAGATGCAGTCGAGGCCCGGGGTGGCGCAGATCGCGTCCAGGTTGGCGAGGCCCTCCTTGGTCTCGATCATCGCCATGACCACGATCTCGTCGTTGGCCTTGGCCACGTAGTCGGCGCCGCCGTAGTGCACCGCGCGGACCGGCCCCGAGGAGCGCACGCCCACCGGGGGATAGCGGCAGGCCGCCACCGCCTTCGCGGCGTCCTCGGCGGTGTTGATCAGCGGCACCAGCATGCCGTACGCGCCGAAGTCGAGCGCCTTCATGATCGCGGCCTGGTCGTTCGAGGCCACCCGCACCACCGGCACCGTGTCGGTCTGGGAGACCGCCTGCAGCATGGGCCAGAGGTTGGCCATGTCGGTGAGGCCGTGCTGCATGTCGATGACGAGGGCGTCGAAGCCCTGCCGGGCCATGACCTCCGCGGTGAACCCGTTGGACACCGAGAGCCAGCCCATCGTCACGCACTTGTTCTCGCGCCACATCTGCTTGATCTTGTTCGGCCGCATCGTCACACCTCGTCTGAAAGGTTAGCCAGAGTTGCCCGGCGGCGGGCGAAGCGTATCACAGCCTTTGGTGGTATAACACGCGCCATGGATCTCGAGCTCACGGACAAGGTGGCGATCGTCGGCGGCGCCAGCAAGGGCCTCGGGCGGGCTTGTGCGGAGGTGCTGGCCGAGGAAGGCTGCCGCGTGGCGATCTGCAGCCGGTCGAAGGACGATCTGGAGAAGGCCGCGAAGGACATCCGGGGCGCGACCGGCCGCGACGTGCTCGCCTTCGCGGGCGACCTGGACCGGCCCGAGACCATCCGCGGCCTCGTGGCGGCCACCGTGGAGCGGTTCGGGCGGATCGACATCCTGGTCAACAACTCGGGCGGGCCGCCGCTGGCCCAGGCCCAGACCGCCACCGAGGAGCAGTGGGCCACCGCGGTGGAGCGGTCGCTCTTCTTCTTCGCCCGCATGTGCCGCGAGGCGCTGCCGCATCTCAAGCGGCAGAGCGCCGGCCGGATCATCAACATCCTGGCCAGCACCGTGTACCAGCCCATCCCCAACCTCGTGCTCTCCGGCGTCACCCGCATGGGCGTGGTGGCCTTCGCCAAGACCCTGGCGGATGAGGTCGGGCGCGACGGCATCCTGGTCAACAACGTGTGCCCGGGCTCGCTCATGAGCGAGCGGATGCAGTCGAACGTGGCGGCCCGGGCCAAGCAGCTCGGCATCACGCTGGAGGAGGCGCTGGCCCAGCGCGCGGCCGAGACCGCGGTGGGACGCCTCGGAGAGCCGCGAGAGCTGGCCCACCTGGTGGCGTTCCTCGCCTCCGGCAAGTCCAGCTACATCACCGGGACCACCATGCTCGTGGACGGAGGTCTCGTGCGCTCCGTCCTGTAGGACGCCCCGATGTCCCGCCAAGCTCACGCTCAGGGAAGCGCCGGCCCGGCGCGCGCGCGCATCGACGGCGTGCTCCGCCAGTCGGTGGACGCCAAGCAAGTCCCCGGGGTCGTCGCGATGGCGGCCACCGACAAGGGCGTGCTCTACGAAGGCGCCTTCGGCCCGCGCGTGCTGGAGCCCGGCGCGGCCGCGATGACGCCCGACACCGTCTTCCGCATCGCGTCCATGACCAAGGTGATCACCTCGGTCGCGGCGATGCAGCTCGTCGAGCAGGGCAAGCTCAAGCTGGAAGACCCGGTGCCGAACATCGATCCCGCGCTGGGCTCGCCCCAGGTGCTCGACGGGTTCGACGCCTCCGGCGCGCCGAAGCTCCGGCCCGCGAAGCGGCCGATCACCCTGCGGCACCTGCTGACCCACACCGCCGGGTTCAGCTACGACATCTGGGACGCGAACACCGGGCGCTACATCAAGGCGTCGGGCATGCCCTCGCGGGCGACCGCCAAGGTCGCGTCCATCCGCACGCCGCTGATCTTCGATCCGGGCGACCGCTGGGAGTACGGCGTCAACACCGACTGGGTGGGCCGCATCGTCGAGGCGACCAGCGGGCAGCCGCTCGACGCCTACTTCCGCGACAAGATCTTCGGGCCGCTCGGCATGAAGGACAGCGGCTACGTCACCACGCCCGAGCAGCGCGCCCGGCAGGCGCGGCTGCACCTGCGCCAGGCCGACGGGAGCCTCCAGCCGCAGCCGCTCGAGGCGGTGGCGGTGGCCGGCGAGTTCTGGTCGGGCGGCGGCCCGCTCTACTCGACGGGCCGCGACTACATCGAGTTCTTGCAGATGCTGCTGCACGGCGGGAGCTGGAAGGGCGCGCGCGTGCTGAAGCCGGAAACGGTGGCCCTGATGCAGCAGAACCACACCGGCGGCATCCCCGCCGGCATCATGAAGACGCAGATGCCCGCCCTGTCCAACGACGTCAATCTCTTCCCCGGGGCCGAGATCCGATGGGGGCTCGGCTACATGCTGAACGTCGGGCCCGGGCCGAACGGCCGGAGCGCGGGCACCGTGAGCTGGGGCGGGATCTTCAACACCTACTACTGGCTCGACCCCGCGAAGCGCGTCACCGGGCTGATCATGACGCAGATCCTGCCGTTCGCGGACTCGCCGGCGCTCAAGCTCTACGGGCAGTTCGAGGACGCGGTGTACGCGGCGCTGCCCTCGGCCTGAGCAGCCAGCCGTAGACGATCGAGTCCGGGCGCACCGTGTGTCCGGTGCGCCCGGACTCGTAGATCGCGAGCGCCACCTGCAGCATGTGCCGCGCGGCCCGCACGTCCTGGGCCGGCTGGCGCCCGTCGAGCACCCCGTCCACGAAGTCCGCCGCCGCGCCGTCGAAGCCGAGCCGCCAGTCCATCGGCACCTGGTAGCTCACGGTCTCGGTGCCGCGGATCACCTGCACCGGCGGCAGGTCGAGCATCTCCCCGCTGCAGCGGGTCACCCAGATGATGCCGCGGCTGCCGTGGATCTCGAAGAACTCGTCCACGCGGACGTACCGGCCGCGGATGACCATCTCGGGCGCGTGGGTGTAGTCCATGATCCCGAGGCAGTCGCGGTCCTTGAAGCGCCACGTGGCCACGCTCGGCGTCTCCAGGATGAAATCCTCGCCGCGCGTGACGATGGCGGAGACCTCGCCGATCTCGCCGATCCAGTAGGCGGCGGTGCCGTACTTGTGCACGCCGTCGTCGAACAGCACGCCACCCGGGTTGCGCGCCGGGTCCCGGCGCCAGACCATGGCGTCCGGCTCCATGTCGAGCGTGATGCCCTCCACGCGCTGGGCGCGCGTGGTGTGGATGCGCACCAGCGACGGCTCGCCGATGGCGCCCGCGTCGAGCAGCGCCTTGGCCTTCACGATGGGCGGGTAGTAGAGGAAGTTCTCGGTGACGCGGAAGATGGTCCGCGCGCGGGCCACCGCGGCCGCGATGCGATCGGCCTCGGCCACCGTGATCGCCAGCGGCTTCTGACACGACACGTGCTTGCCCGCGTCGAGCGCGGCCACGATCTGATCGGCGTGCATCCACGTGGGCGTGAGCAGCTCCACCGCGTCCACCGCGCGGTCGTCGAGCACCTGCGCGAAGTCGGAATAGAGGCGCGGCGTGATCCCCCACTCGGCGGCCCGCCGCTTCGCCCGCTCGGGCAGCGCGTCGCAGAGCGCGACCACGTCGCAGCGCGGGTGCTGGAGATAGCCGGGCGCGTTGAGCCGCGAGATGTTGCCGCATCCGACGATGGCCAGCCGCAGGCGGTCCACGAGAGCGGCCCGCGTCAGGCCGGGAGCTTGTCGCCGTCGGGCGGGGCCGCCACCTCGAAGGCGTTGACCACCCCGCACAGCATCGCGAAGTAGCTCGCGGCCGCCGTCATCTCCACCAGCCACCGGGGGTCGTGCCGCCGGGCCAGCGCGTCGAAGGCCGCCTGCTCCACCTTGTTGGTGCGCATGAGCTGGCGCACGTAGACCACGATGTCGCGCTCGTCGGCGGGGAGGGCGGCCGCGTCGCCCCTGGCGCGCAGCACGTCGAGGGTCGCCTCGCTCACCCCGTTCCGCCGCGCCTGCGCGGTCTGGGCGGACCAGACGTAGGCCGCCTCGCGCTCCCGCACCGCGGCCAGGATGGCCACCGAGCGGAGCTTGCCCTCGACCGAGCTCTCGTCGCGGAAGAACGTGACCAGGGGCAGCAGGCGCTCCGCGAGCTGCGGGCTGTGCAGCAGCATGCTGAACGGTCCGCGCACGCCGCCGAAGACCTTGACGACCTGGTCGACGACGCCGTGGTGGGCGGCGGGGACATCTGACTTGCCGGTGATGGGGGCGATGCGTGGCATGGAGCGCTCCTCTCTCGGGTGATCAGCCGCGGGTGAGCCCGCGCAGCACGTCGAAGTACTCCGGGAACGTCTTGGACACGCAGGCCGGGTTGACGATGCGGATGCCCGGCGCGCGCAGGCCGGTCACCGCGAAGCTCATCGCGATGCGGTGGTCGTCGTAGGTCTGCACGTCGGTGGGCCGGGGCGTGCCGGGATGGATGGTCACCGAATCCCACGCGCTCTCCACCTCAATCCCCATGCGCCGCAGCTCGGTGGCGGCGGCCACCGGCCGGTCGCTCTCCTCGAAGTGGGTCTGGGCGATCCCGCGCACCGTCACCGGCCCGTCCGCGAAGGGCGCGATGGCCATCAGCGTGGTCGCCACGTCGCCCATCCGGGTGAAGTCGGCGTCTACGCGCGCGAAGCCGCGCGGGCCCCCGCACCGTGATCGTGTCGAGCTCCGACGGTGACCTCGCAGCCCATCCGCGCGAGCACGTCGAGCAGGCCGAGGTCGCCCTGCGCGGAGTCGGTGCCGAGCCGCGGCACCACCACGCGGCTGCCGGTCACCGCGGCGGCCGCGAAGAAGTAGGACGCGGCCGAGGCATCGGGCTCCACCGCGTACACCCGTCCCTGGTAGCGCTGCCCGGCCGGGCACGCGGAAGCGCCGGTCGCCCTCGCGCTCGGCGCGCACCCCGAAGGCCTCCATGGTGGAGAGCGTCATCGTGATGTAGGGCGCCGAGACCAGCTCGCCCTCCACCTCGATCTCCACGTCGTGGCGGGCGTAGGGCGCGGCGAGCAGGATCGCGCTGAAGTACTGGCTCGAGATGTCTCCGCGCATGCGCGTGCGGCCACCGTCGATGCCCTTGGCCCGCACCACCACCGGCGGGCAGCCGGTGCCCTCGCGGCTCTCCGCGTCCACCCCGAGCGCGCGCAGGCCGTCGAGCAGCGGCTGGATCGGGCGCTTGCGCATGGCGGGCGAGCCGTCCACCACGAAGGTCCCCTGCCCGAGGGCGACGGCGGCGGTCAGGAAGCGCGCGGCCGTCCCCGCGTTGCCGATGTCGAGCGTGGCCTCCGCGGCGGGGAAACGGCCGTCCACGCCCTCCACCGTGAAGGCGTGCGCCGCCTCGTCGGCCGTCACCCGCACCCCGAGCGCCTCGAGGGCCCGGTGCATGTAGCGCGTGTCGTCCGACCAGAGGGCCTGGGTGATCTCCGAGCGCCCGCGGGCCAGCGCGGCGACCAGGAGCGCGCGGTTGCTGTAGCTCTTCGACCCCGGCAGGGCCACCTCCGCGTCGAACGGCCGCGTGATCGGCTCGACGGGCCGGACGGGGGCTGGTGTCTCCGCCATGATTGGCGCATCATACCGCGTAGGAGGCCCGCTCCGATGGCCATCACGATCCGACAGGTCGGACCCTGCCTCGCCGGCGAGGTGGACGGCATCGACCTCGCCAAGCCGCTCACCCCGGAGGAGGTCGCCGCCATCCACGCCGGCATGGACCGGTACGCGGTGCTGGTCTTCCACGGCCGGCCCGTCACCCCCGACCAGCACATGGCCTTCACGCTGGCGCTGGGCCCGATCGAGAACGCGGTCGGCACCGGGCTGCGCGCCGAGTATCGCCTGCCCACCGTGTTCGCGGACGTGTCCAACCTCGACAAGGACGAGCGGGTGTTCGCGCGAGACAGCCGCACGCGCCTCTTCGGGCTCGGCAACCGGCTCTGGCACTCCGACAGCTCGTTCAAGCCGATTCCCGCGAAGTACTCGCTGCTGCACGCCTACAGCATCCCGTCGCGAGGCGGCAACACCGAGTTCGCGGACATGCGCGCGGGCTACGACGCCCTCGACGAGGAGACCCGCGCGCTGTGCGAGGACCTGATCTGCGAGCACTCGCAGCTCTACTCGCGCCAGATCCTCGGCTTCACCGACTTCACCGACGACGAGCGCGAGCGCTTCGCCCCGGTGCGCCAGGTGCTGGTGCGCACCCATCCGGTGACCGGGCGCAAGTCGCTCTATCTCTCGTCACACGCCGGCGGCATCATCGGCTGGCCGGTGCCGGAGGCGCGCGCCTTCCTGCGCGACCTGGTCGAGCACGCCACCCAGCGGCAGTTCGTCTACTCGCACCGGTGGCGGGTCGGCGACCTCGTGATGTGGGACAACCGCCAGACCATGCACCGGGCGCGGCCCTTCCCCGAGCACGAGCCGCGCGACGTGCGCCGGACCACCCTGGCGGGCGACCGGCCGACGGTGGCGCAGCTCAGCTGACGCGCCAGCTCTTGTCCACGTAGCGGCGGCCGTCCACCGTCGAGATCTGCAGCGCGGCGCGGTAGGCGCCCGGCCGCCGCGGTGTGGATGCGCGTCTCCGCCGCGACCTGCTCCGGGTCGGGCCCGCCCGCGAGCGCCTCGGTCACCGCGCGACCGTCCAGGCCGCGCCTCGCCCTCGACACCGAGCAGGGCGAGCACGGTCGGCGCCACGTCCACGTTGCCGGCCGGCGCGGGCGCGGTGATCCCCTTTTTCACGCCCGCGCCCCAGGCCAGGAACGTGTTGCGCACGTTCCACGGGCTCATGCTGCCGTGGTCGCTCACGTAGGGCGCCCCGCCCGCGCTCACCGCCGCGAGATCGGTGCCGGGCACCCCGAAGGCGCTGCGCCGGGAGGTCCACGGGAACGTGAAGAGCAGGTCGGGGCCGCGGTCGCGGTTCGCCAGCCCGATCAGCTCGAGCGGGAAGGCGCCGTCCACGCGCCCGGCCGAGAAGACCACCCCGCCCCAGTCCTGCGCCTGGATGAAGCGGGCCAGCCGCGCGACCCGCTCCGGATCACGGTCCTGCACGTGGAGCGCGACCGCCTGGCCGCTGCTGGCCAGGATCACGTCGGTGGAATCGGGCGCCGCCTTCAGCTTGGCCTCGATCAGGGCGCCCGCCACGTCCACCCCCGCGGTATTGGTGGTGAACCCGTGGTCGGAGACCACCAGCACGCTGGTGGAGCCGGCGTCGAGCCCCGCCAGCACCCGCGCGATCTCCCGGTCGCCGTTGCGGAGCGCCTCGCGCGCGGCGGGCGAGCCCACGCCGACGTGATGCTGGCTGTGGTCCGGCTCGGTGAGCCAGTTGATGACGACAGCGGGCGCGAGCTCGGGAAGCACGTACTCGCGCAGCACCCGCTGCGTCCAGTTGACCGAGTCGTCGAAGCGCGCGCCGCCCGGCTGCTTCACCGGCGCCGGGCCCGAAGCGGGCCAGCACCGCCTCGCTGACCGCGGCCGGATACGCCACCGTCTTGCCCGGATCGAGGTAGCCGTTGACGAGCGTCGCCCACCCCGTCGGGCGCCTTCGGGTTCAGCAGGAACGCGCTGCCCGTCGAGCCCGAGCTGACCCCGGCCAGCGCGAGCCCGCGGGCGTGGAGCCGCTCGGCGAGCGTCGCGCACCTGGAGGACGCGGCCGCCGGTCGGCCCGCTCGAGCGCGAGGAAGTTGCGGTAGTTGCCGGTGTCGAAGGCGCGCCGCTCGTCCACCGCGGGCACGAACATCTGATTGCCCACCAGGCCGTTGGTGCCCGGCTGCGTCCCGGTGGCGATCGCGGCCGCGTTGACGCGGGTCACGGTGGGGAAGACCGCGTGGCTGTTCACCAGGTCCACGCCTTCCGCGCGCAGCCGGAAGAGGGTGGGCGTGTCCTCGGCGGTGATGGAATCGGGGCGGAGCCCGTCCACCACGAAGACGAGGACGAGGGGCCGCGCGCCCGGCACTAGGCGGGGTCGATCCCCACGATCTCGTTGAACCGGCCGAAGCCGATGTAGAGCGTGGTGTGCGCCACCAGCTCGATCACCTCGGCCTCGGAGAACTGGGCGCGCACCTCGGCCCAGAGCGCGTCATCCACCTTCTGGTGATCCACCGCGAGCTTCTCGGCGAAGCGGACCGCGGCCCGCTCGCGCGGGGTGAGGAGCGTCGGAGGTCTCGTCGTTGATCGCCGCGATCTTCTCTTCGGTCGCTCCCGCATGCCGGGCCCCGGCATAGCGCGCCTTGAGTCAGTAGCGACAGGCGTTGAGCCCCGCGATCTTGATCCGCACCAGCTCGCGGATCACCGGGTCGATGGTCCCCTCGCGCGCGAGCGCGCCGCGAAAGGTGGCCAGCGCCTTCACCACCGCCGGGTTCCGCGCGTAGGTGCGGGTGCTCGCGGAGGTGCCGATCTGCTGCTCGGACTCCTCGCACATGTGCCGGATCTCGGCGTCGAGCTCGTTGATTTCGAGCGGCTGCATGCGTGGCATTGACGCCTCCTTCAACCACCCCTCACCCTGCCCTCTCCCCTGAGGGGAGAGGGTTTCGAGATCCCCTCTCCCCGTTGGGGAGAGGGCCAGGGTGAGGGGCCTGGGTTATCCTCCCGCGATCGCGGGGAGGAGGAAGACTTCGCTGTTGGGGCCGATGGGCTCGAGCAGGGCGTCCTGGAAGATCTGGCCGTCGATGGCGACGGCCAGGCCCGACTCGAGATGGGGCGCGAGCGCCGGATGGAGCTCGCCGAGCTGCCGGAAGAGCTGCTGGACGGACGTCGCCGAGAGATCGAACTCGGCGACGCCCCCCGTCACCTGCGCGAGGTTGCCGATCAGCACCACTCGCGCCATGCGGTCGCGGCTCAGGCCTTGTTGAGGCCCTTCTCCTTGAGCGCCTTCAGCACCTTGGGCGGCGACATCGGCAGCTCGGTGAAGCGGATGCCGGTGGCGTTCTCCATCGCGTTGGCGATGGCCCCGAGCGGCGGGACGATCGGCGTCTCACCGACGCCGCGCACGCCGTAGGGATGCTTCGGGTTGGCGACCTCGACCAGGATCGCGTCGATCATCGGCACGTCCGAGGCCACCGGCATGCGGTAGTCGAGGAAGCCCGCGTTCTGCAGCTTGCCGTCGGCGCCGTAGATGTACTCCTCGTTGAGCGCCCAGCCGATGCCCTGCACCGCGCCGCCCTGGTACTGTCCCTCGACGTAGGCCGGATGCAGCGCCCGGCCCGCGTCCTGGGCCACCGTGTAGCGCAGGATCGTCGCGCGCCCGGTCTCCGGATCCACCTCGAGGTCCACCAGGTGCGTGCCGAAGCTCGGGCCCGCGCCCTGGGCGTTGATGCGGCCGACGCCGCCGATGGGCCCACCGGTCTTGCCGGCGGTCTTGGCGAAGTCCGCGACGGTCATCGGCTTCACCTTCTCGGCCAGCGCGCCGAGCGGCCGCACCGCGCCGTCCTTGCACTCGACCTGGTCGGGCTTGGCCTCCCAGAGCTTGCAGGCCCGCGCGGAGAGATCGGCCTTGATCTGCTTGGCCGCCTCCACGATGGCCATCGAGCCCGAGAAGGCCGAGCGGCTGCCGCCGGTGAGGAAGTTGAACCCGAGCGAGCCGGTGTCGCCGATGATCGGCCGCACCTTGTCGTAGGGAACGCCCAGCTCGTCCGCGACCACCGAGGACAGCGAGGCGCGCAGCCCGCCGATGTCCGGCGTGCCGGCCATCAGCGAGACCGTGCCGTCCTCGTTGACGGTGAGCGAGACGGTGGTCTCGCCGCCGATGTTGAACCAGAAGCCGGAGGCCACCCCGCGGCCCTGCCACTTCCGCAGCGGGGTGTTCCAGTGCTCGGTCTTCTTGATGGCGTTGAGCGTCTCCTCGAGGCCGATGGGGCCGAACTTGGGGCCGTAGGCCGCCTTCGTGCCCTCGCGCGCCGCGTTCATCATCCGCAGCTCGATCGGGTCGAGGCGCAGCTTCTTGGCGATCTCGTCCACCACGCTCTCGACCGCGTACTCCGAGATCGGCGCGCCGGGGGCCCGGTACGCGGCCACCTTCGGCCGGTTCGAGACCACGTCGTAGCCGATCACGTGCACGTCCGCGATGTCGTAGGGGGCGTAGGCGCACATGGTGCCGGGCTGCACCGGCGAGCCCTGGAAGGCGCCCGCCTGGTACTTGAGCTCCGCGAAGGCGGCCACGAACTTGCCGTCCTTGGTGGCGCCCATCTTGACCCGCACGGTGGCGCCGGAGGTCGGGCCCGCTGGCCTTGAACACGTCCTCGCGCGACATGACCATCTTCACCGGGCGCTTGGCCTTCCGGGACAGCGCGATGGCGAGCGGCTCGAGGTAGACCACCGTCTTGCCGCCGAAGCCGCCGCCGATCTCGGTGGCGGTGACGCGGACCTTGCCGATGTCGAGGCCGAGCAGCCGCGCGCAGTGGGCGCGCACGATGTAGTGGCCCTGGGTGGTGGTCCAGAGCTCGGTGGAGCCGTCCTCGGACACGGTGGCCAGCGCGGCGTGCGGCTCGATGTAGCCCTGGTGCACCGGCGCGGTCTTGAACTCCCGTTCGATGATGACGTCGGCCTTCTTGAAGCCGGCCTCGACGTCGCCCAGCTTGATCTCGACGCGCTTGGCGATGTTCGAGGGCTTGTCCGGCTTGGGCTCGACGCCGACCGTGAAGAGATCGTCGTGGAGCAGCGGGGCGCCGGGCTTCATGGCCTCGACCACGTCGATGACGTGGGGGAGGATCTCGTACTTGACCTCGATCAGCTTGACCGCGGCCCGGGCGATGGCGGTGGTGGTGGCGGCGACCGCGGCCACCGGGTGGCCTTCGTAGAGCACCTTCTCGCGGGCCATCACGTTCCGCACCACGTCCTTGTAGTTCATCATCATCTCGCCGGCCGGGATGAACTCCGACGGCTGGTCCCCGAAGTCTTCCCGGGTGATGACCGCCTTCACGCCGGGCAGCGCTTCGGCCTTGGACGTATCGATCGAGACGATGCGCGCGTGCGGGTGCGGGCTGCGCAGCACGCGGCCGATGAGCTGGCCGGCCAGGTTGAAGTCCGCGCCGAAGCGCGCGCGCCCGGTGACCTTGTCCACGCCATCGGGACGGATCGTGCGGGTGCCGACGTAGTGCTGCCCGTTCGCCTGGGAGTGCCCGTTCGTCTCGGCCATATTTATCCCTTTCTCATCGCCGCGGCCGTGTCCATCACCGCGGTCACGATCTTGTCGTACCCCGTGCACCGGCAGAGGTTGCCGGCCAGCCAGAAGCGCACCTCGTGCTCGCTCGGGTTCGCGTTCTTCTCGAGCAGGGCCTTCGACGCCACCAGGAAGCCCGGCGTGCAGATGCCGCACTGGAGCGCGGCCGCCTCCAGGAAGCGCCGCTGCAGCGGATGCAGCGACTCGCCCTTGGCCAGGCCCTCGATGGTCTCGATCTTCCGGCCGCTCACCTCGCAACCGAGCACGAGGCAGGAGCAGACGAGGCGGCCGTCCAGCATCACGCTGCACGCGCCGCAGTCGCCGGAGGAGCAGCCTTCCTTGCTGCCGGTCAGGTCGAGCGTGTCGCGGAGCACGTCGAGCAGCGTGTCCTCCGTCTCGCACAGGAACTCCGCCGGGTCACCGTTCACGGTTGCCTGGATGTGATGCTTGGCCATCAGTTCGCCCTCGCTCGGTCCAGCGCGATCAGGGCGGTCCGCCGGGTCAGCACGGCCGCCACGTCGGTACGGAATTCGATGGTGCCGCGCTTGTCGTCGATCGGCCGGCAGGCCGCCCGCGCCGCCGCCTCGAGCCGGTCCTGCGCCGCCTTGTCGAGCCGGCTGCCGACGATGGCCTGGGCTGCCTCGGAAACGAGCAGCACGCGCGCGGCCACCGCGCCCAGGCTCACCCGGGCCGCGGTGATGGTGCCACCGGCATCGAGGGTCAAGCTTACCCCGGCCCCCACCACCGCGATATCCATTTCGGTGCGCGGGATGAAGCGGAGATAGGCGTCGCTCGAGCGCGCGGGCCGGGGCGGCAACAGGAACGACACGACGATCTCCCCCTTGGTCAGCGCCAGCTTGCGGGGGCCGAGCATGACGTCCTCGACCGGCAGGTCCCGCCGGCCCTTGGGTCCGACCAGGGTGGCCACCGCGCCCGCCGCGATCAGCGCGGGCACGCTGTCGGCGGCCGGCGAGCCGTTGCAGAGATTGCCGCCCAGGGTGGCACGGCCCTGTATCTGGGTCGAGCCGATCAGGTTGGCCGCCTCGACCACGCCCGGCCACGCCTGCTTGAGCTTGGCGTGCTCCTTCAGCTCCGCCCCCGTCACCGCGGCCCCGATCCGCCAGCCGCCCTTCTCCTCGGTGACCGTCCGCGTCTCCGCGATCTTCTTGATGTCCACGATCAGCTCGGGGTCCACCATGTCGGCGCGCATCTGTACCAGGAGGTCGGTCCCCCCGGCCAGCACCCGCGCCTCGCCCTTGGCTCCCGCGAGCAGGGCCACGGCCCCCTCCAGTGATTCCGGTGCTTCGTATCGCATCGTGTTGGGTCTCCTATTATGCTCCGGCCGACATCATACCTCAGCGGGCGCGGAGCTTGAGGTCCTCGTAGGGGGACATGTAAAAGCCCGGGATCGCGGTGGCCATGATGTCGTCCACGCGCGGGCCCACGCCGATGGGAAAGCCCAGGTGATAGACCGGCGCCTGGGTGACCTGCTCGTGCAGGATGCGCTGGATCTGGTGCAGGATCGCCTCCCGCTTCTTCCGGTCGAGCTCGCCGGCCTGGCGCCGGAAGAGGTCGTCCACCTCCGGGAGCGCCCCGTAGGCGAAGGCGCCGTTCTTCGTGACGAACGACTCGAGCCGCGTCGCCGCGTTGCCGGAGACGCCGCTGATCGTCAGCACCACGCCCTTGAGCTTCTTCTCGCGCCACGACGTCATGAAGGTGCCGCGCTCCATGCTGCGCACCCGCGTGCGGATGCCCACCGCCTGCAGCCACCCCTGGATGGTCTCGCCCATCGAGTTGTAGGGCGGGAACGGGGTCAGCTCGCCGCCGTCGAAGCCGTTCGGGAAGCCCGCCTCGGCCAGGAGCTTCTTCGCGCGCGCCGGATCGTGCGGGTGCGGCTCGAAGGGCAGCGCGAACTCGAAGTCACGCGGCACGGTGCTCCCGACGGGACGCGAGAGGCCGAGGGTCTCCGCCTCGTTCAGCGCCTGCCGGTCCAGCGCGAGGCTGGCGGCCAGCCGCACGCGCTTGTCGGCCCAGGGCGACTTCGGATCCCACTGATCCGGGAAGTCGAGCCAGAAGATGCCGAGCAGCGGCGCGGCCAGACGCAGGCCCGGCGTGCGCTTGATGTCCTGCGCGGTCGGCCCGGTGAGCAGCATGGCCAGGTCCACCTCGCCGCTCTTGAGCGCGGCGGCGCGGGTGGTCTCGTCGGGCAGGCTGCGGAAGACGATCCTCTTGATGGACGGGGTCTTCCGCCAGTAGCCCTCGAAGGCCTCGACGACCAGCTCCACGCCCGGATTGAAGCTCACGAACTTGTACGGGCCGGCGCCCACCGGAGCCTTCCGGAAGCCCTCCTCGCCGACGCTCTCGAAGTACTTCTTCGGCACCACCCAGCCCGCGCTGGCCGTGAACGTGCCGTAGAAGGCCCCGAAGTCGGGCCACGGCTGCTTGAAGACGAACTTCACCCGATTCGGCGCGGGCGTCTGGATCTCCTTGACCGCGTCCTTCAGCACCTTGGCGGCGCCGCCCCGGTAGCGCTCGAAGGAGAACTTCACGTCCTCCGCGGTGACCGGATCGCCGTTGTGGAACTTCGCGGGCCGCAACACGAACTCGGCGGACAGCGTAGTCCTTCGCCATGGCCCACGACTGCGCCAGGCTCGGGCCCGAGCCCACCCCGGGCATCGGCTTGATCAGCCCGTCGTGGAGCACGTAGAGCAAGAAATAGGGCGTGATGGTGCTCTCGCCCTCCGCGGGATCCAGCCACCGGGTGACCGGGCTGAAGTGCATCGCGATGGTGAGCGTGCCCTCGGGCGCAGCCGTCGCCAGGGATACCCCCAGCAGGCCCAGCATGGCGCAGAGGATCGCCCCCACCAGGACAAGGCGGGAGATAGGTCGAGGAAGGGTCATGGATCGAGACTCTTGAACGTTCGCGCCCCCCTTGTCAAGGGCATGCACGGTCGAGGGTTCTCAGGCACAATGACCCCCTGGACATCGAGCCCCCGTGCGTACCTGGCTCCTGACCGCCGTCCTCGCCATCGCCCTGGTCGCGCCGAGCCCCGCCGCGGCCGCCGAGCCCCTCTCGTGGGAGACCGGCGAGGGCAAGAGCTACGTCATTCCCGCGCTCGAGATCGGCGGGTTCCTCACCGGCATGAACCAGGTGAACCGCCACCTCATCGATCCGAAGGAATACGGCAGCGACGGGCACTCGATCTGGCGGAACCTGCGGGAGCCGCTGGTCATCGACCGGGACCCGTTCAGCATCAACCAGCTCGGCCATCCCTACCAGGGCAACATCTACTTCGGCTTCGCGCGCTCGGCCGGCCTCGACTTCTGGCGGTCGCTGGCCTACAGCCTGGGCGGCAGCCTGCTCTGGGAGATCGCCGGGGAGACCACGCCGCCCGCCCTCAACGACCACATCAATACCGCGATCGGCGGGGCCTTCATCGGCGAGGCCGCCTTCCGGATGGCCAGCCTGCTGCTGGAAGGCGGCGGCGAGAAGCCCGGCTTCTGGCGCGAGCTCGGCGCCGCGATCATCTCCCCGCCCACCGGGTTCAATCGCCTCGCCTTCGGCGATCGGTTCGACGCGGTCTTCCCGAGCCGGAACCCGGAGATCTTCATCCGTTTCCGGCTCGGCGCCACGCTGACCAACGAGGTGAACAACGATATCGACAAGGACGTGAAGCGGCAGGAGGGCGCCGCGGACTACTCGATCACCTACGGGCTCCCGGGCAAGCCCGGCTACGAGTACAAGCGCCCGTTCGACTACTTCCACTTCGAGTTCACCGCGGTCCCGAACGCGGGCGACATCACCGACGCCATCGAGAACGTCTCGATCCGCGGACTGCTCGGGGGGCGGCGCTACGACCTGGGCCGCGACGACTTCCGCGGCGTGTGGGGCGTCTTCGGCAACTACGACTACTTCTCGCCGCAGATCTTCCGGGTGTCGAGCACCGCGGTCTCCATGGGCACGGTCTTCCAGTGGTGGCTCACGCGCCACGTCGCGCTGCAGGGCACCGCGCTCGCCGGCATCGGCCTCGGCGCGGCGGGGACCGTCGGGGACCGGGCCGAGCGCGACTATCACTACGGGCTGACGCCGCTCACCCACCTCGGGCTCCGCCTCATCTTCGGTGAGCGGGCGATGGTGGAGGCGACGGGCCGCCAGTACTACGTCGCGGGGACCAGCTCGAACCAGGAGCGCGGCGTGGACACCAGCCACTTCAGCCAGGACGTGATCCTGCGCGGCAGCGTGGGGCTGACGGTGCGCCTCTTCGGGCCGCACGCCCTCGGGATCCAGTACCTGGTCACGAGCCGGAACACCGGCGCCCCCGACCTGCGCGAGCGGCACCAGTCGGTGCAGACCGTGACGCTGTCGTACAACTTCCTCGGCCACACGCGCTTCGGCGCGGTGGAGTGGCGACCCGGCGCCGACTGAGGCGACCCCGCGTCACCCGGCCGCCGCGTCACCCGGCCAGATGGCGCTCGAGGAGCACGCGGAACTCGACAGGCACCGCGAGGCCGCCCATCAGCTCGCCGGTGTCGGCGTAGTAGGGCCGGCCGAGCGTGGTGCCATCCGCGAGCCAGATCGTGAGCCAGTACTCCGGCTCGCCGGCCGCGTGCGGGGTCGGCCGGCGCATCGTTCCGCGGAGCATCATCCCGACGAGCGCCTCGACGTCCTGGGCCGACGCGACCGGCGCGGGCCGCGTCGCCTCCCTCGGCGCGCGCGGCCCGTCGCGGCGCTGCACGTCGATCGCGCGCACGCGGCCCGCGATGTCCCAGAGGTCGCGGCCGACCCGGGCCCGCGGGTTGCGCCAGGCCTGGTAGAGGAAGAGCCGGTCCCGCCAGGCCGCGGCGAGCCGGAACTCGGTCGCGTACCCACGCACCGCGTACATCCGGGTCCCCGCGGGCATGAAGGCGGCCCCGGCGTCGACCCCGTACGAGCACGCCCGGGAATCCTCGCCGATGGAGCAGCCGACGGTGCCGAACTCCACGCCCAGGTCGGCCCGCGTCAGCTCGCGGCCCGGCTCGTCGATCAAGCGAATGTAGTCGATGCCGTCGAAGGTGACGAAGTCGAGCGTGGTCGACGTGCCGGCCCCGTCCGCGACGCGCGACGAGCCCGACCGCGAGCGCCAGCGCGCTCAGGCCGAGGCTCCGGCCCCTCACGCGAGCCAGCCCGCCTCGTGCGTCCCGGCCGGGACCGGCGGGGAAGCCCAGAACGGCGCCGTCTCGGACAGGCGCGCGGCGGGCGTCACGTGGGTGAGCCGGCCGAACGGGCTCTCGCAGCTCGCGAGCAGATCGCCGACATCGGCCGCGGTCTGGTCGGCCACGTGGCGCCCGGGCACCCGCCCGAGCGCGTCCACCCAGCGCCCGGTCTGCACGAGCGAGACGCGCACGAGATAGCTCCCGCCCTCGCGGGCGCGGCGCGCGAGGGCCATGAGGGCGCCGAACGCGGCCAGGTACCCGGTGGCATGATCCACGACCTGCGCGGGGAGATGGAGCGGGCGGCCGAGCCCGCCGCCGAATCCCTGCTCGTGGGCGAGCCCGCTCACCGACTGGATCAGCGTCTCGAAGCCGCGCCGCTCGCGCCATGGCCCCGCGTGCCCGTAGGCCGAGAGCGTGACGAAGACGATCCCGGGCCGCCGCCGCGCGACCTCCTCGGGGGCGAAGCCATGCCGCGCGAGCGCGCCGGGGCGATAGGACTGGGCGAACACGTCGGCGCGCCCGATCAGCGTCCGCAGGCGGTCGGCGTCGGCGGGCCGGCGCAGATCGAGCGAGGCGGCGCGCTTGCCGAGCCCGAAGTCGATCACGTGCGACGGCAGGTTCGGCAGGTGCGGCGCGGAGACGTGCAGCACGTCCGCCCCGTGCGAGGCCAGCATCCGCCCGCCCTCGGGCCCCGCGATCACTCGCGTGAGGTCGAGCACGCGCACGCCGGCGAGCGGCCGGTCCCCGGCGCCGAAGGGCTCGGGCGCCGAGTCGCCGATGCGGACGATCTCGAGCAGCGGCAGCTCGGCCACCGCGCGCGCGTGGGGATGCGCGAGCCATTCGTCCTTCGGGCGGACCATGCCCGCGGGCAGCCCGGCCGCGTTCAGCTCGTCTTCCAGGTCCTGCGCCTTCCACGTGGCGACCGCCGCAGCCATGGACTCGCGCGTCTCCTCGCAGCCCATGAAACGCACGTGGCCCGCGCGGTGGTGCGGCAGGTTCGCGTGGATCTGGATCCACCGGCCGTCGGCGGTGGGATAGAAGCCGAAGAGCGGGCTGTGGCCGTCGGGCGCGGGCCCGCCGTTCACGCGCAGGTAGCGCTCGCTGCGGAAGGCCGCGATGGCCGCGCGCATGTCCACCGCGACCGATTGCGCGCGCCCGGTGCGGAGGCGCCAGAGCTCGCCGGCCGCGAGCCCGGTGGCCGCGATCACCGCGGCGGCCGCGGTGCCGATCCGCACGTCGGTCGGCAGCATCGGATCGTCACCGGTCACGCTCGCCCGCTCGAGCGCCGCGGGGTCGCCGCCGCCGGCCGCCCAGACCTGCTCGAGCGCCCCGCGCGGGGTCGTCATCAGATGACTCCCGCGCTTGGCGAGGTCCGCGATCTGGTCCTTCGAGTAGCCGATCGACGTGAGGATCGCCTCGTTGTCCTGTCCCAGCTCCGGGGCCGGGGTGCGAATGGGCTGGCGCCGCTCGCCGTGCGAGACCGGGTGCCCGAGGATGGTGAGGTCGCCCAGCTCGGGCGAGTGGACCGGCTGCGCCATCTCGAGGTGCTGCACCTGCGGATCGGCGAAGGCCTCGTCGATGCGGTAGATCGGCCCGCAGGGCACGCCGGCCTCGTTCATGATCCGCACCCAGTCCGCGCTGGACTTCTGGCGGGTGACCGGCATCAGCACCTCCATCAGCACGTCGCGGTTCTTCGAGCGCGCGCTCGAGGTGGCGAAGCGCGCGTCGGTGCGCAGATCCGGGCGCTCGATGGCCTTGCAGAAGCGCTCGTAGAGCTCGTCGCCGGAGGCCGCGATGTTGACGTGGCCGTCCCGGGTCTCGAAGACGCCGGTCGGAATGCCGGTCGGGTGGTTGTTGCCGGCCTGGGGCGCGACCTCGCCGCTCATCAGCCAGCGGGAGGCCTGGAAGTCCAGCATGGAGAGCATCGCCTCGAGCAGCGAGGTGTGCACCCACTTCCCCTCCCCGGTCGTCTCCCGCTCGATCAGCGCGACCAGGATGCCCTGGGCGAGCAGGATGCCCGAGCACAGGTCGGCGATGGGAATGCCCACGCGCACCGGCCCCTGCCCGGGAATGCCGGTGATGGACATGAGGCCGCCCATGCCCTGGGCGATCTGGTCCACGCCGGGCCGGTCGCGATAGGGCCCGCTCTGCCCGAAGCCCGAGATGGAGCCGTAGATCAGGCGCGGGTTGATCGCGCGCAGGCTCTCGTAGTCGATGCCGAGGCGCCGCTTCACGTCCGGCCGGTAGTTCTCGACCACGACGTCCACGTCCTGCGCCAGCCGCTTGAAGATGGCCACGCCCTCGGGCTCGCGCAGGTTGAGCGTCATGGCCTGCTTGTTGCGGTGCAGGTTCTGGAAGTCGAAGCCGTGGCGGTTGCCGCCCATGCCGTCGCCCGAGCGGCCGCCCGGCATCTCGATCTTGATCGCGCGGGCGCCCCAGTCCACGAGCTGCCGGACGCAGGTGGGGCCCGCCCGCGCCCGCGTGAGGTCGAGCACCGAGTACCGCGCCAGGGGGAGAGCTGTGTTCTTGGCCATGGTGGTCCTGATCCTATCGCTTCTCGGGGCGCGCCCACCAGCGCCCTCAACCCTCGACCCCTTCAGCCCTCCACGATGGCCGCGGCCCGCTCCACCTCGGCCGGGCTCTCGCCGGTGCGCGGCCGGCGGCGAAGGAACATCACGAACGGGATGACCGCCGCGAAGATCCACGCGAGGCGCCAGAAGTTGTCGATGAACGAGAGCGCGAGCGCCTCGCGCTGCACCATCTCGTAGAGATGCGCCCACGCCTGCTGCTCGGCGGTGCTCGGATCGGCCCCGCGCGTGGTGTAGATCCCGACCAGCGTCTGGTAGCGGTCCCACACCTCGGGGTCGTAGAGGCTCACGTGGGCGGCCAGCCGCGCCTGGTGCACCTGCGAGCCGCGCTCCAGCATCGTGGCCACCGCGGCGATGCCGATGCTGCCGCCGACGGTCCGGGTGAAGTTGAAGAGCCCGGAGGCGTGGCCCAGCTCGCGCCGCGGCACCGCGCTGAGCGCCATGGTGGACAGCGGCACGAACGTGAAGCCGATGCCGAGCCCCTGGACGAAGCGCGGCCACATGATGTGCCAGTAGCTCGCCTCCAGCGTCAGCGTGGCCATCAGGTACATCGCGTAGGCGTTCAGCGCGCAGCCGGTGGCGATGACCCAGCGGGGATCGATGCGGGGCATCAGCACCCCCGCGATCGGCATCGTGATCAGGGTGGCCACGCCGCCCGGGGCGAGCACCATCCCGGCGAGCATCGCGGTGTAGCCCATGAGGATCTGGGTGTAGAGCGGCGAGAGCACCATGATCCCGTAGAACGCGATGCTGATGACGAACATGGCGGCGGTCGCCACCGCGAACGTCGAGTGGCGCAGCACCCGCAGATCCACCACCGGCTCCTCCGCGTAGAGCTCGCGCGCGACGAGGACGACCAGGGCCACCGCCGCCATGATCCCGAGCCACACGATGAGCGGCGAGGCGAGCCAGTCCTCGCGCTGGCCGCGGTCGAGCACGAACTGGAGCGCGGAGACCCCGATCACGAGCAGGACGAGGCCGGGCACGTCCACCCGCCGCACCGCCGGCCGCGTCTCGGTGGTTTCGGGGAGGAAGAGCCAGCCCATCACCACCGCGGCGGCCCCGACCGGCACGTTGATGTAGAACACCCAGCGCCAGCTCCAGTTGTCGGTGATCCAGCCGCCGAGCGTGGGCCCGATGATCGGCGCGAACATGACGCCGATGCCCCAGATGGCCATCGCCATCCCGCTCTGGCGCGCCGGGAACGTCTCGATCATCGTGGACTGCGAGAGCGGCACGAGCGGCCCGCCGGCCAGCCCCTGCAGGAACCGCGCGAGCACGATGACGGCCAGGCTCGGGGCCGCCCCCACCGCGGCCGAGGTGATCGTGAAGGCCGCGGTGGCCACGATGAAGAGGCGCTTGCGGCCGAGGAGGTCGGTCAGCCACCCGGTGATGGGCAGGCTGATCGCGTTGGCGACGAGGAACGAGGTCAGCACCCAGGTGATCTCGTCCACCCCGGCGGACAGGCTGCCTCGCATGTGGTCGAGCGCCACGTTCGCGATCGTGACGTCGAGGACCACCAGGAACGTGGCCATCATGGTGGTGATGGCCACGATCGCCCGCAGCAACCGCGGGCTCATCGCAGCTCGATAACGGGGACGACCGACATGCCGGGCACCAGCAGCGCGTGCCCGTTCTGCCCCGGCTCGAGCACGAGCTTCACCGGGACCCGCTGGACGACCTTGACGAAGTTGCCGGAGGCGTTCTCGGGCGGCAGCAGCGAGAAGCGCGAGCCGGTGCCGCTCTGGATCGAGTCCACCCGCGCGCGGAACACGAGGTCGGGGTGCGTGTCCACCGACACCCACGCGCGCTGGCCCGCGCGCACGTGGGTGAGCTGGGTCTCCTTGTAGTTGGCGATCACCCACACGCTGGCCGCGTCCACGATCGCGAGCAGCGGCTGGCCCGGCTGCACGGTCTGCCCCACCTCCACCGTCCGGCGGGTGACGCGGCCGGCGACCGGCGCGGTGATCGACGCGTATTCCAGATTCAGCTCGGCCTCGCGCAGGGCGGCGCGCGCCTCCGCCACCTGCGCCTCGGCGCTCACCGCCTCCGCGCCCCGGATCGTCACCTCGCGCCGCCGGCTGCGGGCCTCGGCGAGCGCGGCCTCGGCCCCCTCGAGCAGCCGCCGCGCCTGGATCAGCGCCACCTCCTGCGCGGCCACCTCGGCTTCGGCCTGGGCGACCTCGGCGTGCGCCACGTGCACGCGCTGCCGTGTCGCCTCGACGGAGGCCTCGCCGGTCCGGAACGCGGCCTCGGCGTGGTCGAACTCCTGCCGCGCGATCAGCCCGCGATCGAGCAGCTCCCGCATGCGCCGGTGATCGAGGCGCGCGCGCTCGAAGTCCGCCTGGCGCGCCGCGACGTCGGCCTGCGCGGCCTGGACGGACGCCCGCCGCGCCACGAGGCGGCTGCGCCGCTCCTCGAGCGTCCGCCGCGCGCCGTCGATGCCGAGCGCCGCCCCCGCCACGGTCGCCTCGGCGCGCGTCACCTGGCTGCGGGTGGACTCGTCCGTCATGGGCACACCCTCGGTGGCCATGTGGTGCCGGCCCGCCACCGTCGCGAGCGCCGCCCGGGCCTGGTGGACCTTCACCTCCAGGTCCCGCGGATCCAGGCGCGCCAGCGGCGCGCCCGGCCGGCACCTCCTGGTTGTCGCGCACGAGGACTTCCAGCACGGTGCCTCGCACCCGGGCGCTGACCGGCGAGACGTGCCCCTCGACGAAGGCGTCGTCGGTCGAGACGTGACGGCTCCAGTAGCGCCAGGCGTGGACGCCGTACGCGCCGGCGGCCAGCACGACGAGGCCGATGAGGACGAGGCCCAGGACGCGCCAGCGCCGATGCCGCGCGGGCGGCGGGGAACGCGTCTCGCGCGTCGAGGTCGGTCAGAGCTGCCAGTCCTGGTACCAGGTGGACTCGGCGCCGATCCCCTCGCGCTGCACCGACACGTCGATCAGGTACGGCCGGTTCTCGCGCGTGATCTTGTCCATGCCGCGGCGGAGCGCCGGCTCCAGCTCCTTCACGGTGGTGACCGCCTCGCCGTCCACGCCCTGCGAGCGGGCCAGCGCCACGTGGTCGGTGGCGGGGGCGCTGAGCCAGAGGCCGGGGTACTTGCCCTCGCGGATCATCTTGCTGTCCGGCATCTCCTTGGCCCAGTTGTGCCGCACGATCTGGTAGCTCTCGTTGTTGGACACGATCGTGAGCACCGCGGTGTTGTAGCGCGCCATCGTCCAGAACCCCGACGCGCTGTAGCCGAGCGCGCCGTCGCCGAGATGCAGGACGACCGGCCGCTCGCGCCCCACCGCGATCTTGGCGCCGATGGCCGCGCCCACGCCGAAGCCGAGCGAGCCGCCGCCGCTGCGCGTCCAGTCCATGCCGCCGTGGCCGAAGGCCATCAGCGTGGTCCGCGCGGTCGAGCTCTCCTGCACCATCACCGTGTTCTTCGGCAGGATGGAGGCCAGGTGCGCCTCCAGCACCGCCGGGTGCACCGGCGAATCGTGCTCGTGCTCGCGCACCAGGTTCTCTTCCCGCTCGATCAGCATCGCGGCGTAGGTGCGCACCTTCGCGCGCTGGGTGGCCCACGCCCCCGCCTTCTCCGCCCCGTGCACGCGCCCGAGCGCCAGGGTGATGGCCCTCAGGGTCTCGGTCGTCTCGCACTGCGCGGCCAGGTCCAGCGGGTAGTGCCGGCCCATCAGCAGCGGGTTCGGCCCGATCTGCATGATGACCGGCTCGTTCACGCTGCCGTGCACGCCCTGGCAGCCCACGAGGAAGATCAGGTCCGGCTTGAGCCCGGTGGCCTTCTCGAAGTCCTTGGACACCGGATAGTTGCCGCAGAAGAGCGGATGCCGCGTCGGGAAGTTCGGGAAGATCTGCCGGCTCGCGAACACCGGCGCCTCCAGCGCCTCGGCCAGCCGCACCGCCTCGGCCTGCCCGCCCTCCCGCCAGACATCATCGCCGAACATCAGCACCGGGCACTGCGCCTCGCCCAGCCGCTTGGCGATCGCCGCCACCGTCTGCGCCCGCGCCGGCCCCGGCCGCTCGATCTGGTACCCCGCGCCCTCGCCGATCGTCGCCTCGAGCCCTTCCGTGTGCAGCAGCTCCGCGCTGATCGAGAGGTACACGGGCCCGTCGGCGGCGTGGTGGCCTCGCGCAGCGCACGGATGGTGGCCACGCTGATGGCCTTGGGGTTCGTGTGCACCTGGTAGGCGCAGCGCGCTTCCTTGGTGATCGGGCGCATGGACTCGGCCTGGCTCAGCCCGGGGAACGGGGCGAGCCCGCGGTAGTCCTGGAGCTCCGAGGCCCAGTCGCCCGCGATCACGAGCAAGGATGAGCCCGCCACCTGCGCGTTGAAGAGCTGGCCCGCGAGCTGGTAGGAGCCGCCCATGACGTGCGCGATGACCACGCCGACCTTGCCGCTGACGCGGTGGTAGCCGTCGGCCATCGCGGCCACCAGGCCCTCGTGCTTGCCGACGACCAACCGGTTGTCGCCATCCTCGGCGATGGCGGCGAAGAGACCGGTCTCGGCGGACCCGGGATTGGTGAAGAGATACTCCACGCCCGCGTCCTTGAGCGTCTGGAGGAGCAGCATGCCGCCGGTGCCGGTGATGGTCTTGCGCATGGTTGGCCTCGGTGTCGTCGGTTCGAGAGGGACCCCCTCACCCTGCCCTCTCCCCCGAAGGGGGAGAGGGAGGAGCAAGGGACTAGTGAGCGGCGGCGACGGCCTCGGGCATCTTCTCCACCGCCACCGTCGGGTGCACCGCGGGCGAGTAGATCTCGAGGATCTCGAGGTCGTCGGTGCACTCGAGCTCGTTGTGGACGATGCCGGCGGGCTGGAGCACGCAGTCGCCGGGGCCGAAGGTGCGCTCGCCCTGGCCCTCGTAGACGAACTTGATCGTGCCCTTGAGCACGTAGAACATCTGGAAGTCGCACTCGTGCTTGTGCAGCCCGGTGGTGTGGAGATCGTGGGTGTCGCCGCCCTGCTTCACGCGGACGATGTGGGCGCGCATCTTGCCGTGGGTGGCGTCGGCGATGCCGAGGTCGCGGTACTCCATGAAGCTGCGGAGGCCCTGCTGGTAGACGGCGTCCTTGGCCAGGCTCGCGCTGAACTTCTGCTTGGGCTCGCTCATGTCGATCTCCTCCTCTGCGATCAGACGGTGCGCTGCAGGAAGCTGGTGGTCAGGGGCCAGCTCAGGTCCGCGTAGTACGGCTGGAAGCCCGGGTTGTCCGGGTGGCGGAAGCCGTGGTTGGCGTCGGAGAAGAAGTGCCACTCCACGAGCTTGCCATTCTGGATGAAGCTCTGCCAGAGCGGGCCCTGGATGGCCGGCGTCGCGATGTAGTCCAGGCCCGCCGCGAAGACCAGCGAGGCGCACTGGAGCGTCTTCGCCAGGTGGAAGGCATGCCGAGGCCGGTGCGAGGTCTCGGGCTCGTCGCGCACCGAGGGGTAGTAGAGCACGATCGCCTTCACCGACGGGTGATCGGACGCGAACGGGATCAGCAGCCGCCCGCCCATGCAGTGGCCGATGCAGCCGGTGCGCGCCGGATCGGTGTGCATGCGGTCGATCAGGTAGCGCCAGGCCTCGTCCATCTTGCCCAGGAACTCGTCGTCGCCGTGCTTGGCCTGCAGATCCGCGCCCATGCCGATGTGGGTGGTGCCCGCGATGCCGAACATGTTGAAGAGATCGGGCGCGAGCACGTTGAAGCCGAGGCACGCGAGGCGATAGGCGTCGATCTTGTAGTCCGCGGTGACGCCGTGGGCGTGGTGCACCATCAGGATGCCCGGCCGCTGGCCGGGCGCGTCCGGATGCGCCATGTAGCCCGGGATGCCGTCCTGCTCCGGGGTGAGCATTCTCGCGACGACGTTCATGTCCGCTCCTTGATCGACACGCGCCAGTGGATGCGATCTTCCTCCGGGGGATAGTCGCCCGCCGCCTTGTGGTACGAGCAGCGGTTGTCCCAGATCACGATGTCGCCCTTGCGCCACCGGTGCGTGTAGCAGCCCTCGGGCTGGATCATGCGCTCGGTCAGCTCGTCGATCAACGCGTCGCTCTCCGCCGCCTCGAGCCCGTCGATAGAGAGGATCTTGCCCGGGTCGAAGTAGAGGCCCCGGCGGCCGGTCTCCGGATGCGTGCGGATGATCGGGTGGAAGACCGGCGTCCAGTCGCGGTCCTCCGCGTTGAGCAGCGCGGTCGCCTTCCGGCGGCCGCC
Source organism: uncultured Candidatus Rokubacteria bacterium (assembly GCA_963747235.1). GTDB lineage: Bacteria > Methylomirabilota > Methylomirabilia > Rokubacteriales > CSP1-6 > CAMLFJ01. The sequence goes on from CAVVEU010000033.1 coordinate 26,309, forward strand.
ATAGGTGAAGGCGCCCTTGCGCCCTCCAGGCGCTCCTTCAACCGGGGCGGCAGCGCGTCGTAGGCCGCGTACATGCTGGCGAAGTGCGTGTCGCCGCCGCGGCTCGGCACCGCGAGGGCGTAGAGCTGCGTCGCCTTGAAGGGCACCTCGTCATAGGCGCCGTCGGTGTGCCAGCCCTCGGCGCCGCGGCGGTAGATCGCCAGGTCGAGCGCGCCGTCCGCGCCGAACTTGTTCACGCCGAGCAGGGTGACCTCGGGGCGCTCCGGGTGGCGCGTCATCTTCGAGGGATGCGGGACGACCTGGCCGAAGCGGCGGCTGTAGGTCACGAAGTCGTCGAGCTCGAGCTCCTGCCCGGGCACCACCGCCACGTTGTGATCGAGCCACGCGCGGTAGATCCGGGCGAAGCCCGCGTCGTCGAGCCTCCGGACGTCCACGCCCAGGATCTCGGCACCGATCTGCGGCCCCAGCCGGCGCACCTCGATCATGTTAGTGCTCGCCGAGCCCGGCGCTCGCCCGCGCGAGCCACTTCTGGTCCCGCGGCGAGGCGCGGCGCGCGAGGCGCCGGCGCACGAGGCGCAGGGCGTCGTCGTAGCGCGCGAGCTCGAGGTAGCACGCCACCATGGTCTCCTCGAAGAGCTCCCACTGGGCGTGGCTGCCGCCGATGCGGTGCATCTCGTGCTCGACCGGCTCGAAGTGGGCCAGCGCCCCCGCGAAGTCGCCCGCCGTGAAGGCGGCCGTCCCCTGCACCAGCGGCAGGACGACCCGGCCCGCGATCGGATTGCCCTTCGCGTCGAGCGCCCGCAGGCCGTCCATCATCTTCGCCAGCGCCGCCTCGTCGCCGCAGGCCGCGTAGGCCAGCGCGGCGTGGCACTCGCCGAAGAGGTAGCCGGGCCGCGAGACGCGCCCCGCGATGTCGGCCAGGGTCCGCCACGGCAGCGCGCCCGGGCTCGCCGCGTCGAGCCGCACGCGCCAGAGCAGCGCGGTGCCGTCGGTCATGGTGGAGCGCGCGTTGCTCGCGGCCAGGATGTCGCGCTCGAACAGCGCGAGCGCCTGCGCGTAGCGGCCCTCGTGCAGCGCGAACATCGCCTGGTGCCAGGCGAGGTGGCAGTGGAAGTGGGCGCGCCGGTCGTAGCCGGCCATCCAGTCGTCCAGGAACGCGGAGCCCGCCTCGATGTCGAGCGTCTCGAAGGCGATGTGGGCCAGGTTGTGGGCGGCGCTCGCGTTGCGGGGATACTGGTCGAGCGACGCCAGGGACAGCCGCCGCGACTCCTCGAAGCGGTCCACCTCGTGATAGGTGAAGGCGAGCGCGGACTGGAACCACCAGTCGTCCCCGTAGGCGGGCGCGAGCCGTTCGAGAAACGCCACGCGGTGCTCCTCGCGGTCGCTCCGCCCGGCCAGGGCGATCGCGCTGCTCGCCTGGTTGACCAGCATCGCGTCGCGCGGGAACTCGGCCACGTGCTCGTCCACCAGCGCGAGGCCGCGCGCGGTCTCTCCCGCGATGAACGCGCTCACCGCCTCGACGTGCTGCCGCTCGCGCCGCGTGGCACCGTCCACCGTCTCGCGGGCGCGCGCGGTGGCGGCGCGCGCGGCCGCCGCGTCTCCCTGCACCGCGGCGAGGAGCGCCCGCCCCACGTGCGCCAGCGCCAGCCGCTCGTCGGCGGCGAGCGCGGCCGCGAAGCGCTCCTCCGCGCCGGGGCCGTAGGCCAGCAGATCGTCCATGCCCTCCTGGAACCGATCGAAGGCGGTGGGCGACGACGTGGTGACGGTCAGGCCGTAACGGTCGGTCGAGGGCATGGGGGGTCGAGCCTCAGGTCAGCAGGGCCAGCGGCTCCTCGATCAGGTCCGCGAGCGCGCCCAGGAACTGGGCGCCGCGGGCGCCATCGAGGGCACGGTGGTCGCAGGACAGCGTGAGCGTCATGGTCGGCTGCACGGCCGGCTGGCCGTTCACGGGCACCACGCGGTCGGCGATGCGGCCGACGGCCAGGATCGCGGCCTGCGGCGGATTGACGATGGCGCTGAAGGCGTCCACGCCGTACATGCCGAGATTGCTGATCGTGAACACGCCGCCCTGGATATCCGCCGGACGCAGCTTGCCGGCCTGGGCGCGGGCCACCAGGTCCTCGCGGCGCGTCGCGATGTCCTTGAGGCCGAGCGTGTCGGCCCGCGCGATCACCGGCACCACCAGGCCGTCCTCCAGCGCGACCGCGAGGCCGATGTTGATCTCGGCGTGGCGCTCGAGCGCGCCGTCCTTCCACGAGACGTTGACGCGCGGGTGCTGCGCCAGCGTCGCCGCCACCAGCTTCACGAGCAGGTCCGAGTACGTGATGTGCGCCCCGGTCTGCTTGCGCGCCGTCCCGAGCCACGCCACCAGCCGCGCCACGTTGACCTCGCGCACCAGGTAGAAGTGCGGCGCCGTCGTCCACGACGCGGTCATCCGCTCGGCCATGATCCGCCACACCGTGCCGACCCCCTCTCCCCTCTGGGGAGAGGGCAGGGTGAGGGGCCCGGTGGTGAGGGGCCGGTGGTGACCGGGCGCCGCGACGGCGGGCACATCCGCCACCAGCACCGCGCCGCCCGGCCCCGACCCGCGCAGCGCGCTCAGATCCACGCCACGCTCCGCCGCGAGCCGCCGCGCCTTCGGCGACGCCGCGACGAGTCGCACCACCATCGCGCCATTGGTCGGCGCCAGCTTCCGGCTCTCCACGAACGCGAGCACGTCGGCCTTCTCGATCTTGCCGCTCGCGGTCTTGATGCGCGCGAGGTCCACGCCGTGCTCCTCGGCGATGCGGCGGGCGAGCGGGGAGGCCTTCACGCCCTCGCCCTCGGCCCCTCACCCTGCCCTCTCCCCGGGAGGCGGACCCGTGGCACCCTGCGGCGCCCGTCAGCCCTGCCCTCTCCCCACGGGGAGAGGGCAGGGTGAGCGGCACGGTGCGAGGGCTGTCGCCCGGCTCGGCGATGAGGGCGATGGTCTGGCCGACCGGGATGACGTCGCCTTCCTGCGCGGTGACATTGCTCAGGATGCCGGAGGCGGGCGACTCGATCTCGACCGTGACCTTGTCGGTCTCGATCTCGACGATGGGCTCGCCCTTCCGCACGGTATCGCCGGGCGCCTTCATCCAGCGCACGACCTTGCCGGTCTCCTGCGCCAGCTCCAGCGCGGGCATGATGACGTTGGTCGGCATCGCTAGACTGCTCCCCTCACTTTTGGCCCCCTCACCCTGCCCTCTCCCCCGAGGGGAGAGGGTGCTAGGCCTTGCGGCATAGCGCGCGGGCGGCCTCGAAGACGGTCTGCTCCGAGGGCACCGTGAGGTCCTCCAGCACCGGCGAGAACGGCACCGGCACGTCCATCGCGCCCATGCGCTTCACCGGCGCGTCGAGATAGTAGAACGCGCCCTCCGCGATGACCGCGGCGATCTCGGCGGTGACGCCGTAGCGCTCGTAGCCCTCGTCCACCACCAGGGCGCGCGAGGTCTTCTTCGCCGAGTCGATCAGCGCCTGCTTGTCGAGCGGCCACGTCGTCCGCGGGTCGATGACCTCCGCGCTGATGCCCGCGTCCTCCAGGAGCTTGGCCGCGCCCAGGGCCACGCCCACCATGCTGCTGGTGGCCACGATCGTGATGTCCGTGCCCGCGCGCTTCACCTCGGCCACGCCGAACGGGATCGTGTAGTCGCCCTCGGGCACCGGGCCCTTCAGGCGGTACATCATCTTGTCCTCGAAGATGACCACCGGGCTGTCGTCGCGGATCGCGGTCTTCATGAGCCCCTTGGCCTCGTAGGGGCCCGAGGGCAGCGCGACCTTGAGGCCGGGCACGTGGCTCACCCACGCGTGGAGCGACTGCGAGTGCTGGGCGGCGGAGCGGCGCGTGGCCCCGAGCGTGGTGCGGAAGACGATCGGCACCTTGATCTTGCCGCCCGACATGTAGTGCGCCTTCGCGGCCTGGTTCACCATCTGGTCCATGGTGAGCGTGATGAAGTCGCCGAACATGACGTCCACGATGGGCCGCATGCCGGTCATGGCCGCGCCGACGCCGATGCCCGCGTAGCCGGGCTCGGAGATCGGCGTGTCGATCACGCGCTCGGTGCCGAACTCCTGCACCAGCCCGACCAGGGTCTTGAACGGATGGCCGGCCTCGGCGATGTCCTCCCCGATGATGAACACGCTCGGGTCCCGGCGCATCTCCTCGGCGATGGCTTCCTTGACCGCTTCCCCGTACGTCAGCTCTCGCTCGGCCATGTTCCTTCTCCTTCGGCTAGTCGATGACGCGGTCGGCCCGGACCAGGATCGACGGAGGCACCGTCAGCCCGATCCGGCGCGCCGCCGTCATGTTGATCGTCAACAGGATCCGGCTGACCTGCTCGATCGCGAGCTTGCTCGCGTCCGCTCCCTTGAGGATCTTGTCCACGAACGTCGCCAGGCCCTTGAAGCTGTCGATCACGCCCGGCCCGTAGCTCGCGAGGCCCCCCGCGTCGGTGAACTCGCTCCAGCCGAACATGCTGGGGATCTTCTCGCGGGCCGCGAACTCCGCGATCTCCGCCCGGCGCACGAGCGTGAGCGAATCGGGGAACACGATCATCGCCCCCGGGCGGCTCGCGCGGATCTTCTCCATGACCGCGGGCAGCTCCGCCGGGCTCCGGGCCAGGTGGCGGGTGATGGTGGCGCCCACCCGGCGGGCCGCGTCCTCGGTCACCCGGTACTCGGCCAGCTCGCCCGCGTGCTCCGGGTTCGACAGCAGCGCCATCTGCGTGGCCTGCGGCACCAGCTCCTTGAGCAGCTCGATGCGCTTGCTGGAGAGCTCGAGGGCCATGAAGGTGATGCCGGTCATGTTGCGGCCGGGCTTGGCCAGGCTGTCCGCGAATCCGGCCGCCACCGGGTCGCCGCTGTAGGCGAACACCACCGGCACGCGCGCGCGGGCGGTCTTGAGGTAATCCACCGACGGGCCGCGCGAGGCCAGGATGTCCAGGCGCTCGGCCAGCAGCTCGTCCACCAGCCCGGGCAGCCGCGTGAAGTCGCCGTTCGCGAAGCGCGGGATCAGCACGAAGCTCTTGCCCTCGACGTGGCCCAGCTCCTGGAGGCCCAGCCGCAGGTTCTCGAGTCCCGCGTCCGGCGGGCTGACGTAGGCGAGCCATCCGATGACGGGCCGGACCCGGCGGGCGCTGGGCCAGCGCGCGGGAGGCGCCGAGGGCCACCAGCCCCGGCGCCAGGGCCAGCACGGCCCGGCGCGACATCCCGCTCCCCTGCCCGAGCCCAACCCGCGACATCGCGCCCCTCCGAGTCCGGTGTGCCCTACGTGTGGCTGCCGGCTGCTTATCCTATCCCAATCGCGGCGGCTCCGGGGCCCCGCGGGACCGGCCGCGGGCGGAGCGACCGGGCGTCGTTGCGGCAGCGCGATGGCCCGCAGGCTGTCCATATCGATCGCGGGCATGTCGAGGCTGAGGGCGCGCAGCACGCCGTTGGCCAGCTCGTTGTACCCGGTGAACGCGCGCCGGAGCCGCGCGCGCCAGGCCACGAGCCCGCCGTTGGCGTGCAGCTCGAAGGCCGACTCGCGGCCGTCGAGGGCCGAGGACACGTGATCGGCGGCGAGCTGGAGCAGGGCCGCGCGCTGCAGCGCGGTGTACTGGCCCCCGCCGAAGGACTCCTCGAGCCCCGCCCCGACCTCGGGCGACGTCAGGTCCTTGTCCGACGGCGCCACCACGAGCGACGAGCCGGGCACGATCCGGAGGATCTCCGCCATGCGCTGCCGCGCCTTCTGCATCGCGATGCTGCCCGCCGCCACGTGGCCGCGTCCGGGCACGCAGTAGCCCGCGGTCGAGACGTCGGGGTCGAGCTCCGCGGCGGTCTGGCAGCTCCGGACGGTCTGGACGTCCACGACGAGATCCATCAGGTGCTCGATCGTCGGCTCGTGATCCTTGAGCCCCATCGCGTGCGCGCAGGCGAGCGCGAGCCCCAGCGTGAACTCGGCCTTGGCCAGCCAGGCGTAGAGCTGATGCCAGAAGCACCAGGCGGCGATCGGGTCGGGCGACGGCTCGGTGAGGAACACCCGGTCCCACGGGACCAGCACCTCCTCGAGCCACATCTGCCCGTCCAGCTCGTCGAAGCGGCTGCTCAGCGGAGCCAGGAACGGGTTCGCGTGGCGGGCCGAGACCTTCCGGCAGACCACGGTGACGCCGGGCGCGTTCACCGGCACGACGAACGTGGCCCGGTGCCCGTCGCGGTCCACCCCGGAGTGCGCGCCGATGTACACGTCCTCCGCGTAGACCGGGCTCGTGTGCATCCCCACCTTGCCGCTCAGCACGAGACCGGCCCCGGTCTCGCGGACCACGCGGAGCGCCGCCCGTTGATCCGCGTCCTCGCGAAGCCGGTAGCCGATGGTGGCGGCGCCCGCGGAGAAGGTCAGGAAGCGGCCGGTGCGGACGATCAGGTCACGATACGCGGCGGCGGCGGCGATCTGCTCCGGAGAGACATTGCGCTGCTGGACCACGTCGAGGATGCCGAGGGCGATGAGGTTCCCGTAGCCGGGCGTGTGGGTCATGTTGCCCGCGGTCAGGAAGATGGTCCGGGCGTAGCTCCGGCCCATCGCGCGCAGATCGGCCGAGGTCCGCGGCAGCGTGAACGCCCACGGCATCCGCGGGCCGCCGCCGTCGGCCGGCGCGAGCAGGACGTCCCGCCACGCGGGGTCGTGGTGGCGGTCGTACCAGGCGACGTACTCGTCCACCATCGGCCGCGTGGCCGGATGGAGCGTCACGTCCTCGACGAGCCCCTCGCCGATGACCCAGACCCGGCGTCCGTCACGCAGGGCTTCACGATACTCACTCCCGGTTCTCACACGCTGGCCTCGGCGCGTATCCTATCCCAAGACCACGCGCTCGGCATGCCCGCGGGGCGCTCCGGCTTGACAGTCCCGCGCGCGCCCGGGTACTGTGCCGCCACCCACACTTCCCGGGAGGGAGAACCCATGAAGCGCTTCTCGACAATGCTCGCCGTGTCGCTGGCCGTCTCGATGGTGGTCGTGGCCTGCGCGTCCATGCAGTCCGGAGGCGGCGATCTCGTGGCCCGGGCCGTCACGGCCCAGGGCGGCGCCGACGCCCTGGCCGCCGTCAAGACCATCTCCTACAAGGCGACGGTGCGACAGTGGGAGCCCGAGCAGTCCGCCAAGGCCGGCGGCGAGATGCGCCTGGCCGGCGACTCGACGGTGGTCTCGGTCACCGACGTGGCCGCGGGCGTCACGCGGACCGACTGGGTGCGCAACTTCCAGTACCCGGCCCCGCGCACCTTCACGTTCACCGAGATCGTCGCCCCGCAGGCCGGCTACGTGGCCGGCATCGACAGCAACGGCCGCACCAAGCAGAGCCGCGAGGCGAATCCGCCGGCGCATTCGATGTCGAGCCTCCGGCTCGCCACCGCCCAGCGCGAGCTGCTCGCCGCCTCGCCCCTGCTCGCGCTCGAGATGTCGAAGAGCCCGGACCGCGTCACGGGCGCCTCGAGCGTGACGGTCGGCGGCGTCCGGCATCCCGCGGTGGACTACCGGGTGGGCGGCCATACCCTGACCGTCCTCTTCGACCCGGCCACCGGGCTGCCCGCCCGCGTGCGCGCGCTCGACTACGACAACATCTGGGGCGACGTGACCTGGGACCTGGTGCTGGCCGACTGGCAGACGGTCGGGACGACCCGCATCGCGACGTCCCGCAAGTACGAGCTGAACGGCCGCACCGTGATGGACGTGAAGCTCAGCGACGTCACCCTGAACACGCCCGTCGCGGCGGACCGTCTCGCGATTCCCGCGCCCTTCCTCGCCACCGCGCGCGCGGCCGGCGACCGCCGGCGTGCCGTACCAGTGGATCATCCGGCGGCAGTTCATCGGCGTATACCTCGATTCGGACCAGCCGAGCTACGACACGCAGAGCTCGCCCGGCCTCAAGCTCCAGGAGCTGGCCCCCGGCATCCAGCACGTGGTGGGCGGCTCGCACAACAGCCTGATCGTCGAGATGAAGGACCACCTGATCGTGTTCGACGCGCCGGTCTCGGACTGGCAGTCCACCTGGACGATCAGCGCCGCGCGCGGCAAGTACGTGCGCAAGCCGGTGAAGTACCTCGTGCTCACGCATCACCACATGGACCACGCGGGCGGCATCCGGGCCTACGCCGACGCGGGAGCCACCATCGTCACCGGCCAGGGCACCGCCGAGCACTTCAAGCGCGTGCTCGCCGCGCCCTTCACCCGCAACCCCGTGATGAGCCCGAGCGACCTCACCCGCACCCCGATCGTCGAGGTGATGGGCAAGCACGTGCTGAGCGACGGGACGCGCCAGGTCGAGCTGTACGTGATCGACCCCAACCCGCACGCGGACGGCCTGCTGATCGGCTACGTCCCCGACGCCAAGCTCGGCTTCGTGACCGACATCTGGAGCCCCGGCGCCGGACCGCTGCCGGACAAGCTGAACCCGGGCCTGGCCGCGCTGGTGGCGGGCGTGAAGAAGGCGGGCATCGCCCCGGCGAAGTTCGCGGGCGGGCACGGCGGCGCGGCGGACTACGCGCCGCTGGCCGCGCTGGAGGGCAAGTAGCTAGCCCGGGACGCGCCGGAGCCTCACGCCCTTCAATCGCTCCAGGGTGACGACGGCGCCCGCCACGGCGCCGTCGTCGCCGCGCTCGAACCGGAACACGTGGCGGTACGCGATCCCCGGCGCCGTCGGGCGGACGAGGAAGATGTCGGGCGCGATCGGCTCCATGACGAACCTCAGGGCGCGGGCCGCGCCCGGCCCGTACTCGACGGTCAGCGCGCCATCCCGGATGCGGATGGAGTGCCGGCTGCCGATCTCGGAGCTCTCGTAGCGGCCGGTGAAGGGCCCCAGCGCATCGGTGGCATAGCGTGGCGCGCGGGCCTTGCGCAGCGCGATTCGCTGGCCGCCGAGGTTCATCCGACAGATGACGTCGCCCGGGCGCGGGCCGAGCTCCATCCGAAGCTCGACGGGAACCGTCGCCCGGTAGTCGTCCCCGTCCCGGAAGACGCCGCTTCCCTCGCCGTAGAGAAAGACCGGGTCGCCCAGCGTTTCGCCACGAAGGACGCCGTCCTCGACCGTGAGCGCCACCCATTCCCCGGTCTCGAGATCGACGTAGCTGCCTTCCACCGCTGACATCTGCCCGCCCGTGAGCGCCGTCTCCGCGGAACGCCGTCCGGCCGCGGCGGCCGGATGCGGCTCGGGAAAGTCGTCGCCGATCAGCTCCGCCATGATCGAGGCGGCCAGCGTCGCGGGACTCGTGTCTTCCCGATTCGAGAGGATCACCACCCCGAGGTCGCGCGCCGGCACGTAGGCGACGTGCGCCTTGTACCCGGGCTGGCTGCCGGTATGGCAGAGCACGGTCAGCCCGCGATAGCGCCGCACCGCCAGGCCCAGCCCGTAGTGGATCGGCGTGCCGTCCCGCAATCGCGTCCGCTCGGCCATCGCCGCGGTCACGGCGACGCCGTTGACCGTGCCCGTCCGCAGGGCCAGGAGCCAGCGGGTGAGATCCCCGAGCGTGGTCGTGAGGGTGTCGGCCGCGATGCCGAGGAGATCGCGGGACCGCGACCACCCGCCGCGGCCATCCGGCACGTAGGGCTCGGCCAGGTCCGGCACGAAGACGCCGTCGTGGGGGCGCGCGCTCGTCGCGGTCAGGCCGAGCGGCTCGTAGAGCGCGGCGCGGCGAAACGTGTCGGCGGGCATGCCGCTCACGCGCGCGATCAGCTCGTCCAGCAGCAGCACGTTGACGTTCGCGTACATGTACTGGGCGCCGGGCGGCGCGCTCACCGCGGTCTGTCGATACGCCAGGTCGAGCAGCTCCCGCGTCCTCGACGGCCCGGACGTCCAGACCCCGCGCAGCCGCTCGATCTCGAGCACGTCCCGGAGGCCGCTCGTCATCGACAGGAGATGGCGGATCGTCACCGCGTTCGCCCCGGGCAGCTCGGGCCGGCAGCTCGGGAATATATAGACGGATGTCGTCGTCGAGGCGCAGCGCGCCCCGCGCCGCCAGCACGAGCACCGCCGCCGCGACGAAGGTCTTCGAGACCGAGACGATGTGGAACCGCGTCTCCGGACCGATCGGGATCCGGGGCTCGAGGCTGGATAGCCCGACGTACCGCTGCGCGATGACCTCGCCGCCGCGGATCACCGACACCGCGACGCCCGGCTCGTCGGCGCCCTGCTCGGTCAAGCGCTCGACGAGGGCCAGCACGCGATCGTCGGCGGCCTGAGGCATCGGCCGAAGGGTGCTCCGGACCGGCGGGCGGAGTCAAGGGCGGGCCTCGACCCGCACCGGGCGGCTGTGGTAAGCATGGCGGCCTATGGACAAAGCGCTCGCCGGCATCCGAGTCGTCGATCTGACGAACAACCAGGCGGGGCCGTCGTGCGGCCAGATGCTGGCGTGGCTGGGCGCCGACGTGATCAAGGTCGAGGAGCCGGGCAAGGGGGACGTGGCCCGGTACTCCCAGCGCGATCGCCCCGGCGAAGACGCGCTGTTCTTCCTGTCCTTCAACGGCAACAAGCGGAGCCTGACGCTCAACCTGAAGCACGCGCGCGGCCAGGAGGTCTTCCGCGCGCTGCTGAAGAAGGCCGACGTGCTGCTGGAGAACTTCGGCCCCGGCGTCATCGAGCGCCTGGGCTTCGGCTACGACGCGGTCCGCGCGCTCAACCCGCGCCTGGTCTACGCGAGCATCAAGGGCTTCGGCTCCTACGGGCCCTATCGCGACTACAAGAGCTACGAGCCGATCGCGCAGGCGATGGGCGGGGCCATGAGCGTCACCGGCTTCCCGGGCGGGCCGCCCACCTTCACGTGGCCGTCCATCGGCGACTCCGGCACCGGCATGCACTGCGTGATCGGCATCCTCGCCGCGCTGATGCAGCGGCACGCCAGCGGCCAGGGGCAGCAGGTCGAGGTGTCCATGCAGGACGCGGTGGTCAACCTCATCCGGGTGAGCCTGCGCGACCACCAGCGCTTCGGGAAGGTCATGGAGCGCACCGGCAACCAGCTCGGCGCGGGCGTGCCGGGCACGACGTACCGCTGCCACCCGGGCGGCCCCAACGACTACGTGTTCATCTTCGTGCAGCAGCAGATGTGGCACCCGCTGCTGCGCGCGATCGGCCGCGAGGACCTGATCGGCGACGCGCGCTACGAGGCGCCGGACGCCCGCTGGCGCAATCGCGCCGAGGTGGACAAGCTGGTCGAGAGCTGGACCTCCGAGCGCCCGAAGCACGACGTGATGAAGATCCTGGGCGAGGCCGGGGTACCGTGCGGGGCCTGTCTCGACACCGGCGAGGTGCTGACCGACCCGCACCTGCTCGCGCGCGAGATGATCGTGGAGGTCGAGCACCCGGTGCGCGGGCGGTACCTGACCGTCGGCAACCCGATCAAGCTCTCCGCCTCGCCGACCACCATCGAGCCGTCCCCGCTGCTGGGCCAGCACCGCGAGGAGATCCTCGCCGAGCTGGGCTACACCGAGGCCGACATCCGCGCGCTCGCCGCCGAGGGCGCGATCTAGATCAGAAACGACAGGTTCGGCAGCGGCTCGGCCGCGTTGATCAGCACGACCTTCTTGAGGCTCATCCGCAGCGCGCCGTCCACGCGCCGCAGGTGATGCGTGGCGCGCCCCACCCACCAGTGCATCTCGGCCTTGGCCTGGACGGACAGCTCGGCCAGGATGAAGTTCGAGCCCGCGACGAGCTGGCCGTCCCGTCCATCGACCACCTCGATGTTCGAGATGAGGCGCCGCATCAGGGACGCGGGCTCCTGGCTGTAGCGGTGGCCGGTCTGCAGCAGCTTGATCCGGGTCTCGAGGCGGGCGCGGTTGTCGTAGATGTGCGAGATGCGCGTCTCCGGATCGGCGTCGGGATCGGTGCTGGCCGGCACCCAGTAGACCGCGTCGTCGGTCCAGAGCGCGAGCCACTCGGCGTAGCGGGCCTCGTCGGCCAGGCGCGCCTCCCGATAGAGGAACTCGACGACCGCCTGGTGGTCCTGGTCGCTGACCATCGCGGCGGCGCGCGCTACGCCTCGGTCATGACCGCGCGGTAGTGCCGCCAGAGCGCCCGGTTCGTGGTCTCGTCGGTGACGTGGGAGACCGCGCGGCCCTGGTCGTCCACGTACTCGCGGTTGAGGCCGCGGCTGAGCAGCAGCCACTCCGGCGTGCGCGCGCGCAGGCCCTGCTGGTTGCGGGTGGCGATGATCAGATCCTCCGGCATCAGGAAGGACGCGGGGCCCATGCCCGCCTCGGCCATCCGCAGCAGGCGCCCGTTGAACTCGGGCACGCCCTTCCAGAACATCGGCGTGTGCCAGTGCACGCACTCCTCCACGTCCAGCGGCTCGACGATCGCGATGTTGGTCTCCCCGAGAAATAGATTGGGGAAGATCAGCGCGTGCGCGGGGCCCTGCATGATTCGCTGCCGCGCCAGCTCGGGCCCATCGCGGCGCTCGAGGGCGGCCACGAAGTCCGCGACCACCGAGCCCGAGGCGCCGCCGAACCACTCGAACGGGTCCCGGTAGCCGGGCGACCAGTCGATCTCGATGTGGCCGTGCCCCCAGTCGCGCACCACCGCCTTGATGGCCTTCTCGTCGCCGACCACGCGCTGGTACTGCATGCGCACCGTCTTGAAGAGCGCGAGATGCACGAAGCCCAGATGGTAGCCGTCGCTGTCGTTCTCGGGCAGCGTCTTCCAGTTGGCCGCGCAGCGATGCTTCACCCAGCCCGCGGTCAGCTCGATCTCGCCCACGGGGGAGAGATCGCACGAGCGGTCGATCAGCCGGGTCGCGGCGCCCAGGTGCTCGAGGAGCGTGATGCCGGTCGGCGCGAACGACGCGAAGACGAACCCCCGGTAGCTCGACACGCGCGGGGCCGCCTCGAGGCCGTACTCCCGCTTGTCGAGCGCCGCGTAGCCGCCCGGATAGGGCACGCCCGTGAGCGCGCCGTCCAGGTCGTAGGTCCAGCCGTGGTAGGGGCAGGCGAACGTGCGGGCGTGGCCGCGCTCCGCCGGGCACAGCATCGTCCCGCGGTGCCGGCAGCGGTTGACGAAGACCGAGACCGCGCCCTCGCGGCCGCGGACCATGATGACCGGCTGGGCGCCGATCCGGCGGGTGACGTAGTCGCCCGGGCGCGGGATCTCGCTGGCGTGGCCGACGAAGACCCACCCGCGGTGGAAGATCCGATCCATCTCGTCGGCGAAGATGCGCGGGTCGGTGTAGAGCGAGGCATGAATGCGATCGTCCTGCACCAGCGTCTTGTAGTCGACGCGGGGGCGGGGCTCGCCCGTCAGGCGTAGACATCCTCGTCCACCTGGCCCGGGGCGGGGAACGGAGCGGCCAGCGCGAACTGCACGCCGCTCTCGATCTCGGTCTTCACGTCCGCCTGGATGCGGTCGAAGACGGACTGCTCGGCGAGCCGCTGCTGCATGAGGCGCGAGGACAGCGTCTCGAGCGGATCGCGGTTGGTCATCCAGTCCCGCTCCTCGTCGCGGGTCCGGTACTCCCGGTTCACGTCGCCCACGTGGTGGCCGTAGTACCGGTAGGTCTTGCACTCGAGGAAGGCGGGGCCCTCGCCGCGACGCGCCCGCTCCACCAGGCGCTTCATCGTGGCGTGCACCGCCTGCACGTCCTGCCCGTCCACGCTCTCGGCGTGCACGCCCATCGCGCGCGGGCGGGCCAGGATCTCCCCGCCGATCGTCTCGGTGCCGGGGGTGTACTCGCCGTAGAGATTGTTCTCGCACACGTAGATGACGGGCAGCTTCCAGAGCGAGGCCATGTTCATGGCCTCGTAGAGCAGGCCCTGCCCGAGCGCGCCGTCGCCGAAGAAGCACACCGCGACCTGGCCGCTCTTGCGCATCTTGGCGGAGAGCGCGGCGCCGGTGGCGAGGCCGGCGGAGCCGCCCACGATGGCGTTGGCGCCGAGGTTGCCCGTCTCGGGATCGGCGATGTGCATGGAGCCGCCCTTGCCGCGGCAGTAGCCCGCTTCCTTGCCGAGCAGCTCCGCGAACATCCGGCTCACCGAGGCGCCCTTGGCCAGGCAGTGGCCGTGGCCGCGATGCGTGCTGGTGATGTAGTCGTCGCGCTTGAGCGCCTCGCAGACCCCGACCGCGACCGCTTCCTCCCCGACGTAGAGATGGGCCAAGCCCGGCATCTTCGCGCCCTTGTAGAGCTCGTTCACCTGCTCCTCGAAGGCGCGGATCTTGGCCATCTGGCGGTACATGTGGAGGTGCTGCTCCAGGTCCATCCGCGGCTCGGTCATCTGGGTGCTCATCGGTCTGCCCTCCCTTGGGCTCCGGCTCTGTGGCGGGAGTATACATTGGACCGGCCCGGCTCGCGGAGGCCGTGCTACGGTCGGGATCGGTGGCGCCCGAGGCCGCATCCGCTCGCCCAGCACCGTCTCTCCAAGTCCCGCGCCATGGCGGGACTGCAGTGCCACAAACTGCTCTGGTGGATGGCGCACGAGCCGGCCGCGACCGAGCTCGACGTGGACGACGCGCAACAGGCCGTCTACGACCAGGGCCACCGGGTCGGCGCGCTGGCCCGGACCTATGTGCCGGGCGGCGTGCTCGTGGACCTGCCGCATAACGCCTACGAGCCGCGGCTCGAGGCGACGCGGCAGGCCCTCGCGCAGGGCGCCCCCGCGGTCTACGAGGCGGCCTTCCGGGCCGACGGCGTCTTCGTCTCGGTGGATATCCTCGAGCGCCGGGAGCGCGGCTTCTGCCTGACCGAGGTCAAGTCCACGACGGGCGTGAAGCTGCAGCACGTGGCCGACGTGGCGGTCCAGGCCCACGTGCTGCGGCGGAGCGGGCTCGACATCGGCCGGATGGAGGTCATGCACCTCAACCGCGCCTGCACGTATCCGGACCTGAGCAATCTCTTCACGCGGGCCGACGTGACGGAGTCGGTCGAGGCGCGGCTGGCCGCGGTCCCGGGTGAGATCGCGGCGATGACCGCCATGCTCGCGGGCCCCCTGCCGACCGTGGCGACCGGCCCGCACTGCGCAAAGCCCTACGCCTGCCCGTTCACCGAGCGCTGCTGGCCGGTGCTGCCGCCGTACCACGTCGGCACGCTTCGCGCGATGCAGCGGCGCCTGCTGGAGCTGGACGAGCAGGGGTACCGCAGCATCCTCGACCTGCCGGAGGACCTGCCGCTCGGGCCGATCGCCGATCGGCAGCGACGGGCGGTGCAGGCGGGGCGCGTCGTGGCGGAGCGCACGCTCGGCGCGGCCCTCGGCGCGTTTGCCGCGCCGCTGGCCTTCCTCGACTTCGAGACCGTCGGGCTCGCCATCCCGGTGTGGGACGGCTGCCATCCCTACGACGCGGTGCCCGTGCAGTTCAGCGCCTACGTGCCGGCCGCGGACGGGGCGCTGCACGCCCACGCCTGGCTCGCGGACGGACCCGGCGATCCGCGCCCGGCGGCGGCCGAGCGGCTCCTCGCCGCCTGCGAGGGCACCGGCGCCATCGTGGCGTATGGCGCGGGCTTCGAGCGCGAGCGCATCCGGGAGCTCGCGGCGGCGCTGCCGCACCTGGCTACCCGCCTCGAGACCCTCGCGGGACGGCTGGTGGACCTGTTGCCCGTGGTGCGCAATCACGTTTATCATCCGGACTTCGGCGGCAGCTTCTCGCTCAAGCGCGTGCTGCCCGCGCTGGTGCCCGAGATGAGCTATCGCGGGCTCGCGATCGCCGATGGCGAGACGGCGAGCCTCGAGCTGGGGCGCCTGCTCTTCCACGGGGACGCGATGGAACCGGAGGAGCGGGCACGGCTGCGCGCGGATCTGCTCGCGTACTGCCATCAGGACACGTGGGGGTTGGTCAGGCTGCTGGAGCGGCTGCGCGGCCTGGCGGAGGGAGCATGACCGGACCGATCGACGTCCACACGCACATCTTCGCGAGCGGCTGGCCGGATTTCGCGGCGCGCCACGGCGGCGACCGCTGGCCGCGGCTCGAGGGCGACCCGGCCACCGGGTGCAAGCTCTACCTGGGCGCGACGTTCAATCGCAACCTCACGCCGCACGCCTTCGACCCCGCGCGCCGGCTCGAGCAGATGGACAAGACCGGCGTGGATCGCCAGCTCCTCTCCCCCGCCCCGCCGACCTTCTGCTACTGGGCGCCCGGGCCCGCCGCGGCCGAGTGGTGCCGGATGCAGAACGACGCGATCGCGGAGCTGGTCAGCCGGAGCCCCGCGCGCTTCCTCGGCGCGGGCGGGCTACCGCTGCAGGCGCCCGACCTGGCCGTGAAGGAGCTGGAGCGCGTGGCCACCGTGCTGCGCTTCCCCGCGGTGGAGATCGGCGCCAATGTCGGCGGCAACGATCTCGACGATGCGAGCCTGGCTCCGGTGTGGGACGCGGCGGCCGCGCTCGGCATCGCGATCTTCGTCCACCCGCAGGCGCCGATCCTGGGCGATCCGCGCTTCCGCAAGAACAACCTGACGCAGGTCGCGGGGTTCCCGCTCGAGACCGCGCTCGCGATGACGCGGGTGATCTTCGGCGGCGTGCTCGACCGCTGGCCCACCGTGCGCTGGTGCTTCGCCCACGGCGGCGGCGCCTTCGCGTACATCTTGCCGCGGCTCGACCAGGGCTGGAGCGCGATCCCGGACGCGAAGCACGCGCTCGCCCAGCCTCCCAGCGCCTACGCGCGGCGGGTCTGGGTGGACTCGCTGACGCTCTCACCCAAGGTACTGGCGTTCGCGCTCGACACCTTCGGGTCCGAGCGCATCGTGCTCGGGAGCGACTACCCGTTCAAGATGGGTGTGGACGATCCGGTGAGCGCGCTGGACGCGCTCGCGCTGGACGCGGCCACGCGGCAGCGGCTCATCGTGGACAATGCCCGGCAGTTCCTCGCCCTACCATGAGGAGATCATGAACTTCGGGACCTTCCTGCTGATGCAGTCGCCGTCCGCCAAGTCCTCCAAGGAGATCTACGCGCGCGCGGTCGAGATGGCCCTGGCCGCGGAGCGCCTGAACTTCA
This sequence comes from uncultured Candidatus Rokubacteria bacterium, assembly GCA_963747235.1. Taxonomy (GTDB): domain Bacteria; phylum Methylomirabilota; class Methylomirabilia; order Rokubacteriales; family CSP1-6; genus CAMLFJ01. The sequence continues at coordinate 43,255 of CAVVEU010000033.1, forward strand.
ACAACATCTGGCTCGCCGAGCACCACTTCTCGACCTACGGCTATCTCTCGCGTCCGGTCCAGCTCGCCACCTACCTGGCGGGGCGGACCACCCGCATCCGGGTGGGCACCGCGGTCATCGTGGTGCCGCTCCACCACCCGCTGGTGGTCGCGGAGGAGATCGCCACGCTCTCGCTTCTCGCCCCGGGGCGGCTCGACATCGGACTCGGCCGCGGCTACCAGCACTACGAGTTCGAGCGCTTCGGGCTCGAGCTCGAGAGCGGGCGCGCCCGGTGGGAGGAGTCGGTGGACGTCATTCTGAAGGCGCTCGCGGGCGGTCCGTTCAGCTACGAGGGCAAGCTCTACCGGATTCCCGAGACCACGATCTTCCCGCAGATGGAAGGGCCGCGGCCGCCCATCTGGATCACCGCCCAGAGCCCCGACTCCGTCGAGGGCGCGGTGCGCCGCGGCTTCAACGTGCTCACCGGCGGCTTCGGGGTGCCGGTCGAGCGCATGGCCGAGTTCCGCAAGCTCTTCGACCGGGTGGTGGCCGAGGTGAAGCCGCCGCAGCCGCTGCACGTCGGCGTGCAGCGCGCGGTCTACGTGACCACGAGCGACGCGGACGCCCGCGCCGCCGCCGAGGAGGCGCGCTGGAACATGCGCGTGACGCTCAGCCTCCGCAATCACTACGAGCGCGTCGAGGACGGCCGCGCGATCCCGGTGCCCGCGCCGACGGAGCCGGACGTGGACGATCTCCTCGACCGCTACCTGGTGATCGGCACGCCCGAGACCTGCATCCGCCAGATCGAGCGCCTGCGCCGCGACGTGGGCATCACCCACTTCAACTGCAGCTTCTGGTTCGGCGACCTCGACCAGGCGCGCGTGCTGCGCTCCATGGAGCTCTTCGCCCGCGAGGTCATGCCCGCCTTCGCGTAATCCGGCGAGCCTCTCACCCCAGCCCTCTCCCCAGAGGGGAGAGGGAGCCGGCAGGAAAACCCTCTCCCCTCTGGGGAGAGGGCGGGGTGAGGGGTCGAGTGGTGAGGGGGCCTGTGCTATTCTCCCCGGCGCATGACAGACCGGGGCTCGCGCCACGAATGGCCGGGCGCGTCATTGACGCGCGTGCCGTACTGGGTCTACCAGGACGAGGCGAACTACCGCGCCGAGCTGCGACGCATCTTCGAGGGGCCGGTCTGGAGCTACCTCTGCCTCGCCTCCGACCTCCCCAAGGCGGGTGACTACCGCACCAGCTTCCTCGGCGAGATGCCGGTCATCGTGGTGCGGGGCGCGCAGGGCGAGGTCCACGCGTTCGAGAACCGCTGCGCGCACCGGGGCGCGCTGATCGCGCTGGACGACAGCGGGTCCACCGGCAGCCACTTCCAGTGCGTCTACCACGCGTGGACCTACGATCTGACCGGCAACCTGGTCGGCATCGCATTCGAGAAGGGCAGCAACGGCAAGGGCGGCATGCCCGCGTCCTTCTGCAAGGCGGACCACGGGCCGCGCCGTCTGCGCACCACCGTGCTCGCCGGCCTCGTCTTCGGGACGCTCTCGCCGGACACCCCGCCCATCGAGGAGTACCTGGGCGCGGAGGTGCTGGGCCGGCTCCGGCGCGTGCTGCACAAGGAGGCGCGGGTGATGGGCCGCTTCACGCAGGCCCTGCCCAACAACTGGAAGCTCTACGTGGAGAACGTGAAGGACACCTACCACGCGAGCCTGTTGCACACCTTCTTCGGGACGTTCCGCATCACCCGGCTCACCCAGGGCGGCGGGATCCTGGTGAGCCCGGACGGCGGCCACCACGCGAGCTACACCATCCAGCGCGCGGACGACGCCCACAGCACCGCCTATCGCGACCAGGGCATCCGCTCCGAGCACCAGAACTACCGCCTCGCCGATCCGAGCCTGCTCGACGCGGTCAACGAGTTCGGCGACGACATCCAGCTCCAGATCCTGACCGTCTTCCCGAACTTCGTGCTCCAGCAGATCCACAACTCCCTCGCGGTGCGCCAGGTGCTGCCCAAGGGCCCGGGGGCGATGGAGCTGCACTGGACCTATCTCGGCTTCGCCGACGATGACGCGGACATGCAACGCCGCCGCATGAAGCAGTCGAACCTGGTCGGCCCCGCGGGCTACGTCTCGATGGAGGACGGCTGCGTGGGCGGCTTCGTGCAGCGCGGGGTCGCGGCGGCGGGGGACGAGCTCTCGGTGGTCAACATGGGCGGCGAGGGCGCCGAGTCGCAGGAGACGCGCGCCACCGAGGCCTCGGTGCGCGGCTTCTGGAAGGCGTACCGGCGGTACATGGCGGACTAGGATGCTGGCCGAGCGCGTCTCCCAGCTCAACGCGGAGTACGCGCGGGCCATCGACGACGACCGGCTGGAGAGCTGGCCGGACTTCTTCACCGATCCCTGCGTCTACAAGATCACCTCGGCCGACAACTACCGGCGCGGGCTGCCCGCCGGGATCGTCTACGCCGACTCCCGGGGCATGCTGAAGGACCGGGTCACCGCCCTGCGCGAGGCCAACATCTACGAGCGGCAGGCCTACCGGCACCTGGTCGGCCTCCCCGCCATCCGCGCGGGCGCGGGCGATCTCGTGCACGCGGAGACGCCGTTCCTGGTGGTGCGCGTGATGCGCGACGGCAGCATGGATCTCTTCGCCACCGGCCGCTACGTGGACACCATGGTGGACGAGGGCGGCGCCCTGCGCTTCCGCGAGCGCCTCGTGGTCTGCGACAGCAGCCGCGTGGACACGCTGCTCGCGATTCCCCTCTAGCCCTCGATCCCGGGAGAGACCCGCATGCCCACGCCCCTCCGCGCCCTGATGCAGGGTCCGCTGCCCGTCACCGCGCCCCTCGTGCTGAACCCGCTCATGGCCCGCATGGTCGAGGCGGCCGGCTTTCCGGCCGGGTACCTGGGCGGCGGCGCCACCGGCTATCAGAAGGTGGCGCTCGAGGCCAATCTGAACCTCACCGAGATGTGCCAGGCCGCGCTCGACATCGGCGCGGTCTCGCGGCTGCCGCTCATCCTGGACGGGGCGTGCGGCTACGGCGACCCGATGCACATGCACCGCACCATCGGCATGAGCGAGGCGGCCGGCTTCGCGGCCATCGAGATCGAGGACCAGCTCGTGCCGAAGCGCGCGCACCACCACATCGGGATCGAGCACATGATCCCGGTGGAGCTGATGGCGGCCAAGGTGGCGACCGCGGTGGCGGCGCGGCGCAACCCGGACTTCCTCATCATCGGGCGCACCAACGCGGTGCGCGCCAGCACGATGGACGACGCGCTCCGCCGCGGGGAGGCCTATCGCAAGGCGGGCGCCGACGTGCTGCTGCTCTCGATGGCGCACACGCCCGAGCAGCTTCGCCTCATCGGCGAGCGGCTCGGCGGCCCGCTCATGTACCTGGCGGGGCGCGGCGGCCTCGCCGGCTCCGGCATGACGCTCGCGGATCTCGGCGCGCTCGGCTTCCGCATCGTGGCGGATCCGTCCACGCCGCTGCTCGCCGCGTTCGCGGCGTGGAAGAAGGTCTACGCGGATCTGGCTTCGGGCTTCGGCGCGGGCCAGGCGAAGGCCGACTGGGGCCCGCTCGAGCACGAGATGCTGGGCGTGATCGAGCTGGAGAAACTGCTCGCGGTGGAGCGCCGGACCGTCGAGAAGGGGTAAAGAAATACAGCTTTTTAATCAGATAGTTGCGGAGATATAGGTGGAGCTATACACAGACCTATCCACAACTGTGGATAGCTGCGCGCCCACCTTGGGGTGCGATTTACCCCTTGGCCAGCTTCTCGACTTGTCGCCGCGAGAGGCTGGCCAGCCGCGAGAGCAGCGCGTTGACCTTTCGTTCCGACACCTGGTCCACGAGGATCAGCTTCTTCGACTTCGTGCGGGTCGCGAGGTACGCGACCCAGTCATCCAGATCCGGCGTGCCGCGCCACGCGATGGTGAGGCCGCTCAGCCGGAGCTTCCGACGCCCTTCCACCTTCGCCAACGGTTTGCGACTCGCCTGCATGGAAGTGGAGCCTAGTGAAGTCGGTAGTGATGTGTCAAGCCGATGACAAAGAAAGTTTTGTGAATAGCTGTGGATAAACCTCTATCATCCTGACTTCAAGGAGGAGACCGCGATGCGACTCAAGGGCAAAGTGGCCATCGTCACCGGCGCGGCGCACGGAATGGGCGAGAGCGAAGCGATGATCTTCGCGCGCGAGGGCGCGAGCGTGATCGTCGCCGACGTGGACGCGGACGGGCAAAAGGTCGCGGCGAACATCACCGGCGCGGGCGGGAAGGCGCAGTTCGTGAAGCTCGACGTCGCGAGCGAGGCGGACTGGGAAGCCGCCATCAAGACCACCGTCGCCGCGTACGGGCGGCTCGACATCCTCGTCAACAACGCGGGGATCAGCGGCACCCACGATCCCGACTACGAGAGCACCGCGGCGTGGGACCGGCTGATGGACATCAACGCCAAGAGCGTCTTCCTCGGCATGAAGCACGCGGTGCCGGTCATGCGGAAGGGCGGCGGCGGGTCCATCGTGAACATCTCGTCCATCTCCGGCTTCGTGGGGCAGGACAAGATCCACATGGGCTACAACGCCTCCAAGGGCGCGGTGCGGATCATGACCAAGTCCGGCGCGGTGCAGTACGGCAAGGACGGGATCCGCGTGAACTCGGTGCACCCCGGCTTCCTGCCCCCGATGCGGACCTCGAAGGGCTCGGCCGATCCGGCCTGGCGGAAGCCGCTGCTCGACTCGGTGCCCCTCCGCCGCGAAGGCCGGATCGAGGAAGTGGCCCACGCGGTCCTGTTCCTGGCCTCCGACGAGGCCTCGTACATCTCCGGGACCGAGCTGGTGGTGGACGGAGGCTTTCTCGCGGTCTGATGGCCACCCGGCGGATCCAGGGCTTCTGCGCGCTCTGCCGCTCGCGCTGCGGCTGCGTCTCGGTCGTGGAAGACGGGCGGCTGGTCGCGGTCGAGCCTGATCCTTCGCATCCCACCGGCGCCAGCCTCTGCGTGAAAGGCCGCGCCGCCCCGGAGCTGGTCTACGCGGAGGACCGGCTGCTCTACCCGATGCGCCGCACGCGGCCGAAGTCCGACCCGGACGCGGGCTGGGAGCGCATCAGCTGGGACGACGCGCTCGACTGGACGGCCGCGAGAATGCGCGAGGTCGCGCGGCGGCACGGGCCCGAGGGCGTGGCCTTCGGCTGCACGACCCCGGCGGGCACCGCGGTCTCCGACGGCTTCCTCTGGATCCTCCGTCTCATCCGCGCCTTCGGGAGCCCGAACCTGGTCTGGGGCGAGGAGCTGTGCGCCTGGCACCGGGACTTCGTCACCCCGTTCACGTTCGGCGTGGACATCGGCACGCCCGACTTCGAGCGCACCGGCTGTCTCCTGCTCTGGGGGCACAACCCGTCGGCCACGTACCTGGCGCAGGCCACCGCCGTCCAAGATGCGACTACGCGCGGAGCGGCCCTGGTCGTAGTGGACCCGCGCCGCGCGGGGGCGGCGGCCCGGGCGGATCAGTGGCTCCGCGTGCGCCCCGGCACCGACGGCGCGCTCGCGCTGGGGCTGGCCTCCGTCATGATCGCGGAGGGCTGGTACGATCGCGACTTCATCCGCGACTGGTCCAACGGCGCGTTCCTGGTGCGCGCCGACACCGGCCGCCTCCTCACCGCCGCCGATCTCTCCGCGGTGGGCAGCCCGGCGCACTACGTCGCGTGGGATCGCGCCGCGGCCCGGCCGGTCGCGTACGATCCGGCCACCGCCGACTTCATCGAGCCGATCGGCGATCCGCAGCTCGACGGGACCGTGCGGTGCATGACGCGCTCCGGCCCCGTCACGTGCGTGCCCGCGTTCGAGACCTACGCCACGCTCTGCCGCGAGTACCCGCCCGAGCGCGTGGAGGGCATCACCGGCGTCCCGGCCGCCCAGATCGTCGCGACCGCGCGGCTCCTGTGGGAGCGCCGCCCGGTCTCCTACTTCCACTGGACCGGGCTCGAGCAGCACACCAACGCGAGCCAGACCGTGCGCGCGCTCTCGCTCCTCTACGCGCTCACCGGCTGCTTCGACGCGCCCGGCGGCAACGTGCGGCCGAGCCGCCCCGCGGTCAACGACCTGGCTCCGCTCGCGCTGCTCCCGGAGCGGCAGCGCGCGAAGGCGCTCGGCCTGGCCGGGCGGCCGCTCGGCCCCGCGCGCCAGGGCTGGCCCACCGCGGCCGATGCCTATCGCGCCATGCTCCACGGCGCGCCCTACCCGGTGCGCGGCATGGTCGGCTTCGGCACCAACCTGCTGCTCTCCGCGCCCGGCGCGGCCACCGCGCGCGCGGCGCTCACGAGCCTCGACTTCCTGGTCTACGCCGATCTCTTCCTGACGCCCACCGCCGCGCTGGCGGACATCGTCCTGCCGGTGTCCACCGCGTGGGAGCGCGAGGGCCTGCGCGTGGGCTTCGGGCCGACGCAGGACGGCGAGCAGCACGTGCAGCTCCGGCCCGCGGTGGTGGAGCCGCGGGGCGAGGCGCGCTCGGACATCTGGATCGTCTGCGAGCTGGCCCGGCGCCTGGGCCTGGGCGAGCGGTTCTGGGGCGGCGACGAGGACGCGGGCCACCGCTTCATGCTCGAGCCGACCGGTGTCACCGTCGAGCAGCTCCGCGCCAGTCCGGGCGGCGTGCGCACCGCGGTCGAGCCGCGCTTCAAGCGCTACGCGGCCCGCGGCGCCAATGGCCCGGTCGGCTTCGCCACGCCGAGCCGGCGGGTGGAGATCTTCTCCGCGCAGCTCCAGCAGCACGGCCAGTCGCCGCTGCCCGAGTTCGTCGAGCCCGCGGCGAGCCCGGTCAGCCGCCCCGACCTCGCCGAGCGTTTCCCGCTCCAGCTCACCACCGCCAAGGTCGTGCAGTTCTGCCACAGCCAGCACCGGAGCCTGGCGCGCCTGCGGCGGCACAGCCCCGACCCGCAGGTCGAGCTGCATCCGGACGCGGCCGAGGCCCGCGGCATCGCGAGCGACGACTGGGTGCTGATCGAGACGCCGCGCGCCACCATGCGGGCGCGGGCGCACCTCAATCCGAGCCTCGCCCCCGACGTGGTCTGCGCCCAGTTCGGCTGGTGGCAGGCGTGCGAGCCGCTCCAGCTCGGCGGCTACCCGGCGGAGGGCGCGACCAGCGCCAACTACAACAACCTGATCGATCCCGACGCCGCCGATCCGATCAGCGGGACGGTCGCGCTGCGGTCCTATGTCTGCCAGGTCCGCCGAGGAGAGCCGTGAGCACCCTCGAGCAAGCCATCGACGCGTTCTGGACCGCGGCCCGCACCCGGACCGCCCCGCCCGCCGAGTGGATGAACCGCCTGAGCCGCGAGGAGGCCTATCGCGTGCAGCTCGGACTGCTCGCGCGCCACGTGGCGGCGGGCGAGCGGCAGGCCGGCTGGAAGGTCGGCCTCACCTCGAAGGCGATGCAGATCCAGCAGAAGGTGCACGAGCCGGTGCTGGGCTTCCTCCTGGCGAGCGGCGAGCGGCCGAGCGGCACGCGCTTTCAGTTCGCGGAGCTGATCAATCCCGGCTTCGAGAACGAGCTCTGCCTGACGGTGGGGCGCACGCTGCGCGGACCCGGCGTCACCAATGATCAGGCGCAGGCCGCGCTGACCGCGATGGCGCCCGCCTTCGAGATCATCGAGAAGCGCGGCGACTTCGCGGCCGATCTGAACGTGAGCCTGGCCGACAACGCGCAGCAGCGCGCCTACGTGACCGGCGCGGCGGTGCCGGTGCCCGCGGGCTTCGACCTGGCCACGGTGGCGCTGGAGCTCTCGGTGAACGGCGGCGCCCCCGACCGGGCCACCGGCGCGGAGGTGCTGGGCACGCCCGCGGCCTCGATCGCGTGGCTCGCCAACAAGCTCGCCGAATTCGGCCTGGCGCTCGAGGCCGGCATGAAGGTGATGTCGGGCTCGTTCACCCGCCAGTACGCCATCACCCGCGGCGACCACATCGCCGCCACCTTCACGCCCGTCGGCCCCGTCCGCGCCGACTTCGTCTAGCCCTCGCCCCTCTCCCCCGCCGAGGGGGAGAGGGCAGGGTGAGGGGGCGATCAGGCGACCAGGACAACCTTGCCGTGGTGGCCGGCTTCCATCACCACCTCGTGGCTCCGCGCGGCCTGCGCCAGCGGGAGCTCCTGGGCGATGACCGGCCGGAGCGAGCCGTTGCGTAGCCCCTCGACGAGCTGGGCGTGGATGCCCGCGAGCTGGGCCGGCGTGGCGTGGTTGAGCGCCATGCCGAGGATGGCCGCGTCCTTGTTCATGGCGATGCGCGCGTTGATCTCGGTGTTGCCGCGGTTGCCGATGACCACGATGCGGCCCCGCAGCGCGATGGCGCCCAGATCCTTCTGGAGATTCACGTTCGCCAGCATCTCCATGATGATGTCGGGCCCGCGCCCGCCCGTCAGCTTGACGCACTCCTCGAGATAGCCCGCCGCGCTGTGGTCGAGCACGTGGTGCGCGCCCTGCTCCGCGACCAGGCGCCGCCCCTTCTCGGTGCTCGCGGTGCCGATGACGGTGAGGCCGCGCGCCCGCGCGAGCTGGACCGCGCCGATGCCGACGCCGCCGCTGGCCCCGTGGACCAGCACCGTCTCGCCCGCCTCGCCGTGGGCGCGGTTGAAGAGCGCGTGATACGCGGTCGCGTAGGGCACGTTCATGGCCGCGCCCTGCGCGAAGCTGGCGCCGGCGGCCAGCGGGTGCACCTGCCCCTGCTCGCACACCGCGTACTCGGCGTAGGCGCCCGTGGCGGTGCCACCCACGTAGACGCGGTCGCCCTTCTTCACCGCGGTGACTCCGGAGCCCACCGCTTCGATGACGCCGGCCGCATCCCCGCCCGGGGTGTAGGGCAGCTTGGGCCCGCGGTTGTCGGTATTGCTGCGCAGGTAGGTGTCCACCGGATTGATGCCGACGGCGTGGTTGCGAACCAGCACCTGGCTGGGCCCCGGCTGGGGCGTGGGAATCTCCTCGAGCTTCAGGACCGCCGGACCACCGTACTCGGAGACGCGGATCGCTTTCATGGGATGGGCTCCTTTCGGCCCCAGAGTCTACCTCATCAGGACGCGGGTGGGTCGGGGGTTCCCATCCAGAACGGCGAGGTCTTGCCGATCCGCTCGAGATAGGCCCGGCGCTCCGCGGCGCGGCGTGGATACCACGACGAGAGATAGTCGCCGTCCAGCATGTGCCGGCGGCTCTCGGTGCCGAAGAAGCCGACCAGCTCCGTGAGGGAAATGAAGCCTTGCTCCGACCGCGGCTCGAACTGGCTCCAGCGCCGCGCATGCTCTTCCGACCGGAAGAGGTTCATCCCGGTTCAGAGGTAGTACGATCGCCCGCGCGACGACCCGAACCCGAAGGCGAGATGGCCGATGATGGAGGGCGGATCCACCCAGGTGACGCGCCCGTCGCGCATCTCTACCGTGACGGGGTCGCCGCAGTCGAGGCACGACGCGTCCACCCGGACGGTCTCGCCCGGGAACAGCCACGTCGCGGACGTGGCCTCGAACCCGCACTGGGCGAACCAGCGCTGCTCTCCCCGCACCGTGATCCGGTACTGGGTGGGCAGGTTGTTCAGCGGCGGGAACGAGGCGATGTAATCGGTCTCGGGATGGAGCCAGCCGATCGGGTACGCCTGCATGACGTCGCGCAGCAGGCTCCGTCCTTCCTCGGCGGCCAGGCCGAGGGCCCGCGCCAGCTCCGCGTAGTGCGGGGCCCGGCCGGTGTCCACCAGAGTTCGCATGATGCGCTGGAACGCTTGATCCATCAGTTGCGTGTCGGACATGGCTTCTCCCCTCACCCTGCCCTCTCCCCTCTGGGGAGAGGGGGAGGATCGGGCAGCACGGCGATTGCGGAGATCTCGATGAGGGCGCCCTCGCGGAGGAGGCCCGCGACGATGACGCCGGTGGCGGTCGGGAAGCGGCCCTTGAAGAACTCGCGGCGCACCTCGGCGGTCTTGGCGTAGCTCTCGGTGGTGGTGACGTACTCCGTGGTCTGCACGATGTGCTCGAAGCCGCCGCCCGCCGCGGCCAGAAGCTTCGCGAACTTCTCGAAGATATAGCGGGTCTGGGCCGCGATGTCGCCGGGCCCGACGATCTTGCCGCTCTCGTCCCCCGCGGTCATGCCCGAGATGAACAGCAGGTTGCCCGCGCGGACGGCGGGCGAGAACGTGTAGCGGGCGGGCCAGGGGCTCGGCCCCGTGATCACCTCGTAAGCTGGCATCGCGATCCTCCTCGGGCGTGGGCCCATCACCGCCCCCGCAGCAGGAACCGCTGGATCTTGCCGGTCTCGGTCTTCGGGAGCTGATCGAGAAACTCGATCTCCCGCGGGTACTGGTGCCGGCCCACGTGGGTCTTCACCACGTCCACGATCTCGGTCTCGAGCCCGCGCTGCGCCGCGCAACCCGGCTTGAGGACGACGAAGGCCTTCACGATCTGGCCTCGCAGCGCGTCGGGCTTGCCCACCACCGCGGCCTCGGCCACCGCCGGGTGCTTCAGGATCGCGCTCTCCACCTCGAAGGGGCCGATGCGGTAGCCCGCGCTCTTGATGACGTCGTCGGCGCGGCCCTCGAACCAGAAGTAGCCCTCGGCGTCGCGGCGAGCCAGATCGCCGCAGGTCATCCACTCGCCGCGGTACGTCTCTCGGTCGCGGTCCTCGTCCTTCCAGTAGCCGAGCGAGTAGTAACCCTCCGGGTCCGGCTTCATCCCGACGTGGCCGACGACGTCCGGCCCCACCTCGCGGCCGGCGTCGTCCACCACCGCGATCTCGCAGCCGGGCAGCGGCAGGCCCATCGAGCCCGGCTTGACCGTCATCTCCACGGTGGCGAAGTTGCCGATCGGCAGGCCGAACTCGCTCGAGCCGTACTGGTCGCGCACCGTGACGCCCCAGTGCTCGCGGAAGAAGCGGACGACCTCCGCGTTCAGCGGCTCGCCGCAGCTACTCGCGCTGCGCAGGCGCGACGCCCCGCTGCCGGCCCCATCGGCGCCGAGCGCCATCACGCCGCGCAGGAGCGTGGGCGTCGTGGCGAGGTTGGTCACCCCCAGCTCGCGCAGCCGCGCGACGCAGAACTCGGGCGTGGGCGCGGCCTCGTGCGAGAGCACGGGCACGCCCAGGGCGAGGGCACCCATGTAGCAGACCAGCCCGTAGCCCCAGCCGGGATCGCCGGTCGGCCAGAAGACGTCGTCGGCCAGTAGATCCGCGCCGTGCACGAGATGGGGATGGATCGCGACGAGGAAGTTCGCCGCGATCTTGACGCCCTTGGGCGGCCCGGTCGAGCCCGACGTGTAGAGCAGCACCGCGGGATCTTCTCGACGGACGTCGGTCAATCGGGCCACCTCGGGCTGCCCGTGCATGATCCGCCAGAAGTCCACGTCGCCCGGGGCGCCGCCGGCGCCGCCCGCCACCGTGACGACCGTGACCCCGTCCGGCAGCGGCGCGGGCAGCCGCCCGCGCTGCTCCCACTGCGTGACCAGCACCCGTGCGCCGCTGTGGCGGACCCGGAACTCGATGGCGTCGGGTCCGAAGCCGGTGAAGATCGGCACGTAGACCGCGCCCACCTTCCACGTCCCGATCATCGCGATCAGCATCTCGGGAATGCGGGGCAGGAAGCCCGCGACCCGCTCGCCGGGACCCACGCCCAGCTCCCGCAGCACGTTGGCGAACCGGGCGGTCAGCCGCGCCAGCTCGTCGAACGTGTAGGTCCGCGCCTCCCCGCGCTTGCCGAACCATCGGAGCGCGGCACGGCCGGAGCCGGCGTGGCGGTCCACGATCGCGCGGCCGAGATTCACCGGCGCGCCCGCCGCTGCGCCCATGGCGCGGGCGCTCTCCTCCCAGCGGAAGGCCTGGCACGCGTCGCGATGGGTCGGGCGGCTCATGATCCGGGGTGCGGCCATCGAGAATACCGCACTCGGGGGATACCGCACTGGGGGATACCGCACTTGCGCGAAACCGGCGGACGGGATACACCAGTGGGCGAACGGCACCCCGAGACCAGGAGAGACCGCCCATGAGCGAGACCGTGACGAGCCAGGCCGAGACCCTGCTGATGGAGAAGGACGGCCCGATCGGCTGGATCACCTTCAACCAGCCCCACAAGCGCAACGCGGTGAGCCAGGAGATGTGGCAGCGCATGCCGGAGTACGTGCGCGAGCTCTCCGCCGACCCCGCGATCCGCGTGGTGATCCTGCGCGGGGCGGGCGAGACCGCCTTCGTGGCCGGCGCCGACATCTCCCAGTTCAAGGACCGCCGGCGCAACGCGTCCGACGAGGAAGAGTACCGGCGCATCTCGGCGGCCGGCTCGGAGTCGCTGACCACGCTCGGCAAGCCCCTGCTCGCCATGATCCACGGCTTCTGCATCGGCGGCGGCGTCGGCATCGCGATCACCTGCGACATGCGCATCGCGGCCGACGACGCGCGCTTCGGCATCCCGGCCGCCCGCCTGGGCCTGGGCTATCACTACCGCGGGATGGAGAAGCTGATGCACCTGATCGGCCCCGCGTACACGAAGGAGCTGTTCTTCACCGCGCGCACCGACTTCAGCGCGCAGGACGCGCTGCGCATGGGGCTGGTGAACCAGGTGGTGCCGAAGGCGGACCTCGAGCGCTTCACCCGGGACTACGCGCTGATGATGGCGCGCAATGCCCCGCTCACCCTGCGCTCGGCCAAGACCACGGTGGAGCAGCTCCTGAAGCCGGCCGCCGACCGCGACCTGGCCATGCTGGACCGGCTGATCACCGACTGCTTCAACAGCCAGGACTACCAGGAGGGCGTGAAGGCCTTCTCGGAGAAGCGCCGGCCTCAGTTCCAGGGCCGCTGACCGGACGCGGCGCCATGCTCGTCGAGGCGAAGCTCACCCAGCTCGGCCTGACCCTGCCCGATCTCGATCAGCACTACCGCGGGAACGCCTCCGGGGCGCGCTTCATCTCGCACCTGGCGGTGGGCAACATGCTGTATCTCTCGGGCACCACGCCGGTGAAGGACGGCCGGCCGTACCTGCCCGGCATCGTCGGCGCGGAGCTCTCGATCGAGCAGGGCTACGAGGCCGCGCGCTACGCCGCGATCACGAGCCTGTCCGCCGTCAAGTACGCGCTCGGCGATCTCGACCGCGTGCAGCAGGCGGTGCAGCTCATCGGCTTCGTCAACTCCGCGCCCGGCTTCGGCCAGCAGCCGCGCGTGATCAACGGCGCCACCGATCTGCTGGTCGAGCTCTACGGCGACCGCGGCAAGCCGACCCGCGCGGCCATCGGCTGCCAGGGCCTCGCCATCAACCACTCGGTGGAGATCGTGCTCACCGTGCTCTTCACCGGCGAGGACGTCAAACCTCCGCTCGCCCGCGATCACTACGCCTCGTAGATCGTGACCCTCGTGGGCGGCGCGACGCGGCCGGCGAGCCGGACCCTCCCCCATCTCCTCGACGAGCTGGCCGCGCGCCAGCCGGATCACGAGCTGATCGTGGGGGCCGGGCAGCGCCTCAGCTACGCGGAGACGCGGGAGCGGGCGCGGCGGCTCGCCAAGGGGCTCCGGCGCCTCGGCGTCGTCGCGGGGGACCGGGTCGCGCTGATCATGACCAACCGGCCGGAGTGGCTGCTGATCGACTTCGCGGTGACAATGCTGGGCGCGACGCTGGTGCCGATCAGCACGTGGTCGCGTCCGCGCGAGCTCGAGTACGTGCTGGCCCACTGCGGCGTCAGCACGCTCATCACGATCCCGCGGCTCGGCGCGCAGCGGTTCCTCGACGCGGTGAGCGAGATGGGGGGCCCGGGCTCGGCCCGCCTGCCGGACCTCCGCCGCGTGGTCGTCGCGGGCAGCGAGCGCGCGGCGGGGACGATCGCGCTGGACGACCTGGACGCGATGGGTCGCGACGTGCCCGACGCGGAGATCGACGTCGCGCAGCGAGCGGTGACGCCGGAGGACGTGGCCTGCATCCTCTACACCTCCGGCACCACCTCGACGCCCAAGGGCGTGCAGCTCTGCCACGGCGGCCTGATCGAGAACATGTGGAACATCGGCGAGCGGCAGCACCTGACCCCGGCCGACCGCATGTGGATGGGCATCTCGCTCTTCTGGAGCTTCGGCGCCAACGCGCTGGTCGCGGTGATGAGTCACGGCGGCACGCTGGTGCTGCAGGAGCAGCTCGACGCCGGGGAGGCGCTGGCCCTGATCGAGCGCGAGCGCTGCACGGTGTACTACGGCACGCCGAACATCGCGCTGGCGCTCACCGAGCATCCCGACCGGGCGCGGCGCGATCTGTCATCGCTCCGCACCGGCGCCGCCATCGGCCCGCCCGCGGCCATGCAGATGGTGATGGACCTGGGCGCGCGCGAGATCTGCAATGTCTACGGGCTCACCGAGTGCTACGGCAACTGCTCGGTGACCGACGCGCACGACTCGCCCGAGGTGCGGCTGACCACCGTGGGCTATCCCCTGCCCGGCATGGAGATCCGCGTGGTGGACCGCGAGAGCCGGAAGCCGCTCCCCGCCGGCGAGGTCGGGGAGATCCTGGTGCGCGGGCTGCTCACGCCCGGCTACTACCGCGATCCCGAGAAGAACGCGGCGTCGTTCGACGCCGACGGCTTCCTGCTCACCGGCGATCTCGGGTTCATCGGCGACGACGGGCGGCTGCGCTTCCGCGGGCGCATCAAGGAGATGGTCAAGACCGGCGGCATCAACGTGGCCCCGGTCGAGGTCGAGGAGGTGCTGCTCGGGCATCCGGCCGTCGAGCAGGCCTACGTCGTCGGGCTGCCCGATCCGCGCAAGGAGGAGATCCTGGTCGCGGTGGTGGTGGCGAGGCCGGGCCACGCCGTCGATCCCGCCGCGCTCCGCGCGCTCTGCCGTGACGCCCTCGCCGCCTACAAGGTCCCGCAGGAGATCCACGTGATGGCGCGGGAGCATCTGCCGCTCACGAGCACCGGCAAGGTCCAGAAGTTCAAGCTAGCCGAGCAGCTCGCGGCGGCGCGCCCCTAGCGAAGCTTGGCGGCGGCGAGGCGGGGGAAGACGGTGTCGCGGAACGCGGCGATCTCGCGAACCGGCGGCGTGAAGGTCTCGAGCGGCATCAGGTAGAGGTTCTGCACGCCGAGCTTGGTCAGCTCCGACGATGCGCGCGGCGCAGTCCTCCGCGGTGCCGATCAGCCCCATCGCCTCGCAGAGCTGGGCCACCACCTCGTCGGGCACGAAGGACGTGGCGGCGATGGCCGCCTCCCAGTCGTGGGCGTGGGAGAGATCGGGGTAGATCTTCCACACCGCGTCCGGGATCGTGAGCGGCGGCAGCTTCAGGCCCGCGGGCTCGAGCCAGTAGCCGCCCCAGCGCAGGATGCCCCAGTGCACCGAGGTGGGCCGCGCCTGGCGCAAGGCCTCCGCGGTGGTCGGCAGCGCCGCGGTGCGCACCGCCCAGATGACCTCGAGGTCCTCGACCTTGCGCCCCGCGCGCTTGGCCCCGCGCTCGAGCAGCTCGAGCGCGCGCTGCACGATGCCGCGATTGCTGCCCACCAGCAGCAGCACGCCGTCGGCGACCTCGCCCGCGACCTCGATGGCCTTGGGCCCGGAGGCGGCCATCAGCACCGGGATGCGGCGGCCGCCCGCGTAGCCCAGGCGCCCCGCGACCTCGCCGAACCGCGCGCTCTCGCCCGCGAGCAGGGTCTTGATGGTGGCGATGGACTCGCGCATCTCGGCGAGCGTGGCCGCCTTCCGCCCGATGGTGGTGGCCGAGGTGTAGCCGGTGCCCATCACGAACTTCACCCGGCCCGGCGCCAGCTCCTCCACCGTCTGGATGGCGCCGGCCAGCACCGAGGCGTGGCGCGTGAACGGGTTGGTGACCGCCGGGAAGAGCTGCATTCGCGAGGTATGGGTCGCGGCCTGGCCGAGCGTGACGAAGGTGTCGCGCGAGATCATCTGGCTGTCGAGGATGCCGGCGCCGTCGAAGCCCGCCGACTCGATGGACTGGATCAGGCGCATCAGCTCGGGCATGGGCGCGGTGCCCGGCACCCGGATGTGGACGCGAACCGGCGCGGTCATGGTGATCTCCTGGTCGTCATTCGTAGCGGGGCCGCCGCTTCTCGCGGAACGCGGCCACGCCCTCCGTGAAGTGCGCGCTGGCCCGCACCTGGTCGCCCAGCTCCTGCTCGAGCGCCTCGCGGCCGCGCGCGTGATCGGCGATGGTCGCGCTGATCTGCCGCTTCACCGCCTGCACCGCGGACGGGCTGTTGGCCGCGATCGCCTCCGCGGTCTCGAGCGCCCACGCCATCAGGCCCTCGGCGGGGACCACGCGGTTGATCAGCCCGAGCCGCGCGGCCTCGGCGGCGTCGATCAGCCGCCCGGTGAGCAGCAGGTCCATCGCGTGCACGTGGCCGATCTGCTGCGGGAGCTTGAGCGTGGCGCCACCGAACGGGTAGATGGACCACTTCACCTCGGGCAGGCCGAAGCGGGCGTGCGGCGCCGCCGCGCGGATGTCGGTGGAGAGCAGGAGCTCCACCCCGCCGCCCACGCAATCGCCGTTGACCGCGGCCACGATCGGCTTCGTGTACGCGTCCTGCTTGAGCAGCGCGTGGCCCACCACGCGGGCGGTGTCCGGGGAGGCGCTCAGGTCGCCGCTGATGTCGGCGCCCGCGCAGAAGGCGCGCGCGCCCGCGCCGGTCAGCACGATGGCGCGGCAGCTCCCGCGCTCGAGCTCGTCCCAGACGCGCCCCAGGTCCGCCATCATCGCCCGCGACATCGCGTTGAGCCGCGGCTGGTTGTCGATGGTGACGATCACCACGTGCGGGCCGTGCGCCTCGACGCGGATCTCCATCGAGGCGTCAGCTCCCGAGCGTGACGACGACCTTGCCGAGGGCCTTGCGATCGGTCAGCAGGCGGATCGCCTCCACCGCCCGCTCGAGCGGCAGCCGGTGGCTCACGTGCGGCTTGAGCTTGCCCGCCGCGTACCAGCCGAGCAGGGCCTGCACGGACGCGCGCAGCTTGTCGGGGGCGTTGAAGCGGTAGTGGCGCAGCGAGCAGCCGAGCGCCGAGCGGTTCTTGACCAGCAGCCGGTTGGCCGGGATCTGCTGCACGCCGCCCACGAAGCCGACCAGGAGCATGCGCCCACCCCAGCCGAGCGACGACAGCGCGGCGTCGGCCAGCTCGCCGCCGATCGGGTCGAAGCAGACGTCGGCGCCCCGATCCCCGGTGAGCGCCATCACGCGCTCGGTGAGGTTCTCGGTCGCGTAGTTGATCCCCTCGTCCGCGCCGTGCTCGCGCGCCACCGCGAGCTTCTCGGCCGTGCTCGCGCCCGCGATCACGCGCGCGCCCATGGCCTTGCCGATCTCCACCGCGGTGAGCCCGACCCCGCCCGCCGCCCCCAGCACCAGCAGGGTCTCGCCCGCCTCGAGCCGGCCCTGCCAGCGGATCGCCACGTCGCTCGAGATGTAGGCGATGGGGAACGCGCCCGCCTCGTCGAAGGACATGCCGTCGGGGATCGGGAAGGTCTCCGACTCCTTGGCCACCGCCTGCTCGGCGAGCCCGCCCCACGCGAGCGTGGCCATCACGCGGTCGCCCGGCTTGAAGCGGGTCGCGCCCGCCCCGCAGCGCGCCACCACGCCCGCGGTCTCGAGCCCCGGGCTGAACGGGAAGGGCGGGCGCGTCTGGTACTTGCCCGCCACCATGATGGAGTCCGCGTAGTTCACCGAGGTGGCGCGCACGTCGATGAGCACCTCGTCGGCGGCGGGCGCGGGCGGGGCGATCTCCTCCACGGTCAGGCCGTCGATCGGTCCCCACGCACGACAGATCAGGGCGCGCATCGCGGTGGAGTATAACTCAGCGTGCCACGTGGCGCTGCTCGCCGATCCGCGCGTGCCGCGTGCCCATCTGGGGCCTGATTTACTCGATCGAGACCGTGTATACTGGGGCCCTCGGTCGCAATGACCGCGAGGAAAGGATCACCGTGCCCCGGACTCCCACGAAGTCGTACAGCTGCAGTGTTGTGTCGGAAACCGTTTCCATCTCGCTGCGCCGCCGCCAGTCGCTCGGCGGCCACGGCAAGCTCTTCGTCCGTTGCAGCGAGACCGAGTGCCAGTACATCGACACGAACGAGCCGCCCTGCCCGCTGACCCTCCAGCTCTTCGAGGCGGAGATCGCGGAGCGGATGGCCCAGCGCACGGAGTAACGCCCAGCGTTATTTCTTCGCGCCGGCCGCCGGCCGCGTGTATGCTGTAATCACTGCAACATCGCAGACCGCGTTTCCCGTCCTCTTCCGCATCGTGGGGCGCGCCAAGAAATCCGCGGAAGACTGTACGGGCCCGGCTGTGCCCGCAAGAGGTTACTCGCTCCATGTCTTTCTCCGAATTCCAGCTTCATCCCGACCTGCTCCGTGGCGTCGAGGCCCTGGGCTTCCAGGCGCCGACCGCCATCCAGCGTGACGCCATTCCCCCGGCCATGGCCGGGCGCGACGTGCTCGCCTGCGCCATGACCGGCAGCGGCAAGACCGCGGCGTTCCTGCTGCCGATTCTGCAGCGGCTGATCGGGCTTCCCCGCGGCACCACGCGTGCCCTGATCATCGCCCCCACCCGCGAGCTCGCGGCCCAGATCGACGAGCACCGCGGCCAGCTCGCCCGCCACACGCGGGTCAGCGGCGCGGCCATCTTCGGCGGCGTGGGCATGGGCCCGCAGGAGTCGGCGCTCCGCCGCGGCGTGGACATCCTCGTCGCCACGCCCGGCCGGCTGCTCGACCACATGCGCTATCCCTACACCAAGCTCGACGGCCTCCAGGTGCTGGTGCTGGACGAGGCCGACCGCATGCTCGACATGGGCTTCCTGCCGGACATCCAGCGGATCCTGAAGCAGCTCCCGGCGCGCCGGCAGACCCTGCTGCTCTCCGCGACCATGCCCGGGCCCATCGCGGCGCTCGCGAGGCAGATCCTCCACGACCCGGTGGCCATCCAGATCGAGCGGCCGTCCGCGCCCGCGGTCGGCGTCACCCACACCGTGTACCAGGTGCCGCAGGAGCTGAAGTCGGCGCTGCTGGTCGAGCTGCTCAAGCAGCCCGGCACGCGCAGCGTGCTCGCCTTCACGCGCACCAAGCACCGGGCCAACCGGCTGGCCGACTACCTGGCCCGGCACGGGGTCAAGGCCGACCGCATCCACGGCAATCGCAGCCAGGCGCAGCGGACCCAGGCGCTGGCCGGCTTCAAGGACGGGCGCTTCCAGGTGCTGGTGGCCACCGACATCGCGGCCCGCGGCATCGACATCGACGCGCTCAGCCACGTGGTGAACTTCGACGTGCCGGGCATGCCCGACGAGTACATCCACCGGGTGGGCCGCACCGCGCGGGCCGAGGCGGTGGGCGACGCGCTCACGCTGGTCTCGCCGGACGAGGAAGGCGACCTGCGCGGCATCGAGCGGGCGGTGGGCTCGCGCTTCACGCGCGCGCAGCTACCCGGCTTCGACTACACCAAGCGGCCGGCCGACAAGCTGGAGATCCCGCTGGCCGAGCGCATCGCGCAGATCCGCGCCCGCAAGGCCGAGGATCGCCAGCGCGCCCGCGCCAACGCCGAGCGGCGCGCCGCGCACGGCGCCCGTCCCGCCCAGGTCACCCGCGGCCGTTAGTCAGCCTGGGGTCAGGTCTTGAATTGCGACATTGTCGTATTTCAAGACCTGACCCCGAAGCGGTCGTAGCGTAGACCCTTCCAGAGTGACTCGAGCGCGTCCTGGCCCAGGGCGAGGCGCGCGAGGATGTCGCCGATCATCGGGCTCAGCGCGAAGCCGTGGCCCGAGAAGCCGGCGGCGACCAGCAAGCCGCCGATGCCGGGCACCGGGCCCAGGATGGGCAGGTCGTCCGGCGTGAAGGCTTCGAGGCCCGCCCAGCTCCGCGCCAGCGCGCAGGCGCGAACCGGTGGAAACACCGCGCGCGCCGTCTCGAGGCTCGATCCAACGCTCTCCTCCAGCATCTCGTAGCGATTCCCCACATGGTCGGTGATCCGCGCGGGCCAGCCGCCGCCGATCAGGTAGGCGCCGTCGTCGAGCTGCTTGAGGCTCAGCCGGCGGTCGAAGGCGCCCAGCACCGGCCGGAGCGCGGGCGCGCCCGGCGCGGTGAGCAGCATCTGGAGCGGCCGCGTCTCGATCGGCAGCGTGAGGCCGACCCCCGCGAGGAGCGTCGCGCTCCACGCGCCGGCCGCCACGATCGCCACGTCGCAGGCCTCGCGCGCACCGGCGCCGCGCTCGACGCCCACCACGCGGCCGCCCTCGACCACGAGCGCGCGCACGCCGACGCCCTCCTCGACCCGCGCGCCGAGCCGCCGCGCGGCGTGGGCGAAGGCCTCCGTCGCGGGCACGGCCTCGGCCTGGCCGTCGGTCGGCGCGTGCACCCCGCCGAGGCAGCCCTCCGCGATCCCCGGCGCGAGCGCGCGCGCCGCCTGCGCGTCCACGATCTCCACCGGCACCCCGTCGGCGCGCTGCTCCGCCACCCAGGGCCCCGCCGCGCGCCAGGCCGCCTCGTCGAGCGCCAGCCGCAGGCCACCGGTGCGCCGGTAGCAGGTCGGCGCCTCCAGCTCGCGATCGAGCCCGGGCCAGCGCGCGAGGCTCGCGAGCGCGAGCGCCCGCTCCGCCGGGTCGCGCCCCATCGCCCGCACGCCGGCCGCGCTGGCCCCGGAGGCGGCGGCGCCCACGCGGGCGCGCTCCAGCACGGTGACGCGCGTGCCCGGATCGGCGCGGCGCAGGTGAAAGGCGGCGGAGAGCCCCATGAGGCCGCCGCCCACGATCACGACCCGGGTCGCCATGGCGCCCGAGTCTAGCAGACTGGCCTTTCGGGCCGCCCGGCGGTAATCTTTCCGGAACCCCCCATGTCCAAGACCATCCGCTATGAAGCACCCCGGCCGGCCGCCGCGCCGGGCGAGACCGTCGTCACCAGCACCTGCGGCCACAACTGCGGCGGCCGCTGCGTGGTCAACGCCCACGTGCGCGACGGCCACATCGTCAAGATCAGCACCGATCCGCGCAAGTGGACGCCGGAAGAGGCGCCGCTCCACGCGTGCGTGCGCGGCTTCGGCCAGCTCGAGCGCCTGAATCATCCGGACCGCGTCACCCACCCGCTACGGCGCGTGGGCCCGCGCGGCGCCGGGCAGTTCGAGCGCATCGGCTGGGACGAGGCGCTCGACGAGGTCGCGCGCCAGATGCTCCGCATCCGCGAGGCGCACGGGCCGGCGGCCATCCTCGACTGCTCGCGCACCGGCAGCCTCTCGATGCTGCACAGCCGGTCCACCGTCAAGCGCCTGCTCTACATGTTCGGCGGCTGCACCGAGCTGTGGACGAACATCTCGGCGGAGGCCGAGGTCTTCGCGGTGCGCCAGACCTACGGGGCCAAGGCCGACTACAAGAGCGCGGGCCGCGAGCCCACCGACTACGTGAACTCGCGGCTGATCGTCATGTGGGGCTGGAGCCCCGCCGACGGCACCTTCGGCACCGGCACGCTGCAGTACCTGAAGCTCGCCAAGAAGCGCGGCGTGAGGATCATCTGCGTGGACCCGCGGCGCACCCGCACGAGCTGGGAGCTCGCGGACCAGCACGTGTTCATCAATCCGGCGACCGACACCGCCGCGCTGATCGCGATGGCGTACGTGATCCTGACCGAGGGCCTCCACGATCAGGCCTATCTCGACCGGCACGTGCTGGGCTTCGACGAGGCGCACCTGCCGCCCGGCGCGCCCGCGGGCGCCTCGTACCGCAGCTATCTCCTCGGCGAGACCGACGGCGTGCCCAAGACACCCGAGTGGGCGGCCGCGATCACCGGCGTGCCCGCCGAGACCCTGCGCGCCCTCGCCATCGAGTACGCGAGCACCAAGCCCGCCGCGCTCCAGACCGGCTACGCGCCCGGGCGCACGCTCCACGGCGAGCAGTTCCACCGCGCGGCCTACGCGCTCTGCGCGATGACCGGCAACGTGGGCATCCCGGGCGGCAACGCGGGCACCAGCAACGGCGCCACCGGGCGCGGCGGGATCCAGGCGCTCCCCACCGGGGAGAATCCGGTGGACGGGCGGGTCTCCTCGCCGCTGCTGGCCGATCTGCTGGAGCGCGGCAAGGCGGGCGGCTACCCGGCCGACGTGAAGATGATCTACTCCTGCGCGGGCGATCTCTTCAACCAGCTCCCCAACGTGACCCGGATCCTCAAGGGCGTGGAGCGGCTCGACTTCGTGGTGGTCCAGGATCACTTCGTCACGCCGACCGCGCGCTACGCCGACATCGTGCTGCCCGCGACCACGTTCTGGGAGCGCAACGACGTCCACACCCCGTGGGCGGGCGCCGGCCACTACGCGATCTTCATGCAGCAGGCGATCGCGCCGGTGGGCGAGTGCCGGAACGATCTCGACATCTGCGCGGCCCTGGCCGAGCGCCTGGGCATCAAGGGCTACAACGACAAGACGGAAGACGAGTGGCTGCGCGAGCTGACGAAGCACACCATCGACGACTACGAGACGTTCCGGGCCAAGGGTCTCGCGCGGCTGCCCGCCCCCGACGACGCGGTGGCCTTCGCGAAGGAGATCCGCGATCCCGACCGGCACCCGTTCACGACGCCGTCGGGCAAGATCGAGATCTACTCGATGAGCCTGGCCGCCCGGCCGGATCCCTACGGGCTCGGATCGATCCCGCCGATCCCCACCTGGATCCCGGAGGAGGTGGACCCGCGCCATCCGCTGCGGCTCGTGACGCCCAAGTCCCGCGCGCGCACGCACTCGATCCACGACAACCAGACGATCCTGTCGCGCGCCGACCGCGACGACGTGTGGATCCACCCGGCCGACGCGGCCGCGCGCGGCATCGTGGACGGCCAGCGCGTGCGCGTGTTCAACGGGCGCGGCCGGACCCTGATCCCGGCGCGCGTCACCGATCGGGTGGCGCCCGGCGCGGTCTCGATCAAGGAAGGCGCGTGGTTCGCCCTCGATGCGGAGGGGCAGGACACGCGCGGCTGCTCGAACTTGCTGACCGACGACCGCTCGTCACCCGCGGGCGCGACGCCGTTCAACTCCTGCTTCGTGGACGTCGAAGCCGCAGGGCGCTGAAAACGGCCCATCTGCTTCGTTGGCGCCCTCGGTCGCGCTCCGCGGCCTAGTACGCCGGGATGAGCTGCAGGCGGACCCGCGTCGACCAGTCGCGCACCACCCGCACGAGCACGGTGGCCGGCCGGTAGCCGGGCGCGGTGACGGTCAGCGCGTGCAGGCCGACGCGTGCCTCCACCAGGGACGCCTGGAGGTCGTTGGCCACGCCGATCGGCTTGCCGTCGAGGCTCACCTCCGCGAACGATGGGAACGCGTTGATGTAGAGCGCGCCACCCCGGCTGTAGCCGGAGTAGCCGTAGACCGGGCCCATGTAGGTGGTATCCGCCGCGCGGGCGTGACTCACGACGCCGGCCACCAGCAGGGGGAAAAGGACCAGGAACACGCGCAGCGACATGCGGAACTCTCCTCGAGATCGGTTAGCCGTCGGTGACACAGCGGAACTTGGCGAACACGTACGGATAGTGCGCCTGGAACCAGTTGCGGAAGCTCGGGCGCACCAGCGGGCCGGCGGTGGCCCACGACCCGCCCTTCAGCACGTAGTGCTTGCCGTCGAAGAAGTCGGCCGAGTAGCCCTCGTAGCCCGGGATGTAGGTGGTGAAGCCGGGCAGGCCCGCGAAGACGGTGCTCGTCCACTCCCAGCCGTCGCCGACCAGGTCCTGCACGCCCCAGGGGCTCGCGCTCTCGGGATGCGTGCCCACCGGCGTGGGCGCCCAGTGACGGAAGCCGATATTGCCGTCCTCGGGCCGTCCGCCCTTCGCGGGTCCGGACGCGGCGCGATGGAACTCGGCCTCGCTCGGCAGGCGGCCGCCGCGCCAGCGCGCAAAGGCGCGGGCCTCCGCCAGGCTCACGTAGACCGGCCAGTCCGCCACCCGATCGAGCGGGAGGCGGTCGAAGAGCGTGCGATACATCCACGCGCCGTCCACCAGCTCCCACACCGCCGGATGCTCGACCGCGTCGTGGCCGCGCCACACCCAGTCCTCGTCGGTCCACAGGTCGGCGCGCTGGTAGCCGCCGTCCTCGACGAAGGCCTGGAACTGGCGATTGGTCACCGCGGTGGCGTCCATCGAGAAGGCGGGCACGTGGACCTCGAGGGCGGAGAACTCGTTGTCCCACCCGAAGGGCAGCTCGTCGAACCGGGCGCCGAGCGTGGCCGGGCCGGCCGGGATCTCGACGGGGCCGGCGGGGCGGCCGGGCCCGAGCACGTAGGGCGGCAGCCAGGCCGGACGCATCTTGCGCTCGAGCGGCAGCCGCTGCAGCATGTACAGCAGAGTCTCCTGATGCATGTACTCGTGCTCGATCACCATGCTGAAGACGCGGCCCTCCCGGGCCATCAGGTGCGTGTCCGCGCGCGCCGCCACCGCGTCCACGGACGCGAGCAGGGCCTCGCGCACGCGATCGCGATAGGCGACGACCTCGGCCACCGCGGGCCAGCGGTCCGGGACCTCGGGATGGTCGTGGCAATGCGTCGGATCGTCCACGTCGGGGTCGATGCCGCGCGAGAAGAGCTCGTCGAAGGCCGCGTTGAACGGGGGCCGCTCGAGCACGCCGCCGCTCACATGGTTCCAGGCGAAGGCCGGCAGGTGGCCCAGGTAGAAGATGAACGGGTGGCGCAGCGCGATCGGCTGGGCGAGCCAGCTTCCCGGGCGCGAGGATCTCGAAGATCCGATCGGTGCGTGCCCACGCGTCGGTCAGCCGGTCCGCAATCGTCTCGACCATGTCACTCCTTCCGGGCCCCTCGGGGCCCCTGGTGGCGTCTAGCTTGCAGCAGGACGATGCCATGCGCTACCGGCTAGAAATTCATACGGACGAAACGGCGCGCCAGGAGCGCCTGGAAGCGGACGTGCGCGAGGGCCTCACCGCGTGGCAGAAGTCCCTGCCGCCGAAGTACTTTTACGACCGCGCGGGGTCGCTGCTGTTCGAGCGGATCACCGAGCTGCCGGAGTATTATCCGACCCGCACCGAGGCCGCTCTGCTGGGGGAAATTGTGCCCGGGTTGATCGGGGAAATTCTTCCCGATGACATCGTGGAAATCGGCGCCGGCTCGTCCGAGAAGACCCGCCTGATCCTGGACGCGGCCACCGCGCGGGGGCGGGCGATCCGCTACGTGCCGCTGGACGTGGACCGCCTCACCCTCGAGGCCACCGCCGCCCGGCTCACCCGGGACTACCCGGCGCTCTCCGTGCACGCGGTGGTCGGCGATTTCGAGCGGGATCTGGCCCACGTGCCGCCGCCCACCGGCCGGCGCCTCGCGCTCTTCCTGGGGAGCACCATCGGCAATCTCGACGCGCCCGAGCGGCAGCGCCTGCTCGCGGGCCTGCGCGCGCTCCTGCCCGACTCCGGCGATCGGTTGCTGCTCGGCGTGGACCTGGTCAAGGACGTCAAGGTGCTCCGGGCGGCGTACGACGACTCGGCCGGCGTCACCCGCGACTTCAACCGCAATATCCTGCACGTGATCAACCACGCGCTGGACGGCGACTTCGAGCCCGAGGCCTTCCGCCACCACGCGTTCTACAACGAGGAGGCCTCCCGCATCGAGATGCACCTGGTGGCCGACACCGCCCAGACCGTGAAGCTCGGGCGCCTGGGGCTCACCGTCCGCTTCCAGCCCGGCGAGGGCATCTGGACCGAGAACTCCTACAAGTTCACGCGCGACGGCGTGGAGGCGATGCTGGCCGGCGCCTCGCTCGACCTCGTGCAGTGGCACGTGGACCCCGCGAACTACTTCGCCCTGGCGCTCGCCGCGCCGCGGTGAGCGCAGCGGACGACGCCGCGTACGCGCAGCCCACCCCGCGCCTCCTCTACGTCCACGACGATCTGACCGACGAGGTGGCGCGCCACGAGGGCGTGGGCTCGCCCGCCGCCGCGCTCGCGCGCGACCTGCTCGCGCTGCTCGCCCGCGATCCGGAGCGGGTGCGCATCCTGACGCTCGGCGAGCAGGTGGAGCGCGTGGTGGCCCAGGGCGCACCACGCGCCCTTCGCGCTGGCGCTCGGGATCGGCGCGGCCGGGCAGCGCGTGGCCGAGGCCCTGCACGCGCGCGCGGGCTGGTTCCCGCGCATCCGCCGCATCGGCCTCACCCGCGAGGAGGACGGCCGCGGCGGCTACCGCGTGATCAGCACCGAGGCGGGCGATCTCGCGGCCCAGCTCGACGGCGTGGCCGACTGCGCGTCGCTCGCGGTGGTGGACGACACCGTGTTCTCCGGACTCACGATGCGCGCCCTGATTTCGGCACTGCCCGAGGCTGCGCGCGGGCGTACCCACGCGTTCTGCCTGCGCGGCGTCGCCGAGTCCATCGCGGCGGTGGCGGCGCTCTGTCCCATCACCGCGGGCGTCGCCGCCCCCGGGCGCCGGCTCGAGGACGTGAGCTTCATCAACGCGAGCGGGCTGGTGCGGCGCGTGGCCATCCGGCGCGCGGGGCTGCCGCCGCTCGCGTTCTTTGACCGGCCGGAGTGGATCCGCGCGTGGTTCCCGGGCCAACACGCCGAAGTCCTCGCGGTTTGTGCAGCGTCTCAATGCGTTGCTCGACGGGTCCCCTTCCGGCTGACACCGTAGCTTCTCTTTCTGATTCGCTCGGCTCGCCTTCGGCTCACCTCGCAAAGCTTCGGCCGCTCGTCAGCCCGGTCAGCAGTCGACCGTCTCGGCAATGTTCGTCCCGTCTCCTCCTCATCACCGCAGCCCGCGCGGCACCACCACGCGGTCGGCCAGCTCGAACAGCGCGTGAAAGACCAGCGCCATGGCCGCCGCGGGCGCCGCCCCGGCCAGGATCGTCGCGGTGTCGTCGAGCGCCAGGCCGCGCACGATCAGCGCGCCGTAGCCGCCGCCGCCGATGAAGGCGGCGAGGGTGGCCGTGCCCACCGTGGTCACCGCGGCGGTCTTGATGCCGGCCATGATCGGGATCGCGGCGAGCGGCAGCTCGATCCGGAGCAGGCGGCGCAGCGGGGCGAGGCGCAGCACGCCGGCGATCTCGAGCAGGGTGCGGTCGATCGCGATCAGGCCCGCGTAGGTGTTCCGCGCGATCGGCAGCAGCGCGTAGAGCGACAGCGCGACCAGCGCGGGGCCCTTGCCGATGCCGAACAGCGGGATCATGAACATCAGCAGCGCCAGCGCGGGCACGGTCTGGAGCATCGCGATGGCGGAGAGCTCGAGCTGGCCGGCCCGCCGGTAGCGCGCGGCGACGATGCCCATGGGGATGCCGAGCACGATCGCCACGCCCACCGAGATCAGCACGAGCAGCAGATGGTCCACGCGTGAGCGCGCCGAGCTCGGCCAGCATCTCCCGGTGGCGTCCCGCGCCCTCGCGGCGCGGCCGCGCCCAGGAACACCGCGGCCACCTCGGAGACGCGCCGGCCGTCCAGGTCGGCCATCGCGTTCAGGCGGGCCATGCGCGCGCCGTCGAGCCGGCCCTCGAGCGCCTCGCGCAGCCGCGCCCAGGTGCGCGGGTAGCGCTCGGTCATCTCCCGGCGCGCCAGGAGCACCGCGGAGTAGTCGGGGAAGAAGCGCCGGTCGTCGTCGAGGAGGCGCAGCTGCAGGCGCTCGAGCTGGCCGTCGGTGGAGAACACGTCCATGACATCCACCTGCCCGCTCGCGATCGCGCGATAGGTCAGCGCGTGCTCCATCACCTCCGTCCGGGCCAGGGTCAGGCCGTAGCGCGCGCGCAGGCCGGGCCAGCCGTCCTCGCGCTCGAGAAAGCCCGAGCTGAAGGCGGCGCGCAGCTCCGGATGCCGGGCCAGATCGCCGATGGTCCGCAGCCCGAGGCGCTCCGCCACGTCGGCGCGGACCGCGAGGGCATAGGTATTGGCGAAGCCGAGCGAGGCGCTGACCGTGAGCCCGATCGGCACGAGGCGCCCGCGAATGGCCTCCGGCGTCTCCAGCGCGCCGTCCTTCAGGAGGACGCGCGCCAGCGTGCCCGTGTATTCCGGATAGAGGTCGATCGCGCCGGATTCGAGCGCCCGGTAGGTCAGGCCGGTGCCGCCCAGGCCCACCCGCCGCTCCACGCGCGCCTCGCCGACCTGTTCGATGATCTGGGCCGCGATCTCGGCCAGGATGTAGCTCTCGGTGAAGGACTTCGAGCCCACGCGGATCAGCCCATCCGGCGCCGCGCCGGCGCCCGACGCGCTCAGCAGCAGCGCGGCGAGCGCCAGGCCGCCGAGCGTCGAGCGTGGGAGCGCGCGCATCCGTCAGCCGCCCGGCCGCGCGGCCGCGGAGAGCGTCTGGGCGGTGAGGAACTGGGTGACGAACGGGCTGGCCGGCCGCTCGGCCAGGTCCGCGAAGGTGCCCTGCTGGACCACGCGCCCGGCGGTGAGCAGGGTGATGGTGTGGCCGAGGCGTGCGGCCTCGCGGATGTCGTGGGTGACCAGCACGACCGTCTTGGCCAGGCGCGCGAAGAGCCGCCCGAGCTGCTCCTGCAGCTCCACCCGCACGATCGGATCGAGGGCGCCGAGCGGCTCGTCGAGCAGCAGGATCGGCGGGTCCAGCACCAGCGCGCGCATCAGCCCCACCCGCTGCCGCTGGCCCCCGCTGAGCTCGCGCGGGTAGCGCCGCAGCATGTCGCCGTCGAGCCCGGCCAGGTCGGCCAGCTCCCCCACCCGCCCCGCGATCCGGGCGCGGGGCCAGCGCTGCGCCTCCGCGGCCAGCGCCACGTTGTCGAAGGCGGTCAGGTGCGGGTAGAGTCCGCCGTCCTGCACCACGTAGCCCATGCGGGCCAGGAGGCCGTCGCGCGTGGCGGGCTCCACCGGGGTCCCGTCCACCCGCACCGAGCCCGCGTCCGGCCAGATCAGGCCCAGGATGAGCCGCAGCATGGTGGACTTGCCCGAGCCGCTCGACCCCAGGAGCACGTGGGTGGTGCCCGGGCGCACCTCCAGGGACACCGCGTCGAGGGCCGGGGTGGCGCCGAAGCGCTTCGTGACCTCGTGGACCGCGATCACCCCCGCATTCTACCGGAAGCTTGACAATCGCCCCCGTCTGGGCACAATGCCCCGCACATGACGCAGGTGGCTACACTCTTCAAGGCCCTGCTACTGAGTTAGGCGCGCGCCTTTCGCGGCGCGCGCCAAAAGCCTCTCCCATGTTCCGGGGAGGCTTTTTTGTTTCTATCAACAGGAGGCGTTCAATGGCGCGCAAGGTAGGACCACCGGCTCCGATGCCGTTTCACCAGTACCGTCCGTTCACCCCGATCCCGCTGCCGGATCGCACGTGGCCGTCCCGGGTGATCACCCAGGCCCCGCGCTGGTGCAGCGTGGACCTGCGTGATGGCAACCAGGCCCTGATCGATCCCATGGACCCGGAGCGCAAGCGGCGGATGTTCGACCTGCTGGTGCAGTGCGGCTTCAAGGAGATCGAGGTGGGCTTCCCGGCCGCCTCCCAGCCCGACTTCGACTTCGTCCGCCAGCTCGTGGAAGAGGATCTGATCCCGGACGACGTGATCATCCAGGTCCTCACCCAGGCGCGCCCCGAGCAGATCGAGCGCACCTACGAGTCGCTGCGCGGCGCCCCGCGGGCGGTGATGCACCTCTACAACTCGACCTCCACGCTGCAGCGCCGGGTCGTGTTCGGCCTCGACCGCGCGGGCATCGTGGACATCGCGGTGCGCGCGGCGCGCCTCTGCCGCGAGCTGACCGCCACCATCCCCGAGTGCGACGTGCACTACCAGTACTCCCCGGAGAGCTTCACCGGCACCGAGCTCGACTTCGCGGTGGAGATCTGCGAGCGGGTCATGGACGTGTGGGAGCCGACGCCCGCCCGCAAGGTGATCCTGAACCTGCCCGCGACGGTGGAGATGGCCACCCCCAACGTCTACGCCGACCAGATCGAGTGGTTCCTGCGCCACGTGAGCCGGCGGGACTCGATCGTGCTGTCGCTGCACCCGCACAACGACCGCGGCACCGCGGTGGCCGCCACCGAGCTGGCGGTGCAGGCGGGGGCCGACCGCGTGGAGGGCACGCTCTTCGGCAACGGCGAGCGCACCGGCAACGTGGACGTGGTCACCCTCGCGCTCAACCTGTTCAGCCAGGGGGTGGACCCGCAGCTCAACTTCTCCGACATCGACGCGGCCCGGCGCATCACCGAGCACTGCAATCGCCTGCCCGTGCACCCGCGGCATCCCTACGTGGGCGACCTCGTCTACACCGCCTTCTCGGGCTCGCACCAGGACGCGATCAAGAAGGGCTTCGAGGCGCTCGGCAAGAACTACGACATCTGGGAGGTGCCCTATCTCCCGATCGACCCGCACCACGTGGGGCGCAGCTACGAGGCGGTGATCCGGGTCAACAGCCAGTCCGGCAAGGGCGGCGTGGCCTACATCATGAAGTTCGAGCACGGCTTCGACCTGCCGCGCCGGCTGCAGATCGAGTTCTCATCCGTGATCCAGAAGATGGTCGAGCGGAGCGGCACCGAGATCACCGCCGATCAGATCTGGGCCGCCTTCGAGACCACGTATCTCGAGCCGGACCGGCCACTCCAGCTCGCCCATCATCCGACGGTCACCACCGCCGGGGAGGCGGGGGAAACCACCATCGAGGCGCCGCTGCGGGTCGGCAACGAGGAGCGGCTGGCCAAGGGGACGGGCAACGGCCCCATCGCGGCCTTCGTCGACGCCCTCCGCCGCGATGCGGGCATCGCGGTATCGGTGCTCGACTACAACGAGCACGCGATGGGCGGGGGCGCCGACGCCTCCGCGGTGGCCTACGTCGAGGTGAAGGTGGGAGACGGCAAGCCGCGGTGGGGCGTGGGCATCCACGGCAACATCGTGACCGCCTCGCTCCGCGCGGTGGTCAGCGCGGTGAATCGCGAGGTCGGCCCCGATGCGTGAGAGAGGCTGCTAAGGCCCCCTTCGATTACTTAGCGCCAGTTTCCGCCGCCACCGCCGCTGCTGCGACCGCCGAACCCGCCGCCGCTGCTGCGGGGCTTGTCGGTCTTGGGCTTGGCGACCTCGACCTTCAGCGACCGCCCGTCGAGCGGGCGCTCGTTGAGCTGGGTGACCGCCTGCTGCGCCTCGTCGGCGGTTGACATCTCGACGAAGCCGAAGCCGCGGGACTGGCCGGAGAACTGGTCGGTCACGATGGCGGCCGAGACGACGGTGCCGGACTGCGTGAAGTGCGCGCGCAGGCCTTCGCTGGTGGTCGTGAATGCAATACCGCCTACATAGAGTTTCTGGGACATGAGGGTCTCCTGAATTGTGCTTCCGCACGATGGAACGTCTCTGACGCGCGGAAGGGACCGGAGACGCTGCCTGATGTGGGGGGACTCGAAGGTGAGCCGCTACCTTGGACCAGACGACCACCAGTATACAGGCCCCCGGGGGCGGGCGTCGCCCTATTCCGGGCCCGACCGCGTGGTAGGCTAGCCCGCGAGAGCGGGTGCCATGAGACTCCGGGTCCTCGGAATCGTGCTGGCGGGTGGCAAGGGCACCCGTCTCTATCCGCTGACCAAGGAGCGGGCGAAGCCGGCGGTGCCCTTCGGGGGCAAGTACCGCATCATCGACTTCGTCCTCAGCAACTTCATCAACTCGGGCATCTATTCGATCTACGTCCTGACCCAGTTCAAGAGCCAGTCGCTGCTGCAGCACCTCTCGGACGGCTGGCAGTTCGGCGGCCTGCTCAAGGACCAGTTCATCATCCCGGTGCCCGCCCAGATGCGCTCCGCCGGGGAGACGTGGTACCGGGGCACCGCCGACGCCATCTACCAGAACGTCAACCTCATCGAGCAGTCCGATCCGCACCTGGTCGCCATCTTCGGCGCCGACCACATCTACCGCATGAACATCTCGAGCATGATCGAGTACCACGAGCAGAAGCGCGCCGAGATCACGGTGGCCGCGATCCCGGTGGATCGGCGCTACGCGGCCGAGTTCGGGGTGATCGAGACCGCGCGGGACGGCCACATCATCGGGTTCCACGAGAAGCGCGCCGACGCGCCCACCATCCCCGGCGACCCGGACCGCGTCTACGCCTCGATGGGCAACTACATCTTCTCGACCCGGACGCTCCTGCGCGAGCTCTACGCGGACGCGGCCCGCGAGAGCAGCACCCACGACTTCGGGCGGGACATGCTGCCCTCGCTGGTGAACCGCCTCGACATGTTCGCCTACGACTTCCAGACCAACCAGATCCCCGGCGAGGCCTCGGGCGCGGCGGTCTACTGGCGCGACGTGGGCACGATCGACGCCTACTACGAGGCCAACATGGACCTGCGCGCGGTGAGCCCGGCGCTGAACCTCTACAACCGCCAGTGGCCGCTGCGCACCGCCAGCTACGCCGACCCGCCCGCCAAGTTCACCTTCGACGACGACGGCCGGCGCGGCCAGGCCATCGACTCGATGGTCTCGGGCGGCTGCATCCTCTCGGGCGGCATGGTGCGCAACTCGGTGCTGGGCCGCCACGTGCGGGTGCACACCGGCGCGGTGGTGGAGGACTCGGTGATCCTCGACAACTGCGACATCGGCCGGCGGGCGCGGATCCGGCGGGCCATTCTCGACAAGAACGTGCGGATCCCCGAGGGGGCGACCGTCGGGTACGACCTCGAGCTGGATAAGCGGCGGCACCATGTCACCGAGTCCGGGATCGTCGTCGTCGAAGGTCTGCGGTCCTCGGTCGATATCGCGTCGATCGTCATCTGACGCGCGCGCGCGTCGCGGCCGCTGACGGAGCGACCGGGCCGGGGGGCGGGGGGTGGGCCTCTACCCACGACACGCTGTCTGGTCTTCTGCGAATAGCAGTTCCCAATCTGGGAGGGCGAGGTTCCTGGCTTTCGTTGGCGGGGAACGGGGTACCCGGCCCACCCCCCGCCCCCCGGCCCGGCCGCTCCGCCGTGAGGTTCCTCTATTCTTTCTATTCCAGCGTTAGCATGCGGCAGTGAGCAACGGCCTGCGCGGCAGTGCGGTGGCGTGAGTCAGACTTCCTGCCTTCTTCTCGGTTGACGGGGAGCGGTTCGTCCCGTCGGCTTCGGCGCGGGGGCCGTGGAGTGCGCGGCATCAGCATGGGGGGCCGCCGGCCGCGCTGCTCGCGCGGGCGTTCGCGCGCCACGCGGGCCCTGAGGCGCAGATCGCGCGGATGACCTTTGATTTCTTGCGGCCGGTGCCGCTGGCGCCGTTGACGGTTGCGACGCGGGTGGTGCGGGCGGGGGCCAAGGTGCAGCGGCTTGCCGGTACGGTGCTGGCCGAGGACGGGGTCGCGGTGATCGAGGCGTCGTGTCTCGTGATGCGTGTCGCGCCGGATAGCGTTGTCGTGCCGCGCGAGACGGTTGGGGCGCCGGCGCCGCCTGAGCAGAGCGTGCCGTTCGAGCTGCCGTTCATGTCCGGGGACGAGGGATACCACCGGGCGGTCGAGTGGCGGATCGCGAAGGGGACGTGGGGGCGTGGGCCGGTGGCGGGGTGGCTCCGGCTGCGCGTGCCGCTCGTCGCGGGCGAGACGCCGACGCCCCGCTCGAGTGCCTCGTCGCCACCGCTGACTCCGCGAGCGGCCTGGCGGTCGTCGTGGACCCGGCCCGCGCGACGTTCGTGAACGGTGACCTGACGATCGCCCTGCATCGCGCGCCGGCCGGCGAATGGATGTGCCTCGACGCGGCCACGACCGGCGAGGCGCACGGGATCGGCCTGACGCGCGCGCGCCTGTGGGACACGGCCGGCCTGGTGGGGCGCTCGCTCCAGACGCTGCTCCTCGAGCCCCGCGCCGGCGGCTGAGGACGCGCGCTAGTAGCCCTTCTGCTTGTCGATGAGGGCGATCAGGGGGCGGCCGGCGCGCCGGCGGCGGAGGTTCTCGCAGAAGGTGGCGATCACGCGGCCGGCGCGGCGGGGGGAGCCGCCCGCGGTGTGCGGCGTGATGATCGCGCGCGGGTGAGTCCAGAGCGGGTGGTCCTTCGGCAAGCGGCTCGGGGTCGGTGACGTCGAGGCCGACGGCCCAGATCAGGTTCTCCTCGAGGGCGGCGAGGACGTCCTCGCCGCGGATGATCTCGCCGCGGGTGACGTTGATGAGGATGGCGGTGCGCTTCATCTGGAGGAAGCGCTCGCGGGTGAAGAGGTGGTGGGTGGCCTTGGTGAGCGGGAGGCCGATCACCACCGCGTCGGAGGCGCCGAGGAGGTCGGCCAGACGGTCGGCGGGCCAGATCGCCTCGACGCCAGGCTCTGGATCGACCGCTCAATGTCCACGCCGAGGACGCGCATGCCGAAGCCGACGGCGCGCCGGGCCACCGCGCGGCCGGTGCCGCCGAAGCCCACGATGCCCAGGGTCTGCTCGTAGAGCTCGCGCTGGTGGACGCGGATGGGCTCGCGCAGCTCGTAGTCGGGGGTGCGAATCGCGGTGTGGAGGCCGCGGGTCAGCGCCAGCAGCAGCGCGAAGGCGTGCTCGGCCAGGTGGATGCCGACCTCGCCCTTCTCGCTGGCCAGCGGCACGTCGTGATTGATCAGCTCGGGGGTGAGGATGCTGTCCACCCCGGCGCCGATCGAGTGGTAGTAGACGAGGCGCGTGGCGAGGGAGAAGAGCTCGGGGCTGCACGCGCCCGAAGATGACGTCGGTGTCGGGCAGCTCGCGCCGCTGGGCCGCCTTGTCCTTCACCTCCACGATGCGGGCGCCGGGGCCCGCCGCCTCCAGGATGCCGGCGCGGTCCGCGGCGGTGAGGCCGGAGACGATCAGGTTCGGGACGAAGAGGATCTTCACGGCTGCTGGAGCTCCGGGATCACCCACTTCGGCGCGCGGCCCGCGGCCACGCGCTGGATATTGTCGAAGCCGTTGCGGAAGCGCGCGGTCCAGTTCTCCCACGTCGGCCCCGCCGAGTGGGGCGTGAGCGTCACGTTCGGCAGGTGGAAGAGCGGATGGTCCTTGGCGGGCGGCTCGTCCACCAGCACGTCGAGCCCGGCCGCCGCGACCTGGCCTCGGGTGAGCGCGGTGTAGAGCGCGGCCTCGTCCACCACCGGGCCCCGGCAGGTGTTGATCAGGATCGCCCCCGGCTTCATCTGGGCGAACTCGGCGCGCCCCCAGCATGTGCCGCGTCGTGTCGTCGAGCGGCACGTGCAGGCTCACCACGTCGGAGGTGCGCAGCAGTTCGGGCAGCAGCACGAAGCGGACGCCGAGGGCGTCTTCCTCGGCCTCGGTGAGGCGCGCGATGTCGTAGTACTGCACGGTCATGTCGAAGGCCGCGGCGCGCCGCGCGACCTTCTTGCCGATATTGCCCAGGCCCACGATGCCGAGCGTGCGG
Source organism: uncultured Candidatus Rokubacteria bacterium (assembly GCA_963747235.1). Classification (GTDB taxonomy): domain Bacteria; phylum Methylomirabilota; class Methylomirabilia; order Rokubacteriales; family CSP1-6; genus CAMLFJ01. Next base: position 78,427 of record CAVVEU010000033.1, read on the forward strand.
CGCGAGAGCTCGTAGACCCGCTGGTCGTCGAAGCCGCCCACCCGCCACTTGCCCGCCACCACGTCGTTGTGGAAGCGCACGACGCGCTTCAGCACCGCCAGGATCAGCATGAGGGTGTGCTCGGCCACCGCGATGGCGTTGGCGCCGCCGTTGTTGGAGACCGGCACCTTCGCCTTGCGCGCGGCCTCGATGTCCACCCGGTCGTAGCCCGCGGAGAGGAGCTGCACCAGCTTGAGGTTGGGCGCGGAGCGGAAGAACTCCCCGCCCATCTGGCGGGCCAGGCCCAGGTAGTACTCGGCCTGCCCCGCCGCCGCGTAGAACTCGGGCGTGCCGAACTCGGCGATCAGCAGCTCGAAGCCGGCGGGGGTGAGGGAGCGCGCGATCTCGAGGACCGCGTCGGACTGCTTGGGGGCGACGAGGATCTTGGTGGCCATCTCATTGCTCCTCGAGCGGAATGGTCGCGGTGAGGCAGGGCACGCTGCCGTGCACCCGCGTGGTGTGCCCCTGCCCGGTGGTGTCCTCCACCAGCCGCGCGTCGCCGGGGCCGAAGACCTGCTTGGAGCCGTCGCCCAGGCCGATCTCGAGCTGGCCCGGAGAGGATGATGACGAACTGGCGCCGCGGGGCGGGATGCCAGTCGATGAAATTGCCGACCGGACTCTCCCGGAAGGCGATCTGGGTCGTCGCGAGCCCCTTCGTCCACGAGGGGGTGCGCGCGAGATCGATCGGTTCGATGTGGGACTGCCCGTCCTTGCCGGTGTAGAGCCGGAATGTCTTCATGGCGCCCTCGCTCCTGACCGTCTTGTGGGGTGAGCGCGGGGATTATATCATCGGGCCCTCGGCTCGCCCGGGAGGGCCCGCCCCCATGCGACGACTCATCGCCGTCCTCGTCGTCATCGCGTTGCAGACGTGCCTGGCCGTGGTCGGGTCGGCGCAGACCGGCGGGCCCGCGCCCGCGGGCCAGATGACCTGGGCGGTGCACTTCACCCTCGCCCCGCGCTGGCTCGATCCCGGCGAGAGCGAGGGCTCGATCACGCCCTTCCTCACCCTCTACGCGGTCCACGACGCGATGCTCAAGCCGATGCCGTCGGGGCCCAGCGCGAACAGCCTGGCCGAGTCGTGGACCGTCTCGCCCAACGGCCTCGTCTACGACTTCACGCTGCGCGCCAACGCGCGCTTCCACAACGGCGAGCGGGTGACCGCGGAGGACGTGAAGTTCTCCTTCGAGCGCTACCGCGGGGCCAACGCGACCACGTTCAAGGAGCGCGTCCAGGAAGTCCGCGTGCTCGACCCGAGACGCATCCAGTTTCACCTGAAGGAGCCGTGGTCGGACTTCATCACCTTCTACGGCACCACCGCGAGCACCGCAGGCTGGGTCGTGCCGAAGAAGTACGTCGAGCAGGTGGGCGACGAGGGCTTCAAGAAGGCCCCGATCGGCGCGGGGCCCTACAAGGTCACGAGCTTCACGCCGGGGGTGGAGCTCCAGCTCGAGGCCTTCGACGGCTACTGGCGGAAGACGCCCGCGGTGAAGAAGCTGATCTTCCGCAGCCTGCCCGACGAGACCACCCGCGCCGCCGCGCTCAAGCGGGGCGACGTGGACGTGGCCTACTTCCTCAACGGCCCGATCGCGGAGGAGGTGCGGCGCACGCCGGGCCTGCGCCTGATGGCGGTGCGCAGCAACACCGTCTTCTTCCTCGACTTCCGCGGCCAGTGGGAGGCCGGCTCGCCCTGGCAGGACCCGCGGGTGCGCATGGCGGCCAGCGTCGCCATCGACCGGCAAGCGCGATGAACGACGCCGAGCAGCTCGGCTTCGGCGGCCTCACCGGCAACGTGGTGCCGCGCGCGCTCGACTTCGCGCTGCCCATCGACGCGGACCCCTACGATCCCGCGCGGGCCAAGCGCCTCCTCGCCGAGGCCGGCTTCCCGCGCGGGCTCGACGCGGGCGACTTCACGATCGCGCCGCCCTACGAGGGCACCGGCGAGGCCATCGCGAACTACCTGGCCGCGGTGGGCATCCGCGTGAAGATCCGCACCATGGAGCGCGCCGCCTTCTTCTCGGCCTGGCCCCAGGGCAAGCTCAAGGGGCTGGTCTTCGGCGGCCTCGGCCCCGCGGGCAACGCGGCCACGCGCCTGGCCATCCTGGCGGTCAAGGGCGGCCCCTACACCGCGGGCGTGCTGCCCGAGGTGCAGGACCTCTTCGAGCGGCAGGCGCGCGAGCCCGACCGCAAGAAGCGCGAGCAGCTGCTGCACCAGATCCAGCGCATCCTGCACGAGAAGAAGATCTTCGCTCCCATCTGGGAGAACGGCTTCATCCGCGGCGTGGGCCCTCGTGTGGAAGAGCCCGCGCTCGCCCTCATTCCCGCGTTCCCGTACTCCGCGCCCTACGAAGACGTCCGGCTCAAGCCCTGAGGAGGCCCCCATGCGCTACGAGATGATCTCCGCCGACTGCCACCTCGATCTCTGCTGGCTCCCGCCGGATCTCTTCACGACCAACGCGACCGCCGCGCTGCGCGACCGCATGCCCCACGTGATCGATCAGCCCAAGGGGCCCACGTGGGTCACCAAGAAGGGCGCCAATCTCGGCCTGGCCTGCGGCATGGGCTCGGCCGGGCGCGAGTACGTGCCCGGGCGCATCCATCGCGCGGACCGCATGGCCGAGACCGGCCTCTACTCGGACGGCAAGAAGGGCATCCGGCGGCTGACCGTGCCGGAGCTGCGCCTGAAGGATCAGGATCTCGACGGCGTGCAGGCCGAGGTCCTCTACGGCATCCTGGGCGCCACCGGGCGCATGAACGATCCGGAAGCGGTGGTCGAGGTCATGCGGGTCTACAACGAGTGGCTCGCCGACTTCTGCTCCACGCACCCCGAGCGCTTCGCCGGGCTCGCGTCGATCCCGAACACCCCGATGGACGCGGCGATCGCGGAGGTCGAGCGCGTGGCCAAGCGCGGCGCGGTGCGCGGGCTCGACATCGCCAACTCCACGGACCTGACGCCGCTCTGGGATCCCTACTGGAACCCGCTCTGGGAAGTCATCAGCGCGAGCGGCCTGCCGCTGCATTTCCACACCATCGGCAGCCGGCTCCCCGAGGATCTGCAGAAGCTCGTGTTCCTCGGCTCCGATCTCACCCGCGCGGGCAGAGGACGTGACCGACGCGCAGAAGCGCGAGGCCCGCATCGCCTTCGCCACCCACATCACCGGCTTCCAGATCAACATGGCCAATATCCTGATGGCCATGATCTACGGCGGCGTGCTCGAGCGGTTCCCGCGGCTGCGCGTGGTGCTGGGCGAGGCGGGCATCGGCTGGATCCCGTACATCCTGTGGCGGATGGACGGCGAGTGGGAGGACCAGTTCAAGGATCTCTCGCTCACGATGCCGCCGAGCGAGTACTGGAAGCGCCAGGTGTGGGCGACCTACCAGACCGATCCGGTGGGCGTGAAGCTGCTCGACGAGCTGGGCGTGGACAAGGTCATGTGGGGCTCCGACTTCCCGCACCCCGACGGGGTGTGGCCCGACTCCCGCGAGTACATCGCCCGCGAGCTGGGCCATCTCCCGGCCGCCACGCGCCGCGCGATCGTCTGCGACAACGCGGCGCGCCTCTACAACTTCACGTAGCCTACTTGGAGGCGGCGGTGGGCTTGGACTTGCCGCCGCTCTTCTCGTAGGCGTCCACCGCGCGCTTGAGGTCGCGGTACTCGCCGCACGTGATCAGGCAGAGCGAGCTGAGCGTGGTGAGGTGCTCCTTGGCCTTGGCCAGGTTGTCGAGCATCAGGTAGGCCTCGCCGATGTACTCGTGCGCGCCCTTGTGCTTGGGGTCGATGGCCAGGGCCTTCTGATAGAGCGGGAGCGAGGCGGCCGGGTCACCGGTCTTGCGGGTGGCGTAGGCCAGCCAGTTGTAGGCGTCGGCGTTCTTGTCGTCGCGCGAGACCACGCCCTGGAGCAGCGGGATGGCCTTGGCGTACTCGTTGGCCTTGATGGCCTTCACCGCCGCCGAGTACTGCGGATCCTCGGGCTTGCCGGGATTGCTGATGGCCCCCTGACCGCCTCCGCCGCCGTCCGCGCCGGCCGGGCCGGGCAGCGCGATGGCGAGCAGCGTGAGGAGCAGGACGGCCGAGAAGCGCGGAGAATCGGTGCGGTGTCAGCATGGCAAGCCCTCCCGGGCCTTGAACGCGGGAGACGGGCCGGCGGTTCCCGGCCCGGCGCGGCGCGTCAGACGTCCCAGCCCCCGTCCACGGTGACGGACTGGCCGGTCATGTTCTTGGAGTCCTCGGAGACCAGGAAGAGCACCGCACGGGCGATGTCCTCCTGCGTGGTCACCCGGCGGAGCGCCATCTCGGCCACGTACTCGGCGTGGATCGCCTCCGGCGTGGTGCCGCGCTTCTTCGCCTTGTCGCGGCAGAGGCGCGCCATGCGCTCGCCGGTGACGATGCCCGGGTGCAGCGCGTTGACGTTGATGTTGTAGGGCCCCACCTCGAGCGCGACGGTGCGCGTGAACCCGCGCAGCGCCCACTTGGAGGCGGAGTAGGCCGCGCGCAGCTTGTAGCCGCGCAGCCCCGAGCTGCCGCTGATGTTGACGATCTTGCCGTAGCGCTGCGCGATCATCACCGGCAGCACGTGCTTCGTCGGCAGGAAGGTGCCGCGCACGTTGACGCCCAGCACCTGGTCCCAGTCCTCCCCGCGGATCTCCCAGACCGGCGTCTCGACCGGGCCGGTCACGCCCGCCGCGTTGATCAGGATGTCCACGCGGCCGCCGAAGGTCTCGCGGGTGCGGGCGACCAGGCGCTCCACCGCGGCCTCGTCCACCACGTCGCAGGGCACCGCCAGGGCGCGCCGGCCGGTGGCCACGACCTCGCGGGCCACCGCCTCGAGCGGCGCGGCCTCGCGCGCGGCCAGCACCACGTGCGCGCCCTCGCCCGCCAGCGCGAGGCAGATGTCGCGGCCCATGCCCTTGGCCGCGCCGGTGACGATGGCGACCCGATCGGCGAGCTTCATCGCGCGTAGCCCTCGCGGCGATCGGCCTCGCGGGCCGCGGCCGGCCGCTCGGCGGGCGGGCCGAAGCCGCCGCCGCCCGAGGTCTCGATCACCACGAGATCCCCGGCGGAGAGGCGCACCGTCTCCTTGCCGCGCAGGTCCCGCGCGCGCGGCCCCGGGTTGAGCGTCACCCGGAACGGCAGGCCGTCGGCGCCACCCGCGATGCCCCACGGCGGGATCACGCGCCGCTCGAGCATGGTGGTGAGCGAGACCTCGTCCGCGGTCACCCGGTACGCGCGGCGCAGGCCGAGCCCGCCGCGCTGCCGCCCATCGCCGCCCGAGCCGTCACGGAGGGCCTGCTCCTCGACCACGATCGGGTACTCGTGCTCGATCACCTCGACCGGCGTGTTCATCACGTTCGACATGTGCACGCGGGTCGCGGAGGAGCCGTCGGCGCCATGCGTCGCTCCGGCGCCCCCGCCGTGCACCTCGTAGAAGATGCCCCAGCCGCCGTCCGGCCGGCGCGTCCCGAAGATCATGAGCCCGGCGGTGGTGGGGCCGCCCGCCGAGATGCGGTCCCCCAGCGCGGGAGCCAGCGCGCGGAAGATGGCGTCCACCGCGCGCTGCGACGTCTCGTGATTGCCGCCCACCACCGGGCGGTCCGGGTCCGCGCTCAGCACGGTCCCCGGCGGGACCACGACCGTCAACGGCCGGTAGCAGCCGTCGTTGGGCGGCACGTCGGGAGCGACGAGCGCCTTCATCGCGTAGTACACCGCCGAGCAGGCGATGAAGTAGGTCGTGTTCACGGGCCCGCGCGCCTGCGGCGCGGTGCCGGTGAAATCGAACGTGGCCTCGTCCCCACGGATCTCGACGCGCACCGCCACCCGGATCGGCCGGTCGTCCACCCCGTCGTCGTCGAGATGGTCCTCACCCTCCCAGACCCCGTCGGGCAGCGCCGCGATCGCGGCGCGCATCTGCTGCTCGGACTCGGCGTGCAGGCGCTCGAAGCACGCCGCGAGCGTGTCGGCCCCGTAGCGCTCGGCCAGCTCGACGAGACGCCGCGCCGCCACGTCGTTGGCCGCGAACTGGGCCAGCATGTCCCCTTCCCGCTCCTCGCGGCCGCGCACGTTCGAGAGCACGAGGTCGATGGCGTGACGCTCCGGCCCCGCCGCGGTGAAGAGCCGGATCGGCGCGATCCGCAACCCTTCGAGGTAGCACTCGGTGGCCGACGGCACGTAGCTGCCCGGCACCGCGCCGCCGATGTCCGCCCAGTGCGCCAGGTTGATCGCGAACGCGATGAGCCGGCCCTGGTGGAAGACCGGGCGCACCGCCTTCACGTCGGGCAGGTGATTGCCCCCCACCTCGGGCAGGTTGAGGAACCAGACGTCGCCGTCGTGTAGCTCTTCGAGCGGCACCCGCTTGAGCAGCTCCTTCACCGTGAAGCCCATCACCCCCATGTGGATCGGGATGTCGCGCCCCTGCGCGATGAGGCGGCCCTCGGCATCCGTCAGCGCGGAGGAGAGGTCGCCCGCCTCCTTGAGGAGCGGCGAGCGCGCCGAGCGCATGATGATCACGCTCATCTCCTCGGCGATCGCGTAGAGCGCGTGGCGCACGACCTCCAGCGTGATCGGGTTGACGCGCGAGGCGCCCGGCCGGCTCACGAGGCGAGCTCCAGGTCCAGGATGAGATGGCCGCGCGCGTCGGCGGCGGCGCGCTGGCCGGGGTAGACGATGATCGTGGACCACTCGTCCTCGATCACCGCGGGGCCCGCGACGACGGCGCCGGGGGCGAGCGCGGCGCGATCGTGGCGCGGCATCGTGATCTCGCCGGTCTCGGGGAAGTAGGCGCGCTGCGAGCCGACGCGCGAGTCCCCCTCACCTCCCGCCCCCTCACCCTGCCCTCTCCCCCCTTGGGGGAGAGGGTTCGCCGTCTCCCTCTCCCCTCTGGGGAGAGGGCCGGGGTGAGGGGCGGCCGGCTCGGCGCCGAGCCGCGCGACCACGCGCAGGTTCACGCACTCGACACCCTCACCGGTGGCGTAGCCGTAGAGCCGGCGGTGCCGCGCCTCGAAGGCGGGCCGCAGCCCGGCCGGATCGCCGCTCCCACGGCAGCTCGATCTCGTAGTTCTGCCCGACGTAACGCAGGTCCACGCTCCGGGCGACCGTCACCGCGGAGGCGGCGTGACCTTCCTCGAGGATCGGCCGCAGGCACTGCTCCTCGAGGGCCCGGAAGCGGTCCTCGATCAGCTTGCCGTCCCAGGTATCGAGCCGCGCGCGATGCGTCTGCACCGCGTCGTAGCGCAGCGGCGAGACCAGGCAGCCGAGCGCGGAGAAGGCGCCCGAGTGCGCGGGCACGATGACCCGCCCGATGCCGCAGGCTCGCGCGAGCGCGCCCGCGTGCACCGGGCCCGCGCCGCCGTAGGCGATGAGCGCGAAGCGGCGCAGGTCGTGGCCGCGCTGCACCGAGACCAGGCGCAGCGCGCGCAGCATGCTCGCGTTCGCGACCTCCACGATGCCGTGGGCGGCCTCGAGCGTGGACAGGCCGAGCCGCCGGCCGACGGTCTCCACCGCGCTCCGGGCACGGTCGGGGTGGATACGAATGGTCCCGCCGTAGAGCCGCGCCGGGTTCAGGTAGCCCAGCACGAGGTTGGCGTCGGTCACGGTGGCGAGCGTGCCGCCCTGGCCGTAGCACGCCGGGCCGGGCTGAGCGCCCGCGCTCTGCGGCCCAACTTTCAAGGCCCCGACCTCGTCGACCCGCGCGAGGGAGCCGCCACCCGCGCCGATGGATTCCACCGCCACCATGGGCAGCCGCACCGGGTAGTCGGCCAGCTTCCGCTGCGAGGTGGTCTCGGCCGCGCCGTCGCTGATCAGGCACACGTCGGTGGTGGTGCCGCCCATGTCGAAGGCGAGCGCGCGATCGACGCCGAGGGCGCGCGCCACGTGCGCGGCCGCCGCCACGCCCGCGGCGGGCCCCGAGAGCGCCATCGCGAGCGGGCGCGCCTTCGCGGCGGCCACCGACATCATGCCGCCCGCCGAGTGCAGCAGGCGCAGCGCGGGGCCGCCCGCGGCGTCGCCCGAGCGCGGCGGTGAGCCCGCCCAGGTAGCGGTCGGCCAGCGGCATCACGCTGGCGTTCAGCACGGTGGTGCAGGTGCGCTCGTACTCGCGGAACTCCGCGTTGATCTCGCTCGAGACCGAGACGTGGCGGAAGTGCGGCTCGAGCGCCTGCCTCAGCGCCTGCTCGTGCGCCGGGTTGGCGTAGGCGTGGAGCAGGCACACCGCCACCGCCTCCACGCCCTCGGCCCGGAGGGCCGCGACGATGCCCTCGAGCTCGCCGGGCGCCAGCGGAGTCTGCACGGTGCCGTCCGGCCCCACCCGCTCGGTGATCTCGAGGCGCCGGCGGCGCGGCACCAGCGGCGCCGCCCGCGCGGGCAGCTCGAGGCGATAGAGATGCGCGCGATTCATCCGCGCGATCTCGAGCACGTCGCGGAAGCCGCGCGTGGTGACGAGGCCCACCGGGGCGACGCGCCCCTCCACGATGGCGTTGGTCACGGTGGTGGTGCCGTGGGCGAGCGAGGCGCAGGCCTCGCCCGCCCGCAGCAGCGCGCGCAGGCCGTCGAGCACGCCCTGCGCGCGATTGTCGGGCACCGTGGGCACCTTGCACGAGCGCACCTCCCCGGTGACGTCGTCCACCGAGACGACGTCGGTGAAGGTGCCCCCCACGTCCACGCCGACGCGGAGGCGGCTCACGCCCGGATCGAGTCCGTCACTTGCCGGTGAAGGCGCGCGATTGTTCGGGCGGCAGCGGAGGATACCGGACGCATCGACGCGCCCAAGAATGGCGGAGCCACCGCGCCACGTCAAGGCCCCGCCGGCGGGTTGCGGGGCCGCGGGCGCCTGGACTATCCTCGGGCCTCACGCCTCACCAACCGGAGGACGCGATGGCGGAGACGGTGACCTGGCCCGACGGCGCGCGCTGCGCCGTCATGATGACGTTCGACCTCGACGGCGAGAGCCCGTGGATCCACCGCGACCCCGCGCTGGCCGAGCGGGCGCTCCACATGTGGATGGGCGCCTACGGGCCCAAGACGGGCATGCCGCGCATCCTCGAGCTGCTCGACCGGTACGGGATCAAGACCTGCATCTTCATCCCCGGCTGGATCGTGGAGCGCTATCCCGCGCTCTGCGAGGAGATCCTGAAGCGCGGCCACGAGGTGGGGCATCACGGCTATCTGCACGAGAAGCCCTTCTTCATGAAGAGCCGCGAGGAAGAGGAGGCGCTGCTCGTCAAGAGCCTCGGCGATCTTCAAGAAGGTGCTGGGCGTCGTCCCGCTCGGCTCGCGCACGCCCTCCGCCGACCCGAGCCGCCACACCATGGAGCTGCTCGCCCGGCACGGCTTCCTCTATCACAGCAATGCGCTCGACACCGACCTGCCCTACTGCCACGAGACCGCGCACGGCCCCCTGGTCGAGTTCCCCACCGCGTGGTGCAACAACGACGCGCCGTTCTTCCTGTGGAGCGCGGTGCCTCCGGTGGGCAACGGCATCTGGAGCCAGCAGGACGTGTGGGAGATCTGGTCCGAGGAGTTCGAGGGCCTCTACGCGGAGGGCGGCTTCTTCAACTGGCTCGGCCATCCCCAGATCATCGGCCGGCCCTCACGCCTCCGGATGGTCGAGCGGCTCATCCAGCTCATCCTGGGCAAGGGCCGCGTGTGGTGGCCGCGGCCGGATGACCTGGCCCGCTTCTGGCTCGAGCGCAGCAAGCAGCCGGTGGCCTCCGCCTGATGGCGGGCGGGCGACTCGCCGGCAAGGTGGACGACGTGGCCTACTGCGCGATCGTCCTGGCCTCCGACGAGGCCGGCTATCTCACCGGCCAGATCCTCCACCCGAGCGGCGGCTGGGTGTCGGGATGAGCCCGATGCGCTATCCGTGGCCTTCGGGCAAGACGTCCGCCGCGGTCCTCTCGTTCGACTTCGACGCGGAGTCCGGCTTCCTCTTCCGCGAGCCCGAGAAGGCCCGGCGCAGCCTCGGCGACCTGGAAGAGCGCCGCTTCGGGCCCCGGGTGGGCGTGGACCGGATCCTGCGCCTGCTGGATCGCCTCAAGCTCCGGGCCACCTTCTTCATCCCGGGCTGGACGGTCGAGCACCACTTCGAGCCGTGCCGGCGGATCCGCGACGCGGGCCACGAGATCGGGGCCCACGGCAACATGCACGAGGCGCTCGGCTTCCTCGACGAGGAGCAGGAGGACCGCGTGATGCGCGAGCAGCTCGAGATCCTGGCCTCGCGTCTGGGCGTGCGGCCGGCCGGCTACCGCTCGCCCTCCTGGGACGTGAACGTCTGGACGCCCGACCTGCTCAAGCGCCACGGCTTCCTCTACGACAGCTCGCTGATGGGCAACGACGTCCCGTACGACGTGCCGACCTCCCAGGGGCCGCTCACCGAGGTGCCGGTGCAGTGGCTGCTCGACGACGCGCCGCTCTTCCGCCACGTCTACGGCGCCAGCAACGCGATCGCCGATCCGGGCCGCGTGCTCCAGATGTGGAGCAAGGAGTTCGCGGCGATGCACCCGGAGAACGGCTGCTTCGTGCTGACCTGCCACCCCTTCGTGAGCGGGCGCGCCTCCCGCATCGCGCTGCTGGAGGACCTGGTGACGTTCATGCGCCGCGCCCGTGGGGTGTGGTTCACGACCTGCGAGGAGGTCGCCCGCTGGCACGCGAGCGGGCCGGCCCCGGCGACGGAGCGGCCGCGCGTTACCCGCCGGGCTTCGGCTTCGGGGGCTCGCTCGGCCGCACGCGGACGGCGGTCCCGCTGACCAGCGAGTCGGCGGGGTCGAGGATGACCGCGTCGCTGGGCTGCAGGCCCTCCACGACCTCGACGCTCTTGCCGTAGTCGCGGCCGATCTTCACCGGGACCAGCTCGGCGCGGCCGTCACGCACCACCGCGACGCTGAGGCCCTCGGCGCGGAAGAGCAGCGTGTTGGCCGGGATGGTCAGGCCGCGCGTCTCGCGGCCCACGCGCAGGCGCACCACCACGTAGGCGCCGGGCAGCACCTCGCCGGTGGGGTTGTCCATCTCCACCTCGCTCAGCATGGTGCGGGCGGAGGGGTCGAGCGCGCTGGACGTCCGCGCCAGCGTGCCCCGGTAGACCCGGCCCGGCGTCTCCTCGAGCGTGATCGCGGTCGGGGTGCCCGGACGCGCGGCCTGCGCGTAGGTCTGGGGCACCGAGATGAAGACGCGCAGCTTGTTGATCGCGGCCAGCCGGAACAGCTCGCGCGCCTGGCCACCCGTGCCCGCGTCGATCAGCGCGCCGATGTCGGTGTTGCGGGCGGTGATGACGCCGTCGAAGGGGGCGGTGATCTTCTGGAAGCCCTGGAGGTCCTCCAGCCGCCTCACGTTGGCCGCGCTCGCGTCGACCATCGCCCGGCGCGCGCGGTAGTCGCTGACCTTCTCGTCGGTCTCCTGGCGGGACACCGCGTCGCGCTTGAGCAGGGACTCCCAGCGATCCGCGGTGGTCTTCGACATGTCCATGGTGGCCCGCGACGTCTCGAGGTCGGCCCGGGCCTGGCGGAGCTGCTGGTCCAGCTCGGGAGTCTCGATCTCGGCGAGGACCTGGCCGGCCGTCACGCGCGAGCCGATGTCGACGTGCCACTTCTTGAGGTAGCCGCTGGCCCGCGCGTAGATCGGCGCGTCGGTGAACGCGCGCACGGTGCCGGGGAGCACCAGCTCGTCGGTCGGCGACGAGGCCGAGGGGTTGACGACCGCGACGGTGGGCGTGGCCGCGGCCTCGGTCGCCCGCTTGAGCGCGGCGTCGGCCCCGTGGCGGCCGTGGAGTCCGGCGTAGATCGCGAGGCCCAGCGCGAGGGCCGCCACCACCAGCACCCACATCCCACGCGCGCCCCTCATGCCGGCGCGCACCGCCTCCGAGGGACGGCGCCGCCCGTGGAGGAGGCTGAAGACCGCCGGGACGAGGACGAGGGTGGCGATGGTCGCGCAGATGAGGCCGCCGATGACCGCGCGGCCGAGGGGCGCGTTCTGCTCGCCGCCCTCGCCGAGGCCCAGGGCCATCGGGATCATGCCGATGATCATGGCGAGCGCGGTCATGAGCACCGGCCGGAACCGCGTGACGCCCGCCTCGATGGCGGCCTCCCGCGCGTCGCCGTGCTCGCCCAGGCGCTCCTTGGCGAAGGACACCACCAGGATGCTGTTGGCGGTCCCCACCCCCATGCACATGATGGCGCCCATCAGGGCCGGCACGCTGAGCGTGGTGTTGGTGAGGAAGAGGAACACGATGATGCCGGCGAGGGCGGCGGGCAGCGCGGTGATGATGATGAAGGGATCGAGCCAGGACTGGAAGTTCACGACGATCAGAAGATAGACGAGGATGATCGCGAAGGCGAGCCCGCCCAGGAGGCCCACGTAGGCGGTGCGCATGGTCTCGACCTGCCCGCGCAGGGTCACGAAGCTGCCCCGCGGCAGGTGGGGGCGATTGGCGTCGACGATCCGCTCGATGTCGCGGCCGACCGCGCCGAGGTCCCGGTCCTGCACCGAGCCGTAGATGTCCACCACGCGGCGGGTGTTGTAGTGGGAGATCACCGCCATGCCGGTGGTCCGCGAGATCGTCGCCACGTCGCCCAGGATCTGCGGCCGGCTCGTGGTCGACCCGCTGATCGGGACGTTCTGGAGATCCTGGAGCGATTGAACCGAGTACTGCGGCGCCTGGGTGACCAGGTTGTAGGTCACCCCGTTCTGCCAGTTGAGGAACTGGACCGGATTGGTCTGCCCGCTCCCGCTGAGGGTCAGCAGCATGCTGTTGGCCACGTCGCGCGGCGTGAAGCCGGCCCCCGCCGCCTTGGTGCGATCCACGCTCACCTGGAAGTTCGGGTAGTCGAAGTTCTGCTGGATGCGCAGGTCGGTGAGCCCGGGCACGCGCCGCAGCTCGGCCAGGATCCGGTTCGCCACCTGCCGGTTGCCCTCGATGTCGTTGCCCTCGATCTGCACGTCGATCGGGGCGGGCAGACCGAAGTTCAGGATCTGGGTCACGATGTCGGCGGGCACGAAGTAGAAGGCGACGCCGGGGAACTCCTGGGGCAGCCGGGCCCGCAGGCTGCGGACGTGATCCGCGGTCGGCCGATGCCCTCGGTTGAGGGTGACCAGGATGTCCGCGTCGGCGGTGCCGATGAAGCCGGAGCGGCTGTACATGTAGTTGATGGTCGAGTAGGGCAGCCCGATGTTGTCGATCACGTTGTCGAGCTCGCCCGCCGGGATCTCGCGACGGATCGACGCTTCCACCAGGTCGGCGAGCCGGGCCGTCTCCTCGATGCGGGTCCCGGTCTTGGCCCGCAGGTGCAGGATGAACTGGCCGTTGTCGGTGGCCGGGAAGAAGTTCTCGCCGAGCCAGGGCAGCAGCAGCCACGCGCACAGGCAGGCCGCGAGGAAGGCGGCGACGAAGCTCCCCTGTCGCGAGATGAGCCGGGTGAGCAGGACCCGGTAGGCCGCGCGCGCCCGCTCGAAGCCGCGCTCGAACCCGCGTTGCAGCAGCGCAAAGGGGTTCCGGGTGGGGGCCGGGTGGTGGGCCCGCGGCCGCAGCAGGTACATGGCGAGGGTGGGGACGAGCGTGCGCGAGAGCACGTAGGAGGCGAGCATCGCGAAGACCACCGCCTTGGCCAGCGGGACGAACAGATAGCGGGCCACCCCGCCGAGGAAGAACATGGGCAGGAAGACGATGCAGATGCAGAGCGTCGAGACGAGCGCGGGCACCGCGATCTGGGCCGCCCCGTCGAAGATGGCGTCGCGCAGCTCCCGGCCCTCCTCGAGGTAGCGCTCGATGTTCTCGATGGTCACGGTGGCGTCGTCCACCAGGATGCCCACCGCCAGGGCGAGGCCGCCCAGGGTCATGATGTTGATGGTCTCGCCCAGGAAGCTCAGCGTGATGACCGAGGTCAGGATCGACAGCGGGATCGAGACCGCGATGATCAGGGTGCTGCGCCAGCTCCCCAGGAAGAGCAGGATCATCGCGGCGGTGAGGCACGCCGCGATGATGGCCTCGTGGATGACCCCGGAGATCGCCCCCCGCACGAAGATCGACTGGTCCGCGATCAGATCGACCTTGAGCTCGGGGGGCAGGGTGGTGGCCACCCGCGGCAGCGCGGCCCGGATATTGTCGACCACCTCGAGGGTGGAGGCGTCCCCGGCCTTGAGCACGGTGAGGAGGGTGCCGCGCCGGCCGTCGCGCCGCACGATGTTGGTCTGCACGCTGAAGCCGTCGCGCACGTTGGCCACATCTCGAAGATAGATCGTCGCGTTGTTCACCACCTTGATCGGCAGGTCGGCCAGCTCCGGCACCGTGCGGGGCGCCGCGTTCATGTTCACGTAGTACTCGAACTGGCCGATCTTGGCGGTGCCGGAGGGCAGGATCAGGTTCTGCAGGTTGATCGTGCTCACCACGTCGGCGGGGGCCAGCCCCTTGGCCTGCAGCATGCGGGTGTTGAGGTCCACCATGACCTGGCGCTGCTTGCCGCCGAACGGCCACGGGATCGCCACCCCGCGGATCGTCACGAGCTGCGGCCGCAGGAAGTTGACGCCCAGGTCGAAGAGCTGCTGCTCGGCGAGTCCTTCCCCCGACAGGGCGAGCTGGAGGATCGGCACGCTCGAGGCGCTGAAGTTGATGATCAACGGCGGCCCGATGCCGGGTGGGTACTGACGGAGCACGGTCTGGGAGATCGCGGCGATCTGGGCGTTGGCGGTGTCGAGGCTCGCGCCGGGCTGCAGGTAGACCTTGATGATCGCCTGCCCGTTGATGGTGGTGGACTCGATGCGCTGGATATTGTCCACCGTGGTCGTGAGCACGCGCTCGTAGGAGGTGGTGATCCGGCCCTCCAGCTCCTCGGTGTTCAGACCGCTGTACTGCCAGGCCACCGCGATGACCGGGATGTTGATCGCGGGGAAGATGTCGGTGGGCGTGCGGGCGATCATCACCGGGCTCACGATCAGGATCAGGAGCGCGAGGACGATGAAGGTGTAGGGCCGGTCGAGCGCGATCCGGACGATCCACATGAGCGGCCGCCCCTACCCGGTGACCGCGCGCCGCCCGGTCTCGCGCACGAGACGGCGGTCCGCCTCCGGCGTCGCGGCGGGCGGGATCTCTAGCACCAGATCCTGGGTGTGGGTGGGGATCACCTTCCCCTCCGGCCAGTGCGTGCCCCAGGGATCCTGGCCCGCCGCCACCGCGCGGATGCCGTCGCGCACGATGCGGCGGAGCATGATCACGCCGCGGTCCGTCGAGGCGAGATGCTCGACCGCGTGTACCGCGATCGGGCGCTGGCTCGATTGCGCATCGTAGTCGGCGGGGAAGCGCTGGCGCGCGTCGTAGGGCCGGTCCTCGGATTGCCCGAAGCCGGGCCGCGCGACCTGCTCGGGCGTGAGGCCCCACGCGGGATCCACCTGGGCCAGCTCGAAGTTCGTGGTGTGCGTGTCGTCGTTGGGCACCGCCCAGCGAATGATCACCGGCCGGCTCACCGCCTTGGGCGCGGCGGCCTCCTCGATCTCGCGCGTGAACTGGTGCACGTTCGGCGGCATGAAGTCACAGACGCGCACCCAGATCAGATCATGCACGCGCCGGGTCGCGATGTAGACCATGCCCGCGTCGGTGGTCACCCAGTCGAGCTCGGGCACCACGCCGAAGGCTTCGGTGAACTGATAGCCGCTCGAGAGCGCGTGCAGGAACGCGGTGTGCACCGGGTCCATGCTGTTGTCCTTCACCTGGAGCCAGTTGCACGGCAGCGTGAACTCGGCCGCGGGCATGAGCGTGTGGCCCAGCACATCGAACGAGTCGTAGTGCGGGAAACGCGGGCACCCGGTCGGGCGGCCCCAGATACGCGAAGACGAGCCCGCAGAGCTCGCGCGTGGGATACGCGCCCTGCCACACGCGCTCGCACAGGCGGCTGCCCGCGGGCTCGCCCGGCGTCTCGAGGCAGCGCCCGTCCACGTCGTACACCCAGCCGTGGTAGCAGCAGCGCAGGCCGCGCTCGAGCGGAATGGCGAACTCGAGCGACGTGCCGCGATGCGCGCAGTGCAGGTGGAGCACGCCGAGGCGCCCGCCGCGATCGCGGAAGACCACGAGATCCTCGCCCAGGATGCGCACGCGGCGCGGCGGGCCGTCCAGATCGCGCGTGAAGGCCACCGGCTGCCAGAAGCGCCGCAGGTATTCGCCGCCGGGCGTGCCGGGACCGACCTGGGTGAGCTCCGGATCCGGGACCGGCGTCGCCCGGCGCGCGTATCCGTCGAACGGGCTGCCGGGCGCGGGCTCCGAGGCCATGAGTGCCGCCCAGCATGGGGCCGGTCGGGCGGCGCGTCAAGGGTCCGCAGCAATCTCCGGGCCATGCAACTTCTTCGCGGTGTGCAAATCTCCCATGGTGGGTGGGGAGGTACTCAGAGAGGGGTTTTGGAACCCCATGTCACCCTGAAAACACAATACATATCAAATAGTTATTATTGGAATGGGGCTTGCTGTTCTAGCCCGCCATGGCTAGAACAACGTGGACCTTCGTGACCGGCAGCGCCCTTCTCCTGGCCGGCTGTCTGGCCCTCGCCGGACCGGCCCGAGCCGAGATCGCCCCCCCCACCTCGATGGCCGTGGATCCGACCCCGATGGAGCCCGTCGGGTTGATCCAGGTGGCCTGGCCCGTGTCCCAGGAAGCCCTGGCCGACACCTTCGGCCAGCCCATCCAAGCCCGCGAGATCCAGGTGACTCCGGTCGTCGTGAACCTGGCCTTGGTGACCGAGCCGACCCCGGCACTCGCCCGCCCGGCCCCGGCTCCCGCGTACCGGGTCCAGGTCAACGAGCAGGTCCGATTCTTCCTCGACAAGTTCCAGACCGGGTACCGCCGGGCGATCACCGAGGGCCGCCTGGCGCGATCCGGCCGCTATCTGCCCATGATCCTGGACATCTTCAAGGAGAAGGGCCTGCCGGAAGAGCTGGTCTTCACCGCGATGATCGAGAGCGGCTTCAACCCGGTGGCCGTCTCCCGCGCCGGCGCCAAGGGTCTCTGGCAGTTCATGGCCCCGACCGCCCGCCTGTACGGCCTGCGCGTGGACCGCTGGACGGATGAGCGCCTCGACCCGGAGAAGTCCACGGTCGCGGCGGCCAACTATCTGCGGGACCTCTATACCGTCTTCGGCTCGTGGGACCTGGCCCAGGCGGCCTACAATGCCGGCGAGGTCCGGGTCCAGCGGGCGATCCAGGGCTCGGGCTCACGCGACTTCTGGGTGCTCCACCGTCGCAGCCCGCATCTGCTGCCGGAGACGAAGAACTTCGTGCCCGCGATCCACGCGGCGACCCTGATCGGCCGCCAGCCCGAGCAGTACGGCTTCACGGTGGTGCCGGAGGAGCCGGTGCGCTATGACGTCGTGACCGTGCCCAAGGGCAGCCGGCTCATGCGGCTGGCCGGGCTCTCGGGCGTCGCCCTCGCGGACCTCGAGCAGCTCAATCCGGAGCTCTGGCAGAAGCAGACCCCGCCCGATGCCCCCTACGAGCTCAAGATCCCGCTCGGCACCGCGACCGCGATGCAGGCCGCGGTCGAGCTGGAGACGGCGCCGCGGCGGGTGGCCCCCGGGATCGCCCCGGCCCCGCGGGCGGGCGTCCACGTCGTCCAGGCGGGCGAATCGGTCTGGCGCATCGCCCGACAGTACGGCGTGTCCACGGCGCAGCTCGCGCGCTGGAACGGCCTCGACCGGCCGGACCGCATCTTCCCCGGCGAGCGCCTGCGCGTCGCCGCGTCGTCCTAGGCCCGGGTCCCGGGCCTCCGCCCGGTCGGCCGGCTTCCCGAGCCGGTTGACCGGGCGCGCCCGTCGTGGAGAATAGCGGCCCGGAGGACCTCATGGGCCGACTGGACGGCAAGGTCGTGGTCGTCACCGGGGCGAGCCGAGGCATCGGCGCCGACATCGCCCGGCTCTTCGCATCCGAGGGTGGCCGCGTCGTCTGCGCCGCCCGCACGCTTCAGGAAGGCCAGCATCCCCTCGCCGGCTCGCTCGAGACCACGGTGACCGGCATCCGCGAGGCGGGCGGCGACGCCCACGCGATCGCCGCGAACATCGCGGAGCCCGCGGAGTGCGAGCGGCTGATCGAGGCGGCGCGCCTGCACTACGGCCCGGTAGACGTGCTGGTCAACAACGCGGCCCTGACCTACTACATCCCGGTGAAGGACTATCCGGTCGGCAAGTGGCTGCGCTCGTGGGCGGTGAACTTCCAGGCCCCGTTCATGCTGAGCCAGCTCGTGCTGCGGGACATGATCCTCCGCAAGAGCGGCGCCATCGTGAACATCTCCTCGGGCTCGGCGATCGGGCCCGGGCGCGGGCCCTATCCGGACACCGTCGGTGGGCGCACGCGGCGGCACCTGCTACGGAGCCGAGAAGGCGGCGCTCGAGCGCTTCACCCAGGGCCTGGCCTCGGAGGTGTTCCAGTACGGGATCTCGGTGACGTCGTCTCGCCCCGTCGCAGGTCGTGCCCACCCCCGGCACCGTGTACCACCGGCTCGTGACCGGCCTCGACGACCCGCGCGGCGAGCCCCCGCTCCTGATGGCGCGGGCCGCGCTGCTGCTGGCCACCGAGCCGATCGAGCGGGTGAGCGGCCGCGTGACCTACAGCCAGCAGATCCTCCGCGAGTTCGGCTGGATCGAGACCGCCCGCGGCCGCGGCGTGGACACGCGCGGCAGCGGCTACTCGGAGATCTAGAAGTTGAAGCGGCGTGCATTCGTCACGCTGCTCGGCGGAACCGCGGCCCTGTGGCCGGCGGTGACGCGGGCCCAGGCCCGCCCGCGGGTCGGCTACCTCTCCGGCGGCCTCAAGGGCGATAACGAGGCGAACACGTCCGACATCCTGAAGGAGAGCCTGCGTGCGCTCGGCTGGCGCATCGGGGAGACCCTGGAGTTCGACGAGCGCTGGGCGAGCGGCAACTTCGCCAGCCTGCCCCGGCTCGCGAAGGAGCTCCTCGCTCGGCAGCCCGACGTTCTGGTCTCGACCGGCACGACCGAGACCCGGACGCTGCAGGTCCTGACCCGGACGATCCCGATCGTCTTCATGCAGCTCGCGGTCGATCCGGTGGCGGGCGGCTTCGTCACGCACATCGCCCGCCCGGGCGGCAACATCACCGGCTTCATGCAGGGCCCGCACTTCCTCTGGGGCAAGCGGCTCGAGCTGCTGACCGAGCTGCTGGGCCGGCCGCCCCGTCGCCTGGCCTGGATCGGCAACCCGAAGAACACGGGCAGCGAGGCCAGCTGGGTCGACGCGAGGGATGCGGTGAGCAAGGTCGGGAGCGAGGTGATCCGGCTCGACGTCAGCACCGCGGGGGATCTGGACCGCGCCTTCGATACGGTGAAGGGCCGGGACGCGCTGCTCGTGCAGTACGACTTCCTGCTCGCGACCGAGAAGCTACGGGTCTCCGCGCTCGTGGCCCGCCAGCGGCTCCCCGCGATCTACGAGAACCGGACGCAGGTGCTCGCGGGCGGATTGATCTCTTATGGGGGAGACCTGCGGGAGAACTATCGCCAGGGCGCCCAGTACGTACACCGGATCCTGAACAGGACCAGGCCCGACGATCTCCCGGTCGTGCAGGCGAGCCGCTTCGAGCTCGTGATCAACGTCAAGACCGCCCGAACGCTGGGCCTCACCGTCCCCGCCGCGCTGCTCGCGCGCGCGGACGAGATCGTCGAGTGAAGCGCGCGCCGCGGTGACACGACGGTGCCGGCGCGCCGTGCGTCTCTGCCGGCCTCGCGAAGCCGAGGCGTGGCTCGCCGGGCTCGCGCCGGAGTGACTTGACGACGGGCGCCCTCCGGCGCAAGATGCGCGGGCGGAGGGACCGGACCCCCATGCATTTCGGGATCTTCCTGGAAGAGCGGCGCCGCGGCGTCAGCGAAGGCGCCACGCTGCGCGAGACGATCGAGCTGGCGGACGCGGCGGAGGCCGGCGGCCTCGACGGCGTCTGGCTCGGCGAGATCCACTTCAACGGCAACCGCTCGATCCAGTCCGCCCCCCTCGCGCTCGCCAGCTTCATCGCCGCCCGCACCCGGCGCCTCCGCGTGGGCATCGCGGTGCAGGTGCTGCCGCTCGGCAATCCGCTGCGCATCGCCGAGGAAGCGGCCACCGTGGACCAGCTCAGCGAGGGGCGCCTCGACTTCGGCATCGGCCGCAGCGGCTCGGCGCGGACCTACGATCTCCTCGGGGTGCCCTACGGCGAGAGCCAGGCGCGCTTCCTCGAATCGCTCGAGGTCATCCGCCTCGCCTGGCAGGGCAAGCCGTTCAGCTACGACGGCAAGTTCTACCGCGTGCGCGACGTCACGGTGTCCCCGACGCCGTACCAGGTGCCGCACCCGCCGCTCCGCATGGCCGCCAACTCGCCGGAGACCTTCCCCCAGGTCGCGCGCCTCGGCCTGCCGCTCTTCATCGGGCTGCGGGACCTGGACATCCCCCTGCTGCGCGGCCATCTCAAGACGTACCGGGACGCCTGGCGGGAGTCGGGACAGACCGGCGAGGCGGACGTGTACCTGCGCATCCCGGTGTACGCGGCCCCGAACGAGGCGGCCGCGCGCGAGGAGCCGCGGGAGGCCATGACCTACTTCTTCCAGCGGCACATCGAGCTGATCCGCTCCGGCCTCGGCCGCGGGGACACCGGGCCGGGGGACCGCCGGCAGGTGATGGCGGAGCGGATCGCCACGATGCCGTACGACGAGCTGCTGAAGACGCGCGTCGCGTTCGGCACCGCGGCGTCCCTCCGAGAGCGCCTCGGCGAGATCGCGGAGGACCTGGGGCTCAGCGGCATCGTCGCCGAGCTGAACCCCAGCGGCCTCCTGTCCCTCGGTCAGATGCGGCGGACGCTCGACATCCTCACCCGCGAGGTGATCCCTACGTTCCGCTGACGAAGGCCTGCACGCGCTTCCACGCGTCGGCCGACGCCTCCGCGAACTCGGTGTACTTCCGGTCGAAGAAGCTGTGGGGCGCACCCGGGTACACCTTCATGTCGTGCTTGATGTTGGCCTTGCGGCACGCCCCGTCGAAGGCCTCCACGTCCGCGGGCGGGATGCCCTCGTCGGCGCCGCCGAAGATGGACTGCACCGAGCACTTGTAGCGCGGCACCGCGTCCACCGGCTTCGGGCGCTCCGGCCAGCGCTTGAGCCCCGACGGCCAGCCGTAGAAGCCGATCACCCCCGCGTAGCCGAGCCCGCTCGCCGCCTGCAGGTAGGACAGCGCGCCGCCGAAGCAGAAGCCCACCGAGTAGAGCGACTTCACCTGCCCGCCGTCGGCGGTCCGGAGGTACGCGGCGGCGGCCGCGATGTCGGCCTGCAGCGTCTCCGGCTTGGTCAGCGGCACCTGCGACATGAAGTCGAAGGCCTCGCTGCGATCTTCCGACGGCGCGGTGCGCGCGAAGAAATCGATCGCGACCGCGTCCACCCCGATCTCGGCGAAGCGATCGGCCAGCTCCTTGTAATAGGTGTGCAGGCCGCGCACGTCCGGGATGACGACCATGCCCGCGCCGGTGGGCTTGGCCGCGCGGGCCGCGTGGGCCATGACGCGGGTGCCGTCGCTCGAGGTGAGGTGGAAGTCGCGGGAGCCGGCCGAGCCGCCCGAGATCGGAGCAATCGGAGGAAAGGAATCGTCGTCCACGCACATGATGGAGGTCTCCTGTCGATGGGTTGCGCTACATGTCCAGGCCGCCGTTGACGCCCCAGACCTGGCCGGTGATGTAACTCGACGCGTCGGCGGCCAGGAAGTGCACGACGCGCGCGATCTCCTCGGGCCTGCCGAGGCGGCCGAGCGGGATCTGGCCGACGATCTTCTCGAGCAGCTTGGCCGGGACGTGCTCGAGCATCTCGGTGGCGATGAAGCCCGGGGTCACCGTGTTCACGGTGAGCCCGACCCCGTCGGGATCCTGGAGGCGCCCCGCCTTGGCGAGCAGGAAGGCGGCCTCGCGCGCAAGGGTCTTGGTGAGGCCGAACAGCCCCGACTTGGACGCCGCGTAGTTCGCCTGGCCGATATTGCCCATCTCGCCGATGACGCTCGAGACGTTCACGATGCGCCCGCTCCCCCGCTCCGCCATGTGCCGCAGCGCGGCCTGCGAGAGGAAGAAGGCGCCGGACAGATTGACGTTCAGCACCTTGAACCAGTCCTCGTCGGAGAGCTTGAGCACCGTCTTGTCGATGGTGATCCCCGCGTTGTTGACGAGGATGTCGAGCCGGCCGTGGGCCGTGATCACCTCGTCGATGGTGCGCCGACAGTCGGAGGCGTCGCCCACGTTGCCCTTGTGGATGCTCACCTCGGTCCCGTAGGTCGTGGCGAAGCCGTCGCGAAACTTCTTGGCCGCGTCATCGTTGCCCGCGTAGCCCGCGGCCAGGGTGGCGCCCTGGCTGGCCAGGCTGCGGCAGATGGCGGCCCCGATCCCGCGGGTGCCGCCGGTGACGAAGGCCACGCGGCGCCGGAGCTTGTCGCCGCCGCGCGCGGCGATGTTGTCGTGCTGGGTGATGTCCAGGACCGTGGGCGTGGTCGTCATGGTCGGCTCCCTCTCGATGAGCATCTTCGACCGCCGGCCGGCACATCCTGGCAAATCCCCATCGCGGAGTCAAACGGCGTACAATCCCGCTTCGTGCGCCTGCCGATCTACTACGGCTGGGTCATCGTGGCCGTCGTCTTCGTCTCCATGGGCGTGGGCGTCAACGCGCGCACCGCGTTCTCGCTCCTGTTCCCGCCGATCCTCGCCGAGTTCGGCTGGGATCGCGGCGTCACCGCGGGCGCCTTCTCGTTCGGCTTCCTGGTCTCGGCGGCGCTGAGCCCGTCGCTCGGCCGCCTCATGGACCGGCGCGGCCCGCGCGTGGTGATCGAGCTGGGCGTGCTCCTGATCGGCGCGGGCCTGCTGCTCGCCACCCTGGTGACGCGCCCGTGGCACCTCTACGCGACGCTCGGCGTCATGGTGGGCGGCGGCAGCGTGTGCCTCGGCTACACCGGGCAGTCGCTCTTCCTGCCCGACTGGTTCGTGCGCCGGCGCGGCCTCGCGATGAGCCTGGCCTTCTCCGGGCGTGGGCGTGGGCTCGATGATCCTGCTGCCCTGGATGCAGACCCTGATCGGCCGCTCGGGCTGGCGCGCCGCGTGCTGGGCGATGGGCCTCCTCGTCCTGCTGCTCCTGGTCCCGCTCAACCTGCTGCTGCGCCGCCGGCCCCAGGACATGGGCCTCGAGCCCGACGGCGATCGCGCCGCGGCCCCCGGCGCGGTGGCGCGCCCGTCCAACGTGGTGGACGCGGCGTGGGCGGCGGTGGACTGGACGCTCGCCCGCGCGGCGCGCACCGCCCGCTTCTGGTGGATCGCCATCGGCTACTTCTCCGGCCTCTTCGCCTGGTACGCGGTGCAGGTGCACCAGACCAAGTACCTGACCGAGATCGGCTTCAGCCCGACCGACGCGGCGTGGGCGCTCGGCTTCGTGAGCCTGGCCGGCATCCCCGGCCAGATCGCGCTCGGCTGGCTCTCGGACCGGATCGGGCGGGAGTGGGTGTGGACCGCGGGCGCGTTGGGCTTCGCGATCTGCTACGCGACGCTGCTCCTGCTGGCCGTCACCCCGACCCCGGCGCTGCTCTACGTGATGGTGGTCTCCCAGGGCATGCTCGGCTACGGCCTCACCTCGGTCGTCGGCGCGATCCCCGCCGAGATCTTCCAGGGCCGCCACTACGGCTCGATCTTCGGCACGCTCATGCTGGCCTCGATCGCGGGTGGCGCGGTGGGGCCCTGGCTCACCGGCGTGCTCTACGACCACACCGGCAGCTACACGCTCGCGTTCTGGATCTCGATCGCGTGCAGCGTGGTCTCCGCGGTGGCGATCTGGCTCGCGGCCCCGCGCAAGGTGCGGGCGGTCGCCGGCCGCATATGACGGGCCTTCCCTCCGCTTCCCTCTCCCCGCTGGGGAGAGGGCAGGGTGAGGGGGGCCGGATGAGGTATCCTGCGTCGTGTATCTGAACCCCCGCCTCTGGGCCTTCACGCGCGGCGTGCGCCTCCGCATCGCGGGCACCACGCTGGCCGGCCTGCTCGCGGTGCTCGCGGGCACCGCGCGCCTGGCCCTGCTCGGCTGGGTGCTGGGGCGCGTGCTCGCCGGCGATTCGCTCGCCCGGCTGGCGTGGCCGGTCGCCGGCGTGGCGGCCCTCATCGCGCTCCGCGGCCTGCTCGAGTACGGGCGCACGATGGTGGCCCATCACACCGCGGCGCGCGTGCAGCGCCGGCTGCGCGGGCGGCTCTACGAGCAGATCACCGCGCTGGGCCCGGCCCACTTCACCCAGACGCGCACCGGCGACGTCATCCTGTCCGTCGTCGAGGGCGTGCAGCAGCTCGAGGTGTACTTCGGCCAGTTCCTGCCGCAGCTCTTCGTCTCCGCGCTCACCCCGTTCCTGATCTTCGCGGTGGTGGCCGTGATCGATCTGCCGCTCGCCTTCGTCTTCCTGGTGGCCGCGATCGCCAGCTTCCTCATGCCCACGCTCTGGCACCGCTGGGACAGCCGCCACAGCCTCGCCCGCTCCAGGTCCTACGCGGCCTACGGCGCCGAGTTCCTGGACGCGATCCAGGGGCTGCGCACCCTGGCCGCCTTCGGCCAGAGCCAGTCCCGCGCCCGGCTGCTCGAGGAGCGCGGCCGCGCCCTCTTCCAGGCCACCATGTGGCTGCTCAGCACCAATACCCTCGCGCGCGGCATCAGCGACGTGTGCATCGCGCTGGGCGCGGCGGCGGCGCTCGCGATCGGCAGCTATCGCGTGCAGGGCGGGCAGATGGAGCTCACCGCGCTGGTGGTGGTGCTGATGCTGGGCGTCGAGATCTTCCGCCCGCTGCGCGAGCTGCGCACGGTGCTGCACCAGGGCATGCTCGGCCTCTCGGCGGCCCAGTCCATCCTGGCCCTGCTCGCGCTCAAGCCCTCCGTCGCGGACACGGCAGACAACGGCAGCCAGAAGCTCGCCCCGGCCATCACCTTCGACGGCGTGACGTTCAGCTATCCGGGCGGGCGGCGCGCCGCGCTCGAGGCGCTCTCGTTCAGTGTGGCCGCGGGCGAGCGCGTGGGCGTGGTGGGGGCGAGCGGCGCGGGCAAGTCCACCATCTCGCGCCTCCTCCTCCGCTTCGCGGATCCGACCACGGGCCGGGTGACGATCGGCGGGCACGACCTGCGCGCGCTCTCGCTACGGGACCTGCGGCGGCTGATCGCGGTGGTGAGCCAGGACACCTATCTCTTTCACGGCACGATCGAGGAAAACCTGCGCATGGGGCGGCCCGACGCGAGCCAGGCCGAGCTCGAGACAGCCGCGCGCAATGCCAACATGCACGACGCCATCATGGCCCTGCCCCAGGGCTACCAGACGGTGGTGGGCGAGCGCGGGGTGCGGCTCTCGGGCGGCCAGCGCCAGCGCATCGCCATCGCCCGCGCGCTGCTCCGCGACGCGCCGATCCTGATCCTGGACGAGGCGCTCTCCTCGGTGGACGCGGAGAGCGAGGCCGCCATCCAGGACGCGCTCGACCGGCTGATGCGCGGGCGCACCACGCTCATCTTCGCCCACCGGCTCTCGAGCATCATCGGCGCCGATCGCATCCTGGTGCTCGACGAGGGCCGGGTGGCCGAGAGCGGCACCCACACCGCCCTGATGGCGGGCGACGGCGTGTACCGGCGCCTCATGGCGGGCCAGGCCACGGGTCACGCCGACGGCGTGATCGGCGACGGCCCCCTCGCCGAGGCGGCCGTGGAGACGGGTGACGCGCCCGCGTCCGGCGACGCGGCGGGCGCGCCCACCGTGGAGCCCGCGTCGATCCTGCGGGCGGCGGGCCCCGGCGGGTGGGAGGTGGGCCGCATCCTGATCGCGATGGCGTCGGGCTACCACGGCCGGCTCGTCATCACGTTCGTGCTGGGCGTGGCGCGCGTGACCGCGCTGATCGGCGTCGGGCTGCTGAGCGCGCTGGTGGTGCGCGCGGTGAGCCGCGGCGAGCCGACCGGCGCGTGGCTCGTGGCCCTCCTGATCGTCGCGCCGCTGGCCGGCCTGCTGCACTGGCTCGAGTCCTGGCTCGCGCACGACATGGCGTACCGGCTGCTCGCCGACATGCGCATGCGCTTCTTCCGCAAGCTCGTGGAGCTGGGCCCGGCCTACCTGGCGTCGCGGCGGACCGGCGATCTCCTCGGCGTGGCCACCCACGACATCGAGCTGATCGAGTACTTCTTCGCCCACACCATCACCCCGGGCCTGGTCGCGGTGCTCGTGCCCGCGGTGGTGCTCGCCACCCTCGCCACGTTCGGGTGGCCGATGGCGCTGGCGGTCCTGCCCTTCCTGACCTACGCGGCGCTGAGCCCGGTGCTCGGGCGCGGGCGCATCGACCGGCTCAGCGCGCGCGCGCGCGAGGCCTCCGGCGAGCTGAACGCGCACACGGTGGACTCCGTGCAGGGGCTCGGCGAGATCGTCGCGTTCCAGCAGGAGGCGCAGCGCGGCGAGGCGCTGGCCGCGCGGGCCCTGGCCTACGCGGGCGCGCGCATGCCCTTCCTTGCCGATCTCGCGCGCCAGTCGGCGCTCCAGGACGTGGCCACCGGGCTCGGCGGCCTCGCGGTGACGCTGGTGGGTGCGTGGCTCGTGGCGGCGGGGCGGCTCGAAGGCGCGATGCTGCCGCTGCTCACGCTGCTCGCGATGTCCGCGTTCGTGCCGGTCTGGGAGATCGCGCAGGTCGGCCGCCAGCTCGCCGACACGCTCGCGGCCACCCGGCGGGTCCACGCGGTCCACCGCGAGCCGGTGCGCATCGCCGACGGGCCCGGCGTCCCCGGCCCGCGGCGCGAGGAAGCGGCCGCCATCGCGCTCCACGGCGTCACCTTCACCTACCCGGGCCGCCGCCAGCCCGCGCTGCAGGACGTGTCCTTCACGGTGCCCGCGGGCGCGATGGTCGCGCTGGTCGGCCCGTCCGGCGCGGGCAAGACCACGATCGCGAGCCTGCTGCTGCGCTTCTGGGACCCGGACTCGGGCGCCATCACGCTCGGCGGCCACGACCTGCGGCGGTGGCGCCTCGAGGGGCTGCGCCGTGAGATCGCGCTGGTGGCCCAGGACACGCACCTCTTCAACGACACGCTCGGCGGCAATATCCGCATCGCGCGGCCGGACGCCACCGGCGCGGAGGTGGAAACCGCGATCGAGCGCGCCTCGCTGCTGCCGCTGGTGCGGTCGCTGCCCGAGGGGCTCGACACGCGGGTCGGCGAGCGCGGCCTCCAGCTCTCGGGCGGGCAGCGCCAGCGAGTGGCCATCGCGCGGGCCTTCCTGCGGGAGGCGCCCGTCCTGATCCTGGACGAGGCCACGTCGCATCTCGACGCGGTCAACGAGCAGGTGGTGCAGGAGGCCCTCGCCGGCCTGACCCGCTCGCGCACCACCATCGTGATCGCCCACCGCCTCTCCACCGTCCGCGCCGCCGACCAGATCGTGGTGCTGGACGAGGGCCGCGTGGTCGAGCAGGGCCGCCACGACGATCTCCTGCGCCGGCGGGGCCTCTACGCCCGGCTGGTCTCCCGCCAGGTCGCCGCCGCCATCGCCTCCTGACCCTTTCCGCCCCCCTGTCAACGATCGGGGGCGATGGTTCGTCATAGGGGCAGAGGCAGAGAACCCACCGGGGCCCCCGTGATCGGCGGATCCCCGCTAAGCGACGACGGATCAAGGAGGATCACCATGAACGCACGCAATGCACTGACAGGACTGGCACTGGTGCTGGGGATGGCCCTGCCCGCGGGCGCCCAGACGCTGGACGGCATGCAGCTCGCGCAGACGCCCACGGACGCCACGCGCCCCGCCCCGGGGCCGGGAGCACGCCCGCACTGGGGCCAGCGGCCGGACGGACACGACGGCCAGCATGGCCATCACGGGTGGCAGCGCCGGGCCAAGGCTCATCGCTTCTCCCTGAGCGGCTTGGCCCTGCGGCACCAGAAGGACCTCGCGCTGTCGCCGGCCCAGGTGGATAGCCTGCGCAAGCTCGGGACGGACGCGCGGCGCGACGCCATCAAGCGGCAGGCCGACCGGAAGCTGGCCGAGCTAGACCTGCAAACGATGATGGCGCCGGATTCGAC
Source organism: uncultured Candidatus Rokubacteria bacterium (assembly GCA_963747235.1). Taxonomy (GTDB): domain Bacteria; phylum Methylomirabilota; class Methylomirabilia; order Rokubacteriales; family CSP1-6; genus CAMLFJ01. The sequence continues at coordinate 106,476 of CAVVEU010000033.1, forward strand.
GGATCCCAACAAGCCGCGGGACCTGGCCAGGATCGAGACCAAGGTGCGGGAGATCGAGAAGCTGCGCGCGGATGGGCGCGTGGCCCAGATCCGGAACCTGGAGCAGAGCCGCCAGGTGCTGACCCCGGAGCAGCGTGAGAAGCTGCGCACGCTCCTGAGCCAGCGCATGCAGCACCGCGGGCCGCACGGCCCCGGGATGCGCGGCATGACGCCCGACGACGGCGGTCAGAAGCCCGCCGCCTCCGAAGAGACCACCGGCCCCACCGCCGGCTAGACCACCAGGAACAAACGGGGGTCAGGTCTTACATTCCGACAATGTGGGAATGTAAGACCTGACCCCTTACGCGTTGTTGAGGTACGCGGGATTGGCGGTGGGGCCGTCGCCGGCCACCGTGGTGCGGTGCATGACGCGCTGGTAGCGCGCGCTGTCCCAGAGGCGGCCGCGATGCAGCGCGCAGCGGTTGTCCCACATCACGAGGTCGCCCACCTGCCAGCGGTGCCGGTAGATACGATCGTCCCCCACCGTGTGCTCGAGCAGCTTGGCGATGAGCATGCGGCTCTCGTCGAGCCCCATGCCTTCGATGTACCAGGCGTGCGAGCCGATGTAGAGCGAGCGGCGCCCGTTGCGCGGGTTGGCGCGCACCAGCGCGTGCCGCACCGGCGGATAGTCGCGGCCGATCTCGGTGCCGATGCCCGGATCGATCAGGCTGCGCGAGAAGCCGAAGCTGTGCACGACTATTAGCCGATCCAAGTCGCGGCGTACGTTCTCATCGAGAGTTTCGTACGCGACGCGCATGCTCGCGAACTCGGTCTCGCCGCCTTCGGGCGGGATCACACGGGCGGAGAGCGCGGAGGAGTGGGCGGGCACCGGCTTGAACGAGCTGTCGCTGTGCCAGAGCTGGTTGCCGGACTGATACTGCATCCGCCGGTCGTCCCAGCCCATCAGCTTGCCGTCCGCGTCGGTGTTGGAGAGGTCCACGATGTGGGCGCCCAGCCGGTCCTCGCCCCCGAGCGTGCGCACGGTCGTCTCGAGCGGCCCCCAGCGCTCGCTGAAGGCCATCTGCTGCGCGTCGGTCAGCGCCTGGCCACGGAAGACCAGCACCGAGTGGTCGTCGAAGGCGACCGCGATGCGCTCGAAGGTGGCGTCGTCGAGCGGCTGGGTCAGGTCCACTCCGGCGACCAGGGCTCCGAAGGCGGGATGGACGGGCGTGATCGTGAGCGGGCTCGTGATGGTGGCCATGGACGCCTCCTCGCCGGAAAGTCTAGCCCTTCACCGAGCCCGCGACCAGCCCCTCCACCATCCAGCGGTGGATGAACACGTAGAGGGCGACCACCGGGATCGTGGTGATGACGGAGGCGGCCATGAGCTGGCCCCAGTGGAACACGTCGCCGTAGATGAGCAGGTTGAGGCCCACCGGCACCGTGGTCGCCGTCTCGTCCTGGATGAAGACCAGCGCGTAGAGGAACTCGTTCCAGGAGAGCGTGAACGCGAAGATGGCCGAGGCCACCAGCCCCGGGGCGGCCAGCGGCAGCAGCACGCGCACGAACGCGGTCACCCGCCCGGCCCCGTCGATCAGGGCCGCCTCTTCCAGCTCGTCGGGCAGCGCCTTGAAGAAGCCGATCAGCAGCCAGGTGCAGAACGGCACCGTGAAGGTCGGGTAGGACAGGAACAGCGACATGAGGTGATTCGTGGCGCCCAGCTCGGCGAGCACGCGGTAGAGCGGGATGAAGAGCAGCGCGGGCGGGATCAGGTAGAGGATCAGGATCAGGCTCGCCACCGACTCGCGGCCGGGGAAGCGCAGGCGCGCCACCGCGTAGCCCCCGAGGCTCGAGACCACGGTGGTGATGGCGGTCACCACCAGCGCGGTGATGAGGCTGTTGCGCAGCCAGAGCGGAAAGCGCGTCTCGGTCCAGAGCCCGGTGTAGTTCTCCCACGTGAACGGCTTGGGCACGTAGATGCTGGTGGCGAACTGGATCTGCTCGTAGGTCTTGAACGACATGCTGGCGATCCACCAGAACGGCACCAGGATCACGAGCAGGAAGATGGCCATGCCGGCCCACGTGAAGGCTCTCAGAGGCAGGCGCATGGCTATTTCTTGTCCCGGAGCAGGTAGCGGCTGATCAGGATGATGCCGAGGACCAGGATCGGCACCACGAAGAGGCAGATGGTGACCCCGCGGCCCCAGCGGAGCTGGTTGAACGCGACCTGGTAGGAATAGGTCGCGAAGATCTGGGTCGCGCTGCCCGGGCCGCCCCGGGTCATCACGTAGATGATGTTGAAGTCGTTGATGGTGAGGATGAAGCTCAGCAGCGTGGTGACGATCATCACGTGCTTGAGCCCGGGCAGCGTGATGTGCCAGAAGCGCCGCCACGTCGTCGGCCCCGTCCACCGACGCGGCCTCGTAGAGCTCGCGCGGGATCGCCTGCAGCCCGGCCAGGAAGGAGACCCCGAAGAAGGGGAACCCGCGCCACCAGTTGGCCACGATCACCGCCATCATCGCGCCCTCCGGCGTGGCCATGAAGGCGATCGGGCGGCTCAGCAGGCCCAGGTCGAGCAGCACGCTGTTGAAGAAGCCGCGGCCCGGGAAGGCGTCGAACATCCATCGCCAGGTGAGCGCGATGATCACGGTGGAGGTGATCCACGGCAGCAGGAAGAGGCCGCGGAAGAAGTTGCGGCCCCGGATCACGTTGTTCAGCACCAGGGCCATCAGCACCCCGGTCACGACCTTGAGCCCCACCGAGACCACCGTGAACACGAAGCTGTTCCGGATGACCTGGCGGAAGGTGTCGTCCTCGGCGAGATAGAAGTAGTTCTGGAGGCCGACGAAGCGCTCGGGATAGCCGACCAGCTTGTCGGTGAGCGAGAGCCACACCGCCCGGTAGACCGGGTAGACGATGAGGGCCACCACCAGGACCAGCAGCGGCAGCAGGAAGAGGAGCGCCGTCCCCGCCTCCCGGATGCGCGCGCGCTTCCAGAGGGAAGCGCGCGGCCGCATCACGGGAATGTGGGATGCTGCAGGAAGCGCCACGTCACCCGCGAAGGGTGTCGTAGATTTCCTTGATCTTCTTGTCCTCCCAGTCGATGGCCTGATCCACCGACCACTTGTCCACGATCACCTTGGCGGGCGCGTCGGTGAGCACGTTGCTCGCCTGCACCTCCGCGGCGGCCGCGGTGACCGGGCCGGGGAAGCCGGTGGGCACGAACCACTCCGCGGCCCGGCCGAACGTGCGGTAGTTCTCGTTCTTGTTGAAGTAGTCCTTGGACGCGTCGCGCGCCTTGGACATCACGGGCGCGAACTGCCCGTAGGAATCCTTCATGACCGACACCGTCTCCTCGGGGGAGAGCATGTGCGCGATCAGGCTCATCGCCGCCTCCGGATCCTTGGTGCTCTTGAAGATGCCGAAGCTCATCGCGATCGCCCACATGCGCCGGCCGTCGGGCCCGGCCGGGTGCGGCAGCGCCACGTGGTTGGCGATCGCCTCCTCGCGCGTCTTCCGCTCCTTGGCGTCGGTGGCCTTGGCCAGCGCGTTCTCCAGCGCGAAGGTGATGCTGGGCCCGTTCGAGGTCTGCGCGATGTTCTTGGCGATGAAGTTCTCGTTGTTGCCGGAGCCGGTCCAGGTCAGCGTGTCGGCGGGCTGGATGCCGTCCTTGTAGATGTCGGTGGCCCACTTCATGGCCGCCTGCATCTGCGACGTCTTGATGGACTTGTACTTGCCGTCCTTGCCCGCCCAGCCCGCGCCGTAGGAGTACATCAGGCTCTGCATCACGCCGTAGCCGTCCGAGGTGCGGTTCCAGCTCTGGCCCATGCCGTAGAAGTTGTCCTTGGGCCGGTTGAGCGCGGCGGCGGCCTGCTTGGCCTCCTCGAAGGTGTTGGGCAGCTTCACCTTGCCCTTCTCGAAGACGTCGCGCCACACGTACCAGAACCCGGCCATCACGTACCACGGCAGCGCGTAGATCTTGTCGCCGATCATGGTGACCGGCGCCACGTTGGCGGGCGGCTTGCCCACCTGCGCCCTCGATCTGGCGCGCGAAGGACGTGAGGTCGACGAGCTGGCCCATGCCCGCTGAAGCGCGCGGGCGCGCCCGTCTCGAGCTGGCCCACGTCGGGGGTGCTCTTGTTCTCGATGGCCGCCACGTACTTCGTCTGCATGTCCTCGAAGGTGAAGTACTCCACCGTCACGCTGGCCCCGTGCTTCTGCGCCCAGCGCTGGGCGCTCGCCTCGATGGCCTTGTTGGTGGGCTCCACGTAGGTCTTGAGGATCCAGAGGCGAAGGCTGGTGCCCTTCTTGACCGCGGGGCCCTGGGCGCGCGCCGACTTGGGCAGCGTGAGCAGGGCGGAAGTCCCGGCGGCCCCGGCGAGGAGTGAGCGGCGGCTGATGCGCTGATCGGGCATGTGTGGTCCCCCTTGATCGTCTTTGATCCGGACGCGCTCCGAATGTCGGTCACCCGCGCCCCCCTGTCAAGGGCGGAGTGCCACCGGTTCGTGCTAACCTTTCGAGCAAGGAGATTCGCTCCATGCTCTCGCCCGCCGACGTGAAGTTCTACCGGGATCAGGGCTATCTCGTGGTTCCCGACGTGCTCGACGCCGCCACGCTCGGTGCGATCCGCGCCGAGCTCGCGCGCATCCTCGACGGCGCGCGCGCGGTGACCACGCACACCGACCGCTACGATCTGGAGCCGGGCCATCGTCCGGACGACCCGCGGGTGCGGCGCATCAAGCAGCCGCATCGCTTCTACCCGGTCTTCCAGGACCTCATGCGGCACCCGCGCCTGCTCGCGGTGCTGCAGGGCCTCCTCGGCCGGGACGTCCGGCTGCACGGCTCCAAGATCAATCTCAAGTCGCCGCGCTACGGCTCGCCGGTGGAGTGGCACCAGGACTGGGCCTTCTACCCGCACACCAACGACGACCTGCTCGCGGTGGGCGTGATGCTCGACGACTGCACCAGCGACAACGGCCCGCTCCTGGTGGTGCCGGGCAGCCACCGCGGCCCGATCTTCGACCACCACGGCGACACGGGCGGCTATTTCTGCGGCGCCATCGACCCGGCCGCGATTCGCGACGAGATCGCGCGGGCGGTGCCGCTCACCGGGCGCGCGGGCTCGATGAGCTTCCATCACGTGCGGCTCGTGCACGGATCGGCCCAGAACGTGTCGAGCCTGCCCCGCACCCTGCTGCTCTACGAATACGGCGCCGCCGACGCCTGGCCGCATCATGGGCGTCGCGGATCTCGCCGAGTTCGACAGCCGTCTGATCACCGGCGAGCCGACCATCGAGCCCCGGATGGTGCCGGCGCCGGTGCGCCTGCCCCTGCCGCCCGCGCTGCGACCAGGGCTCGATCTACGAGAACCAGTCGGACGCGGGGCGACGCTACTTCCCCGTCACCGACGAGCCGGCCCCCACTCCCCGGACCTGACCCCAGCGGGGGCGACCCCAGCGGAGGCACCTATGGACGCGCGCGATCTTCTCCTCGACGAGCACGGCCGCATGCACGCCGCCAGCGTCACCGGCGAGAAGGGCACCCTGGCCGAGCGGACCTTCGGCGGCCTGACCGACGAGCAGATGCGGGTGCGCCCGCGCGAGGACCTCAACTCGCTGGCGTGGCTCATGTGGCACATCGCCCGCGCCGAGGACATCTTCTCCAACATCATCCTGAGCGGGCGCAACCAGGTCGTGGACGACGGATGGCTCGCGCGCCTCAAGATCTCGCGGCCCGACTTCGGCATCGGCATGACCAAGCCGGAGGTCGCCGAGCTCACCTCGCAGGTGGACGTCACCGCCCTGCGCGATTACCGGGACGCGGTCGGCCGCCGGACCCAGGAGGTCATCCGCGGCTTCGGGCCGTCGGACTGGCAGGGCGAGCTGCAGGCCCCCGCGCTCGAGAAGGCGGCCGCCCTGGGCTGCTTCGGCCCCAACGGCGCGATGGTCGCGAAGGCCTTCACCGGCCGGCCGCGCGTCGGCATCCTGGGCGGCCTGCTCGTCACCCACGCCGCCATGCACATGGGCGAGGCCCAGACGGTGCGCACCGCGGGCGGCTTCGGCTCCGGCATCTAGCAGGTCGCCGATAAGGGCCCATCTGCTTCGTCGGCGCCCATCGCCGCTCGTGGAGGAGCGCCTCGCGAGGGCGGCCGTCGAGGCCCCCGACGATCGGATCGGAAGCTTTAGCGGCGCCAGACTCCGGTGTCTTCGGGCGGGGCCACGCGGAACAGGCGCTTGAAGGCGATGATCGTGAAGAAGAGCTGGATGCGCAGCCGCGTGCCGAGGGTCGGGCGCCAGTTCCCGGAGAGCGCGGAGAGCACGGCCTCGTAGATCCCGAGCCGCCGCGAGCGCCGGAACAGCAGCCGGCGGAAGTACGGGTCGTAGAAGCCCACCACGAAGCGTCGGAAATAGCGGTAGCGCTTCCGCACGATCCGCTCGTAGCGCGCGAAGCGTTGCGCCGAGAGGTCGCCCGCCCGCAGCCCCGCGTCGATCGCGGCCGCCGCCTCGAGCCCGCCCTGCATGGCCAGGAGCACGCCGGTCGAGAAGATCGGGTCGAGGAAGGCGCCCGAGTCGCCTACCGCGACCCAGCGATCGCCCGCGATCCGGGTCGCCAGGTAGGAGTAGTCGGCGTCGAAGCGCGCCGGCGACACGCGGCGCGCGTCCTGGAGCACCTTCGGCGACGCCGGCGTGGTGCGGAGATAGTGGTCGAGACTCTCCTCCGCGGTGGCCTTCGCCTCCCGGCGGTGGAGCTCCGTGGGCACCACCGCGCCCACGCTCATCACCGTCTCCGAGATCGGGATCAGCCAGATCCATCCGACGTCGGGCCGCGTGAGCACGCGGATGTCGCCGGCCGGGCGGCCCTCGGCGCGCGGGACGCCCTCGTACTGGGCGTGCACCGCGATCTGCTGCAGCACCGGATCGTGCTCGTGGCGGCCGAGCTTGCGGGCCAGGAAGCCGGCGCGGCCGGACGCGTCCACGAGCGCCGCGACCCGCGTGGTCTGCTCGACGCCGTCGGGCCCCGCGTAGCGCAGGGTGACGCCGTCGGGCTCGAAGACCGCGTCCACCGCGCGGTGCCCTTCCCGCACGATGACGCCCGACTGCTCGGCGTGGCGCAGCAGCAGCTCGTCCCAGCGCGCCCGCGGGACCTGGAAGGTCTGCGGCATCGGCGACTCCACCGCGGCGGTGAAGTCCACGTAGGAGGCCGGCGTGCCGTCGATCTCCCAGAAGCTCGCGCCCCACTTCTCCACGAAGCCGGCCTTGGCGATCGTGTCGTGCGCGCCCAGCTCCTCCAGCACGCCGTTGATCCACGGGAGCTGCGACTCGCCGATGTGGAAGCGCGGAAACCGGTCGCGCTCCAGCAGGAGCACGCGGCGCCCACACCGCGCGAGCGCGGTGGCGGTGCTCGAGCCGCCCGGTCCGCCACCGATCACCGCCACGTCGAATTGCTGTTCGGTTCCGCTCTCGAGGGCCATGGGGCCCCTAGCATACCCCTTGACGTGCCGGCGCTTTCGGCCGATTCTCGGCCGCGCCCATGAAGTTCGACATCGGCATCCTCGCGAGCCAGCCGCTGCCGGTCATCGTCCGCCAGGTCCAGCTCGCGGAGTCGCTCGGCTTCGATACCGCGTGGATCACCGACACCCACCTGGTCTGCCGCGAGCTCTGGGTCACGCTGACCGCGTGCGCGACCGCGACCTCGCGCATCCGGCTCGGGCCCGGCATCACGGTGCCGCACACGCGCCACATCTCGGTGACCGCCAGCGCCATCGCCACGCTCCACGAGCTCGCGCCCGGGCGCCTGGTCCTGGGCGTCGGGACCGGCGGCAGCGCATCCGAGACGATGGGGCTCTCGGTCGCCAAGACCGCGCGCGTCGCCACGCTCGAGTCCATGGCGCACGCGCTCAAGCATCTCCTGCGCGGCGAATCCATCCGGCTGGACACCGGGACGGATGCGCGTCTGGCCTGGCTGCCCCAGCCCGTCGATATCCCGCTCTACCTGGCCGGCTCCGGCCCGCGCATGCTCGACGCCGCCGGCCGCCTGGGCGACGGCGCCATCATGTACTCGGGCGTCGCCCCCTGGCTGCTGGACGCCGCCCTCGCCTGCGTCCACGCCGGCGCCAAGACCGCCGGCCGCACCCCCGCCGACGTCGACATCGCGATCTGGGCTCCGACGTCGATCGCGTCCGACCGCGCGCTCGCCCGCGACCACGTCCGCGGCCGCGTCGCCTCCGCCCTCCGCCACGCCTTCCCGGTGAAATGGAGCCCGGAGGACCAGGCCGTCATCGACCAGGTCCGCGCCGCCTACGACTCCTACCAGCACGCCACCGCCGCCTCGAAGCACCGCCTCCTGATCACCGACCGCTTCGTGGACCTGATGGCCCTGGCCGGCACCCCCGACGACGTACGCGAACAAGTACAGCGCGTGGCCGGAGTCGGCGGCGTGAACCGCATCATCCTGCTCCCGCAGGTCCCCGGCCAGGACTTCGTCGAGCGCGAGCAGGTCCTGCGGCTCTTCGCCGAGCAGGTGATGGCGCGCCTCTAGCGTGACCCTCCCCTAGCGCGATCCCGTCCCGGGAGGCGGCGGGCGGGGTGGCAGGGGGATCTCTGACCACGACCCGCTGTCTCGTCTTCCGCAGTCAGGAGTTCCCAATCCGGGATCGGGAGACTCCTGGCTGCACGACGGCGGGGAACGGGTCAACCGATCCCCCTGCCGCCCCGCCCGCCGCCTCCCGGGACGGGACCCCGGCAGGAGAACCTCAGCGCGAGCGAGCGCCCCAGAGGCCTTTCGTCGCGAGGCCTTCGAAGTAGTGGCCGTAGACGTGGAGCAGCGACGTCTGGAAGAGGATCCAGGCGCGGCTGCGGCCGCCGGCCCAGAACTCGGTGAGCCACGGCGCGCTCGGATCCACTGCGCCCTCGGCGGTGCACACGTGCTTCACGCGTTCGGCCGGGGACCAGCGCCTCGAGGTCGAGGCTTCCGCAGCAGCGGTACCGCGTCCAGCGTGGCGCGCGTCACCGCGCGGCAGTAGCCGCGGAGCTGCTCCACGTCCACCGCGGCGCAGAGCGCGTCCACCTGCGCGTCGTCCATGCCGGTGCCGACGTCGCGGCGCTCGACGCGCAGGCGCTGCGGCCAGCCCGCGTCGAGGACCTGCGGGCGGTCGAGGATGAAGCGGTTCACGCAGACGTCCTCGATCCGCATCGCGTGCCAGATGAGCCAGGCCACCGGGTTGGCGCCGGGCACCGGACGGCCACGCACCTGGGCTTCGGTCAGCCCAGCGACCAGGTCGTCGGCGAGGAAGGTGTGCACGGACTCGTAGCGCAACAGCCAGAGATCGATGGCGTCCATCTGGCGAGCTCGCGCGGTTAGCGCAGGGTCTGACGATCGAGGTCGAAGGCGCGCTCGGCCAGGCTCGACAGCATGCGCCACGCCTGCTCGTGATTGCGCGAGCCCTCGATGTCGTCGGCGAAGGTGTCGAGGCAGACGTACGGCGCGCCCAGCTTCTCGAGCTCCGCGAAGTCGCGCCGCACCTGGTCCATGGTCCCCTCACCGGCCAGCCGCGTCTCCTCGGGCATCGGGGAATCGGTCAGGCGCAGGCGGATGCGCGGGCAGAGCGCGGGCACCGGGCGGCCCTCCTTCTCGGCGATGGCCCGGAGCTTCGGCATGCCCTCGTCGCGCAGGAACGCGATGCGGCTGCGGATCGGGTGCCAGGCGTCGCCGTGGCGCACGGTGCGCCGCAGGGCGGCCTCGCTCGAGCCGCCCACCCAGATCGGCGGGTGCGGGCGCTGCAGCGGGCGCGGCGCGGTGTAGATGTCCTTGAACGACACGAAGCGGCCCTGGTAGCTCGCCACGTCCTGGGTCCAGGCGGCCTTGAGCGCGCCGATGTAGTCGTCGGTCATCGCTCCCCGCTTCTCGAACGGCAGGCCGAGCACCTCGAACTCCTGCCGGGCCCAGCCCACCCCGATGCCGAAGATGAGCCGGCCGCCGCTGATCCGGTCCAGGGTGGCCACCATGCGGGCGGTCTCGAGCGGATGCCGGTAGGGCACGCACGATCACGGTGAAGCCCAGCTCCACCCGGCGGGTCAGCCCGGCGAGCCAGCCGAGCGTGGTGAACGGATCGTAGAACGGCGCCGGATAGCGGCCCTGCACGTCGGACGTGATCGTCACGTGGTCGCCGAGCATCATGAAGTGGTAGCCCACGGTCTCGGCGAAGCCGGCCCAGCGCGCGAGCGCGTCCTCGCTCGCGCCCGGGCCGAAGGTGATGAGGTTGACGCCGATCTTCATCGGGCCGGCGGCGTCTCCATCCGCCGGGCCGCCGCCGAGGTGCTCGGCCCCAGGAACTCGACCATGTTGCCGTCCGGATCCTTGACGAAGAGCTGGCGCAGGCCGGTGGGGCCCGAGATGACGTCGCGGCAGACGAGCCCCAGCTCCTCGATGCGCCGCGCGGTCCCGTCCACGTCCTCCGTCCAGAGCGCGAAGTGCGGATACCGCGCCACGATCTTCTCCCGCTCGGTCGCGGGGCGCACGAGCTGATCGTTCAGGATGATGTGGAGCTGCAGGTCGCCGCCCAGGCTGTACCAGATGCCCGGGAAGTCGAAGGCGGGGCGCGGGATCTCCTGGAATCCCAGCACGCCGGTGTAGAAGTCGCGCGCCTTGGTGACGTCGGTGACGGTGATGCTCACGTGGCTCAGGATCTTGAACAGGCTCATGTCGGGTCTCCTCCGTCGTAGAGCTCGCGGCGGGCGATGCCGCGCTGGAAGGCCAGGTAGCCCTGGCGGGTCATGGGCGGCCGCGGGCCCGCGAGCACCTCGCGCGCGCCCGCGGCGCCGTCGGCGAGCAGATCCACCGCCATCGCGGCGAGGGCCTTGGCCGGCTGCACGTAGCCGAGGTCCGGGTCCGTGATCGCGAAGTCGGCGGAGTGGCCCGGGCCCCGGGCGCCGCCCATGTAGGGATGCAGCACCGGCATCACCTGGCTCAGGTCGCCCATGTCCGTCGAGCCGGAGCGATGCGGGATGTCGCGGTAGTGCTCGGGGCCGACCAGGCCGCGCGCGGTGCCCTCGAAGAGCCGCGCCATCGCGCGGTCGCAGAGGAGCGGCATCGGCCCCGGCAGCGTGTCGATCTCGACCCGCGCGCCCAGCGCGAGGGCGCCCGCGCGGAGCGCGCGATCGACCTTACGGCTCGCGTCGGCCACGCCTTCGGCGGTCTTGCCGCGCACGTACATCTCGAGCCGCGCCTCGCCGGGGATCACGTTCACCTGCGAGCCGCCGTGGGTGAGGATCGGGTGCACGCGGATCGAGTCCTCGTCGCGGAACGTCTCGCGGACCGCGTTGATGCCGGCCAGCGCGACCTGCGCGGCGTAGAGCGCGTTGACGCCCATGTGGGGCGCGCCGCCCGCGTGCGCGGCGCGGCCGATGAAGCGCGCGGTCTTGCCGACGCGGCCGTTGTTGGAGGCGGGCACGCCCGCCTTGCCGTCCTCCGCGCGCCAGTTGGTGTGGATCATCATGGCCAGGTCCACGTCGTCGAAGTGGCCGAGGCGCATCAGCTCCTGCTTGCCGCAGGGGAACTCGAGGCGGCCGGCCCGGATCTGCTCCTGGCGCCACTCGATGTCGCCGCCCTCCTCGGCGGGGACCGCGAAGAACACCACGCGGCCCGCGAGGTGATCGAAGGCGCCCGCGTCCACGAGGCCCATCGCGGCGCCGAGCATCCCGGCCACCTGCGCGTTGTGGCCGCACGCGTGCGCCGCGCCGGTCTGCGGATCGGCCTCCGGGTGCCCGGTGACCCGCAGGCCGTCGAGCTCGCCGATCAGCGCGAAGGTCGGCCCGTCGCCCGCGCGGCCCTGGGCCTCGCCGCGCACGCCGGTCAGCGCGAGGCCGGTCCGGGGCGCCATGCCGAGGCGGCCGAGCGTGGCCTCGACCAGCGCCGCCGTCTTCACTTCCTTGAAGCCCATCTCGGGCTGCTTCCGGATGCGCTCGCCGAGGCCGACGATCTCCTCGGCGCGCCGATCGATCGCCGCGAATACCTTGCGCTTCAGCTCATCCCGGGTCATGGCAGAGGGATGCTAGCCGATTCCGCGAGCCGTCGCCAGTGAGAGAAAATCAGGCGCTCCGCCGGGATGTGCCCTCCCGCTGAGCGCTCGGGGCCGTGCGCGCCGCGCGCCCTCCGGTCGACGCGCCCCCGCTAAGTCGCCATGACGCAACACGGAACCGGCGCGCGGCGGCGCGCGCGGGGTTTCTGGCACGATCGCTGCATTTTCGCTGCTCGGAAGCGTCAGGGCGGGCTTCCGACCGAGCGCCGTCGCTTGAGGCAGTGAGCGACGGCGTTTCTCTTTTCACGAGGAGGAATCGTGTGACCGACGTGATCAGCGACGTGGTGGGCGTGATGATCGGGCTCGGCCCGGTGGTGGCCGCGCTCCTGTGGTGCGACCTGAGCGATCGGTTCGGGCACCGGGCGAACCGCGTGGGCGCGGAGATCCGCGCGACCGCGAACCGCGTGCTCGGCGGCGAATCCATGCTGGCGGTTCGCGTGCAGCCGGCGATGGCGTGGCGTCCCGGCCGCGTGCATCTCTCGGCCCCCGGCGGCTACGAGTTCCTGATCGCGAGCGTCTCGGGCGCGGTCATCAATCGCCTCCCCCACAACTACGAGCTCGTCGTCCACCGCGGCTGAATCCGGCGGGCGATCGAGCAGGAGAATCCCGATGGCGAAGCGCATCCTGATGGTGATCACGCCCGAGACACCCGCCGATCTCCGCAGCGCGGCCCGCAGCGCGGCGGTGGTGGCGCGAGACAGCGGGGGCCAGATCCGCATGGTCTTCGTCCGCCCGATCCCGCCACCACGCATGGACCACCACGATCGGCTCGTCGCCGACCCGGACGCGGAGATGGCGCGGCTCGCCGCCCTCGCCGAGGCCCGGATGGACGCGCTCGACTCCGAGTTCGGCGACGTCCCGGTCGAGTCGCGGGTTCGCTTCGGTCACCTCGCGAGCGAGCTCCGCATCGAGGCCGAGAGCTTCGGGGCCGACCTGATCGGCCTCGCCGCGCCCGCCCGGCCCGGGCCGCGGCATCAGCTCCGCGCCTGGTATCTCGGGGCCACACTATCCGCGCCGGTGGTCCTGCTGCCGCTGGTTCCGGATGACGCGGCCGATCGGCGCCGCGGGTCGGTGGTCCTGCCCGCGTTCCGGTAAGGCTTGCCCGGTAGATTCTGCCGGGCGCCACCACAAGTCACGCGCGAAAGGCGCGTGATTTCTCGGCGATTTCGCGTGGCACAGGGAATGCTCTTTCGCGCGGGCAGGAGGATCAATCATGCATCGTGCGATCACGCGCATTCTCGTTCCCGCGACACTCGCGGTCGGAGTTCTCTCCGGCTGCGCCGTGCAGGACCCGACCTATCCGCCGACCACCGGCGCCGTCCTCGGCGCCCCCACACAGCCGCGGACGGTCGAGTATTCCAATGGCAAGTATCAGCTCTACGGCGACGGCTCGACCGCATCGCCCTATTACTGGGTCTGGGTGCCGGCCGGGACGAATCCGCCCGCGCCACCCGCGCTCCCGCCGCAGCGGGTCGCCACCGCCTCGACGGACGGACGCTATCAGCTCTACGGGGACGGCTCGTCGTCGTCGCCCTACTACTGGGTGTGGGTGCCCACCGGCTCGTCGGTGGTCCCGCCTCCTCCCCCGCCGCCTCGACGGTAGCGAGCGGCGGCGGCGCGTCGACGCGGGAGCGGAACGGCTCTCGCGCGACGCGCGGGCGGCTATCGACTCGCTATCTAGTGGGCGGAGGCGGCGGCGGTCCCGGCGGAGGCGGCGGGATGGTCGGCGATACCGCGCTGGCCGGCGGAACCGAGGTGGCCGGCGGGGGCGGAGGTGGCGGCGGAGCGGGCGGCGAGTACGCCGGCTGCTGCTGCACGCGCGAGCCGCGGGCCCCCGGCACCTGGTTGCCCTTGGCGTACATGCACTGCGTGTAGCTCATGTCGTAGCGGCGCTGCACCGACCCGCCGTACGCGTCGCCGCGGCTCGCGCCGATCGCGGTGCCGCCGAGCAGGCCGACGCCCGCGCCGGCCGCCGCCCCGATGGCCGGGTTGCCGGCGGCAGCGCCGAGCGCGGCGCCCGCCGCGGCGCCGACCACGGTGCCGATCACCGCGCCGCCGACCGTGCTCTCGGTCGCGGTCCTCTGCGCGGTGGTGCCGACCTGCTGCGAGGCCCACTGGCGGCAGACCGCGTCGTCGACCTGGAACTGCTCGAAGCTCTTGCTGCTGCCCGGCAACACCATGACGCTCGGACCGTGGGGCACGGTGGCGCAGCCGCTCAGCAGCGCGCCGGCCAGCACCACCGCGACGCTCCCGCGCGCGATCCGGTTCATCGCGGCCGCTCCGGTATCTTCACCCACTCCTCCGGGCAGCTCGGCACCGTCGGGTAGTAGCCGTGGGCGCTCGAGCAGTAGTACCAGTACGCGGTGGATGCCGCCGGGGGGGCCGGCGCCACGGGCGGCCGCTCGACGTAGACCGGCGGCTCCTCCACCACCACCGTGGGCGGCCGGTAGATGTAGTAGGGCGGCGGCGGATAGTAGTACGGGTAGGGCCCCCAGTAGGGACCGACGCCGACGTAGACGCCGCCGCGCCAGTGATGCCAGGTGTAGCCCGGCGTGACCGTGACCGCGAGCACCGCGACCACCAGCAGCAGGATCAGCAGGGTCTTTTTCATATCCGCCTCACTCTGACGCGCATTGGGACCACTTCATTTACATCGATTCCAGCATATCGCCCGGGACGCATTAACTCCATCTGTTACGATGATGAGTACGATGCGGGCCATGCGGCGGATCTTCGCGGGATTGCTGGCGTTGCTGATGGTCCTGGGCGCCACGCCTGCCGGCTGGGCAGGCAGCTCGAGCCCGCCGCCTCCCGCCGGAGCCCCCGCCCCGGCCGACCCCGAGACCGAGGCCGACGCCCAGGAGACCACGCCGCCCCGCGTCAGCTACATCCACGGCGAGGTCTCCTTCTGGCGGCCGGGCGCCACCGACTGGGCCCCTGCCGCGCTCAACATGCCCCTGGCCCCGGGCGACGTGCTCTATGCGGGGCCGGCGGGGAACGTGGAGATCCAGATCGGCCCGCGGGCCTTCGCTCGCGCCGCCTACGGCGCCCAGCTCGGCCTCGACAACCAGGAGCCCGACTTCATCCAGCTCCGGGTCACGTCGGGCTATGCCGCGCTCGACCTGCGCGAGCTCGCGCCGGGCCACACGGTGGAGCTCGATACGCCCGGCGCGGCCTTCACGGTGGAGCGCGCCGGGTACTACCACGCCGAGGTCAGGCCCGACACCACCGCGTTCCGGACCTATCGCGGCGGCAGCGCGGTCATGACGCCGGCCGGGGGCGCCGCGACACCGGTGGCGGCGAATCAGCAGGTGGTCATCACCGGCGGTGATGCGCCGCGCGTCGAGACGACGGCGCCGCCCGCGCTGACCGCGTGGGATCGCTGGAACTACCAGCGCAGCGACTACCTCGCGCAGCCCGCCAGCGCGAAGCAGGTCCCCGCGGGCGTCTACGGAGCGGAGGCCCTCGATCAGCACGGGACCTGGCGCACGGTGGAGAGCTACGGCAGCGTGTGGGTGCCGGCGGGCGTGGCGCCGGGCTGGTCGCCCTACTCCACCGGCCGGTGGATCTGGGATCCGCGCTTCGGGTGGACGTGGCTCGACGACGCGCCGTGGGGCTGGGCGCCGTATCACCACGGCCGCTGGATCTTCGTCGGCAGCTACTGGGCGTGGGCGCCGGGCCCGCTCATCGTGCGGCCCGTCTACTCGCCCGCGCTGGTGGTCTTCCTCGGCGGGCCCGTCATCGTGGGGCGACCGCTCTACTGGGCCCCGCTCGGCTGGGGCGAGCCCGTGATCCGGTGGTGGGGCCGGCCGCGCTACGTCGGCGTCGCCTGGTGGGGTGGCTGGGGCGGCCCGCGCGTGGTGAACAATGTCGTCATCAACCGCGCCACCACCGTGAACGTCACGACCATCAACGTCTACCGCAACGTGAACGTGACCAACGCGGTGGTGGGCGTGCCCGCCGACCGCTTCGGCCAGGGCGCGGTGCGCCCCGTCCGCCTCGCGGACGCCGGCGAGGCGCAGCGGCTCACGCCGGTGCGCGGCGCGGTGGACGTGCGGCCGGTCGCGGCCAGCGTCACCGGGAGCGCGACCGCCGCCGCCACGCGGCCGCCGGACGCGATCCGCGCGCGGCCGGTGGTGGCGACGCGCGCGCCCGTCGACACCGCGCCGGTGCTGCGCGAGCAGGGCCTGCCCGCCGCGGCGGCCGCGACCGCGCCGCAGCCCCAGCAGCGCATCGTGCCCGCGCCCGCGCGCGTGACGCCGCCGGCCGCGAGCGTGACCCCGACACCGGGCGCGGCCGGACGCCGGCCGCGCCACGCCCACGCCCGATGACGGCCAGCGCGAGCGCGCGCGCGGCGGCGACCGTGGCCCGCGTCAGACCACGCCGCCCGATGCGGGCCGTGTCCCGGCGCCCGCCCGTCCAACCGTGACACCGCCCGCGACGAGCACACCCGGCGCTCCCTCGGTAAGCGCGCCCACGCCGCAGCCGCCGCCGCCGCCGCAGCAGACCGCGCCGCCGGCCCCGGCCGCGCCCGCCGCTCGCCAGGCTCCGGCCGCTACTCCTCCTGGGTCGCCACCGGCTCCCGCCGTCCAGAACGCGCCGCCCCGGGCGCGACAGACCGCACCCGCCGAGCGTCCACAACGCGTGGAGCCGCAGGGCAAGGGCACGCCCGATCGCGGCCCGGCCGAGCGTGGTGGCCAGGAGCGCGGCGGCCAAGAACGCGGCGACCGCGGCCCGCGCGGCGACCGCGGCTTAGCTCGCGCGACCGCTCCGGGGGAGGTTCGGAAGGGCGCAGCCCTCCGAGCTACGAATTCCGGCGCGCATGAAGCTCTGCACGAACTGCCGCTGGAAGAGCAGGAACGCGACCAGCAGCGGGCCCGAGGTCATCAAGGTCGCGGCGGTGATGATGGACCAGTCCACTCCCTGATCCACCGACGAGAAGACCTGCAGCCCCACCGTCAGCGGGCGCGACTGCACGGAGTTCGTCACGATCAGCGGCCACAGGAAGTTGTTCCAGTGGTAGCTGACCGAGACCAGCCCGTAGGCGATGTACACCGGCTTCGCGAGCGGGACGTACACCCGCCAGAGCACTTCCAGCGGCCCGGCGCCTTCCACGCGCGCGGCCTCGTCCAGCTCCTTCGGCACCGTCTTGAAGGTCTGCCGCAGCAGGAAGATGCCGAAGGCCGAGGCCATGTAGGGCAGGCCGATGGCGGCCAGGGTGTCGAGGATGCCGAGCCGGCTCATGGTCCGGTAGTTCTCCACGATGAGCACGTCCGGCATGATCATGAGCTGCACCAGCACGAGCAGGAACGCGGCGGAGCGGCCCGCGAAGGCGAAGCGCGCGAAGGCGTAGGCCGCGAGCGTGCAGAGCACGAGCTGCACGGCCAGGATCATGGTGACCAGCGCGATGGTGTTGACGAAGTAACGGGCGAACGGCGCGGCCGCCCAGGCCTTGACGAAGTTCTCGAGGCTGAGCGGCGCGGTCAGCACGAAGCGCGTCGAGAACTCGGAGGGGTGGAAGGCGGTCCAGAACGCATAGGCCAGCGGCAGGACCCAGAGCACGCCGAGCAGCCAGGCCCCCGCGGTCTCGAGCGCGCGCCCGGGCCGCGTCACTGGTAGTGCACCCGGCGGTCCAGCAGCAGGAACTGGCCGAGCGCCACCGCGGCCAGGATCACCAGCAGCACCAGGGTCAGCGCCGCCGCGTAGGCCTGGTCCCAGAACTTGAAGCCGACATCGTAGATGTAATAGAGCAGGAGCGCGGTGGTGTTGTCGGGCCCGCCCTTGGTCATCACCACGATGTGATCCACGAGCCGGAACGAGTTGATCACCGCGTTGACCAGCACGAAGAGCGTGGTCGGCATCAGCAGCGGGAACGTCACCCGGCGGAAGAAGTACCAGCGGCTCGCGCCCATGAGGGACGCCGCCTCGCCCAGATTCGGCGAGAGCGACTGGAGCGCGGCCAGGTAGAAGATCATGAAGAAGCCCGCCTCCTTCCACACCGTCACCACCACCAGGCAGCCCAGCGCGGTCTCGCGGCTGCCGAGCCAGTTGTGGCTCGGCAGCCCGAAGAGCCCGGTGATCTGCTCGAGCAGGCCATAGCCCGGCGTGTAGAAGAAGAGCCAGATGTTCGCCACCGCGATCATCGGCAGCACGGTCGGCGTGAAGAAGGCCAGGCGCAGCAACCCCCGCCCCGCGATCCGCCCGTTCACCCACACCGCCATCAGGAGCGCCAGCGCCACCGACACCGGAATGGTCCCCACCGCGAACCAGAAGTTGTTCCCCAGCGCCTGCCAGAACACCGGATCCTCGACCATCGCCTGATAGTTGTCGAGCCCCACCCACACCCCGGGCCGTCCCGCCTTCGGATTGGAGAACAAGCTCGTGTAAATGGTCGCCGCCACCGGAAAGTGCGTGAACGTCACCAGCAGCACCGCCGCCGGCATCAGCAGCAGCCACCCGATCACATGCACCCGCCACGCGTGCGACATCACGACATCGAGCGCCAGAACCGTGGGCGCCGGGCGGGGGCGGCGGGCCCGATTCGATGATCATCTTTAGACATCCGAGTGCGGCGGGCGGGGCCGGGGGCGGGGCGGGCCTCCCGGGAACCGTGTCTTCTGCGCGTCGCCGAAGTCGCGCGCCCCCATCTCGTGGCCCGTCATGAGTGCAGGTCACGGGTCGCGAGTCAGCGTGTTCCCGGGAGGCCCGCCCCGCCCCCGGCCCCGCTCGCCGCACGCCCCTCACCGCCGATAGGGCCGCAAGATGCGGTCGGCCTCGCGCTGCGCGTCCTTCATGGCCTGGTCGGCCGACTTGGCTCCGGTGAGCGCGGCCTGCAGCCCGTCGTTCAGCGCCTTGGTCACGCGCTGGTTGTCGTGCGTGGAGAGCTCGGCCACCGCGTGCGGGAGCTGATCGCGCGCCACCGCGGCGGCGGCGAAGCCCGCCACGTACTGCTTCATCGCCGGCGTCTCCCACGCGTCCGGCCGCACCGCCACGTAGCCGGTGTCGATGCCCCACTGCGCGGCCCGCTGGGGCGACGTGATCCACTTGATGAACCGGAGCGAGGCGGCCTGCTGGGCGGGCGTGCTCTTCTTGAAGATGTGGAAGTTGCCGCCGCCGGTCGGCGAGCCGCGCCGCTTGCCCGCGGGCAGCATCGCCACGCCGAACTCGAACTTGGCGTTGTTCTTCACGTTGGTGAGGTTGCCGGTGGTCGTCCACATCATGGCGGTCTTGCGCTCGAAGAAGTCCTTCGGCGTGGTGCCCCATTCGATGATCCCGGTCGGCATGACCTTGTGCTTGCCGCTCAGGTCCACCCAGTACTGGAGCGCTTCCACCACCGCCGGCTTGTCGTAGTAGGTCTCGTTGCCGGCCTGGTTCATCAGCAGCACGTCGTTCTGGGTGGTGAAGCCCTGGAAGAGCCAGTACGGGAAGCCGGACGACGGCACCTCGAGCCCCCACTGGGTGACGTTGCCGCTGCCGTCGCGCTTGGTCAGCTTCCGGGCGTAGTCGACCTGCTCGGCCCAGGTGGCGGGCGGCCTGTTGGGGTCGAGCCCGGCCTCCTTGAAGGCCTCCTTGTTCCAGTACAGCACGATGGTGGAGCGCTGGAACGGGATGCCCCAGGTCTTGCCCCCGGTCTGGCTGTTGAGCATGAACGCGGGGAAGAAGCTCTTGAGCCAGGCCTGGTCCTCGGCGCTCGTGGCCATCGCGTCGAAGGGCACGATCGCGTCCTCGTCGATCAGCGTGAACATGTCGGTGGAGAGCAGCACCGACATCTGCGGCGGCTCGCCGCTCTTGAGCGCGGTGAGCACCTTGACGATCGTCTCCTGGTAGGTGCCGGCGTAGATCGGCTTCACCCGGATGCCCGGGTTCTCCTTCTCGAAGTCGGCGGCCAGGCCGTCGATGATCTTGGTCACCGGCCCGCCCACCGCGACCGGGTAGTAGAAGGTGAGCTCCACCGGGGCCTGGGCGCCCGCGGGGACCGCGCCGCCTGCGAAGGCGGCGAGCAGGATCGCCGCGGTGAGCCATCCGAGCATGCGTCTCGTCATGAGTGGCCTCCTCGTCATCGAGCAGATGGTTGGAACAACGGGCGCGCCGCTGCGACGGCTCCCGCTCTGGGCATCGAACACGTGCGTGGCGTCCGGGCTCCACGAGAGCCGGACCGGCGCGCCGGGGGACAGCGCGACGCGCCCCGGCGCCCGCACCGCGAGGGTCTGGCTCCCCACCGCGCAGGTCACGATCGAATCGGCGCCGAGGTACTCGACGCTCTTCACGGTCGCGCCCACCCCGTCGCCGCTCGCCCGCTCGTCCAGGTGGATGTCCTCGGGGCGGATGCCGAGCAGCAGCCCCGTCCCCCGCCCCGCGAGCAGCGGCGGCCCCGCGGTGCCGCCAATCACCGCGCCGCCCGCGCCGTCGGCCAGCGTGAGGATGTTCATGGGCGGCGTGCCGATGAAGCGGGCGGTGAAGGCGGTGGCGGGCCGCGCGTAGAGCCGGTCGGGCGGCGCGTCCTGCTCGACGCGGCCGTCGCGGAGCAGGATCACCTGGTCGGCCATGCTCATGGCCTCGGTCTGGTCGTGCGTCACGTAGACCATGGTGATGCCGAGGCTCTGCTGGAGCGACCGGATCTCGCGGCGCATCTCGAGGCGGAGCTGGGCGTCCAGGTTCGAGAGCGGCTCGTCCATCAGGCACACCGGCGTCTCCGCGATGAGAGCGCGGCCCAGCGCCACCCGCTGCTGCTGCCCGCCCGAGAGCTGCGACGGCTTGCGCGCGAGCAGCCCGTCGAGGCCCAGCAGGGTGGCCACGCGATCCAGGCGCTTGCGCGCGCTCGGCCGCGGCCACGCGCCGCACCCGCAGGCCGAAGATGATGTTCTCGGCCACCGAGAGATGGGGAAAGAGCGCGTAGGACTGGAAGACCATGGAGAGCCGCCGCTCCGCCGGCGGCAGGTGGGTCACGTCCACGCCGCCGATGGCGATGCGCCCCGCGGTGGCGAGCTCGAGCCCGGCGATGAGCCGGAGCGTGGTGGACTTGCCGCAACCCGACGGTCCGAGCAGGACCAGCATCTTCCCGGCCGCGGCCTCGAAGCTCACGTCGTCCACCGCCCGCGTGGGGCCCCACCAGCGGCTCAGGTGCTCGACCGAGATCGCCGACACGGCCGGCCTCCTAGGCTCCCACGCGCGCCGGCTCGAGCCCGAACAGGCGCGTCGCGTTCCGCCAGCGGACCGCGTCGCGGTCGGCCGGGGGCAGCTCGACGGCGGTCTGGCTCGGGCGGCCGATGATGAGCGACATCACGAAGTCATCGTAATGCTCACCGGCCGGCAGATCACGTGACGGATGAGAAGAGCGGCCGGCCCAGCGCCTCGGCGGCGGCCAGCAGCGGGCCGCACGCCGGGTCGTCGAGATACCGGCGCCCGCCGGACGGGGCATCGCTCGGGCTGACGCCCACCATGCGCTCGAGCTCTCGCGCGGCCGCCGACTCCATGTAGAAGGAGTCGGAGACCAGCGCGTGCGTCACCCCGCACGCGTCGTGGGCCTCGAGCATGCGGCCGAGCACGCGGCGCTCGGCGGTGACGTAGCGCGGATCGCCGCCATCCGGGAAGCGGGCCAGCGCCCCGTCGGGCAGGACGTGGGCGTGGCACTCGATCAGCGACGTGGCCAGGGCCGGCTCAGCGCGGGCAGACGAAGTCCCAGAGCGCGCCCGCGCGCTCCACCACCGCGTCCACGTCCTCGGCGAGGAGCTGCCGGGCCGCGACCATCGCGCCCGCGTCCTGGCGCACCCGCGCGAGATAGGCCTCGCGGCCCGCGTAGCGCTCCTCGATGGAGAGACGCGGGTCGCCCGTCCGCGCCCGCTCCGCCGCGGTGCGCGCGAAGGCCAGCGTCGAGCCCATCATGGACATGATGTCACCCGGCGCGCCCTGCTCCGGATGGCGCGGGTTCCAGCCCATGAAGGTGGCCAGCGGCACCCGCAGCTCGGGCGGGCGGATGCCCGCGCGCTCGTTGCCGTCGCCGTCCACCGCGGAGACGAACGTCACGAAGGGCGCGCCCTGCTTGGGCGGCAGGGTGGCGATCCCGCGCTCGACCGCGGGCCCGAAGTCGAGCCGCTGCGGTCGCTGGAGCTGATCGGGGAAGCGCGCGCCGGGAATCGCCGCGTAGACGCCGCGGGTCGCCTCGGCGGCCACCGCGGTGCCGTCGGCCAGGCGCGGGACCGCGCTCGGCGGCGGCTCCACGCCCTCGGTCACCCAGCGGTCGAGATTCACCAGCGCGGCGCGCAGGAGCGGCGAGTAATCCACCACGCTGAACGGGTGGAAGCCCCGGCCCCCGGTATTGGGATCCGCCGCGGGCGGCGGCAGCGCGCCCGGCGTGTGCTGGCTCCCCGCGAAGAGGTACTGGCGCACGTAGGCCGGCGGGGTCACGTCGCGCGTGCCGCCCACGTCGGTGTGCACGAGCGAGCCGTCTCCGCGCCAGTACTCGGCCGAGGTGTTGATGGTGAAGATGCGCGGCGGCTTCGCGCGCCCGGCCAGGCGCCGGAGCAGCGCGTCGCGCTGGCCGGTGACCGGATCGTCCTGCTCCCCGTCGGTGAACGGGAACAGGCTGCCGACCGCGTGCACCGCGTTGAGCGACGGCTGGCCGAAGCGGCAGTTGAACTCGCCGCGCCGCGCGCCCGCCACGTGCGGGATCACCGCGTCCCAGACGAAGCGGCCGGCCTCGTCCTCGTCGAGGCCCAGGTAGAGCAGGTGCCGCAGGAAGCGGCCGCTCTGCGAGACGCCGAACACGTACGACCGCTCGATGGCGCCCGCGCAGGGATTACCCTCGGCGGCGGTGCCCCAGCGCAGGAAGCTCGCGGTGTCGCGCACCGCGGTGAAGCCGAGCCCGACCACCGGCGGGTCCTCCGCGCGGTAGTAGCAGTCGTAGATGCGGCCGGGCTGAAAGCCGCCGTCGAGCGCGATCGACCCCGAGTCGGGGAAGCGCCAGGCCGAGCGCGGCACGCGTGGCCGCGGGCGCGTCGCCGTGCTCGCGCACGTGCAGCTCCGCCTCCGGATCGTCGAGGCGCGCCACCGGATGCGGGATGTGGTAGCGGTCGGCCAGCGGCAGCACGTCCACGCGCGCGTTCGGCCGGAACTCGCAGCGCACGCGCTCGGAGACGCCGGGCACCCGCGGCACCGTCATCGCCATCATGCCGTCGCGGCGCGGCACGTCGGGCTGCCAGCCGATCCAGGCCACCGTGTAGCCGTGGCGCATCAGGAACCGATTGCCGAAGTCTTCCCTCGAAGTCGGATCGTTCGAGCGCGGCGTGCTGTTGAACATGCCGAGCGCGATCTTGCGCCCGCGGTTCGGCACGTCGAGGAGCAGCCGGCGGCGCCCGCCGTCGAGCGGCCGCAGGAGATAGAAGTCGGCGGAGTATTCCACGAGCCCGCGCGCGTTGCGGGGCGCCAGGCCCAGGTCCGCGATCGGCTCGTTCTGCCGGGCCGCCGGATCCGCGGTGAAATGCAGCACGCCCTCGATCTTCTCGTACGCGCCCCCGGCCGGTACCGGCTCGCGCCGGGTGATGTCGAGCCTGACGACTCCCATCGCGTGAGCCTCCGATCTAGAAGCCGAGGAACGGCTTGAGCGCGGCGAGGACGGCGTCCGGGTTGTCCTCGTGCAGCGTGTGCACCGCGCGGGGGATCTCGACGAAGCGGCCCTGCGGCAGCTCCTTGGCCATCCGCTCCGCCACGTCACGATCGAGGATCGGGCTCTCCTCGCCGCGGAGCACCAGGGTCGGCACCGGGATCGCGCGCAGCACCGCCCACCAGTCCACGTCCACCGTCGAGCGCCGCGTCTTCACGCTCGGGTGCCACGCCCACACGATGCGGCCGTCCGGCCGCTGCCGCAGGCTCTGCGCCGCCACCCAGCGGTAGTAGTGGATGCCGGGATACGGGTTGCCCCGGAGGAGATGCTGGGCCGCCTGCTCGATGCTGTCCCAGAATTCGGGCTCGGGCGGGCCCGCGCGGGGCCTGCGACGCCCGCGCACTGATCTCGGGTCCGATGTCCACGATCACGAGCTTGCGCACCGACTCGGGGCGCTTGGAGGTGAAGTACATCGCGTTCCGCCCGCCCATGGAGAGCCCCACGACCACGAGCGGAGCCAGGCCGAGCTGGTCGATCACGCCGCTCAGATCGTCGAACGCGGCGATGGGCCCGTAGACCTCGGCCGGATCGCTGTCGCCGTGGCCGCGCTGATCGAGCGCGTACACGTGGAAGTGCGGCTGCAGCGCGATGGCCAGCGTGTCCCAGGCGTGCGCGTGCCCGGTGAAGCCGTGCAGGAGGAGCAGCGGGGTGCGGCCCTCCCCGCCCCAGTCGAGCACGTGGAAGCGCAGGCCCTGGACGGTGACGTTCCGGTCGATCGGCCGTAGCAGGTTCATGCCGGCCCGATCAGAGCTGGATGCGGCCGGGGCCCCGCGGGCCGCCGCGGCCGCCCATGTCGGGCGGCATGCGGTCGGGGATGACGATGTTGGAGGACTGCTCCCGGCGCAGCTCCTGCAGCTCGCGGATCGCGCGCTCGACGCCCACCTTGGCGCCCTCCGAGAACTTCTCGGCCGCGTCGCCGAGCGAGGTCGCGTCGATCTCGAAGGTGATCGGCAGGGCGCCCACCGGGGAGAGGAGCTGGGCCTCGCCGACGTAAAGGATCTTGCGCGTGAGGTCGATCGACCCGTCCGTCTTCACCGGCGTCATCACCCGGATGATGCCGATGCGGCGGTCGGTGTAGGTCTCCTCGCGATAGAGGGCAGTCGCATCCATGCGGAGCTCGAGCTCATCGGCCATCGTGGCTAATCCTCTCTTTCATCTTCATCGAATGGTCCGTCACGCGAGCTCGGCCCGCGCGCTCATCGCCACCGTGCCCTCGGGGGTCACGGCCCACATCTCGGCGCCGCGGCCGTCCGCGGTGGGGCGGCCGCGCAGCTCGAAGGGCGCGGTGTCGAAGAGCGGGGCGCGGGCCTGCGTCTCGTAGCCCGTGAACACGCGGCCCGGGTTGTGGTCGCGCGCGAAGTCGATCAGGAGCGTGGAGGTGAGCGGGCCGTGCACGACCAAGCCCGGGTAGCCCTCGCGCTCCATGGCCCAGGGCCGGTCGTAGTGGATGCGGTGGCTGTTGAAGGTCAGGGCGGAGAAGCGGAACAGCAGCACCGGGTCCGGCGCGATCCGCCGGCGCCACGGGGTGTCGTCGGGCGCGGTCTCGCGGCGCGGCGCCTGGTTGCGCTCACCGGCCCGGACCTCCTCGCGGAACACGGTGCGGCGTTCTTCCTCGATGGCCAGCGCCTCCCCGGTGAAGATGCGCTGGGTCACGGTGGCGAAGACCAGGGTGCCGGTGCCGCCCGTCTTGACCGAGATGTCGGCCAGCTCGGTCTCGCGGCGCACCGTGTCGCCGATGCGGAGCGGACGGTGGAAGCGGAAGCGCTCGCCCGCGAACATGCGGCGGGGCAGCGGCATCGGCGGGATCACCCCGGTGTCGAGCGGGCTGCCGTCGGGCCGGAGCGCCTCCGGCGGAAAGCGCGGGAGGAAGTAGAGCGATTGCCAGCCCGGGGGCAGCGGATCGCCCGGCCCGAGCTCGCGCTCGTCGCGGCCGAAGGTCAGGCGCAGCAGGTTGGCGGGCGCGGCGGTGATCACGTCGGTCGCGCTCTCGCGCCGCCCGACGTGCGCCTTGAGGTCGTCGAGGGCGACGGCGCCCGGCGCCCCGACGGTCGTCATGCCCGCACCGGCGGGCGGCGGCGATGCCAGTCCGTCGCCCGCTGATAGGCGTGGCCCGCGCGCAGCACGGTGGCCTCGTCGAAGGGCCGGCCCGAGATCTGGAACGACAGCGGCAGGCCGGTCGTGGAGAACCCGGTCGGCAGCGCCAGGGTGGGCAGCCCGGTGATGTTGAACGGCCCCATGTTGCTCTTGGCGAACGGAAAGTCCGGATCGAGCACGACCTTGAACGAGGGCGCCGGGCCGAGCGCGGTGGGCGTGATCAGCACGTCCACCGACTGCAGCGCGCGCTCCGTGTCCTCCCGGATCTGCGAGCGCAGGCGCTGGGCCTGGATGTACTCGTCCGCCCGGAAGAGCCCGCCCGCCATCAGCTTCTCGCGCAGCACGTCGCCGTAGAGCTCCGGATGCAGGCGCAGGTCGCGCTCGTGGTAGGCGAAGGCCTCGGTCAGCATGATCACCATGAAGGACGGCGTGGCATGAATGCTCGGGATCGTCACGTCCCGCACGGTGGCGCCGAGCCGTCCCAGCTCGCCCACCGCCTGCTCGAAGGCGGCCACCGTCTCCGGCTCCACCTGGTCGAAGAAGTAGTCGCGCACCACCCCGATCCGGAGGCCCTTGACGCCGCCCTCGAGCGTCGCCAGGTAGTCCGCCACCGGCTCACGAGCGGACGCCGGATCGGCCGGATCGTGGCCGGCCAGCGCCTGTAGCATGTACGCGCAATCCTCCGCCGAGCGCGCCATGGGGCCGGTGTGGTCGAGCGTCCACGAGAGCGTCACCACGCCCGCGCGGCTCACGCGCCCGTAGGTCGGCTTGAGCCCGGCGATCCCGCAGAAGGCAGCCGGGCCCCGGATGGACCCGCCGGTATCGGAGCCGAGCGCGCCCACCGCCATGCCGGCGGCCAGCGCCGCGCCGGACCCGCTGCTCGAGCCGCCCGGGATGTGATCGACGTTCCACGGGTTGCGCGCGGGCGGAAAGCGGTGGCCCGGGAACTGGATGCCGAACGCGAACTCGTGGGTGATCAGCTTGCCGAGCATGACCATGCCCGCCTGCTGCAGCCGCGTCACGCACGTGCAATCGAAGTCGGGCACCCAGTCGCCCAGCACCGCCGAGCCCGCGGTGGTGAGGATCCCCTTGGTCGCGTAGAGATCCTTGTACGCGATCGGGATGCCGGTGAGCGGTCCCGCGTCGCCCCGCTTGAGCGCAGCCTCCGCGGCGCGGGCATCGGCGAGCGCGCGCTCGGCGGTGACCGTCACGTAGGCGTTCAGGCTCTTGTCGAGCGTCTCGATGCGGCGAAGCTGATCGGTGGCGTAGTCCACCGGGGAGAGCGCGCGGCTCCGGAAGAGGCCGCCCAGCTCCCGGATGCCCGCGTAGCAGAGCTCGTCGGCGCTCATGAGCCGCTCCCGCCCTTGGCGTCGAAAGATCACCGCGGGCTCCACCGTCCGGATCGCCCGGCAGTCCAGGGCGCGGATGGGCCGCAGCGCGTTGACCAGGAAGCCGCGCACCAGGGACAGGCGGTTGGCGGGGATGGAGAGGCCGGCGAGGCGGGCGCGCTCCTTCACCTCGTCCAGCGTGACGTCAGGGGGCATCTCGGGCATAGTGGTCTCCTCGTTGGCGACGCGCCATAGAGTAGACGTGTCCGCGGCCGAGGGCAAGGCGGAGGCCGCACACCGTGGAAAGGAATGCGCTCATGCCGGAGACCACGAGCCCCTTCACGCTGATCACCGCGGACCGCCTCATCGACGGAAGCGCGGCGGCGCCCGTCGAGCGGGCCGCGATCCTGATCCAGGGGGAGCGTATCGTCGCCCTGGGTCCGGAAGGCACGGTGCGCGCGCCCGAGGGCGCCGCCGTCACCCGGAAGGCCTACGGGGCCGCCACCATCCTGCCCGGCCTCGTGGACGCCCACACCCACCTGGTGGCGCCGGGCGACGGGACGCTGGGCGACGACATCGCCAAGGAAGACGACGACATCCTCCTGCTCCAGGCCGCGCAGAACGCGCGCACCCTGCTGCACTCGGGCGTGACCACGCTCCGGGAGAACGGCGCGAAGGGCAAGGTCGCCTTCTCTCTGCGCGAGGGCATTCGCCGGCGACTCGCCCCCGGGCCCCGCATGGTGATCTGCGGCCGTCCGATCGCGATCACCGGCGGGCACATGGGCTACTTCGGCTCCGAGGCGGACGGGGAGGTGGCGGTGCGCGCGGAGGTGCGCAAGCTCCTGAAGGAAGGCGCCGACTACATCAAGATCGTGGCGAGCGGCGGCTCGACCCGCACCTCGGATCCGAACCGCGCCTCGTACAGCGTGGCGGAGCTGGCGGCCATGACCGACGAAGCGCGGCGACACGGCAAGCTCACCGCGGCCCACTGCACCTCGGCCGAGTCCATCCAGAACTGCCTCGACGCCGGCGTCGACATGATCATCCACTGCATCTTCACCGAACCCGACGGGACCTTTCGCTTCCGCCCCGACCTGGTCGAGCGGCTCGCCGCCGCCAAGGCCTGGGTGAATCCCACCCTCTACGTGATGAAGGCGGGCATCGAGCGGCTGCGAGAGGCGCGCGAGCGCGAGGGTCGGCTCACCCCGGAGCTGATCGCGCAGCTCGAGCAGTCACGGCGCGCCCTCGACGTCCGCGTGGATGCGGTCCGACGGATGAGCGAGGCCGGCGTGCGGATGACCGCCGGATCCGACTCGCCCTGGGGCTGGTACGCGCCGGGCGAATTCGTTCACGAGATCCACATGATGGCCCAGGCCGGCCTCTCGTACACCGACGCCATCGTCACCGGCACCGCGGGGGCCGCCGACTCCATCGGGGTGGGCGGGCTGAGCGGCCGCCTCCTCCCCGGGCGCCAGGCCGACGTGCTCGTGGTGCGCGGCGACCCCACCCGTGAGATCACCGCCCTCTGGGACGTCCTCGACGTCTATCAAGCCGGCCGCCGCATCGCCCGCGATTTGATCTGAACCGAAGCCGGCCGACTGCCGGGCGCAAGGTTGGCCGGCGCAGGAAGCGGTGGGGGGGCGTGGGGGAGGAGCGGCGCTCGCTCCCCCCACTTAGATCAGATGACACGCGGCCTGATGCCCAGCACCCGACCTCGCGCAGCGCGGGAGCTTCGACCCGGCAGCGGTCGATGACGAAGGGACAGCGCGGGTGGAAGCGGCAGCCCGACGGCATCGCGAGCGGGCTCGCCATCTCGCCCGCCGGCACGAGGCGCTCGCGACGCAGGGCGGGATCCACGACGGGCACCGCGGAGAGCAGCACGCGCGTGTAGGGATGCTTCGGCGCGTGGTGAATCGCGTCGCGCGGTCCGAGCTCCACGATCTCGCCCAGGTACATGACGGCCACCCGATCCGACATGTGAAGCACGACGTGGAGATCGTGCGAGATGAAGAGATAGGTCAAGCCGAACCGCCGCTTCAGGTCCATCAGCAGATTCAGCACCTGGGCCTGGACCGACACGTCGAGCGCCGAGACCGGCTCGTCGGCCACGATCAGCGCGGGGTGGAGCGCGAGCGCCGCCGCGATGCCGATGCGCTGCCGCTGGCCGCCCGAGAGCTCGTGCGGATACCGGAGCGCGAAGGCGGGATCGAGTCCCACCAGCTCGAGCAGCTCGCCGACCCGCCGACGGCGTTCCGCGGCGTCGGCCAGCCCGTAGATCGCGAGCGGCTCGGCGATGATCTGGCCGACCCGCATCCGCGGATTCAACGAGCCGTACGGATCCTGGAAGACGATCTGCATGCGGCGGCGCGCGGCCCAGAGCTCCCGCGCCGGGAGCTCGAGCAGGTCACGACCCTCCAGCCGGATCTGTCCCGCGCTGGGCTCGATCAGTCGCAGGATCAGGCGGCCGGTGGTGGACTTGCCGCAGCCGGACTCGCCGACGAGCCCCAGCGTCTCCCCCGGCGTGAGCGTGAAGCTCACCCCGTCCACCGCCCGGATCACGCGTCGATGCCGGCCGAGCCAGCTCCCGCCCACCTCGAACCGCTTGGCGAGGTCCTGGACCTCGAGCAGCGGGCCGGACGTCACGTGGTCACCGGGCAGGCCACCAGATGGCCGGGCTCCCGTGCCTCGAGCGGGGGCTCGTCGCGCCGGCAGCTCTCCACGACGTGGGGGCAGCGGGGTGCGAACCGGCACCCCACGCTCGGCCGGCGTGGATCGGGAGGCGCGCCGTCAATGGAGAAGAGCGGCTGGCCGAAGCGGCTCGGATGCGGCAGGCAGCGGAGGAGCCCGCGCGTGTAGGGATGCAGCGGGCGGGCGAAGATGCGCTCCACCGGCGCCAGCTCCACGATGCGCCCGGCGTAGATCACCGCGACCCGGTGGCACAGCTCGGCGACGACGCCGAGATCGTGGGTGATCATGAGCACCGCCATGCCGCGCTCGGCCTGCAGACGCCGGAGCAGGTCGAGGATCTGGGCCTGGATCGTCACGTCGAGGGCCGTGGTCGGCTCGTCCGCGATCAGGAGCCGCGGGCCCGAGACAAGGGCGAGCGCCAGCATCGCGCGCTGGCGTAGGCCACCCGAGAGCTGGTGCGGATAGTCGCGGACGCGCTCGGCCGGCGCGGGCACCTGGACCTGGTGCAGCATCTCCACCGCCCGCTCCCAGGCCGCCGCGCGGCCGAGGCCCGAGTGGGCGAGCGCGGCGGAGGCGATCTGATCGCCGATCGAGAAGACCGGGTTGAGCGACGTCATCGGCTCCTGGAACACCATGCCGATGCGGCCGCCGCGCACCTGGCGCATGGCCTCCGCGTCCTTGCCCAGCAGATCCTCGCCGTCGAGCAGGATGCGCCCGGCCGCGATGCGCCCCGGCGGGGGCACGAGCCGCATGATGGAGAGCGAGGTGACGCTCTTCCCGCACCCGGACTCCCCGACCAGCCCCAGCACCTCGCCGCGCTCGACGGTGAAGCTCACGCCGTCCACCGCGCGCAGGGGACCGGTGCCGGTGCTGAACTCGGTCACGAGGCCTTCGACCTGGAGCAGCGGGGGCACGGGTTAGATCTTCAACCGCGGGTCGAGGGTGTCCCGCAGCCAGTCGCCGAGAAGATTCACCGCGAGCACGGTCAGCATGATCGCGAGGCCGGGAAACGTGGCGAGCCACCAGGCGGTCGCGATGTAGTTGCGGCCGTCCGCGAGCATCCAGCCCCAGGTCGGGGTGGGCGGCTGGACTCCCAGGCCGAGGAAGGACAGGGCGGACTCGTAGATGATCATGAACGCCAGCTCGAGCGTGGCCACCACGATGATCGGGGTGAGCGCGTTGGGGAGCACGTGGCGAAGCAGGAGCCGCCCGGAGCGGTTGCCGCGCGCGCGGGCCCCGGTGACGAACTCCCGCTCGCGGATCGAGAGCACGTCGGCCCGGACGATCCGCGCGAACTGTACCCACCGGGTGGCGCCCATGACGAGGATGACGTTGAGCAGGCTCGGCCCCAGCGCGAACACCACCCCCATGGCGAGCAGGATGTAGGGAATGGCGAGGAAGACGTCGACGATCCGCATGATGATCGCGTCCGCGCGGCCGCCGAAGAATCCCGCGCACAGGCCGAGCGTGACCCCGAGGCCGGCGGCGAGCGCCACCGCGGAGAGGCCCACCAGCAGCGAGATCCGCCCGCCGTAGAGAATTCGGCTCAGGATGTCCCGCCCCAGGTGATCGGTCCCGAGCGGGTGCTCGCGCAGCCCGCGCGCCTCCCACACGGGCGGGCGGAGGCGCTTGAGCAGCATCTGCCGCGCCGGATCCCACGGCGCGAGCTGCGGGGCGAGCAGGGCGGAGCCGCCCATGGCGAGCAGCACCGTGATCCCGAACACGGCGCGAAAGCTGACGCGCCGGCGGCGCGCGCGGGCGACGGCGGGAAGCGCGCCCGCGACCGTGGCCGCCTCGGTCACCGGGCGCTCCGCACGTAGACGATCCGCGGATCGAGGTAGGTGTAGACCAGATCCACCGCCAGGTTGATGAGCACGAAGAGCGTCGCGAGCACCGCCACGATGGCCTGCACGAGCGGGTAGTCGCGGCTGAAGATCGCGTCCACCGCCAGCCGGCCGACCCCGGGCCAGGCGAAGATCGTCTCGGTGATGACCGCGCCCCCGAGCAGGATGCCGAACTCGAGGCCGATGACGGTGACGAGCGGGAATCGCCGCGTTCTTCAGCGCGTACTTGTAGGTCACCACGAAGGTGCGGATCCCGGCGGAGCGGGCGGTGCGCACGTAGTCCTGGGCCAGCACCTCCAGCATTCCCGAGCGCGCCAGGCGCGCGATGCGGGCCATGGAGAAGGCGCCGAGGGCGCAGGCGGGCAGCACGAACGAGCGGAGACCGTCGCGGCCGGCGGCGGGAAACCAGCCGAGCCACACCGCGAAGACGAGGATGAGCAGGAGCCCGAGCCAGTAGACCGGCATGGCCTGGCCCATCAGCACGCCGACCGAGCAGATCGCGTCGAGGAGCGAGTTGCGGCGGAGCGCGGCCAGGATGCCGACCGGCACCGCCACGAGGAGGGCGAGCGAGAGGCCCGCGACGGTGAGCTGGAGCGTCGCGGGCAGCGTGCTCAGGATGAGGCCGAGGGCGGGCACCTGATGCTTGAACGAGAGCCCGAAATCGCCCCGCACCGCGCGGGACAGGAACCGCACGTACTGCAGCCACAGCGGGTCGTCGAGCCCGAGCAGGGTGCGGAGCTGCCGGACGTCCTCCTCACGCGCCTCGAGCGGCAGGAGCAGCCGGGTCGGATCGCCGGTCAGATGCAGGAGCCCGAACACGATCACGGAGACCCCCAGCAGGACGAACACGCTCTGCAGGAGCCGCCGCGCGAGGAAGGCGAGCATCAGCGGAGGGGAGAGGGGGAGACGACCGCGCCCCCTCTCCCCGGAGGCCTAGAAGCCGATCTCGGTGAGGCGGATGGACTCGTCCCCGCGCGGCGTCCACTTGAGCCGCGTGTTCACGCCGTAGATGTCCATCTGCTGGTAGCCGAAGATCCACGGCGCGTCGTCGCGGATGAGGCGGAGCAGCTGAGAGTAGAGCTGCTTCCGCTTCTCCACGTTCATCTCGGCCCGGGCCGCCTCCATGAGCTTGTCGACCTCGGGATTCGAGTACTGTGACACCGGCTCCCCGGTGTGGAGATTCGGGGTCACCCAGTGGTCGGGCTCGAGGCTCGGTAGGCACCAGCCGTTCATGAAGATGTCCTCGGTCTTGTGGTCGAGGACCGAGCGGACGTAGCTCCCCCACTCGCCGATGATCTTGACGCTGGTCTTGATGCCGTTCTCGGTGAGCTGACCCGCGATGGCCTGCGCGATGTCCTTGTCCATGGCCCAGCGGCCGTTCGGGGCCTGCAGGGTCAGGGTGAGATTCGTCTGGCCCGCCGCGGCCAGCAGCTCCTTGGCCTTCTGCGGATTGTAGTCGTAGAGCGGGATCGACGGGTCATAGCCCCACACGTTCGGGGGCATGGACGAGTTGATCCGCTTGCCGTTGCCGAGCAGCACCGCGTCGAGGATGCCCTGGACGTCCACCGCGTGGTTGATGGCCTGGCGCACCCGGCGGTCGGCCAGAGCGCCGCCCTTGATCTGGGCGATGCCGAAGTAGATGATCCGGCAGCTCGGGATCTTCTCGACGCGCACGGTCTTGGTCGCGGCGAGCGTCGGGAGCTGGTCGGGGGGCACGTTGACGATCAGATCGGCCTGGCCGGTCTGGAGCGCGGCGATGCGCGCGCCCAGCTCCGGAATGGGCCGCCAGGTCGCCCGCCGCACCGCGGGCTTGCCCGTCCAGTGCTCGTCGTTGGCCTCCACCACGATGCGCTCGTTCTTGGACCACTCCACGAACTTGAAGGGCCCGGTGCCGACCGGCTTCAGGTTGGCCTGCACGTCGCCGACCTGCGCGACGTACTTGGGGGCGAGCTGGTACATGAGGGTCATGCGCGCGGGCATGGCCGGATCGGGGACCTTGGTGTGGAAGCGCACCGTGGTCGGATCGACGACCTCCACCCGATCGATGGTGCTGAACCAGCCCTTCTGGGGCGACTTGAAGTCGGCCCGGTAGATGCGCTCGAACGAGAACTTGACCGCGCTGGCGTCGAACGGCTCCCCGTTGTGGAACTTCACGCCGGAGCGCAGCTTGACCTCCCACACCTTCTCGCTCACCAGCTTGTAGCTGGTGGCGAGGCGGGGGGTGATCTGGAGCTGCTTGTCGCGGGTGAGCAGGGTGTCGTAGATCGAGCCGTTGATGATCAGGGTGACGATGTTGTTGGTCATCTGCACGTCGAGGAACTCGGCGTCGATGCCCTGGGCGATGGTGACGTCCCGCTCGCCCGCCGCCCGCGCGGCGTTCCGTTCCGCGGGGCCGACCGCCACCAGGAGCACCGCCAGCGTGAGCAGCGGGACGATCGATCGGAATCCTCGTCTCATGGAGCCCTCCCTCACTGAGTGATCTGCGCGTCGTGTCGGCGGTGACGGTCGTCGAGCCGGATGAGCGCCCCGATCCTATGTCCGACGCCCGAGGGTGTCAACCCGCCGCGGCTCCGGCCTTGACAGCGCGCCGGGCATGGCATACACCCAGCCTCCAGGAGGAGACTCCCCATGCGCGAAAGACACGCAGCATCCCGGCCGGTAGGCCGACGGCAGTTCCTGACCCTGAGCGCGGCCGGCCTGGCCGCGGCCGGGCTTCCGCGCGCCGCCCGCGCGCAGGGCAAGCGGAGCGGTGAGCTGGTCGCCGGGCTGTCCGAGCGCATGCTGACGCTCGATCCGGCCAATCACTACTCGATCTCGTCCACCTCGGTGCACCGGCACATGTTCGATCCGCTGGTGGACGTCACCAACGACTCGAAGTTCGTGCCCGCCCTGGCCGAGTCCTGGCGCGCGGTCAACAACACCACGTGGCGCTTCCAGCTCCGGAAGGGCGTCACCTTCCACGACGGCACCCCGTTCAACGCGGACAGCGTGCTCTACACGCTCCGGCGCGTGAAGGACAACACCAAGCTCATCAAGTCCTTCGTCTACCAGGACATCGAATCGGTGGAGAAGGACGGGGACTACGCGGTACTGGTGACGTCGAAGCGGCCGTTCGGCTCGCTGCCCGCGCATCTCACCATGCTCGGCATGCTGCCCGCGCACGCGGCGAAGAACGAGGACGCGTTCTTCCAGAAGCCGATCGGCACCGGGCCGTTCCGCTTCGTGTCGTGGACGCACGGCGATCACATCATCCTCTCGGCCAACCCGAGCTACTGGAAGCCCGCCCAGCCGCGGGTCGAGAAGGTCACCTTCCGCTTCATCCCCGAGCTGTCCACCCGGGCCGCGGGCCTGCGCGCGGGCGAGATCCACGTGGTCGACCGCATCACCCCCGACCTGGTCGAGACGCTCAAGAGCAGCCGCGGCGTGAAGGTGTTCGACGTGCCCGCGGTCGAGGCGCAGCGCTGGATCTTCCAGCTCGCCAAGGAGCCGGTGAAGGACGCGCGGCTCCGGCAGGCGATCTCGCTGGCCATCGACCGGAACGTGATCATCAAGGACCTGCTGCTGGGCTACGGGCGGCCGGTGGACAGCCCCGTCCCGCCCGGGCTGATCGGCCACACCAGCCTGCCCGCCAAGGTCTACGATCCCGAGAAGGCGCGCCAGATCCTGAAGCAGGCGGGCTACACCAACGTGTCGCTCGACTTCGTGCTCATGAAGGATCTCTACCCGAAGCAGCTCGAGATCACCCAGGCGGTGGCCGCGATGCTGGGCGAGGTCGGCATCAAGGTCAACATCAAGAACCTCGAGATCGCGACCGCGCGGGAGCACCGGAGCGCGGGAACGTACGACATGTTCTTCTCGGGCTGGGCCCACATGCCGCACGATCCGGACTGGTACTTCGGCCAGTGGTTCACCCGGGCGGGCGCCGAGAAGCTCACCCGCTACAACAACCCGCGCGTGGAGCAGCTCATCGCGGAGGGCCGGGTGCCGGATCCGAAGGTGCGGCAGGCCAAGTACGAGGAGCTCGAGCGCATCCTGTGGGACGAGGACGCCGAGATCTGGCCCTACTACAGCGTGGCGATCTACGGAGTCAGCGATCGGCTGCGCAACTTCGAGCCGCGCCGGGACTACTACGTCCTGCTGAGTGACGTCGCGATCGCGTAGCCGGGGGCCGGGCTTCGCGCGGGCCGGCGGGCAACCGCGTGCGGCCCGGGACCCCTCGAAATGAGGGCGTATGCCCTCCGCCGGCTCGGCCAGGCGGCCCTGACGCTCCTCGGCGTCTCGGTCCTGGTCTTCGTCGTCCTCCGCGTCCTGCCCGGCGACCCGGCCAAGATGCTGCTCCCGGAGGGCGCGCCGCAGTCCGCGGTGGACGAGCTGAACCGGCATCTCGGGCTGCACGAGCCGCTCCACGTGCAGTACGCCATCTTCATCCGGAGCGTCTTCCGCGGCGACTTCGGCCAGTCCTTCCAGTACCGGGCGCCCGCGCTGCAGGTCGTCACCGAGCGGCTCGCCGCCACCGTCCAGCTCGCGCTGGCCGCCATGTTCCTCACCGGCGCGGTCGGCGTCTCGCTCGGCATCGTGGCCGCGGTCCGGCGGGGCACGCGCTACGACTATCGCGAGCACGCTCCTCGCGGTGCTCGGCCAGTCGCTGCCGAACTTCTGGCTCGGCATCATGCTGATCCTGCTCTTCGGGGTCGCGCTGCGCTGGCTGCCCACCTCCGGCTTCGAGAGCTGGCGCCACCTCATCCTGCCCGCGGTGACCCTGGCCGCGTTCCCGATGGCCCTGGTGGCCCGCCTCACCCGCTCCAGCATGCTGGAGATCCTCGGGCGCGACTACATCCGCACCGGCCGCGCCAAGGGCCTGGCCGAGCGGGCGGTGGTGCTCCGGCACGCGCTGCGGAACGCGGCGGTGCCGGTGCTCACGGTGCTCGGGCTGCAGATCGGCACCCTGCTGGGCGGCGCGGTCATCACCGAGTCGGTGTTCGCGTGGCCCGGCATGGGCAAGCTGGTGGTGGACGCGATCTTCTTCCGCGACTTCCCGGTGGTGCAGACCGTGCTGATCTTCTCGGCCACCATCTTCGTGCTGATCAACCTGCTGGTGGACCTGCTCTACACCGTGATCGATCCGCGGATCCGCTACTCGTGAGCGACCTCGCGGCCGCGCCCGCGACGTTTCACCCGCGCCGCTTCAACGCGACCACGGTGATCGGCGGGCTCCTGCTCGCGCTCACCGTCCTCGCCAGCGCCTTTGCCCCGGTGCTCACGCCCGCCGACCCGGTGAAGCCGCAGTTCAGCCGGCGGCTCGCCCCGCCCTGGGGGCTCGGGGGCACGCCGGCGCACGTCCTGGGCACCGACAACCTCGGCCGCGACATCCTCGCGCGCCTGCTGCACGGCGGCCGGATCTCGCTCGCCCTCGCCGCGATCTCGGTCCTCATCGCGGCCGCGGTGGGCATCGTGGTCGGGCTCGTGGCGGGCTCCGGCGGCGAGCGCGTCGACGCGCTGTTCATGCGCCTGGCCGACGTCCAGCTCGCGCTGCCCGTCATCATGCTGGCGATCG
Source organism: uncultured Candidatus Rokubacteria bacterium (assembly GCA_963747235.1). GTDB lineage: Bacteria > Methylomirabilota > Methylomirabilia > Rokubacteriales > CSP1-6 > CAMLFJ01. The sequence continues at coordinate 143,698 of CAVVEU010000033.1, forward strand.
CGATCGTGGCGGTGGTGGGCACGAGCCCGGCCGCGCTGGTCGGCGTGCTCGCGCTGAGCGGCTGGGTGCTCTACGCGCGGACGGTCCGCGCCAACGTCCTCTCGATCCGCCGCCTCGAGTACGTGGAGGCCGCCTACACCCTCGGCGCCAGCGACCTCCGGATCATCGCCCGGCACATCCTGCCCAACACCCTCGCCCCGATCCTCGTGATCGGCTCGAGCCAGTTCGCCACGATGGTCCTGCTCGAGTCGGGTCTGAGCTTTCTCGGGATGGGGATCCAGGCGCCGCAGCCGTCCTGGGGGCTCATGCTCTCGGAGGGCCGCGACTATCTCTCGAACGCGTGGTGGCTCGCGACGGTGCCCGGGCTGACGATCTCGCTCGTCGTCCTGGGGGCCAACCTGCTGGGCGACGGGCTGCGGGATCTGCTCGACCCGCGGCTCGGCTAGCCTAGGGCCGGCGGATCAGGGGGGCGAAGCGCTCCATGCGCTCGAGGCTCTCGGCGAGGCTCTCGCTGCGGAAGTCGAAGATCAGCTCGCTCACCCCGAGCCCGGCGAAGGTGCCGATGTCGTCGGCGATGGCCTGCTGGCTCCCCGAGAACGGCCGCCGCTCCGCGCCCCCGTCCACCCCCTGCCCCGGGTCGTAGATCGGCGCCTTGTAGGAGATGGTGAGCGTCGAGAAATCGCGCCGCTCCGCGTCCGTGAGGCGACGCAGATCGTCGAGCGACGCGCGCAGCTCGGGCGGGCGCAGCGGGACGGCCGGGTTGGCCCCGACCGGATGCCAGCCGTCGCCGAGGCGGGCGACGCGGCGCAGCGCGGCCTTGCTGTGGCCGCCCACCCAGATCGGCGGGTGCGGCTTCTGCGCGGGATGCGGCAGGCACCGCACGGAGTCGAAGCGGTAGAACTCGCCGTGATACGACGCCGGGTCCTGCGTCCACAGCGCCTTGAAGATGCGCAGGTACTCGTCGCTCACCGCGCCGCGGCGGTCGAAGTCGGGCGCGCCGAGCGCCTCGAACTCCTCGCGCAGCCAGCCGACGCCGACGCCCACCGTGACGCGCCCGCGGGAGAGCACGTCGATGGTGGCGAGCATCTTGGCGGTCACCACCGGGTTGCGGTGCGGCAGGATCATCACGCTGCTGATGAGCCGCAGGGTGCGCGACTTGCCCGCGACGAAGGCCATCAGCGAGAGCTGCTCGAGCGCGTCGCCCTGCCCGGGGAAGGCGCCGCTCACCGTGTACGGATACTTCGACTTGATCGTGACCGGGAACACGATGTGGTCCGCGATCACCACCGAGGAGAACCCGAGCGCCTCCGCGCGCGCGACCAGGGTCTCGAGCGACTCCGGCGAGGCGGTCTGGCCGCGCGTGGGGAGGTAGAAGCCGTATCGCATGGGGTGGCCGCCTCTACTTGAAGTGCGGCATCACCTTCTTGGCCATGAGGTCGATCTGGGCCGGATCGTCCGTCACCGGCCCCAGCACGAGGTACTTGAGCCCCGCCTTCACCAGGTCGTCGATGCGCGTGTTGATGTGATCGATCGACCCGATCATGTACGACTCCTGCAGGTGCTCGTAGGTCCGGTGCGTGCCCATCGTCTTGATGAAGGGCGCCCTGGAGGCGGCCACCGCCTTGGCGTGGCTCGGCGTGTCCACCAGGTGGATGAAGTTGCAGTGCCCGAAGGTGAGCTTCTTCGGATCGCGGCCGAGCGTCTTCGCGTGCTGCTGCAGCAGCCCCCAGTCCCGCTTCACCCAGTCCTGCGTGCCCGAGCAGCGCGAGAGCCAGTTGCCCGCCTTCACGATGCGGTCCATCACGGTGGTCGCGATGACCGGCACGTCGTGCTCGCCCGGATCCGGCACGCGCGAGCCGCCGGAGACCCAGATCTTCGGCATCTTCGGGGGCCGCGGGTCGATGGTGACGTCGTCGAAGTGGTAGTACTTGCCGTGGTAGCTCGCGTTCGGCTTCGTCAGCAGCAGGGTCACCGCCTCGATGATCTCGTCGGTCCGCTTGCCGCGCTCCTGGATGCGGGAGCCGGTCACCTCGTACTCGCGCGCGTACCAGCCGGGGCCCACCCCGAACACGTAGCGGTTGTTCGAGAGGTGGCAGAGGGTCGAGATCTCCTTGGCCAGCAGCACCGGGTGGCGCACCGGCAGCACCAGGATGCCGGTGGCGATGTCCACCTTCGAGGTCAGCGCCGCCGCGTAGGCGAGCGAGGAGAGCGGCTCGAGCCAGGCATTGCCGTAGAGGCCGGGCGCGGACAGCAGGTGGTCGATCACCCACACGTCGATGCCGTACTTCTCGCACTTCACGATGGACTCGCGGATCCGCTGCATGTTCTTCGGATCCGTCTTCTTGCCGCTCCACGCGTAGGTGGGGATCCACGCCCCGAACTTGAGCTTGGCCATGAGGCCTCCTTTCGAGTCGGGCATCACCCTAGGTGCGCGCGCGGGCGATGTCAAGGCCGCGGCGCGCGGTGCTATACTCGGCGCGCTCCGGCCGCCATCCAGGCGGCCGGCTGCTCGGGAGCCCGTTGTTCCAGGAGGACATGGCGATGAGACGGAGACGATTCTGGTCGGGTTTGGCCCTGGCGCTTCTCGTGGTGCTGACCGCCGGGGCGCCGACCGCGCCCGCGCAGTCGGCGAACACGCTGGTGGTCGGGCTGGTGGCGGAGCCGGTGGCGCTCGACCCGGCCCAGGTCACCGACCTCAACTCCAACCGCGTGGGCCGGCGGGTCGTGGAGACCCTGGTCGCCTTCGCGGACGAGTCCACCCAGATCGTGCCCGGGCTCGCCGAGTCCTGGACGATCTCGAAGGACGGGCTCACCTACACCTTCAAGCTCCGCAAGGGGATCGCCTTCCACGACGGCACCCCGTTCAACGCCGCGGCGGTCAAGTTCTCCATCGAGCGGCAGATCAACCCGGAGCATCCGGCCAACAAGCTCGGCAAGTATCCCTTCGCCGCCTACTTCTTCGGCAACGTCAAGGCGGTCGAGGCGATGGACGACAGCACGGTGCGCTTCGTCTTGAAGGAGCCGCGCGCGTCGTTCCTCGCGGTCATGACCGCGGGGGCCGCGTCCATCGTGAGCCCGACCGCGGCGATGAAGTCCGGCCAGGACTACGCGGTGACCCCGGTCGGCACCGGCCCCTTCAAGTTCGCGTCCTGGGACCGCGGCCAGCGCGTGGTGCTGGAGAAGAACCCGAGCTACTGGCGCTACCCGGTCAAGGTGGACCGGGTCATCTTCCGGCCCGTCACCGAGGACCAGGCGCGGCTCACCGAATTGCTCACCGGCGGGCTCGACCTGATCGTGGGCACGCCGCCCGACTTCGTGGCCCAGCTCGAGAACCATCCGAAGGTGACGCTCCAGAAGCAGGTGGGCGCGCACGTCTGGTACCTCGGGCTCAACAACACCAAGAAGCCCTTCGACGACAAGCGTGTCCGCCAGGCGCTGAACTACGCGGTCAACAAGGACGCGATCGTCCGCGACGTGCTGAAGGGCACCGGCTCGATCTCCAAGGGCCCGGTGCTGCCCGGCACCTGGGGCGACGAGGCGCGGGCTCAAGCCGTTCCCCTACGATCCCGAGAAGGCGAAGAAGCTCCTGGCCGAGGCCGGGCTGCCGAGCGGCTTCTCCACCACGCTCTGGGTGCCGGAGTCGGGCTCGGGCATGCAGTCGCCGGTGGCCATGAGCACGATCATCCAGTCGAACCTGAAGGCGGTGGGCGTGAACGTGACGCTCCAGACCATGGAGTGGGGCACGTTCCTCGCCAAGCTCCGCACCAAGGAGCAGGACATGTTCGCCCTGTCCTGGATGGCGGGCTCGGAGGATCCGGATCTCGTGATGTACCCGCTGCTGCACTCGAGCCAGTGGACGCCGGTGGGCCCGAACCGCGCCATGTACAAGAACACGCGCCTCGACGAGGTGCTCGCCCAGGCGCGCCTGGTGACCGACCAGGCCAAGCGGGCCGAGCTCTACCGCGAGGCGCAGCGCCTGCTCCACGACGATCCGCCGTGGATCTTCATCGACCACGAGGTGCAGACCGCGGCCTTCGCCAAGCGGGTGCAGGGCTTCAAGCTGCACCCGAGCTTCGACCTGCGCGTGGAGACGATCTCGCTGAAGTAGCCGGTAGCCGGAACCCCCGGTGAGCCGCTACCTCCTCCGTCGCCTGCTCCTGCTGGTGCCGGTGCTGCTCGGCGTCTCGGTGGTGGTCTTCCTCGTCCTGCATCTCTCGCCGGGCGATCCGGCCGAGATCATGCTGGGCTCGCAGGCCACCCAGGAGGACGTCGCCCGCCTGCGCGCCTCGCTCGGCCTCGACGAGCCGCTGCCGATGCAGTACGTGCGCTGGATGGGCCACGTGCTGCAGGGCGATCTCGGCCGCTCGATCCGGATGCGGCAGCCGGTGCTGGGCGAGGTGCTGATCCGCTTCCGGGCCACCCTGCTGCTCACCGCCACCGCGCTCCTGCTCTCCACGGTGGGCGGCGTCACCCTCGGCGTGCTCTCCGCCTCGCGCCCGCACTCGCTGGTGGACCGGCTCAGCACGGTCGGCTCGATCTTCGGCGCGAGCATGCCGAGCTTCTGGCTGGGCCTCGTCCTGATGGTGTGCTTCTCGCTCTGGCTCGGCTGGCTGCCCGCCTCCGGCATGTACTCGGCCCACGGCGGCGGCGGGCTGGGCGACCTGCTCGCCCACCTGGCCCTGCCCGCGATCACCCTGGCCGCCGCGTCCATGACGATCATCGCGCGGCTCACCCGCTCCACCCTGCTCGACATCCTCCGCCAGGACTTCGTGCGCACCGCGCGGGCCAAGGGGCTGGTCGAGCGCGCGGTGATCCTGCGCCACGCCCTCCGCAACGCGCTGATCCCGACCGTGACCGTGGTCGGGGTGCAGGCGGGCTACCTGCTGGGCGGCGCCATCTTCACCGAGACCGTCTTCGCGTGGCCGGGCGTGGGGACGCTGATGATCCAGGGCATCCTCGCGCGCGACTTCCCGCTCGTGCAGGGCTGCGTGCTGGTCATCGCGCTCGTCTTCGTCTTCTTCAACCTCGCGGTGGATCTGCTCTACGCGGTGCTCGATCCGCGCATCCGGTACGAATGATCGCGCGCGCGGCGCTCGGCGGCACGCAGGCACGGCGCGCGCCCCGCAATCGCCTCGCGTGGGCCGCCGCCGCCGTCATGGCCGCCGCGGTGCTGGCCGCCCTGCTCGCGCCCGTCCTGCCCCTGATCGATCCCGACGCGGTGGACACCCCGAACCGGCTCCGGCCGCCCGGCGCCGCCGGGCACTGGCTCGGCACCGACGAGTTCGGCCGCGACATGCTGGCCCGCCTGGTGTGGGGCGCGCGCATCTCGCTGCTGGCCGGCGTGGGCACCGCCACCGCCTCGATGCTGATCGGGGTGCTGCTGGGCGTGCACGCGGGCTACTGGGGCGGGCGGGTGGACACGGTGGTGATGCGCCTGACCGACATCCTGATGGCCTTCCCCTACATCCTGCTCGCCATCGCCATCGTGGCCGGCCTCGGGCCCGGCCTCACCAACGCGATGGTGGCCATCGCGATCGTGGGCTTCCCGATCTACGCGCGACTCGCGCGCGGCGTCGTGCTCTCGCTGCGCGAGCGCGAGTTCGTGGAGGCGGCGCGCGCGCTCGGCAGCACCGACCGCCTGATCCTGCGCCGCCACCTGCTCCCCCACCTGCTGGCCCCCGTGGTGGTGGCGTTCAGCCTCGACGTCGGCGCGAAGATCCTCGCCACCGCGGGGCTGTCGTTCCTCGGGCTCGGCACCCAGCCGCCGACCGCGGACTGGGGGAGCATGCTCGCGACCGCGCGCACCTTCGTGATCCTGAGCCCGCACGTGGCGCTGCTGCCGGGGCTGGCCATCTTCCTGGTGGTGCTGTCGCTGAACATCCTCGGCGACGCGCTGCAGGACTACCTCGACCCGCGCATGCGGCACGGGTGAGATCGGGCGGGCGGGGCGCTAGAAGGAGACGACCTTGAGGCGCACGAGGCCGAAGACGCCGCGCGCGGAGCCGTCGCGGTACACCGAATCGTCGTACCGCTCGTAGCCGGCCTGGAAGGACAGGCTGGTCGGCCCGCCCAGGAGCCGGCCGAGCCCGCACGAGAGCCCCCCGCTCAGGCTCATCGTCCGCCCGTCCACGGTGCCGTCGCTGGCCTGCGAGGCGGTGTAGGCGCCGAGGGTCCACAGCTTCCACCAGCTCGCGGGCGGTCCGTAGGACAGCAGCAGCGAGGCCGAGGTGGTATTGGCTGCGCGTGTCCGACCATTCATAGCGATCGAGGCCGGTGCTCACGGCCGGCGCGATCACCAGGGACTCGAGCGGCCGCAGCGTGAGGCGCAGATCGTGGTACAGCATGGTCATCGTGTGATCGGGCTGCGCCACGTCGCGGCTCGTGATGTAGGTGGAGGAGCCCGAGACGTCCCAGCGCGGCGCGCCATAGTAGATGCTGCCGGACATGCTGTCGAAGGTCTGCTCCTCGGTGGACCGCGGAAGACCGTCGCCGTTCAGCCACACCCGCTCCGAATCGCCGTTGGCATAGGTCAGCCCGAGGATCGGCCAGCCCCGCGGCGCGAGCTGCGCGCTGATCGCGGTCTGGGCGCGGGTGGTGCGGGGCAGCGCCGGGTTGCGGTCCACGTTGTCGGCCAGCTCGGACTGCGACAGGCGCAGGCGCACGAGGCCCAGGCGCTGCGCGACCCAGAGCTCGGTGCCCTCCCGGTCTCGCTGCGACGCCGGCCCGGTCACCAGGCGCTCGAACCGCTTGCCGACCGAGCGGTACTCGGCGCCGCCCTCGAAGTCGCTGACCGAGCCCTTGAGGCCCAGGGAGATCGGCTCCTCCTGCTCCTCGAGCCCGAGGCCGAAGGCCGCGCCGGGCGACACCACCGGCCCATAGCCGAGGCCGCCCTCCGGGCGAGAGGCCGCGAGGCTCGGCGGAACGTAGGCGACCGCGCCGTAGGCGGTGACCTTGGCCTCCTGCGGCCGGGACGCGGCGGCGGCGCCGAAGCGCATCAGGTGCCAGCGCTCGCCCTTGCCCAGCAGCACGCGGAGGTCGCTCGAGTCGTCCTCGCCGGTGGACCGCAGCGTGAGCGGATCGGACTGGACCGCGGCGGTGGGCGCGTCGCGGAGCAGCACCGCGCTCATGTCGCTCAGGCCCGAGTCGTCGCGCGGGCGATCCTCCAGCGGCCGGCCCAGGCGCGAGGCGAAGAGCCACGGGGGCAGGTCGCGCGGACGCTCCTCGATCCGGGGCTCCTCGGAGCGAGCGTCCTCGAGCCACTGCGATTCGCCGGCCGCAACGGAGGGCAGCGCGATCGCGATCAAGGTGGCCAGAGCGAGCAACGGGCGGGTGATGATCATGCGGGTTCCTGCGTCGTCGTACTTCCAAGTCTACGACCGCGGGTAATTTCCCACCAAGCTTTGCCGCGCCCGCGCGGCGCACTGCGTAATGTTCGTGTATAGTCCAGCCGATCTCACCGCCGTCATGAACGAAATCGAGGAGGACGACGATGTCCAGGGTCTTGATGATCGCCGCGTGCCTGCTGCGGCCCATTCCCGCGTGGGCCGCCGATACCGTCAACGTCTACACCGCCTGGCCCGAGTCGCTGTCGCAGCCGATCTTCAAGGCCTACACCGCCAAGACCGGCGTGCAGATCAACTTCATCCGCCTCTCCACCGGAGAGCTGGTGGCGCGCGCCACCGCCGAGAAGAACAACCCCCGCGCCGACGTGATCTGGGGCGCTCCGGGCGACGGCTTCGCGGCGGCCAAGGCGGCGGGCATCATCGAGCCCTACAAGGCGGCGGGCTGGGGCAAGATCGCCCCCGAGCTGAAGGATCCGGAGGGTTATTACACGGCGGTGAGCAAGAACACGCTGCTGTTCATGTCCAACGCCAAGCTCCTCAAGGAAAAAGGACTCAAGCCCCCCACCTCCTGGAACGATCTGCTCGATCCGGCCTACAAGGGACAGATCCAGACCGCGGATGCCCGCACCTCGGGCACCGCGCTGACGCGCATCCTCTCCATCTACTACGCGTTCGGGAAGGACGAGGAGAAGACGATCGACTACCAGAAGAAGCTCCACGCGAACGTGCAGGTCTACACCAAGAGCGGCGGCGGCTGCACCATCCCGGCCGCGATGGGCCAGGCCATGGTGTGCATCGCCCACATGCCCGACGCGATGGAGGCCAAGAAGAAGGGCTACGACATGGTGACCACGTTCCCCCGTGAGGGCGTGGCCGCGGTCATCGAGGCGGTGGCCCTGGTCAAGGGGGCCAAGAACCGCGAGGCCGCCACGAAGTTCATCGACTGGACGTTCACCAAGGACATGCAGGACCTCCTCGACAAGAACGAGGTCTACATGCTGCCGACCCTGCCCGAGGGAAGCGTCAACCCGGCGGTCCAGGCCCTGATGAAGGAGGCCAAGCTCCTCCCGGTGGACCTCGAGTGGGTGGGCAAGAACCGCAAGCGCCTGGTGGACCGCTGGGTCAACGAGGTCATCAAGGACTGACGTGAGCCCGGCCCCCGCCCCGGCGGGCTCGTCGCGGGCGGCGCTGCGGGATCCGGTCCTGGCCCCGGTGGTCCTGCTGCTCTGGGCGGCCGTCGCGCTCTTCGTTCTCTACCCGGTCACCCGGCTGCTCGCGCTGACGTTCTGGGACGACGGCCCGACGCTCGGCGCGGTACGCGAGCTCGTCGGGAGCTGGCAGCATCGCCGGGCGCTCTGGAACAGCCTGGTCCTGGCCGGCCTGGTGGGCGCGGCGGGCACCGCGCTCGGCTTCGCCTTCGCGCTCCTGGCCGTCCGGGCGAACCTGCCGCGCTGGGTGGGCACGGTTCTCGATACCATCGTCCTGCTGCCGCTGATCTCCCCGCCCTTCACCGCCGCCATCGCCCTCATCTTCGCCCTGGGCCCGCGGGGGCTCATCTCCTATCACGTGTTCGGCATCACCGGCCTCAACATCTACGGCCTCGGCGGCACGCTCCTGTCGGAGACGCTCACCTACTTCCCGATCGCCTATCTCACGCTCAAGGGCGTGCTCGCCAACATCGACCCGAACCTGGAAGACGGCGGCTTCAGCCTCGGGCGCGCGGCGCTTGCGCGTGTTCCGCACCATCACCGTGCCGCTCGCGGCGCCGGGGATCGCCAACGCGTTCCTGCTCCTCACCGCGGCGTCGCTGGCCGACTTCGCCACCCCGCTGATCCTGGGCGGCACCAAGTTCCCGGTGCTCCCCACCCAGGCCTTTCTCCAGATCACCGGGCTCTACGACATGCGGGGCGGCGCCGCGCTCTCGTTCCTGCTGCTGGTCCCCGCGCTGGCCGTCTTCGTGGCCCAGCGCTGGTGGACGGAGCGCCGCTCGGTGGTCACGGTGACCGGCAAGGTGGGCGCGGCCACGCGCGTGAAGAGCCTCTCGCCCGGGGCGGTGGCGGCGCTGGCCCTGGTGTGCGCGCTCACCGTGACGCTGGTGCTGACCTTCTACCTGCTGATCGTGTTCGCCTCGCTGGTGCGGGCCCTGGGCGCGGACAACAGCTTCTCCACCGCCCACTACGCCCACGTGTTCAGCGGCGGGCTCAAGGCCATCCGCGACACCCTCGTCATCGCGGCGGTGTGCATGCCGGCGGGCGGGCTCTTCGCGGTGGTGCTGGGCTACGTGGTGGCGCGCACCCAGTTTCCCGGGACGCCGGGCCCTGGAGTTCGCGGCCATGATCAACTACGCGCTGCCCGGGACCATCGTGGGCATCGCGTACCTGGTGGCGTTCAACGATCCGCCCCTGGCGCTGACCGGCACCGCGTTCATCCTGGTGATCTGCTACGTGTTCCGCTACAGCCTGGCCGGCACCCGCGCCACCACCGCGCTGCTCGCGCAGGTGGACCCGTCGATCGAGGAGGCCTCGGCGAGCCTCGGGGCGCGAAGGGACGTGACGTTTCGCCGGATCGTGCTCCCGCTGATCCGGCCCGCGCTGCTCGCGGGCATGACCGTGCTCTTCATCCGGGCCATGACCGCGATCAGCGCCACCATCTTCCTGGTCTCGCTGAGCTGGTCGCTGGTGACGGTGCGCATCCTCGAGGGCATCACCAATCTCGAGCTGGGGCAGGCCTCGGCCTTCTCGGTGCTGGTCATCCTGCTCGTCTACGCCGCGGTCATCCTCTCCAGCCTGGTCATGCGCCGGCTCAACGCGGGCAGCCTCGGCCAGGCGGGCACGCTGCTGGGCGGATGAGCGCGGCGGGCGCGCGGCTCCGGCTCGTCTCCGTCTCCAAGCGCTTCGTCCGCGCCGAGCAGGGCGTGGCCGCGGTGGACGACGTGAGCCTCACCGTGGAGCCGGGCGAGCTGCTGACCCTGCTCGGGCCCTCCGGCTGCGGCAAGACCACGACCTTGCGAATGGTCGCGGGCTTCGAGCAGCCGGACTCGGGGCGGGTCCTGATCGACGAGCAGGACGTCACCGGCCTCATGGTCTACCGCCGGAGCATCGGCTTCGTGTTCCAGAACTACGCGCTCTTCCCGCACCTCACCGTGTTCGAGAACGTGGCCTACGGCCTGCGCGTGAAGCGGCTCGCCGCGGGCGCGATCCGCGAGCGGGTGGAGCGCGTGCTCGCCCTGGTGGGGCTCCCCGGCTACGAGCGCCGCTTCCCGAACCAGCTCTCGGGCGGCGAGCAGCAGCGGGTCGCGGTGGCGCGCGCGGTGGTGGTGGAGCCGCGGCTGCTCCTCTTCGACGAGCCGCTCAGCAACCTGGACGCCAAGCTGCGGGTGCAGATGCGCGAGGAGCTCTCGCGGCTGCAGCGCCAGCTCGCCATCACCACGATCTACGTGACCCACGACCAGGAAGAGGCGATGGCCATCTCCGACCGCATCGCGGTGATGCACGCGGGCCGCGTGGCCCAGGTCGGCACCGCGCACGATCTCTACCGCGCGCCGCGCTCCGTGTTCGTCGCCCAGTTCATCGGCCGCGTCAACCTCCTGCCCGCCCGCGTGGTGCGCGCGGACCCCGGCGCCGCGGTGGTGGCCCTCTGGGGGCGCGAGATCCCGGTGCCCGCCGAGGAGCCGGCCGCGGCCGGGCAGACCGTGTCCCTGGTGCTGCGGCCCGAATCGGTGGCGCTCCTGCCCGAGGGCGCGGCCGCGCCGGCGGGGGAGGTCGCCGTCGCGGGCGTGGTGCGGAGCCGGACGTTCCTGGGCGAGAAGGTCGAGTACGCGGTGGAGGTCGCGGGCGTGCTGCTCCAGGCCGTCTCCTACGATCCGCTCCGCCACGGCCTCTTCGACCTGGGCGCCCGCGTCCAGATCGCCTGCGCGCCCGCCTCCCTCCGCGTCCTCCGCGCCTGACCCCAGCTACCGCGCCATCATCTGGCGGGGGAGCCAGAGGGCGAGCTCGGGGAAGAGGAAGAGCAGGATCACCATGAGGATCATCAGCAGCACGTAGGGCGTGGTGCCCACCGTGACCTCGCGGGCGGTGCTGCCCGGCATCAGGCCCTGGATGACGAAGAGGTTCAGCCCCACCGGCGGCGTGATGAAGCCGATCTCGAGCCACACCACCATGATGATGCCGAACCACACCGGGTCGAAGCCCAGGCCGGTGATGAGGGGGAAGAGGATCGGCAGCAGGATGATCATCACCGACAGCTCCTCGAGCGCGTAGGCGATCACGAGGAGGAACGAGAACACCGCGGTGAAGAAGGCCCACTTGGGCAGCCCGAGCGAGACCACGTAGGCGAGCAGGGCCTTGGGCGCGCCGATCAGGGCGATGACGTGGGAGAAGATGGCCGCGAAGATGATGATGGCCATCACCATCGAGGTGGTGCGCACCGTCTCCTCGAAGGCGCGCCGCATCGCCACCCAGGTGAGGGTCCCCGCCCACCAGGCGAGCAGCAGGCTCACCATGGTGCCCAGCGCCGCGGCCTCGGTGGGCGTGACGATGCCCAGGTACATCGAGCCCAGCACCACCACGATCAGGATCGCGACCGGCAGCACCTCGCGCAGGGCCTCGAGCTTGGAGGCGAAGGAGCCGCGGTCCTCGGCCGCGCGCGGCGCCGCCTCCGGCCAGATCATCGCGTAGACGATCACGTAGGCCGCGAAGATCAGCGACAGCAGGATGCCCGGGATGATGCCCGCCATGTAGAGATGGCCCACCGAGGTCTCGGTCATCACCCCGTAGATGATCATCGGGATCGACGGCGGGATCAGGATGCCCAGCGTGCCCCCCGCGGCGAGCGAGCCGATGATCACGCTGCGGCGATAGCCGCGGCGCTCCATCTCGGGAATCGCGATCATGCCGATGGTGGCCGCGGTGGCCACGCTCGAGCCCGACACCGCCGCGAACACCGCGCAGGAGAAGATGCTCGCCACCGCGAGGCCGCCGGGCAGGAAGCCGACCCAGCGCGCCATCGCCCGGAAGAGGCCGCGGCCGATGCCCGAGTGCAGCAGGATGCCGCTCATGAACACGAAGAGCGGCACCGCGATGAACGAGAAGCTGGTGGCGTTGGACCAGGCGATGGACCCGATGACGCCCAGGCCCACCGTGAAGCCCTTGAGGTAGAGCAGCCCGAGCAGGCCGACCAGCCCGAGCGCGATGGACACCTCGAGCCCGAGGGCCAGCAGGAGGAACATGAGCCCGATCAGCAGGCTCCCGAGCAGGGCGTCGGTCAACGGGGCTCCGTGGACGGCGGCACCTCGTCGCGCCCGGCGGGCGGCCCCAGCGCGGCGCGGAGCTGGCGGCGGAGGGCGCCGAGCATGACCGCGCTCATCAGGAGGAGGCCGGCCGGGATGAGCAGCATGGGCGCCCAGAGCGGGTACAGCATGACGGTGGACACGCGCCCGTACCGGTAGGCGGTGAGCGCGGACTGCAGCGTGGTCCACGACACCACGAGGATGAACGCGATGCCCAGCGCCAGGCCGGCGGCCCGCAGCCAGGCGCGCAGCGCGGGCGGCAGGTGCGTGGTGATCAGGTCCACCCGCACGTGCCCGCCGCTCAGGAAGGTGTAGGCGAGGCCGCCGAAGATCACCAGCACCAGGAGGAAGCTCGCCACCTCGTCCACGAAGAGCAGCGGCGAGTTGAGGAAGTAGCGGAGCAGGACGTCGGCGGAGATGAACACCGCGATGGCCAGCGTGGCGATGCCGGCCAGCAGCGCGGCGACCCAGGAGAGCCGCGCGATCACAGCCCGAGCATCCGCAGCGCCTGCTCCACGACCTCCGCGAGCGCGGGCTCCGCCGAGCCCCCGAGGCTGCCCGACGCGATGGCGAGGGCCGCCGCCGCGGTCATGATCCAGGCGAGCCGGTTCACCGGAGCAGCCCCGCGACGATGTCGGCGAGCGCGGCTTCGGCCTTGCGCCGCTGATCCTCCGCGGTCTCCCCGCCCTTCCGATGCGGGATCACCACCAGGGCCAGGTCCGGCACGTTCTGCAGCCGCGCCTGCATGCGCGCCGCGTTCTCGAAATTATCCCAGACGATCGTCACGGTATGGATCCCCCGCTTCTCCAGCGCGGCGGCGTCGAGCACACTGCCCGACGTGCACGAGCCTCAGAGCCCGATGCCCACCACCGCCGCGCTCGCGGCGGCCGCGGCCTCGTCGATGAGGGCGCGCGGCGAGGGCGCGGTGCCGGACGGCTTCACCAGCCGCCGCACGGTGGCCCCGTGCTCGCGGCCCAGCAGCGCCTCGAGATGGGTGGTGAACGGGATGTCGAGATTGTCGTCCACCAGGGCGATGGTGGCGCCCGCGAGCGCGCGCGGCCGCGCCGCCGCGGATCCGCCGCCGCCGAGCTCGGGCCAGACCGGGCTCAGGATCTCCATCGCTCAGGCCCTCCGGATCGCGCGGGTGACCGCGAAGCCCCCGAAGCCGCCCCAGCCGGGCAGCACCGCCGCGAAGTAGCTGCGCCCGCCCGCCACCGCGATGTGGATGTCGTCCGGCTCCGCGGAGACCGGGACGCGGGTGGTCGGGTTGTCGAGGTCGTAGCGGAGCGGGTAGCGGCCGGCGTCGCGCTCCATCTTCCGGAACTGCTCGTGCACCACCCCGCACGCCCGCACCTCGGCGATCGGCCGGCGCGCGTGCTCCCAGAGGTAGCGGCGCACGTCGGTCTTGGACCAGCCGCGCTTGGCGAACTCCTCGGCGTTGAGCGGGTTCAGCACCACCAGCATCTGCCCCATCACGTGCATGTTGTTGTTGCCGAGCCCGCACATGGAGTCGGTCAGCACGTGGAGCATCTCCTCCGGCGTGCCGTAGCAGAAGACGCTGTGCGGCCCCTCGCAGGCGAAGACGGTCACCGCGTCGGACCCCGGCGGGCAGCCGCGCTCCACGTGCAGCGGCGCCCACGGGTTGTCTTCCTCCTCTTCCGCGATGCAGAACGCGTACTCGCCCGGGTGGGAGAGCGTGGCCTTGTCGGTGTCCCACGGCACCGCGCCGCCCAGGTTCCACAGCGCCAGCCGCACCGCGCGCCCCACCGCCGCGTTGGCCCGGTAGCCGTTGCCGAAGACCCCGTCGCGCGAGTTGAAGCCGAGCTCGCGCGCGATGGGGCCGTTGACGATGACCAGGGGCACGCACATGTGGGTGGTCTGGCTCACCCCGTTGAGATTGTGGGCGGGGTCGAGCAGCGCCTCCAGCGCGGCCAGCACCACCGGGAAGTGCGCGGGCAGGCAGCCGCCCATCACCGCGTTGATGGCCAGCTTCTCGACCGTCGCGGGGCCGCCCTTGGGCGGCACCGGGCCCAGGCTCTCCTGCGGGTCGCGGCCCGCTCCCGCGATCATCGCCTCCACGCGCCGCCGCGTGGGCAGCACGACCGGGAGACCGTCGGTCCAGTTCCGCTGGTAGAAGAGCTCCACCGCCTCGTCGTAGTCGTCGATGTCGAGGCGTTCCGAGACGAGATACATGGGCGGTCGATCTCCTGGGCCGGATGGGCGGCGCCGTATTGTCCCCGATTCCTCCCGGCGCGACAAGCGGCTTGAGCCCTTGACTTCTCCGGCGCCTCGCGCTATCGGTGTCGGACCCCCCACCGGGATCCATGGACGAAGCGGCCCTTCGGGAGATGCTCGCGCAGGTGAAGCACGGCGGTCTCACGCGCCGGCGCTTCGTGCAGGCGCTCGCCGCGCGCCGGCCTCGGCGCCCCGGTGGCCGGCGGCCTCCTGGGCGCGGCGGGCGTGGCCACCGCGCAGCCGCGCGAGGCCGACTTCACACCCACCCGGCGCGGCGGCGGCGGCACCCTCCGCATGCTGATGTGGGACGCGCCCACCCTGCTGCACCCGCACTTCGGCCGCGGCCTCCGCGACTTCACGGTCCAGCGGATCTTCTACGAGCCGCTCGCCGCCCCCGCCGCCGACGGCACCTTCGTGCCGGTCCTGGCCGAGGAGCTGCCCAACCGCAAGGCGGGCACGCTGGCCAAGGACGGGCAATGGGTGACGTGGCGGCTCAAGCGCAACGTGCTCTGGCACGACGGCGCTCCGTTCACCGCCGACGACGTGATCTTCAACTGGGAGTTCGCGATCGACCCCGCCACCGCCGCGGGCACCCGCGCGGCGTACGACGACATCACGCGGATCGAGAAGATCGACTCGCACACCGTGAAGCTCGTCTTCAAGAAGCCGCAGCCCTTCTGGGCCTCCGCGTTCACCGGCGGCGGGCTGCTCCCGCGCCACCTCTTCGAGCGGGCGAAGGGCGCGGGCGCCCGCGAGGCGATCGGCATGCTGCCCGCGGTCGGCACCGGGCCCTACCGGCTCGCCGAGTTCCGGCCGGGCGACTTCATCCGCGCGGAGATCAACAAGCACTACCACGTGCCGAACCGGCCGTTCTTCGACCAGCTCGAGATCAAGTGCGGCGGCGACGCGGTGGGGGCGGCCCGCGCGGTGCTGCAGACCGGCGAGTACGACTTCGCCTACTACGTGCTGGTGGAAGAAGAGGTCCTGCGGCGGATCGAGCAGGGCGGCAAGGGCCGCGTCCTCTCCATCCCGAGCAGCGGGGTGAGCTTCATCCAGTGCAACCAGACGGATCCCTGGCGCGAGGTGGACGGCGAGCGCTCGAGCCTCAAGGCCCCCCACCCGCAGCTCAGCGAGCAGCCGGTGCGCACCGCGCTGAGCCTGCTGGTGGACCGCGTGGCCATCCAGGAGCACCTGGTGGGGCGGATCGGCCAGATCACGGCCAACTTCCTGACCTCCCCGGAGCGCTTCCGCTCGAGGAGCAGCACCTGGGAGTTCAACGTCGAGAAGGCCAACGATCTCCTGGACCAGGCGGGTTACGCGCGCGGCCCCGACGGAGTCCGCGCCAAGGACGGCCGGCGCCTGCGCTTACTGTTCCAGGCCGCGGCCAACAGCACGGTGCAGAAGATCCAGATGGTGGTCAAGCAGACGGCCGCGCGCGCGGGCGTGGAGATGGAAGTGAAGGCGATTCCGGCCTCGGTGTTCTTCGCCGCCGACGTCAACAACGTCGACACCAACGTCCGCTTCCTCGCGGATCTCCAGACCTACACCGTGTTCACCGGCCTCGACCCCCAGCTCTTCATGGCCCAGTTCGTGTCCTGGGAGGTGCCCACCAAGGAGAACGGCTGGACCGGGCGGAACATCGCGCGGTGGCGGAACGCGGACTACGACCGGCTGTGGCGCAAGGCGGACGTGGAGATGGACCCGGTCAAGCGGGCCGCCCTGTTCATCAAGATGAACGACCTCGTGGTGCAGAAGGCGGTCGTGATTCCGGTGACGTGGCGCAACGTGCTCCACGCCGCCGCCAACAACCTGGCCGGCGTGGAGCTCAACTCGTGGGACTCCATCTTCGGCCGGATCGCGTACTGGTACCGGGCCTAGGACCACCCCTCACCCTCGACCCTCCTCACCCTGCCCTCTCCCCTGAGGGGAGAGGGGGTAGGGCCGAGGTCCTTACAGGTCCTTGACGTCGACGGTCTGGCCGGTGGTGGCGCTGCGGGTCACCGCGTCCGTGAACTCCATGTAGCGCACGCCGTCCTCGAAGGTGGTGCGCGCGATCTTCTCGCGGCCCCGGATCGCGTTGACGAACTCCTCCTCCACCCGCCAGCCGATGCGCGTCTTGGGCGGCACCGGGATCTCCCGCAGCGCCGACTCCCCCCGCCGGGCCCCGGTGAGCCGGAGCGCGTCGGCTTCCAGTTTCAACGTCCCCTCGCTCCCGTAGATCCACGCCTCGGAGGCGGGGGCCAGCGCGGTCACCGAGCTGAAGCGCAGGTGGGCCACCGCGCCGCGCCGGAGCTGGGCCAGGATGTCCACGTGGTCCGGGACCTTGATCTCGTGGGTCGCGCCCGCCGCGTCCTTCCGCTTCGGCACCGCGACCTTGGTCATCGAGGTCACCCGCTGCGCGGGGCCGAGCCAGCGCATCATCGCCTCGTACCAGATCCCCATGTTGAGGATGTTGTGGCCGCTGAGCGCCATGTCGTGCCGCCAGTGCAGCGGGGCGTCCGGCTCGACGAAGCGGCCCGACGAGGACTGCAGCTCGACCGCGAGCACCTCGCCCAGGAAGCCCTCGGCGAGCAGCGCCTGGACGGTGGCGTCCAGCTCGAGGGTGTGGGGCGCGGGCACGAGCTGGGCGATCAGGCTCGGCGCCTTGCGCGAGGCCTCGAGCATGCGCCGGCCCTCGGTGGCGTTCATGGCCATGCGCGCCTCGCAGAGCACGTGCTTGCCCGCGCCGAGCACCGCGGTCGTCATCTCGCAGTGCATGTAGGGCCAGGTGCCGATGCACACCGCGTCGATGTCGGGCGCGTTGACGATCTCCTGCCAGCTCGCGTGCACCCGGCCGATGCCGAACTCGCGCGCCACCTTCTCGCCCGACTCCTTCGACCGGTTCGCGACCGCGACCAGCTCGACGCCGGGCTGGGCCTTGAGCTTGGGGATGTGATGCTTGCGCGTGTTGGCGCCGGCGCCGATGAAGCCGACGCGGATCTTCGCAGTCGGTCATGATTTCTCTCCCGCTTGTTGGAGGCAGGTGTCGAGCAGCTCGAGCGCGGCCCGGGTGAAGGCCCACATGTTGGCTTCGCGGTCGCTCCGCCCCGTCTCGAGGGTGCGGGCCGCTTCCACCGCGCCCGCGACCGCGAAGCACGAGTGGCCGGCCGCGTCGCCGTAGCGATTGCCGGTGGGACCCGCCGCGCCGGTCTCGGCGAGCGCCCACGTGGTGCCGAGCCGCTCGCGCATCGTCTTGGCGTTGATCCGGGCGGCCGCCTCGGTGCTGGAGCGGATGCCGCGCACCGCATCGTCGGGCAGCCGGAGCAGATCGCGGCGCGCGGTCTGGGTGTAGATCACGCCGCCGCCCACGAAGTACGCGGAGGCGCCCGGGATCGACAGCAGCGCGGCCGAGATCAGGCCGCCCGTCGAGGACTCGGAGATCGCGATCGTCTCCTTGCGCGCGATGAGGCGCGCGGCGACGGAGGCGGCGAGGGCGGAGAGCAGCTCGGGCACGGGGTAGTGGTACCCCGGCCGGGGCCGGAGCGCAACCGGGTTTTCTCCGTGATAGACTCGGCCGCGCCGATGACGACGATGACTCCGCTGTCCGTCTACCTCCCCTTCAACATGGACTGCCTCCGCGGCGAGTTCGCGCCCGCCAAGCGCGGGGGCGGCGGGCCGCCCGCCGGCGCCGGCCGCTGGCTGATCGTCCAGGACCAGAAGCTCCTGGTGGTACCCGAGGGCGACGGCTTCCGGCTGCCCGCCGGCGCCACGCCGGAGGCGCCGCCGCGCGGCGTCGACGGCCTGGGCCCGCGCCACTGGCTCGGCACGTGGGCGGGCGAGCCCTGCTGGGTCGCCGCGCTCCCGAAGGGCGCGCCGGTGCCGGAGGGGCTCCAGCCGGAAACGCTCGTGCCCATGCAGGGCACGCGGCTGCCGGACGATCTGCTGACGGTGGGCGGCATGGCGATGCAGCTCCTCTACTGGGAGTCCACGAGCGGCCACTGCCCGCGCTGCGGCGCGCCCACCGGCCGCGTCGAGGGCGAGTGGGGCAAGCGCTGCGGGGCCTGCGGCTACGAGCACTACCCGCATCTCCATCCCGCGGTCATCGTGCTGGTGCGCGACGGCGACCGCGTGCTGCTCGCGCGCAAGGCGATCTGGGCGCCGGGCCGCTACGCGCTGGTCGCGGGCTTCGTGGACAACGGCGAGTCGCTCGAGGGCTGCGTGGCGCGCGAGGTGAAGGAAGAGGTCGGGGTGGACGTCAAGGACATCCAGTACGTGGGCAGCCAGAACTGGCCCTTCCCGAGCCAGATCATGATCGGCTTCATCGCGAGCTACGCGGGCGGCGAGATCACCATCGACCGCGAGGAGCTCGAGGACGCGCGGTGGTTTCCGCGCACCGAGATGCCGGTGGGCCCGGCCCGTCATTCCATCGCGGGCTGGATCATCCGGAACTTCTCGGGCAATGTCGGAACGTAAGACCTGACCCAGCCGAATCGAGGACCCCATGACAGACGAGCAGAGCATCGAGACCGAGGCGACCGAGCTGCTGCGCACCATGATCCGCAACGCGTGCGTCAACGACGGCACCGCGGCCTCCGGCCAGGAGACGCGGAGCTGCGCGGCGCTCGAGGACTACTTCGCGGGCGCGGGGGTGGCGTGCGAGCGCTACACCTCCGAGCCGGGGCGCGAGAGCCTCATCGCGCGCATCGAGGGCTCGGACCCCAAGGCGCCGCGCCTGCTCCTGATGGGCCACACCGACGTGGTGCCGGTGAGCCCGGACGGCTGGCAGCGCGATCCCTTCGGCGGCGAGCTGGTGGACGGCGTGGTCTGGGGCCGCGGCGCGATCGACATGCTGAACCTCACCAGCACGATGGCGGTGGCCACGCGGCGCCTGGCCAAGAGCGGCTTCCGCCCGCGCGGCACCCTGATCTACCTGGCGGTGGCGGACGAGGAGGCGGGCGGCAATCTCGGCGCGGGCCATCTGGTCGAGCGGCGGCCCGACGCGGTGAAGGCGGACTACGTCATCACCGAGAGCGGCGGCGTGCCGATCCCGACCAGCAAGGGCCACGTGCTGGGCGTCACGGTGGGCGAGAAGGGGGCCAACTGGCGGCGGCTCACGGTGGCGGGCACGCCCGGCCACGGCTCGCGCCCGTTCCGCACCGACAACGCCCTGGTGACCGCCGCGGAAGTCGTGCGGCGCATCGCGGCCTATCAGCCGAAGGCGCGCATCCTCGACGTGTGGCGCGAGTACGTGAAGGCCATGGATCTGGGGCCCGAGCTGACCGCCGGGCTCACCGATCCCGCCCGCGTGCTGGAGACGGTGCGCGGGATGGACAACCTGGCGCTGGCGCGCGAGGCCCACGCCTGCACGCACACCACCTTCTCGCCGAACGTCATGCACGGCGGCGTGAAGACCAACGTCATCCCCGACCGCGTGGAGATCGACGTGGACATCCGCGCGCTGCCCGGGGTGACGAGCGAAGAAGTGGACGTGATGCTGCGGGAGGCGATCGGCGATCTGGCCCCGCGGGTGACGGTCCGCACCGGACGCGGCCAGGAGGGCTCGCTCAGCACCCACGACACCCCGCTGGTGGCCGCGATGGAGCGCGTGACGTCCCGCCTGATGCCGGGCAGCCGCGTGGTGCCCAAGATGACCACCGGCGGCACCGACGCCAAGTTCTTCCGCTGGCAGGGCGTGCCCGCCTACGGCTTCGGCCTGCAGTCGCTCCGCATCCCCTACACCGACTACCCGCTCATGTTCCACGGCCACAACGAGCGGGTGGACACCGAGAGCCTCAAGCTCTCCGCGATGATGTGGGAGACGCTGGCGCGCGAGTTCCTCGGCTAAGAACTCGGAGGGGGGCTATGCCCCCCTTCCGAGCCTCCCCCCAGGAGGCGCGGGCAAAGCCCGCGCTCGAACGTGGACCAGCAACCGACGCGTCGCCGGCACAAGCCCGAGCGCGCGAGTTCCTCGGTAAGGCGCTAGCCGGCCGCCGCGACGTCGCGCTGGAGCGAGTCGACGCAGTCGGCGACGACGGCCACCAGCTCGTCCACCTCGGCCGCGGTGATGCAGAGCGGCGGCGCCAGGCGCAGCACGGTCCCGCGGGCGTAGATGATGGCGCCGCGGTCCCAGGCCTTGCGGTCGAGCTCGGCGACCAGCTTCTGATCGAGCGGCTTGCCCGAGCCGTCGGGCTGCACGAAGTCCACGCAGACCAGGAGGCCGCGCCCGCGGACCTCGCCCACGATCGGGTGCTTGCCCACCGCGCTCCGCAGCCCCTCGAGCAGCCGCGTGCCCATCGTCTCCGCGTTCGCCACCAGCTTGTCCTGCTCCATGATGCGCAGGTTGGCGAGCGCGGCCGCGCAGGCCACCGGATGGGCCGCGTAGGTATTGGGGTGCACGTTCTCCTGGGTGGTGGTGTCGGAGAAGGCGTCCGCGAGCCGGCCGCGCGCGATGCTGGCCGAGAGCGGGATGTAGCCCGAGGTGATGCCCTTGGCCACCGACATGAGGTCGGGCACGACCTGGTCGTGCTCGACCGCGAACCACCGGCCGGTGCGGCCGAAGCCGGTGATGACCTCGTCGGCGATCATCAGCACGTCCAGCTCGTCGCAGAGCGCGCGCACCGCGCGGAGCCAGCCGATGGGCGGCATGATGAAGCCGCCCGAGGAGAGCACCGGCTCCAGGATCACCGCCGACACCGTGTCCGGCCCCTCGCGCACGATGGCCTCCCGCATCTCGGCGATCCGGCGCGCGATCAGCTCCGCCTCGGTCCCGCCCGCGAGATCGCGGAAGGGATGCGGCGGCGCCACCTTGGCGAAGCCGGGCACCTCGAGCGGCGCGTAGGCCTGCGAGAGATTGGGCAGGCCGCAGACCGCGAAGGTCCCCATGGTGGCGCCGTGGTAGCCACCCTTGAGCGAGATGACCTTGTGCTTGCCGGGCTTGCCGGTGGCGAGCCAGTACTGCCGCGCGATCTGCATCGAGCGCTCGTTGGCCTCGGAGCCGCTCACCGCGAACATCGTGTAGCGCAGGTCGCCGGGCGTGAGCGACGCGAGCTTCGCGGCCAGCTCCGCCGCGGGGCGATTGGAGAACTGCCGCGTGGTCGGGTAGTAGGCCAGCCGCACCGTCTGCTCCGCGATCGCCTCCGCGATCTCCCGGCGGCCGTGGCCCACGTTGACCACCGCGAGCCCGGCGAAGCCGTCGAGGAGCTTCTTGCCCTGCTCGGTCCACACCCAGACGCCTTCCGCGTGATCGATCACCAGCTCCTCGTCGGACAGGAACGGATGGTCCTGCGTCTTGTGCGTCCACAGGTGATTGATCATCTTCGCGTCGGTCGTCATGTCGGCGAGTCTCCCGGCTGAGGTTGAGCGGCTGGCGACGGTGAGCGGATCGTAGCAGAGCGCCCGGGGCCCTGTCCCCGTCGGGGTGCTCATTTTCAGTCGCAGACTGACAGTTTGCGACCGCCAAGGCTCAGGATCACCCAATATTTCAAGCAGTTGCCCGTGGCGTGGTCCTTGCTGCCCTACAGGCGGATGCCACCGATGAGCCCCCACGGCCGCGCGGACATGGAGGACGAGACGGCGCTCCACGCCCGCCTGCGCGAGCTCGAGCAGGAGAACGCGCGCCTGCTCGAGGAGCAGTGGACGCGCCTGCAGGAGACCCGGGCCCTCACCGGCATCGGCCGCCTGCTGTCCGAGCGGCTCGACCCCGACGTGGTCGGCGAGCGCATCGCCGAGAGCCTCCGCTCCCTGCTCGGCGGCGGCTCCGCGGTCGTCTACCGGCTCGACGACGACTCCGCGAACCTGCTCGCGATGGCGGTGGCGCACGGGCCCGCGGCGCCGACCGCGGGCTGGCGCGCGGTGCGCGAGATCGGATCGGGCGCGGTCGGTCTCGCCATGCGCGAGCGCCGCACCATCACGAGCCCGGACATCCTCGTCGACGCGCGGATGGACATTCCCCCGGCGCTGCGCGCGCACATGGACGCGGGCCCCGACCGCGCCATCCTCGCGGTGCCGCTGCTCACGCAGGACCGGCTCATCGGCGTGCTCGCGGTGCGGACCGCGACCGGGACCGTCTTCGACGCGCGCGCGGTGCAGCTCGCGGAGGCCCTGGCCGACCAGGCCGCGATCACCCTCGAGCACGCGCGGCTCTTCGCGGAGGAGGAGCGGCGCCGGCGCGAGGCGGAGGTGCTGGCCGACCTGGCCCGCACGATCGGCGCCGCGCCCGAGCTCGCCACCGTGCTCCGCCGGGTCACCGAGGCCGCGCAGGAGCTCTGCCGCAGCGACGGCGCGGTGATCGGCCTGCGCATCCCCGAGTCCGACGCGGTGCTGCTGCGCTACTGGACGGCCCCGTGGTACACCGACCTCGCCCGCGTCCGGGTCGAGCCCGGCAAGGGGCTCGGCGGCCTCGCGCTCGACGAGGGCCGGCCGGCGCGGACGGATCACTACCTCCACGATCCCCGGATCAGCCGCGACTACGCGGGGCAGATCGGCGCGCTCGGGATCACCGCCAAGATGGTGGTGCCGATCCTGATCGACGACCGGGTCGAGGGCCTGCTCTACGTGGACAACCGCTCGGCCCGCGCGTTCACCGACCAGAACGAGTCGGTCCTGGTGCGGCTGGCCGCGCACGCCGCCATCGCGATCCGCAACGCCCAGATCCTCGAGGCCGAGCAGATCGCCCGCGGCACCGCGGAGCGGCTGGTCCGCGCGCTGCGGGAGAGCCAGGACCGCTTCCAGTTCGTGGCCCGCGCCACCAACGACGCGGTGTGGGACTGGGATCTGGTGAGCCACGCGCTGTGGTGGAACGAGGGCGTCAACACGCTCTTCGGCTACACGCCGGAGCAGGTCGGCCCGGACGTCACGTGGTGGCACGAGACGATCCACCCGGACGATCGGCGACCGCGTGAAGCGCGACATCGACGCGGCGGTGGAGCGCGGCGCCGAGAGCTGGAGCGCGGAGTATCGGTTTCGTCGCGCCGACGGGACGTACGCCAACGTCTACGACCGGGGCTACGTGCTGCACGACGCGGACGGCCGGCCCACCCGCATGATCGGCGCGATGATGGACATCACCCAGCGCTTCGAGCTCGAGGAAGAGCTCCGGCAGGCCCAGAAGATGGAGGCGGTGGGCCGCCTCGCGGGCGGCGTCGCGCACGACTTCAACAACCTGCTCACGATCATCACCGGCCGCGCCCACCTGGTCCTCGGCAAGCTCAAGGCCGACGACCCGGTGCGCCGCAGCATCGAGGTGATCCAGAAGACGGCCGACCGCGCCGCCGCCCTCACGCGCCAGCTCCTGGCCTTCAGCCGCAAGCAGGTGCTCCAGCGGAAGGTCCTCGATCTCAACGCCATGGTCGCGGATGTGAGCACGATGCTCCGGCGGCTCATCGGCGAGGACGTGGACCTGCTGCTGACGCTGGGGCCGAGCGCCGGGCGGGTGAACGCCGATCCGGCCCAGCTCGAGCAGGCGCTGATGAACCTGGCCGTGAACGCGCGCGACGCGATGCCGCAGGGCGGCACGCTCGGCCTCGAGACCGACCACGTGCGACTCGGGGCGGTCCCGCCCGATCGGCCGGACGCGCTCCCGCCCGGTCCGTACGCGGTGCTCCGCGTGATGGACACCGGCACCGGCATGGACGCGGCGACCCAGGCCCGTATCTTCGAACCGTTCTTCACGACCAAGGAGCCGGGCAAGGGCACCGGGCTCGGGCTCTCGATGGTGCACGGGATCGTGCGCCAGCACGGCGGCGCGATCCATGTGCGCAGCGTGGTGGGCGGCGGCACGACCTTCGAGATCTACCTGCCCCAGGTCGAGACCGCGGCCGACACCGGCGCCGCCGACGAGGCCGCGGCGCCCCTGCCGGCCACCGGTCAGGAAACCATCCTGCTGGTGGAGGACGAAGGCGACGTGCGCGCGCTCGCCCGCGAGGTGCTGGAGCGCCAGGGCTACACGGTGCTGGAGGCGAGCGACGGCGCCCAGGCGGTTCAGGTCTACGAGAAGGAAGGCAAGCGAATCGACCTGATCCTCACCGACGTGGTGATGCCGCGCATGAGCGGGCGCGAGATGGTGGATCGCGTGCGGGCGACCCGGCCCGACATGCGCGTGCTGTACATGTCGGGCTACACCGGCGACGCCATCGTTCGCCACGGCGTGCTCGACGCGAGCCTGTTCCTGCTCGGCAAGCCGTTCACGCCCGTCGCCCTGATCGCCAAGGTCCGCGAAGTCCTCGACCGCCCCCGCTAAATCCTCGGAGGGGGGCTACGCCCCCGTTCCGGGCCTCCCCCCAGAAACAGGCTGCGCGGGCAAAGCCCGCGCTCGAAGCGGTCGGCTCATCGCATGGTGGCCAGCGGTTCTCCGATCAAGGCCCAGTACGGAATCGCGACGGCGAGAACGACTACTGCGGCGAGCGCGGTCATCAGGAGGCCGAAGCCGAAGATCTCGCCCGCGGTGAGGTGCCCGCGCTCGTAGACCACCAGCGACGAGGCGGCCTGCGCCGGATAGTAGAGAACCGCGTCGCCCGCGATCGTGACGATGAGCCCGCAGAGGATGGGGTTCAGGCCGGCGGTGGTGCCCACCGACATCGCCACCGGGATCGTGGTCGCGAGGAAGCCGGTGATGTTCGGGATCAGGAGCCGCACCACCGCGGAGGCGACGAGCAGCACCCCCACCACCATCCAGGGCGAGTCGGCCACCGAGCGGGCCGTCCCGACCACGCCGCCGGCCAGCCACGCGCTCGCGCCGGAGCGCGAGAGCGCCGTGGCCAGGGACAGCGACGACGCGAGGACGAAGAAGTTCGCCCAGCCGACTTCCTGCTCGAACTGCCGCCAGGTCATCACGCCCACGACGGGCATCAGGAAGAACACCCACGCCAGCAGGGCGGGCAGCGTGGGATGCCAGTGGTGGATGGAGTCGGTCAGCCAGAGCAGCCCCGCGCCCGCGGTGATCAGCGCGGTGCGCCACTCGACGGCGGAGAGCGGGCGCGGCTCGGACCGGGGCGGCACCTGCACCAGGGTCTGGAAGCCGTGGCGGTAGCGCAGGTAGATCGCGGCGGCGGCGAGGCTGATCAGGGCCAGGTACGGCACGCTCATCAGCACGAACCAGCGCGTCCACGAGATCGTGCCGATCAGGCCGGCGGCCACGATGGGCGTGATGCCGCCGGTCAACAATATCGTGGACGACAGGCGGTTCACCGAGTTCAGCACCAGCATGATGGCGCGGGCGAGCGGCGCGCCGGGCGGCACGCGGCCGAGCGTGAAGGCCTGGTCGTAGACGTGGACGAGGATGCCGGTGCGCGTGGTCGCCGACGGGAGCAGCAGCGTGAGCACGGGCAGCGCGAGCAGCAGGTGCGCGTAGAGCGCGCCGGCCCGACCCCGCCCGCGCGCGAGCAGCAGATGCGCCACCCGCTCGGCGAGGCCGCTCCGCGCCACCGCCACGCCCAGGGTCAGCACGCCGATCAGGAAGTAGGCGATGGGATCCGCGAAGCCCACCAGGCCCTCGCGGATGCTCGGCACCGCGTGGGTGAAGACGAGCGCCATGATCGCCACCATGCCGGTGACGCCGGGGGGGAGCGTCTCGAAGCCCCAGAGCCCGATGGCGAGCACGATCACGGAGAGAACGCGCTGGCCCTCCAGGCTCAAGCCTTCGGGCGAGGGCGCCGCCAGCACCGCCAGGCTTCCGAGGAGCGGAATCAGCCAGCGGAAGGCGAACAGTGGGCGGCGCACCCGCCGAGAATACTACCTACCAGCGGCCGCGGTCGTAGTAGCGCGGCGCGTACGGGTAGGCCGGATAGCCGGGGTAGCTGTAGGTGTAGCGCGGCCGCGGAGGCGGCGGCGCGTAGCCGAACGGGACGAGCGGCACGATGGCACAGCCGGCCAGCAGCAGCGCGGCCAGTGGAATCCAGAACAGTCGCATGACGGTGTCCTCCTCGCCCGATCAGACGAAGGAGGCCGTCGCGAATATTCCTTTGTTTGCGTGTACACGCGCGGCCGGGCGGCCGCGTCTAACGAGATCGCTAGGGCTGCTCGCCGAGCACGATGACGCCGGCCGCGGCCAGGCGATCGATCTCCTCGCGCGCGAGCCCGAGCTCGCCGAGCACCTCGGCGGTGTGCTGGCCGAGCAGCGGCGCGGGACGATCGATGCGCGGCGGCGTGCCGGAGGCGCGGCCCGGGAACGTGAGCATCTTCACCTTGCCCGCGCCGGGCTGCTCCACCTCGGCCACGAGCCCCAGGTGGCGCACCTGCGGGTCCTCGAAGACCTCGTGGAACTCGTAGATGGGGCCCGCCGCGATGCCGCCCGCCTCGAGGCGCGCGACCCACTCGGTGGCGGAGCCCGTGCCCAGGATCGCCTCCACGCGCGCCTTGAACGCCGGATGATTGGCAAGCCGTGCCTGGTTATCGGCGAAGCGCGGATCGGTCTCCATGCCGGGATCGCCCAGCGCCTGGCAGAAGCGGCCCCACTGCTCGGGGTTCAGCAACACCACGTTGACGAAGCCGTCCTTGGCCTGGAACGCCTCGGCGGGCGAGAGGTTCAGGTTGCGGTTGCCTGCGCGCTTGGGCCGCTCGCCGGTGTCGAAGTAGATCGCGGTCGGGTCGGGCAGGAGCCCGAGGCTCGCCCCGACCAGGCTCACGTCCACGTGCTGGCCTTCCCCGGTGCGGAAGCGATGCACGAGCGCGGCGTTGACCATGCCGAAGGTCATGTAGGACGCGGCCACGTCGGAGACCGAGCCGCCCACGCGCGTCGGCGGATCGCCGGGCATGCCGGTGAGCGCCATGAGCCCGCTCATGCCCTGCGCGATCGTGTTGTAGCCGGGCTTGCGCGCGAGCGGGCCGGTCTGGCCGAAGCCGGTCACCGAGGCGTAGACCACCGCCGGATTCGCCGCGCGCACCGCCGCGTAGCCCAGGCCGAGCTTCTCGGCCACGCCGGTCAGGAAGTTCTCGATGACCACGTCCGCGCGCCGCGCGAGGTCGAAGGCGAGCCGGGCGCCCTCGGGCTTCTGCAGGTCCACCGCGATCCCGCGCTTGTTGCGATTGACCGCGGCGAACGACGCGCTCATCCGGCCGCTGCCGCGGAGCGCGCGCAGGTCGTCGCCGCGGCCGGGCCGCTCCAGCTTGATGACGTCGGCGCCCAGGTCGCCCAGCAGGGCCGCGCAGTAGGGGCCGGCGATGACGCGGGAGAGGTCGAGGACGCGGATGCCCTGGAGCATGGCGGCCCGGGCATGGTGCCGCGTCCGGAGGCCCGGAGTCAAGGCGCGGGCATAGGTTGACGTGAGGCCCGCCGGTGGCTAGGCTCTGTCCACACGCGAGTAGTGACCCGGTACCGGCCAAAGGGGGCGTCATGCGCTACCAACGGATCTCCGCCGACTGCCACATCGACCTGCCCTGGATCCCGCCCGATCTGTTCACCGCGAACGCCTCGGCGGTGCTGAAGGACCGCATGCCCTTCGTGAAGGACGGCCCCGACGGCCCGTTCTGGACCGCCCGGAACGGCACCAACTTCGGCCTCTGGGGCGGCGTGGGCCCGGCCGGATCCAAGTACGAGGCCGGCAAGCATCACCGGGTGGACGTCATGGCGGCTACCGGTCTTTACGATGACGGCCGGAAGGGGATCGCCCGTCCGACCACTCCGGCGCTGCGGGCGAAGGACATGGACCGCGACGGCGTGCAGGCGGAGGTCATCTACGGCATCCTGGGCGCGGCCACGCGGCTGAACGACCACGAGGCCGCCACCGAGATGTTCCACATCTACAACGACTGGCTCGTGGACTTCTGCGGCCACGACCCGGACCGCTTCATCGGTCTGGCCTGCCTGCCCTACGGCGACATCGACGCCGCGGTGCAGGAGGTCTACCGCGTGGCCAAGCTCGGCCTGCGCGGCATGGAGCTCTCCTGCTCCTGGGACATGGAGCCGATGTGGCACCCGTCGTGGGAGCCGCTCTGGAAGGCGGTCAACGACGTGAACCTCCCGCTGCACTTCCACACCTTCCCGGCCCTGGCGCCCTCGGTGCTGGAGAAGCAGACCGGCCTCACGCGGCGCGCCGCCTTCTTCACGGTGGTCTCCGCGTTCCAGATGAACCTGGTCAACATCCTGGCCGCGATCATCGGCGCCGCGGTGCTCGAGCGCTATCCGAACGTGCGCATCGCGTTCGGCGAGAGCGGCATCGGCTGGGTCCCCTACGCGCTCGACCGCATGGACTTCGAGTGGGAGGACCGCTTCCACGATCTCGGCCTCAAGATGAAGCCGAGCGACTACTGGCGGCGCCAGTGCAAGGCCACCTTCCAGTTCGACCGCATCGGCACCAAGCTGATCGACGACATGGGCGTGGAGACGCTGATGTGGGGCTCCGACTACCCGCACGGCGACGGCGTGTGGCCCGACTCCTCCAAGTACATCGCCGAGCAGTTCGGCCACCTGCCCGCCGACGTCATGCACAAGATGACCTGCGAGAACGCGGGGAGGTTCTACGGCCTGATCAAGTGAAGTTCTCGAGGACCTCCTGTCACTCCGCGAGTGGCAGACGCACGCGGAGGTGTACGGCAACGCCCTCGCGGAGTGCCGGCTCGCCGACGAGCTGGGCTTTCACACGATCTGGCTGGCCGAGCACCACTTCTCGCCCTACGGCATCGTCCCCTCGCTGGCCCCGCTCGCGGGCGCGCTCGCGCGGGAGACGCGGAGGGCCCGCATCGGCACCGCGGTGGTCATCGCGCCCTTCGAGCACCCGCTGCGGATCGCGGAGGAGTGGGCCGAGATCGACATCCTCTCGGGGGCCGCCTCGAGTTCGGCCTCGGCCGCGGGTACCAGCCGAACGAGTTCCACGGCCTCGGCGCCTCGATGGTGGACACCCGCCAGCGCTTCGACGAGGAGCTCGAGATCATCCGCCGCGCCTGGACCCAGGACGAGATGACCTTCGACGGCGCCTTCTACACGGTGCCGCGGGTGCGGGTCAACCCGAAGCCGGTCCAGAAGCCGCACCCGCCGCTCTGGACCGCGGCGGTCTCGCCGGATACGTACACGCTGGCCGCGAAGCGCGGGCTCAGGCCGCCATCGCGGGCGACGCCGAGGAAGTCGCCGACAAGGTCCGCCTGCACAACGAGGCGCTCGGCATCACCCACTACATGGGCGCCTTCTCCCGCGGCGGCCTCGCCCACGAGAAGGTCACGCGCTCGATGCGCCTGTTCGCCGAAAAGGTGATGCCTCGCTTCGCCTAGGCTTTCTCCACCGCCGGGCGGATGGTGCCTGTCACCAGCTCCAGGAGCTCTAGCATCTTCGGCAAGTCGTCGCGGCGGAAGTCGATCATGACGTGGCTCAGGCCGAGCCGCTTGTAGCCGGCGAGCTCGTCGATGGCCTGCTGGGGCCCGCCCGCGATCAGGGTGTCGGGCAGGCTGTAGCGCACCGAGATGTCGATCGTCTTCATGTCGCGCTTGTGCTGCTCCGCGACCTTGGCCAGGCGGCCCAGGCCCTCGCGGAGCTGGGCCGGGTCCTTGGACGTGGCGTGCCAGCCGTCGCCCAGCGTGACCACGCGGCGGAACGCGCCCGGGCTGTCGCCGCCCACCCAGATCGGCGGGTGCGGCTTCTGCACCGGCTTGGGCGCGAAGCCCAGCTCGCGGAAGCGGAAGAACTCGCCGTCGAGGCGCGGGTTGTCCTCGGTCCAGAGCGCCTTGAACGCGCGGAGGATCTCATCGCCGTGGCGGCCGCGGGCGTGGAAGGGCACGCCGAGGATCTCGAGCTCCTCCTTCCACCAGCCGACGCCCACGCCGCAGATCAGCCGGCCATTGGAGAGCGCGTCGATGCTGGTGAGCATCTTGGCCATCACCACCGGGTGGCGGTGGCCGAGGATGAAGACCGAGGCGCCGAGGCGCGCGCGGCTCGTGAGGACCGCGGCGGCGGCCAGCACGGTCACCGGCTCGAGATAGGGCTTGTCGGGCGGATGCGGGAAGCGCCCGCCCGGATAGCTGCCGGTGGCGGAGCGCGGGAAGATGACGTGATCGCTCACCCACAGCGAGGCGACGTGGCGCTGCTCGGCCTCGCGGCAGAAGCGCTGAAGGGCCTCGCCGGTGGCCAGGGGCCCCTGGTTGGGAAGATGGCAGCCGATGTCCATGAATCGCTCCTCTTGAACGCACCGGTCCTTGAACCGGCGGGCGGGTCCTACTATTCTCTAGCGCGGCACCGAGCGCGGCAGCGACACCGACGATACCTCAGCCGAAAGGACACCGCCATGCCCTACCGGATCAATCACATCCATCTGAAGGCCTCCGACCCCCGCAAGACCGCCGACTGGTACGTGAAGGCCTTCGCGTTCAAGATCCTGTCCGACGAGACGCGGGTCTTCGGCGACCGCTTCGTGCGCTGTCAGAGCGAGGACGGCACCCCGGTGAACATCTCGGGCGCGCGCTCCAACGAGACGCTCGGAGCGGGCGACGCCAAGGCTCATCACGGCCTCGAGCACTTCGGCTTCGACTCCGAGAACCTCGAGGCCGACATCAAGCGGCTGGAAGGCCTGGGCGCGAAGCTGCTGGAAGGGCCGATCCAGAACCCCGGCGGCGCCTCGTATCTGCTTCGTGCAGGCGCCGGACGACGTGCGCGTCGAGCTGGTCGAGCGGAAGAAGGCAACATCGCCGGCGGCTGTTGCTGAGATGGATGGCATCCAGATGGAGCTTCAAGGTCAGGCCGCGATCGTCACCGGCGCGGGGCGCAATATCGGCCGCGCCATCGCGCTGGAGCTGGCGGGCATGGGGGCCGACATCGTGGTCGCCGAGATGGACGAAGCCACCGGCAAGCGCACCGCGGATGAGGTGCGCAAGCTCGGGCGGCGGGCCCTCGCCCTCCGCACCGACGTCACCCGCATGGCCGATCTGCAGGCGATGGCCGATCGCACGGTGGGCGAGTTCGGACGCATCGACATCCTGGTCAACAACGCGGGCATCCACCGCTCCGCCCACACCGCGGACGTGACCGAGGACGACTGGGACCGCCTGCTCGCGGTCAACGCCAAGGGGGTCTTCTTCGCGAGCCAGGCGGTGCTACGCCACATGGTCAAGGCAAGGCGCGGCAACATCATCAGCCTGGCCTCGATGGCGGGCAAGATCGGGCTCAAGACCTCGCTGGTCTACGGCATCACCAAGGCCGCGGTGATCAGCATGACCAAGAGCCTGGCCCTGGCCCACGCCGCCGACGGCATCCGCGCCAACTGCGTGTGCCCCGGCATCGTGGAGACGGACATGATCTTCCAGATCGACCGGGAAGCCGGCGAGAAGCTCTTCGGCCTCAAGCCCGGCGAGTACCTCAAGCAGCGCGTGGAGCAGATCCCGCTGGGCCGCATCGAGACCGCGGAGGACGTGGCCAACCTCGTGGGCTTCCTCGCCTCCGGCAAGTCGTCCTACATGACCGGCCAGGCCATCAATGTCACCGGTGGCCTCGTGATGCACTAGCCCTTGCCACCGGAGACCCTCATGACCCGACGCTCTCTGCCGTCCGTGATCCTCGCGATCCTGATCCTGGTCACGGCGGCTCTCTTCGCCACGCCCGCGAGCGCCCAGAGCGGCAAGCCCAAGCGCGGGGGGATCCTCAACTCGGTGCTGACCGAGGACCCGCCGGGACTGCTCGTCCACGAGTCGGCCACCATCTCCAACGTCTGGCCGATGTCGCCGTGCTACTCGAACCTCGTCATCTTCGACCCGCTCAAGCCGCTCGACAGCGCGGAGACGGTCATCCCCGAGCTCGCCGAGCGGTGGTCGTGGCAGGACAACTTCCGGAACCTCGTCTTCTTCCTCCGGAAGAACGTGACGTGGCACGACGGCAAGCCGTTCACCGCCCGCGACGTCAAGCACACCTTCGACATGGTCCGCGAGGCGCCGGACAGCGCAGCCAAGATGCGCACGAGTCCGCGCAAGGACTGGTACGCGAACGTGGAGGCCATCGAGACCCCGGAGCCGCACACGGTGGTGTTCCGGCTCAAGCGGCCGCAGCCGTCCCTGCTCCTGATGTTCGCCTCGGGCTACTCCCCGGTGTATCCGGCCCACGTGCCGATCGCCGATCTCCGTCAGCGCTGCGTCGGCACCGGGCCCTTCCGCCACAAGGAGTACCTCCGCGGCCAGCTCATCGAGCTGGAGCGCAACCCGAGCTACTTCGTGCCCGACCGGCCCTATCTCGACGGCATCCGCTACACCATCATCCGGGAGCGGGGGACGCGCCTGGCCGCGCTCCAGGCGGGGCGCATCGACGCCTTCATGCCGCTCGAGATGACGAAGGCGATGGCCGACGCGGCCAAGGCGCAGGCCCCGTCGCTCGTCATCACCGAGGTCGGGCAGAACGGTAGCGACAACGTGATCCTGAACCACAAGCGCGCCCCGTTCGACAATCCGGCGGTGCGCCAGGCCGTCAACCTCGCGCTCGACCGCAACGCCTACGTGCGGGGCGTCCGCCAGAACGGCGCGGTCACCGGCGCCGCCCTCATGCCCAGGCCGCTCGGCTTCTGGGGGTTGCCCGACGCGGAGCTCCGCACGCTGGCCGGCTACCGGGACCCCGCCAAAGACAAGGCGGAGGCCAAGCAGCTCCTCGCGAAAGCCGGCTACGGGCCCGACAAGCCGCTCCGGGTGGACCTCGTGACCCGGACGCTGCCGATCTACCTCGACCTGGCGTCCTTCGTGGTGGACCAGCTCCGCCTGATCGGGATGGAGGCGACGATCAAGCAGCTCGACACCGCGGCCTGGTTCCCGGCCCTCTCCCGGCGCGACTTCCAGATCGGAGCCAACCTCACCGCGGGCGGCTTCGACGATCCGGACGCCTACCTCTTCGAGAACTACAAGTGCGGCTCGCCGCGGAACTACACCGACTACTGCAGCGAGGAGATGGAGCGGCTGATCGACCAGCAGTCGCAGGAGCTCGACCGCGCCAAGCGGCTCAAGCTCGTGGCCGACATCCAGCGCAAGCTCGAGGCCGACGTGGCGCGCCCCATGCTCGGCTGGCGCAAGGAGTACTTCGCGCGGTGGCCGCACGTGAAGAACCTGGTGCCTCACAACGCGCTCTACAACTACGGCCGCATGCAGGAGGTCTGGCTCGACAAGTAGCCCGTCGACGCCATCGCGAGCCATGGACTTCGGCATCGTTCACGCCAAGATCGACGAGATCGGCTACATCACCCACGCCGAGAACCTCGGCTTCTCGCACTGCTGGGTCACCGACAGCCAGATGATCCGGTCCAACTGCTGGGCGGTGCTGGCCCTGGCCGCCCAGCAGACGCGCCGGATGCGCCTCGGCACCGGCGTGAACGTGCCGGGGCTGCGGCTCGCGCCGGTCGCGGCCAACGGCATCGCCACCATCAACCGTCTGGCGCCCGGCCGCTGCTTCATCGGGCTCGGCACCGGCCACACCGCGATGCGCACGCTCGGCCAGAAGCCGATGCGCCTCGGCCCGTTCAAGGAGTACGTGCAGACCGTCCGCGCCCTGCTCCGCGGCGAAGAGGTCGACTACACGTTGAACGGCGAGACGCACCCGATCCGCTTCCAGATGCGCGAGCACCGCTTCATCGACCTCGACCACCCGATCCCGGTCTACATCGCGGGGTTCGGCCCGAAGGCGCAGGCCCTCGCCGGCGAGCTGGGCGACGGGCTCATCTCCGGCATGCCGCGCGGCGGGACGGTGCCGGAGATGCTCGCCAACGCGCGCCGCGGCGCCCAGAAGGCCGGGCGCGCGCTGCCCAGGGATTTCCACACCTCGGCCATGGTGAACGTCGCCCTGCTGCAGCCGGGCGAGACGGCCAACTCCGAGCGGATCATCGCGGAGTGCGGCGCGGCGGTGATCACGGGGTTGCACTACCTGGTCGCGCACCACCTGGAGACCGGCGCGGAGCCGCCCGCCTACGCGCGGCCGGTGTGGAAGGGCTATCTCGACTGGCTCAACCAGGCGCCGCCCGAGGTCCGGCACCAGCGCCTGCACGGCAGCCACTACAGCTTCGTGGACCCGGAGGAGGCCCGCTTCCTCACCCCGGAGCTGATCGAGGCCACGTGCCTCACCGGCGCGCCCGAGCGCATCGTGGAGCGGTTGAAGGAGCTCGAGAGCCAGGGGCTGAGCCAGATCATGCTCTACCCGCCGCTCAACCGGCAGTACCGCGTGATCGAGGACTTCGCGGATCGGGTGATGGCGAAGCTGTAGGCGGATCGCCCCTCGGCGCCCGGGCTCCCAGGGCACATCTGGTACCATCGATCTCGTCGTCCAACGATCACATACGTTCGAGGCGCGCGTGCGCCGGGAGGATGGGCATGGCTGAGAATCCGGGGATCCTGGGTGACCGGGGCAAGAGCCTCGAGGACGAGTTCTTCCGGAAGGAAAACGAGCGGGCCATCGCGCGCCTCCGCGAGCTGAAGGACCGGACCACCTCCCGCGAGAGCCTGGCCAAGGCCATCGGGATCACGAACGAGAAGATCATCGACCGGCTGATCGAGCTCGGCATCCGGCCCGAGATCGTGAGCGCGCTCGCGATCGTCCCGCTCGTGGAGGTGGCCTGGGCCGACGGCTCGCTGGACGCGAAGGAGCGTCAGACCGTCCTCGAGCGGGCGGAGAAGTCCGGCATCGCCGCCGGCACGGCCGACCACGACCTCCTGCGGAGCTGGCTCGAGAAGAAGCCCGAGCCGCGACTGCTCGCCGCGTGGACCGAGATGGTCCGCGGCCTCTCCGAGCGCATGCCTCCCCAGGAGCTCGCGGCCCTCAAGGCGGGGCTCATGGAGCGCGCCAAGGCCGTCGCCCGCGCGAGCGGGGGCTTTCTCGGGGTAGGCGCCGTCTCGGCCGCCGAGCAGGACGTGATCGACCGACTCGAGTCCGCGTTCCGGCGCGCCTAGCGCTCAGGCGCTACCTCGCGAGGCGCTTGATCGCCGCGTCGGCTCGCCTGGCGAGCGGACTGGCCGCCTCCGGCTGATTCGCGCGCACCGCGCGCCACGTCTTGAGCGCGCCTGCCGGCTGACCGCCGGCTTCTTCCAGCAGCGCCTTCGTCACGTCCAGCGAATCGTCCGACCCCGTCGCCGGGGAGGAGCCGGCCTTCACCATGTCGACGATCACCAGATGCTCCGGCGCCGGCAGCGCCGCGATCAGACGCTCCGTGAGAGGCTCGTCCCTCAGGGCGGCCTGGTAGATCCCCCGGATCTCCCGCAGCAATCGGCCGTCGATGGCCTCGTCGTTCTTGTGCATCTCGCTGGCAATCTTGACGAGCTCCACGCGCGCGTCGGTGCTGCCCCGGTTCAGCAATGCCGAGATCTGCATGCCGCGCACATACGGGCGCTCTCGATTGCTGGCCACCGCCTTGGCGAATTCGCCCATCGCGGAGTCGACCGGTTCGTTGCTCCACATCTTCCAGTGACCCCGGAAGGCATGGGCATAGGGATTGGCGGGATCGGCCTCGAGCGCCTTGACGTACCACGGCGCGGGATCCAGCGCGGACTGCCCATCGCGCCGCTTCAGGAAGTAGCCCCAGCCGACGTGCGCATACAGGTCGCCGACTCGCGCGCCGGATGATTCGAGGGCGCCCCGATGCAAGACGGGCAGCACCTTGTCGACCACGCTCGTGAATGTCTGCCCCTGCGGCACGGAGACGTTCTCCAGCCACTGCATCGCCAGGCTTTCCTGCGCGGCTCTCACCTGTTGCCGCCGCTCGCCCGGACGGCGCGTCAGCTTGGCGAGGAGATTGCCCTGCTCCGCCTGCGTCAGCGCCGTCTCGAAGGTCGTCCACGCCTGCGGATAATCCCGGGCCGACTGCTGGGCCGCGCCGGTCGCCAGCAATTCGCTGATACGCCGCTCGCGTTCGGCGGACTCGGCGGTCATGGTCAGAAACTGCCGCGCCCCGGCAATGAGCGACAGCACGGCCGCGACGATGCCGACCCACTTCATGAACGATTTCAGCGGCGAGGATGTCTCGTCCACGTTCTCTCCGGCGCAGTCCATCCTGCCATGCTCGACGTGCCCGGCCACGGAAAATCGCGGCGCGCGGCGGCCGGCGCGCTTCAGCTCAGCAGGAGACGGAGCGCACCGGCGAGGGCGATGGCCACCAGCGTCAGCGCGAATGCCCGTCGCGGCAACCGGGCGTTGAGCCGGTATCCGAGCCAGCTCCCGAGGTAGAGGAACGGCGTCGCCGCCACGGTGGCGAGCAGGAGCGGCGGGGTCACCCAGCCGATCGCGGCGTACGTGCCGACCTTCACCACGTCGGACATGGCGTAGGCCAGGGTGCCCGTGGCCACCACGCCGGCGCTGCTGAGCGGCCGGCCGACCAGGTAGAGCCCGAGCACCACGCCGCCCGAATGCGCCACCGTCGAGGCCACACCCGCCGCGAGCCCGACGCCCATCGCCACCGGCCGCGAGGAGGGCGCCGCGGTCGGGGTCCCGCCGCGCAGCATGACCGCGAGCTGCACCGACCCGAAGAGCAGCGCGGCCCCGCCGATGGTCTGGCGCAGCGCGGTCGCCGAGAGGCCGGCCACCAGCCAGCCGCCCAGCACGATGCCGACGAGCATCGCGGGCACGAGCCGGCGCGCCTCCTCGCGATCCCAGCGCCGCCAGTAGAGCCAGAGCGAGATGGGGTCGCTCAGGAGCAGGAGCAGGCCGATCATCGCGAGCACCGGCTGGGGCGGCAGGACGATCGTCAGGACCGGCGTGAGGGCGAGCCCGATGCCGCCGCCCACCGCGTTGCGCAGGAAGCCGGTCACGAGGGCGGCCGCGCACGCGATGCCGACGAGGAGCGGGCCGAGGTCCGGGGGGCCGATCAGCGTCTCATTCCGCTACCCGCCGGCGGTAGGGTTCCGGGGCTTCATGTCTCCCCGAGCGCGCGCGCCAGGCGGGCCCGGATGTCGGCCCAGGCCACGTCCACGTCGGCCGTGGTGGGCGGGCGGGTGCCCGCGATCTCGCGAATCCGCTCGTAGATCTGGTGCTTGCCCCAGTCGCGCACGGCCGGCGGCACACTTCCGAGGACCCGGTGGGCGGCATCCTGGATCGTCGGCGGCCAGTGTCGCTCCATCTCGGCGCGCCGCTCGCCGAAGTCGAACGTCCCAGTGGGTGGGGCGGGCATGGCCGCGCGCCGCCGCGCAGTCGCCTCCGCATCGACCCGACCGTCGGCCAGCACGACACCGTACGCCTCGCGCGCCCGGCCGACGCTGAGGAACCCCGCGCGCACGTCCGCCCGCACCGCCTCGGGGTCCCGGCCGCGCGGATCGCCGTGGCCGCCCCCGCTCGGCGAGAAGAAGCTCACCACGTCACCGGGCTCGAGGTGCAGCACGTCGACCTTGCCGATGTCGCGCGCTCGCGACGTCCCGCGGTTGACCACGCAGCTTCCCATCGTGCCCGCGCGGCCGCCGGCCACGCCCCAGGGCTCCAGGCGGCATCGCTCCATCCCGCGCGCCGTCACGATGGCGTGCGGGTGAAACACCTGGAAGTCGAGGCGGACCGCGAGGCCGCCGCGGTACTCGCCCGCCCCGCCCGTGTCGGGAATCAGGTGATACCGGCGCATGACGATCGGCACCTCGGCCTCGATGGACTCGACCGGCGTGTTCCGGAGGAAGCCCGCGGTCGAATCGGCGCCGCTGATCCCGTCCATCTCGGGGCGGCCCCCGCCGCCGCCCAGCATGGGCTCGACGACCTGGACCTGACGCTGGCCGGTCATGAGATCCAGGACCGAGGCCACCACGGGCGAGATCCCGCCCGCCGGCGCGGCGGGCACGCGGCCGGGCAGCGCCTGGGCGAGCGCGCCGAGGACCGCGTCGAAGACTCTCAGCACCGTTCCGTAGCGCACGCCGACCGGCGACGGGAAGAGCGCGTTGACGAGACAGCCGGGCGGCGCCGTCACCCGCACCGGCCGGAGAATGCTGGAGGCCTTGGGGATTCCCGGATCCTCGGTGACGAGGTAGGCGTTGATCGCCTGGCACAGGAACGGATGCGTCACCCCATGGCTCGCGATGTTGAGCGCCGAGCCCACCTGGGGATCGGTGCCCGTGAAATCGAGATGGATCGCGTCGCCCGCGATCGTCAGGGCGACCTGGATGCGGACCGGCACCTCCGAACGGAGGTCGTCCTCCATGTACTCGGTGAACCGATAGGTGCCGTCGGGGATCTTCCGGATCGCCACCCGCGCCCGCTGCTCGGCGTAGTCGAGAACCGCGTCGATCCCCTCCACCACCGTGGCGAGGCCGAACTTGCCGATCATCTCCTGGACGCGCCGGTCGCACGAGCTGACCGCGGCCACCATCGCCTTGATGTCGCCCCAGTTGACCTCGGGGATGCGGCAGTTGTCCCCGATCAGGTTCTTGACGTCTTCCTGGAGCACGCCACGCCGGTAGAGCTTGGTCGGTCGAAGCCGCAGCCCTTCCTGGAAGATCTCGGTCGCCCGGGGCCACACGCTCGCCGGCACCGCGCCCCCGATGTCGGAGGAGTGGACGAACGCGTAGCCCCAGCAGATGACGCGCCCCGCGTGAAAGATCGGGCGGAGAATGTGGATGTCCGGCAGATGGGTGCACAGCGGGCCCGACAGGTACGCGTCGTTGCAGATGACGATGTCGCCCTCGTCGTAGTGATCGAAGTAGCCGAGGGTCTGGGCCATGTTGAGCCCGAGATACGACGAGGCGCCCAGGTTCCAGGGATAGGCGACGTACTCCCCGCCCGTCGACACGAGCCCCGTCGAGAAGTCCGCGGTCTCCTTCACGAAGGTCGTGTAGGCGGTGCGCTCCATGATCCGCGCCATGTCCTCCACCACCGCCTGGTAGTGATTGCGCAGGATCTCGAGCGTGACCCGGTCGATGGCCATGGCTACGTGCCCTCGATCACGAGGTTGCCGAACGCGTCCACGGATGCGCGGAAGCCAGCCGGCACCAGCGTGGTCGTATCTTCCTGTTCGATGACGGCCGGCCCGTCGAGGTGCTGGCCGGCCATGAGATCGCGCCGGTGGTACACCGCGGCGTCGTGGCGCTGCTTGCGGTAGTGGATGGGCCGCCGCCCCGCCGGGGTGGCCGGACCCTGTCCCGTCGGGACGGCCCTGAGCGCCGGCTTCGGAGTGTCGCCGGTGATGGTTGCGCGTAGATCAATGAGCTCGACGTCGGCGGCGCGGTCGGCGTGGGCGTACAGGCGCTCGTGGCGATCGTGAAACGCGGCCTGCAGGCGCTCGGTGCCGGCCTCCTCGAGCCACGCGGGATCGATCGGCACCTCGATCTGGAAGGCCTGCCCGACGTACCGGAGGTCGGCGCTGTGGGCGATCGTGCTCTCCGAGACGGCGGGCGCCTCCTCGCGGAGCCAGCGCGTGCGCGCGCTCGGACAGCTCCGCGCACTCGGCGGCGAGCAGCTTGCCCCCCACGCTCCCCCGGTTCGAGGTCGCGGAGAGCTTCCGGTGAATCGTCTTCACGTAGTCGCTCTTGACGTCGGCCATCATGGCGCCCTGGGCGCAGAGCGTGCCCGGGGACGGCGGCACGATGACGCGCGGGATGTGGAACTCCTCGGCCAGGAAGCACGCCTCGACGGGGCCGGCGCCGCCGAAGGCGACCAGGGCGAAGTCGCGCGGGTCGAGCCCGTGCCGGGCGAGCACGTTCGAGAAGGCCGCGTACATGTTCGCGGTGGCCACCTCGATCACCGCCTCGGCGGTCTCGTGCACGTCGAGGCCGAGCGCCTCGCCGAGCGGCCGCATGGCCAGGGCGGCCTTGTCGGGATGCAGGCGCAGCCGCCCCCCGACGAAGTTGTCGGGGTTGAGGAAGCCGCACAGGAGGAAGGCGTCGGACAGCGCCGGCTCGGTCCCGCCGTGGCCGTAGCAGGCCGGCCCGGGATCGGCGCCCGCGCTGCGCGGGCCGACCTTCAAGACCCCGACCGCGTCGAGCCACGCGATGGAGCCCCCGCCCGCCCCGATCGACGACACGCCGACCACCGGCATGACGATCGGAAAGTCGCCCACCGTCTCGCTGGTCGAGTACACCGGCCGACCATCTCGCACCAGCGCGATGTCGGCGCTCGTGCCGCCCATGTCGAAGGTGATCAGGTCGCGGTAGCCGGCTCGCACGCAGACGTACGTCGCCCCGATGACGCCCGAGGCCGGGCCCGAGAGCATCGTCTCCGCGGTGGCCTGTCGCGCGTCGCGGGCGGTCGTCACGCCGCCGTTCGACTTCGTGATGTACAGGGGCACGCGCACCCCGACCCCGCCCAGCTCCCGCTCGAGCTGCCCCAGGTACTGGTCCACGCGAGGCCGCACGTAGGCGCTCAGGATCGCCACCATCGTGCGCTCGTACTCGCGGATCTGCGGCCACACCTCGTGCGAGCAGGTGACGTGGAGACCGGGGAAGCGCTCGGCCAGCACCTTGCGGGCTTCCGCCTCGTGCGCGGGCGTGCGGTAGGCATTGACGAACGAGACGACGAGGGCCTCGGCGCCCTCCCGCTCGACGAGCCGCGTCGCCTCGCGGAGGAGCTCCTCGCGGTCGAGCGGGGTGTCGACGGTGCCGTCGGTCAGGATGCGCTCGGTCACCTCGCCCACGCGGTAGCGCGGGATGAGCGGCAGCGGGCGCGTGGCCGTGAAGTTCACCGGGCTCGCGAGCCGGAGCCGCTGGATCTCGAGCAGGTCGCCGAAGCCCGCGGTGACCAGGAGCCCCAGCGAGGCGCCGTTGCGCTGGATGACGGTATTGATGGCGATCGTCGCGCCGTGGACCAGGTAGTCGAGCGCCCCCGGGTCGAACGCCCGCTCGGCCACGAGGGCACGAAATCCGTCGAGGACCCCGCGGCCGGGATCGCCCGGCACGGTCGGCGACTTGAAGCTGGCGAGCTCGCCGGTGCTCTCGTCGAGGAGGCTGAAGTCGGTGAACGTCCCGCCGATGTCGATGCCGAGCCGGTAGCGTCCCACCGCGTGATCTCCGGGGAGAAGGAGCGCTACCTGGGGGTGAACATGGGCACCGGCGGGCCGCCGTCGGTGGGCGTCCACACCACGCGCACCGGCTGGCCGATGCGGAGCGCGTCGAAGTCGCAGTCCACCAGGTTGGTCATCATGGTGGGCCCCTCGTCCAGCGTCACGTAGGCGATGACGTAGGGCGGGGTCGCGCGCCGCATCACGCTGTAGGAGTAGATGACGCCGCGGCCCGCGGAGTCCTTCCACTCGGTGCGGTCGCTGCCGCAGAGGGGGCAGTTCGGGCGCGGGTAGTGATGCGCCCGCCCGCAGGCGGTGCAGCTCTTCACGAGCAGCTTGCCCTTGGCCGCCGCCTCCCAGAAGGGCGCGGTCTCGGGCGTCGAGTTCGGAGCCGGGATCTTCGGCGCGCTCGCGGCCATGGCTATCTCGCCTCCAGGATCAGGGTGGCGCTGGCGTGGCGCGTGGCGAGGGAGCCGCCGGTGCCGTGGGCCAGGGCCAGGTCGCAGTTCTTCACCTGCACCTTCGGATGCGCCTCGCCGCGGAGCTGGCGCACCGCCTCGATCACCTTGGTCATGCCGCCGCGGTTGGCGGGGTGGTTGTTGCAGAGGCCGCCGCCGTCGGTATTGAACGGCAGCTTGCCCACCCCCGCGATCAGGTTGCCGTCGGAGACGAAGCGCCCGCCCTGCCCCTTGGGGCAGAAGCCCAGATCCTCGAGCGTGATCAGCACCGTGATCGTGAAGCTGTCGTAGATCGAGGCGTACTTGATGTCGGCCGGGGAAACCCCCGCGCTCTCGAAGGCGGCCGGGCCGGACCAGCGCGCGCCGGTGTAGGTGAGATCGATCTGCCCGCCCATCTGGTGCTTCACCGCCTCGCCCGCCCCGCGCACCGTGACCGGCGGGCGCTTGAGCCGCTTCGCCACCTCGGGCCGCGCCACGATCACCGCGCCGCCGCCGTCGCTGATCACGCAGCAGTCCAGGCGATGCAGCGGATCCGAGATCATGGGCGAGCCGACCACGTCCGCCACCGTCACCACCTCGCGCAGCATCGCGTGGGGATTGTGCTGGGCGTGCTGGGAGGCCGCGACCTTGATCCACGCGAGCTGCTCGCTGGTGGTCCCGAACTCGTGCATGTGGCGCATCGCCGCCATCGCGTACTGGTTCACCACCGTGGGCGAGAACGGCGCCTCGAACGCCACGTCGGGCGCGGTGGAGCCGTAGTTGCGCGGGGCGGTGCCGGTGGCCATGCCCTCCGCACGCGGCCGCCCGGCCAGCGTGATCAGGGCCACGTCGCAGCGCCCCGCCGCGATCGCTTCCGCGGCGTGGGCCACGTGCACCACGTAGGAGGACCCGCCGGTCTCGGTGGTGTCGATGTGCCGCAGCCGCAGGCCCATGTAGTCGGCCATGGAGAGCCCGCCCAGGCCCGGCGCGTCGCCCGCGCAGAAGTAGCCGTCGACGTCGTCCTTGGTGAGGCCCGCGTCCGTCAGCGCGCCGTGCGCCACTTCCGCGTGGAGCTGGGCGAGCGAGATATTGTCCGCCTTGCGGGTCGGATGCTCGAAGACGCCGACGATGTACGCGCGGTCTCGGATGCTCATGACTTGGCGGTCGCCGCGGCCTCCGGATTCAGCACGTTGATCGGCTTGCCGGCACCGTAGGCCAGCACCTGGTCGAAGATCGTGTCGTACATGTGCTCGAGCCCGTCCAGCTCGACGTAGCCCAGATGCGGCACGCAGATCGCGTTGTCCATGGCGAGCAGCGGATGCTTGGCGCCCATCACCGGCTCGTCCTCGTAGACGTCCACCGCGGCCATGCCGGGCCGGCCCTTGGCGAGCGCGGCCTCGAGCGCGCCCGGCACCACCAGCCCGGCGCGGCTCGTGTTGACGAACACCGCCGAGGGCTTCATGCGCGCGAAATCGTCGGCGGTCACCATGCCGCGGGTCGCGTCGATCAGCCGCACGTGGATCGAGACCACGTCCGACTCCGCGAAGAAGGCCTCGCGGCTCGCCGCGGGCGTGTAGCCGTCGGCCTTCGCCTTCTCGAGCGTGCTCTCGCGGCCCCACGCCAGCACGTTCATGCCGAAGGCGCGCCCGTAGCCCGCCACCACCGCGCCGATCTTGCCGTAGCCCAGGATGCCGAGGGTCTTGCCGCGGAGGCCGGTGCCGATCGGGAAGGCCTGCCACTTGCCCGCGCGCATCGCGATCATCTCCTGGGGAATGCGCCGCACCGCCGCGATCACGAGGCCCCACGTCAGCTCCGCGGTCGCGTAGGAGGGCCGGCCCGGCATCTGGCTCGAGGAGACGATGACGCCGCGCCGCGTGCACGCGGGGACGTCGATGTTCGGGACCACGCCGACCTGGGTGATCATGCGCAGCCGGTCGAGACGATCGAGCAGCGGGCCGCGGATCGGGGTGCGCTCGCGCAAGAGCACCAGCACCTCGGTATCTGTAAGCCGCGCGGCCAGCGTGTCCACGTCCTTGGTGTGATCCTTCCAGATCGTGACGTCCTGGCCCGCCATCTTCTTGAAGGCGTTGAGCGTGCGGATCGTGTCCTGGTAGTCGTCGAGGATCGCAATCTTCATGGCTTGGCCCTCCCGGGCGCCACGTAGCCTACCATACTCACCGCCGCTCACGGCTCGCAGATCGCTCTTCTTTTTTCGCACTCCTCGAAATGTCGTCGTTGAGCCAGCTCTCCGTGTTCTCTCGAAGTCACGTTCGCGGTTGTGCTCGACATGTACGCTTCGGTGGCCGGGCCAGACCACCACGTATCGAATGTCGGCCTGGCCGCACAACACGCCACGATAGGCCGGCCTTCGCCCTCGTACTCAGCCCTCAGGGCCTCGCGGATCCGTGGCGCGTCTGCTTCCGAGAAACGCAGTATGACCGTCGTCAAGATTCGGGCCGGGCCCCCAGCCTCCAAGAACCTGTACTCGACCTGGACCGGCACTGCCGCCCATGTCAAATCGGCAATGCAGCGCGTGTAGGGCAGCATGCCCCCCCACCTCTCGGCGCATCGAGCGTCGAGCCGCT
The DNA here is from genome assembly GCA_963747235.1 of uncultured Candidatus Rokubacteria bacterium. Taxonomy (GTDB): domain Bacteria; phylum Methylomirabilota; class Methylomirabilia; order Rokubacteriales; family CSP1-6; genus CAMLFJ01. Next base: position 188,392 of record CAVVEU010000033.1, read on the forward strand.
TGCTCAGCAGTTGCTTCACCTCGACGCCGAACACGATGTCGCCGAACGCGCGTGGCTCCGCCGATGCGAGGAACGGTAAGAGGAACAAGAGAGTAAGAGCTGCGATGCCGGCCCGCCCGACGTTCGCCATGAGCCAACCTCCATCAGGCGATAAACGCCTGAACCAGGATGGGCCTATTGGGTTGGTTCCAAGAGTACAGCGCGCGCACCTCGATCTCCACCACCTCGGGCGTAGGAACCTCGCGTCACGTGTGCCGTATCGGGCGCGAGAGCTCGATGGGCTACCATGCTAGACTCCGCCCGTCGTCCATCATCTGAGGAGGGGCTCATGGCGGAAACGGCGAGGATGGCGGTGTTCCACGGCGCGGGCAAACCGTTCGAGATCCGCGAGTATCCGGTGCCCGATCCCGAGCCCGGCGCGATCCTGGTCAAGGTGGCGATGGCCAACGTGTGCGGCTCCGATCTCCACTACTGGCGGGGCGAGCTCGACTACGTGAAGATGGGCCGGCCGCTGCCGCTCAACACCGGGCACGAGCACGTGGGACGCGTGGCCAAGCTCGGCGCCGGCGTCACCACCGACTCGGCGGGCCGGCCGCTCGCGGTGGGCGACCGCGTGGCCTACCGCTTCTTCTTCCCCTGCGGACGCTGCCGCATGTGCCTCAAGGGCAAGACCAAGTCCTGCCCGGTGCGCCAGGCCAACTTCCTCGTCTCCTGCGAAGTCTGGCCGCACTTCCAGGGCGGCTTCGGCGAGTACTTCTACCTGCGCCCGAATCACGCGGTCTTCAAGCTGGCCGACGACATCACCGACGACATGGCCGCGGGCGTCAACTGCGCGTTCAGCCAGGTCTACGCGGGCCTCGACATCGCGGCGGTGCGCGCGGGGCAGACCGTGGTCATCCAGGGCGCGGGCGGCCTCGGTGTGTACGCGTGCGCGGTGGCGAAGGAGATGGGGGCGGCGCGCGTCATCATCATCGACGGCGTGGAGGAGCGACTGACCCTGGCGCGCTCCTTCGGGGCCACCGACGTGGTGGACATGCGCGAGCACAAGACGCCGGACGATCGCATCCAAGCGGTGAAGAAGCTCACCGACGACTGGGGCGGCGACGTGGTCATGGAGCTGGTGGGCAACCCCAAGGTGGTGGACGAGGGGCTGCGGATGACCGCGCCGGAAGGCACGTATCTCGAGATCGGCAACATCAACGTGGGCTGGAAGGCCGAGTTCGATCCGGCCTGGATCATCTTCGGCAACCGCCGCATCATCGGCCTCTCCCACTACGAGGCCGAGCACCTGCGCGGCGCGCTCGACATGATGACGCGCACTCGCACGCGGTATCCGTGGAACAAGATCATCTCGCACAAGTTCCCGCTCGAAGCGATCGAGGAGGCCTTCGTCCAGCAGGACAAGGGCCACGTCACCCGCGCCGCGATCGTTCCCAACTGAGACCCCGACCAGGAGAGATCCCGCAATGTCCGAGCAGAGCTGGGCCAAGCACGTCGCGGACGTGCTGCGCCGCAACGGTATCCGCCTGTACGCGACCGTTCCCGACTACATCGTGAGCCACGTGCTGGACGAGCTGTGGGCCGACCCCGAGTGCCGCGTGATCACGACGACCAGAGAAGAAGAGGCGGTGGGTTTGCTCTCCGGAGCCTGGCTCGCGGGGCACCGCGGCGCGCTGCTGATGCAGAACAGCGGCCTCGGCAACTGCACCAATGCGCTCGCCTCGCTCAACATGGCGAGCATGATCCCGATGGTCCTGGTCATGAGCCATCGCGGCGACCTGGGCGAGTTCAACCCGGCCCAGGTGCCGATGGGCCGGGCGGTCACGCACATCCTGGACGCGCTCGGCATCCGCTGGATCCGGCCGATGTCGATCGAGGAGCTGGAGCACCAGACCGACGGGCTGGTGAAACTCTGCTACGTGAGCTCGCAGCCGGTGGCCATCGTGCTGCCGTCGGAGTTGACCGGAGGCAAGCGAGGATGAGCCCGCTCACCCGCGCCGGCGCCACGAAGTACCTCGCCTCCCGGCTGACCAACGAGGTCGTGGTCTCGAACCTGGGCCAGGCCTCGCTCGACCTGCTCCAGATCGCGGACCGCCCGCTCAACTGCTACACCTTCGGGGCGATGGGCCAGTGCTCCTCGATCGGCCTCGGCATCGCGATCGGCCGACCCGACGTCCGCGTGATCTGCCTGGACGGCGACGGCTCGCTGCTCATGAACCTGGGCTCGCTCTGCACCATCGCCGCGGAAGCCCCGAAGAACTACGTCTTGATGGTCTGGGACAACGAGGTCCACCAGACCACCGGCGGCCAGGCCACCGCGACCGCCCGCAAGGCGAGCCTGGTCGGCATCGCGCGCGGCGCCGGCATCGAGAAGGGCATCGAGGTGCGCACCCAGGAGGAGCTCGAGCGCGCGACGGGCCGGATCCTCACGGAGGACGGGCCCTTCATCGTGGTGGTGAAGATCGACAAGGGCCCGTCCACTGCCCCCTTCGACCAGGACCTCATCGGCCAGGCCTCCCGTTTCCGCAAGGCCCTCGCGGCCCTGCCCGCCGCCTGACCAGAAGGAGCACGCCATGGCAGGAATCTACGATTTCACGGTGAAGACGATCGATGGCAAGGAGCAGTCGCTCGCGGACTATCGCGGCAAGGCGCTGCTGGTGGTGAACGTGGCGTCGAAGTGCGGGCTCACGCCGCAGTACGAAGCGTTGCAGGCGCTGCAGGCCGAGTACGGCCCGCGAGGCTTCGCGGTGCTGGGTTTCCCCTGCAACCAGTTCGCGGGGCAGGAGCCGGGGAGCGACGCGTACGTCCAGGCCTTCTGCTCGACGAACTATGGCGTGACGTTCCCGATGTTCTCGAAGGTCGAGGTGAACGGCGGCGGCCGCGCCCCGCTCTACACCTGGCTCACCGGCCAGGCGACCAAGCCCGATGGCGCCGGCGACATCAAGTGGAACTTCGCCAAGTTCCTGGTGGACAAGACCGGCCAGGTCGCCGCGCGCTTCGAGCCCAAGACCGCGCCCAGCGCGCCCGAGGTGAAGCAGGCCGTCGAGAAAGTCGTCGGCGCCTGACGCCGGCGGGTCTGCCCGTCCTCTCGCCCGTGCGTTTTCACAGCATCGAAGCGATCGCGCTCGACATCCCGCTCTCGCGCAACTTCGGCGGGAGCACCTACGCGGTCCTCAAGCGCTCCACCGTGGTTACCCGGCTGCGCACGGACGACGGGCTCGTCAGCGAGGTCTACAACGGCGACAACCGTGAGCACGGCCTCGAGATCGTCCGGCTGATCCACGAGGACCTCGCCCCGCTCCTGCGCGGCCAGGACCTGCTCGATGGCGAGCGCATCTGGGACCGCCTCTTCGCCTTCACCCACAGCAGCCGCGATCGCAAGACCCTGATGGAGGCCATCGCCTGCGTGGACTGCGCCATCTGGGACCTCGTCGGTAGGGCGCGCGGCCAGAGCGTGTGCGCGCTGCTCGGCGGACGCCCGCCCCGGCGTTTGCCCATCATCTCGATCGGCGGCTACTACCGAGAGGGCAAGACCCTGGCGGACATCGGCCGCGAGATGGAGAGCTACCGCGAGGCCGGCATGGCGGGCTGCAAGTTCAAGGTGGGCGGCCTCGCCCCGGAGGCCGACGCGGAGCGGGTCGCGGCGGCCCGCCGAGCCGCGGGCCCCGACTTCGTGCTCGCGGTAGACGCCAACCGTGGCTGGCCGGTGGCGGACGCGGTCCGCTTCGCGCGCCTGGTCGAGCCGCTGGACATCCGCTGGTTCGAGGAGCCGTGCCACTGGCATGACGACGCCCGCATGATGGCAGAGGTGCGGCGGGCGACGCGCATCCCGGTCACCGCGGGCCAGTCCGAGATCACGAGCCACGCGGTGCGGCGGCTCCTCGACGCGGGCGCGGTGGACCTGGTGAACTTCGACGCCTCCGAGGGCGGCGGTGTCACCGAGTGGCGCCGCGCCGCCGCGCTCTGCGAGGCCGCCGGCGTGAAGATGGCGCACCACGAGGAGCCCCAGATCGCGGGCCACCTGCTGGCCGCGGTGCCGCACGGCACCTACGTGGAATGCTTCGCCGACCCGGAGCGCGATCCCGCCTGGCAAACCCTCTGGGCCAACCGCCCCGCCATCAAGGACGGAGTCTTCGAAGTCCCGGACGCACCAGGCTTCGGCCTCATCCTCGACGACGCCCTGATCCGCCGCTACCGCTCTACATAGAAATCGCGGCGCGGGAGACGGCGGCGGGGTCGCCGCCGCGCTGGGCCCAGTCGCCCTGGGCGAAGGCCTCGGAGATGCGCTCGAGCGGGAAGACGTGGGAGATCACCTTGTCGAACGGGAAGCGCCTGAGATTGCGCTTCATGAACGAGAGCGACTCCTCGAGCGCCCACGGCGAGTAGTTGGACGTGGCCACCAGCCGCGCGTTGGCGCGCACCAGCGCGGTGGCGTCGTAGGAGAAGACGTTGCCCGGTGAGATGCTGCCCACTTCCAGATAGCAGCCGCCGCCCCGCAGCATGCGCAGGCCCTCCGGGATCACGTCCGCGTAGCCCACGAAGTCGGCCACCACGTGGGCCCCGAACCCGTCGGTCAGATCCATGACCGCGCTCACGCGCTTGTCCGCGGTGTTGATCTCGGTCGCGTTCACGGTGTGATCGGCGCCGAACGATCTGGCGAGCGCCAGCCGCTGGGCGAGCCGGTCGATGACGATGACCCGGTCGGCGCCCATGTCGCGCGCCACCGCCACCGCGTTGAGGCCGAGCCCGCCCGGCCCCCTGCACCACCACCGACTGGCCCGCGCGGAAGCCCGCCTTGCGCAGGCCATAGAGCACCTGGGAGAGCGCGCAGTTGATCGGGGTGGCCACGTCCTCCGGGATCTCGTCGGGCACCTTGAAGATGAAGTGGCCGGGCCGGAGGTAGTAGTAGTCGCCGTAGGCGTTGTTGAAGTAGGGCGCGCTGCCGGCCACGCGGTTCGGGCGGACTTTTCGAGGACAGCTGCCCATTTCGTCGTGGAGACACACCGGGCAGCGGCCGCACGGGAAGAAGTAGCAGTAGGTCACCCGGTCGCCCTCGCGGAGCGGCCGGCCCATCGAGTCGGTGGTGACGCCGGCGCCGAGCCGCTCCACCTTGCCGCACATCTCGTGGCCGAAGGTGAGGTCCTTGGGCAGCGCGCCGTACGTCTCCTTCATCTCGCCGCGCCAGATGTGCAGGTCCGAGCCGCACACCCCCGCGCGCGTCAGCTTGATCAGGATCGCGCCGGGCTCGGGATCCGGCACCGGATACTCGCGCAGCTCGAACTCGCCGCCGTACGCCTTGAGAACCGCCACCCGTCCCTTCATTGGGGCTCCTCCCTGGAATGGATTCAGCGAGAGGGTCGCCGCTGGCGGGCCCCGTTGTCAACTCCCGGGCCCGCGAGTAGGATGGGGCGGCTTTCGAGATCTCAAGGAGGAGACCGTGAAACTACTGCTCTTCGACGATTACCGGCTGGGCGTGCTCCGTGGCGATGGCGTGGTGGACGTCTCGGACACCGTGAAGGACATCCCGCATACCGGGCCCGGGGACCTGATGAGCGGGCTGGTCGCCCGCTTCGCGGACTACCGCAAGAAGATCGAGGACGCGGCCGGCCGCGGCAAGCCGGTCCCGGTGAGCGGCGTCCGGATCCGGCCGCCCCTGCCCAGGCCGACCAACATCGTCTGCATGGCGGTGAATTACATGGAGGACGGCACCCGCACCGAGCCGGCGCCGATCAACGCCTTCATGAAGTCGCCCGGCGCGGTGATCGGCCCCAACGAGACCATGGTGCTGCCCGACGTGCCCGCCACGATCTTCGAGGGCGAGGCCGAGATGGCCCTGATCATCGGCAAGCGCGCCACCGCGGTGCCGGCCGCCCGCGCGATGGAGTACATCTTCGGCTACTGCAACTTCATCGACGGCTCGGCCCGCGGCCTCCTGCCCCCCGGCAACACGTTCTACCAGATGAAGTCGCGCGACACCTTCGCGCCCATGGGCCCCTACCTGGTGACCGCGGACGAGATCACCGATCCGCACAAGCTGGCGATCCGCCTCTCGGTGAACGGCACCGTCAAGCAGGCGTTCAACACGAGCGACATGGCCCACAAGATCCCGCGCTGCATCGAGTGGGTGACGAGCATCCACACGCTCGAGCCGGGCGACGTGCTGGCCACCGGCACCAACCACCGCGGCCTCTCCGGCTTCCAGGACGGCGACCGCATCGAGCTCGAGACCGAAGGCCTGGGCACGCTCAAGTTCAACATCCGTGACGACCTCAAGCGCACGTGGTCGCGCGAGACGCGGCTCGACCGGCAGGAGAAGGGGCAGGAGGGCACCACGCCCCAGCTCACCGGCAAGCACAAGAAATGAAGATCACCCACGTCACCACCCGCGCGCTCTCGACGCCCGCGGGCAATCCCCTGGTGGTCGGCCTGCCCGAGCCCACCGACACGCGCGAGTTCGTGCTGCTCGAGCTCGGCACCGACCAGGGGCTGGTGGGCATCGGCCTCACCTTCTTCGGCGGCGCGCTGACCCCCGCGCTGCGGGCCGCGGTGGACGTCCTCGCCCGGCTCACCATCGGCATGGATCCGAGTCAGGTCGAGGCCATCGCGGCGAAGTGCCGGCGCATGGCGGGCGGCTCGGGGCCGGGCGGCATCTTCGCGCTCGCGCTCTCCGCGGTGGACATGGCCTGCTGGGACCTCATGGGCAAGGCGGCGGGCCGCTCGGTCTGCGCGTTGCTGGGCGGCCTGCGCGACCGCGCGCCCACGTACGCGAGCGGCGCGCTCATGCGCCAGCACCCGGTGGACTACCTGGCCAAGGCCGGCCCCCGCCTGCGCGACATGGGCTTCCGTCAGATGAAGATGCAGTGCGGGAGCGAGCCGACGATCGCCGCCTCCGTCGAGCGCGTGCGGGTCATGCGCGAGTCCATCGGCCCCGACGTGGACCTCATGTGCGACATCAACCAGCTCTGGAGCGTCCATCACGCGATCGACGTCGGCCAGCGGATCGAGGACTACCACCTCTACTGGCTGGAAGACCCGACCGTCCACGACGACTACCCGGGGCTGGCCCGCATCGCGGACGCGCTCACCACGCCGATCGCGGCGGGCGAATATCACTACGGCATCGTGCCGTTCCGCCACCTGCTGGAGGCGCGCTCGATCGACATCGTGATGATCGATCTCCTGCGCGTGGGCGGCATCACCCAGTGGATGAAGGTGGCGGGCATGGCCGAGGCCTTCAACCTGCCGGTGGTGAGCCACCTGGTCCCGGAGATCCACGTGCACCTGATCGCGGCGATCCCCAACGGGCTCACCGTCGAGTACATGCCGTGGACGCTCATGCTCTACGAGGAGACCCCGAAGATCGAGGCCGGCCAGCTCGTGGTGCCGGACAAGCCCGGCCTCGGCCTCGCCTTCGATCAGGCCGCGATCAAGCGCTACCAGATAGGTTAGTCGGAGGGGGCCTCGACGGCCCCCTCCGAGACCTCCCCCGACAGCCGGGATTGCGCCGGCGGAGCCGGCGCTCGAACGGAGGTCTCGCGCCCGCGCGGGGATCAGACCTCGCCGGTCCAGGAGGGCTCGGCGATCTTTCGCCAGCGGGCGCGGATCTGCTCGATCTCCGCGGCGGGCAGCGGCCCCGCCTCGAGCAGGCGCGCGTTCGCCGGCCAGCGCTCCGGCCGCTTGGTCCCGACGATCGCGGTGTGCACGCCCGGCGCGGCCAGGGTGAAGCGCAGCGCGGTGGACACCACGTGCTCGGCGCGTCACGCAGGAACGGGTACTCGAGCGCGCGGAGCCGCTCCCAGTAGGGCTGGTAGTAGGGCTCGGCCGGCCGGCGCGCGTAGCGCCACGCCGCGTTGGCGATCGGTCGTTTGGCGATCACGCCCATCCGCCGCTTCACGGCCAGGGGCAGCGTCAGCTCGAGCGCCTCCTGGTCGGCGATGCTCACCGAGGTCTGCAGCGTGTCGAAGCGCCCGCACTCGACCGCGTAGCGCGCCGCCTCCCCGTCGCCGCTGTAGCCGATGTAGCGCGCGTAGCCGCGCTCCCGCGCGCGCTCGAGCGCGGTGATGGCCTCGCCCTTCCGGAGGTCGGCGAGCTCGCAGCTATGCAGCTGGATCAGGTCGAGCCGATCGGTGCGCAGGCGCTTGAGGCTCCGCTCGATGCTCGAGAGGAGGGAGGCCTCGCGCCAGTCGCCGCGGCCGTACCCGCGCGGATGGCCGCACTTCGTGAGCAGGTAGATCTCGTTTCGGCGGGCCCCGAGGGCGGATCCGATCAACGCCTCGCTGTCCTCGTAGCACTCGGCGGTGTCGATCACGTTGAGGCCGGCGTCGAGGGCGGTGCCGAGCAGCCGCGCCACCGTGCGCGCCCCGGCCCGCTCGTAGCCGATCTCGGAGCCGCCGAACCCGAGCACGCTGGCCATCCATGTCGGTCCGGCCCAGCCGGCGTCGTTCCATGACGGATCGGATCAAACGGCCTGGGCCGGGGACTGGAACTGCATCGCGGGGGGGAGTATACCGTAGGCGAGAGACCAATCACCGAAAGGAGCGCGCCATGAGCCACTATCACGACCCGGCCGATCTCAAGTTACTCGGCGAGTTCAAGAAGCTCGCCCCGGCGGAGTTCAAGGGCTTCGTCGAGCTGGATTCCATCGTCGGGCGCGACGACGGAAAGATCCCGCGCAAGTATCGCGAGCTGATCGCGATCGCGGTGGCGTGCACGACGCAGTGCCCCTACTGCCTCGACGTGCACACCCGGAACGCGAAGAAGGCGGGCGCCACGCGGGAGGAGGTCATCGAGTCCGCGCTGCTGTCCGCCGCGCTGCGCGCCGGGGCCGCGACCACCCACGGCGCCCTCGCGCTCAAGCTGTTCGACCAGGCCTGAGCGCGCGACCGGGCGGGCGCCGCTCGCGCGGCGGCTCAGGCCGTGGCGGACGGAGCGCGGCCGCCTCGTCGCGCTCCATCCGCGCCCGCATCCGCGCGCGCAGACCCTCCACGATGTGCGCGGGGGCGGTCGCGGGCGAGCCGGCCCGGAACGGCGGCTGCGGGTCGTACTCGATGCCGAGCTGGATGGCCTGGGCCACGTCGTCACCCGCGATGCGGGCGGCGAGCGTGAGCGCCATGTCGATGCCCGAGGACACGCCGGCCGCGGTGATGATCTTGCCCTGCTCCACCACGCGCTTCAGCGTGGGGCGCGCGCCGTACGCGGGCAGGCGGTCGAGCGACATCCAGTGCGTGGTGGCCTCGAGCCCCTTCAGGATGCCCGCGGCGGCCAGCAGCATCGAGCCGGTGCAGACCGACGTCGTCCACTGGCTCGTCGCGTGGGCCGCGCGGATCCAGTCCAGCAGCGGGTTCGGCGTCTCGAGCGCGCGGGTGCCGAAGCCGCCCGGCACCATGAGCACCTCCGGATGCGGCACCGCCGAGAGCGGCTCGTCGGCCATCAGGGTGAGCTGGCGATTGTCGGTGCGATAGGGGCCGGCCGTCACCGCGACGAAGCGCACGCGGGCGCCGGGCAGGCGCGAGAGCACCTCGTAGGGACCGATGGCGTCGAGCGCGGTGATGCCCTCGAAGAGCGGGATGGCGATGTCCATGGGGTGATCTCCTAGAGGCTGCGCGCCGCGCGCAAGATCTCGTCGTCGCTCGGGAACTTGGAGAGGTCCTCGAGGCGCTCGGCGCACTCGATGTGCTGCCACCGGATGATCCCTCCCGGTCGATGAGGAAGTGCCCGGTCATCTGGGTGCCGTGCGCGTGCGCGATCTGCTGGTCGATCTCGGTCGGCTCGAACCCGTCCTTCTTGTTCAGGGTCTCCATCGCCGCAAAGGGATTCTGCGGCTCGGGCAGCTCTCCGGTGGGATCTATCTTCATCGCGAGCAGCTGACCCATCGTGAGCTTCCCCTCGGCCCACGAGGCTTCCGATTCCTTCTCGACGACCATCCCGGCCGGCACCCCGAACGACCGATGCGTCGCCGCCTCGGGATCCGCGGTGAGCAGCACGCGTGCGGGGCGGTACTTGAAGTAGAGCCGCGCCCGCTCCAGCGGGGTGTTGACCACCGCCATCGTCTCCACGCCGAGCGCCTTGAGCTTGTCCTGCGTGGTGCCCAGCTGCACGAGCTGGCGACGGCAGAAGGGGCAGTGCAGGCCGCGGAACAGGGCGATCAGGACCGGACTGCGACCGCGATAGTCGTCGAGCGAGACCTGGCCCTCTCGATTGACCGCGGGGAGCGTGACGTCGGGGAGCGGCATCACCGGGGCGAAGGGGCATGGACGCCATGAGCCGAGTGCCTTTCTATTCGGGTCGTGTTCGCGTCAATCCAGGAACGGCAACACCACGAGCGCGTCGGGCTCGAGCCCGGCCCGCTCGCAGACCGCCTGTGCCTTCTGCAGGAACTCTTCCGCCTGCCCCTCGTCACCCAGATCCAGGTGGACGGTAGCGAGGCCATCGTAGCAGGGAAACAGCAGCTGCGGCTCGTCGGCCTCCTCGGCGAGCGCGAGCGCTTCCCGGTAGTGGGCGATCGCGCGAGTCGGATCGCCGTGACACTGGTAGATCTGCCCGAGCACGATCAGCGGCACCGCGAGGTGATCGAGCTGCCCGAGGCGCCGATCGAGGTCGATGGCGGCGTGCGCCGCGCCCACGCCCTGCTCGTCGCAGCGGTTGGTGAGCGCGCAGTAGGCCACCGCGAGATTCGTGTAGAGGCGCGACTGGAACCCCAGGTCGCCGATCTTCTTGGCCATCTCGAGGCCGGCCGCACAGGTCTCGATCGCCCGCGCCGGATCGAGCGTGCTGTAGAGCACGCTCAGGTTCGCGAGCCCGCGACAGGCGGCCTGCAGCAGCCCGGTCTCCCGGGCGAGGGCCACGCTGCGCTCGATGTGCTCGACCGCGTCCTCCAGCCGGCCCAGACGGGCAAACGCGACGCCGATCGTGTTGTGACTCTGCGCGGCGGCGGTCAGCGCTTCCACGCGCCCGTCCGCGTCGAGCGCAGGGTCGGCGGCGAGCCGCTCGGCGTGGAGCCGTGCCTGCTCCGCCCACTCGAGGGCCCGCTGGCTGTCGCCGCTGCGGAAGGCCTGTCGGCCCATCTCCTGGTAGAGATGCGCCTGCTCGATGTGCTCGCGATGATCGCCGAGCAGGGCGAGCCCGGCCTCGAAGCATTGGAGCGCCCGCGCCCGCGCACCGGCGTCCCAGTGGAGGCCCCCCATCTTGCGAAGAATCCGCGCCTGGGCCGCCGCGTCCCCCGCCGCGCGATATCCGGCCTCGACGATCTCGTACTCGCCGAGCGCGGACGCCCGCCGGCCGGTCGGGCCGAGCAGGTCGGCCATCCGCTCCCGGGCCACGAGCCGCTCCGTCTCGATCTGCGTGGCCGCGGTCGACGCGTCGCAGCGCTCGAGCGCGTCGAGCGCCCGCTGATAGTGCAGGATCGCGTCCGCGTTGGCATACATGCCGCGCGCCCAGTCACCCGCCGACATCAGGTACCGCGCGCCCCGACGCTTGTCGGCGCCGAGAGCCCAGTGGTGGCCGAGGACCACCAGTCGCTCGAGACTCTCCGGGTTGCCCACGCCCTGGGCCTCGAGGGCCGTCCCCACGCGCGTGTGCAGCTCGGTGCGACGGACCACGAGAATGTTCTGGTACACGATCTCCTGGAGGAGGCCGTGGAGGAACTGGTGATCCGGCCCCGGCGTCACCAGATCGGCGCCGGCGAGCGCGGCGAGCGCGGCGTCCACCGCGGCGGGCTCCGCCGAGGCCGCCTTCAGCAGCGACACCTCGAAGTGGGCTCCGATCACCGCCGCTTCCTGGATGACCCGTCGCTCCACGACGTCGAGCCGGTCCAGGCGCGCGAGCAGCAGCCCGTGCAGGGTGGCGGGCACCTGCGCGGTCGCGGCCTCCGCGGTGCAGCGCCACGCCAGGCCGTCGCGGACCAGCACCCCCGCCACGAGCAGCGCGCGCACCACCTCCTCGAGATACAGCGGGTTGCCGCCGGCCCGCTCCAGGATCTGGGCCCGCAGGTGCTCCGGGAAGAGGTGCGTCGAGTCCCCGAACCACGCGGCCAGGAGGTCCTCGCTGCCGGACCGCGACAGCGGCGTGACCTCGATCGCGGTGTGCGGAGTCCGGCTCGTGCCGAGCGCATCCGGCTCGAGCGTGGGCCGATACATCAGGAGGACCAGGAGCGGGCGATCGGCGAGCCGGTCCGCGACCGCGCCGATCAGCTCGATGGAGGCGGCGTCGGCCCAGTGCAGGTCCTCGACGACCAGCACCAGCGGACCAGCGGCCAGCCGCCGCTCCACGAGCACGTAGGTGGCCATGAAGATCTGGCGCTTGAGCTGCTCGGGCTCCAGATGGCGGATGCGCGCGTCGTCCTGCTCGAGCCCGAACACCCGGGCGAGCGCGGCCACCATCGCGGCCCGCTCCTCCACGTCGACCCCGAGCGTCTCCAGGCCGGCCGCGAGCTTGCTCCGCGTGACCTCGACGGAATCGCCGTGCTCGACCCCGTAGGCGTCGCGCAGGAGCGCGGCCACCGCCCCGTAGGTCTGCTCGCCCAGCGCCGAGCACGCGGCGCGCCGGATCGTGCTGCCCTCGAGCCGCCCGGCCGCCTCGAGGCGCGCGAAGAACTCCCGCTGCAGCCGCGACTTCCCCGCCCCCGGCTCGCCGATGAGGCTCAGCACCTGGGCGCGGCCGGCCCGCATGTCGTCGAAGGCCGCGTCCATCCGGCGCAGCTCGCGCTCGCGGCCCACGAGGGGCGCGGCCAGCCCGAGGCCCTCGAGCCCGCGGGCCGAGCGCGGGGCCGCGAGCGGGCCCAGCAGGCGATGGACCCCGACCGGCTCGCTCTTGCCCTTGAGCGGAATCTCCTCGCGCGGGGCGAACGCGAAGGCGTGATGGGTGAGCTGATACGTCGCGTCGCCGATCAGGATCTCGCCCGAGGGCGCCGCGCTCTGCAGGCGAGAGGCGGTGTTGACGGTGTCGCCGGTCACCGCGTAGGCGGCGTCGGCGGTCGCGCCGATCCGGCCCGCCACCACCGGGCCGGTGTTGACGCCGATGTGCAGCGCGAGCGGCCGCCCGAGCCGCCGCTCCCAGCGGAGATTGAGCGCGCCCACCCGCTCGCGCATCAGGAGCGCGGCGCGCAGGCCGCGCTCGGGATCGTCCTCGTGCGCGAGCGGGGCGCCGAACACCGCCATGACCGCGTCGCCCACGAACTTCTCGACGAACCCCTCGTAGCGCTCGATCGACGCGGACATCTCGCGGAAGAGGTCGGCCTGGATCGCGCGCACGTCCTCGGCGTCGAGCCCCTCGCTGAGCGCGGTGAACCCGACCAGGTCCGCGAAGAGCACGGTGACCGGGCGGCGGTCGCTGTCGGGCGCGGCGGTCGGCGAGGGCGGCGGCGCGGCGGCGCCTGCGCGGCGGCCAGCCTGCCTCCGCACTTCGGACAGAACGCGAAGTCGGCGGGCGCTTCGAAGCCGCAGCCGCTACACGTCATGTGGACGGGGCGACGTCGATCTCCTGGGGCATCGGGATGCCGCGGCGGGCCAGCTCGCCTTCCAGATCGAGCGCGCGCGTGCCCACCGGGCGGCCGCCGGGCACCGTCCAGAACACCTCGAACTCGAGGCCGTCGGGATCCTTGGCGTAGAGCGACAGGCTCACGCCGTGATCCGAGGAGCCCACCAGCGAGCGCGCCTCGATGAGCCGCCGCCGCGCGCGCACCAGGTCGGGCAGCTCGCCGACTTCCCACGCCGAGTGGTACATGCGCACCGCGCCCTCGTCGGGGCCGGTGACACCGGGCTGCTCGAAGAGGCCCAGGTGGTGATCCTCCGTGCTGCCCGCGATGCGCAGGAAGGCCGCGTTCGGGTAGCGCGTCTTCACCTCGAAGCCCGAGGACGTCGCAGTAGAAGCGCACGCTGCGGTCCACGTCGGACACCCAGAGCACGAGGTGCTGCAGCCGCTTGAGCCCGATGCCGGTCATGACCCCGGGTACTCCACGCTCACCGTGATGGCGGCGCACGCGATGATGGTGTCGGCGTTCGGCACGCGCAGGCCGCCCTGCGACCGGGCGCACCGTCACCTCGCCGTGGGGCAGCTCCTTCTTCACGCGCTCCACGTCCACCTTGCCGGGATCGGGCACGCCCACCGTGACGTCCACCAGCATGCGGCCGCCCTTGGCGCGCACCTCGGTGAAGAGCGGCAGGCTCGAGTGCCGGATCGCGTCCGATACCGCGCGGCACGCCGCCTTCGTCCCCTCGTCTCCGTGCACGTCCACGCCCATCCCGAACTCGAGCACCATCGCCTGTGCGGCCACGTTGTTCTCCTCTCTTGTCTCTCAACCGATGAAGCTGCCGCCCATGACCCGGATCGTGTCGCCCGTGATGTACGCGGAGGCGTCGGACGCCAGGAACAGGCACGCCTCCGCGATCTCCTCCGGACGGCCCAGCCGGCCGAGCGGGATGCGCTTCAACTGCTCCGCCCCGCCCGGCGGCGCCTGGCGGAACTCAGGGTACCACTCGGCGTAGCGGCGCTCGGTGTCGATGGTGCCCGGCACCACCATGTTGACGCGGATGCCCGACGGCCCCAGCTCCGCGGCCAGCGCCCGCACCAGGCCCAGCAGCCCGGTCTTGGCCGCGGTGACCGCGGCGGTGCCCGGCCGCCCGGTGAGGCTCGACTGCCCGCCGAGCGCGATGATGCTCCCCCGCCCGCGCTCCTTCATGCCCGGCACCACCGCGCGCGCCAGGTAGAAGGCGGAGTGGAGATTCACCGCGAACACGCGGTGCCAGTCCTCGAGCGAGGTCTCGGTGACCGACTTGTGGGGCCGGATCGCCGCGTTGCACACCAGCACGTCGACGGCCCCGAACACCGCGAGACCGTTCTTGACCATGGCCTCGACCGCGTCGGGATCGCCGATGTCGCCCAGCACGGCCGCGGCGCGCACTCCGCGCTTGCGGCACTCCTCCGCCACCGCCTCCAGCTCGTCGCGGTTGGAGCGCGTGTTCAGGATGAGATCGGCGCCCTCGGCGGCGAAGGCGAGCGCGATCGCGCGCCCGATATTGCGGCTGGCCCCGGTGACGAAGGCGGTCCGCCCCTCGAGCCTCATGGCGTCACGCCGGCACGGCCAGCGCGGTGACGTGCGGCATGACCTCGGCGACGAACAGGTCGACGTTGGCCGCCGCCTCCGCCTCGGTCATCTCGCCGAACATCAGCCGGCAGGTCATGTAGGTGCAGCCGCTCGCCGCCACCTGCCGCTCGAACTCCGCGCGGACCTGCGCCGGGGTGCCCGCGATGGCAATGCCGCGGCGCCGGGCCTCGTCGAAGTCGGGCGCGAAGCGGAACGGGATCGCGCCGAAGTCGCGCCAGAGCTTGGTGAGGTTGGCGTACCAGACCGCGTAGCTGGCGCGGCCGAGCGCCATGGCCGCGTCCTCGGTGGGGGCCACCACCACGTGGCGGCCCATGCCGAGCTTCGGGGTCGCGGCGTCGCCGTGCTTGCGCTGCCACACCTCGCGATAGCGCGCGAAGAGCGGCGCCGACACCTCGGCCCCCAGGTTGGTGATCACGTTGACGCGGTTGGTGGCCGCCCACTCCGCGCCGGCCGCGTGGCCGAGCCCGTACCAGAGCGGCGGGTGCGGCTTCTGGAGCGGCTTCAGGATCATCGGGACCTTTCTGAAGGTGTACTTCGGCCCGCGGTGATCGAGCACGTCGCTCGTCAGCCCCTGCAGGACGATCTCGAGCGTCTCCCGGTAGATGTCCTCGGTCTCGAGGTGGTGCAGATCGAAGAAGGCCATCTCGTACGGGACGATGCCGCGGCCCACCCCGAAGTCGAACCGGCCCCGCGAGAGGTGATCGAGCATGCAGACCTCCTCGATCAGGCGAAGCGGGTTGTAGAGCGGCAGGCAGTAGACGCAGGGCCCGAGGCGGATGCGCCGGGTGCGCTGGGTGGCCGCGGCCAGGAAGATGCCCGGCATGGGCGCCAGGCCGAGCGGCGTGGCGTGGTGCTCGGCCAGGTGGTAGGAGTAGAACCCCGCCGCGTCGTACTTCTCGAGCAGGCGCAGCCGGTGCTCGTAGAAGTCGGCCACCGGCATGTCGCGCCGGTCGAGATGATCGAAGATGCCCAGGTCCATGTGCCCTCCCGGGGCCCGCAGGGGCCAGCTTCCGCCCGTCTGGTGGCGGGACCGGCAGGTAGGGTACCATGGGGCCGTTTCTCAGAAGGACCCCCGGGGTGGGGCGGAGAGGAGCCAGCGCGATGGCTTATGACCTGCTGATCAAGAACGGATGGGTGGTGGACGGATCCGGCCTGCCGCGGTACCGCGGAGACGTGGGCGTGAAGGCCGGGAAGATCGTCGCCATCGGTCGGCTCCGCGAAGGCGCCCGTGAGGTCATCGACGCGGAGGGCAGAGTCGTCGCGCCGGGGTTCGTGGACGGGCACACCCACATGGACGCCCAGATCTTCTGGGACCCGCTCGGGACGTCGTCCTGCTGGCACGGCATCACCAGCGTGGTCATGGGCAACTGCGGCTTCACCCTCGCGCCCTGCGCCAAGGAAGACCGGCACCTGGTCATCCGCAACCTGGAGCGCGCGGAGGACATCGCGGGCGAGGCCATGGAAGCCGGCATCGACTGGCGCTGGACGACGTTCCCCGAGTTCCTCGACACGCTCGACTCGCTGCCCAAGGGCATCAACTACTCGGGCTACATCGGCCACTCCGCGCTGCGCACCTACGTGATGGGCGAGCGCGCGTTCGACGGGCCCGCGACCGAGGCCGACCTGGCCGCGATGGAGCGCGAGCTGCGCAACGCGCTGATGGCCGGCGCCATCGGCTTCACGACTTCCAGGTCACCCAGCCACGAGACGCCCGATTGCCGACCCGGTGGCGAGCCGCATGGCCGCCTGGAGCGAGGTGCAGCGGCTCGTCGGCGCGATGGGCGAGCTGAACGCGGGCATCTTCGAGCTCGCGGGCGAGGGCGTGGACCGGAAGGTGGACCACCCGGACCTGCCCGACTACCACAAGCGGCTCAAGGCCCTGGCGGTCGAGACCGGCCGGCCGATCACCTTCGGCCTCTTCACCCGCAAGGACGCGCCCGACATGTGGCGCCACTACGTGAAGCTGATCGAGGAGACCAACGCCGCGGGCGGGCGCATGTTCGCCCAGGTGCACAGCCGGGCGCTCTCGCGTGGTGCTCTCGTTCAAGACCCAGCTCCCGTTCGACCGGCTGCCGGTGTGGAAGGAGCTGCGCGCGCTGCCGCTGGGCGAGCAGCAGACGCGCCTGCGCGACCCCGAGCTGCGCAGGAAGCTGGTCGCGGCCGCGCGCGAGCGCGACGACCGGAAGGCCATCGGCACCGAGGCCCGGCAGGCCGCCTACGACTGGCTCTTCGTGATGGACTCGGTGGATCCGCCGCACAAGTCGGTGGCCGAGATCGCGCGCGAGCGCGGCGTGGATCCGGTCGAGGCGATGATCGACCTCGCGCTGGAGAAGGACATGGATCGCTTCTTCTTCCAGCCGATCGCCAACGAGAACCAGGAGCTGGCGCTGGAGCTGATCAAGCACCCGCAGGCGGTGGTCACCTTCTCCGACTCGGGCGCGCACGTCTCCCAGCTCATGGACTCGTCGCTCCAGACCTACCTGCTCAGCCACTGGGTGCGCACCAAGCAGGCGCTCACGCTCGAGCAGGCGGTGCGCATGCTGTCGTTCGTGCCCGCGAGCTACTGGGGCTTCACGGATCGCGGCCTGATCCGCGAGGGCATGGCCGCCGACTTCGTGGTCTTCGATCCCGACACCATCGCGGCCGAGCTGCCCGAGGTGGTGCGGGACCTGCCCGCGGGGGCCAAGCGGCTGATCCAGCGCACCCGCGGCATCGCGGCCACCGTGGTCAACGGCGAGATCCTGCTGCGCGACGGCAAGCACACCGGCGCGCATCCCGGACGGCTCCTGCGCGGCCCGCTCGCGCGGGCGACCGCGTAGCCGGAGGCCGCACATGGCCAAGCTGCTCGAAGGCAGGGCCGCGCTCGTGACGGGCGCGGGCCGCGGCATCGGCCGCGGCATCGCGATCGCGCTGGCCAAGGCCGGCGCCAAGGTGGTGGTGAACGACCTCGGCGCGGGCCTGGACGGCGAAGGGGTGGCCACCGGGCCGGCGGCCCAGGTGGTGGACGAGATCGTCAAGGCGGGCGGCACCGCGTCGGCCAACTACGGCTCGGTGGCCGACCACAAGGCGGCCAACGACATGGTGGACCAGGTCGTGAAGACCTACGGCCGCATCGACATCCTGGTCAACGTGGCCGGCATCCTGCGCGACCGCATGATCTTCAACATGGCCAAGGAGGAGTGGGACGCGGTCCTCGCGGTGCATCTGGACGGCACCTACTTCTGCACCCGGGCCGCCGCCCCCCACATGCGCGAGCAGAAGTACGGGCGCATCATCAGCATGTCGTCGGTCTCGGCGCTCGGGCTCGCCCGGGCAGCCCAACTACGGCGCGGCCAAGGCCGGCATCATCGGGCTCTCCTGGTCCACCGCCAACGGCATGGCCAAATACAACGTCACGTCGAACGCGATCATGCCGAGCGGGGCGACCCGGATGATCGATTCCACCCCTCGTGGCCGGCAGGTCTTCGAGCAGACCGGCAAGTGGCCGAGCGAGCAGGCGATCGGCACCGAGCGCGATCCGGACAACGTGGCGCCGCTCGTGGTCTACCTGGCCAGCGAGGGCGCGGCCCACGTCAACGGGCAGGTGTTCCACTCCTTCGGCTACGGCTACACCCTGATGGCGCTGCCCGAGCCCATCCGCCGCATCGAGGCGGACCGCAGACTCGAGCCCGAGGAGCTGGGCAAGCTCTTCCCGGACACGCTCGGCAAGGGGCTGCACGAGCCGCCGGGCACCAACTTCGGCAAGAGCCTCAACGAGCGGCCGAAGGAGGAGTGGAAGGATCTCGGCAAGGGCGTGCGGTACTGGCAGGCTCCCTGGGAGGCGCGTTGACCAACGTCCTGCTGGTCTGTCACGCCAATACCTGCCGCAGCGTGATGGCCCACGTCCTCCTGGAGAAGATGCTGGTCGAGCGGCGCCGGGACGGCACGGTGCGCGTGCGCTCGGGCGGCGTCGCCAACCACGCCCGCGACGGGATGATCCCCTCGCTCGACGCGCGCATCGTGCTGCGCGAGGACGACATCCACCTGGCCGAGGACGCCTTCGCGTCGACGGACCTCCGACGGCACCGGGAGATCGTGGCGGAGGCGCACCTGATCGTGACCATGACCGCGCAGCAGAAGGCCATGATCGGCGCCTACGAGGAAGCCCAGGGCCGGCCCATCCTGACCCTGCACGAGCTGGCCGGCGAGGGCGGCGACGTGGACGACCCGTTCGGCCAGGGCGAGGATCGCTACCGCGCGACGAAGGACGAGATCAAGCGGTGCCTCGAGCTGGGCGTGGACCGGATGCTGACGCTGCTGCAGGACCGGAAGGAGATCAGCGCAATGAGCGACGAGCAGGTCCTCTACGATCCCACCGCCGAGCCGCGCATCCTGGCATCGGGCCTGGCCCCGCGCCTGGAAAGCCTCGAGGGCAAGCGCGCGGGCATCCTCGACAACAGCAAGGCCAACGCGGGCACTCTGATGCTGGCGGTGGTCGCGCGCCTCAAGGAGAAGTACGGCGTCCGTGACGTCGTCAAGCGCGAGAAGGGCATCGCGGGTGCGCCGTCGCCCGATATCCTGGCCGCGCTCACGACGTGCGACTTCGTCCTGGTCGGCAGCGCCGACTGAGGGTCGTGCACGTCGTGGAGTATCCACGGCGCCATCGTGCTGGAGCAGCGGGGGATCCCCACCGTGGTCATGGGGACGTATGAGTTCGAGCAGCTCGCCAGGCTCGAGGCCAAGAACCGCGGGCTCGCCGACCTGCCCCTGGCCCTGATCCCCCACCCGCTGGGCGGCATCCGCGAGGACGAGGTCCTGAAGAAGGCGGAGCTGGCGGTCGAGATCGTCCGCAAGGCCGTCACCCGCGCATGAGCACGCTCGGGCCCGGCGGCCAGGACGCTTCCGCCTCAGGGGCGGCTACTCCGCGATCAACCGGCACTACCAGGACCAGGGCTGGACGGACGGGCTGCCGATCGTGCCGCCCACCGAGGACGACCTGCGCGAGTTCCTGCGCTTCACCGACCGGGCCCCGCGCGACGCTGGTGGCGGTGCTGCCGCCGCGCCAGGGCGAGGCCACGTGGAGCGCATCGCGATCAACGCGATCATGGCGGGCTGCCGGCCGGAGTACCTGCCGGTCATCCTCACCGCGGTCGAGGCGCTGGCCGACCCCCTGTTCAACCTCGACTCGATCCAGGCCACCACGCACCCGGTGGCGCCGCTGATCATCGTCAACGGGCCGATCGCGAAGGAGATCGGCATCAACGCGGGCTACAACGCCTTCGGCCAGGGCTTCCGCGCCAACGTCACGATCGGACGCGCGATCCGGCTCCTGCTGATGAACGTGGGCGGCGGGCTGCCCGGCACCGGCGACCGCGCCACCCAGGGCAGCCCGGCCAAGATCGCCTACTGCGTGGCCGAGAACGAGGAGGCGAACCCGTGGGAGCCGCTGCACGTCGAGCACGGCTTCCCGGCCGACGCGAGCGTGGTCACCGCGATCGCGTGCGAGGGCCCGCACAATATCCAGGACCACTTCAGCTACACGGGCCTCGGCATCCTGAAGGTGGTCGCGGGCGCCATGGGCCAGGCGGGCAGCAACAACATCCTGGCCGGCGGCCATCCCCTGCTCTCGCTGGGCCCCGAGCACGCCGCCACCATCGCGCGCGACGGCTACACCAAGCGGCAGGTGAAGGAGTTCCTCTTCGAGCACGCGCGCTTCCCGCTGGCCCGGCTGGGCGACGAGTACCGCGCGCACCTGATCCAGCGCGGGGCCAAGGACGCGCCCGACACCATGATCCCCGCGGTGCGCTCCGCCGACGACGTGACCGTGATCGTGACCGGCGGCGCGGGCAAGCACTCCTGCTGGCAGCCCACGTTCGGCGACCAGACCTGGCCAGCGCGGCGCGCCATCGCTCGGGCGGACGGCACCCCGCTGAAGTCGGTCGCCGAGCTGGTCCGCCGCTAGCCCGCTCCCGGTCGTCCATGCGGGTGCTGGTGGCGGGCGCGAGCGGCATCATCGGACAGCGGCTCGTGAGGCTCCTCGCGGCCGCCGGCCATGTGGTGACGGGCACGACTCGCTCGCCCGAGCGGGCCGCGGCCATCCGCGCGGCCGGCGCGACCCCAATCATGGTGAACGCCTTCGACGCGCAGCAGCTCGGCGATGCCCTCGACGCCGCCCGGCCTGTGGTCGTCGTCCACCAGCTCACCGACCTGCCGGATCGCCTCGATCCCACCAGCGTCGCCGACACGCTCGCGCGCAACGCGCGGGTTCGTACGGAAGGCACCCGCAATCTCGTCGCCGCCGCGGTGCGCGCGGGGACCCGCCGCCTGGTCGCCCAGTCCATCGCCTGGGCCTACGCGCCCGGGCCGGAGCCGCATCGGGAAGACGACGCCCTCGACACGGACGCCGAGGGGATCCGTCGCGTGACGATCCAGGGCGTGGTCGAGCTCGAGCGCCTTGTGACGTCGGTTCCCCGGCTCGAAGGAGTCGTGCTGCGCTACGGGCAGCTCTACGGGCCCGGCACCTGGAACACCGCCCCGGCCGGGAATGCCCCGGTGCACGTGAACGCCGCCGCCCGCGCCGCCGCGCTGGCCGTCGCCCGCGGCGAGCCGGGCGCCTACAACATCGTCGAGGACGGCGGCGCCGCGTCCAACGCGAAGGCGCGCGCACGGCTCGGCTGGGAGCCTGGGCTCAGGTAACTCCGGCGCCCGTCCAAAGGCAAGCGACTCGGTGCTACCATGGGTGGCCGTAGGCCCAACTAAAGGCCAAGGAGCGCAGAGCGTGAGCACACCCGATCGCAATTTCCGGCGTCCTCTCCCCCGTCGTCACCCCGTTCAAGGCCGACCTCTCCCCCGATCCGGAGCGCTTCGTGCGGCAGTGCCGCTGGCTCCTGTCGCAGGACGTGGGGCTCGCGGTGTTCGGGACGAACTCGGAGGCCAACTCGCTGTCCACCGAGGAGAAGATCGAGTTGCTCGACCGCGTGGTCGCGGGCGGCGTCGATCCGGGGCGGCTCATGCCGGGCACCGGCTGCTGCGCGCTCACCGATTCGGTGCGGCTCACCGCGCACGCCATGAAGCTGGGCGCGGGCGGCGTGCTGATGCTGCCGCCCTTCTACTACAAGGGCGTCTCCGACGACGGCCTCTTCCGGAGCTTCGCGGAGGTGATCGAGCGGGTGGGCGACCGGCGGCTGCGCCTGTACGTCTACCACATCCCCCCGGTCTCCCAGGTGCCGATCACGCTCGGCCTCATCGAGCGGCTGCTCAAGGCCTACCCGGGCATCGTGGCCGGCGTGAAGGACAGCTCGGGCGACTGGAACAACACCAAGGCGATGCTGGACGCCTTCGCGGCCGGCGGCTTCGACGTCTTCGCGGGCAGCGAGACCTTCCTGCTCGCCAACATGCGCGGCGGCGGCGCCGGCTGCATCAGCGCCACCGCCAACGTGAACCCCGGGCCCATCGCGAAGCTCCACCGCGAGTGGCAGAACCCGGACGCGGACGCCCAGCAGGCGCGCCTCGACGAGATCCGCGGCATCATGCAGCGCTATCCGATGATCCCCGCGCTCAAGGCGGTCATCGCGCGCTACGGCGGCGACGGCTCCTGGGTCACGGTGCGCCCGCCTCTGGTGGCGCTCACGCCCGAGCAGCGCGCGGCGCTCGCGGCCGAGCTCGGGCGCGCCGCCTTCATCATGCCGGGACTGGGGGAGTGACGCCATGAACGAGCTGGCCGGTCGTCTCAATGCCCTCTGCGACGCGCTCCCGTTCCAGACGAGCTGGTATCTGAAGGATCTCGCGAGCGGGCAGCGCGCCGATCGCCTGGGCGACGTGCCGGTGCCCTCGGCGAGCACGCGCAAGATCTCGATCCTGATGGCCGCGCTCAAGGCCGTCCACGACGGCAAGCTCGCGCTGGACCAGAAGGTGACCATCGAGGCCAAGTACCAGGACAACGACTCGGGCACCTTCCAGCACCTGACGCCCGGCTTCGCGATCACCTTCCGCGACGCGCTGGTGATGATGATCATCGTCAGCGACAACACCTGCACCGGAACCGTGGTGGACCTGGTCGGCCTCGGCGAGATCCAGCGGCTCTGCGAGGCGGTCGGCATGACGCGGACCATCCACCGCTTCGGCATTCCCCCGCGCCTCGGCCCCGACCACGCGCTCGATCAGGTCACCAGCACCACGCCCAGCGACCAGGGGCTGCTGCTGGAGGCGATCCTGAAGGGCGCGGACGATCCGGCCGCGGCCGCGCGCATGGGCGTGACCCCCGCGCTCTGCCGGCTCGCGCTCGACATCCTCTCGTGGCAGAAGCTCAAGGCGCGCCTGCCCTCGCAGCTCCCGCTCGGCACGAAGATCGCGCACAAGACCGGCACCGGCTCGCGCGGCTTCATGGACGCGGGCATCGTCTACCAGGGCGACCGGCCGCTCTTCATCTTCACCGCCTACACCGACCGCGTGCCCGCCGCGCTGCCCGACGGCACGCCCGGCTTCACCGCGGCCAACACCGTGATCGGCCGCATGGCGCGCGTCTGCTGGGACGCGCTCGCCCGCTAGCCCGGCTCCCGCCGCGTGCCCGCCAAGAAGCCGAGCGAGCCGCCCGCGCCGAAGCGGGCGATGAGCATCCACGCGCATCCGGACGACCAGGAGTTCACGGTCGGCGGCACGCTGGCCAAGTGGGCGCGCGCCGGCTGCGAGATCGTCACGGTCTGCATCACCAGCGGGGGCGCCGGCTCCAACAAGTTCACTCCGCCCGAGATGACGCGCGAGGCGCTGGTGGCCATCCGGGAGGAGGAGCAGCGCGAAGCCGGCCGCATCCTGGGCGTGAAGGAGACGATCTACCTGGGCTACGAGGACGGCATGCTGGAGCCGTCCATCCCCTTGCGCCGCGAGCTGACGCGCCTGATCCGCCGCTACCGCCCCGAGGCGGTGCTGACCGGCGATCCCACCGTGCGCTACTACGGCCCCACCTACATGAACCACCCGGACCATCGCGCCGCCGCCGACGTGGCGCTCGACGCGGTCTTCCCCTCGGCGGGCACGCGCCTGATCTTCCCCGAGCTGCTCGCGGAAGGCCTCGAGCCGCACGAGGTGCGCCAGGTCTACATCCACGGCGCGGAGCGCGCGGATACCTACGTGGACATCGCGGAGACGCTCGACGTGAAGCTGGCCGCGCTGCGCGCCCACAAGAGCCAGATGGGCGAGTGGGACCCGAGCGAGATGATCACCCAGTGGGCCGCCGAGCAGGGCCGCCGGCGGAAGCTGAAGGCGGCGGAGTCCTACCGCCGCATGATCCTGCAGGACGTCTGAGCGCCCGACCTACCCGACGTAGCCCTTCCGGTGGAAGTAGTTCGCGTTGTAGAACTCGAGCACCAGGTCGCCGTAGACCGCGGGCGGGTAGCGCGGCGGATCGTCGGGCCCGGTGCAGCTCGGCAGGCACTCGATGCGGGTGGCGATGTTCGGGCTGTAGAAGAACGCGATCGAGTAGCGGTCGGCCCCGGACTCGTTCAGCACCGCGTGCGGCGTCGAGAGGAAGCGGTCGTTGGACCACCGCTTCATCATGTTGCCCAGGTTGACCAGGAAGGTGCCCGGGATCAGCGGCGGCGCCAGCCACTCCCCCGACGGCAGCCGCACCGCCAGCCCCGGCACCTCGGTGCGCGCCAGGATCGTGATGAACGAGTTGTCGGTGTGCGGGCCCTGGCCGAACTGCTCGTCGTCGGCGATGTCCTGCGGCGGGTAGTGGAGGAAGCGCAGGTTGATGTGCGCCTCGTCGGCGAAGAACGGGGCGAAGTGCTCCGCGGGCATGCCGAGGGCCCGGGCCAGCACCGGCAGCATGCGCTCGCCCACACCTTCCAGGGTCTTGAAGTACGTCACCATCGCGGCCCGCATGCGCGCGTGCCCCTCGGGCCACTGGTTGCGGCCGCGCAGCGGTGTCGCCGGCCACCACGTCCGGATGATCGGCGCCGCGATCGTGGCTGATGAAGAAGCTCTCGTTGTAGTTGGGACGGGTGGCCTTGTGGATCGTCGAGGCCCCCTGGATGGACTGGTTCACCGGCAGGTAGCCGATGTTGTTCTCGTTGAGCTTGAGGCGCTGCTTCTCCGGATCCGGGAGCGCGTGCAGCTCGCGCGAGGCGGCGAAGGCCGCGTCCACCACCGCGTCCGGGACGCCGTGGCCGGCCAGGTAGAAGAAGCCGACGGACTCGCTGGCGCGCTTGACCTGGCGCGCGACGGCCTCGAGGCCGCCCGGGGCTCCGGAGAAGGCGGGCGAGAAGTCGATGACCGGGATGTCCCGCGTGGCTTCCTCGACGTTCTTCACCGCCAGGGACTTGAGGATGTTCATGACCGGGTCTCCCTCCGACCCGGATCGTAGCGCACCCCCGCGCGATACGGCAAATGACGCCGGCGGGGCCGCGCGACCGCCCCGCCGGCGAGCGAACGACCAGCCGATCTCAGCAGGCCGGAAGCGAGCGGAGATTGGCCTCGATCTTGTCGCCGACCTTCAGGTCCTTCAGCGTGTCCTTCGAGGCCTGGAACTCGTGCGTCTTGCCATCGGCCTCCGCCACCGCGACCTTGCCGCCCGCGGTGTCCACCCGGACCACCCGCCCCTCGACCTTCTGGGGCGCCGAGGCCTTCATCTGATCGCACGAGGGCTTGCCCTGCCCGGCCGCGAACCCCGCCCAGAGCGGGATCGCGACCATGACACCTACCGCCAATGCCTTGTACGGCTTCATGAGCTCCTCCGCTTACTTGGACTTCGTGATGTCGTAGATGGCGCCGGCGGCGGCGCCCACGCCCGTCCCGATCAGCGCGCCCTTGCCGGCCCCGTACCCGGTTCCGGCACCGACCGCGGCTCCCGCACCGGCGCCGACCGCGGCACCGCCCAGCGTTCCACACGCCGTCGTGGCGAGCGTGACCAGCGAGAGGCCGATCACGGCGGATGCGATTCTCGTCTTCACGGTTTTCGTCGTCATGGTTCACCTCCTGCGCGGTTCCACTTTCAACCCGCGTGCCAGCGGGCCGGGCACGACGCCGCGCGTAAATCCCGCGCAATTGGAGGCACCGGACCTTCGCGACTCGCCCCGGCGGAGAAAAAGGTACACTCCCGGCGGCGTAAGAATTACCGGAGGACGGAGAAGAAGACCCATGGGACAGCTCGAAGGCAAGGTGGCGCTCATCACCGGCGCCAGCAAGGGCATCGGTCGCGTGATGAGCCGCCTGTTCGCCAGGGAAGGCGCCGCGGTGGTCTGCGCGGCCCGCAGCCGCGACCTGGTGGAGGAAACCGCCGCCCTGATCAAGGGCGACGGCGGGCGCGCGGTGGCGGTGACGGGCGACGCGGCCACGGAAGCCGACGTGCAGAAGATGGTCGCGGCGGGCGTCAAGGCGTTCGGCAAGCTCGACGTCCTGGTGAACAACGCGGGCGACGGCGGGCCGACCAAGCGCGTGCAGGAGTACACGACCGACGACTGGTTCTACACGATCAACTCCTGCCTCACCAGCTCGTACATGTGCACGCGCTTCGCGGTGCCGGAGATGATCAAGGCCGGCGGCGGGGTGATCGTCAACGTGTCGTCCACCGCGGGCCGGCGCGGGCTGCCGTACCGCATCGGCTACTGCTCGGCCAAGGCCGGGCAGGTCGGCATGACCTACGGCCTGGCCCTCGAGCTGTCCCCGCTCAACATCCGGGTCAACGCGATCGCTCCCGGCGCCGTCGAGGGCGACCGCATCGACCGCGTCATCGCCGGGCAGGCCGAGGTGCGCGGGGTGGCGGTCGAGGACATGCGCCGGAGCTTCGTCGAGCGCTCGCCCCTCAAGCGCATGACCACCGCGGAGGACATCGCCACCCTCGCGGTCTACCTCTGCAGCGACGCGGCCAAGAACCTCTCCGGCCAGTGCATCGCGGTCACCGCGGGCGAGCCCGCGGTCTGAGGCGACGGGCGCCGCGTCGTTGACACCCTCCCCGCCGCCCGCGTAGAGTCTCAACGGTCTCGTGATCACCCCGTCGCGAGAGAGGAGCCTCATGGACGTCGATCGCCCGCTGCCCACGCCGATCACCCCGGAAGCCAAGCCGTTCTGGGACGGCTGCAATGCCCAGAAGCTCATGCTCCCGCGCTGCGAGGACTGCGCGCACGTGTTCTTCTACCCGCGCATCCTGTGCCCGCGCTGCCACTCGCGCCGCGTCGGCTGGATGCAGGCGAGCGGGCGCGGGAAGCTCCACTCGTTCGAGATCGCCTACCAGGCCTTCCAGAAGGCGTGGAAGATCAAGCCGCCCTACGTCCTCGCCATGATCGAGCTGGAAGAAGGACCCCGCATGATGTCGAACCTGATCAACGTGGAGGCGTCGCCCGAAGGCGATCAAGTGCGACATGCCGGTGGAGGTCGTCTTCACCAAGGTGAGCGACGACGTGACCCTGCCGCTGTTCCAGCCGAGGCGGTGAGCGCCATGGCCACCGTCAGCGAGCGCCAGCGGGAATTGCGCAACGTCGCCTGCATCGTGGGCGTGGACGAGAGCGACCAGATCGGCACCCTGCCGAACACGAGCCAGCTCTCGCTACACCTGGAAGCGATCTCGAACGCGGTCCGCGACGCGGGCCTCAAGGTCAAGGACGTGGACGGCATCTTCACCGCGGGGCAGCACTCGCCCGCGACGCTGGGCGAGGCCCTCGGCGTCAAGCCGCGCTACGTGGACGGCACCACCGTCGGCGGCTGCTCCTTCATCATCATGGTCGGGCACGCGGTGGCCGCCCTGCAGCACGGCCTCTGCGACGTGGCCGTCGTCTCTCATGGAGAATCCGGCCGCTCCGGCACCGGCGTCACCCGCAGCCGCGACACCGCGCTCAGCGGGCAGTTCGAGTTCCCCTACGGCTTCGGCGGGGCCACCAGCTACTTCGGCATGATCACCACGCGCCACATGCACGAGCACGGCACCACGCTCGAGCAGTGGGCCCAGGTCGCGGTATCCACCCGGAAGTGGGCCGCGCTCAATCCCAAGGCGCGCTTCCACGACCCGATCACGGTGGCCGACGTGTTGAGCTCGCGCCCGGTCTCCTACCCGTTCAACCTGCTCAACATCTGCCTCGTCACCGACGCGGGCGGCGCGGTGGTGCTCACGCGCGCCGATCGGGCGAAGGACTGCGCCAAGCCGCCGATCTACGTGCGCGGCTTCGGCGAGGCCACCGAGCACGTGATGGTCACGCAGATGGACAGCCTCTCGATCAGCGCGGCCACGCGCCTGGCCGGCGAGCGCGCCTTCTCGATGGCCGGCGTGTCCGCCAAGGACTTCAACCACATCATGCTCTACGACGCCTTCACCTCGGGGCCGCCGATCATGCTGGAGTCGCTCGGCCTGGCCAAGCCCGGCGAGGGCGTGCAGTTCTTCTCGGAGGGGCGCTCCACCCCGGGCGGCAGCCTGCCCATCAACACGAACGGGGGCGGGCTCTCCTACACCCACTCCGGCATGTACGGCATCTTCCCGATCATCGAGGCCACCCGCCAGCTCCGCGGCGAGTGCGGCCCGCGCCAGGTGCCCGGCGCGAGCTGCTCGCTCGTCAACGGCATGGGCGGCATGCTCTCCGCCGCCGGCACCCTGGTCCTCGCCAACCGGACCTGACGCGGCCGGCCGACTACTCGATCGGGACGAAGATGCAGTGGCGGAGCTTGCCGTCCAGCGCCTTGGACAGGTGACCCTTGCCCCAGGTGTCCTCGACCAGGATCACCTCGCCGGCGCCGATCTTGCGCGACTGGCCGTCGCTCGCGGTGATCTGCACGCCCGCGTCGAGATTGATGATGTACTGCCGCCGCGGCGCCGGGTGCCAGTCGAGATCGTAGTCCGGCGCGACTTCCCGGAATATGATCCCAGTCGCGGGGAGCCGCGCGGACAGCTTCCCGGCCTTGCCCGTCTCGATATACGGGATCTCCATGTCCTCGAAGTGCGACTCGCCCTGCTTGTCCACGAAGAGATGATGGATTTTCATGGCCCCGAAGGTAGCACATGAAGCCGGCTCCGTTCCGCTACGCGCGCGCGGGGAGCCTGGCCGAGGCGATCGCGCTCCTCGCGGCGGCGCCCGGCGAGACCAAGCTCCTGGCCGGCGGGCAGAGCCTGGTGCCGATGCTGAACATGCGGCTCGTGCGGCCCGCGGTGCTGGTGGACGTCAACGGCCTGCGCGAGCTGACCGGCATCACGCCGACCGCCGACGGCGGGCTCCGCATCGGCGCGCTCACGCGCCACGCCGAGCTGGCGGCCTCGCCCGTCGGTGCGCGAGCGCGCGCCGCTCCTGGCCGCGGCCGCGCGCCACGTGGGCCACGCGGCGATCCGGAACCAGGGCACGCTCGGCGGCAGCCTCGCGCACGCCGATCCCGCCGCGGAGCTGCCCGCGGCGCTGCTGGCCCTCGACGCGCGCGTTCACGTCACGGGCCCGCGCGGCGCGCGGGAGGTCGCGGCGGACGCGTTCTTCCGCGGCCTGCTCACCACCGCGCTCGAGCCGGACGAGATCCTGACCGCGATCGAGGTGCCCGCGCAGCCGCCGGGCTGGGGGTTCGTCGGAGATCGCGCGGCGGCCGGGGGACTTCGCGCTGGCCGGGGTGGCGGCCGTCGTGCGTGCGGGCGCGCCCCCTCACCCGGCCCTCTCCCCCTCTCGGGCGAGAGGGAGAGGTGCGACTGGTGGGCTTCGGCGTGGGGGATCGGCCGGTCCGGCTCACGCGGCGCGGAGCGCGTGCTGGCCGGCGGGCCGCTCGACGCGGCGACCGCGGCGCGGGCCGGCGCGGCGGCGGGCCCCGACTGCGATCCGCCGAGCGACGTGCACGGCTCCGCGGAGTATCGCCGGCACCTGGCCACGGTGCTCACCGAGCGCGCCCTGCTCCAGGTGGCCGCGCGCCTCGCGGGACCACCGCGATGACGACGCCGAGTGAGCGGCTCACGGTGCGCCTCACCGTCAACGGCCACGCGGTCGAGCAGGTCGTCGAGGCCCGCCGCTCTCTCGCCGACTTCCTCCGAGAAGACCTCGGGCTCACCGGCACCCACGTGGGCTGCGAGCACGGCGTGTGCGGCGCCTGCACCGTGCTGGTGGACGGCCGGAGCGCGCGGAGCTGTCTGCTCTTCGCGGCGCAGCTCGACGGCCGCGCGGTCACCACGATCGAGGGCCTCACGCCGGCCGAGGGCCTGAGCCCGCTCCAGGAGTCGTTCCGCGTCTGCCACGCCATGCAGTGCGGCTTCTGCACGCCCGGCATGATCGTGACCACCACCGAGCTGCTGGCCCAGGAGCCCGCGCCCTCGACCGAGACCATCCGCGAGGCGATCTCCGGCAACCTCTGCATGTGCACGGGCTACGTCAACATCGTCCGCGCGGTGGAGCAGGCGGTCGCCGCGCGCGCGGCGGGAGCCCGCGCGTGAGCCACGAGCCGGCGCCGGGCGCGGGCTGGGTCGGGCGGCCGCTGCCGCTCAAGGAGGACGCGCGCCTGGTGGCCGGCCGCGGCCGCTTCGTGGACGATCTGGGCCGCCCGCGCATGCTCCACGCGGCCATGCTGCGCAGCCCGCACGCCCACGCGCGCATCGTCGCCATCGACACGCGCGAGGCGCGAGGCGCTCCCCGGCGTCTTCGCGGTCCTGACCGGCGCGGAGGCGGCCGCGCGCTCCGGGCCCGATCCGCCCGCTCATCCCCACCACCGCGGCGGTGCCCGACTACTGCCTGGCGGTGGACCGCGCGCGCTACGTGGGCGAGCCGGTGGCGGCGGTGGCCGCGGTGGATCGCGCCACCGCCGAGGACGCGCTCGAGCGCATCCGGGTGGAGTACGAGCCGCTGACGGCGGTGGTGGATCCGGAGGCCGCCATCGCAGCCCGGCGCGCCGCTCCTCTACCCGGAGCTCGGCACCAACGTGGTCTGGCACGACACGCTCACCTACGGCGCCGTGGACGAGGCGATGGCGCGCGCGGACGGCGTGCTGCGCGAGCGGTTCACGATCCAGCGCTACGCCTCCACGCCGCTCGAGACCTTCGGCTGCATCGCGGAGTACGACGCGGGCACCGACGTCTTCGAGTTCTGGACCAACGACCAGCGGCCGGGCCTGACGATCTCGGTCCTGGCCGCCTCGCTCGGCGTGCCGCAGGCGCGGGTGCGCCTCTCGTGCCCGGACATCGGCGGCGGCTTCGGCAACAAGCGCCGCCCGGCCTATCTGCTGATCTGCGCGCTGCTCGCGCGGAAGAGCCGGCCGGCCCGTGAAGTGGATCGAGGACCGGATCGAGAACCTCACCGCGCTCATGCACGCCTGCAACGGGATCATGGACGTGGAGCTGGCCTACCGGGCCGACGGCACCGTGCTGGCCCTCGCGCGTGCGCGACATCGCGGACGAGGGCAAGAACCTCATCACCCCGACCCAGCACAACCTGATCAAGCTCGGCAACATCGCCAACGGCTACCGGATCCC
This sequence comes from uncultured Candidatus Rokubacteria bacterium, assembly GCA_963747235.1. GTDB lineage: Bacteria > Methylomirabilota > Methylomirabilia > Rokubacteriales > CSP1-6 > CAMLFJ01. The sequence goes on from CAVVEU010000033.1 coordinate 219,879, forward strand.
CGCGGTGCGCTACGAGGCGTGGTCGGTGCTCACCAACAAGTGCCCGAGCGGGGCCAACCGCGGCATCGGCAAGCCGTTCATGTGCTTCGCCATCGAGCGCGCGATGGCCCTGCTGGCCCGGCGCCTCGGCCTGGACCCGGCCGAGCTGCGGCTGCGCAACTACGTCACCGCCGACGCAGATGCCCTACACCACGCCGCCCGGCGCCCAGTACGACAGCGGCGACTACCCGGCGACTCTGCGCCGCGCGCTCGAGCGGTTCGGCTACACGGCGCTGGCGCGCCGAGCAGGCCGCGCGCGCGCGCAGCGAGGGCCGGCTGCTCGGCATCGGCATCGCCACCTCGGTCGAGCCCGCGGGCACCAATCTCGCCTCCTACGAGATCATCACCGGCCGGCGCGCGGCGTCGGGCTCGGCGGAGGCGGCGATGGTGCGCATGGAGCCCGACGGCCAGGTGCGCGTGTCGCTCGGCGACCCGCCGAGCGGCCAGGGCTACGAGACGGTGCTCGCCCAGATCGTGGCCGACGAGCTCGGCCTCACCCCGGACGCCGATCACGGTCGCCCGCGGCTTCGACTCGACCACGACCCCGTGGCTCTATCTCTCCGGCAACTACTCGAACAAGTTCTCGGTCACCGACGTGGGCGCGGTGGTGGGCGCGGCCGCGCGCGTGCGGGCGAAGCTGCTGCGCATCGCCGCGCACCGGCTGGAGGCCGCGGTCGCGGATCTCGAGCTGGCGCGGCGGCGCGGTGGCCGTGCGCGGCGCGCCGGACCGGCGGCTCAGCTTCGCGGAGCTGGCGCGCACCGCCTACGCCGACGTGCTCGGCCTGCCGCCCGGCGAGGAGCCGGGGCTCGAGGCCCGCCACGCGCACCAGAATCCGCTCGCCCAGCCCGATCGACGCCGACAGCGCCGCGTGCGCTCGCAGCTCGTCTTCTCCAACGCCGCGCACTGCTGCCTCGTCGAGGTGGACCCGCGCACCGGGCTCGTGACAGATCCTCGACTACCTGGTGGTGCACGACTGCGGGCGCGAGCTGAATCCGCTGATCGTCGAGGGCATGGTGCACGGCTCGACCGCGCACGGCATCGGCGCCGCGCTGCTCGAGGAGTTCCGCTACGACGCGCAGGGCCAGCTCCTCACCTCGACCTTCATGGACTACCTGAAGCCCACCTCGGTGGACGTGCCCGCTCATCGACGTGGACCGGCTCGAGCACCCCTCGCCGGTGACGCCGCTCGGCGCCAAGGGCGTGGGCGAGGGCGGCGCGATCCCCGGCCCCGCCGCGGTCGCGAACGCGGTGGACGACGCGCTCGCGCACCTGGGCGTGGTGGTCCGTTCGCTGCCGATCACGCCCGGAGCAGGTCTGGCGCTGGCTCAAGTGAGCGAGCCCGCTCCCTCCGCGCCCGCGCTGCCGGTGCGCTGGCGCCTGCTGACGATCCTCACCGTGTCCTATGGCGCGGGCGCCTTCGGCATGCTCGGCATCTCGCCGCTGTCGCCGAGCCTGGTGGAGGGGCTCGGGCTCACGCGCTTCCAGGTCGCGTTCCTCATCCCGTCCATCTATCTCTCCGGGCTCCTCTTCTCGCTGCCCGGCGGCCGCCTCGCCGATCGGCTCGGCGTGCGTCCGTCGTTCCTGGGCGGCCTCGCGGTGGCCGCGATCGGGCTGCTCGCCGCCGCGCTCGCGCCCGGCTTCCTCGCCTTCCTCGTCTGTCTCTTCGTGGCGGGCAGCGGCTGGAGCGTGGTGAACCCGGCGCTGGGCAAGGCGATCATGGACGTCTTCCCGGTGAGCGAGCGCGGCATCGCGATGGGCGTCAAGCAGATGGGGCTCACGCTGGGCGGCCTGGTCGCCGCGCTGGCCCTGCCCGCGATCGCGGCCACGCTCGGCTGGCGCTACGCGGTCGGCGCGTGCTCGGTGATCGTGGCGGTGCCGGTGGCGCTCGGCTGGCGGCCGCTCGCCGCGTTCAACGCGGGGGCGCGCGGCGCGGCGGCCACCGCGCGGCTCGGGCGACACGGCATCGAGCTGGTGGTGGGCGCGGCGGCCCGCGCTGGTCATCTTCTTCGCCACCGGCTTCGTGCTCGGCATGGTCCAGGGCGCGGTGCTGAGCTACCTGCCGCTCTTCACGATCCAGGGGCTCGGCTTCGACAAGATCGGCGCCGGCCTCCTCGTGGCCTCGTCGCAGGCGGGCGGCGCGGTCTCCCGCCTCGTCCTGGGCGCGGCCAGCGATCGCTGGGCCGCCGGCCGGCGCTCGCTCTGGCTGGCGTTCACGGGCGCCGTCGGCGCGGCCATCTTCTCCGTCTACGCGGTCTGGCCCGCCACCTCGGCCGGCCTGGCGGGGATGCTCGCCTTCGCCACCGGCGTCGGCGCCTACGGCTGGGTCGGCATCTTCTTCGTGATCAGCGTGGAGGCCGGCGGCCGGGACCAGGCCGGGCTGCTGAGCGGCGTGGCCTTCGCCGCCATCGTGCTCGGGCCTCCTCGATCGGCCCGCCCATCTTCGGCCTGCTGCTCGAGGGCTTCGACTCCTACGCGGTCGCCTGGGCCGTCTTCGCCGTCCTCTCCGGCCTCGTCGCCATCATCTCCCTCCTCGCCGGCCCCGCCATCGACCGCGAATCCGGGGTCAGGTCTTGCATTCCGACATCGCGCCGCGTCGAAATGTCGGAATGTAAGACCTGACCCGTGACGATGTCGTATTTCAAGACCGGACCCGTGGGCTATCATGCGGGGCACGTCACGCGCGAGGGAGCGCTCCCCATGGGCTACGAGCAGATCCTGTACGAGGTGAAGGACCGCGTCGCCACCGTCACCCTGAACCGGCCGGACAAGCTGAACGCGTGGACCGCGGTGATGGGGCGCGAGGTGCGGCAGGCCATGGACGAGGCCGCGCGCGACGAGGCGGTGCGCGTGATCGTGCTGACCGGCGCCGGGCCGCGGCTTCTGCGCGGGCGCCGACATGCAGATGCTCTCGGGCATCGTGGGCGCGGGCCGGCAGGAGCCCGGCGAAGCCGCGGCGGCGCGCGAGCGCCGCGGGCGACCCGGCCATCCGCCCCGACTTCCGCGGCCCCTACGCCTACTTCCCGATGGTGCCCAAGCCGATCATCGCCGCGCTGAACGGGGCCACCGCCGGGCTCGGCCTGGTGGTCTCGCTCTACTGCGATCTGCGCATCGCGGCCGACACCGCGGTCTTCACCACCGCGTTCTCGCGCCGCGGGCTCATCGCCGAGCACGGGGTGAGCTGGATGCTGCCCCGCCTGGTGGGCCTGCAGCACGGCCTCGACCTGCTGCTCTCCGCGCGCAAGATCACCGCGGCGGAGGCGCTCGCGATGGGCCTGGTCGCCCAGGTGAAGCCGGCCGCCACGCTCCAGGAGGACGTGCGCGCCTACGCGCGCGAGCTGGCCGACCTGGTCTCCCCGCGCTCGCTCCGGGTCATGAAGCGCCAGATCTGGGAGGCGCAGTTCCAGAGCCTCGCGGAGGCCACCGCGGTGGGCGACGAGGAGATGCGGAAGAGCTTCACCACGGAGGACTTCAAGGAGGGCGTGGCCCACTTCGTGGAGAAGCGCGCGCCCCGCTTCACCGGGCGCTAGCCGATGGCCCGCCTCGAGATCCTGCCGCCGGAGGCGATCGCCGATCCCGAGCTCCGCCGCATGGCGGAGGCCTCCGGCGACGAGATGTACGGCGTCTACGGCCACTGCCCCGAGCTCTTCGCGGCCTTCCTGCGCTTCTACCGGCCCACGAAGTACGGCGGCCGGCTGCCCTTCGCGCTGAAGGAGCTGGTGCGGCTCCGGATCGCCGCGCTCAACGAATGCGCGCGCTGAGCGACCGCGCGCGAGCCCTCGGAGAGGGCGCCGGGACTGTACCTGGAGCTGCTGCCGAAGCTCAGCGGGGAGACGGAGCCGACCGAGCGCGAGCGGGCCGCGCTGGATTTCGCTCAGAAGCTCGCGGCGAATCACACCACGATCGACGATGCGTTCATGACCGGGATGCGCAGCCACTTCACCGACGCCGAGCTGGTGGAGCTGGGGCTGATCACCGGCGCCTTCATCATGCTCGGGCGGCTTCACCGGACCTTCGGCGTGGCGCCGATGGGTCCCCGCAGCCACGCGGTCCTCGAACGGGGGTACGACGCATGACGTCCATCCGGAGATCTCTCCTCGCGGCTCTCGCCGTCCTGCTCGCGCTCGGCCCTGGGAACGGCCGGCCCCGCCGTCGCCTTCGACGGCGAGAAGGCGCTCCACGAGGCGGCCAAGAAGGAGAAGGAGTTCACCTGGTACACCGCGCACTACAACTCGGAGACCGCGGCCGCCCTCTGCCAGGGCTTCGAGAAGAAGTACCCCGGCGTGAAGTGCAACTACATCCGCACCACCGCCCAGGTCGCCTACCAGCGGCTGGCCCAGGACCAGAAGGCGGGCATCGCCCAGGCCTCGGTGATCAGCTCCACCGACCAGAGCCACTACACCAAGATGAAGCAGGACGGGTGGCTCCAGCCCTACAAGCCCAAGAACCTGCCCGAGCTGGTGGACGCCTTCCGCTCCTTCAACGATCCGGACGACCTCTTCATCGCCACCGCGGCCGGCCTGGTGCTGATCACCTACAACACCAGCGTGGTCTCGGCCTCGGAGGCGCCCGAAGAAGTGGACCGACCTCGCCGATCCCAAGTGGAAGAACAAGGTCTCGATCGGCCATCCCGGCTTCAGCGGCTACGTGGGCACCTGGGTGGTCCAGATGAAGAAGCTCTACGGCTGGGACTACTTCAAGAAGCTCGAGCTGAACAAGCCGCGCATCGGCCGCTCGATCAACGACACCGTGACCATGCTGAACGCGAAGGAGTCCATCGTGGCCGCGGGGCCGTCGGCCACCACGCTCGAGAGCAAGGCCAAGGGCAACCCGCTCGCGGTCGTCTACCCGGAGGACGGCGCGATCCTGATGGTCTCCGCCTCCGGCATCCTCAAGAACGCGCCGGCGCCCAACGCGGGCAAGCTCTTCATGGAGTACCTGCTGAGCCGCGAGGGCAACGAGGTGATGGTGCAGCAGCACCAGGACCCGGTGAACAAGCACGTGAAGCCGATGGCGGGAGGCAAGTCGATCGCGGAGGTCAAGACCATCCGGCCGACTCCCGATCGAGATCGAGAAGGGCATCCCCGAGGTCAAGGAGCTCTTCCGCGAGACCTTTGGCATCTGACCGGTCCTTCGACAGGTCGCTCGTCGTCTGGCTGCTGCTGATCGCGCTGCTGCTGCTGCTCGTGGTCAACCCGCTCGCCCGTCTGCTGTGGGCGAGCTTCGAGCACCCGGAGACCGGCGCCTTCACGCTCGAGAACTACGCGGCGGCCTACGGGCGCTGGCGGTACATCGAGGCGCTCATCAATTCGCTCGTGGTCGGCCTCGCGGTGGCGGTGGTCTGTACCGTCTTCGGGGTGCCGATGGCGTGGGCGGTGTCGCGCACCGACATGCCCGGCAAGGGCCTGGTGTGGGCCGCGGTGCTCGGCACGTTCATCATGCCGAACTACCTGGGCGCGGTGGCCTGGATCCTGATGGCCGGGCCCAACGCGGGCTGGCTCAACCGCATCTTCACCGGCCTCACCGGCGCGTCCGCCGGCCCCTTCAACGTCTACAGCATGTCCGGGCTGGTCCTGGTCATCGCCTGCTACTCGTTCCCGTACATGTTCGTGTTCACCCGCTCCGCGCTGGACCTGATCTCCTCCGAGATGGAGGACGCGGCCAGCACCCTCGGCGCGGGCGCGCTGCGCACGACGCTCCGGGTGACCCTGCCGCTGGCCCTGCCCGCCATCATGGGCGCGTTCATCGTGGTGTTCCTCGAGGCCATCGCGCTCTTCGGCGCCCCCGCGCTGATCGCGCTGCCCGCGCGCTTCCAGGTCATGACCACCACGCTGTGGCAGATGTTCGAGTTCCCGCCCCGCGTGCAGGTCGCCGCCGCCTACGCGATGCCGCTGCTGCTGATCACCGTGTTCCTGTTCTGGCTGCAGTACCGGATCATCGCCCGCAAGGGCTTCGTGGCGCTGACCGGCAAGGGCGGCGAGCGGCGCATGGTGCGCCTCGGCCCCTGGCGCTGGCCCCTGCTCGCCTACTGCCTCTTCGTCACCTCGCTCTCGTTCTTCATGCCCATGCTGGTGGTGCTGCAGGCCGCCTTCGCGCGGGCCTGGGGCCGCGGGTTCTCGTGGGACAACGTCACGCTGCGCAACCTGCGCTTCGTGCTCTTCGACCAGACCGCCACCCGCGCGGCCACCGTGAACACCTTCGTCTACGCGGGAGCCGCCTCGATCATCGCGCTCGGGCTGGCCCTGGCCATCGCCTACATCGTGGCCCGGCGCCTGGTGCCGTTCGGCCGCGTGCTGACCTACGTGGCGATGGCGCCCTTCGTGATTCCGGGCATCGTGCTCGCGATCGGCTTCTACGCGGCCTACACCACGAAGCCGCTGCTGCTCTACGGCACCGCGTGGATCCTGATCCTGGCCTTCGCCACCCGCTTCCTGCCGATCGCGTACTCCAACAGCGACGCGGCGCTCCGCAGCATCAACCCGGAGCTGGAGGACGCCGCGCGCATCCTGGGCGCGAGCCGGCTCCTGGCCCTGCGCCGCGTGGTGGCCCCGCTGCTGCGGCGCGGGCTCGCGGGGGCCTTCATCCTGGTCTTCATCCCGGCCACCCGCGAGCTCTCCTCCGCGATCTTCCTCTACACCACCGGCACCCAGGTGCTCTCGGTGCTGCTCTTCGACAAGAGCGACGAGGGCAACTTCGAGATCCTCTCCTCGATGGGCCTGATCCTGGTCGTGGTCACGGTGGCGCTCGTGCTGGTGGGCTTCCGCCTGGTCGGCCGCGACTTCCTGCTGCGGACGGACCGCCACGTGAGCCGTCTCGTCCTCACCGACGTGAGCCGCCGCTTCGGCAGCGTGACCGCGGTGGACCGCTTCAGCCTGACGCTCCCCCCCGGCGAGTTCGTCTCGCTCCTCGGGCCGTCGGGCTGCGGGAAGACCACCACGCTGCGGATGATCGCGGGCTTCCTCGATCCGAGCGCGGGCACCATCGCGATGGACGGGCGCACCATCTCCTCGCCCGGCTCCACGCTGCCGCCCGAGAAGCGCAACATGTCCATGATCTTCCAGAGCTACGCGATCTGGCCCAACATGACCGTCGCGGAGAACGTGGCGTTCGGGCTCGAGGTGCGGCGCCTGGGCCAAGGCCGAGATCTCGGCCAAGGTGGCCAAGATCCTCGACGTGGTGCAGATGGGCCACCTGGGCGCGCGCTATCCGCAAGAGCTCTCGGGCGGCCAGCAGCAGCGCGTCGCGCTGGCCCGCGCCATCGTGGTGCAGCCGGCGGTGCTGCTGCTCGACGAGCCGCTGAGCAACCTCGACGCCAACCTGCGCGAGGAGATGCGCTACGAGATCCGCCGCCTGCACGACGAGTTCCACATCACCACGGTGTACGTGACGCACGACCAGGCGGAGGCGATGGTGGCCTCGGACCGCATCGCGGTCATGAACCAGGGCCGGGTCGAGCAGGTGGACGCCCCGCGCGCCCTCTACGCGCGACCGCGCACGCGCTTCGTGGCCGGCTTCATCGGGCGCACCAACCTGCTGGACGGAGAGGTCCGCGGCGAGGAGGTCGTCTTCGACCGCTTCGCGATCGCGCGGCGCGCCTTCGCGGAGCCGGCCGCGCTCGCGGGCCGCGTGAGCTTCTCGCTGCGGCCGCAGTCCATCGTGCTGCACCGCCAGCCCCCGCCCGCGGACCGCGCGAGCGTCGTCCCGGGCCAGGTCACGCAGCGCGCCTACCTGGGCGAGCACTGGGACTACACGGTGCGCCCGGCGGAGCAGCGCGCTCGCGCTGCGGGTGACCGCGCGCCCGCACGAGATCTTCGAGGTGGACGAGAAGGTCTGGCTCGAGCTGGATCCGCGCCAGATGGCGGCCCTCGAGCCCGAGTGAGGCTGATCCTCCTCAACAAGCCCTACGGCGTGCTGTGCCAGTTCACCGACACGGCGGGCCGGCCCACGCTCGCCCGCTACGTCTCGGTCTCCGGCGTCTACCCGGCCGGCCGCCTCGACCACGACAGCGAGGGGCTGGTGCTGCTCACCGACGACGGCGCGCTCCAGGCGCGCCTGGCCGAGCCGCGGCACGGCGTCGAGAAGACCTACTGGGCGCAGGTGGAGGGCGTGCCCGCGGAGGCCGCGATCGAGAAGCTTCGCGCCGGCGTGGTCCTGAAGGACGGGCGCACGCGGCCGGCGCGCGCGCGGCTCATCGACGCGCCGCCCCGGCTCTGGCCGCGCGATCCGCCGATCCGGTACCGCGCGGCGATTCCCACGTCGTGGATCGAGATCGGGATCCGCGAGGGCCGCAACCGGCAGGTGCGGCGCATGACCGCGGCGGTGGGGCATCCGACGCTGCGGCTGATCCGCGTGTCGATCGGGCCGTATGCGCTGGGCACGCTGCCGCCGGGGCAGTGGCGGGCGGAGGAGCCGGTGCGGCTGCGGTAAGGACCGCCCCTCACCCTGCCCTCTCCCCTGAGGGGAGAGGGGGAGTTCGACCCCCTCTCCCTTCCAGGGAGAGGGTTGGGGTGAGGGTGCGCCTAGAAGATGGCGTAGCCGCCGTCGATGACGAAGGTGTCGCCGGTGTGGTAGCTGCTCGCGTCGCTGGCCAGGTAGACCGCGATGCCGCCGAAGTCGCCGCCGGTGCCCCAGCGCCGCACGGGCACCCGCGGGAGCACGCGCGTCTGGAAGACCTCGCCGTGGACGGCCTTCTCGGTCATCGGCGTGTCGATCCAGCCGGGCACGATGGCGTTGACGCGGATCTTGTGGCGCGCGAGCCCGACCGAGAGCGCGCGCATGACCGAGAGCATCGCGCCCTTGCTGGCCGCGTAGTGGGCGCTGAGCGGCGAGCCCTCGAGCGCGGCGAGGCTCGCGGTGACCGCCAGCGAGCCGCCCGCCCCGCGCGCGGTCATGTGCCGGGCCGCCGCGCGCAGGGTGAAGAAGGCGCCGTCGAGATTCACCGCGAGCACCCGGTGCCACTCCTGGGTGGTCATCTCCGCGAAGCTCGTGGCGCCGCCGCGGCCGGACACGCCCGCGTTGACGAAGCAGGCGTCCACCCCGCCGAGGGTGGACACGGTCTCCTTGAAGGCGTGCTCCACGGCAGCCTCGTCGCTCACGTCGCAGCGGAGCGCCAGAGCCTTCGCCCCGATCGCGTGCAGGCGCGCGAGCGCGTGCACGTTCTTGTCCTCGTTGGTGCCCCAGATGCAGACCGCGGCGCCGGCGTGCGCCATCGCCTCCGCCATTCCGAGGCCGATGCCGCTGTTGCCGCCGGTGACGATCGCGGTCTTACCGGTGAGATCGAAGGCCTTGTACGCCATGAGACGGCTCTCCTCCTACGGCCGCATGCGATGGGTGGACGGACCCACTTCGCGCAGCGGCGCGGCCAGCTCCGCGAACTCGCAGAGCAGCGGGCGCGTGGCGCGCGGGTCGATGATCTCCTCGATCCAGAAGGCCTCCGCCGAGCGGAAGGGCGAGCGAAGCTTCTGCAGCCGCTCCTCGATCTCGATCATCTTCGCGGCCGGATCGGCGGCGGCCTGGATGTCGGCGCGGTAGGCGGCCTCGATGCCGCCCTCGAGCGGCAGCGAGCCCCAGCGCCCCGACGGCCACGCGTAGCGCGGGCCGTAGCGCGCCCCCGGCTTGTGGGCCGCGCCGGCCACCCCGAACACGTTCCGGATGATGACCGCGCACCACGGAATGGTCGACTGCCAGATCGCGGACATCGCGCGCACGCCCTGCTTGATGGTGCCGGTCTGCTCGGCCTCGAGCCCGATCAGGAAACCCGGGCAGTCCACCAGGTAGACCACCGGCAGGTGGAAGGTCTGCGCGAAGTCCACGAAGCGCTCCACCTTCTGGCAGGTGTCGGCGGTCCAGGCGCCGCCGTAGAAGTAGGGATCGCTGGCCAGCACCGCCACCGGCCAGCCGTCGAGCCGGGCGAGGCCGGTGATGATGGCGCGCCCGTAGAGCGGCTGGATCTCGAAGAACGACCCGCGGTCCACCACCGCCTCCACGATCGCGCGCATCTTGTAGGGCTTGCGGATGTCGCGCGGCACCGCGTCCGAGAGCCACTCCTCACGGCGCTCCCGGTCGTCGGTCTGCGGGCCGCGCGGCGGCAGCTCGTAGATGGACGAGGGCAGATACGAGAGGAAGCGCCGCGCCACCGCGAAGGCCTCCTCTTCCGTGTCCACCGCCTGGTCCACCGCGCCCGCCTTGAGCTGGATCTGCCAGCCGCCGAGCTCGTTCTTGGTGAGCTTCTGGCCGAGCCGCGCGACGACGGGCGGGCCGGCCACGAAGAGCGCCGACTTGTCCTTCACCATCACCGAGAGGTGCGCGGCCGCGAGATGCGCCGCGCCGAGGCCGGCGACCGAGCCCAGGCCCAGCGCCACGCGCGGCACGGTGCCGATGCTGTTGACGACCCACTCCCAGCCGGCGACGCCGGGCACGTTGGCGCGCCCGGTGGTCTCGATGGTCTTCACCGAGCCGCCGCCGCCCGAGCCCTCGACGATGCGGATCAGCGGCAGCCGCAGCTCGTTGGCCATCTGCTCGCACTGGTTGTGCTTGCCCTTGATCGTCGCGTCCGCCGAGCCGCCGCGCACCGTGAAGTCGTCCCCGCCCACCACCACCGGGCGGCCGTCGAGCCGCGCGCGGCCGAAGACGAAGTTCGACGGCGTCAGCTCCTTCAGATCGTTGTTGGCGTCGTAGGAGGCCTTCCCGGCGATCTTGCCGATCTCGTGGAAGCTCTGCGCGTCCACCAGGCGGTCGATGCGCTCGCGGATCGTGTAGCGCCCGCCGTCGTGCTGCCGCTTCACCCGCTCGGGGCCGCCGAGGCCCTCGGCGAACTCCTCGCGGCGCTTCAGGTCGTCCATCTCGGACTTCCAGTTCATGGGGAGACCTCCGCGGGGATGGTAGCAGGGCGCGCGCGGGATGCCTAGGCGGGGCCGAACACGAGCGAGATGCGATTCCGGTCGTCCGCCCGCCGGTATTCCACGTGCCGGGCCATGGCGGAGACGAGGAGCACGCCGAGCCCACCCACCGGACGGTCCTGCACGTCCGCGTCCGGATCGGGGCTCACCACCGCCGCGAACGGGTCGTGCGGCGGGCCGGTGTCCTCGTAGACGAGCGTGATGCGGCCGGGCGCGACGCTCGCAGTCGAGCCGCACCGGCGCGTCGCTGTCCGCGCCGTGCCCGTGCACGACCGTGTTGGTGAAGAGCTCCTCCACCAGGAGCGTGACCCGCAGGCACATCGCCCGGTCGAGCCCGGCCGCCGCGCACACCTCGGCGAGGAAGGCCTCGACCTGCGGCAGGGCGTCGCGGCGGGCGGGGAAGATCCGGAGGTATCGAAGGCCGCTCACTGAGCTATTGTAAGGGCCGCCGCGAGCGCGTCAACGCTCTGAGAGAGCCCTGGACCAACGCCGTCGTCGGGAGGAACACCGCGCCATGCTTGATTCTCCTCGCTCATGCCTCTCGCGGCTCATCGCGCGGCTCGCGCTCGGCGCCTTGGTCTCGGTCGGCCTGGTCGCGGTACCGTGGCTGGCCGCCTCGCAGCCGGCCCAGAAGGTATTCCGGGTCGGTTACCTGTCGGCCACCGGTCGCACGCCCGACGGCGCGCCGCCCCGCCCCTTTCGCGAGACCTTGCGAGGGCTCGGCTATGTCGAGGGTCAGAACATCGTGTACGAGACGCGCTTTGCGGAGGCCAAGTTCGAACGGCTTCCGGAGATGGCGGCCGAGCTCGTGCGCCTCAAGGTCGACGTCCTCGTGACGCAGGGGGGATCGGCGACGGTGGCCGCGAAACAGGCAACCTCGACCATTCCGATCGTCATGTCGCTGGCCTCCGGGGACGCGGTGGCTACCGGGATGATCGCGAGCCTCGCGCGCCCGGGCCAGAACGTCACCGGGTTGACCGACGAATCCATCCAGCTCAGCGCCAAGCGCATGGAGATGCTCAAGGAAGCGGTCCCGAAGGCGGCACGGATCGCCGTCCTCTGGAACGCCAACGATCAGGGGATGACGCTGCGCTACCGCGAGATCGAGAAGGCGGCGCGGCTCCTCCAGGTGGAGGTGCAGGCGCTCGGCGTGCGCGAGCCGGATGATTTCGACGGGGCGTTCTCCACGATGGCGCGACAACGGCCGGACGCCATGTTCCTGGTGGCGGATGCGCTCACGAACCTGAACCGCAAACGCTTCATCGACTTTGCCTCGGCGCAGCGCATTCCCGCCATGTACGAAACCTACCTCCTCGTCCGGGATGGCGGGCTGATGTCGTACGGGCCCAACTTCGAGGACAGCTTCCGTCAGGCCGCACTCTACGTCGATCGCATCCTCAAGGGCGCGAAACCCGCGGACCTCCCGGCGCAGCAGCCGACGACCTACATCCTCGCGGTCAACCTCAAGACGGCGGCGACGCTGGGCTTGACCTTGCCGCCCTCGCTGCTCCTTCGCGCCGACGAAGTGATCCAGTAGGCCGAGCCGTCACCCGCGCGGCTTGCTGGAGAGGTCAGACAAGGCCGGGCGGGCGGAGGCCCGTCACCTATCCCGCGTGAGCCCGCCTCAGCTCCGCGATGTCGATCTTCTTCATGCGCAGCATCGCGGTCATGACTCGCTGGGACTTCGCCGGATCGGGGTCCATGAGCAGCTCGACCAGCACGCGGGGCACGATCTGCCAGGAGACGCCGTACCGGTCCTTGAGCCAGCCGCACTGCTGGGCGTTCGGGTCCCCGCCCTCGGACAGCGTCGTCCAGTAGTGGTCCACCTCGGCCTGGGTCTCGCAATTGACCTGGAGCGAGATGGCCTCGTTGAACTTGAAGAACGGGCCGCCGTTGAGCGCGGTGAACGTCTGCCCATCCAGCTCGAAGGCGACGGTCATCACCGATCCCGCCGGCCTCCCGTGGATCTCCTTCCCGGCTTCTCCGTACCGGGACACGGTCACGACCTTCGAGTTCTTGAAGATCGCGGTATAGAACGCGCACGGCCTCCTCGGCCTGATCGTCGAACCACAGGCAGGGGGTGATCTTCTGAACGACCGGCATGGTATTCCTCCTCTGGGGTCATTTCGGCTGACACGCGCCGTCCTCACCAGCTAGTCGCTCGAGGACCCCCGGGATCGACACCTCATGCTCGGCGCTGGACGTTCCGAAAGCGGGCCGCCCCCTTCGCGCGGGCCTTCGCCGCCTCCGCCTCGCGGTCGCGGGGACGGCGCGTTCGTGACGAGCGCATCGAGCAGGACCCGGGCCGCCTGCGCCACCTCATCGACCGCTCGGGTGAACGCCGGCTCGTTGGCCCTGGATGGCCTCGAGAACCCACTCAGCTTCCGGACGAACTGCAGAGCACGACGCCCGGATCTCCTCCTCCGTGGCCGGCGGCTTGAAGTTGTACAGCGTCTTGATGCTTCGGCACATGCGAACACCTCCTTATCTGTCAGGTGCTGTATCGAGCATCGACGTATGCCCACGCACGTACTCCCGATCGAAGGACCACCGCCACGCGCTTGACCGCCGCGACCTCGTACCGGTCGGCATTCTGAATCTCATCTGGCGTGACCGCAAACACCGTCCCCGCGATGACGTCCGAGGCCCGTCCGGTGAACCTGGCCATGGTGTGCTGCGCCGTTCCGCTGATCGCAATCACCGCCGGGTCCTCGATCTCCAGCGAGGCCAGCTCGAATCCTACCAAAGCATCGCCGGTACCCGCCAATGGCCGACCGAACGTCGCCATCTGTACCGACTCGAGCTGGAGCGTGCCGTACGAGAAGAGGAGCTCAGGGTACGCCTCGTTCACCGCCATGGGATCTCCGTTGCCGTCGAGGTTACTTCAAGCGTGCGAGACCACCCTCTGCCGCAAGGATAATGCACCCGCGACCCTGTTCGCCATTTGCGTTGGTGGCGGGCTGCTTCGTTTGAAGATGGCGGTGGCCTCGCGCCGCCGCCTAGCCGTCCCAGCTCAGCCGTCGGCTGGAGCACGCGAGACGACCACGTCCATCGCTCGACGAAGACTACGAGAGCCTCTTGGCACTCTCTCGAGCTCGGAGAAGACCGCCTCCCATTGCGGTGGATCGAGCCATTCATAGAGATGGCCGTCATCATCAACATCAATGGTGGGCGCTAGCGACCGGATGCGCGCCTGCCACGCGGCAAACGCCCGCCTCGACGCGACTGCCTCCAGATGGCTCCGCCACATCAGCCACAGGCCGAGTGCCATGGCTAGACCGAATAGCCAAAGGAACAGAGGACTCCATGGCCGAGGCCGCACAACGACAAACACGAGAAGGAGTAGCGCCCAGAGAAGATAGTGCGCGAATTGAGAACGCAGGAACCTAGTCATCGCTCTGGCTCCAAACGTTCGCGCTAACCGGCCGCCGAGGAGCGAAGCGACGAGGGATCCCGCAAGCGCAGCTTGCGGACGGTCCGGTTGAGCGCGGGGTTAGGGGCCATCCTGGCCGGCGGGCGATACGGGCAGGCGGATACGCGGACGCGTGGCCTTGGGCTACGGTTGGGCGACCGCAATTTGACCTTCAATCGGGAATGCCAATCCGTCATCGTTCAAATAACTCTGCATTGCTTCGGTCACTTGACGGATCAATGCCTCACGCACGGCGTCGTCGACTTGGGCGACGTGGGTGGCCAGGGGCGAGCCCGCCACTTGATACCGGACGAACGCCGCGGGCGATGCAAAGCGGACCATTCGCACGTCTGCGCCCACGCGAACTGTTCGGAACCCTGCCTGCGTCAGCAAATCGCGAAGGCCGTCGGTGCGGTCACCAAACACAAACGGTGCGCGCATTACCGCAGCAGCTGCGGGGCTCACATTCAGTTCTAAGGCCGTCGCCAGGGCGGCAAAGCCAGGACTGTGGGCGAGCGCTCGCCAAACCAAGGTCACCAGGCGCCCAGTGGGCTTGAGGACCCGATGCATCTCGCGCGCAGCCTGTTGCCGGTCTGGGAAGTATTGGAACCCAAGCTGACAGAACACTGCATCAAAACTGCTCGTGTCAAACGGCAGCGCCCCGGCATCCCCTTCTCGCCAATCCACTGTCGCACCTCCGGGCGGCGCCGAGCCGCGGGCGCGGGCGAGCATGCCCGGGTTGAGATCAAGGCCTACGACATGTCCCGTCGGTCCGACCTGTGGTGCGACCAAGCGCGTAACGGCGCCCGTGCCGCATGCAACGTCGAGCGCATGCTCACCCGCACGAAGTGCCGCTTGGGCCACGAGTACAGGTGCCCATGGCCCAAAGATGGCGGGCACGAGCTGAGTCTCGTAGACCTCTGGAGCATTGCCGCCGAGTTGCCACCCCTCCGCTTGACTCATCTGTGTCTCCTTTGTGGCCCCTACCGGCGGCTTATCCCTCATAGGGCTTTCTTCATCAGCGCGAGATAGAAGCCCTTGGCGTAGCCCTCAAGCCGGACTACCTCCTCGTAGCCATGCTTTTGGTAGAACCGCGGCGCCTGCCACTCGAAGGTCTCGAGAGCCGCGTTTCGCGCCCCCATCTCTCTCGCGAGACACTCGGCCTCAGTCAATAATCGGGAGCCGATGCCCCTCCCGCGCGCAGCCTCGTCAACCCAAAGAACTTCGACACGGAGCCAATAGAGCGCCACAATCGCTCGAATTCCACCTACGACGGACCCATCGGCCTCTCGGGCGTTGAGCCGAATGTACTCCGTCGCCGGGTACTCGCCGACATACGTATGGTTGAACTCGCGAAGCCGGCGACCAATCTCACCGGACTGAACCTCTTCTTCGGTGGCAAGCGAAATGGTGACAGTCATGAGGGATAACGTGCGTTAGGTGGAATACGCAGGGCCACCTACGCCAGGAACCACCATCGTTTTAAGGATTACCGATTCCCGGTCGGTTGCCAACGACAACAGCTCGAGGTCAGCGCGATAGGCAGCGAACTGTTCCTGACCAGGGAAGCTGACAAGATGTATCTCAAACGGGATATCCGGCGAATTCTCTTGCCCCGTGCGAATCACCTTTTCGATTGAGCCGCCATACTTCCTCATGATTCGGGCCGCCTTTCGCTCATAGGCTTCGAATTCAGCAACGGCGCCTGGGCGGACCCACAGACTTACGACCCGATAGATTGGACTCTGCACTCAAACCTCCAAGCCCACCCAACGATTTGTTAGACGCCCTCAAACGGCAACTAGCCACCGCGAGTACACACCCTCTATCAGGTCAGTACCTGTCACATGTGCTCAGCGGGAAGTCTGCTGCCCGAGCTCTTGGGCAAGCCCGATGAGAATTCCTTCGGGGCCGCGGATGTAGCAGAGCCGATACATGTCTTCGTACTGGACCACTTTGCCGACGAGCTCCGCGCCGCGTTTGCCGAGCCGGGCGAGCGTATCGTCGACGTCCTCCACGGTGAACATGACGCGCAGGTAACCGAGAGCGTTCACCGGGGCGCTGCGGTGATCGGCGACCACAGGCGGCGCGAGAAATCGGGACATCTCGAGCCGGCTGTGACCGTCCGGTGTACGCATCATGGCAATCTCGACGCGCATGTCGCGCAATCCAGTGACGCCATCTGCCCAGGCTCCTTCGATTGGAGCGCGCCCCTCGAGCTCGAGGCCAAGTTCGGTGAAGAACTCAATGGCGGCGTCGATGTCTTCTACCACGATGCCGACGTTGTCCATACGCTTCACCGTCATGATGTCTCCTTGGCGTCTAACGATCCCGCTCAGCGGCCGGGGTGAGCAACGCGAACCCCGGTCCGCTGCAGTGGGAAGTTAGACGCCTCACTGCGACAAGCCGCGGGCCAACATGTAAATACCGGCCGCACCCACCAGGACCGACACCACGCCAATCGCTCGGGTGACAAGCACGTAAGCCCGACTCCCTAAGTACCGCGCTCCCGAACGGGTCACGGCAATTCCCTCGGCTCTGGGGGCCAGGCGCCGCTGATTCGACTCGGCCGTCGACAGGCAGTAAATGCCTACAACCACAAACACCACGCTCACGAACCAGGGAAATACAGAACTGAGAACGTGTCCCACTCTGCCCTACCCCCTCAATCCCGGGCCCCCACCAGTGCGTCTCTAACTAGAAGTATCTAGGTCTGGATAATTCGGCCGGGCGCGGGCTTGATGCGGATAATCCGGCCGGGCGGACCGGGGCGGTTTGGCTGGAGCGGCTTTGGGGGATGCGGGGTTGCGCATGGTCCCGTGGTGCGGGTCTAGTTTTACACAGACCTGGACATTTCTGGATGGGAGCTCGGGGGACGGGGTGCGGGAGTTCCGGCCGACGGGTTCGACGCTTTGCGCTATGATGAGGCGCTCTCGGCCCGGATGCGCTCGGGCCTCGATCCCCGCAGTCGAAGGAGACGGTATGAAGCGCATGGTTCTCTCGCTGGTCGTGGTGGTGGCGGCTCTCGGGGTGGCGCCGGCGGGCGCTCAGGAGGCCGGGCATATCAAGGTGGCCAAGGGCGCGGTGCAGATCGAGCGGGCCGGGCAGAAGGTGCCGGCCACGCTGGGCGCGGTGGTGCAGGCCGGTGACGTGGTGGTGACGGGGGCCGATGGGTCGGTGGGCATCACCTTCCTGGACAACAGCCTGCTGTCCGCGGGGCCCAACAGCGTGCTCGCGATCGATCGCTTCGCCTTCGACTCGACCACGCACCAGGGCTCCTTCGAGAGCTCGCTCAAGAAGGGCACGCTCGCCGTCGTCTCCGGCAAGCTCGCCAAGCAGTCGCCGGACGCCATGAAGGTGAAGACGCCCGCCGCGGTGCTGGGCGTGCGCGGCACCGAGTTCCTCGTCCGCACCGGCGACCCGAAGAACTGACGCGCGGCGCGGCGATGGCCAGCCGGGCCGCCCTCGCGGCGCTCGCACTGCTCCTCCTGGTGGGCTGCGCCAAGCCCATGCGCGACGATCTCTACGTGCTGATGCCGGACAAGGACGGCAAGACCGGCGTGCTCAGCGTGGAGAGCGGCGGCCAGCAGGCCGTCCTCGATCAGCCCTATGCCTCCGCGCGCGTGACGGAGCCGGGCCGCGTGGCGGCGGGCCCGATCACGGAGCAGGAGGCCCGCCGGGCCTTCTCGGGCGCGCTGGACGCGCAGCCGCCGCGGCCGACGTCCTTCATCCTCTACTTCCTCGAGGGCCGGGACGAGCTGACCCCGGACTCCCGCCAGCTCCTCGGCCGCATCGTGGACGAGATCGCCCGGCGGCCCGCGCCGGAGATCATCGTCATCGGCCACACCGACCGGGTCGGCGCGGTGCCCTACAACGACACGCTCTCGCTCCGGCGCGCCGAGCGGGTGCGGGACGAGCTGGTGAAGGTCGGCATCGCGGCCGACCGCATCCGGGTGGAAGGGCGCGGGGAGCGCGAGCCGCTCGTGCCGACGCCGGACGAGGTGGCCGGAGCCGCGGAATCGGCGGGTGGAGATCAACGTCCGGTAGAGCCCCTCAGGGGCCCCTCACCCTGCCCTCTCCCCTGAGGGGAGAGGGAGAGTCAGGTGCCGGTGTAGCGGATGATCAGGACCGCCATGTCGTCTGACGGCTCGGTGCCACCGGTGAAGGCGGCCACGTCGCGGCGGATCGCTTCACCCACCTCGGCCGCGCTCGCCGCCCCGCCCACGCGACCCAGCAGCGCGTGGAGCCGCTCCCGGCCGTAGAGCTGCCCGTCGGGGCCGGCCGCCTCGGTGATGCCGTCGGTGAACAGGCACAGCGTGTCGCCGGGCTCGAGCCGGCGCGTCGCCGGCACGTAGGGAAACCCGTCCACCGCAGCAGAGCGGCGGGCCCCCGCCCTCGGCCAGGCGGCAGCAGCGCGCGGCCGCCGCGCGGGAGCAGCAGCGGCGGCTCGTGGCCCGCGCTGCAGTACTCGAGCTCGCCGGTGCGGGCGTCGAGGATGCCGGCCAGCACCGTGACGAAGAGGTCCTCCGCGTTGTCGCGCGAGATCTCCGCGTTGGCCTCGCGCATCATCACCGCCACCTGGCCGTGCCGGCGCAGCGCGGTGCTCTTGTAGAGCGCCTTGCTGATCGCCATGAAGAGGCTGCCGGGCAGGCCCTTGCCCGAGACGTCGCCGATCATGAAGAAGAGATGGTCGGCATCCAGCAGAAAGAAGTCGTACAGGTCGCCGCCGACCTCGCGCGCGGGCTCCAGCATCGCGTACAGATCGAAGCGGCGTCTCGCCCGGAAAGGCGGCCGCCGCGCGCGGCAGGGTGCCCATCTGGATCCGGCGCGCGGCCTCCAGCTCGCCGGCCAGCCGCGCCGCCGCCTCCCGCTGCTGCTCCACCTGCCGGCGCAGCGCGCGACGCTGCGTCTGGGTCTCGGTGAGGGTGACCACGAGCATCATGGAGAACAGCAGGGCGAGGGCCACGGAGGGGACGGCGACGTCCAGGAGGACGCCCATCCTCAGATAGAGGAGCAGCCCGAACCCCGCCATCGCCGCGACCAGGACGGCGAGCAGTCCCACCGACGCGCGGGCCGGCAGCCGCGGCACCAGCCCGATGAGGAGCAGTCCGCCGACCAGCAGCCAGCCGATCTCGATCCACCGGACGAACCGCGGACGCGAGAGCAGCGATCCCTCCACGATGTTCTCGAGCAGCTGGGCGTGGATCTCGACGCCCGCCATGTGATCGCCCACCGGCGTCGCCAGATGATCCGACAAGCCGAGCGCGGTCACGCCGATGAGCACCAGGCGACCCTGGAAGAGGCTCGCATCCGCCTGGCCCGCGAGCACGTCGGCCGCCGACACGAAGCGATCGGGATCGTGCCGGGTGTAGTGGACCCAGGCGCTGCCGTCCGGGTCGCTGGGAGCCACGAAGGCGCCCACCCCCACCGACTGGATGCCGCGCGGCGGAGACGCGCACCGAGATCGGGGGCCCGCCTTCCCGCCACGCGGAGCATCTCGAGGCCGAGCGACGGAACCAGCCGCGCCGGCCGACCATGGCCAGCAGGGGGACGCGGCGGACCACCCCACGCTCCAGGTCCACGCTGGTCAGGCCGTGGCCGAGCGCGGCACGGTCGATCTCATCCACGCTGTGCAGCGCGGCCTCGAAGCGACGGAGGAAGGGCGCGGGATCGCCGCCGATCGAGCGCACCGGCGCGTGACGGACCTCGGTCGTCGCCTCCGGCGCGCGGCTCTCGAGGCCGGCGATGCCGAGCACCACCGGTTGCCCGCGCATCGCCTCGGCCAGCACCGTGTCGTTCCCGCGCAACCGCGAGAGCCGCTGCGCCATGTCGGCGTCCAATGCCGGCCACCATCTCGGGCAGCCGGGCCGGCGAGAGACGGTCGGGCTCCGCCATGAGGATGGCCAGGCCGATGGCGGCCGGCCGCGCGGCCGCGACCGTCCCCACGATTCGCGCCAGCCAGGTGCGCGGCCACGGCCACTGCCCGTGCTGCCGCAGGCTCTCCTCGTCGATGGCGACGATGACCACCGGGGCCGTGCGCGGGACGCGCGGGTGGAGGCTCTGGTAGGTGTCGAACGTGCTAGCGCGCAGCAGGCGGAGCCCCGGCAGCTCCGGCAGCAGCAGCCCGAGCAGGAGCGCGGCCAGCAGCAGCGCGCCGGCCGGCCGGCCGCGCCCGCCCAGGAGCGCGCGGGCCCACCGCCGCTCCGCCCAGTGCGAGGCGGCCGCGGGCCGCTGGTCGGACGACGTCGATGCTCAGGCCGGTCTCCTCAGAGCGCGAGCTCCAGGCCGTCGTAGGCGGCCCAGACCTCCACGCGGTGATCGGTCCGCGTGATCTCCTCGAGCCGGCGCGTCTCGGCCAGCAGCCGGGCGATGCGCTCGTCGTCGAAGATCGGCTCGTGGTGATAGAGGCAGAGGCGGCGGGCCCGCGCGAGCTGGCACATCTCCACGCCCACCACGTTGCTCGAGTGCCCCCAGTCCTCCTTGACCGAGATGGCGTCGGCGAGCGAGTACTGGGCGTCGAAGATCACGAGGTCGGCGTCGCGGAAGAACTCCACGAACGCGGCCACCTCGTCCGGGTCGTCCTGCTTGTGCTCGGAGTCGGTGGAGTAGACGACCACCTTGCCGCGCTGCTCGATGCGGTAGCCGTAGGAATCGCCGCCGTGGTGCTGGCGCTTCGCCCGGACGCGGAGGCCCGCGATGTCGTAGTTCCGCTCGGGCTCGAGCCGCACGAACTCGATGCGCGCTTCCATCCTCGAGAAGTCCACCGGGAAGGACGGGGCGCGGTTCTGCCGGCGGAACGCTTCCTCCAGCGTGTCGTGGCAGCCGTAGATCGTCACGTGGTTGCCGGGCAGGTACGCGGGCATGAAGAACGGGAAGCCCATGATGTGGTCCCAGTGCAGGTGCGACATGAAGACGTGGAACCGGTGCCCGGAGGGCCCGCGCGTGGCGAGCAGCGAGTTGCCGAAGGCCCGCGCGCCGCTGCCCAGGTCGCAGAGCACGTAGTCGGCGCCGTCGGTCTCGAGCTGCACGCAGGAGGAGTTGCCCCCGAAGGTGTGGGAGACCGAGAAGTCGAGCTCGTTCTCGACGAAGGCGCGCGCCTTGCCCGGGGTGTCGAGCCCGCGGCCCGCCGCGGCCACCAGCGCGGTGACGAGCTTGCGCTGCACCTCGGCGGAGGTCATGGCCACCGGGATCGAGCCGCGGGTGCCCCAGAAGCGGACGCGCACGCCCGGCCTCAGGCCGACTCGAAGGCGGCCAGCGCGGCGGGCGAGAGCTTGGCCAGGGCCTCCCGCAGCGTGGGGAAGACCTCGAGGACCAGGTTGAAGCGGCTGATCTCGAAGATCTCGCGCACCACCGGCTGCAGGTCCGCCACCGCGAGCGCGCCGCCCTGGGCCTTCACCTGCTTGCTCGCGAGCATGAGCACGCGCAGCCCGACGCTGCTGATGTACTCCACCCCGGCCAGGTCGATCACCGCGCGATCGCGCCCGGATGCGACGGCGGCCAGATGCGGCGCCAGCGCGGCCTTGAAGGCGTCCGCGCGTCGCGTGATCGATCCGCCCGGTAGGAAAGAGCGCCACGGTGTCGGCGAAGCGCTTTGTGGCCAGCTCCATGGGGGACCGATTCTAACACCGGGGCCGGCTGTGGCACACTGGGACGTCTTGGACAAATCAGACCTCCTCAGCCAGTTGCGTATCGACCGCGGGGCGGACCGTCCGCCGCGCCGGCGCACCCGTCTGTACATCATCCTCGCGGCGGCCGGTGCTCCTCCTGGGCGGCGGGCTCTGGTTCGGCGTGCTCCGCGCGCGGCCCCTGGTGGTGCAGACCGCGGTGGCGCGCGCGGCCGGCCAGGGCGGCGGGGCCGGCTCGGTGCTCGACGCGAGCGGCTACGTCACCGCCCGGCGCCAGGCCACCGTCTCCGCCAAGATCACCGGCAAGGTGACCGAGGTGCTGATCGAGGAAGGCCAGCGCGTGCGCGAGGGCGCGGTGCTCGCCCGGCTCGACGACACCGAGGCGCAGGCGCAGCTCGGGCTCACGCGGGCCCAGCTCGTCGCCGCGCGCTCCCAGCTCGCCGAGGTCCAGGCCCAGCTCGTCCAGGCCGAGCAGGACCACGCGCGCCAGAAGGAGCTCCACGACCGCAAGCTCATCGCGCCGCAGGCGCTCGACGCCGCGCTGGCCCAGCGCGACATGCTGCGGGCGCGCCTGGGCGCCACCGAGGAGCAGGTCAAGGTCGCGCAGCAGTCGCAGTCGGTCGCCCAGGTGCAGCTCGACAACACGGTGATCCGCGCCCCGTTCAGCGGCGTGGTCATCGCCAAGTCGGCGCAGCCCGGCGAGATGATCTCGCCGATCTCGGCGGGCGGCGGCTTCACGCGCACCGGCATCGGCACCATCGTGGACATGGACTCGCTGGAGATCCAGGTGGACGTCAACGAGTCCTACATCAACCGCGTGACCCCCGGCCAGCCGGTGGAGGCGACGCTCAACGCCTATCCGGACTGGAAGATCCCCGGCGAGGTGATCGCGATCATCCCGACCGCGGACCGGAGCAAGGCCACCGTCAAGGTCCGCATCGCGATCAAGACGAAGGACGCGCGCATCGTGCCCGACATGGGCGCGCGCGTGGGCTTTCTCGACAGCAAGCCCGCGGCCGGGGCGCCGGCCCCCGCCCCCAGCGTGCTGGTGCCGGCGGACGCGGTGCGCACCGAGGGCGACGCGTCGGTGGTCTTCGTCTACACCGCGAGCGGCAAGGTCGAGCGGCGGAGCGTGACGCTGGGACCCGACGTCTCCGGCCAGCGTCGCGTGCTGAGCGGCCTGCGCGACGGCGAGCGCGTGGTGCTCGCCCCGCCGCCCACGCTGGCCGACGGCCAGGCGGTGAAGCCGGCCGAGAGCAAGTGAGCGCGGTGCCCACCCTGGTCGAGATCCGCGGCGTCACC
Organism: uncultured Candidatus Rokubacteria bacterium; assembly: GCA_963747235.1. Taxonomy (GTDB): domain Bacteria; phylum Methylomirabilota; class Methylomirabilia; order Rokubacteriales; family CSP1-6; genus CAMLFJ01. The sequence goes on from CAVVEU010000033.1 coordinate 243,153, forward strand.
AAGGTCTACAAGCGCGGCCGCGAGCGCATCGAGGTGCTGCACGGCATCGATCTCGACATCCCGAGCGGGGACTTCGTGGCCCTCATGGGGCCGTCGGGCTCGGGCAAGACCACGCTGCTGAACCTGATCGGCGGGCTCGACACCCCGACCGACGGCAGCATCACGGTGGGGGACCGGCGCATCGATCGGCTCTCGGGCGGGGAGCTGGCCGCCTGGCGGGCCGGCCACGTGGGCTTCGTCTTCCAGTTCTACAACCTGCTGCCCGCGCTCTCGGCCCAGCGGAACGTGGAGCTGCCGCTGCTCCTGACCGATCTCTCCGCGTCCGAGCGCCGCCGGCGCGCCCACATCGCGCTGACGCTGGTCGGCCTCGAGGATCGCGCCCGGCACAAGCCGCGCGAGCTCTCGGGCGGCCAGGAGCAGCGCGTGGCCATCGCGCGCGCCATCGTCTCCGATCCCACCCTGCTGGTCTGCGACGAGCCCACCGGCGATCTCGACCGCGCCACCGCCGACGAGGTGCTGCGCCTCATCCAGATGCTCAACCGCGAGCACGGCAAGACGGTGGTGATGGTCACCCACGATCCCAAGGCCGCGGAGTACGCGCGGCGGCGCGTGCACCTCGACAAGGGGACGATGACCGCGGAGCCCGTCTCCGCGTGAGATACCTCCCCCTGCTCTGGGCCGGTCTCTTCCGCAAGAAGACGCGCACGGTCCTCACGCTGCTCTCCATCGTGGTGGCCTTCGCCCTCTTCGGCCTCCTGCAGGCGGTGCAGGTCGCCTTCGAGTCGGGCGCCGACGCGGCCGACGCCAAGCGCCTGCTCACCACCGCGCGCTACTCCATCATCGAGCCGCTGCCCATGTCCTACCTGCGCCGGATCGAGCAGGTGCCGGGCGTGGTGGGCGTGGCCTCCGCGGACTGGTTCGGGGCCAAGTACCAGAACGAGTCCAATGCCTTCCCGGTCTTCGCGGTGGACCCGGCGCGCTACCTGGACATGTACCCGGAGTTCACCATCGAGCGCGCGCATCGCGAGGCCTTCGCGCGGACGCGCACCGGCGCGATCGCGGGCAAGCGACTGGCCGATCGCTTCGGCTGGAAGGTCGGGCAGAAGCTGCCGATCAGCTCGGAGATCCACGCCAAGACCGACGGCAGCCTGAACTGGGAGTTCGACCTGGTCGGCATCCTCGACGCCGACGATCCGGCGGTGCGCGGCAACACCGACATGGTCCTGATCAACGTGGCCTACTTCGACGAGGCCCGCCAGATCGGCCGCGGCAAGACCGGCTGGTACATCGTGCGCGTGGCCGACTCCACCCAGGCCCGCGCCATCTCGGCGACGATCGACACCCTCTTCACGAACTCGCCCGACGAGACCAAGACCCAGCCCGAGAAGGAGTTCGCGCTGGGCTTCGCCAAGCAGATCGGCGACATCGGCGCGCTGGTCACCCGCATCCTGATCGCGGTGTTCTTCACCATCCTGATCCTGACCGGCAACACGATGGCCCAGTCCATCCGCGAGCGCATCCCGGAGCTGGCGATTCTCAAAACGCTCGGCTTCTCCGACGGCAAGGTCACCGCGCTGGTGCTCGCGGAGGCGGTCCTGCTGCTGATCCTGGGCGGCGCCATCGGCATGGGCGCGGCGGTGGCCGCCATGCCCGCGCTCAACGGCTCCACCGGCGGCCGCTTCCCCCCGCTCTTCGTCGGCCCCGAGACCTGGCTCCTGGCCGCCGCCATCGCGGCCCTCGTCGCGCTCTGCATCGGCCTCCCCCCCGCCCTGCGCGCCAACCGCCTGAAGATCGTCGACGCCTTGTCCGGGCACTAGAGGCACTCGGTGCGGTTCATGACGCGCGCAGGTACGGCATTGATCTTATTGGGGGGGAGCGGCGGCGCTCCTCCCCCAAGCCCCCCCACCGCATCATTCACTTGCGCGGGGCCGGTTCCGGTCTGCGGGCGGACATCCGTCGACCACAGGTCTGCTCGATGCGCACGCTGACTCAGATCGTCGGCCATCACCCTCATGAACCTGCGCAACCTGCCCTCGCGGGTCGGCACGTCGCTCGTGGTGGTCGTGGGCATCGCGGGCGTGGTCGGGGTGCTGGTGTCGGTGCTCGCGATGTCGGAGGGGTTTCGCCACACGCTGGCCAGCACCGGGCGCGGGGATCGCGTGATCATGCTGCGCGCCGGCTCCGACGCGGAGCTCTCGAGCGGCGTGGATCGCGACCAGGCCACGCTGCTGGCGGCGCTGCCCGGCGTGGCCCGCGACGCCGCCGGGCGCTCGCTCGCCTCCGCGGAGCTGGTGGTGATGGTGGACCTGCCACGCAAGGGCGAGAGCCATCCCAACAACGTGCCGTTTCGCGGCGTGCAGCGCGCCGCGTTCGACATCCGGGACGAGGCGCGGCTCGTCGAGGGGCGCCGCTTCGAGCCGGGCGTCCGCGAGGTCGTGGTGGGCCGCAAGGCGGCCGGCCAGTTCGCGGGCCTCTCGGTCGGCTCGCGCATCGGCTTCCGCGACAGCGACTGGACGGTGGTCGGCATCTTCGAGAGCGGCGGCGACGTGCACGAGTCGGAGATCTGGGCCGACGCCGAGGTGGCCATGTCCGCCTTCCGGCGCACCGGCTACCAGTCGGTGACGGCCCGGCTCGCCGATGGCTCGGACGGAGGCCTCGCCGCCTTCCGCGACTCGGTCAGCCGCGATCGCCGGTTCTCGATCAGCGTGCTGCGCGAGCCCGAGTACTACGCCAAGCAGGCCAATGTGCTGGCGGGGCTCATCAACGTGCTGGGCTACACGGTGGCCACCTTCATGGCGGTGGGCGCCACCTTCGGCGCGCTCAACTGCATGTACTCGGCGATCGCGAGCCGCCAGGTGGAGATCGCGACCCTGCGCGCCATCGGCTTCGGCGGGACGCCGGTGGTGATCTCGGTGATGATCGAGGCCCTCGTGCTGTCGCTGCTGGGCGGGGCGGTGGGCGGCGGCCTGGCCTACGTCTACTGCGACGGCGCCTCGCTCTCCACGCTCAACTTCAACACGTTCTCGCAGGTGGCCTTCGACTTCCGCGTGACGCCGGGCCTGCTCCTCCGCGGGCTCACCTGGGCGCTGGTCATCGGCCTGGCCGGCGGGCTCCTGCCCGCGGTGCGCGCGGCCCGTATCCCGGTCACCGAGGCGCTGCGGACCGGTTGACTCGCTTGCCGCCCCCGGGCTAGCCTCGGGCGGTCAGGCAAGCCGACCAGCCCAGGAGGCCTCCCCGTGCACGATCTCGTCATCGACAACGCGCGTCTCATCGACGGTCTCGGCACGCCCGCGCGTGACGGCAGCCTCGCGGTCACGGACGGCCGCATCGCCGCGATCGGCGGCGACCTCGGCCCCGCGCGCGAGCGGGTGGACGCGGGCGGCCTCGTGCTCGCCCCCGGCATCGTGGACCTGCACACCCACTACGACGCCCAGCTCACCTGGGATCCCTTCGCGACGCCCTCGACCTCGCTCGGGGTGACCACGGTGGTGATCGGCAACTGCGGCTTCACGATCGCCCCGTGCCGCCCGGCCAACCGCGATCTCGTCGTGCGCAACCTCACCCACGTCGAGGGCATGTCGCTCGAGGCCATGCGCGCGGGCATCCAGTGGGACTTCGAGAGCTATCCCGAGTACCTGGCCTCGCTCGAGCGCCGCGGGCTCGTGCCCAACGTGGCCTCGTTCGTCGGCCACTCCTCGGTGCGCACCTACGTGCTCGGCGAGGAGGCCAGCCGGCGGAAGGCCACCGACGCGGAGATCGCGGAGATGCGGCGGATCGTGGTGGAGGCGCTGCGGGCCGGCGCGATCGGCTTCGCCACCTCCACGCTCGAGCAGCACAACGGCGAGCACGGCATCCCGATGCCCTCGCGGCTGGCCGACGAGCGCGAGATGGCCGCGCTCACCGGCGCGCTCGGCGAGGTCGGCCGCGGCGTGTTCATGCTGACCAAGGGCATGACCTCGACAGTTCCCTGGCTCGAGGGCATCGCGGCGGCCACCCGCCGGCCGGTGATGATCGCGGCCATGTTCGTGGACCCGGGCGATCCGACCCGCGTCTTCCGCGAGCTGGGCGAGATCGAGGCCGCGCGCAGCCGGGGGCGCGAGCTGTGGGCGCAGGTGGGGTGCTTCCCGCTCGGCATGGAGTTCACCCTCCGCCACCCCTACCCGCTCGAGGCCTTCATCGCCTGGCGGCCCGCCATCGAGGCCGCCGAGGAGGCGCGCTACCGCGCGGTGCTGGCGGACCCGTCGTTCCGCGCCGCGCTCAAGAAGGAGATCGGCCAGCCCGGCGTGCCGAACCGCTTCAGCGACAAGAACTGGGATCACCTGACGATCGCGGAGGTGCAGCGCCCCGAGCACCGGGATCTGGAGGGCCAGACCATCGGCGCGCTGGCCCGCGAGCGCGGCCAGCATCCGTGGGACACCTTCCTCGACTTCGGCCTCGACGGCGAGCTCGACGCCATGTTCGACTGCCGTCTCTTCAACATCGACGAGACCGAGGTGAAGCGGCTGCTGCGCCACCCCCACGCCGCGGTGGCCCTGTCCGACGCGGGCGCCCATCTCTCGTTCCTCTGCGACGCGGGCTTCGGCCTGCACCTCTACGGGCACTGGGCGCGCGAGCGCGGCGATCTCACCCTCGAGCAGGCGGTGCGGGCGGTGACCAGCGCGGTGGCCGACGCCTACCGCATCCAGGACCGCGGCCGGCTCCAGGCCCGGCGCCTGGGCCGACCTCATGCTGTTCGACCCGAAGACGGTCGGCCGGGGCGGCAAGCGCCGCGTGAACGACCTGCCCACCGGGGCCAGCCGGCTGGACACGCCGGCCGTCGGCCTCCACGGGGTGTGGGTGAACGGGGTCCGGACCGCGAACGAGCGCGGCGTGATCCCCGGAGTGCGGCCGGCCGGGCCGGCTCCTGCGGGATTTCCCCGGCTAGGAGCCTCCGCGGCCCCCGGCGGAACCCGCCGGAAATTAGGGTTGACAACCCTTCTTCATTAGGTTTACCTAAGTCCCGCCCCGGTCGTGGACCGGGGCCGGCCGGTTCCCGAGCGCGAGGACCCCGCCGAAACGATTCGCTAGCCAGCCTCCGGTTTCGCGACCCAAGCTAGCCAGCCCGGTCAGCCCACTTCTCCCGGGAGGCATCGCATGGGTCGCCGTCGAGCATTCGTCAGGAACATCAAGCGCGCCAGTCGGCGCGGGGTCCCGTTCATGGGTCTGGCGCTCGCCGCCACCTCGGCGTGGGCACAGACGCCGCCCGCCGATACCAAAGGACGGCAAGGACGACGTCTCGCTGCCCGGCGTGGACGTCCGAGGCCAGCGCAACCAGTTCAAGATCGAGGAGCCGAGCCTCTACAAGCTGCCCGACTCGATCAAGGACACCCCGCAGTCCATCACCGTGCTGCCCGAGCAGATGCTCGAGGAGCGCGCGCTCTTCACGCTCCGCGACGCGCTGCGCACCGTGCCCGGCATCAGCCTGGCCGCGGGCGAGGGCGGCGGCCGGCAGGGCGACAACCTCACGCTGCGCGGCTTCCCCGCCGGCAACGACATCTACATCGACGGGGTGCGCGACCTCGGCCAGTACGGGCGCGACACGTTCAACCTGGAGTCGGTCGAGGTGCTCAAGGGCCCGTCCGCGGTCCTGTTCGGCCGCGGCTCCACCGGCGGCATCATCAACCAGGTCAGCAAGTCGCCGAAGCTCACCCCGTTCTACGAGCTCAGCGGCACGGTGGGGAACGGCCCGCAGGGGCGGGTCGCGGTGGACGTCAACCAGCCGATCGGGGGCTCGGGCGCCCTGCGCCTCAACCTGATGGGCTTCAAGGGCGAGACGCCGGGCCGGGACTTCATCGAGCAGCAGCGCCTCGGCGCGGCGCCGTCCGTCGGCATCGGCCTCAACGGCCCCACCCGCTTCATCGTGAGCTACTTCTACCTGAACGACGACAACATGCCGGACTACGGCTTCCCGTATCTCAACGGCAAGCCGGCGCCGGTGGGCCGGGCGGTGCGGACGGAGAACTTCTACGGCATCCCCGACCGGGACTACGAGCACGACGACGTCCACATCGGCACCCTGCGCTTCGAGCACGACTTCAACGAGAACGTGCGCCTGCGGAACACGCTGCGCCTGGCCATGATCGACCGGGGCTCGCTGGTGTCCATCCCGGCCATCGTGGGCACCCCGGCCCCGGGCACCCCGCTCGCCGCGATCCAGGTGTCGCGCACCGGCACCCAGCGGAGCCAGCAGGACACGAGCGTCATCAACACCACCGACGTGGTGGTGAAGTTCAACACGTGGAAGTTCAAGCACACCCTGGTCGCGGGCGTCGAGGCCTCCCAGGAGACGTCCGACATCCAGCGCTACACCTTCACCGGCGTCCCGAACGCCAGCCTCATCAACCCGGACAACGATCCGAACCTGGCGGGCATGGGGCGGGTCAAGAACTTCAACGGCTCCTCGTCGGCGACCGCGGTCGGCGTCTACGCGGTGGACGAGATGGCCATCACCGACCAGTGGAAGATCATGGGCGGCCTGCGCTACGACCTCTTCGACGCCCACTTCCGCAACCGCTTCGCGGCCCAGAAGTTCTCGCGGACCGACGAGGCGCTGAGCCCGCGCGCCGCGCTGATCTTCCTGCCCACCAAGGAGCAGACCTACTACTTCTCCTACGGCACCGCGTTCAACCCCTCCGCGGAGGCCCTCGTGCTCGCGCTCAACAACGCGGGCACCGAGCCCGAGAAGAACGAGACCTTCGAGCTGGGCGCCAAGTTCGACCTCTTCAACGGCGCCCTCGGACTGCGCGGCGCGGTGTTCCAGATCAACAAGACCAATGCCCGCACCACCGATCCGGTGCTGGGCATCCAGGTCACCGACGGCCGGCAGCGGGTGCGCGGCTTCGAGATCGAGGCGGTGGGCCAGATCATGCGCGGCTGGAACATCTTCCTCGGCTACGCCTACCTCGACTCCCGCGTCACCGAGTCGTTCGACCTCCAGGTCGGCATCCCGGTCGAGGGCAAGCGCATCGCCAACGTGCCCGAGCACTCGGCGAGCCTGTGGACCACCTACGACATCACGAGCCAGTGGCAGGTGGGCGGCGGCGCCTTCTTCGTGGACAAGCGCTTCGCCAACAACAACAACGTCAACGAGGTGCCCTCCTACGTGCGCGGCGACGTCTCGATCGCCTACCGCCCGATCAAGCCCCTCGAGCTGCGCTTCAACATCCTGAACATCGCCGATACGACCTACTACGACGCGGTGCACCCCGGCCACGTGATCCCCGGCGCGGCCCGCACCTTCCTCATGACCGGCACCTGGAGGTTCTAGACCCCGCGCCATGCTCCTCCACGTCCCCAAGGTCTTGACCGAGACGCAGGTGGCGCGCTGCCGCGCGCTGCTGGACGACGCCAAGTGGGTGGACGGCCGGATGACGGCCGGCCACCTCTCCGCGAAGGCCAAGCACAACCTGCAGGTCGCCGAGGGGACGCCGGAGGCGCGGGAGATGGGCGAGGTCATCGTGACCGCGCTCGAGCGCAACCCGCTGTTCATGTCCGCCGCGCTGCCCCTGCGCGTCTTCCCGCCGCTCTTCAACCGCTACGAGCCCGGCATGGCCTTCGGGGCCCACGTGGACAACGCGATCCGGCAGGTCGCGGGCAGTCCGCTCCGGGTGCGCACCGATCTCTCGGCCACGCTCTTCCTGACCCCGCCCGAGGCGTACGACGGGGGCGAGCTGGTGGTGGACGACACCTACGGCGCGCACTCGGTCAAGCTCCCCGCCGGCGACATGATCCTCTACCCGGCCACGAGCCTGCACCGGGTCATCCCGGTGACGCGGGGCGCGCGTCTGGCCTCGATCTTCTGGGTCCAGAGCATGGTGCGCGACGACGGGGAGCGCTCGCTGCTCTTCGATCTCGACATGGCCATCAGCCAGGTGAGCGAGGCGACCCCGGACAACCCCGGCGTGGTCGCGCTCACGAGCTGCTATCACAACCTGCTGCGCCGCTGGGCGGACGCCTGAGGAGCCGGTCACGATGATGCGCGCGGGACTCGCGGGCTGGCCGCTCTGGATCTCCGTCGGCGTGCACGTGGTCGGACTCGCCACCGCGTCGTCCGTCGTCGCGCTCGCGCGCCACGAGCCCGAGCGCGTGCTCGTGCCGGTCGAGCTGGTGCGGGTGGAGCCGCCGCCGCCCGAGCCGCCGAAGCCCCCGCGCGTGATCCCGCGGACGAGCCCGGTGGTCCGATCCGCCCCGATCACCCAGACCCTGATGCAGCCGGATCCGGTGCCCCAGCCGGTCCGGCCCGAGCCCGTCCCGACCGCGCCCGATCGCCGCTACATGGCCTCGGCCAACGTGCCCGGCCCCGCGCTGGCGATCCCCGGCGACGCCGGCGCGGGCGGACTCCTGCTCCCCGCGCCCGAGATCCCGGGCGCCGCGCCGGGAGCCCGCGTCGGCACCGGCGTGGCGCGCGGCACCGCCGAGGGCGTCACGTCGTTCGCGCGCCCGCTCGGCGGCTATCAGACCACCCCCCACTACCCGGAGAGCGCGCGACGCGAAGGCGCCGAGGGCGTCGTGACGCTCCGATTCGAAGTGCTCACGAGCGGCAAGGTCGGCACGGTGCAGGTCCAGCGCTCCGCCGGGCGACCGGATCTGGACCGGGCCGCCACGGAGGCTATCAGGACATGGCTGTTCGAGCCCGCTCGTCGAGGAAAGGAGGCCGTCGCCGTATGGGTCATCTTGCCGGTTCGCTTCGAGCTGAACGCCCGTTGAGCCGCCGTCCCCGCGGTCATCACTGGACGGCCGTCGGGCTCGCCTTCTGCGCCATCGCCACCGCGGGCACCGCGGGGGCCCAGGGCATCTGGGACGATCCCGCCTTCGCGCTCTACCGCCAGGCCGTCGAGGCCATGGACCGGAAGGACTACGCGAAGGCGAGCGAGCTCTCCGGGCAGGCCATCGCCCAGCAGCCCACGCACGTGCTCGCCCACTACCTGCGCGGGCAGGCCGCGATGTTCCAGTCGCGGTGGGAGGACGCGGCGGCCGCGTTCGGGAAGGCGGTGGAGCTCTACCCGGGCTCGTTCGCGGCCCAGCGGGACCTGGGCGGCGCGCTACGAGCAGCTCAATCGCGTGGACGACGCCGCGCGCGCCTACGAGGCGGCCCTCGCCCTGCGCGACCAGGACGATCTGCGGCTCCGCCTGGCCTTCATGCTGCTGAAGGCGAACCAGCAGCCGCGCGCGCTCACGCATCTCCAGACGCTGGCCGATCGCGACACCAAGACGCCGGAGGTCTGGAGCACGCTCGGGCGCCTGGCCTACGAGAAGAACGATCTCCCCGGCGCCGAGAAGGCCTTCACCCGCGCCGCCACGCTCCGCGACGAGGGCCGCGCGTGGTTCAACGTGGGCGTGGTGCGCACGCGGCTGAACGATCTCCCGGGGGCGCTCCAGGCCTACGAGAAGGCCGCGCAGCACAGCGAGACGCGCGAGCCCGCGCAGAAGGAAGTGGCGAAGGTGCGTGAGGCCATGAAGGGCCCGAGCACCGGCACCGCGCCCGACCGGGCGATGCCGGGCAGCGCCCCGGGCCAGCCGGTCCCGACCCGCCGCTACTAGCGCGATCATGTCGCTGCGCACGCTGCTCTTCTGGCTGCACCTGCTGGTCGGGGTGACCGCGGGCGCGGTGATCCTGTTCATGTCGGTCACCGGCGTGATCCTGGCCTTCGAGCCGCAGATCACCGACTGGCTCGAGCGGGATCGCCGGATCATCACGCCGCCGCCCGACGCGCGCCCGCTCTCCGCGGAGGCCATCCTCGCCAAGGCGCGCGAGGCCCGGCCGGACGTGCGCCCCACCGCGCTCACGCTGCGCGCCGACCCGAGCGCGTCGGCGGTGGTGAGCTTCGGCCGCGAGGGCGGCGCGCTCTTCGTGGACCAGTACCGCGGCGTGGTGCTGGGCGGCCTCTCGCCGGTGCACGACGCGCTCCACGAGGTGGTCGAGTGGCATCGCTGGCTCGGCTCGCGCGACAACCTCCGGCCGGTCACGGGCGCGGCCAACCTGGGCTTCCTCGGGCTCGTCGTGCTCGGCGTCTACCTCTGGTGGCCGCGCCGGTGGACGCGCGAGACGGTGCGGGCCGTCACGCTGTTCCGGGGGGGCCTCGGCGGCCGCGCGCGCGACTTCAACTGGCACAACGTGATCGGCATCTGGTGCGCGCCCGTGCTCCTGGTCCTGACGCTCACCGGCGCGATCATGTCCTACCAGTGGGCCAACAACCTCCTCTACACCCTGACCGGCAACGAGCCCCCTCCGCCGCCGCCGGCCCCCGCCGCGGGCGCGCAGGCCGCCCGCGAGGGCCAGCGACGCCAGCGCCCGCCCGCGGCCGAGACCGGGCGCGCGGCCGCGGGGCTCGACGCGCTCTGGGCCCGCGCCGAGCGCCAGGTCCCGGGCTGGATCGCCATCAATGCCCGGCTGCCGCAGCGGCCCGATGCGCCGGTGACCTTCTTCATCCAGGAGCCGGTCGGCTGGCATCCTTCTCCGCGCTCGCAGCTCGTGCTCGACCCGGTCACCGCGGACGTGGTCAAGTGGGAGCCCTTCGCGGGGCAGAACATGGGTCGCCGGCTGCGGGCCTGGGTGCGCCCCCTCCATACCGGCGAGGCGGGCGGGCTCGTCGGCCAGACGATCGCCTTCCTGGCGTCCGCCGGCGGCGCGATGCTGGTCTGGACCGGGATCGCGCTGGCCTGGCGGCGCTTCAGGAGCTGGCGCCGCCGCGCCGGGTCGAGCGAGGCTATCCTGGCTCCCGAGGCCCGCCAAGAAGTGTCAGCAGACTGACACACCCCGCCAGAGTCGTCGGCGCAGTGCGCCGTTCCTTCCTGACTTTTCAGTAACTTGGCCTGAAATCCTACTGGCAATCCGCTTGCACACTCCTCCCCTCGTCCGGGCTCGCCCGGAGAGACCGAGAGGAGGCAGGCAATGGGTGGAGTTACCGTCGCGAAACGGCTGGAGCGGCTGGTCCGGTTCGTTCCCGGAGTCGCGGGCTATCAGGACCGGGAAAATGCCCGGGCCACCGACAAGCAGGTCCGGATGCGGCTCGTCGGCGAGATCCAGCGGCTCATCCAGAGCCTCGAGGAGGACAAGGAGCGCATCGCCGGCTCCGGCGATCTCTCCTCCCTGCCGCGCCTCGACCGGCTCGCGGGACGCCTCGAGCGCCTCGGCCGCACCGTGGAGTTCGCGGGCCGTGGCTACGCGGGCCTCTTCGATCTCCACACGGTGGACGGCGACACGCTGGAACAGCTCTACGCCTTCGACCTCGGGCTCTTCGACGCGCTGAGCGCGGTACGGGCCAAGGCGGAAGCGGTGCGCGCCGCGCTCCCCGATCCGGAGGCGCTCCGGAGCGCGGCCGAGCACATGCGGGAAGCGCTGGACGACTTCGGGGAGCTCTTCGACCAGCGCCGGCGCATCGTCGACGCGGACTAGGACGGACCAACGCCATGTCACCGATCATGATGGAAGTCATCGAGTGGTTCGACAAGACCGGCACCGCCATCGTGCAGCGCTACCCGGAGGACGGCTCGGGCGACATCAAGATGGGCGCGCAGCTCATCGTGCGCGAGAACCAGGCCGCGGTGTTCTTCCGCGACGGCCAGGCGCTCGACGCGTTCGGGCCCGGCCGCCACACGCTCTCCACCCAGAACCTGCCGATCCTGACCCGGCTCCTCTCGCTGCCGTGGGGCTTCCAGAGCCCGTTCCGCGCCGAGGTGTACTTCGTCAACCTGAAGGTCTTCACCAACATGCGCTGGGGCACGCGCGATCCGGTGGCCTTCAAGGACAGCCAGCTCGGCCTGATCCGCCTGCGCGCCTTCGGCAGCTTCACCATGCGGGTCACCCAGCCGCTCCTCTTCGTCAACAGCCTGGTGGGCACGCAGGGCAGCTACACCACGGATCAGATCGAGGACTATCTCCGGGAAGTCATCGTGGCCCGGCTGAACGACTTCCTCGGCGAGACCGTGCAGAGCCTGCTCGAGCTGCCGCGGCAGTACGACGAGATGGCGGTGGCGCTCAAGACCCGCCTGGTCGACGAGTTCCGCAAGTACGGCACCGAGATGGTGGACTTCTACATCAACCGCATCACGCCGCCCGAGGACGTCGAGCGGATGATCGACGAGCGCTCGAGCATGGGCGCGGTCGGCGATCTCGATCGCTTCCTCAAGTTCAAGGCGGCCAAGGCCATGGGCGACGCGGCCCAGGGCCACGGGGGCGGGCTGGACGGCGGCGCCGCCGCCGGGGTGGGCGTGGGCGTCGGCGCGGGGCTCGGCATGATGATGCCGGGCATGCTCGCGAAGAGCCTCGGGCGCCGATCCCGCGGGCGCCGCGGTGGCGACCGTGAGCTGCCCGGGCTGCCAGTCGGCGGTCGCGGCGGACAGCCGCTTCTGCCCGCGCTGCGGCCGCCAGATCGCGACCGCCACGCGGTGCGCGCGCTGCCAGGCCGAGCTGCCGGCCGGCGCGCGGTTCTGCTCGGCCTGCGGCCAGGCGGTGCCCGGCGCCTAGCGCCGGCGCTCCGCCCCGCACGCCTTCTTCGACGACGTCTCCATGAGCCAGGTCGTCGTCTCGACCGAGTGCCCCACCTGCAGCGGCCCCCTCGATTTCTCCGAGGGGGCCAATGCCATCCGCTGTCCGAGCTGCGGCTCGAATCTGCTCGTCACCGGCCGCAAGCAGGTGCTGAGCTACTGGGTCGCCCCGAAGGTCGAAGGCCGAGGTCGCGGGCGCCGTCGCCCGCACCGGCCGCCTCGAGGCGCGCGTGGCGGGCGCCCGGCTCTTCTTCGTGCCCTTCTACCGCCTGACCGGCCACGACTTCCAGTGGCTGGACGTGCCGCCCAAGCCCGAGCCGGAGAGCGCGGCCTTCCCCACCGTCGGCGAGAGCCTGGGTGGCGGCGAGCCCGACCGGCCCGAGATCGAGATCCCCATCGGCGCGATGCTGGGCTGGGGCGCCGATGTGCTGCTCGGCCGCAAGGCCGGCGACACCGTGCGCGATCTGCTGGGCGAGCCCCCGACGCCCGAGCGCCCGCTCGACCTGGCCGTGCTGACCGCCATGCGCGCGACCCCATCCCGGTCCGCGCCCGACGGACAGGTGCAGTTCCTCGATCGCTACGTGGAGAAGACGTTCCCGGCCGCGGATCTGGCGGACCTCGGCGTGGCCTCGCTCGGCGTGCGCGCCCAGGTGCTCCGGGTGTCCTTGTTCGAGCGCTCGGCCCTGGCCGCGCTCGGCACGATCGTCGCGCCGCGGATCACGCCGGAGCGCGCGATGGCGCAGGGGCTCTCCGCGCGCGGCTTCGAGCACGTGATCTACCGGCAGGTCCTCGGGCGCATCCTGAGCGTGATCTATTTCCCCTTCTGGGTGGTGGAGCTCGCTCGGAATGCCGAGCGCTGGCTCACCGTCGTGGACGCGGTGGCCGAGAGCGTCGTGCAGCCGCGCGCGCCCCTGTCGCTCCGCGAAGCCCTCGAGCGGCCCGCGAGCGACGAGCCGCGCACGGTGGGGCTCCGCCCACTGGTCTGCCCCAACTGCGGCTGGGCCCTGCCCGTCGAGCCCGACGACGTGATCTTCTTCTGCGGCTCCTGCCACCGGGCCTGGCAGATCCACGGCGTCGAGCTCGGCGACATGCCGCACGAGATCGCCGACACGCGGCCGGACGCGGCGAACCCCGGCCCCGCGGCGGACGCGATCTACCTGCCGTTCTGGCAGCTCGATCCCGCGGGCGCGCCCGATGCGCCGCGCGCCTGGGCGCCCGCCTTCCGCTACCGCCGGCTCAAGGCGCTGCACGACCTGGCCGCGCGGCTGACCGCCAAGCCGCCCGCGTACCGGCCGTGGACCGGCGAGCGCCCCGCCGCGCACGGCTGCTTCTACGACGCCGAGGACGCCGCGCTGCTCGCGCGCTTCGCGGCGGCGGGCCGGCGCCGGACGCCCCGCGAGGTGGCAGGCGGCCGCGGAGGCCGAGCCCGCGTTCACCGGCGCGCGGCTCACGTGGCTGCCGTTCCGGCGCGAGGCCCGGTCGCTCCTCGACCCGTCCACCGGGCTCGCGCTCCAGGAGGGACTCCTTGGCTAGACGACGCGCGCAATCCCGCCGATCATGGAGCACCGCCGCGAGCACCGTCTTGAGCACCACTCCCGTCGCACGCGTGGTTCGCGTCACGCTGATCGTGGTGCTCGCCGTGGGGGTCTCCGTGGTGGGCTACCACGCGCTCCGCTTCGTGCGCTCCTGCGCCACGCTCGACGGCGCGCGCGAGGCGGTGGAGGCCCACGTCCGGGGCAAGCAGGTGCGGCGGATGGCGCGGGTGCTGAAGACCGCCGATCGGGAGATCCTGGCCGCGCGGACCGCGGTGCGGGTGACCGCGCTGACCTGCGGGCCGAGCCTGCTGGGCGGCATGACGTGCCGCACGCGCTACGTGGTCAACGGCCAGAGCGTGGGGATGGAGGCCAGCGACCACTACTTCCGGGTGGACTACTCGCTGCTGGCCGGCTGGCAGGCGACGAGCGTGACCGAGACGTCCGGGCTGCGCTACTCGCTCACGCCGTGCCGCTGCTCGTGGGCCGCCGACGGCCGATAGCCGCGCTCGCCGGGCCGGTCGCCGTGATTGGCGGCCGGCCGCGACCGCGGGTGCGCGCGTGGCTCGTGCCGCGCGGGCGCCCGGCCCCCGAGCCTGCGCGCCCAGTCCCCGTCGCGCTTCTTTGATCCGATAAGCGGGAACACTTCCCGCACCAGCCCCTCGTACTCCTCGACGGTGCGCCGGTAGATGTCCAGCCCCGGCACCAGGTGGAGATCCAGCGTGCTGGGCGGCGCGGCCGGCGGCAGGATCGAGACGTGGATGGCCTGGAAGCACGAGCGGCCGAGCTCGGGCCGGTCCGTCACCAGGATCTCGTAGAGCTCCGGCCACTGCAGCGCCACCTCGGGCGAGCGCGCGGGCGTCTCGCGGCGGAGGTGGTCCTCCAGGTCGGCGCAGTACTTCACCTCGATGGCGAGCAGCAGGTACGAGCGGTGGCCCAGGCTCGGCTCGTCCAGCGCCTTCCAGACCACGAAGTCCGGCACGCTCTGGCCCGTGCGCATGAGCGCGGAGACCTGCGTCTCGCGCGCCACCCGCGCGACCATGTACTGCGCGCGCTTGAAGATGCCCTCGACCAGCGCCTCCGCCATCCGGCCCTTCAGCAGATTGATGTCGTCCATGGCTCAGCGCTGCGCGTCCGAGATCCGGGTGGCCAGGGCCCGCAGCCGGTCGAGCGTCTCCGGGCGGAGCATCGCCGCGAAGCCGGCCGGATCGGACTTGGCGCGGTCGAGCGCCGCGCTGAGCTGCCGCGGGTCGCCGCCCGTGCTCCGCGCCAGGTCCGCGAAGACCTCGGCCGCGAGGCCGTAGACCTCCTGGGCGAGCTGGGAGGAGCCCGCCATGCCCTGGACCTGCCGGTCGACCGCCGCGGCGTTCGGGTCGGTGGCGAGGATCTGGCCCCGGGCCGCCGGGTCCGCCAGCATCCGGAGGGTCGCGGCGAGGGCCTCCGCGGCGGCCGGATCGAGCGTCTGCGCGGAGAGCGCAGGTGGCCGGGAGGACGAGCAGGGACAGCGCGGCGAGCAAGGCGGTGGCGAGTCGTTTGATCATGCCGTCCGGAAGGAGCAAGAGTCGGACCACGCGCGGCGGCCCGCAATCATGGAGAATTCCAGCGTTGGCCGCGGGCCGCCGGGAGCGAAGCTGACGGCCGGTGTCACGCCACGGCGCTTTCGTGGACACGGCTTGACCATCGGGCCCGGCCGGAGAATAATCGCCGCGCACTTCCACCCCCAAGCGCGCGAGGAGAGCACGATGCCCACAGCCGCTCATCGACCCGCAGCTCATCGAGAAGAGATCTGGGTCCCGGGCATGCCGGAGCCCATCAGCCACTTCGTCCACGTGGTCCGCGCCGGGCGGCTCGTCTTCGTCTCCGGCTGCGTGGCCAGCGACGCCCAGGGGCGCACGGTGGGCGGCAGCGACATCGTGGCCCAGACCCGCCAGGTCCACGAGAACATCAAGGGCTGCCTGGCCGCCGCGGGCGCCACCTTCGCCGACGTCTGCAAGGTGACCGTGTTCCTCAAGAACATCGCGCACCGGGAGGCGGTCAACACGGTGCGCAAGGAGTACTTCGGCAAGAGCCGGCCCGCGAGCACCCTCATCGAGATCTCGCAGTTCGTGCGCCCGGAGCTGCTCATCGAGATCGAGGCGACCGCGGTCCTGCCCGAGAAGAAGACGAGCGCGCCGCGGCGCAAGGCGCCCGCGAGCAAGCCGGCCCGGAAGGCGCGCCGCCGCCGCTGAGTGCTCAGCCGGCCGCATCGCGGGCCTGCTCGCGCAGCGCGCGCTTGAGGAGCTTGCCGGAGGCGGTCTTCGGCAGGGCGGGCACGAAGCGCACCGCGCGCGGCGCCTTGTAGACCGCCATCTGGGCGCGGCACCAGTCGACGATCTCGCGCTCGGTGACGCGGGCG
Source organism: uncultured Candidatus Rokubacteria bacterium (assembly GCA_963747235.1). Classification (GTDB taxonomy): domain Bacteria; phylum Methylomirabilota; class Methylomirabilia; order Rokubacteriales; family CSP1-6; genus CAMLFJ01. The sequence continues at coordinate 259,605 of CAVVEU010000033.1, forward strand.
TCCGGGTGCCGCACCACGAAGGCGAGCACGTCCTCGCCGCGGTAGGCGTCGGGCACGCCGACCACGCCCACCTCCGCCACCGCGGGGTGGCGGTACATGATCGCCTCCACCTCGGCGGGGAACACGCTGTAGCCCGAGGCCTTGATCATGTCCTTCTTCCGCTCCTCGATCGTGAAATAGCCTTCCTCGTCCGCGCGCCCGATGTCGCCGGTGCGGAGCCAGCCGTCCTGGATCGCCTCCGCGGTCGCGTCGGGCCGTCGCCAGTAGCCCTTGGTGACCATGGGCCCGCGGACGGTGATCTCGCCCGACTCGCCCAGGGGCAGCTCGGTCACGCCGTCCTCCAGGCTCACGATGCGCACGCCGGTGAACGGCAGCGGCACGCCGACCGTGCCGTAGCGCGGCCGGTGCGGCGGGTTCGAATGGCTGGGCGCGGTGGTCTCGGTGAGCCCGTAGCCTTCAATAAGTTGGTGCCCGGTGATGGCCTCCCAGCGCCGCGCGATCTCGGGCGGGACCGGCGCGCCGCCCGACGTGCAGAGCCGCAGCGAGCCCAGGTCGTACTCGGGCGTCTTCGGGTGGTTCACGATGGCCACGTTGACGGTGGCGATCAGCGTGGTGATGGTGCAGCGGTGCTGCTGGATCGCCCGCAGCGCGGTCTCCACGTCGAAGCGGTGCAGCGCCACCAGGGTCGCGCCGGTGTAGGCCATCATGTTGAGCTGCACTTCCATCCCGGTGATGTGAAACCACGGGACGACGCCCAGCATCACGTCCGCCGGGGTGAACCCGAAGAAGGCGCGCATCAGCTCGCAGTTCGCGGTGATGTTGCCGTGGGTCAGCTCGGCCCCCTTCGGCGCGCCCGTCGTGCCCGAGGTGTACTGGATCAGCGCGGTGTCGTGCTGGGCGCGCGGCTCCGGCGACTGCAGCCGGGCCGGCGCGGCCACGATCGCGGAGAAGGGCTCGACGCCCGCCGCGCGCCCTCCCACCGGGCCGGCCGGCTCCTCGAGGAGCGACGGGGGCAACGGCAGGCCCGGCGGCGCGGGCACGTAGTCGCGATAGGAGACCAGCGCGACCACCTCGACCGGCGTCTGCGCGCGGACCGATTCGACGATCTCGCGGCCCGCGTGGGCGGCCACCAGCACCCGGGCGCCCGAGTCCTCCAGCTCGTGCTGGAGCTCGATGGCCTTGTGCATGGGATTGAGCGGCACCGTGATGGCGCCCGCCTTGAGCGCGCCGAAGTGCGCGATGGCGAACTGGGGGCAGTTCTCGAGATAGAGCGCGACGCGGTCGCCCGGCCCGATGCCGCGGGCGCGGAGCCAGCCCGCGAAGCGATCGCTCGCGTCGTCGAGCTCGGCGAACGTGATCGCGCGCCCGTAGAAGACGATGGCCGCCTTGCGCGGGGTGCGCGCCGCGTGACCCTGGAGGAAGGTGGTGATCGGCTCGCCGGGAAGCCGGATGCGGGCCTCGTCGAGGCCGGGCGGCCAGTGCTTCTGCCAGATCCGGTTCATGGTCCCGGGCCGGATACTACACGCGCGACCCGCGTTTGACACGCGGGGAGCCGCCCGGTAGCATCCCCCGACGATGACGCGCCGGGGCCTCGTCGCGCTGATCCTGCTCGTCGTCGCCACCCCCGCGCGCGCGCAGGACGCCGAGCGGCTCGAGCCGGTGGTGGTGACCGCGACACGCACCGAACAGCGGCTCGGTGAGGCGCCGGCCAGCGTCAGCGTGCTCACCCGCGCGGACGTCAGCCGGACCGCGGCCCAGAGCCTCGACGATCTCCTGCGGCAGGTGCCCGGTTTCAGCCTCTTCCGCCGGTCTTCCAGCCTCGTCGGCCATCCCACGACCCAGGGCGTCTCGCTGCGGGGCATCGGCCCGAGCGGCGCCAGCCGCGCCCTCGTGCTGCTCGACGGCGTCCCCATCAACGATCCCTTCGGGGGGTGGGTGTACTGGGACCGAGTCCCGCTGCAAAGCATAGACCAGGTGGAGGTCGTGCGCGGGGGCGGCGCGAGCGTGTGGGGCAACTACGCGCTCAGCGGCGTGATCAACATCATCACGCGGCGGCCCACCGAGCGCGCCGCCTTCTTCGAGGGCAGCTACGGCACCAGCGACACCCGGCACGCGGATCTGCTGCTGACCGAGGCGATCGGCCCCTTCCGCCTGAGCCTCGAGGGTACCTACTTCAAGACCGACGGCTACCCGGTGGTGAACGCCTCGCGCCGGGGGGCCATCGACGTGGACGCGGGCTCCGAGCACGTCACCTTCAACGGGCGCGCGGAGCTCGTCCTCTCGCCGGATCTCTCGGTGTTCGTGCGCGGGACCTACTACGAGGAGAGCCGGGACAACGGCACCCGGCTGCAGATCAACAACACCGACTCCGGCTCGTTCGCGACCGGGGTGCGCGCGCGCACCGGCGAGGGCAGCGAGTGGACCGGCACCGTCTTCGCCGACTTCCAGGCCTTCCGCAGCACGTTCTCCACCCAGGCCGCCGACCGCAACTCGGAGACCCTCGCGCTGGACCAGCGGGTGCCGAGCACGTCGGTGGGCGCCGCGCTCTCGTGGAGCCGGACCTTCGGGGACCATCGGCTGCTCGCGGGGACCGACTTCCGGTGGATCGACGGGGAGACCGACGAGCGGGTCTACGTGGCGGGCAACTTCGCCCGCACGCGGGTGGCGGGCGGCGAGCAGCAGATCTACGGGCTCTTCGTGCAGGACGTCTACCGGCCCCTCCCCATGCTCGAGCTGGTCGCGGGCATCCGCGGCGACTACTGGCGCGCCTACGACGGCTTCCGGCGCGACACCCCGCCGCCCGCCGGCATCCCCGCCCGCCAGACCTACTCGGACATCGACCGCATCGGCGTGAGCCCGCGCGTCGCCGCGCTCGTGCACGCCACGCCCACCACCGACGTGCGCGCCTCCGCCTATCAGGGCTTCCGGGTGCCGACGATCAACGAGCTGTACCGCGTCTTCCGCGTCCGCAACGACGTGACGGTGGCCAACGAGCACCTGAAACCGGAGCGGCTCACCGGCGGCGAGGTCGGCGTGGAGCAGCGCTGGGGGCCGTTCACCGGCCGCGCGACCGCGTTCTGGAACGAGGTGGAGGACCTGATCGCCAACGTGACCCTCACCAGCCGCCTGCCGGATTGCCCGGTGGGGACCACGTGCCGGCAGCGGCAGAACCTCGACCGCGCGCGCATCCGCGGCATCGAGACCGAGCTCGAGGTGCGCCCGGCCCGCGACTGGAAGATCATCGCCGGCTACATCTTCACCGACACCACGGTGCTGGAGTCCCCGCAGCAGGTGGCCCTCGAGGGCAAGCGCCTGGCCCAGGTGCCCCGGCACGGCGCCTCCGTCACCGTGCGCTACGACAACCCCGCGCTCTTCACCGCGGCGGCCACCGTGCGCTTCGTGGGCCGGCAGTTCGAGGACGATCTCAACACGCTGCCGCTCGGCAGCTACGCGCTGGTGGATCTCTTCCTCTCGCGCCACCTCACCCGCTGGGCCGAGGTCTTCGTCGGCATCGAGAACCTGCTCGACACGACCTACAGCACCGGGCGCACCAGCGAGGGCGTCGTCTCCATCGGGGCGCCGTTCCAGGCGCGCGGCGGAGTGCGCTTGCAGTTCTGATGGGCCCGCTCCGCATCCGGCTGGGGCCGCTGACCTTCAGCGCGCGCTGGGAGGAGATCGCCGCGCCACGCACCTGCGCCGCCTTCCGCCGCCTCCTGCCCTACCGGCAGCGGATCATCCAGGCGCGCTGGAGCGGCGAGGCGGGCTGGATCCCGCTCGGCGAATTCGACCTGGGGGTGGGCGCGGAGCACGCGACGAGCGAGCCCGCGCCCGGCGCGCTGCTCTTCTATCCCGCCGGCGTCAGCGAGACCGAGATCCTGTTCCCGTACGGCGCCGCGCGCTTCGCGAGCGTGCACGGCCCGCTGGCCGGCAACCACTTCCTCACGATCGAGGAGGGCCGCGCGCAGCTCCCGGAAGTCGGACGGCTCCTCTGCTGGGAAGGCGCCCAGGACATCACCTTCGAGGCGTAGCGACCGGGGCGCCGGTCGGCTCCGGCTTCGCGCGCCAGCTCCGCGCCAGCTCCTCGGCACGCACGAGCTGCTCGGGGTTGAGCTGAGTCTTGACCGAGTCCCGCGCCTGGCGCGCGGTGTCCGCCTCTCGGCCGAGGAGGCTCTGGGCCGCGACGCTGAACCACTGGTAGGCCCGCACCGGGTCGCGCGCCACGCCCTGGCCGTTGACGTAGCGCACGCCCAGGTTGAACTGCGCGAACGCCACGCCCTGCTCGGCGGCTCGCCGGTACCACTTCACGGCCTCGACGTAGTCGCGGGTGACGCCGTCGCCGTTGGCGTAGCGTAGCCCGAGCTGGTACTGCGCGGGCGCGATCCCCTGCTCGGCGGCCAGCCGGTACCAGTACACCGCCTGCTGGGCGTCCTGGGGCACGCCCTCGCCGGTGGCGTAGCGCACGCCGAGCTGGTACTGGGCGGTGGCGCCGCCGCGATCGGCCGCGCTCCGCAGCAGCAGCGCGTCGCGCGTGCCGCCCGGCGTGGGGAGCCGGCCCTCCGCGCGCAGCTCGTCGAGCGCGGCCTGGGCGGCCCGGTTGCCCCGCGCGGCGGCGCGGCCGTACCAGTCGGCGGCCTGCATGTCGTCCCGGTCCACCCCGCGGCCGTAGGCGTAGAGGAAGCCCAGGCGGAACTGGGCGTGCACGTCGCCCTGGAGCGCGGCGCGGCGATACCAGGCCACGGCCTCGGCGGGATCCGGCGGCAGGCCCTGCCCGCGCTCGTGCATGAAGCCCACGAGGAACTGGGCCGCGGCGTCCCCGCCCTCGGCGAGCGGCTGCCACTCGCGGTAGGCGGTCGCGTAGTCGCCGCGGTCGTAGGCGCGGCGGCCGTCCTCGAACGTGGCGTGGGCGGGGGCCGCCGCCAGCAGGAGCGCGAGCGCGGCCAGCGCGAGGGCGGCGCGGCGGGGGCTTACTTCCAGCGCACCTGCACCTTGATCTTGGGGTACTCCGGCTCCTTGCCTTCCACGTCCACGATGCGGAGCACACCGTCGCTGCCCTCGAGCAACAGGTTGTTGTTCGAGAAGCCCACGAGCTTGCCCCACGCCTTGGGGATGCCGACCTCGTACTTGGCGAGCGTCTGGGCGTCCACCGCGGCCGGGCGGAGCTGCCCCTGCCAGAGGTGGGCGGCGATGGCCACGAGGGCCAGGGCGATCACGGTGAGCACACTCTTCACGTAGCGATCGGCGAGCATGCGGTTCCTCCTCGGCGCCGGAGGCCGGCGCTAGAGCAGCCCGGGCACGAACGCGTCGCGTCCCCGCACGTAGGTGGCCTGACGCTGGGCCGCGTTGCGGTTGATCAGCGGGCGCATGTACATGGGATGGGTCGCGCAGCGAACCTCGTGCTCGATCTCGGAGAGCTTCCCGCCGCTCTCCGGATCGGCGATGACCTGGAAGCGGTACTGATACGGATTGCTCTCCTCGGTCAGGAGCCCGTGCTCCACCAGCCAGGCGTGCGGGCCCGAGAAATCGGAGATGTAGACCGCGACGTGATGGCCGTCGTAGGGCGCGATGGCCGCGTCGGTCTCGCGGAACACCATCTCCTGCCGGTTGCCGACGCTGATGCGCGCGGCCATCCCGGCGTCGTCCTGGCTCACGGAGGCGGTCGCCTGGAGCGCGGTCTTGTAGAAGGACGCGATGCCCGCGGCGGCGCCGCGCGCCACCGGCACTTCCACGCGCGAGATGCCGAGCGTCATGTCGCCGTACTCGGGCGCGGGGCCCACGCAGCGGAACTGGTTGCCCCACGGGCACGTCACCGCCACGTGCTTGTCGCGCATCTCGAAGGCGAACCGGGTGCCCGCGAGCGGCTCCCGCACCGCGGCCAGCCGCCGCATCAGCGCGTCGAGATCCGGCACCACCATCTCCACGTGGCCCTGCAGCACGTTCGGGGCGCCGGTGGGCAGGTGGAACTGGGTCTGCCCCGCGTTCGCCCACATGTTCTCCACGCTCACCATCAGGTAGGGATCGCGCGTCAGCCCGAGCCCCGCGATGTAGAACAGCGTGGCCGCATGCTGGTCCGGCACCCGCACGTTCACGTGCTCCAGCAGCAAGATGTTGCCGAGATCCTGCTCCCGCCGATCGAACGTCATCCCCGCCATGGCCCCGGCCCTCCCCGGCCTGGGGGCAAGCATACTATTTCAGCGGGCGACCCGCACCCCTGCATTCGGCGCCGCGACCACCGCGTCCGGCGCCAGCCAGTGCCCCAGCCGGATGAGGGCGGACCCGACCGCGGGGCCCACTCCGCGCGGGCCGATCCGGGCGGACTCGACCAGGGCCGGCCCGCGCGCCGGCCGCGCGCAGATCGGCCAGACGCCCGCGGCGATCTTCTCGATGGCGTACGTGTTGAAATCCATGATGGCTCTCCTCTTCTGGCTCTCAGGCCGCCCGGCTGAGCCGGCCGGCCCCGCGGGTGGCGTCCGCCACCCGGCTCTGCTGCCACGGACGGACCGCCTGCGGGATCAGGACCAGGCGCAGCCGCGGCGGATCCTGCCGGTCGAGCCGGCGGAAGACATCCTGGGTGAGCCGGGTGATGACGCCGACCATGCCCTCGCGATGGAGCGGCAGCCGCATCGAGACCGTCCACTCGCCGGTCAGGCTCCGGGTGACCTCGGGCGCCGCGGCGGCGCCCAGCTCGCGGTGGATGGCGTCGGTCAGCGCGATCTGACGCGCCACGCGCTCCTCGCGGCGCCGCTGGACGCGGCGACTCAGGTCGAGCAGGACCCACACGGCCAGGAATGGAATCAGCGCGATCATGATCGTGGTCTCCGTCTCCAGGCTCATCGTTCTCTCCTCCGGTGGTGGCTGCCGTTTCTTCACCCCGTGAGACACCGGGGGCGAGACGGTGTGAAACGGCGGAGGACGGCGCGGGACTGGCTAGGCCGGGAGCGGATGCAGATCGGGCCGGCAGCTGGTGCAGGGCGCGAAGCCGGCGGCCTCGGCGACTTCCCGCGTCCCGAACAGCGTGAGCGTGGACATCGACATCGACGGGAGCGAGCCGCAGGTCGGCACGCAGTACTCGCGATCCCCGGTGACCATGGTGTACATGGCCTCGCGGTCCACCTTGAAGTCGTTCCGCGCCTCGACCGTCTTCACGCCCTCGACCGCGAGCAGGCGCTGCTTGAGATCCACGCGGCGGCCCGCGTAGCCGGTCAGCGCGCCCGAGCCGCCGATGACCCGGTGGCAGGGGATGACGATCGGCAGCGGGTTCCAGCGCAGCGCCTGCGCGACCGGGCGCACCGCGGAGGGCGCGCCGATGCGCGCCGCGATGCCCGCGTAGGAGGTGACCGCGCCGTAGGGCAGCGCGGCCGTCGCCTCGAGCACGCGCCGCTGGAAATCGCTCCGCATCCGGCGCAGGTCGAGCGGCCAGTCGAGCCGCGCGCGCCGGCCCTCGAGATACTCCACCAGCTCCGCCCGCAGCCCCTCGGTCGCCGCGCGGTCCTCGACCGCGTCCTCGCCCAGGAGCCGCCGCACGTGCGCGGACAGCGGGCCGTCCGCGGGCAGGTACTGCACGAGCGCCACGCCCTGCTCGGAGCGGCCGATGAGGATGCGCCCCAGCGGCGACGCGAAGATCCCGAAGCCGACCATGCGCGAGCGCAGGTCCGAGAGACGCGAGGCGAGCTGCGCGCGCGCCAGCGTGGCGTCGTCGTCCGCGAGCGGCGCGCGCCGCAGCGTGCCCATCATGCCCTCCAGCGCGCGGTAGTGCGCGAGCTCGTCCCGGCAGAGCCGGCAACCGGCCACGTGCGCGTCGACGCGCCCGGCGGCGGCGGGTCCCGCCTCGCCCGCGGCGACGCTCAGGAGGTCCGGCTCGATGGCGCGGCAGAGGGGATGCTGAGGGCTCATGACCGGGACTCCATTCCGAGCGGGAGATGACCGTCGAGGCCCCGCCGCACCTTGCGGAGGGCCTGGAAGACGTGGGCGCGGGCACTCTCCTCCGAGCAGGAGAGGCTCGCTCCGATCTCCGCGTATTCGAGCTCGTGCATTTTCCTCATGATGAAGGCCAGTCGCTGCTTGCCGGGCAACCCGCCGATCACCCGCTCCAACCGCTCGCGCGCCTCGTCGGCCAGCACCAGGCCGTCGGCCCGATCCGGCGCGTCCGGCCGCATTTCCATCGCCGCCGCCGCGTAGGCCCGGCGCCGGCGCCCCTGGGACCGGAAGTGATTGCGCCCGAGGTTCGTGGCGATCGTGAAGAGCCACGCGCGCACGTTCGAGCCCGGCGGCAGGGCGCGGTACGCCCGGAACGCGCGGAGAAAGGTCTCCTGCGAGAGATCGTCGGCGTCGCTACCCCGAGCCGTGATCCGCAGCAGGTACCGCCGGATCTCCGCGTGGTGGGCACCCACCACCGCCTCGAACGCGTCCTCTGCCATCACTCTAGCCATGAGACACCGCCGCCGGCCGGGTGTGAAACGGCCCCCCCCGGCGCGCGCTAACCCCCTGTTCCGGCGCGCGTCTTGAGCGCAGCCGCCTGCTGCTCCCGGACGAAGCGGAGGGCGGTCACCGTGCTCACGGCCAGGCTCATGGCCACCGAGACCAGGAGGGTGGCCACCAGGGTCAGGAGCACCGCACGCTGGTTCTCGAGGATCTGGCGCACCGAGGCCGCGAAGACCAGGTCCACCTTGAGCGTGGGCATCACCGCCTGGGTGAGGAGCCACTCGTCGTCCTCGCCCAGGGTGACCAGGCCGTCGAATTGGCGCCGGCCCAGCCCCGCCACGAACGGGTGATTCTTCCAGTCTTCCTGGGTAAGCTGGCGGGTCTTCTGGTCCATGTAGATCGCCTGCTTGCCCGCGTCGATCATGATCAGCCAGCCTCCGGGGCCGACCTGCTCGATGGCCTCGATGGATCCCTGCAGCCGGATGCTCCCGATCAGGTAGGCGACGATCTGCTCGTCCAGCTTGATCGGCACCGCGGCGCCCACGATGAAATCGCGCGAGGCCCGGCCGAAGATGATGCCGGAGACGGCGGGCCCCTGCAGGCGAATGGCCTCCTGCAGCAGCGGCCGGTCCGCGTAGCGCAGCTCGAGATTGGACGGTGCCGTCCGGCCCGGTGAGCGGGCTGAACGCGAGCGGCCGGCCGTCGGGCGACACCACGAAGAGCGTCGGCATCTGCAGCATCGCCCGGATCGCGTCGATCTCGCGCTGCAGCGCGCGCGGCTCGTGCGAGGCCCAGCTCTGGGCGAAGTGGGCGGCGAGCGGGCCGAGGGCGGCGAGCTTGTCGCGCACCTGGGAGTCGGCCAGCCCCGCGAGCACGCGCACGATGTCCTGGCGCTGGGCGCGCGCGTCCCGGAGCGCCTGCGGCTTGAGCCGGAGCGTCCACGCGAGCCCCACCACCAGCAGGGCCACCACGGACACCACCGCCCACGTGGAGAGAAGGAAGAACAGGTGCGACCAGCGGAAACCCGTCATGGCGCCCCTCGTCATGGCGACAGATGATACCGCGCTTGACAGGGCCAGCGCCCCACCGCATCATCGGCCGCGCAGCCCGGTGTTTCACCCCTCACCCTGCCCTCTCCCCTGAGGGGAGAGGGATAAAGAAGGAGAATCCCGTGAAAGCCGCCGTCCTCTACAAGGCCAATACTCCGCTCGAAGTGGTCGATCTCGTCCAGGAGGGGCCGAAAGCCGGCGAGGCCCGCGTGAAGGTCAAGGCCGCGGGCATCTGCCACAGCGACTGGCACATCATGAACGGGGACTGGACGCCGCCCCTGCCGATGGTCCTGGGCCACGAGGCGGCGGGCATGGTCGAGGAGGTGGGCCCGGGCGTGACGAACGTCAAGCCGGGCGATCACATCATCTTCTCGTTCCGCCCGCAGTGCGGCCACTGCCTCTACTGCTCGATGGGCCGCTCCATCCTCTGCGACGGGCACACCTCGCCGCGCTGGGGCATGCTCGACGGCACCTTCCGGCTCAAGCGCAACGGGCAGGACATCTTCCAGATGGCGCGCATCGGGACGTTCTCCGAGCAGGTGGTGTGCCCGGCCGAGATGCTGGTGCCCATCCGCAAGGAGATGCCGTGGCCGCAGGCGGCGCTCATGGGCTGCTGCGTGCCCACCGGCGTCGGCGCGGTCACCCGCTGCGCGGAGGTGGAGGCGGGCGCCTCGGTGCTCGTCATCGGCTGCGGCGGCGTGGGGCTCAACGTGGTGCAGGGCGCGAAGCTGGCCGGGGCCGGCATCATCGTGGCCGCCGACCTGCTCGACAGCAAGCTCGCCTACGCCAAGGACTTCGGCGCGACCCACACCATCAACGCCAAGAGCGAGAACGTGGTGGACCGCGTGCGCGAGCTGACCCCGGGCGGCCGCGGAGTGGACTACGCCTTCGACGCCATCGGCGGCGAGGCCACCACGCTGCAGATCGTGGAGGCCATCCGGCCGGGCGGGACCGCGGTGATCGTGGGCATGGCCGCGCTCAACGTGCGCGCGCCGATCACGCCCTACAACATGGCGCTCCAGGAGAAGACGATCAAGGGCACGATGTACGGCTCGGTACGCCCGAACATCGACTTCCCGAAGCTGGTGGATCTCTACCTCGCCGGCCGCCTCAAGATCGACGAGCTGGTAAGCCGCACCTATAAGATCGAGGACATCAACGAGGGCTTCACCGCGCTGCGGACCGGCCAGGTCGCCCGCGGCGTGGTCGTCTTCTGAGAACGGTCGCCCAGGCGGCGGCCCGACTGCTGCTTGCGGTCGCTGGGGCGGTGGCTCAACCGCCGCCCCGGCGGCCCCATCGCCCCGCCCGCGCCGCTCGAGACGGTGCTGGTGGGCGACGACTCCCCCGCCGCGCTCACCCGCCTCCTCTGCGGCCGCGACAACGCGGCGCGGGAGACGGCCCTGCCTCGCTATCTCCAGTACCGCGGCATCGCGTTCTCGCGCCATCGCTTCACGCGCCCCGAGGGCCGGGGCGACACCTTCGCGGTCGACCTCGGCGAGGGCCCGCGCGTGCTGGTGCTGTGCGCGCATCACGACGCGGTCCCGGGCAGCCCCGGCGCCAACGACAACGCGGCCGCGGTCGGCATCCTGCTCCACCTGATCCCGCGTCTCCCGGCCCGGATCCCGCGCGGCTGGCGGGTGCGCCTGCTCTTCACCGCCGCCGAGGAGCTCGACTACCTGGGCGCGCGCGCCTACGTGGAGGACACGCCGCTCAGCGATGTCGCGGGCGTGCTGAGCCTCGAGCTGTGCGGCATCGGCGACACGGTGGCGCTCTGGGACGTCGAGGAGCCTACACCGTTCCTCGGTAGCGTGACGGGGGCGCTGGAGTCAGCCGGGATAGCCCGCTCTGCGGGCTACGTTGTGATCGGCCGCATCCCCGTCTTCGGCAGCGACCACCGGGCCTTCGCCGCCGCGGGCATCCCCGCCTACGGCTTCACCATGGTGCCGGCGGCCCACGCCGACGCGCTGCGCCGCTTCGTGCTGAGCCCGGTGCGCTCCAGCGTGCGGAGCCTCATCCGCCGCCCGCCCCCGTTTCACACCTACCACACGAGCGGCGACGCGCTCGAGACGCTCGAGCCCAACGCGCTCCACCGCGCCGCGGCCGCCCTCACCGCGATCGTCGCGGAGCTCGACTAGGCATCCTCCGACGCTTAGGTGAGCGTCGCGAGCTTCTTCCGCTCGATCAGCGCGAAGTCGATCTGAGCGCCCAGGCCGGGCGCGGTGGGCGCCCGCACCATCCCGTGCGAGTCCACCTCGATGTCGGCGACGAGCCCGTACTTCTGCGCTTCCGCGGGCAGCAGCACCTCGAAGAACTCGCAGTTGCGGATCGCCATCGCCACGTGGAGGTTGGCCACGTTGTTGAGCGAGTTACCGCCGTGGTGGATCTCGAAGTTCATGTGGAAGCCCTCGGCGAGGTGCGCGGTCTTCACGAGCGCCGAGATGCCGCCCTTCACCGCCACGTCTCCCCGCAGATAGTCGGTCGCCCGCGCCACGAGCCACGGCGCGTAGGCGGTGAAGCCGCCCGGCACGTACTCGGTGGCGAGGATCGGGATCGAGAGGTGCTGCTTGAGCTTGACGTAGTTGTAGAGGTCGTCGTCGGCCAGCGGGTCCTCGTACCAGTAGTAGCCGAGCCGCTCGACCGCGCGGCCCACCCGGATCGCGGCCGGGTAGTCGTAGGCCCACGTGGAGTCGAGCATCAGCGTGAAGGCGTCGCCCACCATCCCGCGCACCGCCTCGCAGATCTCGATGTCGAGCTTGGGTTCGGTCGGCGGGTGGATCTTGTAGGCGGTCCAGCCCTCGCCCTTGAACCGCGCCGCCTCCTCGGCGTAGGCCTGCTTGGACGGCAGCACCGCGGAGCTCGCGTAGGCGGGCAGCCGCTCCCGGTAGGAGCCGAGCAACCGGTGGATGGGCAGCCCGGTCACCTTGCCCGCGAGGTCCCACAGCGCCACGTCCACCGCCCCGATCGCGCGCCACGTGGTCTGGCGGCTGCGCGAGAGCAGGGCCTGGTAGAGCCGCTCCCGGTCCAGCGGGTCCTGGTCCATCACGAGCGGCTTGAGCGCGCTCATCAGCGACTCGGCGTCGTAGTTGGCGCCGCGGCTCGCCGAGCCCAGGAAGGCGTGGCCCTCCGCGCCCTCATCGGTGCGGAGCGTGAGCAGGCCGAGCTGGCTCTGGCCGCCGAACTTGCCGGTGTGCCGTCCGTAGGTGGTGGCGGGAATGTTGTCCCAGGCGAACAGCGTGAGCGTGACGTCGGTGATCTTCACGAGGCTCCTCCCCTTCTGCTAGATTCTGGCGGTGGCTGCTCCACCTGTTCCGCGCGACGGCGTCGTCCGGCTCTTCCGCGACCGCGGAGGACGCAACGGCAAGACCGTGACCGTGATCCACGGATTACCCGAGCGCGGCCCCGCGCTCGACGCGCGCCTCTCCGAGATGAAGCGGCTCTGCGGCGCCGGCGGCACCCTGAAGGACGGCGTCGTGGAGATCCAGGGCGACCACCGGGAGCGCCTCGCCACGCGGCTGCGCGCGCTCGGCTACACCGTGAAGCTGGCCGGCGGCTCCACCGCTACTCCACCTCCTTCAGGCGGAGGACTTCCGGGCGGCCCTCCATGAACTCGCCCATCTTCCGGCCCAGCGCCTTGAAGTAGTCGGCGGCGCGGTGCGCTTCCACCGCCGCCTGGTCCGCGTAGCGCTCCATGAACACGTAGGTCTGCGGCGCCTCACCGTGATGGAGCGCGTAGAGCCGGCAGCCCGGCTCGTTGGCATTGACCTTGGCCACCAATTCCTTGGCGACGGCCTCGAACTGCGACTCCATTCCCGGCTTCACCTTGATCGTCGCGACGACACCGAGCATCGGCAGCCTCCGGGCGGCGTGTCCGGATGGACACCCGCTGTTGATGAGATGACAACCTCCGGCCATCATGCGCCGAATTTTGTTGGTATTCGGGCCCCCATGGCCCCCGGCAACTGCGGCCGATATGAGCTATTTCAGCAGGTTAGAGGCAGTGTCACCTGTGGAACGCGTCTTGCTCACCAGGCTTGCATGAGAAATCGAGATCGCGTACACGGCCCCCGGGAGAGCGCAGCCAGGCAGCACGTCACCGATCCCCACCCTCCTGAGGTCCGCCGGAAGCGCGGCCGACCGAAGGGTAGCACCGGCATCAGCCGGCGCCATCCGGACTCGGTGCTGGCCGCCGAGATCGCCAAGTCGCCGCTCGCGACCGTCTACGCGAGCCATGACGGCGAGCTCTACCACGCGATCTGCAAGCAGCCGCTCGAGTTCCAGGGCCGCCGCGCCCAGCTCGAGCTCGATTTCTACTGCCTGCGCTGCATGGAGCACGTCGCGCTCCCTCAGTTCGCGCTGAGCCGCATCCGCTTCGACCTCCCCCGGCCGACCGATGTCGACCTTCCGGAGTGGGCCACGAGCATCGTCGCCTACCAGTAAGCTCGTTCGCCTCTCTCCCGACTTTCGCTCAGGGCCCGGTCCAGCCGGGCCCTTTCCCGTCCCGTCCTCGCCATGGGATCATAGCCGCCACGGAGGCGGCGTTGAAGATCGAAATGGTCGAGGATCCCACCGACCCGCGCATCGCGGGATTTCGCGACGCGCGTGACGGTGAATTGCGGCGCCGCGAGGGCCTGTTCCTCGCCGAGGGCCGCCTCCTGGTTCGCCGCCTGCTCGCGACCCGCCGGTTCCCCGTCCAGTCCCTCCTGCTGACGCCGCCCGCGCTCGACGATCTCCGCGACCTGCTCGCCCGCGACGACTCGACGCCCGCCTACGTGGCCTCGGCCGAGACGATCCGCGCCATCGTCGGCTTCAAGTTCCACCGCGGCTGCCTGGCCCTGGGCGTGCGCGGCGAGCCCGTCGCGCCCGAGGCGCTCATGGACCCGGTGGGCCCGCGCACGCTGCTGGCGCTCGAGGGCGTGACCGATCCCGACAATGTCGGCGCGATCTTCCGGAACGCGGCGGCCTTCGGAGTGGCCGGGGTGCTGCTGTCGAGCCACTGCGCCGATCCGCTCTACCGCAAGGCGATCCGCGTCTCCATGGGCGCCACGCTCGCGCTGCCGTTCGCGCAGGTGCCGGACTGGGCGGCCACGCTCGCGGCCCTGCGCCAGCGCCGGATACCGGCTGGTGGCACTCTGCCCCGGGGCGGAAGCGGAGGACATCGTCGAGGTGGCGGGCCGCGCGCCGCGCCGGCCGAGGCTCGCGCTCCTGCTGGGCGCCGAGGGCGCGGGGCTCAGCGATGCGACGCGGGCCGCCGCCGACGTCGAGGTGCGCATCCCGATGGCCGCCGGAGTGGATTCGCTCAACGTCGCGGCCGCCTGCGGCATCGCGCTCCATCGCTTCGCATGATCGCCATCGGCACGTCCGGCTACAACTATCCGGAGTGGCGCGGCTCCTTCTATCCGGAGAAGTTCCCCACCGGCAAGATGCTGCCCTACTATGCCGAGCGCTTCTCCACGGTGGAGATCAACTACACCTTCTACCGGATGCCCAATGCCAAGACCATCGCGGGCTGGGTCGCGGAGACGCCCGCGAGCTTCTCGTTCACGCTGAAGGCGCCGCAGCGGATCACCCACTTCGCGCGGCTACGCGAGATCGGCGATCCGCTGCGCTACTTCCTCGACACCGCGGCCGGCCTCGGGCCCAAGCTCGGCCCGGTGCTGTTCCAGCTCCCGCCCAACTTCAAGAAGGACCTGGCGCGGCTGGGCGGTCTGCTCGATCAGCTCCCCGCGGGCCTGCGCTGCGCGATGGAGTTCCGTCACGAGAGCTGGTTCGCGGACGACGTGTACGAGCGCCTGCGCGCGGCCAACGCCGCGCTCTGCGTGGCCGATACCGAGGAGGCCACCACGCCGGTCGAGGCGACCGCCGACTGGGGCTACCTGCGCCTGCGCGACCAGGGCTATACCGCGGCCGATCTCGAGGGCTGGGGCCGGCGGATCCAGGAGATGGGCGCGCGGTGGGGCGACACCTTCGTCTACTTCAAGCACGAGGAGGCCGGGACCGGCCCCGCGTTCGCCCGCCAGCTCCGGGAGCTCTCGACCCTGAGTCCTGACCCGCCACTCCTCACCGCCCTCTCCCTGAGGGGAGAGGGTTCTGGCGGGGCTCGATGCGCTCGAGGGCGGCGGCCATGTCGATGCCGTCGCCCAGCACCGGCGTCAGCGGATCCGCCATCTTGTCGAAGCGCGACGGGCAGGGTCTTGAGCGTGAAGCGCGCCGGATCGAGGCGCGGCGTCACCTCGCGCCACTCGAGCGGGCAGGAGGCGGGGGCGCCGGGCAGCGGCCGCAGCGAGTAGGGCGCGACGATGGTCTGGCCGTGGCCGTTCTGGCCGAAGTCGATATAGACCTTGCCCCCGCGGATCGCGGAGCGGCCGGGCCACCGTCGAGATCTCGGGCTCGGCCTCCACGCCCATCACCGCGAGCAGCCGCGCGAAGGTCCGGCACTGCTCGTAGGTGTAGCGCGCGGCCAGCGGCAGCAGGATGTGCAGCCCGGTGGCGCCCGAGGTCTTCACGTAGCTCGGCAGCTCGAGCCGATCCAGGATGCGGCGCAGGGCGAGCGCGACGCGGACCACGTCGGTGAAGGGCGCGCCCTTGGGGTCGAGGTCGAGCACCAGCCAGTCCGGCCGCTCGAGCGACGGGACCCGCGACGCCCAGAGATGGATCGGGATCGCGCCGCTATTGGCCACGTAGCGCAGCATCTCGACGTCGTCCACGACCAGGTACGCGATGTCGCGCTCGGTGTCCCGCGAGTAGATGCGCTCGGTGCGCACCCAGGCCGGCGCGAAATCGGGCGCGTCCTTCTGGTAGAACGACTTGCCGGTGATCCCGTCGGGAAAGCGCGTGAGCACCAAGGGGCGGTCCCGGAGATACGGCAGCATCAGGGGCGCGACACGCTCGTAGTACGCGATCAGATCGCCCTTGGTGTAGCCCTCGGCGGGCCAGAATACCTTCTTGATGTTCGTTGGCTTGAGCCGGGGCTCTTCCTGCTCGAGCCCCCTCACCCTGCCCTCTCCCCCTCTCGGGGGAGAGGGAGCATCCGCTCTCACCCTCTCCCCTCGGCGGAGAGGGCAGGGTGAGGGGCGGCTCCTCCAGAGCTTCCTCCCGCCGGCACTCCAGCGGCTTCTTGTCGTCGCGCAGGCCGATGAACGTGGGGTGACGGAGGCCGCCGTCCTCGGTCCAGTCGGTGAAGCGCACCTCGGCGACGAGACGGGGCTCGACCCAGTGGTGGCCGCGGCCGGTCGGGATCGTGCCCGCGTCGAAGGGCGGGGTGGCGCGGGCGAGCGGGCGGAGCTTGTCCAGGATCGCCTCGAGCCTCGCGTCGTCGAAGCCGGTGCCGACCTTGGAGACGTAGACGAGGCGCGGGGCGGAAGCGGGCCCTTCGTAGACGCCCAGATGCAGCGCGCCGAAGTGGCCGCGGGAGCCCTGGGGGTCCGTGTAGCCGCCGATCACGAACTCCTGGCGGCGCTGGCACTTGATCTTGATCCAGTCGCGCGTGCGCGCACCCGAATACACGCTCCGCGCCCGCTTGGCCACCATCCCCTCGAGGCGCTGCTCGGCGGCCAGCTCGAAGAAGGCCTTGCCCTCCTCCATGACGTGGTCGCCGTAGCGGACGGCGCCGAGCGACGGAACCAGCAGCCGCAGGCACTCCTTGCGGTCCACGAGCGGCAGCTTCCGCAGATCGCGATCGTCGAGCATCAGGCAGTCGAAGAACACGCCGATCGCGGGGCGCTGGACGGCCATCCGCTCGATCTCGCGCAGATCGGTGAGCGCCATGCGCGGCTGCAGCCGCTGGAAGCTCGGACGCCCCGCGTCGTCGAGAGCCACGATCTCGCCGTCGATGACGAAGGACTCCACGGGCAGCGCGCGCAGCGCGCGGACCACCTCCGGGTAGCGCGAGGTGGTGTCCTGACCGCTCCGACCGTACAGCTCGACGCGGTCCCCACGCCGCGAGGCGAGCACGCGCACGCCGTCGTACTTGATCTCGAAGAGCCAGGCCGGATCCGAGAACGGCTGCTCGGCGAGGGTGGCCAGCGTGAAGGGCTGGCGGCGCGCGGTCACCTCGCCGCGCGGCGCCTTCAACGCGTCGAGGCGCGCGCGGATCGTGGCGAGCCGCCCGGAGACGTTGGCCATCTCCTCGACGGTGAGCCCGGAAAGCACCGACTGCGGGTAGCGCTCGGTCAGCTCGGCCGCGTCGGGCGGAATCGCGGCGCCGTCCGCCTTCTTCAGCAGCAGCCAGTCCTTGTCCTTGCCCGACATGCGGGCCAGCGTCCAGCGCCCGCGCATCTTGTGGCCGAAGATCTCCACCTCGAGCTTGCCGCGCGCGAGCTGCGTGAGCGGATCCTCGGGCTTGGCGGACCGGTACCAGCCGCGGTCCCACACGATGACCGAGCCGGCGCCGTAGTTGCCGGGCGGGATCACGCCCTCGAAGTCGCCGTACTCGATGGGGTGGTCCTCGACGTGGACCGCGAGCCGCTTCTCCTCCGCGCGCAGGGACGGCCCCTTCGGCACCGCCCAGCTCTTCAGCACCCCGTCCATCTCGAGGCGCAGATCGTAGTGCAGCCGCCGCGCCGCGTGCTTCTGCACCACGAAGAGCCGGCCGCCGGTGGGCGGCCGCCCGCCGAAGGGCTCCGGCGTGCGCTCGGGGTCGCGCTTCTTGCGGTACGTGGTGAGCTCGGGCCCAATACGTCGCCCCTTCTTGCCGCGTGCACCACCATCCCGTGCGGTTGCCATCGGAGTCTTGGAGCATAACGGGGTGCGTGGTACTGTGCAAAGCCTCACGGCCATGGCGCCTCATTCACTCGGATCCGGCACCATTTCCTTCGGGCTCGTCTCGATCCCGGTGAAGCTGTACACCGCCGCGTCGTCGGGCAGCGTGAGCTTCAACCTGCTGCACGCCAAGTGCGGCAGCCGGATCAAGCAGCAGACGTTCTGCCCGGTCGACAACGAGGTCGTCGAGCGCAGCGCGCTGGTCAAGGGCTACGAGTTCCAGAAGGACCAGTACGTGCGCTTCACCGACGAGGAGCTGAAGGCGCTGGAAGGCGAGTCCTCGAAGGTCATCGACATCGAGGAGTTCGTCCCCCTCTCCTCGGTGGACCCGATCTACTTCGAGAAGACGTACTACCTGGGGCCCGACAAGGGCGGCGAGAAGCCCTACCGCCTCCTCGCCGACGCGATGGCCAAGAGCGACAAGGTGGCGCTCGCCACCTTCGTCATGCGCGGCAAGGAGAGCCTCGTGCTCGTCCGCCCCGCGCAGGACGGGCTGATGCTGCACACGATGTACTTCGCCGACGAGGTGCGCGACTTCGGCGAGATCGAGAAGGGCAAGTCGGTGAAGCTCCGCGAGGGCGAGCTCGGCCTGGCCGAGCGGTTGATCGGCGAGCTCTCGCACGACCAGTTCAAGCCCGAGCAGTACCGGGACCAGTACCGCGAGCGGGTCCTCGACCTCGCGAACTCCAAGGTCGAGGGCAAGGAGATCACCGCGGTCGAGCCGGAAGCGCAGCGCGCCCAGGTCATCGATCTGATGGACGCGCTCAAGCAGAGCCTGGCCAAGCGGGCCGGCGCCGCGGCCGCGCAGCCCGCGGACAAGGCCGGCTCCCCGACCGCCAAGAAGCCCCCCGCGAAGGCGCCCCGCCGCGCCGCCGCACCGGACCGGAAGGCCCAGGGCGGCAGGAAGTAGCGCGCCCCGCCGGACGGACCCGCCGCCTGCCGAAAAGTGGGCCGCGCGGGTGACGGGCGGCGTCAGGCTCCTGGGTTCAGCAGCTCGATTCCCCCGTTAATTCAGCTACTTCCGACCTGGCAACTGCATTGCACTGTCCTCGGTCATCGTAGCTCGCACTCCTACTTCCACATTCCCCGGGGGAGCAAGATGATGAGGACGCTGATCGGCTGGACCGTGGGCGCCGCGTGCGCCACCTTGATCGTGAGCGGAGTCACCGCGTTGCCCGTGCAGGGTAACCAGGACGTGAAGCACGAGCGGAAGGACGTCGAGGCCTCGCGCCAGAAGCTTCGCGAGGCCTACAAGTCGGGTGACCCCGCCGCCATCAAGACGGCGCGCGAGAACTACCAGAAGGCCCGCAACGAGCCGTCGAAGGACAAGCGCGAGCGCCGCACCGGCGCTCCGGACCCGAAGTAGCCCCGACCGGAACCGGCCGGTCTAGACGTCGGCGGGGTGCCGCCGATGCCACTCGGTGGCCGCCTGGTAGGCGCGGGCGGCGGCCAGGATCGTGTTCTCCTCCCAGGCGCGCCCCATGAATTGCAGGCTCGTCGGTAGCCCGCGCGCGCCGAAGCCGTTCGGCACCGCCACCGCGGGCAGCCCCGCGCCGTTGCCGACCGCGCCCATCACGTCCCGCGCGGTCCCCCGGATCGCGCTGCGCACCTCGCCCCCCAGCATCGCGGCCACCGTGGAGCGCCCGGGCGCCACCAGCGCGTCCAGCGAGGCCAGCACCCGATCGGCCTCGCGCGCCATCACGCCCCGCAGCCGCAGCGCCTTCAGGTAGTCCTTGGCGAGGATCGCGTCGCGCGCGTAGGCGGTGTAGCGGTCCTCCGGCGCGGTGAGCCCCGCGATGGCGCCGCTCTCGATCAGGTCCTCGAACGCGCTCGCCGCCTCGGCGAACAGGATGGTGCGCGTGATGTCGTCGTACGGAAGATCCGGCAGCGCGACCTCCTCGACGGTGCCGAGCCCGCGCAGCACCTCGAGCGAACCCGCGAAGTTCTCCTTCACCGCGTCCTCGCAGCCGTCGGTGATGCCGCGCAGCACGCCGAAGCGGAAGCGCCGGCCGGCCGGATCGCCCGCGGCGTAGCGGTAGGGCCGGTCCACCGTGGTCGGATCGGCGGGGTCGCGCCCCGCGATGGC
Source organism: uncultured Candidatus Rokubacteria bacterium (assembly GCA_963747235.1). Classification (GTDB taxonomy): domain Bacteria; phylum Methylomirabilota; class Methylomirabilia; order Rokubacteriales; family CSP1-6; genus CAMLFJ01. The sequence continues at coordinate 279,915 of CAVVEU010000033.1, forward strand.
CTCGAGCACCAGGCCGCAGTCGTCCGCGGTGAGGGCGAGCGGGCCCAGCTTGTCGAGCGTCCAGCAGAGGGCCATCGCGCCGTGGCGGCTCACCCGCCCGTAGGTCGGCCGCAGGCCCGCGAGGCCGCAGTTGCCGGCGGGCGAGAGGATCGAGCCCCACGTCTCCGAGCCGATGGCGAACGGGACGAGCCCCGCCGCGACCGCGGAGCCCGAGCCGCTCGACGACCCGCCGCTCCACGCCTCCCGGTTCCACGGATTCACGCCGGGCCCGGTGAACGCGGCATTGGGCTGGCGGTAGCCCATGCCGCCCGCCAGCTCCACCATCGCGAGCTTCGCGCAGAGCACCGCGCCCGCGGCCTCCAGCTTGAGGATGGCCGTCGCGTCGAAGTCGAAGCAGCGGTCCTTGAAGGGCGCGGCGCCCCACGTGGTCGGGATGCCGCCGGAGGTCGCGAGCAGATCCTTGGCGCCGTACGGGATGCCGTGCAGCGGGCCCCGGTAGCGCCCCGCCGCGATCTCCGCCTCGGCGCGCCGCGCCTGCTCGAGCGCGCGGGCGCGGGTGACCGTGACCACCGCGTTGTAGCGCGGGCCGAGACGCTCGAGCCGGTCGAGAAAGGTCTCGGCCAGCGCGACCGGGGAGAGGCGGCGGGTGCGGACGCCCTCCGCGAGCTGCCGCACCGGGGTGAAGACCACGTCCTCGGCCATCACGGCTCCGCGCGATAGGCCGCGAAGGGCTGGGCGGGCTCGTCGGCGTTGGTGAGGCGCACCGCGCGGAGGGCGCGCGCGGCCTGCACGATCGCCTCGATCGAGGTGCGCACGCCCGCGAGCTGCTCGGCGTCCAGCCGGCTGCCGTACCGCTCGCGCACGAGCGCGAGCATGGTCTCCACTTCCGCGCGCACCACGTCGACGTCGCTCATGCCGCCCGCATTCTAGCGGAGGCGCGGATCGAGCGCATCGCGGAGTCCGTCGCCCAGCAGGTTGAACCCGAGCACGGCCAGGAAGATGGCGAGTCCCGGCAGCGCGGCCACGTGCGGCGCCACGTTCATGTACTGCCGGCTGCTGGAGAGCATGCTGCCCCAGTCGGAGGTCGGCGGCTGGACGCCCAGGCCCAGGAAGGACAGCCCGGCCAGCGCGGTGATCATGCCGCCCACGTTGAGCGTGACCGCCACCACGATCGGGGCGAGGCAGTTGCGGAGCACGTGCGAGAGCGAGAGCCGCAGCTCGGAGAGGCCGAGGGCGCGCGCCGCCTCCACGTACTCGGTCTGCTTCACGGCCAGCACGGTGGCGCGCACGATGCGGCCGTAGAACGGGATGTTCACGATCGCGACCGCGACCATCCCGTTGACGAGGCCGGGGCCGAGCGTGGCGATGATCGCGATGGCGAGCAGGAAGTACGGGAAGGCCATCAGGGTGTCGATCGAGCGCATCACGACCTGGTCCACCCACCGGCCGACGAAGCCCGCGAGCAGCCCAAGCCCCGAGCCGGCCACCGCGGCCAGCACGGTGGCGGCGAGGCCGACCACCAGGGACGTGCGCGCGCCGTAGAGCAGCCGGCTCAGGAGATCGCGGCCGAACTCGTCGGTGCCGAGCAGGTGCCCGGCGGTGAAGGGCCGGGCGAGCCGGCGCGCGGTGTCGATGGTGTCCGGATTGTGCGGCGCGAGCAGCGGAGCCAGCACCGCGGCGGCCCCGAGGGCTATCACCAGGACCAGGCCGAACACCGCGCTGCCGCTCTTGCGGAACATCCGCGCAACCTCGGCCAGGCCGGAGCGGCCCGCGGGCGCGAGGGCCACCGCGCCGCGGCTCGTGGCCACGCTACTCATAGCGGATGCGCGGGTCGAACACCGCGTAGAGCAGGTCCACGATCAGGTTCACCACCACGAAGGTGGTGGCGATCAGCAGCACGCCGCCCTGCACCAGCGGATAGTCGCGGGCCTGGATGGCGCGCACCATCATGGAGCCGAGCCCGGGCCACGAGAACACGGTCTCGGTCAGGATGGCGCCGCCGAGCAGATAGCCCACCTGCACGCCGATCACGGTGAGGATCGGGTTGAGCGCGTTCTTGAGCACGTGCCGCGCGATGACCGCCCGCTCCGCGAGGCCCTTGGCCCGCGCCGCGCGGACGTAGTCCTGGCGGATGATCTCGAGCACGCTCGAGCGGGTGAGGCGCGCCACCGCCGCCGCGGAGGCGGTGCCGAGGGTGATCGCGGGCAGCACGAGGTGCCAGAGCATGTCGGTGAAGCCGCCGCCGTAGGGCGAGAACATTCCTGCCGACGGAAACCACCGGAGCGACAGGGCGAACACCAGGATCAGCATGATGCCGGTCCAGAAGACGGGCAGGCTCACGCCGGTCACCGCCACCGCCATGCTGAGCTTGTCGAGCCAGGAGTACTGCCGGGTGGCCGAGACGATGCCCGCGGTCAGCCCGAGCGTCACCGCGATGGCGAGCGCGCCCGCGGTCAGGATCACGGTGGCCTTGAAGCGCAGCAGCACCTCGGGCAGCACCTCGCGCCCGAGCGGGATGGAGCGGCCGAGATCGCCCTGGACCACGCGGCCCATCCACTGGAGGTACTGCAGCGCCACCGGCCGGTCCAGCCCGAGGTCGCGGCGCAGGCGCTCCACGTCTTCCTTCGTGGCCTGCGCGCCCAGCATGATGGCGGCCGGATCGCCCGGGGCCAGGCGCATCACCCCGAACACGAGCAGCGAGACCCCGACCAGGACGGGCAGCGCCAGCAGGACGCGGCGGACGACGTAGCCCTGGAGGCCCGCCCCTCCTACTGCAGCCACACCTGCGTCAGCACCAGGTCGAAGTTCGGGTGGAGCTTGAACCCCTGCACGCGCTTGCGGTAGACGATGACCTGCTTGCCGTGGTCCACGAAGATCCACGGCGCGTCCTCCACCACCAGGCGCTGCGCCTCACGGTAGAGCGGGATGCGCTCCTTCTCCTCGATGGTGGTGCGGCCCTTCCGCAGCAGCTCGTCCACGCGCGGGTTCTGGTAGAAGCCCGCGTTGAACGCGGGCGGGAACCGGTCGGAGGACAGCAGCATGTACATCATGTGGTCGGGATCGCCGATGGACGGGTTCCAGGACATCTCGGCCATGTCGGGCGCGTCGAGATATTTCTTGAGATAGGCGCCCCACTCCATGGTCTGGATCTTGGCGCGCACGCCCACCGCGGCCAGGTTCGCCTGGATCACGGTGCCCATCTCGACGGGCGACTGCATGCCGGAGCCGGACTCGGGCACGTAGAAGGTCACGTCGAAGCCGCCGGCGAAGCCCGCTTCCTTCAGGAGCGCCTTGGCCTTCTCGGGATCGTAGGGATACCGGACGGTCTTGTCCTCGTGATACGGCCCGTACACCGGCGAGAGCGGCGTGGTCGCCACGATCGCGGTGCCCTTCAGGATGTCGCGGATGATCGCGTCCTTCTGCACCGCGTAGTTGAGGGCCTGGCGCACCCGCTTGTCCTTCAGCGCGGGGTGCCGGGTGTTGAGCGCCACGTACCAGACCGCGGAGGAGTTGGTCTCCGCCACCACCACGTCCGGGTCCTTGCGGAGATCGGCCAGGCTGTCCGGCGGCACGTCCATGGTCAGGTCGATCTCGCCGGTCTTGATCGCGGACAGCCGCGCCTGCGCCTCGATGATCGGCACGTAGATGGCCTGGCGGACCTTGGGCGCCCCGCCCCAGTACTGGTCGTTGCGCGCGAGCACCACGCGCACGCCCGGCTCCCACGTCTCGAGCTTGAAGGGTCCGGTGCCCACCGGGTGCTTCACGATGTCCTTGCCCCACTTCTTGAGCGCGTCCGGGCTGTAGATGTAGAGCGAGTGGTGCGCCAGGTACTGGAGGAACGGGGTCAGCGGCGCCTTGAGCCGGATCTGCACCGTGGTCGGGTTCACCACCTCGACGCCCGCGACGTTGCCGAGAAAGCCCTTCACGTAGGGGTAGGTCCCGGTCGCGTAGAACGGCCCCTGGTCGTTGAGCTGCCGATCGAAGCAGAACTTCACGGCCTCGGCGGTGAGCGGGGTGCCGTCGTGGAACTTCACGTTCGGCCGCAGGTGGAAGGTGTAGGTGAGCCCGTCCTTGGAGATGTCCCACGACTGGGCCAGCCCGGGAATGATCTTGTAGGTGCCGAGCTCCTGCGCGGTGAGCCCCTCGAACATGCGCTTGATGACGCGCGTGGAATTCAGATCGGTGATCTGGGGCGGATCCATGGTGACGGGCTCGGCGAGCAGCCCGATCACCATCGCGTCCTTCGGCGGCGCGGCCGTCGCGGTGGACACGGCAACCATGGCCAGCAGCACCAACCCGATTCCCCACGCGCGGCGCTTCGACATGCGATCCTCCCTCGGAAGTGGTCCCGCCAAGTGCCCCGCATAGTGCCCCAAGGGGCGCGGCTTGGCAACGGCCTCGCGCGGGGCTAAGATCGCGGGGTCTCTCACCGAACCAGGAGGAACTCGAGATGGCCAAGCGGATGCTCTTCATCGGCGCGGGTGCGATCGGCAGCTACCTGGGCGCGTTCCTCGCGCGGGCCGGCCACGAGGTCACCCTGGTGGATCCGTGGCCCGAGCAGGTCGAGACTTTGAAGCGTCAAGGTATCGCGGTCAGCGGCCCGCACGATCCCTTCGAGGCCAAGCCGGTCGCGATCCACGTGCACGAGCTGCAGCGCCTCGGCGTCCGACTTCGACATCGGGTTCATCGCGATGAAGGCGTACGACACCGCGTGGGCCACCTGGATGGCGCTGCCCCATCTCAAGCCCGAGGGCTACCTGGTCTCCGCCCAGAACTGCTGGAACGATCCGATCCTGGCGGGCATCGCGGGCGCGGAGCGCTCGGTCGGCCTCATCATGTCGAAGATCGGCGTCGCCCTCTGGAAGCCGGGCCAGGTGGAGCGCGGGATGGAGAAGGGTCAGGGCGCCGGCCACGATGTCTTCCGCGCGGGCGAGCACGACGGGCGCATCACCGAGCGGGTCACCGAGCTGGCCGACATCATGAGCGTGGTGGACGGCGCGCGGCCCACCGACAACCTGTGGGGCGAGCGCTGGTCCAAGCTCTGCGCGAACTGCATGGGCAACCCGGTGCAGGCCATGACCGGCCTCGGCTCGGTCGAGATCGCCGAGCAGGCGCGCGGGCGCGAGATCACGATCCGCATCGCGCAGGAGTCCGCCGCGGTGGGGCTCAAGCTCGGCTACCGCATCCCCAAGTTCAACGGCCGCGAGGCCGAGCAGTGGGCGCAGGCCGGCCGCCCCGACGTGTACGGAGAGCTCGACGCCGCGCTCACCCCCAAGGAGGGCGGCTCCGCCCGCAACTGGCGCGCCTCGATGGCCCAGGACGCGATCAAGGGCCGCCGCAGCGAGATCGACTACATGAACGGGCTCGTGGTGGACAAGGGCCGCGAGGTCGGCGTGCCCACGCCGGTGTCGAGCGCGGTGGTCGCCCTGATGCGCGAGGTGGACGCGGGGACGCGGAAGCCGTCGCCGGAGCACATCGAGCTCGCGCTCAAGCGCGCCGGGAGCTGACCCGGCGCGGGACTAGCCGGATCAGCGGATCGGGGGCAGCTCGCTGACGCGGAGGTTGGTGAAGAGCACCTCCATGCCCCGCTGGTCCACGTAGAGCCCGAGCGTGCCGCTGGCCTCCGCGGCCAGCTCCGCGGTCGCCACCGGCCGGCCGTTGACGTAGGCCACGATGGACCGGTCGCGCAGCTCGACGGCCAGCGTGTTCGGGGCGCCGTACTCGGTCTTCACGCTCCGGGTCGCGGTGGGCGGCACCGGGTAGTTCCACTTCCCGCCGATCCAGCTCGCCACCCGGTAGGTCCCGTTGGCGGTGAGCCCGAACGTGGCGAAGGTGCGGTTGTCGGCCCCGCCGCGGCTGGCGAACATGAGCCCGAACGCGCCCTCGCGCGTGCCCTTGCGCAGCCGGGCGGTCACCTCGATGCGCACGCCGGCCGGGAACGACTCCGGGCGCACCGGACCGAGCAGGCAGGGGGCGGACGGCGCGATGTTCTCGACGACCAGCCCCTCGTCGGCGTAGCCCGACCGGCAGATGGTGCCGGTGCCGGCCGCCCAGTTGCGCGGCGCGCGGAGCTCATCGTCGAAGACCACGCGGGGGCCGGCGGCGATCACGGTGCGCGGCTCGGTCGCGGGCGCGCAGGCGGTGGCGAGCGAGCGCCAGCGCCAACGTCAGGACGAGCCGCGACATCGATCGCCTCCAGGTTCGTGAGGGTGAGCACTGCTGGCCGTCGGCCACCTCATCTTTTACACTACACCGGCCTCTAACGACAACGAGGGGGTGGACCCATGCGCGGCATCGTCTTCACGGGTAACCGGCAGCTCGAGCTCCGAGACTTCCCCGATCCGACGCCCGGTCCGGGCGAGGTGGTGCTGGAGATCAAGGCCTCCGGCATGTGCGGGAGCGATCTCAAGTTCTACCGCGCGGACGGCAACGAGACGGCCTCCCTCGGCCTGGGCGGCAGCGGCAAGAAGGTGATCGCGGGGCACGAGCCCTGCGGGGTGATCGCGGCGGTGGGCCCCGGGGTGCGCGAGACGGAAGGCCGCGTGGGCCAGCGCGTGATGAACCACCACTACGAAGGCTGCGGACACTGCAAGCACTGCCGCGTGGGATGGTCGCAGCTCTGCAAGGCCGGCATCACCGTCTTCGGCGCCACCGGCGACGGCGCCCACGCGAAGTACATGAAGGTGCCCGCCCGCACCAACGTGCCCCTGCCCGACGAGCTCACCTTCGAGGAGGGCGCGGCGGTGTCCTGCGGCACCGGCACCGCCTACGGCGCGCTCAAGCGCATCGACGTGTCCGGCCGCGACACCCTGGCCGTGTTCGGCCAGGGGCCGGTCGGCCTCTCCGCCACCATGCTGGGCGTGGCGATGGGCGCGCGCGTCATCGCGGTGGACATCGCGGCCGAGCGGCTGGGTCTGGCGAAGGAATTCGGCGCCGACGCGGTCGTCAACTCGCGCGAGACCGACCCGGTGAAGGCCATCATGGATCTCACCCACGGCGAGGGCGCCGAGGCCACCATGGACTGCACCGGCCTGCCCGAGCCCCGGGTGGCCGCGGTGCGGAGCACCGCCACGTGGGGACGCATGTGCTTCGTGGGCGAGGGCGGCGCCACCTCCATCGACGTGAGCCGCGACCTGATCCGCAAGCAGCTCACCCTGGTGGCCTCGTGGACGTTCAGCAGCATGGGCCAGTGGGAGTGCGCGCGCTTCGTGGCCGACCGCAAGATCCCCCTCGGCCGGATCTTCACCGACCATTTCCGCCTCGATCAGGCCGCGGAGGCCTACAAGCGCTTCGACACGCAGACCACCGGCAAGGGCGTGTTCACCTCGTTCTAGGATCCAGGAGACGCATCGTGCCCGACGTGAAGATCCTCGGCATTCCCGGCAGCCTGCGCCAGGCCTCCTTCAACCGCTTCGCGCTCCGCGCGGCCCAGGCGCTCCTGCCCCCGGGCGCGAGCCTCGACATCTTCGAGCTCGAGGGCATTCCCCCGTACAACCAGGACCACGAGAAGCAGCCGCCCGCCCGGGTGGTGGAGCTCAAGACCCGCGTGCGCGCGGCGGACGCGATCCTCTTCTCCACCCCCGAGTACAACTACTCGATGCCCGGCGTGCTCAAGAACGCGATCGACTGGGCCTCGCGGCCCTACGGCGACAGCGCGTGGCAGGGCAAGCCGGTGGCGGTCATGGGCGCCTCGGTCGGCATGCTGGGCAGCGCGCGCGCCCAGTACCACCTGCGCCAGTGCTTCATCTTCCTCAACATGCACGCGGTCAACCAGCCGGAGGTGTTGATCGCCAACGCGGCGCAGCGCTTCAACGAGCAGGGCGAGCTGACCGACGAGACTTCAAGAGAGTTGATCCGGAAGCTGCTGGCGGAGCTGGTGGCCTGGACGGCGCGGCTGAAGAGCTAGACCGGAAGGCCTGGGGCAGCAGGAACGCGAGCAGGATCACGGTGCGGCCCGCGAAGCGCAGCCGCGCCAGCGCGTAGCCGAGCGGCACCGCGAAGAGCAGGCGCCAGCAGCGGTCACGATCACCGCGACGATCAGGCCGGTGTAGAGCGGATCGAGGAAATCGCCCGTGAGCATGCGCGCCCAGTAGCGGCAGCCCGAACCGCTGGGGCCACGGGCTCGGATAGGTCCACCGCTCCGCGAAGGACCAGACGCCGAGGCTCAGCAGCGGGCCCAGGATGAAGAAGGCGGCCAGCGCGAGCGTGGCCGCGCGCACCGTCATGGCGCCGATGGACCGGGCGGGCTCGATCACGCGCGCTACCGGGTCAGCCGGCGCACGTACACGAGCGCGGCGCCCATGGCCAGGAGGTAGGCCACCACGCCCAGCGCGGAGGCGGTGGCGAAGTCGCCGTGCTGGCCGTAGCGGTAGTAGACGTCGATCATCAGCATCTGGGGGCCGCCGCCGCGCCCCATCATGAGCGGGATCGAGAACGAGGCCAGCATCGAGGAGAAGATCAGGATGCCGGTCACCGCGAGGGCCGGCGCGGCCATCGGCACCAGGATGTCGCGGGTGAGCCGGCCGGTGGAGGCGCCGAGCTGGCGCGCGGCCTCGAGGTAGCGAATCATCGGTGCCGCGGAAGGCGCCCAGCAGCAGCAGGGCGGCGAGCCCGAGGTGCTTCCAGGCGAGCGCGGTGGCGATCCCCGCCCACGACGACGAGAACGACGGCACGTACGGGCTCCAGAACACGCGCAGCGCGTGGCCCACCACCACGAAGGGCACGAACAGCGGAACCTTCAGGAGGAACTCGACCGGCCCGAAGGCGCGCAGGCGGAGCCAGCCGCACACCGGGATCGCGAGCGCGAAGGTGAGCGCGGTCCCCGCCGCCGCGACCCCGACGGTGTAGGCCACGTCCCGCGCGTAGAGGCTGGCGACCGTCCCGTAGTTCGCGAGCGTCCACTGCCCCTCGCGCGTGAAGCTCGCCACCACCGAGGCGCCGAGCGGCCAGAGGAAGACCGCCGCGAGCACCGCGAGGGCGGGGGCGCAGAGCGCCCCCCACAGCAAGCGCTCGGCCAGGGTCAGCGGACGATCTCCTCGTACGCGAGGCTGATCAGGTCGTGGTACTCCTTGATCGGCATCTGGCGCGAGTAGCGCGCGAGATCCTGCGCGCTCACGCCCGCGAAGAGCAGCTCGCGGCTCTTGGCGTTGATGAGCGGCAGCACCTTCTCCGGGTCCACGCCCGGGTACCAGCCGAACTGCTCGACGATCGCCTTGGCCTGCACCTCCGGCGTCGCGATGTAGTCGATGTAGCGCACCGCCGCCTCCCGGCTGGCCGCCTCGCGCGGCACCACCAGGTAGAGCGGATAGATCGGCAGCCCCGGGGCGGGCAGCACCGGCGTCACCGCCGGGTCCATGCGCCCCTCGTTCTTCCAGGCCACGAGCTGGTCGATCCACACCGCGCCCATCCAGATCTCGCCGCGGTTGAGCGCGTCCAGCGTGCCCGCGTTGCCGTTGGTGATCGTCGCCTGCTTGTTGAAGTCGCGCAGCGCGGTGATCGCCTCGCGGATCGCCGGCTCCTTGCTCTTGTCGAACGGCCCCTGGGTGAGCTCCTTGTAGAGCCCGGTCTTCCAGTAGACCCAGCCCATGGTGAAGCCGACGCCGCTCACTCCGCCCTTGATCCCGTTGTAGCCGAAGCGACCGGGGTTGGCCTTCACCCACGCGGCCAGCTCGTCGAAGGACTTCGGCGGATTGGCCACCTTGGACGGCACGTAGGCGACCGCGATCTGGTTGTGGAACATCGGCACCACGTAGCCGTCCACGTTGACGCCGAAGGCCTCCTTCACCTCCGCGCCCTTCACGAGCGCCGCGTTCTTCATCTGCGGCACGAAGCGGTGGAGCAGCCCCTCCTTCACCATCTGCGAGGCCACCGCCATGCTCACGAGCGCCACGTCGAGGTCCCAGGGCTTGCGGCCGGTGTCGGCCTGGGCTTTGATCTTGGTGTAGATCGCGCGGCTGGCCGGCTCGCCGGTGCCGGTGCCGACCACGTTGATCTCCACGTCCGGGGCGGTGGCGCGGAAGCCGGGTCCGAGGAGGGTCTTGTGGACCTCGACCACGTTGACGTCGGCCCCGATGGCGACGTTGAGCCGGGTGGCCGCGGACGCGGGGACCACCAGGGCCAGCAGCACGGCGAGCACGGTTCGCAGCAGCATCGTGGACTCTCCTCTCGTTCAGGCCGCCGGGTACACGCGCACGCGATCCGGCGGAACGGTGATGGTGACGGGGCCGGGCGGCGCCGGAGCGGGCCCGTCCACCATGAGCACGGCCGCGCCCACCCGCACGTAGTGCCGGTAGTACGCGCCGAGAAACAGGCTTTCCTCCAGCGTGCCCGCGAGCGCGGGCGCCCCACCCGCCGCGCCGGCGAGGCCGAGATCGGACGAGCGCAGGATCACCAGCACGGGCCCGCGCGCGGGGCCGCCATAGGGCAGGCGCTGGCCTTCGAGATGCAGCGCGCCCGACTCGGCGCGGGCCTCCAGCCGGTTGCCCACGCCCAGGAAGTCGGCGACGAACTCGGTCGCGGGCTCGAGATAGACCTGCTCCGGCGTGCCCGCCTGCGCGACGCACCCCACGGTTCATCAGCACCACGTGATCCGCGATGGCCAGCGCCTCTTCCTGATCGTGGGTGACGTAGATGGTGGTGATGCCCACGCGCCGCTGCAGGCGCCGCACCTCGACGCGCAGGCGCTGGCGGATCTTGGCGTCGAGATTCGAGAGCGGCTCGTCGAGCAGGAGCACGCGCGGCTCCACCACGATGGCCCGCGCGAGCGCCACCCGCTGCTGCTGGCCGCCCGACAGCGCGGCCGGCTTGCGGCGCGCGGTCGCCTCCACGTCGCCGATCTCCACGAGGGCGAGCGCCTCGCGCACCCGGCGCGTGATCTCCGCCGCGGGCACCCGCTTGAGGCGCAGGCCGTACGCGACGTTGTCGAACACGGTCATGTGCGGCCAGAGCGCGTAGCTCTGGAAGACCATCGCGGTCCCGCGCTGCTGCGGCGGCAGTGCGGTGACGTCGGCGCCGTCGAAGCGGATGGCCCCCGCGTCCACCGACACGAAGCCCGCGATCGAGCGGAGCAGCGTGGTCTTGCCGCAGCCGGAGGGCCCGAGGATCGCGGTCAGGCGACCGGAATCGAAGTCGAGCGAGACGGAACGGAGCGCCTCGACTGCACCGTAGCGCTTGGAGACGGCCGAGACGCTGACGCGAACCACGCGGGGAGGCTAGCACGCGCCCGCGCGAGGGGTCAACGACGCGCGGGTTACGACGCGGACGCGCCGGCTACGCGAGCCAGCCGCGGTGGCCGCGGCCCGCCCGTCGCGCCGCGCGCAGGGCGCGCGCCACCGCGTCCTCGGGCGTGCGCGCGGTGAGCAGCGGCACCCGGCGGCCGTCGGGCTGGGCGAGGCGCCACGTGCCGAGGCCCACCACCGGGCGGCCGAGCTTGAGCGCGAGCGCGATCTCGGAGAGCGTGCCGTAGCGGCCGCCGATCGCGATGACCGCGTCGCTCGAGCGCACCAGGATCACGTTGCGCGCCTGGTCCATGCCGGTGACGATCGGGATCCCGACCCAGCGATTGGCGTCGCGCGCCTCGAAGCCGGGCAGGAGCCCGACCACGGTGCCGCCGGCCCGCGTCGCGCCACGCGAGGCCGCCTCCATCACGCCGCCGAGGCCACCGCACAGCAGCACCGCGCCCGCCTCCGCGATGGCGCGGCCGACCCGCTCGGCGAGGGCGGCCACCCGGCGCGAGCAGACCCCCTCGCCGATCACGCCCACGTGGAGGCCGGCGCGCGCCGGCCTCGTCAGGCCTCGACCCGCTGCCAGCCGCCCTCCGTGAGCGAGCGCAGCACCGCGTCCAGCACGAGCTGGGCGGCGACGCCGTCCTCGAGCGTGGGCGACGGGCTCTCGCCCTTCTTGATGCCCTCGAGGAAGCGCTTCACCAGCGGCGCGATGGTGGCTTTCCCGGTGACCTCCATCTGGTCGCCTTCGCCGGCCGAGCGCGGCAGTCCCGCGGTGATCGGAACCGGCTGCAGCGTGCCGCTCGCCCCGGCCGCGCGCAGCTCGCCCACGTACCACTTGGGCTTCTCGCGGTCGAGCCGGTAGACGAGCGAGCCCTGGCTGCCGTAGGCCTCCAGGAACGACTCGTTCGCCCCGCGGGCGGCGCGGCTCACCGAGAACGTCACCTGCCCGCCGGAGACCAGCTCGCCCATCACGCTGCAGAAGTCCTCCGCGTCGGTCGGCTTGCCGCCGGGCGCGTTGCGGGTCGGATAGGCCACGCCGGCCTGCGCGGTCACCCGCGCGAACTCGCCGAAGTGCCAGCGTATGAGGTCGATCACGTGCACGCCCATGTCGCCCATGGCGCCGTGGCCGGCCTGGGCGCGGTCCATCCGCCACGTCACCGGCGCGGACTCGTCGGCCCAGCGCGCCCCGAGCCAGCGGCCCCCCGCGTGGAAAAGCCGGCCGACCGCCCCCGCTTCCACCAGCGAGTGGAAGCGCTGCATGGCCGGGATGAAGCGCCAGTTGAACGAGGTCATGGCCACGCGCTGCGCGCGGCGGGCCGCCTCGACCATGTCGCGACCCTCGGCCGCGGTCATTGCGAGCGGCTTCTCGCAGAGGACGTGCGCGCCCTGCTCGAACGCGCGCAGCGCGATCTCGCGGTGCAGGTTGGGCGGCGACGCGATCACCACGATGTCCGGCTTGGCCTCCTCGAGCATCCGCTCCCATCGCTCGAAGACGCCGGGGACGTTGTAGCGCTCGGCGATCGACCGGGCGGTCTCCTGGTTCCGCTGGCAGACCGCCACCACCTCGCAGCCGTTGGCCTGAAACGCCGGAATGTGGGCGCGGCCGAAGCCGAGCCCGACGATGCCCACGCGATGCTTCTTCCGAGCCATGCGTCGTCGGTCCTTTCGTCCGCGGATTTCCCTTCCCCCGCGGATTGGGTTACAGTCGGCCCCATCCTAACCGCAGCCCAGAGGAGGCCTCAATGAAGGCGGTCACCGCAGTTGCCGAGATCCTGAAGCGCGAAGGTACCACTTTTCTGATCGGCTATCCGGTGAACCCGATCATCGAGGCGGCCGCCCAGGCCGACATCCGCACCATCATCGTGCGCCAGGAGCGGACCGGGCTGCACATGGCGGACGCGGTGAGCCGCATCACCTCCGGCCAGAAGATCGGCGTGTTCACCATGCAGCACGGGCCCGGATCGGAGAACGCCTTCGGCGGCGTGGCCCAGGCCTACGGCGACTCGGTGCCGATCGTGGTGCTGCCCGGCGGCTACCCGCGCCGCATCACCAATATCCCGCCCAACTTCAACTCGTTCATCAACTACCGCAACGTGACCAAGTGGTGCGAGCAGGTCATCATGGCCGACGCGGTGCCCGACGCGATGCGCCGGGCCTTCACCCAGGTGAAGAACGGCCGCCCGCGGCCGGTCCTGGTGGAGATTCCCGTCGACGTCTACCAGGAGGAAGTGCCCGAGCCGCTCAACTACAAGGTCACCCCGCGCACGCGGGTCGCCCCGGATCCGGACGCGGTCACCGAGGCCGCGCGCATGCTGGTGGAGGCGGAGCGGCCGGTGATCTACGCGGGCCAGGGCGTGCACTACGCGCGCGCGTGGCAGCAGCTCCGCGAGCTGGCCGAGCTGCTCGAGGCGCCGGTCACCACGAGCCTCGAGGGCAAGAGCGCGTTCCCGGAGAACCACCCGCTGTCGCTCGGCTCGGGCGGCCGCTCGATCCCGAAGACGGTGCACGAGTTCCTCAAGAACTCCGACGTGATCTTCGGCATCGGCTGCAGCTTCTCGACCACGAACTACGGCGTCACGATGCCGAAGGGCAAGACCATCATCCATTCGACCATCGACGTGGCCGACCTCAACAAGGACATCGTGGCCGAGCACGCGGTGATCGGCGACGCGGGCCTCGTGCTGGAGGCGCTGCTCGCCGAGGTGCGCGACCGCCTGAAGGGCAAGCCGCGCGGCCGCGAGGCCGAGGTCACCAAGCAGATCGCCACCATGAAGGGCGAGTGGCTCGCCCAGTGGATGCCCAAGCTGACCGCCAACGACAAGCCGCTCTCGCCCTACCGCGTGATCTGGGACCTGCTCCACACGGTGGACGTGGCCAACACCATCATCACCCACGACGCGGGCAGCCCGCGGGACCAGCTCTCGCCCTTCTGGGAGAGCACGCATCCCGCTCACCTACATCGGCTGGGGCAAGACCACCCAGCTCGGCTACGGCCTGGGCCTGGCGATGGGGGCCAAGCTCGCCAAGCCGGAGTCCCTCTGCATCAACGTGTGGGGCGACGCGGCCATCGGCTTCACCGGCATGGACTTCGAGACCGCGGTGCGCGAGCGCATCCCGATCCTGTCGATCCTGCTCAACAACTTCTCGATGGCCATCGAGCTGCCGATCATGAAGACGGCCACCGAGAAGTACCGCTCCACCGACATCAGCGGCCACTACGCGGACATGGCGAAGGCCTTCGGCGGCTACGGCGAGCGCATCACCGAGCCCGGGCGAGATCATCCCCGCGCTCAAGCGCGGCATCGCCAAGACCCGCGACGGCGTCCCGGTCCTCCTCGAGTTCATCACCGAGAAAGAGATCAACTTCTCGATCTTCAAGTAGCCGGCTCCTCCCCTTCCCTCCACCCTCTCCCCTCCGGGGAGAGGGCAGGGTGAGGGGGTGCTCGACAACCATGGCCGCCAACGCATGACCGCCCTCACCTATCGCTCCCCGAAGACGGACGTGCGCCCGAGCCCGATCCACGGCAAGGGCCTGTTCGCGAGCCGCCCCATCGCGAGGGGCGAGATCGTCGCGGTCAAGGGCGGCCACGTCCTGACCGCGCCCGCAGTGGGCCGCGCTCGAGCCGGCGCTGGGCCCGGCCGACATCCAGATCGCCGAGGACCTGTTCATCGCCCCCGTGACCCAGGCCGAGCGCGACGGCAACATGCTCTACACCAACCACTCCTGCGACCCCAACCTCGCCCTCCAGGGCCAGATCGTGCTGCTCGCGATGCGGGACGTCGCGCCCGACGAGGAGCTCACCATCGACTGGGCGACCACCGACGACGGCGACCACCAGATGGCGTGCCGCTGCGGGAGCGCCCGCTGCCGGGGCACCATCACCGGCAAGGACTGGATGAAGCCGGAGCTACAGGAGCGGTATCGCGGGCTGGTTCTGCTGGTTCCTCCAGCGGAAGATCGACGCGGCGTCAACGCGATGAGCCGGCATCTCACGGCCCGGGCCGCGCTCGGCATCCTCGTGCTGCTGGCCGTCGGCTGTCTCCCTGCCGTTCGTCGGGAGCCGGAGGTCCGCGGAGACTGGCCCGCCTACGGCAACGACGCGGGGGGCAGCCGCTATTCACCCCTGGCCCAGATCGACCGGGGGAACGTCGGGCAGCTCGGGGTGGCCTGGACGTATCGCACCGGCGAGGCCGACGACACGAGCCCGGCGCGGCGGCGCTCCGCCTTCGAGGCCACGCCCATCGTGGTGGACGGCACGCTCTTTCTCAGCACGCCCTTCAACCGCGTGATCGCCCTCGATCCCGAAACCGGCCGGGAGCGCTGGGTCTACGACCCGCGCGTCGACCGGACCCGGTTCTTCGCGCTCGTCACCTCGCGCGGCGTCTCCACCTGGCTGGACACGAGCCGCCCGGCCGGCCAGGCATGTCGCCGGCGCATCTTCGTCGCCACGATCGATGCCCGCCTGATCGCGCTCGACGCCGAACACGGCGCCCCCTGTGGCGACTTCGGCCGGGATGGGACGGTCGAGCTCAAGGAGGGAATCGCGCCCGATCCGTATCTCCGGTGCTGCTATCAGGTGACCTCGCCGCCCGCCGTCATCGGCTCGCTCATCGTGGTCGGCTCGACGATCGGCGACAACATCACCACCGGGATAGCACGGGGCATCGTCCGCGCGTACGACGCGCGCACCGGAGCGCTCCGATGGACCTGGGATCCGATCCCGGCGGACGCCACCGATCCGGCGGCCGCCACCTGGGGTGCCGAGAGCTGGCGTCGCACCGGCGCGGCCAACGCCTGGGCGCCGATCTCCGCCGACCCGGAGCGTGGCCTCGTCTTCGTGCCGACCAGCAGCCCGAGCCCGGACCACTACGGCGGGGAGCGGCTCGGCGCGAATCTCTACGCGAACTCGGTGGTGGCGCTGCGCGCCGAGACCGGGAAGGTCGTCTGGCACTTCCAGGTCGTCCACCACGATCTCTGGGACTATGACGTCCCGGCCCAGCCGACCCTGCTGACCTTCACCCGGAATGGCGCCGGCATCCCGGCGGTGGCGGTCGCGACCAAGATGGGCCATCTGTTCGTGCTCGATCGCCGGACGGGCACGCCGCTCTTGCCCGTCGAGGAGCGGCCCGTCCCGAGGAGCACGGTGCCCGGGGAAGAGGCCGCCCCGACCCAGCCGTTCCCCGTTCGTCCGGGCCCCCTCATGCCGCAGCGCCTGACCCCGGACGACGCGTGGGGCGGGACGCCGGGCGACCGCGCTGCGTGTCGCGACCGCATCGCCAAGCTTCGCTCGGAAGGCATCTTCACGCCTCCGAGCCTGGAGGGCAGCGTCGTCTTTCCCGGACTCGGCGGCGGCATGCACTGGGGCGGCCTGTCCCACGATCCGATCCGCGGCCTGATCATCGTCAACACGACGCGGCTGGCGTTCATGGTCCAGCTCATCCCCCGCGCCGAGTACGCCGCGGCCCGGAACGCCGCGGGCGTGATGGGACGAAGGGGAGAGTTCGCGCCCCAGCTCGGCACGCCCTACGGGATGTACCGCGAGCTCCTGCTGTCGCCCTCCGGGCCATGCAACCCGCCGCCCTGGGGCGCCCTGGCCGCGGTGGACCTCGCCAGCGGCGGGGTCCGCTGGGAGGTGCCGCTCGGCACCATCCCCCAGATGGCGGCCATCGCCGAGTCGGCGTCCTGGGGATCGCCGAACTTCGGCGGCGCGGTGACCACGGCGGGGGGCCTCGTGTTCATCGCGGCGGCGCTGGACCCCCGGATCCGCGCCTTCGACGTGGAGACCGGCAAGGAGCTGTGGAGCGCCGCGCTGCCCGCCGGCGGTCAGGCCACCCCGATGACCTTTCAGCTCGGCCCGGGCCGGAAGCAGTTCGTCGTCATCGCCGCCGGAGGCCACGCGTCGATGCGCACGCCGATGGGCGACTCGGTCGTCGCGTTCGCCTTGCCATGAAAGCCTCCACCATCGTGGCGACGGTGGTCGGGATCGCCGTCGGCGTGTACTCCGGCATGCATCTCCTCATCCCCCTGGCCCTCACCGGCCTGGCCTGGTGGGCGGGGCGGAAGCTCTTCCCGGAGCGCTCACGCGGCTACGTGGCCGCCGCCGCGGTGCAGGCCGGTCACCTGCTGTGGATCGCGGTCGGCCTGATCGTCATCGGCGCGCTGACCGTGGATCTCGTGGACATCGCGATCCTGCTCGTCGGCGTCGCCTGGCTGCTCCTGCGGCCGGGCCTGGCGCCGGTCATCGTGCTCACGATCTACCAGGCGCTGGCGCTGCTCATCAACCTGTTCGCCTTCCTCAGCTTCCCGATCGGCCACAACCTGCACCGGGCCCTGCTCGTGCACATCATCTGGCGCGGCCTGGCATTGATCCTGATGTGGCGCGCCCACCACAAGGCCGCCGGGCTCCACGAGTCCGCCGCGTATTGACAGCCGCCCGCGCCGTGTGGTCTGGTGAAGCGCCCATGGGCGCCCCAGGTTTTCCGATCGAGTCCATCTCGCGCGGCGCAGCGTTGAGCCGGGCGGTTCTCTTCGCGATCCTCGCCGGCGTGTCGGCCGCCACCTGGACGATCTGCCTGAAGCTGGCCTCCACGAAGATCACCCCGGCGCTGGGCGCGCTGGTCATCACCACCGGCGCCCTCGTGGTCAACGCCGTCGTCATCCTGGCCACGCGGGCCACACGGACACGAGATCGTCTGGAGCCGCGAGGCGCTGTGGCTCATGGTCCTGGCCGGCGTCGCCGCGGCCGGGGTGGACATCTTCGGGCTCCTCGCCTACGACCGGGGCCTGAAGGTGACGTCGTCGTTCTTCATCGGCGGCACCTCCACCGTGCTCGTCCTGCTCGCCGGCTTCCTGCTGTTCCAGGAGCCGTTCACGTGGATCCGTCTGGTGGCGATCGCCATGATCGTGGGTGGCTCGCTGCTGCTGCAGGCGCAGGGCGGATGACGCGGCGTTCCTCGAAGGCACGGACGTCGCCCGGAGCTTCGGCGGCCTCCGCGTCCTGACGCGCGTGAGCTTCGCGGTCGCCGAGGGCGAGATCGTGGCGCTCATCGGGCCCAACGGGGCCGGCAAGACGACGCTGTTCAACCTGATCAGCGGGCTGCTCCGGCCCTCCGCGGGCTCCATCCGTCTGGGCGAGCACCGGATCAGCGCGCTGCCCGCCTACCGGATCGCGCGGCTCGGCCTCGGGCGCACCTTCCAGACCCCGCGGCCGTTCCTCGACCTGACCGCCGCGGAGAACGTGGCCGCCGCCGCGCTCTGGAGCGAGCGGCCGGGCGGCACGCCCGCCGAGCTGCTCGCGCTCGTGGAGATGGACGAGCACGCGACGGTGCCCGCGCGGCGGCTCACCGGCGGCCGGCGCAAGCTGCTCGAGCTGGCGATGGCCCTGGCGCTCCGGCCGCGCATCATCCTGCTCGACGAGCTGCTGGCCGGGCTCACCCCCACCGAGGGGGCGCGGGCGACCGCAATTCTGAGGAACATCCGCGACGAGCGCGGGGTCGGATTGTTCTGGGTCGAGCACGTGATGAAGGCCATCATGGAGACGGCGGAGCGGCTCATCGTGCTCCACCACGGCGAGGTCATCTGCGAGGGGCCGCCCGCGGCGGTCTCGCGCGATGCCCGGGTTCTCGAGGCGTATCTCGGCGAAGCACCCCCAATGGCGAGGAGGCCATGAACATGAGCATGCGCAGACGGCAGTTCCTCAAGACGGCGGCGGCGGGCGCGGCCACGGTTCCCCTCCTGCGGACGCGCGCGCGCGCCCAGGCGAAGCCGATCCGCATCGGCTACACCATGTCGGCGACCGGCCCGTACGCGGTGGGCGCCGGCATCACCCAGGCCCCGAACTACACGCTGTGGCAGGACCAGGTCAACGCCCAGGGCGGCCTCGCGGTGAAGGGCGAGGGGCGCCGGCCGATCGAGTTCGTCACCATCGACGACCGCAGCGAGATCGAGACCGCGGTGCGCTTCTACGAGAAGCTGGCCACCGACGACAAGGTGGACCTGCTGCTGCCCCCGTGGGGCTCGGCGATGAACTTCGCGATCGGCGCCGGTGGCCGGCAAGTACGGCTACCCGATGATCGGTCCCACCGCCATCTCCGGGAAGTTCAAGGAGCTGGCGCTGCCCTACTTCTACACGATGCTGGTGCAGCCCGCGCCGCAGATGCAGGCGGTGGCCGCCTTGCTGCAAGGACCTGCGCGACCAGGGCAAGATCAAGAAGGTCGCGGTGGCCTACGTCAACGATCTGTTCGGCATCGAGCTGAACGCGGCCACCGGCCCCGCCTTCAAGGCGGCCGGCCTCGAGGTGGTGGACACCAAGAGCTATCCGCTGGGCGCCAAGGATCTCTCCCCGGTGCTCAAGGGCTTCAAGGACGCGGGCGCCGACGCCTTCGTCGGACTGACCTACCCGCCCGACAACATCCTCGTCACCTCCCAGGCCAAGGAAGTGGACTGGAACCCGGCCGTCTTCTTCACCGGGGTGGGCACCGCGTTCCCGTTCTACCGCGACCGGTTCAAGGGCGCGGAGGGCGTGATGGGCATCGCGGGCTGGAACCCGAAGGTGAAGTATCGCGGGGGCCAGGGAGTACTTCGACGCGCACGTGAAGAAGCACCAGAAGGAGCCGGACCGCTGGGCGAGCGCCTTCGCGTACGCGTCGCTGCAGATCCTGGAGCGCTGCGTGGGCGAGGTCGGCCTCGACCGGCCGAAGATCAAGGCCATGCTCGACGCCACCGAGTTCTCAGACGGTGGCCGGGCCGATCAAGTTCGTCAAGGGCGAGAACGTGGCCACCCCGGGCATCGTCGGGCAGTGGCAGAAGAACGAGTTCGAGCTCGTGTGGCCCAAGGCCTCGTCCACCGGGGCCGCGGTGGTGCCGAAGCCGGCCTGGGCGTGACGCTCTCGCCCACCCTGCTGCTGGACGTCGTGGTCGGGGGATTCACGACGGGGGGCATCTACGCCCTCGTCGCCCTCGGCCTCAATCTCCAGTACGGCCTCATGCGGGTGCTGAACGTGGCGCACGGCGAGTTCCTGATGCTGGGCGCCTACGTCACGTTCTCGCTGCACACCGGCTGGGGCGTCAACCCGCTGCTGACCCTCTTGATCACGGGCCCGACGGCCTTCGTCGTCGGGCTCGTGCTGCACCGCCTGCTCTACGCCCCGCTGCTGGCCGGCGAGGCGGCCGAGAGCCTCGAGTCGCGCTCGCTCCTGCTCTCCTTCGGCCTCATGTTCGTGATCCAGAACGCGGCGCTCCTGATCTGGAGCGCGGATCTCAAGGGCTACAGCTATCTCGCCATCCCGCTGCGGTGGCTCGGCACCGTCTTCCCCGCCAACCGCGTCCTCGCGGCCGCGATCGCCCTCGCCCTGGGCGTGGCCTTCTACCTCTATCTCCGCTACAGCCTGACCGGCAAGGCGGTGCGCGCCCTGATGCAGGAGCCGGAGGGCGCGCAGCTCATGGGCATCCAGACCTCGCGGATCCACGGCGCTCTGCTTCGGCGCGGGCATCGCGATGTCCGCGGTGACCGGCTCGCTCGTCAGCATGCTGTTCGAGCTGACGCCGTTCATGGGCCTGCCCTACACGGTGACCGCGCTGGTCGTCGTCATCCTGGGCGGGCTCGGCAACATGCTGGGCTGCCTCATGGCGGGGCTGCTGCTGGGCCTGGTCGAGACCGCCGGCGTCTACCTCGCGTCCTCCGACATCCGGCTGATCTCGTCCTACGCGGTGCTCTCGCTGATCCTGGTCCTCAAGCCCTCGGGCCTCTTTGGCCGCTAGGGTCGCCGGCGCCGCCCTCGGCGCGGCGCTGCTCGTCGCGCCGTACGTCCTGCCGACGTACTATCGCTCGCTCGCGCTCGCCATCCTGGCCGACGTGGCCCTCGCGGTCTCGTGGGCCTTCTTCTCCGGCCCCACGCGCTATCTCTCGCTCGCCACCGGCGCCTTCTTCGGCGCCGGCGCCTACACCACCGCGGTGGTGATGGCGCGGCTGCCGTGGCCGCTGCCGGTCGTGGCCGCCGCCGCGGTCGCCGCCGCCATGGCGCTGCTGGTCGGCACGCTGGCGCTGCGGCTGCGCGGGCCCTACTTCGCGATCTTCACCTTCGGCCTGGCCGAGCTGGCCAAGCACACGCTGATCTGGTACGAGACCGGCGTCACCGGCACCGTCGGCCGCCTGCTCCTCAGCCCGCCCGACGCGGTGACGCTCTACTACACGGTGCTCGGCGTGGCCGCGGTCGCGGTGGCGATCGCGGTGTGGCTGCCGCGCGGCCGCTGGGGCATCGCGCTGGTGGGCATCGGCGCCGACGAGGAGCGCGCGGAGACGCTCGGCATCGACACCACGCGCATCAAGATCACCGTCTTCGCCCTGAGCGCCGCGGTCATGGGCGCGGTGGGCGGCGCGATGGCCCCGCGCTGGACCTATCTCGACCCCCAGGTCTTCAACCCGCTCGTGTCCTTCCAGACCGTGATCATGGCCCTGCTCGGCGGGGCGACCACCGTCATCGGCCCGGTGCTGGGCGCGGTCTTCCTGGGCATCCTCTCCGAGACGCTGCTGCTGCAGTTCCGCTACGTCTACATGCTGAGCCTGGGGCTCGTGCTGATCGCGGTGGTGCTGCTGCTGCCGTCCGGCCTCGCGGGGCTGCTCCGCCGGCGGCGCGCGTGAACGACGGGAGAACCTGCCGCACAACCCCCGCTGGCTTGCCACTCATCGCTCCCGACGCTATAGTCGGCGGTCAGACGCCAGTCAGGGGAAGGACGACGCAATGCCCTACATCTCCAAGACACCGACGCCCCCCTACTACACGGTCGTATTCACCTCCATCAACGCCGACGTCGATCACACCGAGCACGTCGAGATGTTCGAGCGCCTGGTGCAGCGTGCGGCAGCCTACGACGGATATCTCGGACTACTGACCCGGGGGAGGGTGCGCCATGTTCGATGTGGACCGGTTCATTGCCGACTGCCGCGTAGCCGGCGCTGCGAACGGGTCTCCGGGAGTGCTTGAAGTCGTCGCGAGAGCGGTCACCACTCCCTCGGAGATTCTGAAGACGCTCGGGGAACCGCGCCGGGCAGGGCTCCACGTGGTCTTCCGATCGCCCGAGCTCACGATCCTCAACGTCGTTTGGGGGCCGCGCATGTGCCAGCTCCCCCACAACCACGAGATGTGGGCCGTCATCGGCATGTACACGGGCCGCGAGGACAACATTTTCTGGCGGAGGGTGCCGAGCGCTCCCGATGGACGAATCGAGGCTGCCGGGGCCAAGGCGCTAAGCGACCGTGACGCCGCGCCCCTCGGGCCCGACATCATTCACTCGGTGGTCAATCCGCTCAAGCGGATGACCGGGGCGATTCACGTCTATGGCGGCGATTTCTTCGCGGTCCCGCGCAGCGAATGGGATCCGGAGCACCTCGTAGAGCAGGCCTTCGACATCGACAGGGCGTTGGCGCTCTTCGAGGAGTCCAACCGTCTGTATCCCTCGCCGTAGCGTGGAGGTCGCGCAGGTGAATTCGGTCAATCTCGACGCGAAGCTGGCCACGTTCAAGGACCACTGGCAGCCGCGCACCATCGGCCAGTTCAACGGGCACGACCTCATGGTGGTCAAGGCGCAGGGCGAGTTCGTCTGGCACAAGCACGACGACACCGACGACTTCTTCCTCGTGCTCAAGGGACATCTGACCATCGAGCTGCGCGACGGCAACGTCGAGCTGGGCCCCGGCGAGCTCTTCGTCGTGCCCAGGGGCGTGGAGCACCGGCCGGTGGCGAAGGAGGAGGTCCACATCCTGCTGATCGAGCCCGCCGGCACGCCGAACACCGGCGATCCCGCCACCGCGGCGGCCCGCCGGGTCATCTAGGCGCGCCGAGGGCCACGCCATGGCGATACGCATCGTGCGACTCGGGACCCCGCGGCACGCGGGCGAGGGCCTGCGCATCGGCACGGTGCGCCGGCCGCCGCGCGGCGTGCGCAAGACCGACTACGCGAAGCGGGACTTCTACGACGTCTGGCTGCCCGAGCTGGCGCCCACCGCGCCGCTCGTCTCCTGGGCGCTCTCGAAGCCGTTCACGCCCGCGCGGTGGGCGAGTTACGCGCGCCGGTACCTGCGGGAAATGCGCGAGCCGGCGGCCCAGCGGCAGATCGCGCTGCTCGCCGCGCTGTCCGCCCGGACCGATTTCTCGGTGGGCTGCTACTGCGAGGACGAGAGCCGCTGCCACCGCTCGCTCCTGCGGGAGCTGCTGATCGAGCACGGCGCGAAGGTCGTCTGACGCTGCCTCCCGCGGAGGCAGCGGGGCCCGCGCTGCCTGGTCCGCGGGCGCAATCGCGGCGCATCGCGCCCGCGTGGCCCGCGGCCGATCGCCGCAAGTAGCCGCCGCGCTTCGCTGAATTCCCTCACGCTCGCGACACGCGCCACTGGCACGTCCTCTGCAGCCTCGAGTCACGAGCAATTCATCGCGTCGTCGCGAAATCCGGAGCGCCGTCGCCGTACGATGACGGCGCTCTTTCTTTTGGGGAGGAACCGATGGGCAAGCAAGACGGCAGCACGGTACTGCGGACGAGCCTCGCCGCCGGCCTGATCGGACTCGGGCTCGTGGCCGCGGTCATGGAGGTGCAGGCGGATCTCACGCCGCTCGAGACCCGGCGGGCGACGCTTCGGCTCCAGTTCGACACGCGGTGGCGCGTGCACGTCGGAACGCTCGACCAGGCGCTCGCGCGGCACGACGTCAGCGCCGCGGTCGGGGCGTGGCACGACGCCTACGGCGCCGCCCTCGCGAGCCGCGGCTGGGAGGGCATGCTCGCGGTGGGCGACGCCTTTCTGCGGATCGGCGCCGAAGCGGGCACCGTGAGCGGCTCGCGCTCCAACGCGCGACAGGCCTATCTCAACGCGCTCATCCGGGCTCACCGCGATGGCTCCCTGGACGGCCTGCGACGGACGGCCGCCGCGTTCGAGGCCCTGGGCGAC
Source organism: uncultured Candidatus Rokubacteria bacterium (assembly GCA_963747235.1). Classification (GTDB taxonomy): domain Bacteria; phylum Methylomirabilota; class Methylomirabilia; order Rokubacteriales; family CSP1-6; genus CAMLFJ01. The sequence goes on from CAVVEU010000033.1 coordinate 304,076, forward strand.
CACGCGGTGGCGACCCACTGCCGGCGCGTCGCCGACGAGCTGGCGGCCAACCGGAAAGGACTCTAGACCATGATCCAGAAGCTGGCCCTGATCGCGCACGACCACAAGAAGGTGGACCTCGTCGCGTGGGCGACATTCAACCGCGACACCCTTGCCGCGTTCCCGCTCATCGCCACGCGGCACACCGCCCGGCTCGTGCGGGACAAGGTCGGGCTGGAGATCGAGGAGCTCCTGAGCGGACCGGAAGGCGGGGACGCCCAGATCGCGGCGGGCGTCGCCATGCGGGAGATCGACGCGGTGTTCTTCTTCGTCGATCCGCTCTTCGCCCAGCCGCACGATCCCGACATCCGCGCGCTGCTCCGGGTGTGCAATGTCCACAATGTCCCGGTGGCGACCAACCTCGCCACCGCCGATCTCATCATCGCCGGCCTTCCCTCCTGCACCGGCGTCCCGGTCCCCGCCCGCGTGACCGCACGCTGACCGGGGTTGTCCCCGTCCGGGCAAACGTGTAGCCTCGGGGCCCGGAGGGAGCAGCCATGTTCGCACGACTCGGTGCCTGGCAAGGATCCGCCGAGGAGCTGGAGCGGTGGATCGAGCGCGCCCGCGATCACGTCAAGCCCAGCATTCGAGAGGACGCGGGCCTCAAGGCGGCCTACTGGCTCGCCGACCGCGCGGGCGGCAAGGGCCTGATCGTCACCTTCTGGGAGAGCGAGGAGGCGATGCGGGCGAGCGAGGAAGCGCGCCGGCGCCGCCAGGCCGCCACGTCGGCGGCCACCGGCGCCCAGGTGACGACCGAACGGTACGAGATCGTCGACACACTCGTGATGTGACTCCAAAGGAGGAGCGCATGAAGTACGGCGTGGTACTTCCCATCTGGCAGCTCACGATAGCGGAAGCGGCATCGCTGGCGACGCGCGCGGAGGAGCTGGGGCTGGACGGCGTGTTCGTCCCCGACCACATCCTGGCCAAGCCCGCCACCACCCAGCACTACGGCGGCCACTGGCCGGACCCCTTCGCGCTGCTCGCCTTCCTCGCGGGGCGCACGACGCGGATCAGCCTGGGGGCCAGCGTCATCGTGCTGCCCTACCGCAACGCGCTGGTCGCGGCCAAGTCGGCGGCCACCGTGGATCAGGCCTCGGGCGGCCGGTTCATCTTCGGCGTCGGCGTCGGGTGGGACGAGGCCGAGTTCGTGGACCTGCGCCTGCCGTTCCGCCAGCGCGGGCAGCTCAGCGACGACTACATCCGCGCCATCAAGGCCGCCTTCGCGGCCGACATCCCGCAGTACAACGGCAAGTACGTGAGCTTCTCGGGCGCCACCTTCTCCCCGCGGCCGGTTCAGCGGCCGCATCCGCCCATCTGGGTGGGCGGCTCGCCCGGCGCGGTCTCGGGGCCGGCGGTGCGGCGCTGCGCCGAGCTGGGCGATGTCTGGCATCCCCTCGCGCTCGGGCTCGACGAGATCGAGAAGGGCTACGCCACGCTGCGCGACCTGGCCAGCCGCACCGGACGGCGCGACGCGCTCGGGCTCTCGCCGCGCAACATGCTCGACCTGACCGACACCCCCAAGGGCGCCGGCCGCGCCGCCTTCCAGGGCTCGGTCGCCGAGGTGGCCGGGGACATCAAGCGCGTGCAGGGCATGGGCGCGGCCTGGATGACGTTCGACCTGCCGCGCGAGGGCATTCCCGCGATGGTGCGCGCGATGGAGCGCCTGGCCAAGGAGGTCAAGCCCGCCGCGGCGTGATCGCGCTGCGGGACGCGCAGCCGACCGATCGCGCCGGGATCGAGGCGGTGACGCTGGCCGCCTACGAGCAGTACGCGGCGACGCTCGGGGCGGCGCTCTGGGGCGTGTACCGGCAGAACATCGTGGCCACCCTGGCCGCAGCGAAGCCGGGCGAGCAGATCGTGGCCGAGGACGGCGGCGCGATCGTGGGCGGCGTGCTGCTCTACCCCGCCGGCGCCGTGATGGGCGAGCCGGGCACCGGCAAGGCCGTGACGCTCACCTGGCCGGAGGTCCGCCTGCTTGCGGTGTCGCCGGCTTCCCGGGCCGGCGGGGTCGGCCGCCGGCTGATGGAGGAGTGCATCCGGCGCGCGCGCGCGGGAGCGCGGCGGACGCTTCGCCCGCCGACATGATGGGCCCGCATGGCCCTTACGAGCCAAGGGGTTCGGCGGGCGCTCGAGCCGACCTCGCCCTGCGCCGGGCTCCCGCTGAGGGGAGAGGGAGAGCGGTCACTTGAGGGAGGTGAAGGTGAAGGCGCGGACGATGTGACGCTGGGCCACCACGAACACCAGGAGCACCGGCGCCACCACGAACATGCTGCCCGCCATGATGATGTGCCAGCGCGCGCCGGTCCCCTCCTCCCGCAGCATCGACACGCCCACCGGCAGCGTGCGCACCGCGTCGGTGGTGGTCATCACCAGGGGCCAGAAGAAGTCGTTCCAGTGATACACCACGCTGAACAGGGAGAAGGCCACCACCGCCGGCTTCGCCATCGGCACCATGAGCCGGAAGATGATCGTGAAGAGGCCCGCCCCGTCCACCCGCGCCGCGTCCACGATGTCGTCGCTGATCTGCATGAAGGCCTCGCGAATCAGGAAGGTGCCGAGCGCGGAGACCGCGTAGGGCAGCACCAGCGCCGCGTAGGTGTTCACGAGGCCGAGATGCGAGAACAGGATGTAGAGGGGCACGAAGCGGACCTGGGGCGGCACGATCAGGCAGGCCATCACGATCACGAAGCAGAGATCGCGGCCGGGGAAGCGCAGCTTGGCGAAGGCGTAGGCGGCGGTGCACGCGAAGAAGAGCTGCAGGACCAGGATCGCGACGGTCTGGATCACGTTGTTGACGAAGAACCGCAGGAACGGGCCCGACTGCCACGCCTTCGCGTAGTTGTCCCACCGGGGCGGATTCGGAAGCAGGGTGGGCGGGAACCGGGTCACGTCCGGCAGATCCTTGAGCGAGGTCGCGACCATCCAGAGGTAGGGGCCCACCTCCACCGCGGCGACGAGCACGAGCCCCACGACGGTCAGCCAGCGGACGAGCGGATTCGGGTGGCTCACGTGGTGTACTGCACGCGCCGGCGGAAGACGAGCCACTGGCCGAGCGTCAGCAGCAGGATGAGCGCGAAGAAGACCACCACCGCGGCCGAGGCCCGGCCGAGCCGGAAGTACTGAAAGGCCTGCTCGTAGATGTAATAGACGTAGATCATCGTCGAGGTGATGGGCCCGCCCTGGGTCATGATCTTGACGATGTCGAAGCCCTGGAAGCTCGCGATCGTGAGCGTCACCACCAGGAACAGCGTGGTGGGCGAGAGCAGCGGCCAGGTGATGAAGCGGAAGCGCTTCCAGCCGGTGGCCCCGTCCAGCGCGGCCGCCTCGTAGAAGTCGCTCGGGATCGCCTGGAGCCCGGCCAGGTAGATCACGAGCGGGTAGCCGACGGTCTTCCACACCGTGACCAGCACGAGCGTCCACAGCGCGACCGACGGGTTGCCCAGCCAGTTCACGGACGGCAGGCCGACCAGGCGCAGGCCGTAGGTGACGAGGCCGTACTGCGGATCCAGCATCCAGATCCACAGCAGCGACACCGCGACCCACGAGACGATGTACGAGGAGAAGATGCAGGCCTGCAGGCCCGCGCCCAGACGGCTCCGGTCGTTCAGCAGCAGCGCCAGGCCCAGCCCGAGGCCGAGGGCCAGCAGCACGACCCCGCCCGAGTAGCAGGCGGTGTTCACCAGCACCTCGCCGAACTCGGGCGACCAGAGCTCGCGGTAGTTGGCGAGGCCCACGTAGCGCTTCGGGGTCATCAGGTCCCACTCGAAGACGCTCACGTAGGCGGAGTACGCGACGGGGTACAGATAGACGAGCCCGAAGAGCGCCAGGGAGGGCGCGACCAGCGCGTACCCCAGCCAAGCGTCTCTCCGGGCCCGCCGCGAGGCCACTACTTGTCGTGCTTGCCGATGATCTCGTTCGCCTTCTGCTCGGCGGTGGTCATGATCTCGGCGGACGTCTTGACGCCCAGCACCGCGGCCTCCAGATTCGGCTGGATGACCTCACGCTGGATGTCGAACAGGGCGGGCGAGAACGGGAAGCGCTGCGCGGTCTTGAGCTGGTCGAGCGCGACTTTGTAATTTGGGTTGTCCTTGTAGAAGGACTGCATCGCGGGCGAGTTGATGGCGGACAGACGCACCGGCATGTACCCGGTGGCTTTCGAGAGCGAGATCGTCTGCTCGGGGTCGGTCATCCACTTGATGAAGGCCCAGCCCGCTTCCTTCTGGGCCGCCGGCGTATCCTTCAGCAGCACGAAGTAGGTGCCGCCGGTCGGCACCGCCGCCTTCGCCTTCGCGGGAAGGAAGGCGGTGCCCACCTTGAACTTGGCGTTCTCGGTCATGTAGTTCAGGAACGCGGTCGAGGTGAAGATCATGCCGACGCGCTGGTTGATGAAGTCGGTGTTGGCGACCTCCCAGGCGCTGTAGTCCTTGCCCGGGGGCTGCTTCATGGTCTTGTCCTTGTTCACCAGGTCCACCCAGAACTGGAGCGCCTCCTGGCCCTTCTCACGGAACGCGGCCTTCTTGCCGTCGGGGGACATCAGGGTCCCGCCCGCCTGGTGGAGCAGGCCGTACCAGAACCACCAGTCCACCGGCACCTCGAAGCCGTACACCTTCGTGTCGCTGCCCTCGCGCACCGTCAGCTTGCCCGCGGCCGCGCGCAGCTCGTCCCAGGTCGCCGGCACCTTCACGCCCTTCGCGGCCAGCATGTCGGCGTTGTAATAGAGGATGGGCGTGCTGCGAAAGAACGGCAGCGCGAAGAGGGGCGCCGCCGGCTTGCCCAGGTAGTCGAAGTAGCCGGCCTGGGTGAGGCCGGGCACGAAGTCGGCGAGGTCGGTGCCGTTCGGCCCCTTGGCGAACTCCTCCATGCTGTCGAGCATCCCGGCCTGCCACAGGTTGGGCAGCGCCTCGCCCACCACGTGGAACGCGGCCGGCGCGGTCTTGGTGATGGCGGCCGCGCGGATCTTGGCGAGGGCCTGGAAGTAGTCGCCCTGGAACGTGCCCTCGATCCGGTACTTCGACTGCGATTCGTTGAACTTCTTGATGTGGGCCTCGGTGACCTCACGGTTCTTGCCGCCGAACGAGTACCAGAACTGGGCGACGATGGGATCCGCCGCCAGCGCGGTCCCGGCCCAGCCGAGCACCACCGCCGCGAGCATGCCTGCCAGCATCCGCTTCATGACGTCCCTCCTTTGGGGGTGAAGCAGGCCGCGGTGAGCTCGCGCTCGACGTCGCGCCCGCCGTAGACGATGCGATGCAGGGCGCGCAGCAGCGGCACGCCCCCGACCTTCCTCTCGCGCGCGAACCGCCAGCACCAGCGGATCGCCGCGTAGCCTTCCGTCAGCTCGTCCCGGTCCCGGAGGGTGGCCACCACGTCCTTCGTGGATCGCCCCGACCCGCGCAGCTCGCCGAAGATGCGATTGCGCCCGGCCATGCCGGTCACGTGCAGGTCGCCGGCGCCGCCCAGCCCGTACACGGTCCCGGGCCGCATGCGCACGGTGCGCCCGATCCGGACGATCTCGCGCAGCGCCTGCGTGTAGAGCGCGGACTTGGTGTTGTACATCGCCTCCGCCCGCCCCGCCGCCACGAGGCCGTCGCAGAGCCCGATCGCGATCGCGTAGGCGTTCTTGAGCGCGGAGCACAGCTCGAGGCCGCGCTGGTCCGCGGTCTCCTCGACGCGATAGTACGGCGTCTCGAGCCAGCGGCGGAGGCGGCCGCGCAGGGCCGCCCGCGGCGAGGCGTACATCACCGCGGTGGGCACGCGGCGCGCCAGCTCCAGCGCCTTCGACGGCCCGCCCACCGTGACGATGGCGAGCCCGGTGGCCGCCGCGATCGCCTCGGAGAGCGTGACCGCCCGGCCCCGGCTCGCGGCCAGCCCCTTGGAGACACTCAGCACCGGCACGCCGGGCGCGAGGTGGCGGGCCGCGCGCGCGAGCACCGGGATCGCTCCGTCGGAGGTGACCGCGTTGACGACCAGCTCGGCGCCCGCGAGGGCGCGCGGCAGCTCGGTGGAGTCGAACACGGTCACCCCCGGGGGCAGGGCCATGCCGAGCTTGGGATGCTTGCCGCCCGCCCGGACCGCCCCGATCAGGCGGTCGTCGAGATGGGTGCCCCAGAGCGCGACGGCGTGACCGTTGTCGGTCGCGGGCACGGTGAGGGCCGCGCCCATGAAGCCCGCCCCGAGGATCGTGACCCGCGCCATCAGGCGATCCGCCGCAGCGCCGGATAGAGCTGCCGGCGCGCGTCGAGCAGCGTCGCGTAGGTCGCCGCGCTCGCCGCGTCCGGCACGTGGCGCACGAGGGCGCCGCGCCAGCGCCGCGCCGCCTCCACCCCCGGGAGCAGGCCCACCGCCATGCCCGCGAGCAGCGCGCCGCCCGCGGGGGCGCCCCCGCCGGCGGGCACGTAGTGGAGCGGCACCCCGAGCGCGTCGCACAGGATCTGCCGCCACACCGCGCTGCGCGCGCCCCCGTTCACCGTGATGACCTCGCGCAGCCGGGGGCCGCTCTCGGCCGCGATCTCCGCGCAGTGGCGGAACGAGACCGCCACCGCTTCCAGCACCGCGCGGTAGAGGTGCCCGCGCCCGTGCGCGAGGGAGAGGCCGACGAACGCCCCGCGCGCGCCCGCGTCCCACACCGGCGTGCGCTCGCCCTGGAGATAGGGCAGGAGCCGCAGGCCGTCCGCGCCCGCCGGGGCGGCGGCCGCCTCGGCGTCGAGCGTCTCGAAGGCGGCGCCGGGGGCCGCCACCGAGCGGAACCACTCCTGCAGCGCGCCGGAGAGCGTGCCGCCCAGGGCGAGGAATCGATCACAGCCGACGTGATGCGAATTGATCAGCCGGGTGTCGAAGTCGGGAGCGTCGAGCGGCATGATCAAATTGCCCGCGGTGCCCAGCATGAGGCAGGCCTCGCCCGGCTCGCTCACTCCCGCCGCGAGCGTGGACGCGGCGAAGTCCGCGCCCCCCACCGCGACCGGCGTCCCCTCGCGCAGGCCGGTCTCGCGCGCGGCGGCCGCGGTCACCCGCCCGGCGATGGCGTGGCTCGGCCGGATCTCGGGGAGCCAGGCCGGATCCACCCCCATGCGCGCGCACGTCTCCGCCGACCACGCGCGGGCCCGGCAATCGTAGAGCGGCGCGCAGAGCGCGGCCGAGGAGTAGTCGGTCACGCGCGCGCCGGTGAGACGGAGCACCGGGTAGCTGTGGGACTGGAGGATCGTGACCGGGCGCTCGAAGTGGCCGGGCTCGTGGCGCCGGAGCCAGGCGAGCTTGGGCCCGAGATAGTAGGCGTGGAACCGGTTGCCCGCGATTCGCTCGCCCTCCGGACCCACGCGCGCGGCGAGCGGCTCCACCTCCGCCTCGCTGCGCACGTCGAGCCACAGGATCGCGGGACGGAGCGGCCGGCCCGCGTCGTCCACCAGCAGCAGGGTCGGCGCCTGGCCGGTGATCGCGATGCCGTCGATGCGCGCGGGGCGGGCCGCGTCGGCGAGCGCGCGCAGGATGCGGCACGTGGCGGTCCACCACACCTCCGCGTCGGCCTCGGCCCAGCCGGGACGGGGCACGTCGTGCCGGTAGGCGATCTCGGTCGCGGCGACGCGGCGGCCGTCCACATCGTAGGCTGCGCCCTTGGCGGAAGACGTGCCGATGTCGACACCGACGACGACGGAGGTGGCCATGGAGCCGGGCCATTATACGGGAAGCGCGCTTGCCCGGTTCGTGGCACTTCTGCTACAAGGAGTCGGTGACCACCCCGCCGCTCCTGATCATGCTGAGCATCGACGGCCTGCGGGCCGACTACGTGGACGACGCGACCCTCCACCTGCCCGCGCTGCGCGGGCTGATGGCCCGGGGGGCGCGCGCCACGCGCATGGCGCCGATCTTCCCGACCGTCACCTGGCCGTGCCACACCTCGATCGTCACCGGCGTCTCGCCCGCCCGCCACGGCATCCTCGGCAATCTCGTGTTCGACCGCGCGAGCGGACGGCCCGTCGAGCACTACGGCGACCGCACCGGCGCGCCGGTGCTCGCGCCGACCCTGTGGGACCGCCTGCACGCCCGCGGCGAGCGCACCGCGGGCGTGTGCTGGCCGAAGACCCGCGGAGTGGCCGCGGTGGCCGACAACATCCCCGAGTTCTACGAGCAGGAGCTGTTCGAGGAGTACGCCTCGCGCCCGCTGTGGACGGAGCTGGCCACCAAGGGCCTGCCGGTGCACCGCTACGGGCCGTGGAGCAAGCAGCACCCGCTCGGGCCCATGCAGGACTGGCTCTCGCTCGAGTCGGCGCGCCACATCCTGGCGGTGCGGCCGCCGCGGCTCCTGCTGCTGCACTTCCTGACGCTCGACTCCTTCCAGCACGACCACGGCATCGGGAGCCCCGAGGCGCGCTGGGCGCTCCTGCAGATGGACGCGCTCCTCGGTCGCCTGCTCGACTCCCTCGCCGAGCTGGGTCGGCTCGAGACCACGACCCTGATGGTCTTCGGCGATCACGGCTTCGTGGAGGTGACGACGACCCATCACCTCAACCAGCTCCTCCGCGAGGAAGAGCTTCTCGAGGTGGATGGCGGCGGGCAGATCACGCGCCGCCAGGCGTGGGCCGCGGGCAACGGCGGCTCCGCGCACGTCTACGTGCTCGACGGCGCGCCCCGCACCACGGTCGATCGCCTCGCGGAGCGATTCGGCGCGCTGCCCGGCGTGAGCGTGCTCGGCCCCGACCGCTACACCCGGATGGGCCTGCCCGCGCCGGCGCCGGGCTCGATGCAGGGCGACCTGATGCTCACCGGGGACGACGGCATCCTCTTCACCGGGCATCCCACCCCCGAGGCCGCGGCGCGCCGCGCCGGTGCTCCTCGCCGCCCACGGCCACGCACCCTCGCTGCCCAAGCTGAATGCCGCGTTCCTGATGGCGGGCCCCGGCGTGCGCGAGGGCGTGACGCTCGACGCGGTATCGATGCTCGACCTGGCCCCGACCGCCGCGCGCCTGCTCGGCGTGGACCTTCCGGGCGCCGAGGGCCAGCCGCTCGCCGGCGCGCTCGCCGCCCGGTGAAGGGCCTCCTGATCGCGGCGGGCCGGGGCCAGCGGCTCATGCCGCTGACCGACAACGTGCCGAAGTGCTATGCCCCCATCGGCGGCCGGCGCATCCTCGACTGGTGCGTGGAGGCCCTCGGCCACGCGGGCTGCCGGGACATCGTGTTCATCGGCGGCTATCGCATGGAGCGCGTGCAGACCGAGTACCCGCGCTTCCGCTTCGTGCACAACCGCGACTGGGAGCGGAACAACATCCTGCTGTCGCTCTTCAGCGCGCGCGCCGAGATGACGGGCGGCTTCGTGTCGAGCTACGCCGACATCCTCTACACGCCGGACGCGGTGCGCCGCCTGGTGCGTCACCCCGCCGACATCGCGCTGCTGGTGGACACCGACTGGCGCGCGCGCTACCGGCCGCGCACCCAGCATCCGGAGTCCGACGGCGAGAAGGTGCGCCTGCACGGCGGACCGGATCACCGCGGTGGGCCGCCGCATCCCGCCCGACGAGGCGCCCGCCGAGTTCACCGGCGTGGCCAAGTTCAGCGCGGCGGGGGCCCGGCTCCTCCTCGAGCACTTCGATCGCGCGCGCGCCCGGTTCGACGGCCGCCCCTTCGGCAACTCGCCGAGCTTCCAGCGCGCCTACCTGATCGACCTGCTCCAGGCCATGCTCGCCGACGGCGTCCCCATGCACGCGGTGGAGACGTTCGGGGGCTACTTCGAGGTGGACACCACCGAGGACCACCGGCTGGCCTCGCGCGACTGGGACGTGTCGCGCCGCCGGGCCGCGCGCGGCCGATGAGCCTGCCGCGGTTCCCCGCGTCGGTGGTGGGGAGCATGCCGCGCTCCGACTTCGTGCGCGATCTGCTCGATCGGCCCGAGACCGACCCGTCGCGGGCCGCGCTCATGGACGCGGCGGTGGGCTACGTGGTCGCGCTGCAGGAGGCGGCCGGCATCGACGTGATCTCCGACGGCGAGTGGCGGCGGCGCTCCTACATCGGCGTCATCGCGGAGATCATGCACGGCTTCGCGCGCGAGACGCGCGACGGGCTCTCCTGGCACACCGTGGTCGAGCCCATGACGCCGCGGCGGCCGGGCCTGCTCGGCGAGGAGGCCCGCTTCCTGGTGGGCCGCACGCGGCGGGCCACCAAGGTGGCCCTGCCCTCGCCGTACCTCCTCGCCCAGCGCATGTGGGATCCGGAGCGATCGCGCGCGGCGTACCCGACCCGCGAGGCCTTCATGCGCGCGCTGGTGCCGGTGCTTCGCGGCGAGCTCCTCGCGGTGAAGGCCGCCGGCGTCACGGTGGCCCAGTTCGACGACCCCCACCTGTGCCTGCTCGTGGATCCGAAGGTGCGCGCGGGCTTCGCCGATCCCGACGCGGAGGCCGCGCTCTGCGTGGACCTGCTCAACGAGATCGTGGCGGGCGTGGACGGCATCGGGACCGCGGTGCACCTCTGCCGGCGGAACAAGGCGCGCCAGGGCTGGATCGGCGAGGGCGGCTACGACCCGATCCTGCCGTTCCTGCGCCGCCTCGACGTCCGGCAGTACGTGCTCGAGTTCACCATTCCCGTCGCGGGCGACTTCGCGGTGCTCCGCCAGCTCCCCGACGACCGGCAGATCGGGCTCGGCTGCGTGGACTGTCGCGGCGCCCAGATCGACACGCCGGAGGCCATCGCGGACCGGGTCGGCCAGGCCCTCCGCCACGTGGACGCGGAGCGCCTGTGGCTCAACCCGGATTGCGGATTCGCGCCGGGGAGCGCGGCCGACATCCCGATCGACGAGGCCTACGCCAAGCTCCGCAACGAGGCGGCGGCGGCCGAGCTGCTCCGCGCACGCCACCGCTAGCGCGGCAGCGCGGCGGGCAGGTCGTAGGGCGGCGACACCAGGAGGATCAGGCGGTCGACGCCGACGCGCTCGAGGCGCGCGCGCTCGGGCGCCTCGGGGCGGAGCCACCGCGCGCTCAGACCCGCGAAGACGCTCACGCTGAAGCGCTTGGGATCGCGGCCCGACGCGGCGTGCGCCTCGCGCGCCACGCGGGCCAGCTCGGCCAGATCCGGGTGCATCGCCTGGGTGTTGAAGCCGTCGCCGTAGCGCCCCGCGATGCCGGCCATGCGCGGGCCGAAGCCCGCGATGATGATGGGCGGCGGCGGATCCGGCCGCAGAAACCCCGACGGCCGATCGAGCCGGAACTGCGCGCCCACGAAGCTCGAGTCGTCCCCGGTCCACAGGCGACGGAGCACCTGCGCGGTCTCGGCCACCCGCTCGGCGCGCACGCGATCCGGCGAGACCTCCATGTTGAGCGCCTCCTGCTCGCGCGCGTACGACATCGACCGCGTGGCGCCCGCGCCCAGGCCGAGGAGCAGGCGCCCGCCCGAGACCTGCTGCAGCGTGGCCGCCATGTTGGCGAGCAGGCCGGGATGCCGCAGGCCGGTGTTGAGCACGAGCGGGCCCAGCGTGAGGCGCCGCGTGGCCTCGGCCAGCGCGGTGAGCGTCGTCCACGCTTCGGGCACGCCGGCCTCCGCGCGCTCGTCGGGATCGCGCAGGTGATCCCAGGTCCAGAGGCCGTCGAAGCCGGCCTCCTCGGCGGCGAGCGCGGCCGCGCGCATCTCCGCGTAGCGGGCGCCGACGGGAATCAGGAGCAGATCGATCTTCATGGACCCCTCACCCTGCCCTCTCCCCGGAGGGGAGAGGGGGTTAGCGGATGGCGATGATCGGGACCGCGGACATGCCGGGCACCAGGAGGTGCTGGGCGTTCTCGCCGCGCTCGAACACGAGCTTGACCGGCACGCGCTGCACCACCTTCACGAAGTTGCCGGTGGCGTTCTCGGGCGGCAGCAGCGAGAACACCGCGCCGGAGCCGGCCTGGATCGAATCCACGCGCGCCTTGAAGGTCTTGCCCGGGTAGGTGTCCACCGTGACGGTGGCGCGCTGGCCCGGGCGCACGTGGGTCAGCTCGGTCTCCTTGTAGTTGGCGACGACCCACACGTCGTCGAGATCCACCACCGCGAGGAGCGACTGCCCCACCGACACCACCTGGCCCATCTCCACCGACTTGCGGCTCACGCGGCCCGGCATCGGCGCGCGGATCGTGCAGTAGACCAGGTTCAGCTCCGCCTGCGCCAGGTTGGCGAGGGCCTGGGCGAGCCGGCCCTGCCCCGCCTCCACCTGGGCCTGGCGCTGCCGCACCTGCTGGCGCTGGCTGCGCGCGTTCTGGAGCGACGCGCGGCTCTCGTCCACCCGGCTCACCGACTGGCGGATGGCGGCCTGCTGGGTCCGCAGCGACGCCTCGGCCTGGACGACCTCGCTGCGCGCCTGATCGAACCGCTTGCGGGCCGCGTCGAGCACCGCCTCCGCGGTCTTGAACGTGGCGTCCGCGTGCTCCCACTCCTGCTGCGCGACCAGGTTCGCCTTCACCAGCGACGCCATGCGGTCGCGATCGTTCTTGCTGCGCTCGTAGTCGGCCTGCGCGGCGCGCACCGACGCGTCGGCCGCCGCCACCGCGGCCTGCTTGGCCTGGAGCACGCCGCGACGCTCGTCCAGATCGTGCCGCGCCATCTCGGTGCCGAACTGGGTGGCCCCGAGCGCGGCGTCCGCCTGCTGGACCAGGCTGCGGGTGGATTCATCGGTCAGCGGCACGCCCGCGACCGCGGTCTCCAGATCGCCCTTGGCGCTCGCGACCGCGGCGCGCGCCTGCGCCACCGCGACCTCGTAGTCGCGCGGATCGAGGCGCACCAGCACCTGGTCCGCCTTCACGTCCTGGTTGTCGTTGACGAGCACCTCGACCACGATGCCCGGAATGCGCGCGCTCATGGGCGCGATGCGGGCGGTGATGTACGCGTCGTCGGTGGAGATGTGGTAGTGCCAGTAGTAGAGCAGGTAGCCCGAGTAGCCGGCCAGGCCGAGCACCACCACCACGATCGCGAGGAGGAGATAGCGGCGGCGCGGCGGCCCGTCCTGATAGGTCGAGAACCGGGCGCGCAGCCGCCCGGATATTCCCTCCTGGTCCAGGTCGGTCATTGGTTTCATGCTTATAATGGCGGGCGGCACCGATCCCCGTCAAGCAATGGCAGACGAGAACCCGCCGACCGCCCCGCCCGCGGACGCCGCGGCCGAGTGGCGCCCCCGCTCGAGCCCGGTGCTCATCGCGATCTCCGTGATGCTGGGCACCTTCATGGAGGTGCTCGACACCTCGGTCGCGAACGTGGCGCTGCCCCACATCGCGGGCAGCCTCTCGGCCACGCCCGAGCAGGCCACCTGGGTGCTCACGAGCTACCTGATCTCGAACGCCATCGTGCTGCCGGTCACCGCGTGGCTCAGCGCCGCGTTCGGCCGCAAGCGCCTCCTGCTCACGTGCATCGTCATCTTCACGCTCGCCTCCGCCGCGTGCGGGGCCGCCATCAGCCTCGAGATGCTGATCCTGGCGCGCGTGATCCAGGGCATCGGCGGCGGCGCGCTCCAGCCGATCGCCCAGGCGATCCTGCTCGAGAGCTTCGACCCGTCCCGGCGGGGCCGCGCGATGGCCGCCTACTCGATGGGGGTGATCGTGGCGCCCATCATGGGCCCCACGCTCGGCGGCTGGATCACCGACAGCTACTCCTGGCGGTGGATCTTCTACATCAACCTGCCGGTCGGCTTCCTCGCCCTCGCGATGACGCAGACCTTCATCGAGGACCCGCCGTATCTCCAGCGCACCACGCTGCGCCGCATCGATTACTGGGGGCTCGCGTTCATGGCGATCTCGCTGGCCACGCTCCAGCTCGTGCTCGACAAGGGCCAGCAGGACGACTGGCTCGCCGCGGTGTGGATCCGCTGGGTCCTCACCCTCTCCGCGGCCGCGATGGTGATCTTCGTCGTGCGCGAGCTGACGACGGACGAGCCCATCGTGAATCTGAGAATCCTGAGCGACCGCAACTTCGCGATCGGCACGCTCCTGATCACCGCGATGGGCATCGTCCTCTACGCCACCACCGCGATGCTCCCGCTCTTCCTCCAGACCCTGCTCGGCTATCCCGCGCTCGAGGCCGGGCTCGCGATCAGCCCGCGCGGCCTGGGCGCCCTGCTCGCCGCCATCACGGCGGGCCGCCTCATCGGCGTGGTGGATTCGCGCCTGATCGTCTCGGCCGGCTTCGGCCTGCTCGCGCTGTCCGGCATCTGGCTGAGCCGCCTCACCTTCGACGTGGCGTGGTCGAACATCGCGCTGGTCACCTTCGTGAACGGCCTCGCCAACCCCCTCATCTTCATCGCGCTCTCCACCATGTCCTTCGCCACGCTGCGGCGCGAGCAGATGGGCGGGGCCACCGGCATCTACAACCTGATGCGCAATCTCGGCGGCAGCATCGGCATCTCGATGGCCACCACGCTCCTGGCGCGGCGCGCGCAGGTGCACCAGAACGTCATGGTGGCGAAGATGACGCCCTACGACCCGGTCTACCAGCAGCGGCTGGAAGCGCTCCGGAAGGTGCTGACCCCCAAGGTGGGGGCGACCGCGGCCGCGCAGCAGGCAGTCGGCATCCTCTACAAGACGCTGGTGGCGCAGGCGACGCTACTGGCGTTCGTGGACAACTTCCGGCTGATCACGGTGCTGGCGCTCTGCTGCATCCCGCTGGCGGTGTTTCTCAGGCGCGCGCGAGCGCGACCGGCGCCCGGCGCGCACTGATCCTACTTGGTGGGCTTGGCCGCCTCGGATTCGAACTTGGAGAAGGTGGACAGCGCGCTGAGCGACTGCACGCCGGTGAGGCGCTCGGCGCCCATCACCCAGGTCGGGAAGATCTTCACCCCCGCCTTCTCGCACAGGTCCGGGCGGCCGTTGACCGTGTCCGCGGCGCACTCCACGTAGGGCACGTCCTTGGCCGCGTCGCCGAAGAGCGCCTTCTGCTCGGCGCAGTGCGGGCACCAGTGGGCGCCGTACATCACCGCGCCCTTCTCCCGCAGGTGCCGCGCCAGCGCGCCCTCGAAGCCGGCGGCGCCGCCGGCCGGCATCGCGAAGATGAAGGCGGCGCCGAGCGGCGCCAGGATCGCCGCGGCCAGCGCGCCGGGCACGAGCGCCGAGAGCTTCCGGCGGCCCGGCAAGGTGGCGCGCCGGCGGAGCAGCACCAGCAGGATGGCCACCGCGATCGCGCCCGAGGCCAGGCAATACGCGCAGGTGGCGTGGATGACGAGCACCGAGACCGCGGTCAGGTAGATCGAGACGCCCACGCCCGCGGCGGCCAGGTAGAAGGTCCAGGTCCAGCGCGCCGCGGTGAGCCCGAGCGCGGCCAGCGCTCCGATCGCCGCGTACATCAGCACGCCCCAGAGCGCGGTCGGCACCCAGAGGAGCGTGCCGTAGCGGCTCCCCTGCACGATGTCGCATCCGCTCCCGGACAGGCAGAAGGCGGCGTTGCCGCCCAACCACTTGAGCCAGGTGAGGTAGGCGGCGATGGCGAAGCCGGCGGCGGCCAGGCCCAGGATCAGGACGTCGGGCCGGGCGGGGGCCACGGGGGTAACCTCGCGTTTTCGTGCGGCCATATCGGACGTAACAGTACCACAAGGCCCGCCGGGGGCCGCCGGTTGGACACCCGGATTGCGCCGGCGCGGGCAGGGGCGCTACGCTAGCGGGACCATGTTCCCACTCCCGCCCCTGACGGATGAGCAGCGCTCGGTGATCGATCGCGTGGCGACCCTCTCGCGCGAGCGCTTCGCGCCGCGCGCGGCCCGGTACGACGCCGACTCCACGTTCCCGTACGAGAACTACGCGGACCTGCACGCGGCCGGCCTCTTCGCGCTCACCGTCCCCCGCGAGTACGGCGGGGTCGGCGCCGATCCGGTCACCTACGTGCACGCCCTGCGCGAGATCGCCAAGGGCTGCTCGGCCACCGCGCTCACCTTCAACATGCACTCGACGGTGACCACCTTCGTGGCCGCGCTCGGCACCGAGGAGCAGAAGCGGCGCTACTTCGGCGAGGTCGTCGGCCGCGGGGCCCGCATCGCCTCCATCACCAGCGAGCCCGAGCAGAGCTTCCGCGACAAGTTCGTGCTCAACACCGTGTTCCACCCGACCGAGGGCGGCGGGTATCGGGTGGCGGGGGTGAAGCAGTTCTGCTCGCTCGGCGACGCGGCCGACTACTTCTTCATCACCGGGATCCAGGCGGGCAAGACCAGCGCGCGCGACGGCGTGATCTCCGCGATGATCCCGGGCCGCGACGCGGGCGTGAAGATCGAGGGCACCTGGAACGCCACCGGCATGCGCGGCACCATCAGCCATACGATCCGCTACGACTGCGCGGTGGATCCGAGCAACGTGGTCGGGCAGCCCGGCCAGTACCTGACCATCGATCTCCAGGGCTTCGCGCTCGGCTACGCCGCGGTGTACCTGGGCATCGGGGAGGCCGCCTTCGAGTACATGACCGAGTACGCGCGCACCAAGATCCAGCGGCCCTCCACCGAGCCCATGAGCCATCACCCGCTCGTGCAGCGCACGGTGGCCGAGGTGGGCACCCAGATCCGCGCGGCCCGGCTCCTCCTGCACGAGGCCGCCTGCGTGAAGATGGCGGGCGACCGCGAGGCCACCATGCTCGTGGTGAACCAGGCCAAGACCTTCGCGGCCGACGTGGGGCTGATGGCCACCGAGCGCGCGATGCGCCTGGCGGGCGGGCGCGGCATCCTGAAGGAATTGCCGCTCGAGCGCTGGCACCGCGACTCGCTGGCCGGCCCGGTGATGCCGCCCTCGAACGACCGCTGCCTCGAGACCGCGGGCAAGCTCCTCTGCGGGCTGCGCGCGGCCACCCTCGAGTTCCAGTAGGCGGGCGCCGCCGCGCATGCGACTGGAAGTCCTCCGGCGGGAGCTGGCCCAGGGCGCGGAGACCATCCAGGGCCTCGTGGCGGGCGTCTCGGCGGCCGAGGCGCGCGTGCGGCCCTCGCCCGAGGCCTGGTCCATCCTGGAAGTCGTCGCGCATCTCCTCGACGAGGAGCGCGAAGATTTTCGCCCGCGCCTCGACCTGGTCCTGCACCGGCCGCAGGAGACCTGGGCGCCGATCGATCCACCCGCCTGGGTCACCGCGCGCGGCTACAACGACCGCGAGCTCGGCGCGACCCTGAGCGCCTTCCTCACCGAGCGCGAGCGCTCGCTGGCCTGGCTCGCGGGCCTCACCGCCCCCGACTGGAGCCGCGAGTACCGGGCCTCCTTCGGCCCGATCACCGCCGGGGACCTGGCCGCCTCCTGGGCCGCGCACGACCTGCTGCACACGCGCCAGCTCCTCGAGCTGCGCCGCGCCCGGCTGCTCGCCCTTGCCGCGCCGCATAGCACCGGGTATGCGGGTGACTGGTAGGGAGCCGCTCCTCCTCCTGATCGTCGGCGCGGTCCTGCTCGTCCTCTCGGGCATCGGTCCGCACGACCGGGCCACGTGGTGGCTCGAGGTGGCGCCGATCCTGATCGCGGTCTCCGATCCTGGTGCTGACCGCGCGGCGCTTCCCGCTGACCCCGCTCGCCTATCGGCTCATCTTCGTCCACGCGCTGATCCTCATGCTGGGCGGCCACTACACCTACGCGGAAGTGCCGCTCGGTTTCTGGCTGGAAGACGCGCTCGGCCTCGCCCGGAACCCCTACGACCGGCTGGGCCACTTCGCGCAGGGGTTCGTCCCCGCCGTCGTGGTGCGCGAGGTCTTGCTCCGGCGCTCCCCGCTCGCGCCGGGCAAGTGGCTCACGTTCCTGGTGGTGAGCGTGTGCCTCGCCATCAGCGCGCTCTACGAGCTGGTGGAATGGTGGGCCGCCCTGATCGGCGGCGAGGGCGCCGACGCCTTCCTGGGCACGCAGGGTGATCAGTGGGACACTCAGTGGGACATGTTCGTGGCGCTCCTGGGGGCGGCGACCGCGCTGCTGATTCTCTCCCGCCTCCACGACCGCCAGATCACCAGACTCGAGGAGGCCGGTCATGTCTGAGCACAAGGCGGCGGTGCGGTGGAAGCTGGCGGCCGATGGGGAGGCGTTCCTCAAGGGGCGCTACTCCCGCGAGCACACGTGGACGTTCGACGGCGGGCGTGACCGTGCCGGCTTCGCCCTCGCCCGGCGTGATCCCCGCGCCGTGGTCCAACCCGGCCGGGGTGGATCCGGAGGAGGCCTACGTGGCCGCGATCTCGAGCTGCCACATGCTCACGTTTCTCTACGTGGCCATGCGCGCGGGAGTCGTGGTCATCTCCTACGAGGACGACGCGGTGGGCGTGATGCGCAAGAACGAGCGCGGCGCGATCTGGGTGAGCGCGGTGACCTTGAACCCGCGCATCGTCTACGGCGGCGACAAGGAGCCGACCGCGGCGGACGTGGACCACCTGCACCATCTGGCCCACGAGCAGTGCTTCATCGCCAACTCGGTGAAGACCGAGATCCGGATCGCCGGCGTGCCGGCGACGACGTAGCTATTCGCCGTCATGCTTGGCGACCGCGCCGAGCGCATCTGCGGGCATTTCCACGATGGAGGCGGGGCCGTTCGCACTGGGCTTCACCATGAGCCGGCGCGCGTGGAAGGGGCCCAGCGTCGCCCGATGGCCGATGCTGAACACCATCGTCTCCGGGAGCCGCTCGCGCACCAGCCGATAGAGGCGCGCCTCCGTCGCCTCGTCCAGCGCCGAGGTCGCCTCGTCGAGAAAGAGCCAGTCGGGCTTCTGGACCAGGGCCCGCGCGAAGGCCATGCGCTGCTGCTCGCCGGGGGAGAGCTGGAGCGCCCAGTGGGCGGCCTCGTCGAGCCGCCCGGTGAGCTCCTTGAGGTCCACGGCCTCGAGCGCCTCGCGCAGCGTCTTGTCGTCCACCCCGCCCGCGGGCATCGGATAGCTCACCACGTCCCGGAGCGCGCCGATCGGCAGGTACGGCCGCTGCGGGAGAAAGAGGACGCGGGCATCCTGCGGCACGCGGATGTCGCCACGCCCGAACGGCCAGATGCCGGCGATGGCACGGACGAGCGTGCTCTTTCCCGAGCCCGACGCGCCACCCAGGAGCACGGTGTCCCCTTGCCGGAGCGAGAGGTTGATGTTCGCCATGAGCGGCTGGCCATCGGGTAGATCGAGATCGACTCCTTCCACGGTCAGGTGCGTGGGGCGCCCCGCGGCGACCCGGACGCCGCTCTCGGTCGACTGCCGGCGCACGTGCTCGAGCGCGCGATCGAAGCCGGCGAGTCGCTCGACCACGGCACTCCAGGCCGCGATCTCCTTGTATGACTGGATGAAGAAGCTGAGCGCATCCTGGACCTGCTGGAAGGCCTGGGTCGTCTGCATGAGGCCGCCGAGCCCGATCTCACCCCGGAAGTAGCGGGGCGCCGCGACGATCGACGGGACGATCCACGCCCCCAGTCCGTAGCCGTGCGGTGAAGTAGGCCATCCGCTTCTGCCGGCGCATGATGCCCCACCAGTTGCCCACCACGTCCTCGAACCGTTCGCGAAAGCCACGGAACTCGTCCGTCTCGCCGCGGTACAGGGCCACTCCCTCGGTGTTCTCGCGGAAGCGGACGAGGCTGAACCGGAAGTCGGCTTCGTACCGCTGCTCGTCGAAGTTCAGCCGGACCAGCGGGCGGCCGAGCCAGTCGGTCAGCCAGGTGCCGGCGATCGCGTACAGAACGGCCACCCAGACGATGTAGCCGGGTATGGTGAGGGAGAACCCGCCCACCGGAACGGTGAACGTTCCGGACAACCCCCAGAGGATCGCCACGAAGGTCACCAGCGTGACGATCGCGCGCAGGCCCCCGGTGAACAGGCCGAGCGTGTGGGCGGCGAGAAGGTGCACGTCTTCCGCGATGCGCTGGTCCGGGTTGTCGGTCTCACGCGCCACGAGCTGCATCCGGTAGTAGGCGCCATCGGCCAGCCAGGCGCGGAGGTAGCGGTCGGTCAGCCAGCGTCGCCAGCGGATCTCGAGCATCTGGTTGAGATAGACCTGGTAGACGGCAAGGATGATGAAGATGCCGATCAGCCACGTGACGCGCAACAACTGCCCGCGAAAGGCCACGAGGTTCTTGTCCTGGAGCGCGCTGTAGAAGGCGTTGTTCCACTGATTCAAGAGAACCGTGAGGTAGACCATGCCGAGCGTGAGGAGCACGACGGCGAGCAGGAGCCCCCGGGCCGCCCACCGGTCCTCCGAGAACCAGTACGGGCCGATCATGGCCCATGCGTTGGAGAGCGTTCGGCGCAGGTCGATCCTGGCCGGACCGTCGGAGGGGTTGGGGCGAGGGGCGCCCGGGCCAGAGCTCCGGAGCTCCTCGTCCCCGTCCCGGTTCCTACCCCCGAGCCGCAACCGGAGACTCCAGTGTGTTGCGTCTCCGACCCGCGGCGATCGCGCTCGAAGCGAGAGCGCTGCGTCAGAGGGATCCTACCGCGGCTGGCATTCGCTTGAAACACTTGGTGGCGATGATCCATAGTGGGATCTCACGTAGTGATCTTACAGGACTCGTCGGGAATACCCGAGAAGGAACGGGTGAGCCCGGCGGTGGAGAGATCAGCGATGCGTCAACTGCTACTCGTGCTGCTCGAACGCATACGGCGGGGAGCCCCGCACGCGCCGGGCTCGGCGTCTGCTTCTCATGAGCCTCGCGTGGGTGGTCGTCGGTTGCGCGAGTCCCTCGCTGATGCCGGAGACGCAGGCGGGGGCCATCAAGGACCGCGACCGAGCTCTCGCGCCCCACGCCGCCGCCATACACGCCGCCATCGGCCAATCCGGACATGTGGGCGCCCTGGCCTTTCTCGACGCCAAGGATGGCCGCCTGATCGTCCTGCCGGGCGACAGTCCGGCCGATGCCTGGTCGCGTTATCATCGCGTCGCCGGAGGGCGAGACCGGCCGCGGGTCGGTGCCGCCGGTGCTCACCTTCGTGCATCGAGCGGACGTACCCAAGGCTCCCGAGACCGTGACCCGGGGCGTCTTGCAACAGCAGGCCCAGCTCCACGACGCGTACCGGCGCTTCGAGGAGCAGCTGGGCAGCGTACAGCGCGAGCTCGCCGAGTCGATCGCGGCGACGAAGCGGGAGTCGGACGCGCGCGCGGACATGCAGACCGCCCTGACCTCGCTCTCCGAGGAGCTGGCGACGGTGCGCAAGTTCATGCTGCAGACGGCCCAGCTCGGCTGGCTCAATCACGAATTGAATGTCGAGAACGCGACCGGCATACGGAAGATGGCGACGGCCAGTCAGGAGCTGTCCGCGAGCTCGGTGAAGCTGGAAGAGACCATGCGCCAGCTCTCGGAGAGTCTGGCCGGGCAGCTCAAGGAGCTGGCGAACCGGCTGGACACCATTCAGGGCAAGGTCAGTAGCCTCAAGTGAGGCGGGCGATGCGCCACGGCGGCACCGGGAGACGCTGGCTCCACACCCTGATGGCCTGCCTTCTGCTATCGCTGATCGCGGCCCCGGACGGGCTCGCCGGCGAGTGGGAGAACATGCGTGAGAGCTACGACAACAAGCTGAAGGCTCATGCCAAGCGGATCGCCGAGGTCGAGGCAAGGGAGCGCGGGGTTCCGGCGGATCCGGAGAAGCGCGCGGACAAGATCACGAGGGATCGGATCACCGGAATCAAGGGCTCCCTGAAGGGCGGCGGCAAGGCCAGGAGCCTGGCCGAGACCGCCGAGAAGGCGTCCGGTGACGCGAGGGCATTGATCGACGTGTACCGAGAGCAGGGCGGGTATCTCGACATCGTCATCAGCGAGTGGGGAACGGAAGGGGCGGAACGGAAGAAGCTCCGCGAGTCCATCGCGACCTTGCAGAAGAACCTCGAGAGCGCCAATGCGAGCCTGGCGAGGGCGATCGAGGCGGCGGAGGCCACGGCCAGGCGCGTGCCGGAGTCGGGCCTGCCCGAGAAGGCCGGCCGGATCGAGGCCGCGGAGAAAGAGCGAGCGAGATGGCTGCGCGAACAGGCCGCGCTGGAGCGGGAACGCCAGCAGAGAGAGCGCGGCGCCGCTGAGCGCGAGCGGGGCGTGCGGTGAGGCCTTAGAGCGCGAGCTGGCCGCCGACGACCCGCGCGTAGTAGCCCTGCTCGGCGAGGAGATCGTCGGGGGCGCCCATCTCGGTCAGGCGGCCGTTGTCCACGACCAGGATCTTGTCGACCCGCCGGATCGTGGTGAGCCGGTGGGCGACCATCAACGTCGTGCGCCCGCGCATCAGCGCGAAGAGGCTGGCCACGACCTGGGCTTCGCTCTCCACGTCGAGCGCGCTCGTCGGCTCGTCCATCAACAAGATGGGCGCGTCCTTCAGGAACGCCCGGGCCAGGTTGATCCGCTGCTTCTCCCCGACACTCAAGCGCGCGCCCCCCTCCCCGATGACCGTTCGATAGTGCTGGGGCAGCTTCTCGATGAGCTGGGCGGCACCGGCGGCGTGCGCGGCGGCCTCGATCTCCTCCATCGTCGCCTGGGGTTTCCCGTAGGAGATGTTCTCGGCCACGGTGGTGGGCAGGATGATCGGCTCCTGCAGGACCAGGGCGATCTGCGCCCGCAGGTCCTCCAGGCGGAGGTCGCGCAGGTCCACGCCTTCCAGCAGCACCGCGCCGCTCACGGGGTCGAAGAACCGCGGCAGCAGGTTCAACAGCGTCGTCTTGCCGGCACCGCTCGGCCCGATGATGGCCGCCGACGTGCCCGCGAGGAGCTTGAAGCTCATGTTGCGCAGCACCGGCCGCGAGCTCTCATACGCGAAGCAGACGTCGTCGTAGGTGACATTGCCGTAGACCGGGAGCGGCGGGGGCGGCGGACCCGGCGGGCGCAGCGCCGGCGGCGGCGAACATGTTGTCGGCCGACGTGGGCAATCCAGCCGGTCCGTCGAGGTCCCGTCCCTGGCAGACCCGGCGCGCCTCCGGGCGGTCCTTCACCTCCTCGGGCGTGTCGAGGATCTCGAACACCCGCCGCGTGCTCGCGCTCGCGCTCGACAGCGTGGCGCCGACCTGCGAGAGCTGGTGGAGCGGGTCGAAGAGCTGGGCGACGTAGGCGAGAAACACCAGCAGCTCTCCCACCGTCAGGTTGGCGGCCAGCACCTGCTGAGCGCCCACCCAGGTCACCCCGAGCGTGCACGCGCTCAGGATCACCGAGATGGAGCCCCAGTAGAAGACCTCGAGCCCCTGCTGCGCCATCTTCTGCTGCCGCGCCGCTTCGGTGTGGGTCATGAACCGTTGCCGCTCGTGGTGCTCGCGCGCATTGCTCTGGATCAGGGGCAGGGCGGTGATCCCCTGGTGAATGAGCGCGTAGACCTTGCCCTCCGCCTGCTGGGCGGCAGTACCCCGCATCCGCATCGCCCGCCCGAAGACCTTGATCGACAGCAGCAGGATCGGCACCGCGACCATGGCCACCGCGGCGAGGCGCAGGTTCAGCTGGGCCATCGCGACCGCCATGAACAGGAGCGTGCCGGTGGCGCTGATGAAGGTCAGCAACCCCTGCAGGAACAGGATCTGAAAGGCGGACGTGTCCGTCCCGGCCCGGAAGATGATGTCCCCCGCCTCGGTGCCGTGGTGGTAACGCAGCGAGAGGCGCTGGAGCCAGCCGAAGACGTCATCGCGGACCCGCCGCAGGCCGCGGAGCCCCACGCCGATCGAGAGGTACGCGTGCCCGGCGCATGCGGCGGCGTGGACCAGATGAAGCGCCAGCGCCGCCACGATGATGGCGGTGAGCTGGGCGGGCTGTCCCCAGGCCCGTGCCTCATCGGGCAGCCACCCAGGGTACGGCTTGCTCCCGAGGATGCTGTCGACCAGGAACGCCAGGGGCCAGGGCTTGAGCAGGTTGAGCCCGATGCCGAGGAGCAATAGACCCAAGCTAAGGGCTATCCGCCCAGCGTCAGGCCGGAAGTACCCCAGCGCCCGGAGCAGCTGACGGAAACGTCCAACGGAGGAAGGGAGGTCGCGCGTCAACCCGGCGGTGTTCATGGAGACAATGCACGGGAGAATGGCAAGCCGCGTGCCACGCGGCTGAGGACGAAGTCGGACGGCCAACGCCTTAAAATCTGGAGACTTCTCAAGGCCAGGGTCAGCCGCTCGCCGTGGCGGGACGAGATCGCCGTGTAATTCCTACACGGACGACCGCGTAGGACTTGATCCCGGAGTACGGTATAGGCTGGACCCGATGAGTGACCTTATTACCGTCCTCTTCGATCTCGACGGCACGCTCACCGACTCGCGCGCCGGGATCACCGCCTGCATCCGGCACGCGCTCGAGAAACTCGGGCGCGCGTGCCCCGACGACGACACCCTCGCGACCTACATCGGCCCGCCCCTGCGCGGCACCCTGTCCACCTTGCTCGACACCCGGGACGCGGCGCTCATCGAGGAAGCCCTGACGCACTACCGCGCCCGCTACGACGACGTCGGGCTCTTCGAGAACCGGGTGTACGACGGCGTCCCCGAGATGCTGGAGACGACCGCGCGGCTCGCGCCCGCCATGTTCGTGGCCACCGCGAAGACCCGGCACGCGGCCGTCCGCATCGTCGACCATTTCGACCTGGCCCGGCACTTCGCCGGCGTTTACGGGGCCGAGCCGGGCGGGCGGTTCGACGCCAAGGTGGACCTGCTCGCGCACCTGGTCGAGTCGGGCGTGATCCGGGCCGAGACGGCCGTCATGGTCGGCGATCGTGCCAGCGACATCCTGGCCGCGAAGATCAACGGGGTCCGCTCGATCGGCGCCTCGTGGGGCTACGGCGACTCCGGCGAGCTGGCCGACGCGGGTGCGGACCTGCTCTGCGAGTCCCCGCGCACGCTCGCGGCCTGCCTGGGCCGCCTGACGGGGTGACCCGATGGCCGCCACGTTCCGGGCTCCGCTTCAACGAGCCGATCACAGGATCCTGAGCTCGGTGCGGATGGGCTCGCCGCGGGGCGTCCCGCAGGCGACCCAGTAGCGACCCGGTCCCGCGGCGAAATCTCGCGCCTCGAACGTCACGACCCACGCGGCCCGACCGGGCGGCGCGACCTCGGGGTCGGGGAGCGCCGCCGTCTCGGTGATCGCGCGCCGGGTCGTCCCCGTCGGATCGGTCAGCGTGCAGGTGAGCGGGATCTCCTGCTTGATCTGGCTGGCGTACTTGACCCGCAGGACGGCGTGAAGATAGGGCGTCCGCGTACTGAGCGACAGCGCTTGCCCGTGCACATAGTTGTGCGGATCCCATGGATGGATGCTGCGGTCGGCATTGGCGACGAAATCCAGCTCGGTGATCTCGTAGCCCGGCCGGGGAAGCGCCCGGCCGGCGTAGGGGAGCAGCCCCGCGAGCACCGCAGCCGCGATCGCCACCGCGACGACGGGCCGGGTCGACAGCGCGGCGGCGGGAGTCTCCGCCGGGCGGGGGCTCATGTCACGGGACGACCCGGGTAGCAGGCACAACCACAAGCCGACCCACCAGCCGAGGGTGACCAGGACATTGCTCGCGCTGACCAGGCGCAAGGACTTCTCCGGCGCGAAGATCGGAACGAGGATCAGCGACGCGAGCGTCAGGACGGCGCCGGCCAGCCCGACCGCCAGCGTGAGGCGCGCGACGAGCGAGGCATGGACGCGCTCGAGAATGCGGCCACCCCAGAAGCCGAGCAAGGCCCAGAGGACACTCTGGAAGAGGGCCCGGAAGACGAAGAGCGGAAGCCATTCGGCCAGGTAGGCCCGAGGACCCGCCTTGTCGCCGGCCATCCCGGCGAGCAGACCGGTCGCGTTGAAGAGCAGCACCGCCAGCGGCGCGATCCGGAACCCCTTCCGGGCGGCCCGCGGCGGATCGACGGAGATGCCGTCGAGCCAGGCGCGCGTCATCAAGCCGGCGAGCAGGCAGACGCCGAGCCAGTCACCCGCGCGGTCGAAGCTGGCGAGCACCGCGTTCTGGTACACCTCGCTGAACGTGGCCACGGAGACGACGATCGACGAGCCCCGGACCCACCGGAGCCCGATCCGGATCTTGCGCCGATCGTGCGTGGACCGGGACTGGACCAGCCGCTGGACCAGCGGCTCGACGAAGAACGAGGACAGGGCCGCCCCCAGGGCGAAGGCCAGCACGACCGTCTTCCAGGATTCGTCCGGATTCCGTCCAACATGGAGCGCGTACCAGGCGAGGATGCCCGCGCCCGCCCCCAGGCCCGCATAGGCGGCCGTGCGCCACTGGCTGGGCCACCGCAGGACCGACGAGTCGCCGCTGCCCGGGTCAGCCACCCACGGATACGCCGGCCGGCGCCCGCCGGCGCAGGCGCCGCGCGACGAGCGGAGCGATGAGGGCGACCAGGCCCAGGATCAGCAGGGTGGCGGTCAGCGGCCGGCTCACGATCTCGAGCACATTGCCCCGCGCCATGAAGAGCGATTGCCGGAGCGTCTTCTCCATCATCGGCCCCAGCACCAGCGCGACGACCAGCGGCGAGGGATCGATCGCGAGCTTGCGCAGTCCGTAGCCGAAGACCCCGAAGCCGACCAGCACCCAGAGGTCGAGCTGGCTGTTGTTGAGGCTGTAGGCGCCGACCAGGCAGAGCAGCAGCACCATCGTCGCGAGCACGTGCTGGGGCAGGCGCAGCACGCTCACGAAGACGCCGACGAGCGGGAGATTGAGGATCAGCAGCAGCACGTTGCCCACGTACATGCTGGCCACCACGCCCCAGAACACCTCGGGCCGCTGGCTGATCAGCAGCGGGCCGGGCTGGATGCCGGTGATCACCAGCGCGCCCAGCAGGATGGCGGTGGCGGGCGAGAACGGGATCCCCAGCGAGAGCAGCGGCACCATCGCGCCCGCGGTGGCCGCGTTGTTGGCGGCCTCGGGGCCCGCCACGCCCTCGATCGCCCCGTGGCCGAAGCGCTCCGGCGTCTTCGAGATCCGGCGCTCGAGCGCGTAGGAGATGAACGTGGAGAGCACCGCGGCGGGCCCCGGGATCAGGCCGGTGAAGAAGCCGACCACCGAGCCGCGCGCGATCGGGGCCGCCGACTGCCGCCACTCCTCGCGGGTCGGCATCAGCTCGCGCAGCTTCACCGAGACGATCTTCGCGCGCTGGGCGCCCGCCTCCGCGATCAGGAGCACCTCGGCCACGCCGTAGAGCCCCATGATCACCGGGACCAGCTCGATGCCCTGCGAGAGCTGCGTCGAGCCGAAGGTGAAGCGCCGGATCGCCGAGATCGGCTCCATGCCCACGGTGCCGAGCGCGAGGCCGATCGCGACCAGCACGAAGGCCTGGAGCACCGAGCCGCCGCTCAGGCGCGAGAGCAGCAGGAGCCCGGCGAAGGCCAGCGCGAAGTACTCGGGCGGGCCGAAGCGGAGCGCCTGGTCGGCGAGCCACGAGGAGGCCAGCACGATGCCGACCACGCCGAGGGTGCCGGCCACGAACGAGCCCACCCCCGCGACGGCCAGGGCCGCGCCCGCGCGCCCCTTGCGCGTCATCTGGTAGCCGTCGATCGCGGTGACGACCGAGCCCGCCTCGCCGGGCACGTTGACCAGGATCGAGGTGGTGGAGCCCCCGTACATCGAGCCATAGTAGATGCCCGCGAGCATGATCAGCGCGGTCGCGGGGTCGAGCGCGAAGGTGGACGGCAGCAGGAGCGCCATCGCGCCCACCGGCCCGATCCCGGGGAGGATCCCGACCACCGTGCCGATGAGCACCCCGATGAAGCAGGCGAACAGATTGCCCGGCGTCAGCGCGATCGAGAACCCGTAGGCGAGGCCCTCCAGCGGATCCCACGAGCGCGGTCAGCTCAGTCGAACAGGAAGCCGTGGGGCAGCGGCACGTTGAGCAGCACGCCGAAGAGGTAGTACGACACCGCGGCGCTCGCGATGCCGGTCACCACCGCCGAGCGCCAGCCGGCCCCGAGCCACCGCAGGAGCAGCGTCACGAAGACGAGCGCGGCGACCGGGTAGCCCACCCACCGCAGCAGGAAGCAGAACCCGATCAGGGCGACCGCGGTCGCCACGACGCGCCCCCGCGCGTCCGCCGGAGTGGCGGGCTCGGCCGCCGCTTCCGGGCGCGCGCCGGAACGCGGCCGCCGTCCACACGAGCGCCATGACGGCGCCGAATGCCCCGATGGCGAGCGGGAAGAAGGCCGGCCCCGGCTTCGCGATGGTCCCGAGCGGCAGGGCGAGCCCGCTCAGCAGGTACGCGCCGCTGGCCGCGACCACGACGAGGGCGACGAGCCGCTCGGTCATCGCGCTACTTCTTCTTCAGCATCCCCAGACGCGTCAGCACCTCGGTGTGGAACTTGTACTCCTTCCAGATGTCCGCCTTGAGCTGATCGCCCGCGCGGTAGTCGATCTCGATGGCCCGCTGCTTGATCAGGGCGATGAACTGCGGCTCCTCCATCACCGCCTTCGTCGCGTCGTGGATGTACTTCAGCACGGGCCCGGGCGTGCCCTTGGGCGCCACCAGGATGAACGAGATGCCGCTGGCCGCGTCCCAGCCCAGCTCCTTGGCGGTCGGGACGTCGGGGAAGAACGGGTTCCGCTTCGCCTGGAAGACCATGAGCGCGCGGAGCTTGCCGCCCTCGACCAGCGGCCGCACCTCGCCGGGCTGCGCCACCACGCTCTCGATGTGGCCGCCGAGCAGCGCGGGGCTCGACTCGCCCCAGCCCGCGAACGGCACGTGCGTGATGTTCACGCCGGACAGGCGCTTGAGCTCTTCGAGGTTCAGGTGGCTCGAGGTCCCCTCGCCGGGCGAGCCCGCCCGCAGCTTGCCGGGGCTGGCCTTGGCCGCGGCCACGAGCTCCTGCATCGTCTTCCACGGCGCGTCGGCCTTCACCGCGATCACCGAGTAGAACGCCACGGTGTTGATGATCGATTCGTAGTCGTCGGGCGTCTTGTACGGCAGATCGTTGAGCTGCGGATGGATGACCAGGGTGGAGATCGGCGCCAGGATGATGGTGTAGCCGTCCGGCTTGGCCTGCACCAGCTCCGCCACCGCGAGCGAGCCGCCGCCGCCCGGCCGGGTGACGACGCCGACGCCCTTCGGGTACTTCTTCTTGAGCCCCTCCGCCAGGGCGCGGGCCACGATGTCCACCATGCCGCCCGCCGGGTAGCCGCTCAGGATGGTGAGCGGGCGCTCCGGGTACTCGGCGGCCGCCGGCCAGGCGCCGACGAGCAGGAGCAGCAGAAGGGTCAGGACGCTCGACGCGAAGCGGAACATGAGCACCTCCTCGTGCGTAAAGGTGCGGCATCTTAACACGATTGACACGGCCGGACGGGCCTCCTATGATACCGGCCACCTGACCCCCGAAGAGGCGCGCTCACTCAACGCAGAGGAGACAACCCATGGATCGGCGCTCATTCCTGGCAACCACCGCGGCTGGTGCCGCGGCCCTGTCGTTCCCGGCCATCCTCCGCGCGCAGAGCAAGGACCCGCTCCGGATCGGCTGCCCGCTGCCGCTGACCGGCCCCTTCGCGGCCCTCGCCGCGGACATGCAGCGCGGCGCCCAGCTCGCGCAGGACGAGCTCAACGCCAAGGGCGGCGTCATGGGCCGCAAGGTCGAGGTGCTCTTCCGCGACGACGAGCTCAAGCCCGCGGTCGGCGCCCAGCGCACCAAGGAGCTGATCGAGAACGACAGAAGTGCCAGTTCATCGTGGGCGGCCTCGCCGCGCACGTGCAGATGGCCATCAACGAGCAGACCAAGAAGTCCAAGGTGCTCTTCATCTCGACCAGCCAGTCCGACGAGATCAGCGCCAAGCCGGACACGCAGCCCGATCACCTTCCACGAGGCGCTCAACCCCACGATCACCTGCCGCGTCGATGGGCACGTGGATCGCCCAGAACCTCGGCAAGAAGTGGTGGATCGTCTACGCCGACTACGCGTGGGGCAAGCAGAACAACGCGGTGCTCCAGGACACGCTCGCGAAGCAGGGCGGCACCCTGCTCGGCGCCACCCCGTACCCGCTCGGCAGCGCCGAGTTCTCCGCCCACCTGCCGAAGATCCAGGCGGCCAAGCCCGAGGTGTTCGTGTACGTGACGCCCGGCGCGGACAACATCGCGCTTCCTCAAGCAGGTCGAGCAGCTTCGGCATGAAGAAGACCATGAAGATCGCCCAGCCGCTGCTCTGGATCTCCTACCTCAAGGAAGGCGGGGCCGAGCTCTACGCGGACGTCTACGGCGCGATCAACTGGTACTGGGAGCTGCAGGACTCGATCCCGTCGGCGAAGAAGTTCGTCGAGGCCTCCATGAAGAAGTTCAACGTGCCGCCCGGCGACTACGGCGCCTACTCCTACTCGCGGCGTGCTCGAGGTGGCGCGCGGCGTGGAGCTGGCCAAGTCCACCGACGCCGAGGCGGTCGCCAACGCGCTCCGCAAGAGCCCGGTCTACGACCACTTCAAGGGCAAGCAGTGGTGGCGGGCCTGCGACAACAAGTCCATGCAGGACATGTGGATCGTCAAGGGGCGGGCCCGGCAAGACCAAGGGCGACTGGGGCTCGATGGACATCGTGGCCAAGGTGGCCGCGAACGAGAAGTACGACCGCACCTGCAAGGAGAAGGGCTACGCCTAAGCTCGTGCCCGAGTTCTCTCGCCGCGGTCCTGCCCCAGATCTTCACCGGCCTGGTGCTGGGGATGATCTTCGTGCTGCTCGCCATCGGCCTGTCGCTGATCTTCGGGCTGATGACCGTGGTGAACTTCTCCCACGGCGCGCTCTACATGCTGGGCGCGTACTTCGCCGTGTTCCTGCTCGGCTACACGCAAGAACTTCTGGGTGGCGCTGATGCGTGGCGCCGCTCATGGTCGGCGCGCTCGGGCTGCTCATCGAGCGCTTCCTCATCCGGCGGCTCTACGGACGGAGCCCGGACGATCCGCTGCTGCTCACCTTCGGCCTCTCGCTGGTCCTCGATCGAGACCGTCAAGGTCGTTCTGGGGCAAGATCGGGCTCACGCTCGATCCGCCCCGGGCGCTGGCGCGGCGCGGTCGACCTGGGCTTCATGGCCTTCCCCGCCTACCGGCTCTTCGTCATCGCGGTCACCGTCGCGGTGCTGATCGGCCTCTGGGCTTCTTCCTCGAGACGCACCAACGTCGGGCTCATCATCCGCGCGGGCTCGCGCGATCCGCTGATGGTCCGCGCGCTCGGCATCGACCTCAACCGCATCTGGCTGCTCGTCTTCGGCATCGGCTACCGCGCTGGCCGGGCTCGGCCGGCATCCTGGCCGGGCCCGATGCGCGGCGCCTACGCCGAGATGGGCGTGACCATGGTCATCGAGTCGTTCGTGGTCGTCGTGGTGGGCGGCATGGGCAGCCTGCTCGGCGCGGTGGTGGCCGGGCTCCTCATCGGCCAGGTGGTCGGGCATCACCACGCTCTTCGCGCCCAAGCTCGCCGAGATCATGGTGTTCGTGGTGATGGCGGTCGTCCTGCTCGTGCGGCCGAGCGGCCTCTTCGGCGAGGCCGGGCTCGCGGAGTGAGCGTGCTCCGGCGTGTCGCGCTTCGCATCGCCGCGCATCCCGGTGCTCGGCCTTCTGGCATCTTCTTCGCCCTGTTTCCGTTCATCATGCCCTACCGCACCATGGCCTACCCAGGTGCTGATCTTCGGCCTGCTTCGCGCTCGGCTTCAACCTGCTCTACGGCTACACGGGCTGCTCTCCTTCGGCCACGCGGCCTACTACGGCCTCGGCGCCTACGGCACCGGCATCGCGCTCGCCAAGCTCCAGATGGGCTCGCTCTGGCTCGGGCTCGCCTCGGGTCCGCTCCTGGCCGTCCTGGGCGGCGCCGCGATCGGCTTCTTCTGCCTGCGGCGGCGCGGCATCTACTTCGCGATGCTGACCCTCGCCTTCGCCCAGCTCCTCTACTTCGTCGCGCTTCCACCTGGCCGACGTGACCGGCGGCGACGACGGCCTGCGCGGCATCCCGCAGCTCGCCGCTCGGGCTCTTCGGCCTGGAAGATCTACCTCGAGAGCTCGCTCGGCCTTCTACTACTTCACGTTCGTCCTGGTCTGGCTCGCGGTGGCTGGCGCTCAAGCGCATTCTCGACTCGCCCTTCGGCACCGTGCTCCAGGCGATCCGCGAGAACGGCGACCGCGCGGCCGCCTGCGGCTACGACGTCAACCGCGTCAAGCACCTGTCCTTCGTCTTCTCCGCCTTCTTCGCCGGCCTGGCGGGCGGCACTGGACGCGCTGCGGCTCACGGTCGTGCCCGTCGAGTCGCTGTACTGGATCACCTCGGGCCAGGTGGTGATCATGACGCTGCTCGGCGGCGCGGGCACCTTCTTCGGTCCCTTCGTCGGCGCCGGCACCTACCTGGTGCTGGAGGACCGGCTGGCCGTCGTTCACCGAGCGCTGGCCGCTCGTCATCGGGCCGATCTTCTGCCTCGTTCTTCCTGTTCCGGTGGCGCGTCCAAGCGGCGTATCTCGGGGCAAACGCATCACCAAGGAGGACATCCATGGCCGTCAAGGTGCTGGAGCTCCACCATCACGGCATCCGCGTCGGGCCCTCGCCCGACGAGACGCGAAGAAGTCGCTTCGGCTTCTACCACGACGTGCTCGGCCTCGACGCCGATCACGGGTCGCCCGACGATCCCGGCGATCGACGGCTACTGGATGGACTGCGGCGACGACACGCAGATCCACCTCATGGGCGTGGACGGGGCGTCGCAAGCTACGCCAAGGGCCCCGACAGCAGGATCCCGTCGACGCCCCACGTGGCCCTGGCCGTGCCCGACATCCAGGAGGCCAAGCGCGAGCTCGACCGCATGGGCGTGACGTACTGGAGCACGATGGCCGTGGTCGGCCCCCAGCTCGCAGCAGATCTTCATGTACGACCCGCACGGCAACCTGATCGAGCTGCACGAGGCGGACACCTGCCGCTGCGAGACGTCCGACCGCAAGCCCGTCGGCGGCGCATGAGCTCGACCTATGGCTGGCTAGACCGGTGGCGGCCGGAGGAGCCGTCGTCGACCGCGTCGGACGCGCTCGACGCGCGAGAACGATCGCCCCGCGCGCGGCCGAGTACGACCGCGAGGGCACCAATCCGATCGAGAGCTGGCGCGATCTCCGCCGCGGGACGGCTTTCTCGGCTCGCGCAGTTCCCACCGCGCACGGCGGCCTCGGGCTCGACATGCCGACCTACATCGGCGTGATCCGCACCATCGCCCGGGGCTGCGCCAACACCGCCATGACGGTGCACATGCACTCCACGGTCATGCGCTTCATCGACGCGCTCGGCACCGAGGCGCAGAAGCGCCGCTACTTCGGCGAGGTCGTCGAGCGACGGCAAGCTCTTCGGGAGCTGGGGCAGCGAGCCCGCGGTGAGCCTCTCGCGCACCTTCCTGATGGAGACGGTCGTCCGCGCAGGACGGCGACGCGCTGGGTGGTGGACGGCGTGAAGCACTTCTGCACGATGGCCCTGGGCGCCTCGTACTACATGGTCTGGTGCGCGCTCGACGGCGGCGCCGACATGGGCAAGGCCCTGCTCCTGGTGCTGGTGCCCGCCGAGACGCCCCGGCATCGCCACCGACGGCAAGTGGAACACGCTCGGCATGCGCGCGACCTTCAGCCCCTCGGTCACCTTCACGGGCGTGCGCGTGCCGAAGGACACGGCGCTCGGCGAGCCCGGCGCCGGGCTCCGGGTGGGCGTGGTGGAGAGCTTCGCGCTGGGCTACGCCGCGGTCTACCTGGGCATCGCGGAGGCGCGCCCTCGCCTTCGCCGCGACTACGCCAAGAAGCGCGTCGTGAAGCCCGAGAACGTCCCGGTGGCCAACGATCCCGCGGTGCAGCGCCACATCGGCGAGCTGTCGCGGCGCACCTCGACGGCGCGCTGCTCGTGCTGGCACGACTCCGCCGAGCGCTGGGAGGCCGGCCGACGTCGTGCGCAGCGCGGCCTGCTCGGCCAACAAGGCCAAGTACCTCGCCACGGAGGTCGGGCTCGCACGTCACCTCGCAGGTGATCCAGGTCGTGGGCGGCCGCGGCGCCTACAAGGACTTCCCGGCCGAGCGCGCCTTCCGCGACCTCCGCACCTCGACCCTCATGCCGCCCACGGTGGACCGCATGCTCGAGGGCATCGGCAAGACCGCCCTCGGCATCGAGGGCGTCATGTTCAAGGTCGCCCAGTAAGCGGCGTCGAGCAGACACGGGGAGAAGCGCCTCGATGAAGCGTCGAGACTTCTTGTCGCTGCTCGGCGGCGCCGTCGCTGCGTGGCCCTCGCCCGCGCGCGCGCAGCCGAGGGCGATGCCGACGGTGGGCGTCCTGCTCGTCTTCTCGCGCGAGGCCGGGCAAACCTTCACGGATCCGATCCGCGCCTACCTACAGGCGCTGGGACACGCCGAAGGCCGCAACATCGTGTTCGACTTCCGCTATGCCGACGGCAAGCCCGATCGTCTGCCCGGCCTCGCCGCCGATCTCGCCGGACAGCGCCCTGCGGTGATCGCTACCTTTGGCGATGCCGCCGGGCTCGCCGCCAAAGGCGGCGACCACCACCATTCCCATCGTGGCCATGTCCGAAGACCTGGTCAGAGCCGGGCTCGTCGCCAACATGCGACAGCCGGCGGGTAACATCACCGGCGTGAGCATCATGGGCACCGAGCTCGACGCCAAGCGGCTGGAAGGTCTCGCGGAGCTCGTGCCTCCGCGCAGCACCGTCCTGCTTCTCGGGGACCAGACCACGCATCGAGAATCGCGGCCGGCGCTCGACGCGACCGCCGCGGCTCGGCGCCTCACGCTGCGCGAAGCGCTCGTCGGCACCCCGGATCAGCTCGAACGGGCACTTCGAGAGGCCAAGGCGAGCGGGGTCGCCGGCGTGAACGTGCTCGCGTCGGCGGTGCTCTTTGCCCTGCGCGGCCGTATCATCACGCTGGCGGCGGAGCTCGGGCTGCCGGCGATGTACCAGTGGCCGGAGACCGCGGACGAGGGCGGACTGATCGCCTATGGTCCGAGCCTTCGTCGAGCCTTCCGTCAGGTGACCACGCTCGTCGACAAGGTTCTCCAGGGTGCCAGCCCCGCCGACCTCCCGGTCGAGCAGCCCACCAAGTTCGACCTGGTCGTCAACCTCACCACCGCCAAGGCCCTCCGATTGGCGATCCCCCCGTCGCTGCTGCTACGGGCGGATCGGGTTCTCGAGTGATCCGCAGCGACGTGATCGGGAGCCTCCTCCGGCCGCCCGCCCTCAAGGAGGCCCGCCAGCGCCTGGAGCGCGGCGAGCTCTCCGCCGCCGCGTTCAAGCAGGTCGAGGACCGCGCGGTGGACGACGCGGTGCGCCTGCAGGAGGACGCCGGCCTCGACGTGGTCACCGACGGCGAGCTGCGCCGCTACGCCTTCTTCGGCCATCTGATCGACGCGCTCGACGGCTTCGACAAGCTGGGCGGCTGGGCCATCCCGTTCCACAACGAGCAGGGCGAGCGGCTCGTCTTCAAGCGCCCGGTGGTCGTCGAGAAGCTCCGCTGGCGCCGCAGCATGTGCACCGAGGAGTTCGTCTACCTGCGCGCGCGCACGACGCGGCCCACCAAGGTCACGCTGATCAGCAGCCAGCAGGCCGCCGCCTACTACGATCCCGAGAAGTCCACCGGCGCCTACCCGACGCGCGACGCCTACCTGGCCGACATCGTGGATCTCACGCGGCGCGAGGTGGCCGGAGCTGGTCGCGCTCGGCTGCACCTACATCCAGATCGACGCGCCCCAGTACGCGGCGCTGCTCGATCCCGAGCTCCGCGAGGGCTACCGCCAGCGCGGCAGCGATCCCGACCGCCTGATCGACGCGTGCATCGAGATGGATAACGCGGTGATCGGCACGCACCCCGGCGTCACCTTCGGCCTGCACATCTGCCGCGGCAACAACCAGTCCATGTTCTACGCCAGCGGCGGCTACGAGCCGATCGCGCGCGTGTTCACCCGGAGCCGCTTCCAGCGCTTCCTGCTCGAGTACGACGACGCGCGCTCGGGCGGCTTCGAGCCGCTGCGCGCGATGCCGGACGACCGCACGGTGGTCCTCGGCCTCGTGACGACCAAGATGCCGCGCCTCGAGTCGGTGGCCGAGCTACGCGCCCGCGTGGAGGAGGCCGCCCGCTACCTCCCGCTCGAGCGGCTCGCGCTCAGCCCGCAGTGCGGCTTCGCCTCGACCATGGAGGGCAACCGGATCTCGCCAGAGGAGCAGCGGGCCAAGCTCCACCGCGTGGCCGAGACCGCCCGATCGATCTGGACCGCCTGATTCCACGCATCGACTTCAAGGAGACCAACATGAGAATGCTCGCCCTGCTCGCGCTCGCCCTGCTCGGCCTCGCTCCGACCGCCGTCTGGGCTCAGACCGTGAAGATGGGTGCGGTGGTCCCGCTCACCGGCCGCTACGGCGCGGGCGGCGCCCAGATCCGCGCCGGCTACGAGATCGCGGTGGAGCAGATCAACGCGGCCGGCGGTATCACCGTCGGCTCCGCCAAGCTGCCGATCGAGCTGATCCTGCAGGACGACGAGTCCGACGCCACCAAGACTGTCGCGCGGCTCGAGGGCCTGGCGGCCCAGGGCGTGGCGGGCTACCTCGGCGGCTTCGGCTCCGACCTGCACGCGGCCGCCGCCTCGGTGGCGGAGAAGAACCGCGTGCCGTACCTGGGCGTGGCCTTCGCGCTGCAGAAGATTCACCAGCAGGGCTTCCGCTATCTCTTCTCGCCGTTCTGGAAGTCCCCCGATATCGGCCAGGCCACCCAGGGGCTGCTCGGCCTCATCCCGGCGGCGGAGCGGCCGAAGACCGTCGCGATCTTCCAGGAGAAGACCGACTGGGGCCGCGAGATGGCGGCGGCGTGGACGGAAACGGGCAAGACCGCCGGCTACCAGGTGGTGGTCACCGGCGAGTACGCGCCGGGCGCCAAGGACTTCTCCGACATCATCCTGAAGGCCCGGACCGCGAACGCGGACGCGGTGCTGGCGCTGCCCACCCCGCCCGACGGCATGACCATCGTCAAGCAGATGAAGGAGCTCGGCTACACGCCGAAGCTCGCGCTCTTCATCCGCGCCCCGGACGCCCAGATCTGGGCGCAGAACCTCGGCAAGGACGGCGACTTCATGGTGCTCGCGGCGGGCTGGCACCACGCCATGACGGGCGCCGGCGTGAAGGAGCTGAACGACGCGCACCAGAAGAGATTCAACCGCCCGGCCGATCCGCTGGTGGGCCCGGCCTACGCGTGCGTGCAGATCCTGGCCGCGGCGGTCACGCGCGCGGGCGGGGCCGACCGGGAGAAGATCCGTGATGCCGTCGCCGCCACCAGCATGAACACGGTGATCGGCGCGGTGAAGTTCCGGCCGGACGGCACCGGCATCGTGCCGCAGGCGCTGCTGCAGTGGATCAACGGCAAGCAGGAGCTGGTGTGGCCGAAGGACGCCGCCACCGCCCCGCTCGCCTTCCCCGCGCCGCCCTTCGCGAAGCGCTAGGGTGCGGACGCTCGTCTTCCTGGAGGCGGGCCGGCTCGAGTGGCAGGAGGCGCCCGACGCGGCGCTCGAGACGGCGGATGACGCCCTCGTCCGGCCGCTGGCGGTGGCCGCCTGCGATCTCGACGTCGCGCTGCTGCGCGGGCTGACCCCGTTCCAGGGGCCGTTCCCGATCGGCCACGAGTTCGTGGGCGAGGTCGCGGCGGTGGGCTCCGCGGTGACCGGCTTCGCCCCCGGCGACCGCGTCATCGTGCCGTTCCAGATCGGCTGCGGTGCCTGCGCCTGCTGCCGCTCCGGCCGCACCGGGAGCTGCGAGAGCGTGCCGCCCGTGTCCATGTATGGCTTCGAGCCCCTGGGCGGCCGCTGGGGCGGGGCGCTGTCCGACCTGGTGCGCGTGCCCTACGCCACGCATATGCTCGTCCGCCTGCCCGCCGGCCTCGATCCGGCCACGGTGGCCAGCATCAGCGACAATGTCGCCGACGGCTGGCGCGCCGTCGGCCCGCCGCTCGCGGAGTACCCGGGGGCGCGCGTGCTGGTGCTGGGCGGCATCGGCAGCGTCCCGCTCTACGCGGTGGCCTGCGCCCTGGCGGCCGGCGCCGCGCGAGTGGACTACGTGGACCCCAATGGCGACCGCGCCGCGGTGGCGGAGGCCCTCGGCGCGAGCGTGAGCCGCCGGCCGCCCACCACGCGCGAGACCTACCCGATCACGGTGGACGGCAGTAATGATCCGCGCGGCCTGCGGCGCGCGCTCCAGTCGCTCGAGCCCGAGGGCATCTGCACCAGCGTCAGCATCTACTTCGGCGGGGACGTTCCCCTGCCGCTGCTGTCCATGTACACGCGCGGCGTCCGCTTCGTCACCGGCCGGGTGAACTCGCGCGCCGCGCTGCCCCGCGTGCTGGAGCTGGTCGCGAGCGCCGGGCTCCGTCCCGAGCGCGTCACCTCCGAGATCATCCCGTGGGACCGGGCCGCGGAGGCGCTGGCGCGGCCGTCGCTGAAGCCGATCGTGGTCCGCGGCGCCTGAGCGGGCGTGGCGCTCCTGGAAGTCGAGCGGCTGTCCAAGGGCTTCGGCGGCGTCCTCGCGGTCAGCGACGTCAGCTTCACGATCGAGCCCGGCGAGCTGCTCGGCATCATGGGGCCGAACGGCTCCGGCAAGACCACGCTCTTCAACCTGATCGCGGGCGCCCTGCGGCCCGATCGCGGGCGCATCCGGCTCCAGGGCCGCGACGTGGCCGGGCTCGCTCCGCACCGGCTCTGCGCGCGCGGCGTGGCCCGCACCTTTCAGCTCGTCCGGCCCTTCGCCGGCCTCTCCGCGCTCGATAACGTGCGCGTGGGCTGCCTCTACGGCCGCAAGCGCGGCGGCGGGAGCGCGGGCGCGGAGGCGGCGCGCCTGCTCGCGCTGGTCGGCCTCGAGGGCCGGGCCGCGACGCCGGCCTCCGCGCTGACCCTGATGGATCGCAAGCGCCTCGAGCTGGCGCGGGCGCTGGCCACCGGGCCCGAGCTCCTGCTGCTGGACGAGTTCATGGCCGGGCTCAATCCGGCCGAGACGGCGGCCGCGATGGCCCTGATCCGGCGCCTGGTCGCCGACGGCCTCACCGTGCTGATGGTGGAGCACATCGTGTGGGCGCTGATGGACCTCGCGCAGCGGATCATGGTGCTGAGCGCGGGCGAGAAGATCGCGGATGGCTCGCCCGCCGTGGTGGCCGCCGACGCCCGCGTGGTGGACGTCTACCTGGGGGCCGCGCGGCCGCCCGACGCGCATGCGTGAGGACGCGCATGCTTGAGATCGAGGGCCTCGAAGCGGCCTACGGCGACGTCCGCGTGCTCTCCGGCGTGACGCTCTCGGTGCGGCCCGGCGAGATCGTCGCGCTGCTCGGCCCCAACGGCGCGGGCAAGAGCACACTGCTGGCCTGCGTGGCCGGCCTCGTGCGGCCGCGCGCCGGCCGCATCCGCTGGGAAGGCGAGGACCTGCGCGCGGTGCCCGCGCACCTGATCGTGGAGCGCGGCCTCGCCATCGTGCCCGAGGGCCGCCGGCTCTTCGCGAGCATGACGGTGGAGGACAACCTGGAGCTGGGCGCCTTCTCCCCGCGCGCCCGCGCCGCGCGCCGCGAGAGCTACGAGCGCGTCTACGCGCTCTTCCCCGCCCTGCGTGAGCGCCGGCGGCAGATCGTGCGCGCGCTCTCGGGCGGCCAGCAGCAGATGGTGGCGGTGGGCCGCGCGCTGATGGCGAGCCCGCGCCTGCTCATGCTGGACGAGCCGTCGCTCGGCATCGCGCCCCAGCTCGTGCGCGCGATCCTGGACGCGCTGGCCGAGATCAACCGCGCGGGCGTGGCGATCTTCCTGATCGAGCAGAACGTGCGCGCGGCCCTCACTCTGGCCCACCGCGCCTACATCCTCGAGGGCGGGCGGGTGGCGGGCGAGGGCGGCGGCGCCGAGCTGCTGCGCGACCCGCACGTGCGACGCGCCTATCTGGGGCCGCTCGCGGTCGGCGAGTGATGGACGGGATCGCGCTCACCGTCCTGGCGCAGCAGATCGTGCTCGGCCTGCTCCTGGGCGGGCTCTACGGCCTCGCCGCCGCGGGCCTCTCGCTCGTCTTCGGCGTGCTCAAGGTACTGGACGTGGCCCACGGCGAGCTGATCATGCTGGGCGGCTACGGCACCTACTGGCTCTTCGCCCTGCTCCGCATGGATCCCTTCGCGTCGCTGCTCGTGGTCATCCCGGCCACGCTCGTGCTGGGGGCGGTGCTCTACGCCGTCCTGTTCGGCTTCGTGGTCCGCGCCCACGAGGAGACCCGCATCAAGAACTCGCTGCTGGTCGGCTTCGGCCTCGCCCTGGCCCTGCACGCGCTGGCGCTCCAGCTCTGGACCGCGGACGATCGCTCGGTGACCACGGCCTACAGCGGCGCGGTGCTCCACGTGGGGCCGCTCGCCGTCCCGGTGATCCGGCTGGTCAGCCTGGCCGTCGCCTTCGCGCTGATCGCGGGGCTCCATCTGCTGCTCGCCCGCTGGCGCTGGGGCAAGGCCATCCGCGCCACCGCGGAGGACTGGCAGGCCGCGCTGCTCACCGGCATCGACGTGCGGCGCGCCTACCTGCTGGCCTTCGCCATCGGCACCGCGCTCGCGGGGGCGGCGGGCACCCTGGTGAGCGTCGGCTACTCGATCAGCCCGGCCATCGGGCTCGAGTGGACGCTCAAGGCCCTGATCGTGGTGGTGCTGGCCGGCCTCGGCTCCATGCTGGGCACCTTCGCGGCCGGCCTGTTCGTGGGCGTGGCCGAGGCGCTCAGCGCCGCCGCCTTCGGCGGCCCCTATCGCGAGGTCGTGGGCCTGGTGATCTTCGTCGTGGTGCTCGTGCTCAGGCCGCAAGGCCTGTTCGGGAAACCTCGATGACCGGTGAGCGCGCGTGGACAGTGGGGATACTCTTGGGCTTCGCGGCGCTCGCGCCGTTGCCGCTGCTGGTCCGCCGCGACGACGTGCTGAACTTCGTGCTGCTGGTCCTGCTCTCGATCACGATGGCCCAGAGCTGGAACATCATCGCGGGCTACGCGGGCCAGGTGAACCTGGGGCACGCCGCCTTCTTCGGCCTGGGCGCGCTGACCGCGCGCACCCTCTGGATCGCGGGGACGCCGATCCCGCTCGCGATGGGCGCGGGCGCGCTGGTGGCCGTGGCCCTCGCGCTGCTCATCGGCGCGGCCGCCTTCCGGCTCCGGGGGGCCTACTTCGCGATCGGCACGCTCGCCCTGGGGGAGATCCTGCGCACGTTCGTGAGCAACACGCTGCCCGAGATCTCGACGCTGCCCGCGGCCAGCATCGCGGGCTACCGGCTCGCGCCGCGCTACTACCTGGCGCTGGCGCTGGCCGCGCTGTCGGTGGTGGCGGTGGCCGCGCTCGCCGGCTCGCGCCTCGGACTCGGGATGCAGGCCATCCGCGAGGACGAGGACGCGGCGGAGGCCAGCGGGGTCGCCGCGCTGGCCCTCAAGCTGCGGGCGCTCGTGCTCTCGACCGCGCTGGCCGGGCTCGCGGGCGGCTTCTTCGCCTACTACCACATCAGCTACTATCCGTCGCATCCGTTCGGGCCACACTGGACCTTCGAGGCGCTGCTCATGACGTTCATCGGCGGCGTCGGCACCCTGCACGGCCCGGTGCTGGGCGCGGTGCTCTACGTGCTGCTCAAGGAGTACCTGACCGTGCGCTGGGTGGACTTTCACCTCTTGATCTTCGGCGTGCTCTTCATCGCCATCGTGCTGATCTTCCCGGGCGGCCTCGTGCAGGCCACCGAGGGCGCGCGGCGGTGGCTCGCGCGCCGACGAGGAGCTTCCACGACATGACCGAACGCATTCCGCTGCTCCAGCTTGGCTCGCTCCAGAGTCGCCTGCCCGAGCTCATCGCGAAGAAGGGCGCGCCGCCCTGGTCGGAGGCGGTCGTGCTGACCGACGACATCCAGGCCTTCCTGATCTGCCACCCGCCCGGCCAGCCCAACGACACCCACTACCACCATCACGACGAGTGGTGGATCGTGCTCCAGGGCGAGATCGACTGGTACATCGAGGGTGAGACCGCGCCCATTCACGCGCGCGCGGGCGACTTCGTCTTCGGCCCGAAGCACCTCTGGCATCATCTGGAGCCGGTGGGCACCACGCCCAGCATCCGCGTCGCGATCAACGCGCGGGGCGAGTTCCACCGCTACGACCGCCCGGGCTGCAAGCCTCTCTGACGCCTGGGCTAGGCGGTCGCGTCCGAGGGCTTGCCGACCGCGGCGGGAGCGGGCCCGGCGTGGGATCTGCCGGCGCCGGTCACCAGGCGCAGCACGGCGGGCGAGAGCTTCGGGTCCAGCGTGTCGCGGATGCCGTCGCCGAGCAGGTTGAACGCGAGCACGGTGACGGTGATCGCGAGGCCGGGGAAGAGCACCAGCCACCAGTGGGGGCACGAGGCCGGTGATCGCGTCCGCCAGCATGTTCCCCCAGGTCGGCGTGGGCGGCGGGACGCCGACCCCGAGGAAGCCCAGGGCGGCCTCGATCACGATCGCGACGCCCAGGTGGGTGGTGGCGAGGACCAGGTAGGGCGCGATGCACTGGGGCAGCACGTGCAGCGTCATCACCCGGAGCTGCGAGGCGCCGGCGGCCCGGCCCGCCTCCACGAAGGGCATCTCCCGCACGCTGATGGCCACCGACCGGATCACCCGCCCGCCGAACGGAATGCGGGTGACCGCGATGGCCGCGATGACCGCGGGCAGACCGGTCCCGATGGCCATCGAGATCGCCATGGCCAGGATGAGATCGGGGAACGCCTGCAGGACCTCCATGATGCGCTGGCTCACCAGATCGAAGCGCCCGCCCAGGTAGCCGCAGGCCACGCCCCAGAGCGAGCCCACCGTGGTGCCGAGCAGCACCGCGGAGAACGCCACGAAGAGCGAGGTGCGCGCCCCGTACATCACGCGGCTCAGCGTGTCGCGGCCCACCTGGTCGGTGCCGAAGAAGGACTGCGCGTCGGGCGGCTTGTTCATCCGCCGGAAGTCCGCCTTCAAGGGCTCGCGCGGGGCGATCCAGGGCGCGGTCAGCGCGACCAGCACGACGAACAGGCCCACGAGGCCGCCCACGACCGACAGCTTGTTGCGGCGGGCAAAGCCCCCGAGCTCGCGGAGCGCCTGATTCGACATGGGCGGACGCCTACTGGTACCGGATCCGGGGATCGAGCCAGGCGTAGCTCATGTCCACCAGGACGTTGACCAGCACGAAGATCCCCGCGTAGAGCAGCACGAGGTTCTGCACCACGACGATGTCGCGCTCGACGATGGCCACCACGAGGGCGCGGCCGAGGCCGGGCACCCCGAAGGCCTGCTCGACCGCCACCGAGCCGCCGAGCACGAAGCCCAGCAGGACGCCCGAGATCGTGATGACGGGCAGGAGCGCGTTGGGCAGCGCGTGCCGCATCACCACCGAGCGCTCCAGCGTGCCCTTGGCCCGCGCGGTGCGCACGTAGTCCTCGCGGATCACCTCCAGCAGGCAGGAGCGGGTCATGCGCGCGATGTAGGCGCCCTGGGCCAGCCCGAGCACCATCGCGGGCCCGATGATGAGCTGGAAGTTCTGCCAGGGGTTCTCCCAGAGCTGCACGATGATGATCGGCGCCTTGTAGCCGAACCAGAAGAGCAGGGCCAGCACGATCAGCAGGCCGAGCCAGAAGCCGGGCACCGCGATGAAGAGCACCGAGAGCGAGCGCACCATCGCGTCGGCCCAGCCGTTGGGGCGGATCGCGCTCAGGATGCCGACGGGCAGCCCCACCAGCCACGAGATGACCAGGGCGAGGATCGCGATCTCGGCGGAGAGCGGCCCGCGGTGGAGGATGAGGTCGCGCACGGTGTCGCCGCGAAAGAACGACTTGCCGAGCTGCCCGGTGGCGATGTCCCGCATCCAGCGCGCGTACTGCACCGGCAGCGAGTCGGACAGGCCCAGGTCGTGCATGATGGCCGCGCGATCCGCCGGCGCCATCTTGGCGTGGCCTTCCACGCCGAGGATGGCCACCAGCGGATCGCCCGGCAGGATGCGCAGCACCACGAAGATGATCAGGGAGACCCCGATCAGGGTGCCCAGGGCGAACAGCGCCCTCCGGAGCAGGTACTTCTGCA
This sequence comes from uncultured Candidatus Rokubacteria bacterium, assembly GCA_963747235.1. Taxonomy (GTDB): domain Bacteria; phylum Methylomirabilota; class Methylomirabilia; order Rokubacteriales; family CSP1-6; genus CAMLFJ01. The sequence continues at coordinate 347,946 of CAVVEU010000033.1, forward strand.
CGAGCGAAGGCTCGGGTCTGGGGCTACCCTACCCCACCCAGACCTGATCCCAGCGCACCACGTCGTAGATCCCGAAGTACTTGCTCGGGTTCTGACCGTGCACCTTGTTGTACCAGGCGTCGTAGATCTGCTCGTAGGCCACCGGGATCAGCGGCGGGTCGCTCTCCAGGATGTCCTCCGCCTGGCGGATCATGGTCTTGCGCTTGTTGTCGTCCACCTCCCGCTCGATGTTCCGGGCGAGCGCGTGGAACTGCTCGTTGGTCCAGCCCGCGTAGTTGTTCGGGGCGTCCTTGCCATACCAGGACGAGAAGTAGTCGGACGGGTCCATCAGCGCGGACACGATGGCGGTGATCCCGAGGTCGAAGTTGCCGGCGGCCGCCTCCTCGAACCACTGGGAGATCTGGACCACCCGGAGGTTGCACTCGATGTTGAGGTGCTCCTTCAGCATGGCCTGGATCGCCACCGCCCAGAGCTTGAAGGTGGCGGCATCGCGCACCAGGAAGTCGAGCCCCTTGATCCCCTGGCCGTAGCCGGCCTCCTGCATGAGCTTCTTGGCTTCCTGGATCGCCGCCTTCGGGTCCTTCTGATAGCCGAGCCGCTTCTCCAGCTCCGCCTTCGGGGTGGACGCCTCGTGGAACGGGTACACGAAGCCGCCGATCTGCATGGGCGCGGTGTCCTTGACCACGTCCACCAGCACGTGCCGGTCCATGGCGAGGTGAATCGCCCGGCGCACCCGCACGTCCTGGAACGCCTTGACCTTCTTCTGGTTCATGTAGACCGCCTGGATCACGGACTGGTTGAAGGCGGCCGCGGTGACCCCGGGCATCTCCTTGGCCTTGCGCCAGGAGACCGGATCCAGCAGCCGCGCGTAGTCGAGCTTGCCGGACAGGAACGACGCGCCCAGCTCCGGCGAGAACGGCGGCATGTGGTAGACCTCGAGCTTGTCGACGTACGGCAGCCCCTTGTTCCAGTAGTTGGGGTTCTTCTCCATGTTCCAGACTTCCTTGTCCTTCCGCGAGACGTGCCGGAAGGGCCCGGTGCCCGGGTAGTTCATGACCTGCCGCAGGTTGCCCTGGTTGTCGTCGAGGGTCTTCTTGCGGACGATGATGTTCCAGCCGCTCGCGAAGGCGCCCAGCATGAAGGCGCGCGGCCGCGGCTCGGTGAGCCGGAACTCGATGCGGTGCGGGTCCAGCACCACGATCTCGCTCACCGCGGTGAACAGCGACGAGCGCGGGATCAGGATGCCCTTCGGGGGCCGCACGATCCGCTCGTACGTCGCCTTGACGTCCTCGGCGGTGAAGTCGGCGCCGTCGTGGAACTTGACGCCCTTCCGGAGATGGAAGGTGTACTTCTTGCCGTCCGGCGAGACGTCCCACTTGTAGGCCAGATCCGGGATGATCGTCTGCCCGTCGCGGGGGTCGCGGCGGATCAGCGTGTCGTACATCGGGCTCTGCGCGCCGATATTGGCCACCGTGCCCGACTGGTGCACGTCGAAGTGGGCGGGCGCGGTGTGGACGCCGTAGCGCAGGGTGCCGCCCCGCTTCGCGGCGGGGTCACGGAACGGCGGGTCTCCTGCGCTTCCGCGGTCGAGCGGAGGAACGCCGGCGCGGTGCTCGCGGCACCGGCCACGCCAATGGTCTTGAGGAAGGAGCGGCGGCTCACCCCACGTCTTGCGGGCTCTGGACTTGTCAGGAACCGAATCGGCCATGGCGTTCCCCTCCTTTGGGGTCTCCACTTCGGGACGATCTGGGTCCGGACCGAGGGCGTTAAGTCCACGGAACATACCACGACCCGCCGGGTCCCTGGCAAGACGCTTTCTGCTAGACTCGGCGCTAACTCACGCGCCTACCGCCCCCGATCGGAGGACCCCCGCATGGAATTCGGCGTCCTGTTCACGTCGCACCCCAACCACGCCACCGAGCCCTACCCGCACCGCGCCGTCCACGCGCGCGTCACCGCCGAGATCCAGGCCGCCGACCGCCTGGGCTACGACACCGCCTGGGTGGCCGAGCACCACTTCTCGAACCAGTACGGCATCATGCCGGACGTCTTCACCTACATGGGCTACCTGGCTGCCCAAACTTCGCGCATCCGCCTGGGCACCGCGGTGGTGACCGTCCCCCTCTACGACCCGATCCGCGTCGTCGAGAACATGGCCTTCGTGGACATCCTCTCGGGGGGCCGCGTCGTCCTGGGCCTGGGCTCGGGCTACCGCCCGTACGAGTTCGAGGGCTTCGGCCGCGACTTCGACCGCCGCCGCGACGTCCAGGAAGAGGCGATCGACCTGATCCTCGAGCTCCTGCACAAGCGGCGGACCCGGCACGAGGGCCCGCACTTCCACTCGGTGATCGAGGGCGACTACGAGATCTTCCCGGTGAGCCAGCAGGAGCCGCACCCGCCGCTCTTCATGGCCGGCGCCACCGACCGCTCGCTCGGCTACGCGGCGCGACATGGATTCGGCCTGATGCTCTCCACGCTGCCGTCGGCCGAGACGCTGGCCAAGCAGATCGGCCTCTACAAGAGCCACCTGAAGGACGCGCCGGCGCCGCTCGACCGCAACCCGGCCTTCGGCAAGGTGGACATCGCCCGCTGGGTCTACGTGGCCGACACCGACGCGGCGGCCAAGCGCGACACCGAGCAGGGCATCGTCCGCCACATCAGCCACTTCATGGGCGCGGGCACCGCGGGCTACCTCGGCAATGTCTCGGAGAAGAACCGCGCGGAGGGGCTCACCTACGACGACCTGGCCGCCACCACGCTGCTGCACGGCTCGCCCGCGACCGTGATCGCCAAGCTGCGCGAGCTGCGCCACAAGACGGGGCTCACCTCGCTGCTGCTCCACTACCCGCCGTACTACGGCCACGACAACGCGATGCGGAGCCTGCGGCTCTTCGCGGAGAAGGTGATGCCGGAGTTCCGCCCGCCCGCGAGCCGATCCGCCGTCGCCTAGCCGACCATCTCCGAGTGCCGCGCGAGGCGGCGGACCGGCGAGGCCAGGATCACGATCGCCTGGATGAGGAAGCCCGCCGCCGCGACCACCAGGCCGGTCTCCGCGCCGTAGAGGCCGCCCACCAGCGCGCCGAGCGCGGCGCCCAGCGGGCGCGAGCCGTAGGTCGCGATGTTGATCGCGGAGACGCGGCCGAGCAAGCGCGAAGGCGTCACCATCTGGCGCAGCGTGGTCGTGCCGATCGTCCAGAGGATCGGGCCCACGCCCATCAGGAAGAAGCTGAGCCCGGCCAGCACCGGCGTCGGCATCCAGATCGTGGCCACCATGACGAGCGCGGCGGCCAGCCCGACGAGCGGACCGATCACGATCACGACGCCGAACGGCAGCGCGCGGATGAGCCGGCCGGCCAGCAGCGCACCCACGACCATCCCGATGCCGTAGACGGCCAGCGTGACGCCCACGCCGGAGGCGGAGAGGCCGAGCCGGTGGACGGCATAGGGCACGTAGACCGCCTGCAGCACGAAGAACGCGGTGTTGAACACGAACTGGGTGATCGAGGATCGGCAGCAGCAGCCGGTGGCGGAACACGAAGCCCGAGCCCTCGCGGAGATCCTGCAGCGTGTGGCTCGGGGGCGCGGGCGCGCGCGGCGGCTCGCGCAGGCCGGCGAGCAGGAACACCGCGCCGATCGAGAGCGCGGCCGCGACACCGAAGGCGGCGCCCGCGCCCGTCCAGCCCACGAGCGCGCCACCCAGCGCCGGGCCGCCCACGAAGGCCACCGTGCGCGCCAGCTCGAGCCGCGCGTTCGCCGCCGCGAGCCCGGCGGGCGGCACCAGGGCGGGCACGAGCGCGGGCGCGGCCACGCTGTAGGCCACCGTCCCGCACGCGCCCACGAAGGCCAGCAGCGCGAGCAGCGCCAGGGTGAGCCGGCCGGATTGCGCGAGCGCGAGCGTGACCACGAGCGCGAGGGCGCGCACCGCCTCCGCGCGCGGCCATGAGCCGCCGGCGCGGCATGCGGTCGGCCAGCACGCCGGCGGGAATGGCCAGGAGCAGGAACGGCAGCGTCGCCGCGGTCTGGAGGAACCCGGTCTCGCCCGCCCCGGCGCCGAGCGCGAGCACCGCGACGAGCGGCGCCGCGGCCAGGCCGATCTGCTCGGCCGACTGCGCGGCCAGATTGGACCACGCCAGGCGGGGGAATCCGGATGCCGTGTTCACGTACGGGTATACGGGCGCGGACGGTGAACGGGCGGAGACTGGATCCCTCACCCTCGACTACCCCTCACCCTGCCCTCTCCCCTGAGGGGAGAGGGTTCAGAGCTGGAGGAAGCGCTGCTGGATCGTGGGGTCCTTGCGCAGTGCGTCCGGGGTGCCCTCGAACTGGATGCGGCCCTGATCCATCACGTAGAGGCGGTGCGAGAGGGCCATCGCGACCTCGAGCGTCTGCTCCACCAGCAGGATCGTGGTGCCGCGCTTGTTGATCTCGCGCAGGATGTCGGTGAGGGTCTGCACCAGCAGCGGGGCGAGCCCTTCCGTGGGCTCGTCCACCAGCATGATCCTGGGCCGTGCCACCAGGCCACGGGCGATGGCCAGCATCTGCTGCTCGCCGCCCGAGAGGAAGCGGCCCTTCTGCTCGAGGCGCTCCCGCAGCCGCGGGAAGTACGCGAGCGCCTCTTCCAGACGCTGCTCGGAGCCGGCGCCGCGCGGTCGCCATCATGCCGAGCCGAAGGTTCTCGAGCACGGTCAGGTTCGGCAGCACGCGCCGCTCCTCCGGCACCCAGCCGATGCCCCGCTGGACGATCTCGTGGGTGGCGAGCCGGGTGATGTCCTGACCGCCCAGCCGCACCACGCCACGCTGCGCCGGCGCGATGCCCATGATGGAGAGCAGCGTGGTGGTCTTCCCCGCGCCGTTCCGCCCGATCATCGTCACGACCTCGCCCTCGCCCACGGTGAGCGACACGCCCTGGAGGATGTGGGCCTCGCCGTAGTAGGTGTGGATGTCGTCCACGGTCAGGAGGCTCATCGCGAGGCTCCCAGGTAGGTCTCCTGCACGACGCGGTTGGCACGGATCTCCTCCGGCGTGCCGTCGGCCAGCACCTGGCCCTGGTGCAGCACGGTGACGCGGTCGGAGATGCCCATCACCAGCTTCATCTTGTGCTCGACCAGCACCACCGTGCGGGCGCGGGCCAGCTCGCGGATGAGCACCATCGTCTCGTCGGTCTCCTCCGGGCTCATCCCCGCGGTCGGCTCGTCCAGCAGCAGCAGCACCGGATCGGAGGCGAGCGCGATGCCGATCTCGAGGTGGCGCTTCTCGCCGTGGGAGAGGTGCGCGGCGAGCTGCTCGGCCCGGCGCGACAGGCTCACGGTGGCCAGGAGCTCGACCGCGCGGTCCTGGCAGGCGGTCAGCGCGTCGGCGCGCGACCAGAAGTTGAACGAGCGCGCGTAGCCCTGCACGGCCACCCGCACGTTCTCGAGCACCGAGAGATGCGGGAAGATGTTCGTGATCTGGTACGACTTGGCGATGCCGAGCCGGCACACCCGGTGCTGCGGCAGCCCGGTGATGTCGGCCTCCTGGAAGAGCACGCGCCCGGAGGACGGCGCCATCTCCCCCGACACGAGGCGGAAGAACGTGGTCTTGCCCGCCCCGTTGGGCCCAATGATGGAGCGGAGCTCCCCGCGTCGGACGGTGAGCGAGACCGCGTTGACCGCCACCAGGCTGCCGAAGGCGCGGGTGAGGTTCTCGGTGCGGAGCAGGACCCCGTCGGGTCCGCTCATACGGTGGCGAAGAAGCGCGCCGGCGCCCCCTCGGTGCCCGCGATCTTGTAGAAGGGCGCGGCGAACTCCACCCGGCGCCGGGGCAGCGCGCCCAGGTTCGTGAGCCCCTCCATGATGACCACGCCCGCGCCCAGGATCACCCGGTGCATCGCGAAGTCCTCCGAGGTGAACTCGGGCAGCCGCGCGCAGTACTCCTCGAAGAAGTCGAACCCGATGTTCTTGGGCCCGCGGTCCACCAGCCACTGCGCGACCTCGGGCGGGAAGTAGGGCGACTGGGTGAAGTAGTCGGGCCAGCGCCCGTACATCGTGTCGGTCCACCCGGTGTGCAGCAGCACGATGTCGCCGCGCTTGACGTCGCCCGCGCCGCCCTTCTTCAGATCGTCGATGGTGATCGAGTGGTTGGCGCCGACCCAGGAGAGATCCACCACCAGCGCCTCGCCCATGACCTGGTCCAGCGTGATCTCGGCGGTGGTGATGCCGTTCTTGAACACGTGCAGCGGCGAGTCGATGTGGGCGCCGGTGTGCAGGCTCTGGTTCACGCTCGAGACCTGCCAGAAGCCGGGGCCGCGGCGGTGCGGCGTCACCTCGAGCTTCATGTTGGTCGAGGGCGGGCTGAAGGTGTTCTCGTCCACCGTCACGGACAGGTCGATGAATCGGCTCATGGCTTCGTCCTGGGTAGGTTGGCGATGGCGCGGGCGGGCCCGGTCAGCTCCACGATGTGCAGCCCGGTGTCGGCCCGGTCCGCCAGGTAGATGTAGCCCCGGTCGTCCACTTCCACGTTGTTGGTCTGGATCGCGGTCTTGCAGCGCGGGATGCCGGCCACCTCCACGCAGCGCTTGTCGGTCTTCGGCGGTGACGTCGGGGATGAAGAAGGCCGCCTCCACCGGGTGGAACGGATCGCGGATGTCCACCGCGCGCACGCCCGCGTTGAAGTAGGCGAGGAACACGAGGCGGCCGTAGAAGACCGGCGTGAACGACTCGTGGCTCGAGTGCGGGCCGAAGCGGCCGCCCCGGCGGCAGAAGTCGCCGGTCGGATCGGGCACCTCGAAGGTGGCCACCGAGTAGGGCGTCTTCTCGGTGGTGACGTCCACCATGAAGGAGAGCTGGCGGACCTCCTGGCACTCGTTGCGGAGCGACTCCGACACCAGCAGCACGAAGTCGCGCGTGCGCCCCGGCACCCCGGGCGCCCAGTGCGGCACCCGCACGCCCAGCACCGGGAGGCTCGTGTGCCCGCCCCAGGCCGGCGACATGTCGAGGCGGCCGATCTGCGGATAGAGCAGGTTCTCCACGGTGGGCGCGAACTTCTCGCGGGCCTGCGGATCGCCCGCGAGCAGCTTCTCGCGGTCCACGATCTGCAGCACGCCCTTGGCGCCGGTGCCGTAGGCGAAGTAGACGCGATTCTTGTACGCGATGGGCCCGTGCACGCCCTCGGGCGCGGGGCCGGTCGCGCCCGGCTCCTGGCCGGGCAGCCCGAAGTCGCGGATGAAGCGCGGCTGCGCGGGATCGCTCAGGTCGTAGATCGTCGTCATCCGGTTGGTGCGCCAGCCGCGCGGCGCGCCGTCGGAGACGAGGTAGGCGATGCCGGTGTCGCACTCCCACCAGTTCTTGTGCGTGCTCTTGAGCCCGTCCAGCACCGTGGTGAGCCGCGCGGGCTTCGCCGGATCGGTCACGTCCCAGATCTCGTGGGCCAGATTGCCGAGCGTGCGCAGGAGATAGGTCTTCTCGCGCGCCCCGCGCGGCAGCGTCTTGCCGTCGCAGACGCGCGCCATCGCCGCGCCGCCCGCCTCCGCCTCGCCCGGCGCGCCGGGGATGTGGTGCAGGTACTTCGGCTGCTTCGGATCCGTCACGTCCACGATGGAGGTGCCGTTCTGCTCCATCTGGCCGGTCAGCGGGTTCATGCGCAGGCCGCCGTGGTGGCCGACGTAGGCGATGAAGCGGCCGCCCTGCTGGTGGATCACGGGCTGGTAGGCGGAGCGCGCCTGCAGATCGTGGGCGCCGACCAGGCGCATGTCGTGCTGCTCGGCGGCCCGCGCCGGCGTCGGGACGAGCGCCAGCAGGCCCATCAGGAGGGCGATTCGCCACGCGCTCACGGCCCGGTCTCCGTCGGCATCGACGCCCCCTCCGCTGGCGGCCCCCCAGCCTACCCGGGGCCCCAGACGGGCGGTCAATAGCAATCCCCCCTCTCCCTGTGCTATCTCCTGCACCATGACGATCGGACTGGTCGGCGTGGGGCTCCTGGGCACGGCGGTGGCCGGGCGATTGCTCAAGGCCGGGCATCGTGTGGTGGGCTTCGACATCGCGCCCGATCGCGGGCGGACGCTGATCGCCATGGGCGGCGAGGTCGCCGCCTCCGCGCGCGCGGTCGCGCTCGCCAGCGAGGCGGTGTGCACGCTGCTGCCCACCCTGGCCGCGGTCGAGAGCGCCATCCTCGGGCCCGACGGCGTCGCGGCGGCCGGGAAGCCCGGCCAGGTCGTCATCCAGATGAGCACGATCTCGCCCGCGCTGAGCGTGCGGCTCGCGGCGGAGAGCCGGGCGCGCAGCCTCGACTTCCTCGACTGCCCGGTCAGCGGCACCAGCGGCGTGGTGGCGCGCGGCGAGGGCATGCTCTTCGTGGGCGGCGAGCGTCGGGTGTTCGAGCGCTGGCGCCCGCTGCTCGAGGCCATGCTCCCGCGCGCGGTCTACATCGGGGCCGCCGGGCAGGCCATGGTGCTGAAGCTCGTGGCGAACCTGCTCGTGGGCCTGCACAGCGCCGCCGCCGCCGAGGCGCTGCACCTCGCGCGGCAGGCCGGGCTCGACCCCGCGGTGGCCCTCGAGGTGCTGACGGGGAGCGCCGCGGGCTCGCGCATGCTGGACATCCGAGGGCCGCTGATGGTGCGCGGAGAGTATCCGGCGCAGATGAAGCTCGATCTCTTCTTGAAGGACCTGCACCTGATCCAGGACGCGGCCGCCGCCGCCGGCGCCGCCCTGCCGCTCACCGACACCGCCGAGCGGCTCTATGCCGCCGCGGCGGAGACGGGCCACGGCAAGGAGGACCTCGCGGTGGTGCTGACCGCGCTGGCCGCGCTGAGTCCGCGCCGACGGGAGGCCTAGCCGGCGGCCAACCGGCGGTTACAATCACCGCATGGCCCAACCGCCGAACCCCGCCCCCACCCTGCGGTTGATCAGCGCGACCGGCAATCTCCTCGGCGCCGTCGTCGCGTTCCTGTACTTTCGCGTCGTCGACCCCTCGACGACCGGCGGGTCGCGGCCCGGCCTCCCCGAGATCGTGTACTCGATCGTCATCTTCGCCGCGCTCGTCGGGATCGGCCAGGCGTTCAGCTCCCGCTGGATGGCTCCGCTCGGCCGGGCCGGCCTCGGAGAGCCGCTCTCACCCAAAGAGGCCGCGCTGGTCCGCCGGCGGGCGCTCCTCTTCCCCTACTTCCTGGCCGGGCTCACCTTCACCGGCTGGGTCATGGCCGGGCTCATCTACGGCGTCGGGATCCCGTTCCTGATGGGCCACCTGACATTCTCCCAGGCGGCGCGCCAGGTCTTCGGCCTGACCGTGATCGCGGGCTCCGTGACCACCGCGTTCATCTTCTTCGCCAGCGAGCACGCCTGGCGCCGGCGCCTCCCGTTCTTCTTTCCCGAGGGAGACCTCCGCGCGGTGCCGCGCGTCCCCCACCTGGCGGTCCGGACGCGGCTGCTCGCGATCTTCCTGCTGATCGGCGTGATGCCGCCCGCGATCCTCGGCATCCTCTCCTACATGCGCGCCCTCGGGCTGCAGGGCGCGGACGCGGCGACCGCGGGAGAGATCGTCGCCACCCTGCGCGTGACCATCGTCTTCCTCGTCGGCGTCGGGATCGCGGCCGCCATCGGGCTCTCGATCTTCGCGGCCAACAGCGTGGCGGGGCCGCTGCGGCACGTGGAGGCCGCGATGGCCGAGGTGGCGCGGGGCCGGCTCGACGGGCGCGCGCCCGTCGTGAGCACCGACGAGATCGGCGCGGTGGCCGAGGGCTTCAACCGCATGCTGCACGGCCTGCGCGAGCGCGAGATGGTGAAGGAGACCTTCGGCAAGTACGTCACGCCCGAGATCCGCGACGCGATCCTCGCCGGACGCGTGCGCGGCGAGGGCCAGCTCATCGAGGCCACCATCCTCTTCGCGGACCTGCGCGACTTCACCCCGTGGGTGGAGGCCACCGAGCCGCGCGAGGTGGTGCGCGACCTCAACGAGTACTTCACCGAGATGGACCGGGCCATCCGCGCGCACGGCGGCCTCGTGCTCCAGTTCATCGGCGACGAGATCGAGGCGGTGTTCGGCGCGCCGATCGCCGCCCCCGACCACGCCGGGCGGGCGGTGCACGCCGCGATCGAGATGCGGCAGCGGCTCCAGGCCTGGAACGCGCGCGCGCGAGGCGGCGGGCCGGCCCCCGCTGCGCAACGGCATCGGCATCCACACCGGCACCGTGCTGGCCGGCAACATCGGCGGCGCCGAGCGGCTCTCCTACGCGCTGGTCGGCGACCCGGTCAACCTCGCCTCGCGCATCCAGGGGCTCACCAAGGACTTCAAGGTGGACATCCTGATCAGCGAGGCCACCCGCAGCCGCCTCGACGGCGACGATCGCGGTCGAGGAGCTGCCCGCGGTGCGCGTCAAGGGCCGCGTGGAAGAGGTGAACGTCTACAAGGTGGTGTGACGAGATGCCCGGCCGCGCCTTCCGCTTCGGGCTCGTCGCGAGGACGCTCGCGCCGGGCGAGACCTGGGCCGACAAGGCCCGCCGCGCCGAGCAGCTCGGCTACGCGGTCCTCACGATGCCGGATCACTTCCGGAACCAGCTCGCGCCGGTGCCCGCCCTGACCGCCGCCGCGCTCGCGACCACGCCGGCTGCGCGTGGGCTCGCTCGTCTTCGCGGTGGACTTCCACCATCCGGCCGTCCTCGCGCGCGAGGTCGCGGCGATGGACCAGCTCTCGGGCGGGCGCTTCGAGCTCGGCCTGGGCGCGGGCTGGCTGCGCGCGGAATACGAGGAAGCGGGCATCCGCTACGACGCCGCCGGCACGCGGATCGAGCGGCTCGCCGAGGCCGTCACCATCATCAAGGGCCTGCTCACGGGTGAGCGCGTCACCTTCGCGGGCCGGCACTACACCATCACCGATCTGGAGGGCCGGCCCGGGGTCCAGCGCCGCGGCCGCCCATCCTGATCGGGGGCGGCGGCCGGCGCACGCTCACCCTCGCCGGGCGGGAGGCCGACATCGTCGGGCTCGTCCCGCGCGCGCGAACGGACGGCGGCGGGCTCGAGTGGGACGACTTCGGCGCGCGCCGCGCTGCTGGAGAAGCTCGCGTGGGTGCGCGAGGCCGCCGGGGACGCGCTTCGCCGCGCTCGAGCTCAACACGCTGATCCAGGCCGCGGTCGTCACGGACGACGCGGCGGCGGCGGCCGATCAGCTCGCGACGCGGTTTCACACCACGCGGGAGCTGGTGCGGGACTGCCCGTACGCGCTGGTGGGGACGGCGGCGGAGATCGCGCGAGACGATTCAGCAGCGGCGCGAGCGCTACGGGATCTCGTACCTTTCGATCTTCGAGCAGGATGCGGAGGCGTTCGCGCCGGTGGTGGCGAAGCTCGCGGGTACGTGAGGGGTGGTTCGTCTACAAGGTGGTGTGAGGACCACCCCAGAACCACTCGTCGAATCCGCGCCGGGCCACGAGGGGCAGGGGGATCCGCGCGGGCTGCTGGAACCACGCGAGCTCTTCACCGGCCGGCGGCGCGCCACGAGCCGCGCTCCGGCACGCGACGCCATTCGCGCCGGCGTCCCAGGCCACGGCGCCGATCGCCTGACATCGCTCGTGCGGAACCGGCGTCCCCCCACCGCCATCCAATGGATAGGTCACGGGCAGGCCCGCCGCCACACAGCCGGCGTCCGTCACGACGTCCACGTAGTCCTCTTCGGCCACGAGCGTCTCGACGAGGATCGGCGCCGCCTCGGGATTGAGAAGCTCCGGCGTGTAGGGTCGGCCCGCGAATCGAAGCGCGACGTTCGCACGGGCCACCGCGACGTCGCGATTCAGGTACACGACCGGGAACGAGCGGGGCGGATTCCAGCGCCCGCCACGCTCCGCCGCATACCGCCCGTCCAGTGGGTCCCGCCAGTCCGGATCAGCGACGCGAACGTATGCCCCACCGCGCCGCACGTGCCGCACCGTCAGGCCGCCGATGCCGCCCAGTCGAAGGAGGCGCGCGCGTCATCGAGCAGCCAGTCATGGCGATCGGCCGTGATGAGCTCGAGCATCGATTTGCCCCCGTAGGCTTCGGCGGGCCGGCGCGCCACGCCTGGCAGGACACCGGGCCTCAGCTTGCGGTTCAGGAGCTCACCCGTCGAGAGCACCGCGGTCAGCTTCGCGGCCCGCTCCGGGGGGACCCCGCGCATGAGCCACTGCCCGACCGCCTGCCGTGACACGCCGAAGAGACGCGCGAGCTCCGTACGATCGAGCCCGAAGAGGTCCATCACACGCTCGAGGGGAGAGGATTCCAGCTCCGGAGCCACCTCGTGCACGAGCGCGTTGCGCAGCAGTCTCAGGGCGGTCCGGAGCTCGTCCGGCTTCGCCCATGGGCTCCACTCGACGCGGGGCGATCGGAGCGGCTCGGAGCGGGACACGAACGCGCGGAGCTCTGCAACCAGCCGCAGCGCGAGACCTCGGCGCAGACCCAGCTCGGACACCCACGGAGAGAAGGCGGCGGTCGGAGCCGACTCGAGCAGGATCTCGAGCGCATACCGCTTGAGCTCGATGACGCCCGCTCGCTCGATCAGCCTGGCGGCGAGCTCGCTCCAGATGCGGAGGAAGCGGCGCGCGTCACCCGAGGATCCCCTCCCAGCCGCGTGCAGGGACGACTCTAACTCATCGAGTTCTCTACCAAAGTCAACCTCGAGGTGGTCCGCGAGGTGGGTAACTTCACCCTCCGCTAGAATCCAGTGGTCTCCCATGCCGAGAGTATAGGCGCAAGCAATACGCAAGGCAAGTGAAGCGCAAGGGCCTCCCCCTCACCCTGGAGGAAGAGCTCATCTGAAGCGGGGCATGACCTCGCGGGCGAAGAGCTCCATGGAGCGGCGGACCTTGTCCTCGGGCAGGCCGCCGAAGTTCATCCAGCACATGAGCTGGCCCACGCCGAGCTGGCGCATCTGCTCGATGTGGCGCGCCACCGTGTCCGGCGAGCCGAACGCGAGCGTCTCGGCCACGAGCCCCTCCCACGTGATCTTCGAGAGCCGGTCCGCCATGGCGCGGAAGCCCGGCTGCAGCGCGGGATGGCTGTCCTCGATCCGGTCCGGGATGAGGAACTTCCGGAAGGATTCCTGGTACCACATCTCGGCGTCCTTGGCTTCGGCCAGCGCCTGCGCGTCGGTGGGCGCCACGTAGAACTGGCGCGAGACGCCCCAGCGGTCGAGCAGGGCCGCGATGTCGGCGGGGCTGCGCCCGGCCTTCTGCAGCGTCGCCACGTAGCGGTCGCGGCTGGCCACGAGCTGGTCGAGCCCGCCGAAGAGGAGCGAGTTGAGCATGGGCCAGCCGCGGAGCGCGGTGCCCTCGATGGAGTCCGGCGACACGCACACCTGGTAGACCGGCGGGTGCGGCTGCTGCACGGGCTTCGGGATCACGCGCACGTTGTCGAGCTGGAAGAAGCGGCCGTCGTAGCTGAAGCGCTCCTCGGTCCAGGCGCGCACCATGATCTGCGCGATCTCGTCGAAGCGCTCGCGGCTCTCCACCTGCGGGATGCGATAGCCGCGGAACTCCGACGGCCGGTTGCCCCGCCCGATCCCGACGTCGAGCCGCCCCTTCGAGATGATGTCCACCAGCGCCATCTGCTCGGCGAGGCGGATCGGATCGTGGAAGGGCAGGATGGCGGCGGCCAGGCCGATGCGAATCCGGGAGGTCCGCGAGGCCACCGCGCAGGCCAGCGTGGCGGGATCCACCGAGAGACCGTAGTCGATGAAGTGGTGCTCGGTGAGCCAGACCTCGTCGAAGCCCAGCTCTTCCGACCACGCCATCTGGTCGAGCTCGCGCGCGATGATGTCGGCGTGCCGGTGGCCCGGCGGCGCCTGCAGGAAGAAGTAGGTCCCGAAGCGCATCAGGCCACCCCCAGGTACCGCGTCTTCACGTCGTCGTTGGTCATCAGCTCCGCCGGCGTCCCGGTGTGGACGATCTGCCCGCGGCTCAGCACGTGCACGCGATCGGCCACCGAGAGCGCCAGCGCCAGGTTCTGCTCCACCAGCAGGATCGTCAACCCGCTCCGCTTGAGCTCCGCGATCACCCGCCCCACCTCGCGCACCAGCAGCGGCGCCAGGCCTTCGGTCGGCTCGTCCATCAGCAGCAGGTCGGGATTGGACATGAGCGCGCGGCCGATCGCCAGCATCTGCTGCTCGCCGCCCGAGAGCTTGTTGGCGCGATTGGCCGCCCGCTCGCGCAGCCGCGGAAACAACGCATACACCTGCTCGAGATTCCACCGCCCGGCGCCCCGGCGGGCCACCTCGAGGTTCTCCCGCACGCTGAGCGACGGGAAGACGCGCCGGCCCTGCGGCACCAGCGCCATGCCCAGCGCGACCATGCGGAACGGGGGCCAGCGGCTGATCTCGGTGTCCTTGTAGCGGATGCGCCCCTCGCGCGGCGGGGTGAAGCCCACGATGGTGCGGATCAGCGTGGTCTTGCCCATCCCGTTGCGGCCCAGGATGGCCAGCACCTCGCCCGGCTCCACCTGCAGCGAGATGCCCTGCAGCACGTGGCTCTCGCCGTAGTAGGTGTGGACGCCCTCCACCTCAAGCGCCAAGGTAGATCTCCTTCACCTGCGGGTCGGCCTTCACCTGCTCGCGCGGGCCGTCGGCGATGACGCGGCCGTAGTGCAGCACGGTGACCATGTCGGACAGCTCGAGCGCGATGTCCATGTCGTGCTCGATCATCAGCACGGTGATCTCGGGATCGAGCCGGCGCAGCAGCCCGGCCATCAGCCGCGACTCCGCGGGCGAGAGGCCGGCGGTGGGCTCGTCCAGCAGCAGCACGCGCGGCTGGCCGGCCAGGGCCAGCGCGATCTCGAGCTGCCGCTGCTCGCCGTGGGAGAGATTGCGCACGACCGCGTCGCCGAGCTTCTCCAGCTCGAGCCGCTGGAGCGCCGCCCGCGCGCGCTCGAGCAGGGCCGGGTAGCGCCCCACCGGGCGGAGCATCGAGAAGCGCACCGGCAGGTGGGCCTGCACCGCGAGCAGGCAGTTCTCCAGCACGCTCAGATCGGGGAAGAGGTTGGTGATCTGGAACGTGCGCGCCAGCCCGAGCGCCGCGCGCCGGTGCGCGGGGGCGTGCGTCACGTCGCGCCCGAAGAGCGCGATGCGGCCGGAGCTGAGCGGCATCGCGCCCGCGATGAGGTTGAAGAGCGTGGTCTTCCCCGCCCCGTTGGGGCCGATCAGCGCGCGGCGCTCGCCCGGGCGGACGGTCAGCGTCACGCCGTCCACGGCCTGGAGGCCGCCGAACGGCGCGGCAGACCGCGTCGAGGTGCAGCGCGAGGTTGGTCATCGGCCGCCGGCGCTGCCGGAGCGCGCCGACGATGCCGGACGGGGCGAAGCAGGATCACGCCGATGTAGACGCCGCCCAGGATGAGCAGCCAGCGCTTGGTGTAGACGCTGACGAAGTTCTTGAGGAACACGATGACGCCGGCGCCCAGCGCGGGGCCGATCAGGGTGCCGGAGCCGCCGAGGGCCACCATCAGCAGCGTCTCCACCGAGGTGACGAGCTGGACGTCATTGGGGCTGACGAAGCCGTTGTAGTAGGCCCAGAGCGTGCCCGAGAAGCCGCCGAAGACGCCCGAGAGCACGAAGGCGGTGTACTTGTGCAGCCACACGTTGTAGCCGAGGGCCTGCATGCGGCCCTCGCTGCCGCGGATGCCGCGCAGCCCGAGGCCGAACGGCGAGATCACGAGCAGGCCCATCAGCACCCACGCCAGCGCGGCGCACGACCAGGCAGAAGTAGTAGAAGGGCACCGGCGCGCTCAGCTCGAGGCCGAGCAGGCTCGGGCGCGGGATGCCCGCGATGCCGTTGTCGCCCTTGGTGAGCGACACCCAGCGATAGGCGAGCCCCCAGATCACCATGCCGAGCGCCAGCGTGATCATCAGGAAGTAGGTGCCGGTGGCGCGGATGGCGAGCAGGCCGAAGACGGCCGCGGTCAGGGTGGCCAGCGGCCACGCCGGCCGCGAGGCAGGCGAGCAGGCCCATCTGGTGCTCGGTGGTCATGATGGCGACCACGTAGGCGCCGACGCCGAAGTAGGCGGCGTGGCCGAGCGAGGAGAGGCCGGTGTAGCCCAGCAGCACGTCGAGGCTCATGGCCAGGATGGCGACGATCAGCGCCTGGGTGAGCACGGTGAGCGGGTAGGCCGACAGCCAGGGGCCGATCAGCGCGAGGGCCGCGATCACCACCGCGGCGAAGAGCGCGCGGCGCCCGATCATGCGCGGCTCATACGCGGCCGAAGAGCCCCGTCGGCCGGATGCGCCAGGATGATCGCCATCGGCGCGAAGAGCGTGAAGTAGGACAGCTCGGGGAAGAGCGCCTTGCCGAAGTTGTCGAGCAGGCCCACCAGCAGGCTCCCCGCCACCGCGCCGGGCAGGCTGCCGAGCCCGCCCACGATGACCACCACGAAGGCGTAGGGCAGCACCTCGAAGTCCGCGCCCGGGTACACGCCGAGGAAGCCGCCGCCGATCACGCCGCCCAGCGCGGCCAGCCCGGCGCCCAGCGCGAAGACGCGCGAGCGACACGCGCGGCACGTTGATGCCCACGCCCTGGGCCATCTCGGCGTCGTCCACCGCGGCGCGGATCATCGCGCCCACGCGGGTGCGGTCCATCGCGAGCCACAGCGCCAGGCCCACCACCACCGCCACGCCCACGATGAAGATGCGGAAGATCGGGAACACCGCGCCGCCCATGCGCACGGTCCCGGTCAGCATCTTCGGGATCGGCACCGTGTACGGGTCGCCGCCCCAGATCAGCAGGGCCAGGTCCTGGAAGATCAGCGCGAAGCCGATGGTCATCAGCACCTGGCCGAGCACCTCGCCGCGCAGCCGGCGCAGGAAGAAGCGCTCCATGCCCATGCCGACCAGCGCGATGGCCACCGCCCCCGCGAGGCACGCCAGCGCGAAGCTCTTCGTGTACAGCGCCACCGAGAGCCCGACGTAGCCGCCCAGCATGAAGTAGGAGCCGTGCGCGAGGTTGACGATGCGCATGACGCCGAAGATGAGCGACAGCCCGCTGGCCAGCAGGAAGAGGAGCGCGCCGTAGGAGAGCCCGTTGAACGACTGCGCGATCCAGAACTCGGCGCTCACGCCCCGAGCCCCGTCTCTACCGGAGGCGCAGCAGTCGGGCGGCGTTCTCGCGAATCACCTTGGCCTGGTCGGCCCGCGAGAGCTTGACGCCCTTGTCCCGGATGATGTCGAGGGGCCGCTCGTAGCCCATGTCGAAGCAGAAATCGGTGCCGAGCATCACCCGGTCCGCGCCCACCGTGTCGATGAGATACCGCAGCGCGCCCGCATCGTGGCTGATCGTGTCGTAGGTGAAGCGGCGCAGGTAGGCGCGCACCGGCTTCTTCGCCGCCTTGTTCGCCTCCGGCCGGACCTTCTGGCCGCGCTGCAGCCGCCCCCACACCAGCGGGAACGTGCCGCCCGCGTGCGGCAGGATCACCTGCAGCTTCGGCAGCCGATCCAGCACGCCGCCGAAGATGAGGTGCGCCGCCGCGATGCCGGTGTCGTACGGGTTGCCGAGCAGGTTGGTCAGGTAGTAGGGCCGCAGGCGCTCCGCCCCGTTGACGTTGAACGGATGCAGCCCCACCGGCAGCCCCAGCGCCTGGCAGCGCTCGAACACCGGGAAGAACGCGGGGTCGGAGAGGTTGCGGCCCTCGATGTTGGTGCCCATGTAGACGGCGCGCACGCCGGGCAGCCGCGCGGCCCGGTCCAGCTCGGCCAGGGCCAGCGTCGTGTCCTGCATCGGCAGCGTGGCGCAGACCACGAAGCGGTCGGGATAGGCGGTGTGCGCCGCGCTGGCGCCGTCGTTCCACTCGCGCGCCAGCCGCCGGCCGAGCTCGCCCTGCGCCCAGTAGACCATCGGCGCGGTGAGCGAGAGCGCCTGCACGGCCACGCCCTGCCGGTTCATGGAGGCCACGCGCTTGGGCAGATCGTAGTAGCGCGCCTCGAGCGGCGGGGTGCGCGAGCCCTTCACGTCGATGGCGGGCCCGGCCGGGCTCGAGCGGTCGATGCGGCCGCCGGAGGGGGCGCCGCCGTCCTCGATGGCGCGCGAGGAAGCGCTCGGGGAAGAAATGCGCGTGGACGTCGATGCCCAGGGGCGCTGCCACGGGCGGGATTCTACTATAGAAGATGGGGCCTTGTGGGCGGCGAATCCGGACGCGCCGCAAGCCAGGCCGCGACGCTGGACCCCGCGACCGCGACAGCCGCGGCCAGGAAGGCCAACCCGTAACTGCCGGTGACGTCGAAGAGCCAGCCCCCGAGAAAGGGGCCGATCGCACCGCCGAGCCCGCCCCCGGCCTGGACCACGCCCAGGATCGTCCCCAGATGCGGCCCGGAGAAGACGGCGGCCGGGATCGTCGACAGCAGCGCGATGCGCATCCCGAAGCCGAAGCCGGCCGCCGTGTAGAGCAGGAGCAGCGGCAAATCCTGGGGCCCGCGCATCAGGGCGAAGCAGCCGATCCCGGCGATCGCCACGACCGAGCCGAGCACGAACACCCAGCCGCTGCCGACCAGGTCCGAGAGCCACCCGCCGAGCACATTGCCCGCCACCATGCTCAGGCCGCCGAAGGAGAAGAGCCACACCACCGTCGCGGGCTCGAACCCCCGATCCACCGCGTGGGCCACCTGGTGGGTCGCCATGATCTGGAAGCCGATCACGCCGAGCGCCATCATGATGAACGCGGCCCAGAGCCGGCTGCTTCGCAGGGCTCGGCGCAGGGTCCACGTCTCACCGGGCGCGCTCGACGACTCGGCGAATCGAGGGGCCGCGGCAGCCGCGGGTCCGCTCGGCGACGCGGACGGATCGCGGTAGAGCAGCGCGAGCGCCACGGTCGTCGCGGCGACAATGCACCCGAAGGCGACCAGAGCGCCCCGCCAGCCCAGCGTGACGATGAGCCAGGCGTTGAGCGGGTAGAAGACGACGGCGCTGGCCGGCCCGCCGGTGCTCAGCACGCCCATCGCGGTCCCGCGGGCACCCACGAACCAGCGCGTCACGATGGTCGTGGCCGGGATGATGATGCCGGCGATGCCCGCGGCGCCGAGGAGACCGAAGCAGAGGTAGTACTGCGGCAGCGAGGTCACCTGCCCCGTGCCCGCCAGCGCCAGCCCGAGCACCAGGCCGCCGATCGTCACGGCCGTCCGCGCGCCCCAGCGGTCGTACAGCCAGCCGGCCACCGGCGCCCAGACGACGAAGCCGAGCCAGCTCAGCGAGTACCCGAGCGCGGTCGGCCCCCGGCCCCACGCGAACTCCTCGAGCATCGCGACGTAGAACAGCGCGAACGTGGCGCGCGGGCCCCACGCCAGCGCGTTGACGGCGGTGGAGACGCCGACCACCACCCATCCGTACGAGGCGGGTTTTTCGGTCACGCGACCGCGCGGCACTCTACTCGAGTGGACACAACATTATTATGTCCACTCCGCAGCATCGATGTTTCACGGACCGACGAAGTGAATAGGACGACAGCCCGCGGACCCGCCCGTCGCCTAGTCGGTCGTGCGGTACTGACTCGGCGGCACCAGGCGGTACTTGGCGGGTCCGCCTTCACCACCAAGTCGGCGTAGTCGCGGTCGAAGTTGCCGCGTTTGCCGGACGGGATGTGCTCGAGCACCTCGACGCCGCGGATGTAGTAGCTGAAGCCCTTGTTGGCGCGGTCGTAGGCCTCGCTCTGCCCGCGCGCGGCCGAGCGAAGGATCTCGCCGGTCTGGCGCATCTTGTTGGCGGCGTCCTGCATGCGGTCGCGCAGCATCTGCTGGTTGAGCGACCACGAGCGCCACACGTTCAGCATCAGCGCGAAGTCGCGCTGGAAGACGCCGTCGGGCGCGGCCACCGTGGAGTAGTAGTAGGCCCAGGAGTTGTTGTCGATAGGCGCGGTGTTGACCAGCCCGAAGTGGTAGTACGGCCGGCCGGCGATGCGCGAGCGGGCCAGGATATAGGCGGCCTGGCCCGCGCCGGTGGGCGGCGGCGTGTTGACAGCGCTCCAGCACCTCGACGTTGGTCGTTCCCTGCCCGCCGCGGGCCGCCGTCTGCTGCGAGATCGCCTGGCTCACCACCGGCACGGCCGCGGCCGGGTCGGCGATGAAGGGC
The DNA here is from genome assembly GCA_963747235.1 of uncultured Candidatus Rokubacteria bacterium. Classification (GTDB taxonomy): domain Bacteria; phylum Methylomirabilota; class Methylomirabilia; order Rokubacteriales; family CSP1-6; genus CAMLFJ01. Next base: position 367,978 of record CAVVEU010000033.1, read on the forward strand.
AGATAGATCGCGCCGGCGACCGGGCCCACGAAGGTGGGCCGCACGATGATCGGGAGGTAGATGCCCACGTCCACGAGCTGGCCCTGCGGGCCCGCCACGTCCACCGCGCCGTTGGCGTAGCCGCTGATGCGCCAGCCCGGCGGCACGCCGATGGCCGCCTTGCCGTCGGGCGTGGTCTGCTGCTGGAGCGCCACCGGCCGCTGGGCCGGCCCGCCGCCGGGCACCTGGATGCCGCCGAGCTGGCGGGCCATGGCCGGGAACGAGCGGACGATGTCCGCGGGCCGGTCGAAGAGGATCGCGACGCCGCCCCCGCCGCCGTCGTTGAGCTGCACGATCACGGCACCGCGCACCGGGGTGCCCTGCAGGCGCGCGTCGAAGAAGGCCATGATGCCGCGGTCGGCGGGATCGCCGACGGCGCTCGAGACCGCCGGCGCGCCGTCGAAGTAGCCGCGCAGGGCGCCCAGCATGCCGCCCAGGACCGCGGCGGCGGAGCGGGCGTTGCCGCTGAAGGTGCCGGCGAGGGTCCGGCCGCCGGTGGGGCCGTTGACGGAGGCGAAGCCCGAGGGCGGCGGCCGCTCCGGCAGGGACGCCGCGCGCACGATGGCCGCGGGGAGGACGAGGCCTATCGCGAGCACGGCGATGAGGAGAGGTTTGCTGGTCACGCTCGATCCGGGAGCGCCATCCTAGGACGGCGCTCCCGGCGAGTCAACGCCTACTCCTCGGCGACGGTGACCGGGACCACCTCGACCTCGGCGTACTCCGTGTCGCAGGTCGGCGGACCGATTGGCTCGAGGCCTCCCTCATTGACGACCTGCCGGGTGTGCCGGGCAGACACATCGCGCACGAGGCGTCCCACCACCTGTCCGACCCGGTTGACATCCTCGGCGACGAATCCGGCCCGGGGGTCCACACACCCGGACACGGTGTCCGCCCCACACAGGACTGTGTCCCGCCCGTTGTCGTCCCGGATGAACGTGATGAGATTGACTCCGTAGATCACTTGCACGAAGTCCGCCAGCCCGTTGCCCAGCGGAGCCGTCTGCTGGAAGAATCCATGCGGCTGATGAGTGAAGAGCGGCTGCTCCGTGCATGCCTCGATGCGCTCCGGCCACGCCGCCAGGATCAGCGGAATCGGGATGGTCACCTGTCGCTGCGCATCGAGGTCCGTCGTCTGGACGATCCGGCCGCCCTCGATGCTGCTCGAGAACGTGCTCGCTCCCGCCCAGTACATCGGAAAGAGATTGACGGCCGGGATGAACAGCACCGTCCGACCGGGCTTCCAGGCCAGCTGGACCCGCCCATCCTGATCGGTCACACCCGAGCTCAGCACCGCTCCGCTCTGCACGTCGATCGCCTGGACGGCGGCCTCCCTGATGGGGCGTCCCGTCGCTCCGCTTGACCAGGCGGGCCACCATCATCGGCTCGATGAAGACCTGCCGTCCCACGACCGCGTCTCGCTCGCTCCCGAGGGCGCCGCGGAACACCAGCATGTACTTCCCGGGCTCCTTCGCAGGCGGGCTGCTCGGCGCCGACGAGCCTGGAGATCCTCGACGAATGCCGACGGCGCAAGCGACTCTCGTCCACTGCGCTCCCGGCACGGGGCGCCGAGTGTCGCTGCCGTCGTCGTAGTACAAGGTGAACGTCCCGTCCATGGCCTCGTCACTGCCGTTCCGGAGCCCGAACGACAGATCGTTCCCGGATGCGACTCATGAGCCCACGGAAGAAGTAGTCGAGGAGGGCCGTCGAGTAGGCGACTGCTCGGGGCACGAGCCGCTGGGCATAGTCACGATAGACGGCCTCATCGAGCGCGGGGCTCTCCCGGAATCGCGTCCAGTCGAGGTTGAACTGCTGCTGATAGTCGCGGAGCAGCCCGACGGTGGCCAGGCGATAGCCAGTGGCGCCGTCGGCCGTCTTGACGAAGTACCGGCGCTTGACGGTCGCTCCCCTGAATGGTCACGTCGAAGTCCTGCTCCGTCACACTCGATCGATTCGGGTACGGAAACCGCTTCAGCGGGTCGACGTCGTTCTCGGTGAAGATCCGATCCTCGCTGAAGAAGTTCGCGTTCGTGTACTCGGCCAGGCCGATGAGCGCCCCCGTGGTGACCGCTGGGATTCCCGCCGACGTATCGGTCGGTGTCGATCAGCCGCGCGGTGGCCACCGGTGCCAGCGGGTTGCTGTCGAGCGCCTGCCAGCCAGGATCGGGCACGCCGGGCGTGTCGGGTGAACCGGCAAGCCACGCAGCGAAGGTACTCTCGATCTTGTCCGTCGAACCTGATCGACCAGCGACTCGTAGTTGTAGAGGGCGTGCGGGTCGTTCCGCGTGTGCGCGGGTGACGCCGCATCCTGGACCAGATGCACCTGCCGGCCCAGGCCCTCGAAGGTTCTCGTCAGCCTTGCCTCCCGGTCGGAGCGAGTCGGCCTGGTCAGCGCATCGAAGTACGCGTTGCGCACGTCCTGCCAAGACCAACCCGATAGGCTCGTGTTCTGGCCCCAAAGAATGGACGACTGACCGACGCTTCCCAGCAGGCCCGCCGCCGACCAGTCTGCGAGTGGGTTGTGGAAGTGATTGAGGAACCGAAGAAAGTTGTCCTCACTTCGCCCGCCTTGACCGAGCCAAGTCGGTCAACACTTGACCACGAATGGCTGTGCCAAGGCCGCCGTCAACCCAAGTCGGACGCGGAGAATTTCATCCAACGAAGAACGCCCACCAGCGATTCGGGTAATCGCTTCGTGTGTCGCAATCTCGTACCCGCTCGCAGCGGTGGTAGTGAGCAAGGGATACCCCAGGCCGAGCATTGCCAGACATCACATTTCGTTTCATAGCTACTCCGGTGGAGACAGTGGTTCAAGGCCAATCGCGACTCTTTCCGCGTTGAACCTGCGCACGAAGCTCAGGAAGATCCTTGAAGGGCGTGTCCGAGTAGCTGTGCGGATCGAAGAGGAAGAGATGCTTCCGTCGCTCCTCCCTCCCTCCGAGGCGTGGCAACTCGACGATCGCTCCCGGCCGTTCGAAGATGCCGCCGATGAATCCTGTTGGCGACACGTGGCCTCTCGGAAACGATCCATACCCGGGCTGAAAAATCAGGAACTCCGGATGGTATGTCCGGCCGGGAGCTCCCTCCTCCACGTCCTTGGCGTCCAGGACGAACCGTCCTTCCGAATCGGTGACCGTCTCCCGAACGGCGTAGTGCTCGGACACCGAGTGAAACGGATACACGCGGTTCCGTCGCCAGAGCGCCACGACCACGGCACCGGCCAGCGGAGCCTTGGTCGCCGCGTCGATCACCTGCCCCCGGTACGGCCCGCGCGGGCGACCCAGGTACCGGTCCCTCAGCTCGGTTTCCTGCGACCAGGCCGCCATCGGGCCACAGCCGTGACAAGCACGCAGCACAGCGCAACCACCCGAACCCAGGCCCTCATCGCCCACCCGGGGCAGCCGGCTTCATGGGCTTGCGCGCCGAGGCTCTCCAGCTCGAAGCGGATCAGCTCCGAGGTCTCGGGCAGCTCCGTCGGCGGGAAGAGCTGGGCGGCGCTGAGCATCGCGACGAAGGTGTTGAAGGCCTCGGCGCGATCCTCATAGTCCGTGACCGGCGTGAGCCGCGCCGATGCCCCCGCCTCGGCGAACCGCGCGGCGGCGACGCCGGGCGGGAAGAGCTGCGGCCGACTCGGCAACGGCGCGTACCCCGGCCGGAAGACCACGATGCGCGGGGCGAATGTCCGGGGCGGCAAGCGGCCCTCCACGCTCGCCACGTCGTGGACGAACTCGCCATGCTCGTTCGTGAAGACCTCGCGCGCCCCGGAGAGGCGCCGCAGGCCCTGGATCTGGTCGTCGAGGCGCTGCCACAGGATGATCACCGCGGCCGACGGCAGGGGCTGCCCGGTCTTGTCGTCCACGACCACGCCCCGATAGGGCCCCGCCGAGGGCCGAAGCGGCGTGTCGTCATCCTGCGCGGCGCTCCGCCCCGCGCCGACCAGCACCGTGAGCATGATCGCTGCGATCAGAACACGCGTAGTCGCCATACACCGTCCGTGTCGATGACGAAGAGAACGTGGAAGGAGTAGAGAGTGCCCCGCTGGACCGCCTTCAGCTCGTACTCGGCCGCACGGTCGAGCACCTTGACCGGAGTGATGGCGCCGAGGGCAGCCGCCACCTGCGGCAGCGCGCCGACGCCCGCCAGCGCGGTGAGCTGATCGCGGTAGGCGTCGCGGGAAGCGCCCGCGAAGAGGGCCACCGCGGCCGGCACGTCGGCCCGGCTCAGCGCGTCGCGGAGCCCGCTCCACCGTGCCTGGAGCAGCGTCTCGAGGGCGGCCGGGTCGAGCACCTGGACCAGCCCGGCGGCGGTGACGGCCGCGCCTTGATCGTCGACGACGCGCACGCGCGGGTAGAAGAGCCCCGGCGCGGTATAGGTGAACGTCTGGCCGTCGAGCGTGGGGCCGTCGAAGTCCATCTGCCCGTCGCCATCGAAGTCCAGCTCGATGCGCGCGGGAACGGGCCCGCCGATCAGAGAGAACGAGGTCGTCAGCGGCACGCCTCCTGTCCCAGGATGAGCGCGGAGCGCCAGAGCGTTCTCGCCGAGGTCGACCACGGTGACCGTGACGGCATGCGTGGCCGTGCCCCCCGACTCGGTCGTGGCCACGGCGGTGAGCGTGACCGACGGTGCCGTCACCGGCACCATGGCCGCGAACGAGCTCCCCTGCCTCGCCGCCACGACCCCATTGACGGTGACACCCACATCGATGCCACCAGGAGCGACCGTACCACGGACCAGCAGGAGTCCCGAAGGAACGGTCGCGCCGCCGGCCGGCTCCGTGATCGCCACCTGCACGCCGCCGCCCACCGTGAAGGTCCGGCGCGCCGGGGAGGGATCCTCGTTGCCCGCCAGGTCGCGCGCCTTCACCTCGAACGCGTGGGATCCCGAGCCGAGGCCGGCCAGCGTGGCGCTGGTGGCCGCGGCGAACGGGGTGAAGGCGCCCCCGTCGAGCCGCCAGGCGAAGGCCAGCCCGGCGGCCGCGGTCAGGTTGTCCGTGCCGACGAACGTGAACGTGGCGGACGGCTCGCTGACCGTGTCGACCGGCCCGCCGGTGATCTGCGTGTCCGGCGGGGTGTTGTCCACGATCACCGTCCGGCTCGCGGTCCCCGCGTTCTGCGCCTGGTCCATGACCGTCGCCGTCAGCGTGTGGATCCCGTCCGCCACCGTGGCCGTGTTCCAGGATGCGGTCGCGGTGATCGGGCTCGCCGGGGGTTGCGGCACGAGGGTCGCGGTCAGCTCCTGGGTGGCGCCACGCAGGGTGACCGTCGCCACCGCCCCGCCCGCGTCCGTCGCCAGCGCCTGGACCGTGACGGGGCCGCGCAGGTGCGCGTTGGCGGCGGGGGCCTGGAAGACCACCGCGGGCGGCTGGCCGTCACTCCGCGCCTCCGCCGCGCCGATGTCGAAGCGCGCCGGGCCGCCCGCGCTCCCGGCGGCCGGTCGCACCGATTCGCCGAGGTAGTCCGCCTCGAAGCGCGCGTTGAGATCGGGCGTCAGCACGGTGCGCGGATCGAGGCCGCGGTCGATCAGCGGCGACGCCGCCGCCGGGGTTGGATCGTCGTCGAGCGAGCCCGAGGCGTGGTCGGCGCCCGCCAGGTCCCGATAGACGAGCGCGGGATTGTCGCATCCGGGGCTCGCCGTCACGCCGGGGCCCTCGGACCCGCTGGGCGTGAGATTGGCGCCGTCGGCGCCGTCCAGCACCGGCCCGGCGATCTCGCCGAGCCGGTTGCCGCAGATCAGGTTGTTGCGGAGCACGATCGCCAGGGGCAGCGGCGCGGTCTCCCGCCTCACGCCCACCCGGCCGCCGGTGGAGCCCGTATGAGCCCCGTTGCCGGTGATGGCATTGTTGATGAGCAGGAAGACGTGCGACCGCGTCGCGCTGACTCCGTTCCAGCCATTGCCGTGGATCGTGTTCTGCACGAGGGTGTGCGGCCCGCCTTCTCCGTCGAGCGTCGCGATGCCGTTGCGGCCGTTGGCGAGCACGAGATTGTTGACGATCAACGTGCCGACGTTCCCGGCGCCGATCGTGATGCCGCCGTCGCACCCCGTGCCGCCGTTGCCCACGATGCGGTTTCGCTCGATGTGCACCGCGAGATTGCGATCGCCGCCGCCCGCCAGCGCGATCGCGGCGCCGCCGGCGCCCGTGATGGTCAGCCCGCGGATGGTGACGAAGCGCGATTGCCGGATCTGGATGGCGTGCCCGGCCGCGCACTGGCTGACCGCGCCACGCAGCACCACGCTGCCGACCGCCGCCGCCGGATCGGCCTGGATCCGGATGCGCGTCGCCGGATTCGTGGCGCTCGAGTTCTTGGCATTCACGCTGACCTGCTCGACGTAGCTGCCGGCCTGGATCTGGACCGTGTCGCCGGGCTGCGCGGCGTTCACCGCGGCCTGGATGCTGCCGTAGCAGGGCGCGGCGCCGCCGCAGGTGACGTCCGTGCGGTTGACGTGGCGAACGATGCCCGCCTCGCCCAGACCGGCGGCCGCAACCGTGAACAGGATCCCGTGGAGAAGCCCGATGATGATGCGCATGCCGTCCGCAAGAGCAGCGCGCGTGCCACGACACGCCAGGATCCGATCGGCAAGCGTCACAGGGGTTTGGATCGGCGCGGCGGACGCCACTTCACAGCCGGCATTGCACTGACGCCCCGTTCAGTGCCCCGCGCGCAGGGCACTCGTCGGCGGTGGCCGAGCCCTGGCGCTTGCCGTACACTCCGCGAGGGAGGAGAGAGCCTCGGTGAAGCTACCCCGCGACCGCTTCGACTACTCGCCCATCGCCGCCCGCCCGCCGTGGTCTCTCCCCAAAGGCGCCCGCATCGCGGTGTGGACCATCGTCAACATCGAGGAGTGGGACATCGAGAAGGCGATGGCGCGCCAGTACCTCACCGCGCCCCAGGGCGTGGCCACCGTGCCCGACGTGCCCAACTGGGCCTGGCACGACTACGGGATGCGGGTGGGGTTCTGGCGGCTGCTGGACGCGCTCACCAAGCGGAAGATCCGCGCCACCACCGCCATCAACGCCCACGTGGTGGAGTCCTACGAGCCGGTGGCCCGCGCCATGCTGGACGCCGGCTGGGAGTTCATGGCCCACGGGGTCGTCCAGGGCGCGATGCATCTGCTGCCCGATCAGCCCGCCGCCATCCGCCAGGCCATCGAGCTCCTGCAGAAGTTCACCGGCAAGAAGCCCAAGGGCTGGCTCGGCCCCGGCCTCACCGAGACGTGGGAGACGCTCGACTACCTGGCCGCCGAGGGGATCGAGTACGTCTCCGACTGGGTGAACGACGATCAGCCCTACGAGATCCGCACGAAGTCGGGGCCGCTCGTCTCCGTGCCCTACACGCTCGAGCTGAACGACATCCCGATGATGGTGATCCAGCACCACACGTCGGGCGAGTGGCTGCAGCGCGCGAAGGACCAGTTCGACCGGCTCTACGCCGAGGGCGCCAAGAACCCGCGGGTGATGGCGCTGGCCGTGCATCCGTATATCTCCGGCGTCCCGCACCGCATCAAGTACTTCGAGGCGGTCTACGACTACATGCGCAAGAAGCCCGGCGTGTGGTTCACCACCGGCGAGGAGATCTACGAGTGGTACCGCCGCGGGCGCAAGTGAGCCGAGCCTGCTCGCGCTGCTGCTGGCGCTGCTCGCGTGGCCGGCCGTCGCCGGCGCGCAGAACGAGCCGCCGTTGAAAGTCCCCGCGGGCTTCGCCATCGAGGTGTTCGCGGCCAAGGTGGGCAGCCCGCGCTTCATGGCGCTGGACCCGGCGGGCACCTTGCTGGTCTCGGAGCCGGCGCGCGGGCGCGTGCTGGCCCTGCCCGACAAGAACGGCGACGGCAAGGCCGACGGCATCCAGACCGTGGTGGACGGCCTCGACCAGCCGCACGGCCTGGCCTTCAGGGACGGCGCGCTCTACGTGGCGGAGAACGGCCGCGTGCAGCGCTTCCGCTACGACCCGGCCACGCTGAAGGCCACGCAGCCCACCGTGATCGTGCCGGGCCTGCCCGCGGGCGGCGGGCACTGGACGCGCACCGTGGTCTTCGGCCCCGACGGCGCGATGTACGTCTCGGTGGGCTCCTCCTGCAACGTGTGCCGCGAGAGCGACAAGCGCCGCGCCGCGGTGCTGCGCTACAACGCCGACGGCTCGGGCGAGCGCATCTTCGCCTCCGGCCTGCGCAACGCGGTGGGCCTGGCCTTCCAGCCGGGCACCGGCGCGCTCTGGGCCACCGTGAACGAGCGCGACTGGCGGGGCGACGACGTGCCGCCCGAGATGATCACCGAGGTGCGCGACGGCGCCTTCTACGGCTGGCCCGATTGCCTGACGGTGGGCGGCAAGGCGATCCCGGACGATCGCTTCGAGAAGGGCGCGCGCTGCGACCGCGTGACGCCGCCCACCGTGGAGATCCAGGCGCACTCGGCGCCCATCGGCCTGGCCTTCTACACCGGCACGCAGTTCCCGGCGGAGTATCGCGGCAGCCTCTTCGTGGCCTATCGCGGCTCGTGGAATCGCACCGTGCCCACCGGCTACAAGGTGGTGCGCGTGCGCTTCCGGGACGGCAAGCCGGCGGGGGTGGAAGACTTCGCCACCGGCTGGCTCGAGGGCGCCTCGGCGTGGGGGCGGCCGGTGGATCTCATCGTGGGGCGCGACGGCGCGCTCTACCTGTCCGACCAGGGCGCGGGCCGCATCTATCGCATCAGCCACCGGACCTGACCGCACAATCCTTCCATGACCCAGGTCCAGGTGGCGATCTCGCTCACCGCGTTCGGCTTCGAGCCGCGCCCCGCCACCGCGGTGGTGATCGAGCAGTCCACCGCCGAGCGCGTCGCCCGCGTCTTCACGGGGCTCGGCATGTTCTGGGCGCTGGCCCTGGGTGGCCTCTTCATCCCGATCGCGCACTTCATCCTGGTGCCGACCTTCCTCACCGCCGGCGTCATCATGGCCGTGAAGCGCTCGCGGGAAGACCGCCGGCTCGCGGAAGTGCGCGGCCCCTGCCCGCGCTGCGGCGCGCAGCAGACGTTCAAGGCGGGCGGCCGCTTCGAGACCGGCAAGAGTCTCGACTGCCCCGCCTGCCACGGCACGTTCGCGCTGGCCGTTCCGGACTCGGCCTCATGAGCGAGCGCTGGGCGATGCTGCTGGTGATCTTCTTCACCCGCACGTCGCTCGGCTTCCAGTTCCAGTCCATCGCCGCGCTCACCCCGTTCCTGGTCACCGCCTTCGATATCTCCTGGGCGCAGGTGGGGCTGCTCATGGGCCTCTTCATGCTGCCGGGCGTGGTCTTCGCGCTGCCCGGCGGCCTGCTCGGGCAGCGCTTCGGCAGCCAGCGCGTCGTCTTCGCCGGCCTCGGGCTGATGATCGTGGGCGGCATGCTCGTCTCCTACGCGGGCGGGTTCGGCAGCGCCGCGCTCGGGCGCACGCTGTCGGGCATCGGCGGCGTGCTGGTGAACATCATGCTGGCGCGGATGGTGGCGGACTGGTTCCGCGGGCGCGAGCTGCAGACCTCGCTGGGCCTGATGCTGGCCGCGTGGCCCTTCGGCATGGCGCTCGCGTTGATGGTGCTGGGGCCGCTCGCGCTGATCGCCTCGTGGCGCGTGGCCGAGTACGCCACCGTGGTGGCGGCCGCGCTCGCGCTGGCGGTGATGGCGCTCATCTACCAGGATCCGCCGGCGGCGGCCGGCGCCGAGGCGGTGCGGCTGCGGCTCAACGTGCCGCGGCGCGTGTGGGTCCTGGCGATCAGCGCGGGCGTCGGCTGGGCGCTGCTCAACGCCAGCATCATCGTGGTGGCGAGCTTCGCGCCGAGCTTTCTCATGTCGCGCGGGGCCTCCGTGAGCCACGCGGGCCTGATCACCGGCGCCGCGCTCTGGATCAGCATCGTGTCGGTGCCGCTGGGCGGCCTCGTGGCCGACCGCGTGAACCGGCCGAAGCTGCTGATCGTCACCGGCTGCCTCGCGGCCGCGGCCAGCATGGTCGCCATCGCCTGCGCGCCCATGCCCGCGCTGTGGATGGTGGTGACCGGCATCCTGCTCGGCCTGCCGCCCAGCATCATGATGGCGCTGCTGCCCCGCGCGGTCCCCGCCGAGCACCTGGCCACCGCGCTGGGCGTGTTCTACAGCCTCTTCTATCTCGGCATGGCCGTCTCGCAGACGCTGGCCGGGCTGCTGCGCGATCTCACCGGCGACCCCGCGGTGCCCTTACTCTTCGCGGCGGCGCTGATGGCCTTCACCGTGCCCGCCGTCGCGCTCTTCTGGCGCCTCGAGGCGCGGCCCGAGCGGGGCGAATCGCCCATCGGGGGTCACTCGGAGGTGTAGACTGGCCGGGATGCGCGAGCCCGGCGACATTCTCCTCGTGGCCTGCTACGAGATGGGCCACCAGCCGCTCGCGGTGGCCTGGCCGGCCGCCTTCCTGGAGCGCGCCGGGTACCGGCCGGCGCTGATGGACGTCTCGGTGGAGCCGCTCGACGCGCAGAAGCTCGCGCGCGCGCGGGTCATCGCCCTCTCGGTGCCGATGCACACCGCGCTGCGCCTGGGCGTGGAAGTGGCCGCGCGCGCCCGCGCGGAGAACCCGGGCGCGCACCTCTGCTTCTTCGGCCTCTACGCCACGCTCAACGCCGACTACCTCTTCGCCCACGGCGCGGACAGCGTGATCGGCGGCGAGGCGGAGACGCCGCTGCTCGCGCTGGTGGACGCGCTCGAGCGCGGCGACGCGGGGCCCCTGCCCGCGGTGGCGCGGCCGGGGCAGCCCGCGGCGCCGAATCTCAAGCGCCTCGACTTCCCGGTGCCGAGCCGCGCGGGCCTGCCCTCCATCAAGAGCTACACGCACGTCGAGCGCGACGGCCGCATGGACCTGGTCGCCTACGCGGAGTCGAGCCGCGGGTGCCTGCACCGCTGCCGCCACTGCCCGATCCCGCCGGTGTACGGCGGGCGCTTCTTCGCGGTGCCGCGCGAGATCGTGCTGGCCGATATCCGCCAGCAGATCGAGGCGGGCGCCCGGCACGTGACGTTCGGCGATCCGGACTTCCTCAACGGGCCCACGCACGCCCTCGCGGTGGCGCGCGAGCTGCACGCCGAGTGGCCCGACGTCACCTTCGACGTCACCGCGAAGATCGAGCACCTGCTGCGCCACCGCGCGCACCTGCCCGCGCTGGCCGCGGCCGGCTGCCTCTTCATCGTCTCCGCGGCGGAGTCGCTGAGCGACACGGTGCTCGCGCATCTGGAGAAGGGCCACACGCGCGCCGATCTCCTGACCGCGCTCGCGATCACGCGCGAGGCCGGCATCACGCTCCGGCCCACGTGGGTGGCCTTCACGCCGTGGACCACGCTCGACGATCATCGCGCGTGGCTCGACTTCCTCGACGCGGAGGGGCTGATCGATCACGTGGACCCGGTGCAGTACGGCCTGCGCCTGCTGGTGCCGCCGGGCTCGCTGCTGCTCGAGACCGAGGCGCTGCGGCCGCACCTGGGCCCGCTCGAGCAGGCGACGCTCTCCTACCGGTGGACGCATCCCGACCCGCGCATGGACCGGCTCCAGGCCGAGACCGCGGAGCTGGTGGCCCGCGCGGTGGAGATGAAGGCCGACGCGCCCGCGCATCTTCGACCGCGTGCGCGCGATGGCGGCGGAGGCGGCCGGCGCGCCCGCGCCGGCGCCGGTGGCCCCCGGCATGGCCAAGGGCCGCAAGCGCCCGCCGCGGCTCACCGAGGCGTGGTTCTGCTGAGCGGAGCCCACCCGGGGCCAGTTGGCCCTGACGACTCGGCCGAGCCTCTAGCCTCCGCGCAGACGCTCGAGCTCCTCGCGGATCACCCGACGGAGGCTCTGCCGCGCCGCGAAGACGACTCGACGGCCGCCGAACCATACGCCCGCGACGGCGCCCAGGAAGGCAAACCCCGTCACCCCCCACTGGACCTCCTCGCGGTGAAGGTATCCCTGTTCCTTGTGCTTGATGTCGCAGTCCTCGCGCACGCGCTCGACGTCCGGGAATCCGGGGTGGATCCGATCCGCGGCGCTCATGTTCCGGTAGGCGCGATAGTGAAGATCGCGGATGTAGAGGTCCACCCCATGGTTCCAGAGCCGGGTGAACATGCTGTCGCCCCTGGGCGTCACGCCGGCCTGGCGCGCGGCATCCTGGATGGTCTCCACGGGGATCAGGAAATTGAAGCCCTGGACGGTCTGCTCGCCCTGGAGCGAGGTGAACGTCGCCGCACCGATGACCTGCCCGCGATCGTCGAAGACCGGGCCCCCGCTATTGCCCTGGATGATGGCGGCATCGGTCTGGATCACGCGCTGGCCCCCGATGTCCTCCTTGAAGCCCGAGACGCGGCCGGTCGTGATCGAGGGCTCGTACTGCGTGGCGCGGCTGAGCAGCTCGTGCGAGGCCACGACGCCCGGAAACCCGATGACGAACAGCGCCTGGCCCAGGTGGAGGTCCGTGCTGTGCCGGGCCAGCCGCACGACGGGCAGCTCGCGGTCCTCGATCTTGAGGATGGCGACGTCACGCCCGTACTGCTTCCGGGGCGCGCCGGAGGCATCGGTGGACGGTGCCGACGACGACGTAGGCGGGCGGGCTGTAGAACTTGACCTCCGCCGGGTACGCCTTGCCGTTGGACAGGCGGACCTCGAGCGTCCGCTCCGTGGACGCACGATGGCCCCGATCGACGGTTCTCGGGGACGCCGGGCGAGCGCCCGGATGCGCCGCGCGGCCGCCGCGCGGCCATCGTTTCGCATCGACGACTCAGCCTGAGCATCTTCGACGGCGAGACGCTCGTCATCCTGGGGCCCAGCGGCTGCGGGAGCTGCTCACAAGTCATCGCCGGCCGCTGACGACCGGCTCGGGCGAGGTCGCTACGACGGCGTAAGGTGGACGACGTGCCGCCGGGCGATCGGCGCGTCGGGATGGTGTTCCAGAACTACGCGCTGTATCCGCACATGACCTCGGACGAACATCCTGGCCTATTTCCTCTTCCGGAAGAAGACGCCGGAGATGGACGCGATGACGGGAGAAGTACCGGCGGACCAGCGAGCTGATGGGCGTGGAGCTCGAATACCTCCTCGACCGGCGGCCGACCACGCTCTCCGGCGGCGAGAAGCAGCGCGTCGCGTTGGGGCGCTGCATCACCCGCGACCCGGGCGTGTTCCTGCTCGACGAGCCCTTCTCCAACCTGGATCAGGCGCTACGGGAGAAGTACCGCGCCAACCTCAAGACGCTGCTGCGCCAGTTCAACATCTCCACGGTCTACGTGACCCACGACCATGTGGAGGCGCTGATCCTGGCGACCGCATCGCGATCATGAACCAGGGCCGCATCGAGCAGGTCGGGACCTACGAGGAGATCTACCGGCAGCCCCGGAACGAGTTCGTGGCCGGCTTCCTGAACCGTCACATCGGCACGCCGCCCATCAGCTTCGTCGACGCGCGCCACGTGGCGGACGCCCGGGACCTGGGCGACGTGCGGGTAGGCGTCCGCCCCGAGGACGTCCTGGTGTCGGCCACGGAGCGCCCCGGGACCATCGCGGGCACCGTCGCGGAGACCCTGAGCCTGCCCATGATGAACGCCACCATGCTCGGCATCCGCGTGGGCGAGCACGAGGTGCACGCGCAGACCCCGGGCAGGCGCCCTCCGGCCCGGCGATCGGGTGTGGCTCAGCTTCAAGCGCTACCACTGCTTCGACCGGGCGTCCGGCGCGAGGCGCGAGACGCTACCCGGCCACCGACGCGGGCTGACCCGGCGCCACGTGCCCGCACTTGCCGCACGTGCGGTGCGCGGCGGAGCCGTAGAACTCCGCGTAGACCTCGGACACCGGATCGTCGCGCCAGTCGCCCACCTGCCGCACCGCCTGGTGGAGCGGCGCGTCGCACGCCGGGCAGTACCAGAGGAAGCGATCCAGCTCGCCCGCCCGCCGCTTGCGCTCCAGCACCAGCACGTAGGCGTCCGCGGGGAAGCGCGGCGAGTGCGGGGTGCCCGCCGGGCAGTGCAGGATCTCGCCCTCGCGGATCACCGCGACCTTCTCGGCCCCGTCGGGGGTGCGGTAGTGCAGGTTCATGTCGCCGCGGATCATGTACATGACCTCGTCGCTCGGGTCGACGTGGAACTCGCTCCGGCCCTCGCGGCCGCGGGCCACGAAGGCGATCGAGTCGTCCGTCTGCCAGAGCACGTTGACCGGCTTCGTGGCCGCCCCGATGATGGCGGTGATCTGGTCGAGGTCCAGCGCGCGCATGGCGTTCATGGTCCGTCCCTCCCGTTCGCCACCGTACGCCGCGGCTCCGCGAGCGTCAACATCACCAACCGGCTATACTTCCGGGCGGAGGGCCCACGCCATGCAGATTCGCCGCCGGCCAGACCTCGAGCAGCCGGGATGTGCCGCCGCGACGCCGATGTCGGTGGACGAGCTCCTGGCCCGGTTTCCCGAGGTGCCCCGCGACCTGCGCGACGAGCCCACCCTCCAGGAGTACACGCGGGCCTTCGGCCCCCTGCTGCGGCTGGCCGAGAAGCCCACACCCTGCATGGGTGCCGGGGCCGACGCCCAGCACGTGTTCTATCTCCGGCTCGTGAACGACCTGGCCATCTACGGCATCGGCCTCGCCAAGCGCGATCGGACCCTGGCGCGGCTCGCGGCCCTGCTCGAGCAGCACCGCAAGCAGCCGGCCACCTTCGCCTGCACCCTCGTGCCCCGGCGGGCGCCGGGAACCCCCCGCGCCGGCTGCGCCTAGACACCGTCCCGCGCCGGCGGGTACCAAGGAGACCTCATGCTCAACCCAGGAGACAAGGCGCCGGATTTCACCGGCCGCGATCACAACGGCAACCCGGTGAAGCTCGCGGACTTCAAGGGCAAGGCGGTCGTGCTCTGGTTCTACCCCAAGGCCGACACGCCGGGCTGAACCGCCGAGGGTTGCGGGTTCCGCGACCTCAAGGCCGAGTACGACAGCAAGAACGCGGTGATCCTCGGGGTGTCGTTCGATACCCCCGCCGAGAACAAGCAGTTCGCCGAGAAGTTCTCCTTCAACTTCCCCCTGATCTGTGACACCGACCGGACGATCGGCACCGCCTACGGCGCCAACGCGGACCCGCAGAAGGGCGCGCAGCGCGTCGGGGTGGTGATCGATCGGGACGGCAAGATCAAGGAGTGGCACGCCCGCGTGGATGCCCGCGCCTGGCCGGCCGAGGTGCTGAAAACGCTGTAGCCTTGAACATCGGCGGGGTTCGCGACCGGCTTCTAATGTGATGGTCCTGATGTGGATCGCGCGATGAGACCGGTGGCCGCGGACGAGATCGAGAGCCTCGCCATCGGCGCCTGGATCCTGGGCACCGGCGGCGGCGGCAGCCCGTACCTCGGCGCTCCTCAACATGCGCCAGCTCTACCGGCGAGGGCGTCAGCGTCGCCGCTCATGGATCCCGCGGAGCTCGCCGACGACGACCTGGTGGCCGTGGTGTCGAACATGGGCGCGCCGCTGGTCGGCCAGGAGCGCCTCACCGATCCCAAGCCATCGCGCAGCGCGGTGACGCATGATGGAGGAGCTACCTCGGGCCGGCAGTTCCGCGCCGTCATGTCGCTCGAGATCGGCGGCGGCAACTCGATCCAGCCCTTCATGGCCGCCGCGCATGCTGGGCCTGCCCGTGGTCGACGCCGACGCGATGGGCCGCGCCTTCCCCGAGGCGCAGATGACCAGCTTCGCCATCCACGATCTCCAGATGTACCCGCTCACGCTGGTCGACGTCCGCGACAACGCGGTGATCGTCGCCCGCGCCGCGAGCTGGAAGTGGATGGAGCGGATCAGCCGCAAGGCCTGCGTCGAGGTCGGCTCGATCGCCTCCACCTGCAAGGCGCCGCGCACCGGCAAGGAGGTGAAGGAGTGCGGCATCCTCTACACCACCACCAAGGCGATCGGCATCGGCCAGGCGGTGCAGGCGGCGCGCCGGCGCACCGCGATCCCGATCGAGGCGGTGCTCGAGGCCGAGGGCGGCAAGCTGCTCTTCAGCGGCAAGATGCACGACATCGCGCGGCGCACCACCGAGGGCTTCCTCCGCGGCACCGCGACCATCGACGGCCTCGACGCGATTCCGCGGCCACACCTTCAGCTCGCCTTCCAGAACGAGTTCGCGGTCGGCTGGCTCGACGGCGCGCCGCGCGTCATGACGCCCGACCTGATCTGCGTGCTCGACACGCGTGTCCGGCGAGGCGATCGGCACCGAGACTCCTGCGCTACGGCCAGCGCGTCACCGTCATCGCCCTGCCCGCCCCGCCGATCCTGCTCACGCCCGAAGGGGCCTCGAGCACGTCGGCCCGCGCGCCTTCGGCTACGACCTCGACTTCCGTCGGTGTTCGCGTGAGACGGCGCATCGGCATCGACGTGGGCGGCACCAACACCGACGCCGTCCTGCTCGAGGACGACGCGGTGGCCGCGGCGGTCAAGACCCCCACCACCGCGGACGTCACCGCCGGGATCACGCCGCGCCCTCGCCGCGCTGGTGGAGCAGGCACCCGGCGCGCGCGCGAGGCCCACGCGGTGATGATCGGCACCACCCACTTCACCAACGCGGTGGTCCAGCGGCGCGACCTCGGCCGCGTCGCCGCGGTGCGCATCGGCCTGCCCTCGGGCGCGTCGCTGCCGCCCTTCGTGGACTGGCCGGAGGACCTGGCCGCGCTGGTGCGCGGGCGAGGTGGTGATGCTCGAGGGCGGCCACGAGTACGACGGCCGCCCGCTCGTGCCGTTCGACGCGCGCGGGCATGCGCGCGGCCGCGCGGCGGATCCGCGACGCCGGGCATCCGCTCGGTCGCGGTCGCCGCGGTCTTCTCGCCGCTGAACGCCTCGTGCGAGGAGGAGGCCGCCGCGATCCTCCGCGAGGAATGCCCGGACGTCGCGGTCACCCTCTCGCACCGGCTCGGCCGCATCGGCCTGCTCGAGCGCGAGAACGCGGCGCTGCTCAACGCCTGCCTCATCGAGCTGGCCCGCGAAGACCACGCGGGCGTTCACCGCAGGCGCTGCGCGCGAGCGGCATCGCGGCGCCGCTCTACCTCACCCAGAACGACGGCACGGTCATGCTGGCCGAGGTGGCCGAGGCGCTACCCGGTCTACTCCTTCGCGTCGGGGCCGACCAACTCGATGCGCGGCGCCGCCTTCCTGTCCGAAGCGCGACGAGGCCCTCGTCATCGACGTGGGCGGCACCACCACCGACATCGGCAGCCTGCGCCACGGCTTCCCGCGCGAGGCCAACAACGTGGTCGAGATCGGCGGCGTCCGCACGCTCTTCCGCATGCCCGATCTGCTCTCGCTGGGCCTGGGCGGCGGGACGCGTGTCGTGCCGACGCCGGCCGCTCACGATCGGGCCGGCCAGCGTCGGCTATCGCCTCACCGAGCAGGCGCTCGTGTTCGGCGGCGACGTCCTCACCGTCACCGACGTCGCGGTCGCCGCCGGGCTCATCGACCTCGGCGACCGCCGGCGCGTGGCCGTCGCTGCCCGCCGGCGCTGGTGGAGGAGGCGCTCGCGCGCATCCGCGCCATGATCGAGGAAGGCGTGGACCGCATGAAGACCGACGCGGGCGACGCCCCGCTGATCGCGGTGGGCGGCGGGTCGTTCCTGGTGCCGCCGCGCCTGGCCGGCGTCTCCGAGGTGCTCAACGTGCCGCACCAGGCGGTGGCCAACGCGGTGGGCGCCGCGATCGCCCAGGTGAGCGGCGAGGTGGACCAGATCTTCCAGGACCTCACCCGGGACGAGGCCATCGCGCGCGGCCCGCCGGGCCGCCGAGGACAAGGCGGTCGCGGCCGGCGCCGACCGGGCCACCATCAACGTGGTCGAGGTGGAGGACCTGCCGCTCGCCTACCTGCCCGGCAACTCGCTGCGCACCCGCGTCCGCGTCGTCGGCGAGATCGCCCGGCAGCCCTAGCCGCCCTCCCGGAGCAATTGGCCCTGGGGCGCAAGTTCAGGTACAGTAAGGGCGTAGCGTGACAGTCCCGCGGAGGAGCCCCATGAGCGACGATCTGATGACCAAGGTGCAGGACCTGATCGAGAACATGATCAACCCGGCCGTCGCCGGCCACGGCGGGTTCGTCCAGCTCGTGGACGTCAAGGACAACAAGGTGTACTTGCAGATGGGCGGCGGCTGCCAGGGCTGCGGGGCCGCGGACGTCACGCTGAAGCAGGGCATCGAGCGGCTGATCAAGGAAGAGCTCCCCGAGATCGAGGAAGTGCTGGACACCACCGACCACGCCTCGGGCGACAACCCGTACTACCAGCCGTCGAAGTAGCGCGGCTCTCGAGCCCCCTCGACTCTAGCCCCTCACCCTACCCTCTCCCCTCTGGGGAGAGGGTTTCGTTTCTCGCTCCCTCTCTGGGGAGAGGGCCGGGGTGAGGGGCCGCCGAGCGCGCGGCGGAGCCAGTCCCAGGCGCGGATCGCCATGAGCAGGATGAAGGCGGCCGCGTAGTAGTAGGGGTCGGGGTTCGCCTTCTTGGCCAGCCAGAGGTAGTGCAGCACCGCGCAGACCCCGATCACGTAGACCAGCCGGTGCAGCCACTGCCACCGCGTCCCGCCGAGGCGCCGGATCGCGCCGGCGGTGGAGGTGGCGGCCAGCGGGATCATCAGCACCAGGGCGGCCATCCCGACCGTGATGTACGGCCGCTTGACGATGTCGGCGCCCATCTGGCCCCACGCGAAGAAGTGGTCGAGCACGAGCCAGACCGAGAAGTGCAGCACGACGTAGAAGAAGGCGAAGAGGCCGAGCAGGCGGCGCAGCGCCACCGGCCAGGACCAGCGGAAGAGGAGCCGCAGCGGCGTCATGGCCAGGCTCACGAGCAGGATGCGCAGCGTCCAGTCGCCCAGCCAGTTGGTGATGAAGCTGATCGGGTTGGCGGTCAGGTCATCGGTGGCCGCGCGATAGAGGAGCCACGCGAGCGGCGCGAGGCAGGCGGCCCACACCGCGACCTTCAGCGCGACGCGGCCGCGCCGGGTCACTAGTACTGCTTCTTCAGATCCATCCCGGAGTAGAGCCCCGCCACCTGGTCGTACCCGTTGAACATCAGGGTCTCGCGACGGCGGAACTCGCCGATGCGCCGCTCGGTCGCCTGGCTCCAGCGGGGGTGATCCACCTTGGGATTGACGTTGGAGTAGAAGCCGTACTCCTGGGGCGCCGCCTTGTTCCACGCCGTCTTGGGCTCGTCGGCGGTGAGCCGGATGCGCACGAGGGACTTGGCGCTCTTGAACCCGTACTTCCACGGGATCACGACGCGGATCGGCGCGCCGTTCTGGTTCGGCAGCACCTGGCCGTACATCCCGACGGTCAGCAGGGTCAGCGGGTGGAGCGCCTCGTCGAGGCGCAGCCCTTCCGTGTAGGGCCAGTCGAGCCCGCCGAAGTTGAACAGGCCCTTCTTCTGGCCGGGGAACTGCTCGGGATCCACGAGCGTGGAGAACTCCACGTACTTGGCCGCGCCGGTGGGCTCGACGCGCTTCAGGAGCGCGGCGAGCGGGAAGCCGATCCACGGGATCACCATGGACCAGCCCTCGACGCAGCGCAGGCGGTAGACGCGCTCCTCGAGCGGCGCCATCTTGAGGATGTCGTCCACGTCGAAGGTCGCCGGCCTGAGGGCCAGCCCGTCCACCTGCACCTTCCACGGCCGCGGCTTGAGCGTGCCCGCGAGCTGCGCCGGGTCGTCCTTGTTGACCCCGAACTCGTAGAAGTTGTTGTAGGTGGTCGCGTCCTGGAACTTGGTGGTGGCGTCCGCGAGGTCGAAGGCCTTGTTGCGGGCGGCCGCCAGGGGCTGACCGGCGGCGGGCGGCGCGGCGGCCCGGGCCGTCCGGGGCGTCAGGGCCAGCGCGGCGGCACCCGCCACCGAGCCCGTCATGAAGGCGCGCCGGTTCAGGTACAGCGCCTGGTCCGTGATCTCCCCGCTCTTGATGTCGCCGCCCCGCTTGATCAGCATGTCTGCCCGTCCTCCTGTTCCGTCGAGTGTAGCAGCCGGTGCCCGGCGGATGTCACGGGGGTGTGAACCCTTCGCCCCTACCCGGTGAGGGTGCCGCTGCGCCCCGCCCCCATCCGTGGGTCCACCCTCGGGGCCGCCCGGGCTCCTTATTTCTGCGGGGTTGGCCCGCGCCGCCCTCTAACCTCTAACCTAAGATGATGGCGCGGACCATGGGGATCCGGAGCGGCGTGACGGCGCTCGCGGCAGGCCTTCTGCTCTCGGCCTGCGCCTCCGCGCCCGAGGGCACCTACTATGCCTCGCCCGCCGATCCGACGACCGTCCGCATGTCGCATATCCTCCACCGGGCGGCCATCGCGAGCGGCGACGACCCGCAGCGGTACGGGTTCGCCTTCATCAAGAGCCCCACCGCGGCCGCCTACAGCGACGAGGACGCCACGTTCTACTTCACCGACGGGCTCATGCGCCAGCCGGCCCCGGTCATCGAGGCCGTGGTGGCGCACGAGGTGGCCCACGAGGTGCTGGGCCACGTGGGCACGCGGCGCAAGCTGTCGCTGTCGCTCACCGCGAGCTTCGGCGCCCTCGGCATCTTCGCGCCGGGCGCGGGGCTGCTCGACTTCGTGGTCAACCCGCTGGTGGTGCGCGCCTTCGGCCGCCACCAGGAGCTGCAGGCCGACCAGAAGGCCGTCGAGATCCTGCGCGCGATGGGCCACGCGGCGCCCCGCCGGACGCTGGCCACCGCGCTCGAGGCCATCGCGGCCCACACGCCCCGGGAGCGCGAGGGGCTGGAGGGCTTGCTGGCCACGCATCCCACGATCGACGATCGGCTGGCCGCGCTGATCCCGCTGGAGGCCCGCGGCGAAGCCGGCGGCCAATCCGGTCGCGCGGGCGAAGCCGCCGCGCTAGGCGGTTCCCCTCTCCCCTCTCGGAGGGAGCTGTCTGGCGAGCTATGCCGGCGCGCTGGTCCCTGCCTGCTATCCTGCGGATGATGCCGAACCTATCGGACGGGCCAACGCCGCACCGCCACGAGCAGGTCGCTCGGTCTTGCTCGTGCCATCGCTCCGGCCGGCAGCTCATCGCGCGGACGCCCAAACTCCTGAGAACGATGTATCGGGCACACTTGCGAACGTGCCGCCGCGCGGGATGAACTAGTGGCGAACCGAGCCGAACAGGCCGGCCTCCGGGTCGCGGATGTCCCGCGCTCATCGCTGGCGAAGCTCGCCCGCCTGTACCGGCTCGACGACAAGGTGCGAGCGGGGTCGCGGCAAGCTCGACGGCGCGGACGTTCGCCAAGACCGCGGAGGACCGGCTAGACGGACGACCCCTCCCCTTCGGGCGACGGGCGGGCGGGCACGCAGATACAAGATGCCTCTCAGCGTAGGTTCGGACGCGCGGCGCGTCAATTCTTCAGCGCGAACAATGCCAGTTAGTTTGACCGCATTGCGTCCGAAGAAGCCTACGATGTGGGCGTACGTGCGGGGCTAGTAGTGCCACGGGATCGACGGGGGGCCGCCATGGGGCGTATCCGGGCTGCCGGGTTCGATGCGAAGACCTTCCTGACGAAGGCCCGCACGGGACGAGCGATGGCCGTGTACCGGGGGAAGCAAGTCGTCTACGCCCAAGGAGATCCGGCGGACGCGGTGTTTTACCTCGAGAGCGGGCAGGTCAAGCTGACCGTGGTCGCGCAACGGGGGAAATCGGCGGTCCTGGCCATACTCGGACACGGGGACTTCTTTGGCGAAGGGTGTCTCGCCGGCCAGCCCATTCGGACGACTGCCGCGTTAGCCATGACCGAGGTGTCGGTCGTGCGAGTCGAGAAGCAAGCCATGATCGGGCTCCTCCACGACCGGTCGATCTTCTCCGAGTGCTTCATGGCGCACCTGTTGGCCCGCAATATGCGCTTTGAGGAAGACCTGGTGGATCAGCTGTTCAACCCGAGCGAGAAGCGATTGGCGCGGGTGCTCTTGTTGCTGGCCCGCTCTGGCAAGGAAGGGGAGCCCGAGCCGATGCTTCCGAAGATCAGTCAAGAAGTACTGGCGGAGATGGTCGGTACCACTCGATCGCGGATCAACGTGTTCATGAACAAGTTCAGAAAGCTCGGCTTCATCGAATACAAGGACGGCCTGCACATTCATAGCTCCTTGCTCAACGTCCTGCTACATGAGGAAGCCACCAGTAGCATCGAATGACCCGAGCCGCTCGCAGACAGGCTGCGAGGCCGGGGCTAGCAACCCGCACAAGGGTCGCTGCTTCTTCGCGGGCGAGAGCCGCGCGCGCGGCTGAGTCCCAGCTACTCGGCTTACCGTTCGTTGGTCATCAGCGTCCACTTCTGCCCGCCCTGATCGATGAGCTTCCATATGTTCCCGAGACTATCCAACGCATACAAGACAGTAACCATCGTCTCCCTCACCGTCCCCTGGTGTAGATGAAGGGCAACCGAAGACATCTGGATAAACTGGCCATCAACCATGGAGGCCTCCGCAATCATTCGAGCAGATCCGTTCACGGCACGCCGAGCGCCTCGCCAGGGTCGGGACGCCCGAAGGAGCTGCCTCACGAGGACGGCGCATCTCGCCTTCAGGTGCGGCCGCAGCACCCAGCTGCGCGGCGAGGAGACCCAGATGCTCCCGTCACATGCTCCGGGAGAGCCCCCGTCAGGTGACTCCCGAGGATCTCTCGGACACGAGCCTCCTGGGCGCGAGAGACATGCGAGGCAGTGACCAGCACCTTCGCCTCGCGGCAGGCAGCACCTGGTGCTGCCCCGGCCTTGAGGAGAGAGGGTCAGGGGGAGGTGGTGATCGGCCGGGTGCCGGCCACGAAGTCGGACAGCGCGCGCCGGTCGCGCGTGAACAGCACGAACAGCCGCCCGAGCCCGAGCGTGAGCAGGCAGAGCCCCCCGCCCACGCAGCGCAGCAGCGCCCGGCCGTAGCCCGCGGGGGCGCCGTCCCGGCGCACCACCGCGACGCCCATCAGCATCTTCCCGAGGGTCTGCCCGCAGCCACCGACCAGCACCGTGTGGTAGATCACGTGGAGGGCCACGCCCAGCGCCAGGATCGCCAGGGCCAGGATGAGGCCGTCGAGCAGGTCGAGCGGCTTCGCGCGGAACACCAGCACCGCGACGAGCAGCCACATGGCCGCGAGGCTCCAGGCGATGACGCCCAGGAGCGCGTCGGCCATCGCGGCGGCGGCGAGCCGCCAGAGGGGGGCCGGCCGCGGGCCCATCAGGACTGCTTCTCGCCGTACACCCGCTGGTACTCCTGCCACGAGAGCATCACGCGCTTCACGAACGCGCGCGTCTCGTTGTAGGGAATCTGCTCGACCCAGACTTCCAGATCGTCCGTCTTCCGGTTCGTCCACCATTCGCGCACGCGCGTGGGGCCGGCGTTGTACGCGGCGGCGGCGAGCCGCGCGTCGCCGAACTCGCGGAGGAGCCCGCCGAAGAAGGTCGTGCCGATCTCGAGATTGGTCACCGGCTGGTCGAGCACCTCGGCGTCCGGGAACGGGATCTGGCGGGCCTGGGCCACCGCGCGCCCGGTGTCGGGCATGAGCTGCATGAGCCCGCGGGCGCCCACGCGCGAGCGCGCCTGCGGGTAGAACGAGGACTCCTCGCGCACCACCGCCGCGACCAGGAACGGGTCGAGCGAGGACGCGGCCCGCCGCCGCGGTGAGGGCGTCGCGCCAGCCGAGCGGGTAGAACATCTCCCAGAACTCGCGGGGCGACGTCCCGCCGCTGCGGGCGGAGCCCTGGAAGCTCCGCCGCAGGATGCGCAGCGCCATGTGGTACCGCTCGTCGGCGACGTACGCGGCGGAGAGCGCGTAGAGCCGGCGGGGCTCGCCCACCGAGCGGCGGGTCAGCTCGTCCAGCTCCTCGTCGGCGAACTCGCGCAGGCCCACCTCGCGCAGCGCGACCGCGCGGTCGAAGCGCGGATCGCCCTGCAGCCCCTCGCGCGGATCGGCCGGGAACGCGAACGGCACCGTGCCGGGCGTGAGCGGAACGCCGGGCGCCCGCTTGGCCGCGAGCAGGCCATAGTAGGTGCGCGGCGAGTCCTTCACGAGCTGCGCGAACTGGCGGGCCGCCTGGTCGCGATCGCCACGCCGCTCCCACGCCCGGCCGACCCAGTAGGTGGCGGCCTCCCGCAGCGACTGCCCGCCGCGCGAAACCTGGAGGCGGGTCCACCGCGCGGTCGCCTCCACCTGATTGCCGCGGAACCACGCGATCCAGCCGAGCCGCCAGAGCGCGCTGGCCGCCTCGTCCTCGTCCGGGTAGTCGGCGGCCAGCTTCACGTAGGTCTTCTCGGCCTCGGCGGGCCGGGCCGCGGCCTCGAGCAGCTCGGCCTTCAGCAGGAGCGCGTCGGGCGCGTCGTTGCTCTTGGGATGCTCGCGCACCAGCCGGTCCAGGAGTGGTGAGCGCGCCCTCGCGGTCGCGGCGTTGCCGCAGGCGACTCAGCTCGAGCAGCCAGCTCGGACGGCGCTCGGCCGGCGCCGCGGCCAGGGCGTCGTTGGCGGCGGCCAGCGCGGCGTCGTCGCGGCCGAGCCGGCGGGAGGCGTTCATCAGCACCCGCCGGGCGCGCTCGAGCGGCTCCGCCTCCGGCTTCTCGGCGACCAGGGCTTCGGATTCCAGGCGGGCCCGCTCGATCAGCCCCGAGGCGAGCAGCCGATCGGCGCGCGCGGCCCGCTCCGCCGCGCTCGGCGGCGACGGCGCCACGCCGGCATCCGCCAGCGCCTTGAGCTGGCGCTCCGCCGCGTCGCCGAAGGCGGCGGGCGCCTGCAGCCAGAGCGCCTGGAACACGCGCGCCGCCTCCTTCTGGTCCCCCGCGGCGAGCAGCGCCTCGCCCAGCGCGTAGCGCGACCCGCGCCGCGTCCGGCGCGTCGGCCAGGCGGGTGAGCACCCGCTGCAGGGTCGTCACCGCGCCGGTCGGATCCCCTGCCTCGCGCCGCACGGCGGCCGCGCGCACCAGGGCCGAGGGCGTGAGGCTCTCGGGCGTGCGATCGGCGGCCTGCGTGGCGAGGGCCCGCGCCGCGACCACGTCGCCCTGGCGGAGCTGGGCCTCGGCCTGGAAGAGCAGCGCGTAGTCCTCGAGCGGAGTCCCGGCCCAGGCGGGATCCGCGAACTCCCGGCCCGCCGTGGCCCAGTCGCCCGCCTTGTGGGCGGCGAGCCCGGCCGCGAACCGCTCCCGCAGGTCCGGGGAAAGACCCGCCGGCGCGGCTCCCACCAGCACCACGGACATCAGGCACGCCGCCGCGGTCAACCGCCTCATGCCTGCCAGTGTACCAGCCACCCCCGCGCCGGCCGCGCTACCCGGTCAGTGCCCCGGTCAGTGCCCCGGTCAGTGAAGGATCTGCTCCCGCGAGGCGGCCCGCCGCATGTAGAGGATGCGCTGGAGCGCGGTCAGGTTGGTGAGCACGGCGAGCGCGATCATGGCCGGGGTGAGCACGTTGAACGTGGCGCCCGCGATGAGCACGATGAGCCGCTCGGGGCGCTCGATCAGCCCGATCTCGCAGGGCACGCCGATGGACTGGGCGCGGGCCTTGGTGTAGCTGGTCATGATGGTGCCGACCAGGGCGATCATGGTGAGGAAGACGCCGGTGGTGTCGGCCGCGCGATGGTAGTAGAGCACCACCCCCAGCAGCACGACCAGGTCGGAGTAGCGGTCCGCCACCGAGTCGAGGAAGGCCCCGAAGGCGCTCACGCTGTTGGCGAGCCGCGCCAGCGAGCCGTCGAAGAAGTCGAAGAGCCCGGCCAGCGCCAGCAGCACCGCACCCACCCGGAGCTGCCCCTGGGCGAGGGCGCAGGCGGCCAGGATGCTGACCCCGAGCCCGACCATCGTGAGGTGATTCGGCCGGACGTGCGCCCGGAGCAGGGCGCGCGCGAGCGGGTCGCCGAGCCGGGTCAACGAGGCCTTGTAGTGGCTCAGCATCTAGAGCGGCTTGAGCAAGGCGTCTTCCAGGCTCTCGCGGACGCGGGCCATCGCCGCCTCGTCCTCGAGGCGACGGCCCTGCCGGTCGGTCACGTAGAACGTGTCGTAGGCCTGATCGATCTCGGTGGCGATCCGCGCGCTCGCGATGTCGAGGCCGTACCCGGACAGCGTGCGGGTGATGACGTAGAGCAGCCCGACGCGGTCCGGACACTTCACCTCCACCACCGTGCGGCTGTCCGAGATCTGGTTGTCCACCGAGATCTTGGGTGGGCCGGCCACGCCCTCGCCGCTCGGATGCACCGCCCGGCGCCGCGCGAGGAGATCCTCCACGCTCGCCTCGCCGCGCAGCACGCGCCGCAGCGCCTCGAGCGTGCGGCGCCAGCGCGCCTCCTCGGTGACCGCCTCGCCGAAGGGATCGTTCACCTGGAAGGTGTCGAGCACGATGCCGTCGGCGCGGGTGTGGATCTGGGCGGAGAGGATGTTGATCCCCTGGGACGCCAGCGTGCCCGCGATGAGCGAGAAGAGGCCGGGGACGTCCTGGGTGGCGACGACCAGCTCGGAGGAGCCGAGGTCGGGATGGTGGAAGAGCTCGGTGGCGAGCACGCCGCCGTCCGCGAGCCGGTCGAGCAGCCGCAGGTGCGCGGCGATGCGCTGGGGCGACGTGGTGGTGAGATAGCGCTCGGAGAGCAGGGCCAGGTGCGCGGCCACCGCGGTGCGCGCCACGTCGCCGCGCATGGCCTCGGTCACCCGCTGGGCCACCCCTTCGCGCGTGGGCCGCTCGCGCTGGCCACCGGTGAGGCGCGCGAGCACGCGCGCGTAGAGATCCCAGAGGATCTGGGCCTGCCAGCCGGTCATGACGCCGGGGCCCACCGCGCGCATGTCGGCGCAGGTGAGCAGGTAGAGCATGCGCAGGCGCTCGGGCGTCTTGCAGACCTCCGCGAGGGTCTCGATCGTCTTCGGGTCGTCGATGTCGCGGCGCTGGGCGACGTGCGACATGGTCAGGTGGTGGGCCACCAGGAAGACCACCTTGTCGGCGTCCTCGGCGGGCAGGCCGATGCGCGCGGAGAGCGCCTCGATCAGCGGGATGCCCTTGGCCACGTGGCCGTGCCCCTTGCCCTTGCCGATGTCGTGCAGCAGCATGCCCAGCATCAGCAGGCCCGGGCGCTCCAGCTCG
Source organism: uncultured Candidatus Rokubacteria bacterium (assembly GCA_963747235.1). Taxonomy (GTDB): domain Bacteria; phylum Methylomirabilota; class Methylomirabilia; order Rokubacteriales; family CSP1-6; genus CAMLFJ01. Next base: position 394,993 of record CAVVEU010000033.1, read on the forward strand.
CTCACGACCTGCGCATTGCCCTCGGAGTCCGGCGACTGGCCCGGCGCGAGCGCCTCCAGGTTCTGCACCGCGATCAGCGAGTGCTGGTCGGCGGTGAACTTGTGATAGACGTCGTACTGCACGAGGCAGGTGAGCGCGCCCCACTCGGGCAGGTAGCGGCCGAGCACGCCCAGCTCGTGCATCTCCCGCAGCGTCTGCGCGGTCCGCCCCCAGCTCCGGCAGATCGCCGAGGAAGAGCTCGCGGGCCTCCGGCGAGGCGCGGAAGGCGTCGTCGATCAGGTCGAGCGAGTCCTCGATGGCCCGCTCCACCTCCACGCTGAGCTCGAAGCCGAGCTGGTGGCTGTGCCAGAACACCTTGATCAGGCGCACCGGGTCTTCCCGGAAGGCCCGCCCGTCGGGCTGGGCCAGGTGGAGCTGCTCGTCGAGCACGATGAGGCCGTCGGCGAGCGCCTCCTGGCGCGCGCGGCGCTGCACGGAGGCGCGGCGCGAGAGGGTCTCCCGGCAGCGGGCGATCAGCCGCCGCGACACCCGGTGGATCACGCGGGCGTGGAGGTAGTAGTCGCGCATGAACTTCTCGACGGGCAGCGACAGCTCGTCGCCGGCGTAGCCGAAGTTCTTGGCGATCTGCGGCTGGATGTCGCGCGAGAGCACGTCGTTCTTGTGCCCGGAGAGGAAGTGCAGCTCGTTCCGCACCCGCCACAGGAAGGTGAGCGCCTCGTCGGTCGTCTTCTGCTCGCGCTGGTTGATCAGCCGCTTGTCGGCCAGCTCCCGCAGGGTCCGGGTGCCGAACTTGGTGGAGGCCAGCCACATCGCGGTGTGGATGTCGCGCAGCCCGCCCGCCGATTCCTTCACGTTGGGCTCGCCCATGTAGGGGGAGCCGCCGAACTTGCGGTAGCGCTGGTCGCGCTCGGTCAGCGTGGTCTCGAGGAACTGGGCGAAGTCCTTCTGGTAGACGTTCTCGGCCAGGACTTTCCGAAAGCGGTTGAACAGGCGGCGGTCGCCCACCAGGAAGCGCGCCTGCTGCATCGAGGTGCGGCTCGGGAAGTCGGTGCGCGCCATCGCCAGGCAGTCGGGCAGGCTGCGCACCGCGTGGCCGACCTGCAGGCCCAGGTCCCAGAGGGCGTAGAGCAGGCCCTGGGTCACCCGCTGCACGTAGGGGCCCATCTCGCCGTCGTAGATCAGCATGAGGTCGAGATCGGAGAGGGGGTGCAGCTCGCCGCGGCCGTAGCCGCCCAGCGCCACCAGCACCAGCGGGCTCGGCACCAGGCCCTCGCGCTTGGCGTCCTCCACCGCCAGCCGGTAGAGGGTGCCGAGGAAGGTGTCCATGAAGCCGGCGTAGGCGGCGACCGACTGCTGGCCGGAGGCGCCGCCCAGGTGGGCCGCGCGGAGGAAATCCACGTTGGAGGTGAGGTGCTGGCGCAGCACTTCGAGCCTCAGCCGTCGCCGGCGCTCCGCGCGCTCGGCCACGCTGCCGTCGAATCCTCTCTCCGCCTGTGCCTCGACGCGGCGAACCTGTCGAAGCAGTTCCGCAGACATGGCGAAACGGTAGCCTGGAGTGGGAAGAAAGTCAAACTTGGCGCGAACTTGTATCGCAGTAACGATCGTAGTTACAATGGGCGCCCTATGCGACGGCTCTGGCGTGACGTGCTCGACCGCGTGGACCCGTACGACGCCGGCAAATCACTCGAAGTGCTGGCGCGCGAGCTCGGACTGGACACGATCCTGCGCCTGTCCGCGAACGAGAACGCCCTCGGCCCCTCGCCGCGGGTGGTCGACGCGATCCGGCGGGAGGCCCCGCGCGCCCATCTCTACCCGGATGGCGGCGCCACGGAGGTGCGGGAGGCGCTCGGCAAGCGGCTCGGCGCGCCGCCCGAGTCCATCGTGCTCGGCAACGGCGCCGACGAGCTCCTGGCCATGCTGGCGCGCGCGGCGCTCGATCCCGGCGACGAGGTCGTGATCCCCCACCCCGCCTTCGAGCCCTACGGCACCGAGGCGACCCTGTCGGGCGCCACCGTCGTGCGGAGCCCGCTCAAGGGCTACGACCAGGATCTCGACGACATGCTCGCCCGCGTCACGCCGCGGACGAAGTGCGTGATCATCTGCACCCCGCACAACCCGGCCGCCACCATCGTGCGGCGCCGGCCGCTCGAGCGCTTCCTCGACGCCCTCGGCGGCGACCCGCCGCTCGTGATCCTCGACGAGGCGTACATCGACTTCTGCGACGACGACGACACCGCGGACGGCGTGGTGCTCCAGCGGCGATACCCGACGCTGATCTCCCTGCGGACCTTCTCCAAGATCGCGGGGCTGGCCGGGCTGCGCGTGGGCTACGCCATCGCGCGGCCGGAGCATATCGAACGGTTGAACCGGGTGCGGGCGCCGTACAACGTCAACCGGCTCGCCCAGGTCGCGGCGGTGGCCGCGCTCGGCGACCCCGAGCATCTCGAGCGCACGCGCCGCGTCGTGCTGGAGGAGCGGCCGCGGCTGCAGGCCGCGCTGGCCGAGCGCGGCGCGCCGTCACCCCCCTCGCAGGCGAACTTCGTCCTGGCCAGGGCGGGTGATCGCGCGGAGGCGCTGCGGGCCGCGCTCCTCCGGGCGGGCATCCTGGTGCGCGACGGCGCGGGCGTGGGCTTCCCCGGGCACCTGCGCATCGCGGTGGGGACGGCGGAGCAGAACCGCCGGCTGCTCGAGGTGTGGGACCGGACCGCCTAGCGCGGTTCTGGAGCTCGGGCCGGGCGCGCGGAGCTGGCGCTCGAGCTGGGTGATGCGCTGCTTGGCGAGGGTGGCCTCCGTGCGGAGCTTCTCGGCCTCGACGTAGACCTTCTTCAGCTCCGCGGCCAGCCGGTCGGCGCGCTCGCGGTTCTCGACCCACTTGCCCCAGAGCGTCACGGTCAGCCCCACCAGCAGGAGGCAGGCGGCGATCAGCATCCAGGGCCGTCGCGGCTTGATGCGCCGGGCGACCCGGTTCGTCGTCGCGGCGGTGCCGTGAAGGGCCATCCCATCGGGCCTCATGCCGGGAAGCCTACCACCCGGTCACGACGAAGCCAAAGGTTTGCGCTATGATCCGCCGACGAGCGACCGTCTCCGCGAGGGAGATCTGCTAGAGTGATCCCGTGCAGAACGGGCTGCTTCCGCGCTTCTTCGAGAGCGTGACCCGACAGGCCTTCGGTGATCTGGCGATCGACGACGCGCCCGCCCTGCGCTACCTCACCGAGCTGCTGACCCGCTTCGTCCGCACCGAGGCCCTGCGCACGCTCCGCGAGCTGCCCGGCCGGCGCCTCGACACCGTCGCCGACTCGCTGCTCGCGATCCAGCACGTGTGGGACTGGCAGGCGCCCGGCTTCAACCCCGGCACCGAGCGGGTGCTGCGGCGGCAGATCGGCGACTACACGCTCTTCATGACCGGGATCTTCCGCGACTACGTGGACGGCCTCGCGGTCACCGGCTACTACGAGCACGAGGGCCGCCTCGCCTATCGCTTCGTGGCGGAGGTGGCGCGCGCGGGCGCCGAGCCCGACGCCTCCCTCTATCGCCGCCTCTCCGATCGCTTCGAGATGTACGCGGGCGCGCTCACCTACGCGCGCAAGGTCTACTTCCGGGCGAACGCCGTGCCCGCGGAGGCCTGGCCCGCCGATCCCTTCTTCCGCGCGCTGCTCGCCGAATGACCGCGCCCGCGCCGCGTGACGAGGCGGCGGCCTGCCTGGCCGCCCTCGAGACCGCGCTCGCCGGCGGCGACCCGCCCGCGCTGGCCCGCGTGAGCGCGGCCGCGCTCGACGACGCGCTGCGCGCGCTGGTGAAGCGGCACGGCGCCGCGGCGCTGCCCCTGCTCGAGCGCCTGGCCGACGCGGCGCCCGACAAGGACCACCGGCGCGCGGTCCGGCGCGCTCTCTACCGGCTCGAGCAGTCGGGCCTCCGCCCGCCGCGCACCGCGGCCGCCGCGCCCACGCGCCCGGTGGTGACGCGCGCGGCCGAGCATCCGGTGCGCGCCTGGCTCTCCGGCATCGACGGCAGCGGCTCCCGCGCCGCGTGGATCCTCTTCGAGGGCGGCCTCGGCGGCGGCCTGCGGCTCTGCTCGCTGATCCTGAACGACGAGGCGGGAATCATGGACGCCGCGGGCGGCCCCATCGCCCGCAAGCGGCTCGAGGCGGAGCTGCGCGGCCTGCGCGAGAGCCAGAAGCTGCCGTGGGTGGAAGTGGACGGCCACCGCGCCTGCGCCCTGGTCGCCGACGCCCTCGCGCTGCACGAGCGCCTCGGCACCGTGCCGCCCCCCGAGTTCGCGCGCTGGCGCGGATGGGAAGTTGACGGGTGACGCGGTGAAACCGAAGGCGAGCCGAGCGACGCAGGGCGAGGTGAAGCCGAAGGCGAGCCGAGCGGATACAAGAGAGAAGCTTCCCGCAGACATGCCCTCCCCGGCTGCGCCAGCCCCCACCCCAGACACCTCTGTTCTCGCGCACTCCGCCACCCTCCTCGACCTCCCCGAGCTCATGGGCTGGTTCATCGACCCCGCGCGCGTGCAGCACGAAGCCCTCGCGCTGCTCCAGGTGCGCGAGAGCCGGCTCGTCGTCTCCGACCAGATCAAGGCCGAGCGCGAAGCCTCCATCGTGGACGGCGTCGTCGAGGCGCAGCTCCCCGCCGCGGCACGCCGGCGCTGGGCCGCGCGGCTGCGCGAGATGGCGTCGCCCATCACCTCTCGGATTTCGACGTCGGTTTTGCCGATTAAATAATTGGCGGCTGCAAATCCCTGAAGGTCAGGGATTGTCTCAATGTCCCAAATTATGACGTTACCGTTCATGGCGCGAAATGAAGCCGTTCAAAAGAAGTTTAGATTTGGTTGTCCGACCCGAACAACCCTAACAGATGGAAACCCGTCACTCACGGCCTCCGGTTATAGATGGCCACAAATAGGGACAGTAAATCAGCCGGAGGCTCGGGAATGTTATCGACTACTTGCTTTGCCCAATCGAAATATTCTTGGCGGCGCGAGAGCGACCATTTGACGGGAGGACTGTCGGCAACGTCCCTCAAGTTTGCGATCTTATCGGCAAGCTTCACTGCGCGAGCCTTCGGGCTTAGATGAGCTGCGTGCTCGATCTGGCGCCGCTTTCGTTCAGCTTTCGGCAATCGTTTGTCATCCGTCACTTCCTGCACCAGCGAGGCAACTGGACCACCGAAGGCCTCGACTAACTCTTCGACCGATGTGTCCGTATCCTCAATGGTATCGTGTAACAGCGCGGCACAGAGTGTATCTCGGTCATTTATACCGGCTTCCACGGCGAGGATAGATACGAGTGCTATAGGATGATTGATGTAGGGTGATGCATCTGCATCTTTTCGTCTCTGTTGGCTGTGCTTGCGTGATGCGAATGCGAGCGCCCGGACGAAATCTGAAAACACCTCGTGATGAAGTCCCTTACTCATCTCATGCTGCCCCCAAGCAGCAGTGATATCGTACCGGGAACTTGAAACCCCGCAATGTCCGCTTCTGGCCCGTACGGCCATTCTTTGGGGGCAAAGCGAACAGATGCTTCCGATAACAGATATCGGAGCCAATAATCTCGATTTCGCAGTAGAAACTCAGAACCGAAAGGTCGTATTTTTAATTTCGAAAAAAATCTCTGAGTTTGCCAAGGTTATTACACGCTCAGGCGATTTGAGACATCTATGACAACCAACTGCATTATGAATGCGGCAGCACGTCGGTGCCTTGCGGACAGGAGCGCAGCGGCCGTTCGCCGAATGCCGCGCAGCGTGGCTTTGACAGCCTCTACGTTTGTTGGCGGTTCGTGGCCGGCGAGCTTATGCGCATAACGAATGGCAGCCAGCCGGCGGCTAATCGTAGCGACCTTGGCACCGCGGTTTGCCTCGGCTGCCAAGAAGGCCGCAACAGCCTCCGGAGAAGCGGGTAGGGCAGCGACGTGTTTCGTCTCACACCAGGCTCGGAAGAGGCCAAAATCGGATCGATAGGCCCTCCTGGTCGCCTCCGCCTTCTCGGCACGGGCGTAGCCGGCCGCATGCTCGATCTCGGGGCCAAGCGTGGTCGGTAGGGCGCTCGCATCCGCTTTCACTAGGCTCCGAGAAGGGGAGTTATCGGAGGCAAAGCACTGCTCTTCCATCACGAATTTCCAGGCTAGAGAAGCCGCAGCGACGTGATACGATCCACTTTAAGATTAATGTTAAACAAAAAATATGAAGCGGTCAATATCTGTTAAACAGAAAAGGAGGGGTCGCCCCCCAACGGGCGTTCGTCCAGTAATTGGTCTTCGGCTCTCTGAAGACGACATAGCACGCGTCGACCGATGGGCGGCGGAAGCACAATCTAAGCCGGTCGGAAGCAGTACGAGTGTTGATCGAACGTGGTATCAAGCGCGGGTAGGCATGGGCCGGTAGACGCAGCCTTCTAAAAACGTTAGCCCAAAATTTGCCAAACCATTGACATTTCAAGCTACTATAATGACTAAATCTTTAGTTTGGCTGTCGAGGAGCCACATAAAATCTTTGTGTGTTCCTTTACTTCCTCGCAAAGCGTAGCCAATTCAGCCTTCCAGGGCACCTTGCCGGTTCGAACCGCAGGTCTGGAGGAAGCGTTGTCTATAACCGAGAAAGTGAAACAAACGGGCTTGATCTTGGCACATTCGCTATCGAAGATACGCGCTGCTCGGGCGGGGGGAGCACTCACATGACGCACGTTCAGCTCATCGAAAAAGTAGACCTCCCCACACAAGTTTGGCTAACTTTTTGGGATCTCGACGAGCGAGCTCAATTGTCTATGGAAATTGGAAGCCCGGAAAACGCATACCGCGTCGGTGAGGTATTTGAATTAAACCGTGACGGTGGTTTTGAGAAACTAGCTCTTCGTCCCGTCGCTCTGACTAATATTGACACGAAGAAATTGCTCATTCCGCTTCCTAAGCAAATGAGCTCTCGACCAGCAAGGCAACGCCGGTTTCCGTCGAACATGGTGACCGTTTACAAAGTCACACTTGGACGTCGAGCAATTCGTTCTCGTAAAAAAACTGCCACGACCCCCTCCGTCCCGAAATCTCCTGAGCGCGAGCATGTCTCCCTATTGATGATTGACTAATTTAGCAGCGAACGATGTTTCGCGGAGCTCGCAATCCCCTTTAGTGCGAAAAAAAAATAATTTCGATTTACTCCCACAAATTTCAGCTGGCACGCAAACAACTTTAGTCGCTATTAGGGCTGAGGACCACTCAGTCACAATCAATATTCATGATTTGCGTCCAGGGGACGTTTTTCTTCGACGCCCCGAGGGATTGGTGGCCGGTATAGCATCTCGCCTTGACGTAATCGTGAAATATCAGGCTGCAATTCTCGCACCAGAGAACTCACTCTGGCGGCATGTTGGAATACTCGACGATAATTACCAGGTTTGGGATGCGATGCCTAAACTGGACATCCGAGAAGTAGGCCTCTGCGAGAAGTATTGCGCGATAAAGCAACAATTACGATACGCCGTCCACAAGTGGAAATCGATCCAATTCGACTTCGCACGAGTCTCCTGAGCTTTTCTAATCACGATTATCGAATATTCCGAATAGAAACGGGTGGACATCTGGCAAGCAGACTTCTCGCACGAACTTCGGGCACAAAGGTCGGTACTCCGACTGACGGTGCGGTAATTTGTTCGACATTCGTCTCTCACGTTCTCCGCCGTACAACAACACAACCGTTCTTTCGATCACTTCCTGTCGTCGTTCCGGGGGATTATGCAAGC
>CAVVEU010000034.1:0-25699 GCA_963747235.1 uncultured Candidatus Rokubacteria bacterium
CGCTGTCCACCCTGCTCGACACCAGGGACGCGGCCCTCATCGAGGAAGCCCTGGCGCACTACCGCAGCCGCTACGACGACGTGGGGCTCTTCGAGAACCGGGTATACGACGGCGTTCCCGAGATGCTGGACCTGACCGCGCAGCTCGCACGCTCCATGTTCGTGGCCACCGCCAAGCCCCTGCACGCGGCCGTCCGCATCGTGGGCCACTTCGATCTGGCCCGGCACTTCGCCGGCGTCTACGGGGCGGAGCCGGGCGGGCGGTTCGACGCCAAGATGGATCTACTCGCGCACCTGATCGAGTCGGGCGTGATCCAGGCCGAGACCTCCGTCATGGTCGGCGACCGCGCCAGCGACATCCTGGCCGCGAAGATCAACGGCGTCCGCTCGATCGGCGCGTCGTGGGGCTACGGCGACCCCGGCGAGCTCGCGGGCGCCGGGGTGGATCTGCTCTGCGAGTCCCCGCGCGCGCTCGCGGGCTGCCTGAGCCGCCTGGCGCGGTGACCGCATGGCCGCCACCTTCCAACGAGCCTATCGAGCCGGCTCCACGCTGATCGATCGCCGGCGCAGGCGCCGCGCCACCAGCGGAGCCATGAGGGCGACCAACCCCAGGAGCAGCAGGGTGGCAGTGAGCGGCCGGCTCACGATCTCCAGCACATTGCCCCGCGCCATGAAGAGCGATTGCCGGAGCGTCTTCTCCATCATCGGCCCCAGCACCAGCGCGACGACCAGCGGCGAGGGATCGATCGCGAGCTTGCGCAGCCCGTAGCCGAAGATGCCGAAGCCGACCAGCACCCAGAGGTCGAGCTGGCTGTTGTTGAGGCTGTAGGCGCCGACGAGGCAGAGCAGCAGCACCATCGTCGCGAGCACGTGCTGGGGCAGGCGCAGCACGCTCACGAAGACGCCGACGAGCGGGAGATTGAGGATGAGCAGCAGCACGTTGCCCACGTACATGCTGGCCACCACGCCCCAGAACACCTCGGGCCGCTGGCTGATCAGCAGCGGGCCGGGCTGGATGCCGGTGATCACCAGCGCGCCCAGCAGGATGGCGGTGGCGGGCGAGAACGGGATCCCCAGCGAGAGCAGCGGCACCATCGCGCCCGCGGTGGCGGCGTTGTTGGCGGCCTCGGGGCCCGCCACGCCCTCGATCGCCCCGTGGCCGAAGCGCTCCGGCGTCTTCGAGATCCGGCGCTCGAGCGCGTAGGAGATGAACGTGGAGAGCACCGCGGCGGGCCCCGGGATCAGACCGGTGAAGAAGCCGACCACCGAGCCGCGCGCGATCGGGGCGGCCGACTGCCGCCACTCCTCGCGGGTCGGCATCAGCTCGCGCAGCTTCACCGAGACGATCTTCGCGCGCTGGGCGCCCGCCTCCGCGATCAGGAGCACCTCGGCCACGCCGTAGAGCCCCATGATCACCGGGACCAGCTCGATGCCCTGCGAGAGCTGGGTCGAGCCGAAGGTGAAGCGCCGGATCGCCGAGATCGGCTCCATGCCCACGGTGCCGAGCGCGAGGCCGATCGCGACCAGCACGAAGGCCTGGAGCACCGAGCCGCCGCTCAGGCGCGAGAGCAGCAGGAGCCCGGCGAAGGCCAGCGCGAAGTACTCGGGCGGGCCGAAGCGGAGCGCCTGGTCGGCGAGCCACGAGGAGGCCAGCACGATGCCGACGACGCCGAGGGTGCCGGCCACGAACGAGCCCACCCCCGCGACGGCCAGGGCGGCGCCCGCGCGTCCCTTGCGCGTCATCTGGTAGCCGTCGATCGCGGTGACGACCGAGCCCGCCTCGCCGGGCACGTTGACCAGGATCGAGGTGGTGGAGCCGCCGTACATCGAGCCGTAGTAGATGCCCGCGAGCATGATCAGCGCGGTCGCGGGCTCGAGCGCGAAGGTGGACGGCAGCAGGAGCGCCATCGCGCCGACCGGCCCGATCCCGGGGAGGATCCCGACCACCGTGCCGATGAGCACCCCGATGAAGCAGGCGAACAGATTGCCCGGCGTCAGCGCGATCGAGAACCCGTAGGCGAGGCCTTCCAGCGGACCCACGAGCGCGGCTCCTCAGTCGAACAGGAAGCCGTGGGGCAGCGGCACGTTGAGCAGCACGCCGAAGAGGTAGTACGACACCGCGGCGCTCGCGATGCCGGTCACCACCGCGGAGCGCCAGCCGGCCCCGAGCCACCGCAGGAGCAGCGTCACGAAGACGAGCGCGGCGACCGGATAGCCCACCCACCGCAGCAGGAAGCAGAACCCGATCAGGGCGACCGCGGTCGCCACGACGCGCACCCGCGCGTCCGCCGGAGTGGCGGGCTCGGCCGCCGCTTCCGGGCGCGCCGGAACGCGGCCGCCGTCCACACGAGGGCCATGACGGCGCCGAATGCCCCGATGGCGAGCGGGAAGAAGGCCGGCCCCGGCTTCGCGATGGTCCCGAGCGGCAGGGCGAGCCCGCTCAGCAGGTACGCGCCGCTGGCCGCGACCACGACGAGGGCGACGAACCGCTCGGTCATCGCGCTACTTCTTCTTCAGCATCCCCAGACGCGTCAGCACCTCGGTGTGGAACTTGTACTCCTTCCAGATGTCCGCCTTGAGCTGATCGCCCGCGCGGTAGTCGATCTCGATGGCCCGCTGCTTGATCAGGGCGATGAACTGCGGCTCCTCCATCACCGCCTTCGTCGCGTCGTGGATGTACTTCAGCACGGGTCCGGGCGTGCCCTTGGGCGCCACCAGGATGAACGAGATGCCGCTGGCCGCGTCCCAGCCCAGCTCCTTGGCGGTCGGGACGTCGGGGAAGAACGGGTTCCGCTTCGCCTGGAAGACCATGAGCGCGCGGAGCTTGCCGCCCTCGGCGAGCGGCCGCACCTCGCCGGGCTGCGCCACCACGCTCTCGATGTGGCCGCCGAGCAGCGCGGGGCTCGACTCGCCCCAGCCCGCGAACGGCACGTGCGTGATGTTCACGCCCGACAGGCGCTTGAGCTCCTCGAGATTCAGATGGCTCGAGGTCCCTTCGCCGGGCGAGCCCGCCCGCAGCTTGCCCGGGTTGGCCTTGGCCGCGGCCACGAGCTCCTGCATCGTCTTCCACGGCGCGTCGGCCTTCACCGCGATCAGCGAGTAGAACGCGACCGTGTTGATGATCGCCTCGTAATCGTCGGGGGTCTTGTACGGCAGATCGTTGAGCTGCGGATGGATGACCAGGGTGGAGATCGGCGCCAGGATGACGGTATAGCCGTCCGGCTTGGTCTGCACCAGCTCGGCCACCGCGAGCGAGCCGCCGCCGCCCGGCCGGGTGACGACGCCGACGCCCTTCGGGTACTTCTTCTTGAGACCCTCCGCCAGGGCGCGGGCCACGATGTCCACCATGCCGCCCGCCGGGTAGCCGCTCAGGATGGTGAGCGGGCGCTCCGGGTACTGGGCCGCCGCCGGCCAGGCGCCGACGAGCAGGAGCAGTAGAAGGGCCAGGACGCTCGACGCGAAGCGGAACATGAGCACCTCCTCGTGCGTAAAGGTGCGGCATCTTAACACGATTGACACGGCCGGACGGGGCTCCTATGATACCGGCCACCTGACCCCCGAAGCGGCGCGCTCACTCAACGCAGAGGAGACAACCCATGGATCGGCGCTCATTCCTGGCAACCACCGCGGCTGGTGCCGCGGCCCTGTCGTTCCCGGCCATCCTGCGCGCGCAGAGCAAGGACCCGCTCCGGATCGGCTTCCCGCTCCCGCTCACCGGGCCCTTCGGCGCGCTCGCGGCCGACCAGCAGCGCGGTGCCACCCTGGCCATGGACGAGCTGAACGCCAAGGGCGGTATCCTCGGCCGCAAGGTCGAGGTCCTCTTCCGGGACGACCAGCTGAAGCCCGCCGTCGGGGCCCAGCGCACCAAGGAGCTGATCGAGAACGACAAGGTCCAGTTCGTCGTCGGGGGGCTGGCCGCTCACGTGCAGATGGCCATCAACGAGCAGACCAAGAAGTCCAAGGTGCTCTTCATCTCGGTGAGCCAGTCCGACGAGATCAGCGCCAAGCCGGACACGAGCCCGTTGACGTTCCACGAAGCCCTGAACCCCACGATCACCAGCCGCGCCGTCGGGACGTGGGTCGCCCAGAACCTCGGCAAGAAGTGGTGGATCATCTACGCCGACTACGCGTGGGGCAAGCAGAACAACGCGGTCCTCACCGAGACCCTCGCCAAGCAGGGCGGCACCCTGCTCGGCTCGACGCCCTACCCGCTCGGCAGCGCCGAGTTCTCGGCCCACCTGCCCAAGATCCAGGCCGCCAAGCCCGAGGTGCTGGTCTCGATGACGCCGGGTGCGGACAACATCGCCTTCCTCAAGCAGATCAACAGCTACGGCATGAAGAAGCAGATGAAGATCGCCCAGCCCCTGGTCTGGCTGCCCCAACTCAAGGAAGGCGGAGGCGATCTGTACGCCGACGTCTACGGCGGGACCAGCTTCTACTGGGAGCTCGAGGACTCCATCCCGTCCGCAAAGAAGTACGTGGAGATCTACCAGAAGAAGTACAACGCGCCGCCCGGTGACTACGGCGCCTACGGGTTCAGCGGGATCATGGAGGTCGCGCGGGGCTGCGAGCTGGCCAAGACGACGGACTCCGAGGCGGTCGCCAATGCGCTCCGCAAGAACCCGGTCTACGACCACTACAAGGGCAAGCAGTGGTGGCGGGCCTGCGACAACAAGTCCATCCAGGACCTCTGGATCTGCAAGGGCCGGGAGCCGGGGAAGGTGAAGGGCGAGTGGGGCTTCGTGGACGTTGTGGCGAAGATCCCCGCCAACGAGGAGCTGGACCGCACCTGCAAGGAAAAGGGATTCGCCTAGCTCGTGCCCGAGCTCTCGACCCTCCTGGCACAGGTCTTCACCGGCCTCGTGCTCGGGATGATCTACGTCCTGCTGGCCATCGGCCTGTCGTTGATCTTCGGGCTGATGACGGTGGTGAACTTCGCCCACGGCGCCCTCTACATGCTGGGGGCGTACTTCGGCGTCTTCCTGCTCGGCTACACCAAGAGCTTCTGGGTGGCGCTGATCGTGGCGCCCCTCATGGTCGGTGCGCTGGGGCTGCTCATCGAGCGCTTTCTCATCCGGCGGCTCTACGGCCGCTCCCCCGACGATCCGCTGCTGCTGACGTTCGGCCTCTCGCTGATCCTCGTCGAAGGGGTCAAGGTGTTCTGGGGCAAGATCGGCCTCACGCTGGATCCGCCGCGGGCTCTGGCGGGCGCCGTGGACCTCGGCTTCATGATCTTCCCCGCCTACCGGCTTTTCCTGATCGCGGTCACCGTCGCGGTACTGATCGCCCTCTACTTCTTCCTGGGACGTACCAATATCGGGCTCATCATCCGCGCGGGCTCGCGTGATCCGCTGATGGTCCGAGCGCTCGGCATCGACCTGGGGCGCGTCTGGCTGATTGTCTTCGGCATCGGCACCGCGCTCGCGGGGCTGGCCGGCATCCTGGCCGGGCCGATGCGGGGCGCCTACGCCGAGATGGGCGTGACCATGGTGATCGAGTCCTTCGTGGTCATCGTGGTGGGCGGCATGGGCAGCCTGCTCGGCGCGGTCGTGGCGGGGCTCCTGATCGGTCAGGTGGTGGGGCTCACCACGCTCTTCGTGCCCAAGCTCGCCGAGATCATGGTGTTCGTGGTGATGGCGGTGGTGCTGCTGGTGCGGCCGAGCGGCCTCTTCGGCGAGGCGGGCCTGGCCGAGTGAGCGCGCTACGGAGCGCCGCGCTTCGCATAGCCGCGCACCCGGTGCTCGCCTTCTGGGTCTTCTTCGCTCTGTTCCCGTTCATCGTGCCCAACCGCACCATGGCCACCCAGGTGCTGATCTTCGGCCTCCTGGCCATGGGCTTCAACCTGCTCTACGGCTACACCGGGTTGCTCTCGTTCGGCCACGCCGCCTACTACGGCCTCGGCGCCTACGGCTGTGGCATCGCGCTCGCGAAGCTCCACGTGGGCTCGCTCTGGCTCGGGCTCGCCTCGGGACTGCTGCTGGCCGGCCTGGGGGGGCTGGTCATCGGCTTCTTCTGCCTCCGCCGCCGCGGGATCTACTTCGCGATGCTGACCCTGGCCTTTGCCCAGCTGCTCTACTTCACCGCCTTCCATCTGGCCGACTGGACGGGCGGCGACGACGGCCTGCGTGGCATCCCGCAGCTTACCCTGGGGCTGGGGCCCTGGCAGTACTCCGTCGAGACCACGCTCGGGTTCTACTACTTCTCCTACGTCCTGGTGGCGCTCGCGGTGGGAGCGCTCAAACGTATCCTCGACTCCCCCTTCGGGGCGGTGCTGCGGGCCATTCGCGAGAACACCAGCCGGGCGGGCGCCTGCGGTTACGACGTCAATCGCGTCAAGCATCTGTCCTTCGTCTTCTCGGCCTGCTTCGCGGGGCTCGCCGGGTCGCTCGACGCGCTGCGCCTCACCGTCGTGCCGGTGGAATCCTTGTACTGGACCACCTCGGGCCAGACAGTGATGATGACGCTGCTGGGGGGCGCCGGGACCTTCTTCGGTCCCTTCGTCGGGGCGGCCACGTTCCTCGTGCTGGAGGAGCGCCTGAGTCGGATCATCGAGGCATGGCCGATCGTCATCGGCGCGATCTTCTCCGCGTTCGTCCTGTTCCTCCCCAAGGGGATCTGGGGCACGCTCACAGGAGGCATCCATGGCCGTCAAAGTGCTTGAGCTCCACCATCACGGCATCCGGGTCGGGCCCTCGCCCGCGGATGTGAAGAAGGCCTTCGGCTTCTACCACGACGTGCTCGGCCTCGACGCCGATCAGGGTCGCCCGACGATCCCGACGATCGACGGCTACTGGATGGACGTGGGCGGCACCGCGCAGATCCACCTCATGGGCGTGGACGGGGCGTCCAAGTTCGCCCAGGGCCCCGACAAGGATCCCTCGCGGCCGCACGTGGCCCTCGCGGTGGCCGACATCCAGGAGGCCAAGGAAGAGCTCACGCGCATGGGCGTGGCGTTCTGGGTGACGACGGGCGTGGTCGGCCCGCAGTCGCAGCAGATCTTCATGTACGACCCGTTCGGCAACATGATCGAGCTGCATCAGGCGGACACCTGCCGCTGCGTCACGTCCAACCGCAAGCCCGTCGGGGGCATGAGCTAGAGCTTCTTGTACACCGCGGCCCAGAAAGCCATCCTGGATCGGGTCGCTCGGCTGACGCGGGAGTCGATTGCCCCGCGCGCGGCCGAGTACGACGCGGCGGGCGCCAATCCGATCGACTCCTGGCGCGTGCTCGCCCGGGACGGCTTTCTGGGCTCGTGCATTCCCACCGCGCACGGCGGCCTCGGCCTGGACATGCCGACCTACATCGGCGTGATCCGCACCATCGCCCAGGGCTGCGCCAACACCGCGATGACCGTGCACATGCACTCCACGGTCATGCGCTTCATCGACGCGCTCGGCACCGAGGCGCAGAAGCGCCGCTACTTCGGCGAGGTCGTGCGCGACGGCCGGCTCTTCGGGAGCTGGGGCAGCGAGCCCGCGGTGAGCCTCTCCCGCACCTTCCTGATGGAGACGGTCGTCCGCCAGGACGGCGACGCCTACGTGGTGGACGGCGTGAAGCACTTCTGCACGATGGCCCTGGGCGCCTCGCACTACATGGTCTGGTGCGCGCTCGAGGGTGGCACCGACATGAGCAAGGCCATGCTGCAGGTGCTGGTGCCCGCGGACGCCCCCGGCATCGCCACCGACGGCAAGTGGAACACGCTGGGCATGCGCGCGACCTTCAGCCCCTCGGTCACCTTCACCGGCGTGCGCGTGCCGAAGGACACCGCGCTCGGCGATCCGGGCACCGGGCTCCGGGTGGGCGTGGTGGAGAGCTTCGCGCTGGGCTACGCCGCGGTCTACCTGGGCATCGCGGAGGGCGCGCTCGCCTTCGCCATCGACTACGCCAGGAAGCGCATCGTGAAGCCCGAGAACATCCCGGTCGCCCACGATCCCGCGGTGCAGCGGCACATCGGGGAGCTGTCCGCGCATCTCGACGGCGCCCTGCTCGTGCTGGCCGACACCGCCGAGCGCTGGGAGGCCGGCGACCTCGTGGAGCGCGGCGTGCTCGGCAACAAGGCCAAGTACCTCGCCACCGAGGTCGGCCTCGCGGTCACCTCCAAGGTGATCCAGGTGGTGGGCGGCCGCGGCGCCTACAAGGACTTCCCGGCCGAGCGCGCCTTCCGCGACCTCCGCACCTCGACCCTCATGCCGCCCACGGTGGACCGCATGCTCGAAGGCATCGGCAAGAACGCCCTCGGCATCGAGGGCGCCATGTTCAAGATCGGGCGTGGGGCGAGCGCACGATAGAGAGTCGGGCGGGTGCAGCCGAGGCGAGCCGACGATCAGATGAAGCAGGGTCGTCCGCAGCAGCGACGTGCGTGGCGCCCTCGCCGGAGACCTCAAAGCCGCCCGCGCCCGCTGGGAGCGCGGCGAGCTCTCCGCCGCCGCGTTCAAGCAAGTGGAAGACCGCGCGGTGGACGACGCGGTGCGCCTGCAGGAAGAGGCCGGCCTCGACGTGGTCACCGACGGCGAGCTGCGCCGCTACGCCTTCTTCGGCCACCTCATCGACGCGCTCGACGGCTTCGACAAGCTGGGCGGCTGGGCCATCCCCTTCCACAACGAGCAGGGCGAGCGGCTCGTCTTCAAGCGCCCGGTGGTCGTCGAGAAGCTCCGCTGGCGGCGCAGCATGTGCACCGAGGAGTTCGTCTACCTGCGCGCCCGCGCGACCCGGCCCACCAAGGTCACGCTGATCAGCAGCCAGCAGGCCGCCGCCTACTACGATCCCGAGAAGTCCACCGGCGCCTACCCGACGCGCGACGCCTACCTGGCCGACATCGTGGATCTGACCCGGCGGGAGGTCGACGAGCTGGTCGCGCTCGGCTGCACCTACATCCAGATCGACGCGCCCCAGTACGCGGCGCTGCTCGATCCCGAGCTCCGCGAGGGCTACCGCCAGCGCGGCAGCGATCCGGATCGCTTGATCGACGCGTGCATCGAGATGGATAACGCGGTGATCGGCCAGCACGCCGGCGTCACCTTCGGCCTGCACATCTGCCGGGGCAACAACCAGTCCATGTTCTACGCCAGCGGCGGCTACGAGCCGATCGCGCGCGTCTTCACCCGGAGCCGCTTCCAGCGCTTCCTCCTCGAATACGACGACGCGCGCTCGGGCGGCTTCGAGCCGCTGCGCGCGATGCCGGACGACCGCACGGTGGTCCTGGGCCTGGTGACGACCAAGACCCCGCGCCTCGAATCGGTGGCCGAGCTGCGCGCCCGCGTGGACGAGGCCGCCCGCTACCTCCCGCTGGAGCGGCTGGCGCTCAGCCCGCAGTGCGGCTTCGCCTCGACCATGGAGGGCAACCGGATCTCGCCGGAGGAGCAGCGGGCCAAGCTCCACCGCGTGGCCGAGACCGCCCGATCCATCTGGACCGCCTGATTCCACGTATCGACCTCAAGGAGACCACCATGAGAATGCTCGCCCTGCTCGCGCTCGCGCTGCTCGGCCTCGCTCCGACCGCCGCCTGGGCCCAGACCGTGAAGATGGGCGCGGTGGTCCCGCTCACGGGCCGCTACGGCGCCGGCGGCGCCCAGATCCGCGCCGGCTACGAGATCGCGGTGGAGCAGATCAACGCGGCCGGCGGCGTGACCGTCGGCGCGGCCAAGCTACCGATCGAGCTGATCCTGCAGGACGACGAGTCCGACGCCACCAAGACCGTCGCGCGGCTCGAGGGCCTGGCCGCGCAGGGCGTGGTGGGCTACCTCGGCGGCTTCGGCTCCGACCTGCACGCGGCCGCCGCCTCGGTGGCCGAGAAGAACCGCGTGCCGTACCTGGGCGTGGCCTTCGCGCTGCAGAAGATCCACCAGCAGGGCTTCCGCTATCTCTTCTCGCCGTTCTGGAAGTCGCCCGACATCGGCCAGGCCACCCAGGGGCTCCTGGGCCTCATCCCGGCGGCGGAGCGGCCCAGGACCGTCGCGATCTTCCAGGAGAAGACCGACTGGGGCCGCGAGATGGCGGCGGCGTGGACGGAAGCGGGCAAGGGCGCCGGTTACCAGGTCGTGGTCACCGGAGAGTACGCGCCGGGCGCCAAGGATTTCTCCGACATCATCCTGAAGGCCCGGACCGCGAACGCGGACGCGGTGCTGGCGCTGCCCACCCCGCCCGACGGCATGACCCTCGTGAAGCAGATGAAGGAGCTGGGCTACACCCCGAAGCTCGCGCTCTTCATCCGCGCCCCGGACGCCCAGATCTGGTCGCAGAACCTCGGCAAGGACGGCGACTTCATGGTGCTCGCGGCGGGCTGGCATCACGCGATGAAGGGCGCCGGCGTGAAGGAGCTGAACGACGCGCACCAGAAGAAATTCGGGCGCCCCGCCGATCCGCTGGTGGGCCCGGCCTACGCCTGCGTGCAGATCCTGGCCGCGGCGGTCACGCGCGCGGGCGGGATGGACCGGGAGAAGATCCGTGACGCGGTCGCGGCCACCAGCATGAACACGGTCATCGGCGCGGTGAAGTTCCGGCCGGACGGCACCGGCATCGTGCCGCAGGCGCTGCTGCAGTGGATCAACGGCAAGCAGGAGCTGGTGTGGCCGAAGGACGCCGCCACCGCGCCGCTCGCCTTCCCCGCGCCGCCCTTCGCCAAGCGCTAGGGTGCGGACGCTCGTCTTCCTGGAGGCGGGCCGGCTCGAGTGGCAGGAGGCGCCCGACCCGGCGCTCGAGACGGCGGATGACGCCCTCGTCCGGCCGCTGGCGGTGGCCGCCTGCGATCTCGACGTCGCGCTGCTGCGCGGGCTGACCCCGTTCCAGGGGCCGTTCCCGATCGGCCACGAGTTCGTGGGCGAGGTCGTGGCGACGGGCTCGGCGGTGACCGGCTTCGCCCCCGGCGACCGCGTGATCGTGCCCTTCCAGATCGGGTGCGGCGCCTGCGCCTGCTGCCGCTCCGGCCGCACCGGGAGCTGCGAGACCGTGCCGCCCGTGTCCATGTACGGCTTCGAGCCGCTCGGCGGCCGCTGGGGCGGCGCGCTGTCCGACCTGGTGCGCGTGCCGTACGCCGCGCACATGCTGGTCCGCCTGCCCGCCGGCCTCGATCCGGCCACGGTGGCCAGCATCAGCGACAATGTCGCCGACGGCTGGCGCGCCGTCGGCCCGCCGCTCGCCGAGTACCCGGGGGCGCGCGTGCTGGTGCTGGGCGGCATCGGCAGCGTCCCGCTCTACGCGGTGGCCTGCGCCGTCGCGGCAGGCGCCGCGCCGAGTGGACTACGTGGACCCCAATGGCGACCGCGCCGCGGTGGCGGAGGCCCTCGGCGCCAACGTGAGCCGCCGTCCGTCCACCACGCGCGAGACCTACCCGATCACGGTGGACGGCAGCAATGATCCGCGCGGCCTCCGGCGCGCGCTCCAGTCGCTCGAGCCCGAGGGCATCTGCACCAGCGTCAGCATCTACTTCGGCGGGGACGTCTCATTGCCGCTGCTGGCCATGTACACGCGGGGCGTCCGCTTCGTCACCGGCCGGGTGAACTCGCGCGCGGCGCTGCCCCGCGTGCTGGAGCTGGTCGCCCGCGGCGGGCTGCGCCCCGAGCGCGTGACCTCCGAGATCGTCCCGTGGGACCGGGCGGCGGAGGCGCTGGCGCGGCCGTCGCTGAAGCCGATCGTCGTCCGCGACGCCTGAGCGCGCGTGGCTCTCCTGGAAGTCGAGCGGCTGTCCAAGGGCTTCGGCGGCGTCCTCGCGGTCAGCGACGTCAGCTTCGCGATCGAGCCCGGCGAGCTGCTCGGCATCATGGGGCCGAACGGCTCCGGCAAGACCACGCTCTTCAACCTGATCGCGGGCGCCCTGCGCCCCGATCGCGGGCGCATCCGCCTCCAGGGCCGCGACGTGGCCGGGCTGCCGCCGCACCGGCTCTGCGCGCGCGGCGTGGCCCGCACCTTCCAGCTCGTCCGGCCCTTCGCGGGCCTCTCCGCGCTCGACAACGTGCGCGTGGGCTGCCTCTACGGCCGCAAGCGCGGCGCCGGAGGCGCGAGCGCGGAGGCGGCGCGCCTGCTCGCGCTGGTCGGCCTCGAGGGCCGGGCCGCCACCCCGCGTCCGCGCTGACCCTGATGGACCGCAAGCGCCTCGAGCTGGCGCGCGCGCTGGCCACCGGGCCCGAGCTCCTGCTGCTGGACGAGTTCATGGCCGGGCTCAACCCCGCCGAGACGGCGGCCGCGATGGCCCTGATCCGCCGCCTGGTCGCCGACGGCCTCACCGTGCTGATGGTGGAGCACATCGTGTGGGCGCTGATGGACCTCGCGCGGCGGATCATGGTGCTGAGCGCGGGCGAGAAGATCGCGGACGGATCGCCCGCGGCCGTGGCCGCCGACCCCCGCGTGGTGGACGTCTACCTGGGGGCCGCGCGGCCGCCGGACGCGCATGCCTGAGGACGCGCGTGCTTGAGATCGAGGGCCTCGAGGCGGCGTACGGCGACGTCCGCGTGCTCTCCGGCGTGACGCTCTCGGTGCGGCCCGGCGAGATCGTCGCGCTGCTCGGCCCCAACGGCGCGGGCAAGAGCACGCTGCTGGCCTGCGTGGCCGGCCTCGTGCGGCCGCGCGCCGGCCGCATCCGCTGGGAGGGGCGAGGACCTGCGCGCGGTGCCCGCGCACCTGATCGTGGAGCGGGGCCTCGCCATCGTGCCCGAGGGCCGCCGGCTCTTCGCGAGCATGACGGTGGAGGACAATCTCGAGCTGGGCGCCTTCTCCCCGCGCGCCCGCGCCGCGCGCCGCGAGAGCTACGAGCGCGTGTACGCGCTCTTCCCCGCCCTGCGCGAGCGCCGGCGGCAGATCGTGCGCGCGCTCTCGGGCGGCCAGCAGCAGATGGTGGCGGTGGGCCGCGCGCTGATGGCGAGCCCGCGCCTGCTGATGCTGGACGAGCCGTCGCTCGGCATCGCGCCCCAGCTCGTGCGCGCGATCCTGGACGCGCTGGCCGAGATCAACCGCGCGGGCGTCGCGATCTTCCTGATCGAGCAGAACGTGCGCGCGGCCCTGACCCTGGCCCACCGCGCCTACATCCTCGAGGGCGGGCGGGTGGCGGGCGAGGGCGGCGGCGCCGAGCTGCTGCGCGATCCGCACGTGCGGCGCGCCTACCTGGGGCCGCTCGCGGTGGGCGAGTGATGGACGCGATCGCGCTGACCGTCCTGGCGCAGCAGATGCGTGCTCGGCCTGCTCCTGGGCGGGCTCTACGGCCTCGCCGCCGCGGGCCTCTCGCTCGTCTTCGGCGTGCTCAAGGTGCTGGACGTGGCCCACGGCGAGCTGATCATGCTGGGTGGCTACGGCACCTACTGGCTCTTCGCCCTGCTCCGCATGGATCCCTTCGCCTCCCTGCTCGTGGTCATCCCGGCCACGCTCGTGCTGGGGGCGGTGCTCTACGCCGTCCTGTTCGGCTTCGTGGTCCGCGCCCACGAGGAGACCCGCATCAAGAACTCGCTGCTGGTCGGCTTCGGCCTGGCCCTGGCCCTGCACGCGCTGGCGCTCCAGCTCTGGACCGCGGACGATCGCTCGGTGACCACGGCCTACAGCGGCGCGGTGCTCCACGTGGGGCCGCTCGCCGTCCCGGTGATCCGGCTGGTCAGCCTGGCCGTCGCCTTCGCGCTGATCGCGGGGCTCCATCTGCTGCTCGCGCGCTGGCGCTGGGGCAAGGCCATCCGCGCCACCGCGGAGGACTGGCAGGCCGCGCTGCTCACCGGCATCGACGTGCGGCGCGCTTACCTGCTGGCCTTCGCCATCGGCACCGCGCTCGCGGGGGCGGCGGGCACGCTGGTGAGCGTCGGCTACTCGATCAGCCCGGCCATCGGGCTCGAATGGACGCTCAAGGCCCTGATCGTGGTGGTGCTGGCCGGCCTCGGCTCCATGCTGGGCACCTTCGCGGCGGGCCTCTTCGTCGGCGTGGCCGAAGCGCTCAGCGCCGCTGCCTTCGGCGGCCCCTATCGCGAGGTCGTGGGCCTGGTGATCTTCGTCGTGGTGCTCGTGCTCAGGCCGCAGGGCCTGTTCGGGCGGCAGTCCCGATGACGAACGAACGTCGGTGGACGGTCGCGATCCTGGTGGGCTTCGCGGCCCTCGCCCCGCTGCCGCTGCTGGTCCCGCGCGACGACGTGCTGAACTTCGTGCTGCTGGTCCTGCTCTCGATCACGATGGCCCAGAGCTGGAACATCATCGCGGGCTACGCGGGCCAGGTGAACCTGGGGCACGCCGCCTTCTTCGGCCTGGGCGCGCTGACCGCCCGCACCCTCTGGATCGCGGGGACGCCGATCCTGCTCGCGATGGGCGCGGGCGCGCTGGTGGCCGTCGCCCTCGCGCTGCTCATCGGCGCGGCCGCCTTCCGGCTCCGGGGGGCCTACTTCGCGATCGGCACGCTCGCCCTGGGCGAGATCCTGCGCACGTTCGTGAGCAATACGCTGCCCGAGATCTCGACGCTGCCCGCGGCCAGCATCGCGGGCTACCGGCTCGCGCCGCGCTACTACCTGGCGCTGGCACTGGCCGCCCTGTCGGTGGTCGCGGTGGCCGCGCTCGCCGGTTCGCGCCTCGGGCTGGGCATGCAGGCCATCCGCGAGGACGAGGACGCGGCGGAGGCCAGCGGGGTGGCCGCGCTGGCCCTGAAGCTGCGGGCGCTCGTGCTCTCGACCGCGCTGGCCGGGCTCTCGGGCGGCTTCTTCGCCTACTACCACATCAGCTACTATCCGTCGCATCCGTTCGGGCCCCACTGGACCTTCGAGGCGCTGCTCATGACGTTCATCGGCGGCGTCGGCACCCTGCACGGCCCGGTGCTGGGCGCCGTGCTCTACGTGCTGCTCAAGGAGTACCTGACCGTGCGCTGGGTGGACTTTCACCTCTTGATCTTCGGCGTGCTCTTCATCGCCATCGTGCTGATCTTCCCCGGCGGCCTCGTGCAGGCCACCGAGGGAGCGCGGCGGTGGCTCGCGCGCCGACGGGGAGCTTCCACGACATGACCGAACGCATTCCGCTGCTCCAGCTTGGCTCGCTCCAGAGCCGCCTGCCCGAGCTCATCGCCAGGAAAGGCGCGCCGCCCTGGTCGGAGGCGGTCGTGCTGACCGACGACATCCAGGCCTTCCTGATCTGCCACCCGCCCGGCCAGCCCAACGACACCCACTACCACCATCACGACGAGTGGTGGATCGTGCTCCAGGGCGAGATCGACTGGTACATCGAGGGGGAGCCCGCGCCCATCCACGCGCGCGCGGGCGACTTCGTCTTCGGCCCGAAGCATCTCTGGCACCATCTCGAGCCGGTGGGCGCCACGCCCAGCATCCGCGTCGCCATCAACGCGCGGGGCGAATTCCACCGCTACGACCGCCCGGGCTGCAAGCCCCTCTGACGGGGCAGGTCTGAACCTGACCCGGCTAGGCGGTGGCGTCGGAGGGCTTGGCGACGGCGGCCGGCGCGGGGGCGGCGACGGATCGGCCGGCGCCGGTCACCAGGCGGAGCACGGCGGGCGAGAGCTTCGGGTCCAGCGTGTCGCGGATGCCGTCGCCGAGCAGGTTGAACGCGAGCACGGTGACGGTGATCGCGAGGCCGGGGAACAGCACCAGCCACCAGTAGGGGCACGAGGCCGGTGATCGCGTCCGCCAGCATGTTGCCCCAGGTCGGGCGTGGGCGGCGGGACGCCGACCCCGAGGAAGCCCAGCGCGGCCTCGATCACGATCGCGACGCCCAGGTGGGTGGTGGCGAGAACCAGGTAGGGCGCCACGCACTGGGGCAGCACGTGCAGCGTCATCACGCGGAGCTGCGAGGCGCCGGCGGCCCGCCCCGCCTCCACGAACGGCATCTCGCGCACGCTGATGGCCACCGAGCGGATCACGCGGCCGCCGAACGGAATGCGGGTGACCGCGATGGCCGCGATGACCGCGGGCAGACCGGTCCCGATGGCCATCGAGATCGCCATGGCCAGGATCAGATCGGGAAACGCCTGCAGGACCTCCATGATCCGCTGGCTCACCAGGTCGAAGCGCCCGCCCAGGTAGCCGCAGGCCACGCCCCAGAGCGAGCCCACCGTGGTGCCGAGCAGCACCGCGAGGAAGGCCACGAAGAGCGAGGTGCGCGCCCCGTACATCACGCGGCTCAGCGTGTCGCGGCCCACCTGGTCGGTGCCGAACCAGGACTGCGCGTCGGGCGGCTTGTTCATCCGCCGGAAGTCCGTCTTCAACGGCTCGCGCGGGGCGATCCAGGGGGCGGTCAGCGCGACCAGGACGACGAACAGCCCGACGAGGCCGCCGAGCCACCGACAGCTTGTTGCGGCGGGCGAAGCCGCCCGAGCTCGCGGAGCGCCTGGCTCTGCATGGGAGGACGCGCCTACTGGTACCGGATCCGGGGATCGAGCCAGGCGTAGCTCATGTCCACCAGGACGTTGACCAGCACGAAGATCGCCGCGTAGAGCAGCACGAGGTTCTGCACCACGACGATGTCGCGCTCGACGATGGCGACCACGAGGGCCCGGCCGAGCCCGGGCACGCCGAAGGCCTGCTCGACCGCCACCGAGCCGCCCAGGACGAAGCCCAGCAGCACGCCCGAGATGGTGATGACCGGGCAGCAGCGCGTTGGGCAGGGCGTGCCGCATCACCACCGCGCGCTCCGCCGTGCCCTTGGCCCGCGCGGTGCGCACGTAGTCCTCGCGGATCACCTCGAGCAGGCAGGAGCGGGCCATGCGCGCGATGTAGGCGCCCTGGGCCAGCCCGAGCACCATCGCGGGCCCGATGATGAGCTGGAAGTTCTCCCAGGGGTTCTCCCAGAGCTGCACGATGATGATCGGGGCCTTGTAGCCGAACCAGAAGAGCAGGGCCAGCACGACCAGGAGCCCGAGCCAGAAGCCGGGCACCGCGATGAAGAGGACCGAGAGCGAGCGCACCACCGCGTCGGCCCAGCCGTTGGGGCGGATCGCGCTCAGGATGCCGACGGGCAGCCCCGACCAGCCACGAGATGACCAGGGCGAGGATCGCGATCTCGGCGGAGAGGGGCCCGCGGTGGAGGATGAGCTCGCTCACGGTGTCGCCGCGGAAGAACGACTTGCCGAGCTGCCCGCTGGCGATCTCGCGCATCCAGCGCACATACTGCACCGGCAACGAGTCGGACAGCCCGAGATCCCGCATGAGCACCACGCGATCCGCGGGCGCCATCTTGGCGTGCCCTTCCACGCCGAGGATGGCCACCAGCGGATCGCCGGGCAGGATGCGCAGCACCACGAAGATGATCAGGGAGACCCCGATCAGGGTGCCCAGGGCGAACAGCGCCCTCCGGAGCAGGTACTTCTGCACGAGCGAGCGCTCGGGGCCGGGGCTTTCCCCCTACCCCATCCAGACCGTGTCCCAGCGCACCACGTCGTAGATCCCAAAGTACTTGCTCGGGTTCTGGCCGTGCACCTTGTTGTACCAGGCGTCGTAAATCTGCTCGTAGGCGACCGGGATCAGCGGCGGATCCTTCTCGAGGATCTCCTCCGCCTGGCGGATCATCGGCTTCCGCTTGCTGTCGTCCACCTCCCGCTCGATCTGGCGCGCGAGCGCGTGGAACTGCTCGTTGGTCCAGCCCGCGTAATTCTGCGGGCCATTCTTGCCGTACCAGGCCTCGAAGTAGTCCGACGGGTCCATGACCGACGAGACGATGGCGCTGATGGCCAGGTCGAAGTTGCCCGCCGCGGCCTCCTCGAACCACTGGGAGATCTGGACCACCCGGAGATTGCACTCGATGTTGAGGTTCTCCTTCAGCATGGCCTGGATCGCGACCGCCCAGAGCTTGAAGGTGTTGGCCTCGCGCACCACGAAGTCGAGCCCCTTGAGGCCCTGGCCGTAGCCGGCCTCCTTCATGAGCTTCTGAGCTTCCTGGATCGCGGCCTTGGGGTCCTTCTGGTAGCCGAGGCGCTTCTCCAGCTCCGCCTTCGGCGTGGACGCCTCGTGGAACGGATAGACGAACCCACCGACCTGCATGGGGGCGGTGTCCTTCACCACGTCCACCAGCACGTGCCGGTCCATGGCGAGGTGGATGGCCCGGCGCACCCGCACGTCCTGGAACGCCTTGTTCTTCTTCTGGTTCATCCAGAATGCCTGGATGACGGACTGGTTGAACGCGGCCGCGGTGACGCCCGGCATCTCCTTGGCTTTCCGCCAGGAGACGGGATCGAGCAGCCGCGCGTAGTCGATCTTGCCCGAGAGGAAAGCCGAGCCGAGCTCGGGCGAGAAGGGCGCCAGGTGGTAGACCTCGAGGTGGTCCACGTAGGGCAGTCCTTTGTTCCAGTAGTTGGGGTTCCGCTCCTGGATCCAGACCTCCTTGTCCTTCCGCGAGACGTGCCGGAAGGGGCCGGTGCCCGGAAAGTTCATGACCTGTCGCAGGTTGCCCTGGTTGTCGTCGAGCGACTTCTTGCGCACGATCACGTTCCAGCCGCACGCGAAGGCGGCCAGCATGAAGGCCTGCGGCCGCGGCTCGGTGAGCCGGAACTCGATCCGGTGCGGATCCAGCACCACGATCTCGCCCACCGCGGTGAACAGGGACGAGCGCGGGATCACCACGCCCTTCGGGGGCCGGACGATCCGGTCGTACGTCGCCTTGACGTCGGCGGCCGTGAAGTCGGCGCCGTCGTGGAACTTGACGCCCTTGCGGAGATGGAAGGTGTACTTCTTGCCGTCCGGGGCGACATCCCACTTGTAGGCCAGATCCGGGATGATGGTCTGGCCGTCGTGCGGATCGCGCCGGATCAAGCAGTCGTACATCGGGCCCTGCGCGCCGATATTGGACACCGTGCCCGACTGGTGCAGGTCGAAGTGCGCCGGCGCGCTGATGATGCCGTAGCGGAGCGTCCCTCCCCGCTTGGCCGCGGGATCACGGACCGGGGTGACCTTGTCCTGGGCTGCCGCGGGCGACCGGAGAAACGCGGGAGCTGCGCCGGCCGCGCCGGCCACTCCGATGGTCTTGAGGAATGAGCGACGGCTCACGCCGCGTCTACGAGGCTTCGAAGGAACCGAATCGGCCATGGCGTTCCCCTCCTTTGGGGTCTCCACTTCGGGACGTCTGGGTCCGGACCGAGGGCGTTAAGTCCACGGAACATACCACGACCCGCCCGGTCCCTGGCAAGACGCTTTCTGCTAGACTCGGCGCCAGTTCACGCCCTACCGCCCCCGATCGGAGGACCTCCGCATGGAATTCGGCGTCCTGTTCACGTCGCACCCCAACCACGCCACCGAGCCCTACCCGCACCGTGCCGTCCACGCGCGCGTCACCGCCGAGATCCAGGCCGCCGACCGCCTGGGCTACGACACCGCCTGGGTGGCCGAGCACCACTTCTCGAACCAGTACGGCATCATGCCGGACGTCTTCACCTACATGGGGTACCTGGCTGCCCAAACTTCGCGCATCCGCCTGGGCACCGCGGTGGTGACCGTCCCGCTCTACGACCCGATCCGCGTCGTCGAGAACATGGCCTTCGTGGACATCCTCTCGGGGGGCCGCGTCGTCCTGGGCCTGGGCTCGGGCTACCGGCCGTACGAGTTCGAGGGCTTCGGCCGCGATTTCGACAGCCGCCGCGACGTCCAGGAAGAGGCGATCGACCTGATCCTCGAGCTCCTGCACAAGCGGCGGACCCGGCACGAGGGCCCGCACTTCCACTCGGTGATCGAGGGCGACTACGAGATCTTCCCGGTGAGCCAGCAGGAGCCGCACCCACCGCTCTTCATGGCCGGGGCGACCGACCGGTCACTCGGCTACGCGGCGCGGCATGGATTCGGCCTGATGCTCTCCACCCTGCCGTCGGCCGAGACGCTGGCCAGGCAGATCGGCCTCTACAAGAGCCACCTGAAGGACGCGCCGGCGCCGCTCGACCGCAACCCCGGCTTCGGCAAGGTGGACATCGCCCGCTGGGTCTACGTGGCCGACACCGACGCGGCGGCCAAGCTCGATACCGAGCAGGGCATCGTCCGCCACATCAGCCACTTCATGGGCGCGGGCACCGCGGGCTACCTCGGCAATGTCTCGGAGAAGAATCGCGCGGAGGGGCTCACCTACGACGACCTGGCCGCCACCACGCTGCTGCACGGCTCGCCCACGACCGTGATCGCCAAGCTGCGCGAGCTGCGGCACAAGACCGGGCTCACGTCGCTCCTGCTCCACTACCCGCCCTACTACGGGCACGACAACGCGATGCGGAGCCTGCGGCTCTTCGCGGAGAAGGTGATGCCCGAGTTCCGCCCGCCCGCGAGCCGGCGCGCGGTGGCCTAGCCGACCATCTCCGAGTGCCGCGCGAGGCGGCGGACGGGCGAGGCCAGGATGACGACGGCCTGGATCAGGAAGCCCGCCGCCGCGACCACCAGGCCGGTCTCGGCGCCGTAGAGCCCGCCGACGAGGGCGCCGAGCGCGGCGCCCAGCGGCCGTGAGCCGTAGGTCGCGATGTTGATCGCGGACACGCGGCCGAGCAAGACGCGAAGGCGTCACCATCTGGCGCAGCGTGGTGGTGCCGATCGTCCACAGGATCGGACCCACGCCCATCAGGAAGAAGCTGAGCCCGGCCAGCACCGGCGTCGGCATCCAGATCGTGGAGACCATGACGAGCGCGGCGGCCAGGCCGGCGAGCGGGCCGATCACGATCACGACACCGAACGGCAGCGCGTGGATGAGCCGGCCGGCCAGCAGCGCGCCCACGACCATCCCGACGCCGTAGACGGCCAGCGTGACGCCCACGCCGGAGGCGGAGAGGCCGAGCCGGTGGACGGCATAGGGCACGTACACCGCCTGCAGGACGAAGAACGCGGTGTTGAACACGAACTGGGTGATGAGGATCGGCAGCAACAGCTGGTGGCGGAACACGAAGCCCGAGCCTTCGCGAAGATCCTGCAGCGTGTGGCTCGGGGGCGCCGGCGCGCGCGGCGGCTCGCGCAGGCCCGCGAGCAGGAACACCGCGCCGATCGAGAGCGCGGCCGCGACACCGAAGGCGGCGCCGGCGCCCGTCCAGCCCACGAGCGCGCCCCCCAGCGCCGGGCCGCCCACGAAGGCCACCGTGCGGGCCAGCTCGAGCCGCGCGTTCGCGGCCGCGAGCCCGGCGGGTGGTACGAGAGCCGGCACGAGCGCGGGCGCGGCCACGCTGTAGGCCACCGTCCCGCACGCGCCCATGAAGGCCAGCAGCCCGAGCAGCGCCAGGGTCAGCCGGCCGGATTGCGCGAGCGCGAGCGTGGCCACGAGCGCGAGGGCCCGCACCGCCTCCGCGGCGGCCATGAGGCGCCGGCGCGGCATGCGGTCGGCCAGCACGCCCGCGGGAATGGCCAGGAGCAGGAACGGCAGCGTCGCCGCGGTCTGGAGGAACCCGGTCTCCCCCGCGCCGGCGCCCAGCGCGAGCACCGCGACGAGCGGCGCCGCGGCCAGGCCGATCTGCTCGGCCGACTGCGCGGCCAGATTGGACCACGCCAGGCGCGGGAAGCCCGAGGCCATCAGGCCGCTTTCGACGACGGCGAGATCGCCACCGCGCGCCGGACGCCCAGCAGGCGGCCGTCGATGGCGAGCAGGCCGACGCCGATGAGGGCCATGCCCGCGAGCGCGACGCCGGTCACCGGCTCGCGCAGGATCAACGAGCCGACCAGGAGCGCGACGATCGGCATGAGCAGGGTCACGAGCATGACATTGGTGGCGCCGGCCGTCGCCAGCACGCGGAAGTAGATCACGAAGCCGAGCGCGGTGCTGAGCAGCGCCAGGCCGAGCAGCGCGCCCCACGTTCGCGCGCCCACGTGGAGCGTCCACGGGCGATCCACCACCAGGGCGACCGGCAGCGCCATGAGCGCGGCGGTGCTCATCATGCCGGCCACCGCCACCACCGGCGGCATCGCGCGGAAACGCCGGCCATAGGTGCCCGCGAAGGCGTAGGAGACCGCCGCGCCCAGGATCGCCAGCTCGGCCAGTGTGTGCGCGCCCAGACGCCCGAGCACGCCGGGGCCGATCAGCACGCAGACCCCCGCGAAGCCCACCAGGACGCCGGCGATGCGATTGGGCGTGAGCCGCTCGTCACCCCAGGCGTGCGCGACCAGCGCGGTGAAGAGCGGGGTGGTCGCGTTGAGAATCGAGGCGAGCCCGCTCGTGAGCTCCACCTGCCCCCACGCGATGAGCCCGAACGGGATGAGGCTATTGAGCGCGCCCAGCGCGAAGAAGCGGGCCCACACGCGCGGCGAGATCGGCATCCGGACGCCACCCACCCGCGCGGCCAGCAGCAGGGCCAGCGCGGCGATCCCGAAGCGTCCCACCACGAGCGTGAAGGGCGGCAGCTCGGCCAGCGCGACCTTGCTGAAGAAGAAGGACACACCCCACAGGACCGCCAGCACCCCCATCAAGCCCCACTCGCGTGTCGTCATCACGACCGGTATACGGGGCGGGACGCGGAACGGGTGGAAGGCCGCTATAATGACCGGCGGCTGGAGCCCAGCGTCCGAGGAGGCCCGCGGTGAGCATCGAGTTCCTGATCACCTCGCTGATCGTCGTCGCGTCGCCCGGCACCGGCGTGCTCTATACCCTGGCCGCCGGCCTCTCGCGCGGATCCCGCGCCAGCGCGGTCGCCGCCTTCGGCTGCACGCTCGGCATCGTCCCGCACATGGCCGCCGCGGTCATGGGGCTCGCCGCGCTCCTGCACACGAGCGCGCTCGCGTTCCACACCCTCAAGTACCTGGGCGTGGCCTATCTCCTCTACATGGCCTGGAGCGCGCTGAAGGAGCAGGGCGCGCTCCGGGTGGAGCGGGAGGTCGGCACCCGCTCCGCCCGGCAGGTGATCACGTCCGCGATCCTGATCAACATCCTGAACCCGAAGCTGTCCATCTTCTTCGTCGCGTTCCTGCCCCAGTTCGTGAACGCCCAGGAAGCCCATCCGCTTGCGCGCATGCTGGAGCTGAGCGCGGTGTTCATGCTGCTGACCTTCGTGGTCTTCGTGGGCTACGGGCTGTTCGCGGCCGCGATTCGCACCCACGTGGTCTCGCGGCCGCGCGTCCTGACCTGGATGCGCCGGACGTTCGCCGCCGCGTTCGTCGCGCTCGGCGCCAAGCTCGCGCTCGCCGAGCGCTGAGCGCGCGCGCCGGCTAGAGTTGCAGGAACCGCTGCTGGATCGTGGGGTCGTTGCGGAGCGCGTCCGGCGTGCCCTCGAACTGGATGCGGCCCTGGTCCATCACGTAGAGGCGGTGGGAGAGCGCCATCGCGACCTCGAGCGTCTGCTCCACCAGCAGGATCGTGGTGCCGCGCTTGTTGATCTCGCGCAGGATGTCGGTGAGGGTGTGCACCAGCAGCGGGGCGAGCCCTTCCGTGGGCTCGTCCACCAGCATGATCCTGGGCCGGGCCACCAGGCCGCGGGCGATGGCCAGCATCTGCTGCTCGCCGCCCGAGAGGAAGCGGCCCTTCTGCTCGAGGCGCTCCCGCAGCCGCGGGAAGTACGCGAGCGCCTCTTCCAGACGCTGCTCGGAGCCGGCGCCCGCGGTCGCCATCATGCCGAGCCGAAGGTTCTCGAGCACGGTCAGGTTCGGCAGCACGCGCCGCTCCTCCGGCACCCAGCCGATGCCCCGCTGGACGATCTCGTGGGTGGCGAGTCGGGTAATGTCCTGATCGCCGAGCCGCACCACGCCACGCTGCGCCGGCGCGATGCCCATGATGGAGAGCAGCGTGGTGGTCTTCCCCGCGCCGTTCCGCCCGATCATCGTCACGACCTCGCCCTCGCCCACGGTGAGCGAGACGCCCTGCAGGATGTGGGCCTCGCCGTAGTAGGTGTGGATGCCGTCCACGGTCAGCAGGCTCATCGCGAGGCTCCCAGGTAGGTCTCCTGCACGACGCGGTTGGCGCGGATCTCATCCGGCGTGCCGTCGGCCAGCACCTGGCCCTGATGCAGCACGGTGACGCGATCGGAGATGCCCATCACCAGCTTCATCTTGTGCTCGACCAGCACCACCGTACGGGCGCGGGCCAGCTCGCGAATGAGCACCATCGTCTCGTCGGTCTCCTCCGGGCTCATCCCCGCGGTCGGCTCGTCCAGCAGCAGCAGCACCGGATCGGAGGCGAGCGCGATGCCGATCTCGAGATGGCGCTTCTCGCCGTGGGAGAGGTGCGCGGCGAGCTGCCCGGCCCGGCGCGACAGGCTCACGGTGCCGAGGAGCTCGACCGCGCGCTCCCGGCAGGCGGCCAGCGCGTCGGCGCGCGACCAGAAGTTGAACGAGCGCGCGTAGCCCTGCACGGCCACCCGCACGTTCTCGAGCACCGAGAGATGCGGGAAGATGTTCGTGATCTGGTACGACTTGGCGATGCCGAGCCGGCACACCCGGTGCTGCGGCAGCCCGGTGATGTCGGCGTCCTGGAAGACCACGCGCCCGGAGGACGGCGCCATCTCCCCCGACACGAGGCGGAAGAACGTGGTCTTGCCCGCGCCGTTGGGTCCAATGATGGAGCGGAGCTCCCCGCGTCGGACGGTGAGGGAGACCGCGTTGACCGCCACCAGGCTGCCGAAGGCGCGGGTGAGGTTCTCGGTGCGCAGCAGGATACCGTCGGGACCAGTCATACGGCGTCGCGACCGGTCATATGTCGTCGGCCCCGCTCATACGGTGGCGAAGAAGCGCGCCGGCGCCCCCTCGGTGCCCGCGATCTTGTAGAAGGGCGCGGCGAACTCCACCCGGCGCCGGGGCAGCGCGGCCAGGTTCGTGAGCCCCTCCATGATGACCACGCCCGCGCCCAGGATCACCCGGTGCATCGCGAAGTCCTCCGAGGTGAACTCGGGCAGCCGCGCGCAGTACTCCTCGAAGAAGTCGAACCCGATGTTCTTGGGCCCGCGGTCCACCAGCCACTGCGCGACCTCGGGCGGGAAGTAGGGCGACTGGGTGAAGTAGTCCGGCCACCGGCCGTACATCGTGTCGGTCCACCCGGTGTGCAGCAGCACGATGTCGCCGCGCTTGACGTCGCCCGCGCCGCCCTTCTTCAGATCGTCGATGGTGATCGAGTGGTTGGTGCCGACCCAGGAGAGATCCACCACCAGCGCCTCGCCCATCACCTGGTCCAGCGTGATCTCGGCGGTGGTGATGCCGTTCTTGAACACGTGCAGCGGCGAGTCGATGTGGGCGCCGGTGTGCAGGCTCTGGTTCACGCTCGAGACCTGCCAGAAGCCGGGGCCGCGGCGGTGCGGCGTCACCTCGAGCCTCATGTTGGTCGAGGGCGGGCTGAAGGTGTTCTCGTCCACCGTCACGGACAGGTCGATGAATCGGCTCATGGCTTCGTCCTGGGTAGGTTGGCGATGGCGCGGGCGGGCCCGGTCAACTCCACGATGTGCAGCCCGGTGTCGGCCCGGTCCGCGAGGTAGATGTAGCCCCGGTCGTCCACTTCCACGTTGTTGGTCTGGATCGCGGTCTTGCAGCGCGGGACGCCGGCCACCTCCACGCAGCGCTTGTCGGTCTTCGCGGTGACGTCGGGGATGAAGAAGGCCGCCTCCACCGGGTGGAACGGATCGCGGATGTCCACCGCGCGCACGCCCGCATTGAAGTAGGCGAGGAACACGAGGCGGCCGTAGAAGACCGGCGTGAACGACTCGTGGCTCGAGTGCGGGCCGAAGCGGCCGCCCCGGCGGCAGAAGTCGCCGGTCGGATCGGGCACCTCGAAGGTGGCCACCGAGTAGGGCGTCTTCTCGGTGGTGACGTCCACCATGAAGGTGAGCTGGCGGACCTCCTGGCACTCGTTGCGGAGCGACTCCGACACCAGCAGCACGA
>CAVVEU010000035.1:0-12404 GCA_963747235.1 uncultured Candidatus Rokubacteria bacterium
GATCTCCCACGTCTTCCCGCTCGAGCGCATCTCCGAGGCCTTCGCGCAGAGCGACTGGGCGCAGCGCGGCGGCGACCCCGCCGCCGTCTCCCGCGCCGCCATCTCGATGTAATCCGGGGTCGGGTCTTGAATTACGACATTTCCGGCGCCCATCTTGATGGCCGCCTGACGAAAAGGAGCACGTCATGGCAGGAATTTACGACTTCACGGTGAAGACGATCGACGGGAAGGAGCAGTCGCTGGCGGACTATCGCGGCAAGGCGCTGCTCGTGGTGAACGTGGCGTCGAAGTGCGGGCTCACGCCGCAGTACGAAGGGCTGCAGGCGCTGCAGGCTGAGTACGGCCCACGGGGCTTCGCGGTGCTGGGCTTCCCCTGCAACCAGTTTGCGGGGCAGGAGCCGGGCAGCGATGCGGAGGTCAAGGCGTTCTGCTCGACGAGCTATGGCGTGACGTTTCCGATGTTCTCCAAGATCGACGTGAACGGTAGCGGTCGCGCCCCGCTCTACACCTGGCTCACCGGCCAGGCGACCAAGCCCGACGGCTCCGGCGACATCAAGTGGAACTTCGCCAAGTTCCTGGTGGACAAGACCGGCCAGGTCGTCGCGCGCTTCGAGCCCAAGACCGCGCCCAGCGCGCCCGAGGTGACGCAGGCCGTCGAGAAAGCCGTCGGCGCCTGACGCCGGGGTCAGGTCTTACATTCCGACATTTCCCGGAGCGAGCGAGTATGCGGTTCCACAGCATCGAGGCGATCGCGCTCGACATCCCGCTCACGCGCAACTTCGGCGGGAGCACGTACACGGTCGTCAAGCGGTCCACCGTGGTCACCCGTTTGCGCACGGACGAGGGGCTCGTCAGCGAGGTCTACAACGGTGACAACCGCGAGCACGGCCCCGAGATCGTCCGCCTGATCCACGAGGAGCTGGCCCCGCTCTTGCGGGGCCGAGATCTCTTCGAGGGTGAACAGATCTGGGACTGCCTCTTCGCCCTCACCCACAGCAGTCGCGATCGCAAAACCCTGATGGAGGCCATCGCCTGCGTGGACTGCGCGATCTGGGACCTGGTCGGCAAGGCGCGGGGCCAGAGCGTCTGCGCGCTGGTCGGCGGCCGGCCACCCCGGCGGCTGCCCATCATCTCGATCGGTGGCTACTACCGCGAGGGCAACGCCCTCGCCGACATCGGCCGCGAGATGGAGCGCTACCGCGAGGCCGGCATGGCGGGCTGCAAGTTCAAGGTAGGCGGGCTCGCCCCCGAGGCCGACGCGGAGCGGGTCGCCGTGGCCCGCCGTGCCGCGGGGCCCGACTTCGTGCTCGCGGTGGACGCCAACCGCGGCTTCACGGTGGAGCACGCGGTCCAGTTCGCGCGCCTCGTCGAGCCGCTCGACATCCGCTGGTTCGAGGAGCCCTGCCACTGGCACGACGACGCCCGCATGATGGCGGAGGTGCGGCGGGCGACGCGCATCCCGGTCACCGCGGGCCAGTCCGAGATCACCAGTCACGCGGTGCGACGCCTGCTGGACGCGGGCGCGGTGGACCTGGTGAACTTCGACGCCTCCGAAGGCGGCGGCGTGACCGAGTGGCGCCGCGCCGCCGCGCTCTGCGAGGCCGCCGGCGTGAAGATGGCCCACCACGAGGAGCCCCAGATCGCGGGGCACCTGCTCGCCGCGGTCCCTCACGGCACCTACGTGGAATGCTTCGCCGACCCCGAGCGCGATCCGGCCTGGCAGGCCCTCTGGGCGAACCGCCCCGCCGTCAAGGACGGGGTCTTCGAAGTCCCGGACGCGCCCGGCTTCGGCCTCGTCCTGGACGAAGCCTTGATCCGCCGCTATCGCGTTTAGCTGACCTCGCGCTTGTCGTCAGGCGGCGGGCAGGGCCGCGAGGGCCTTGCGGAAACGGGAGGCCTGGCCGATGAGGTCCTGGTCGAAGGGGGCGGTGGACGGGCCCTTGTCGATCTTCACCACCACGATGAAGGGCCCGTCCTCCGTGAGGATCCGGCCCGTCGCGCGCTCGAGCTCCTCCTGGGTGCGCACCTCGATGCCCTTCTCGATGCCGGCGCCGCGCGCGATGCCGACCAGGCTCGCCTTCCGGGCGGTCGCGGTGGCCTGGCCGCCGGTGGTCTGGTGCACCTCGTTGTCCCAGACCATCAGCACGTAGTTCTTCGGGGCTTCCGCCGCGATGGTGCAGAGCGAGCCCAGGTTCATGAGCAACGAGCCGTCGCCGTCCAGGCAGATCACGCGGACGTCGGGTCGGCCGATCGCGATGCCGAGGCCGATCGAGGAGCACTGGCCCATCGCCCCGAAGGTGTAGCAGTTGAGCGGGCGGTCCGCGATCTGGAGCAGGTCGAGCGAGGCCTGGCCCAGGTTCGAGACCACGACCTCGTTGGTCAGCCGGGAGGCGAGGTACTTGGTGGCGCCGGCGCGGGTGAGCGGGCTCATCCTCGCTTGCCTCCGGTCAGCTCCGACGGCAGCACGATGGCTACCGGCTGCGAGCTCACGTAGCAGAGCTTGACCAGCCCGTCGGTCTGGTGCTCCAGCTCCGCGATGGACATCGGCCGGATCCAGCGGATGCCGAGCGCGTCCAGGATGTGCGTGACCGCGCGGCCCATCGGCACCTGGGCCGGGTTGAACTCGCCCAGGTCGCCGCGATGGCTCATCACCAGGACCATCGGGATCATGCTCGCCATGTTGAGCGAGGCGAGCGCGTTGGCGCAGTTGCCGAGGCCGCTGTTCTGCATCAGGAGCGCGCCGCGATGCCCGGCGAGCCAGGCGCCGGAGAGCAGACCCACCGCTTCTTCTTCTCTGGTCGTGGTGACCACGCGGCACTCGGGGTCGGCCCACAGCTCGTCCAGCACGTGGCTCACGATGTAGTCGGGAACGGTCGCGTACAGGCGGATACCGTTGCGGCGCAGCACGTCCGCGACGTGCTTGGCCCAGCCCTGCTCGGACATTGCGGGATCTCTCCTGGTCGGGGTCTCAGTTGGGAACGATCGCGGCGCGGGTGACGTGGCCCTTGTCCTGCTGGACGAAGGCCTCCTCGATCGCTTCGAGCGGGAACTTGTGCGAGATGATCTTGTTCCACGGGTAGCGCGTGCGGGTGCGCGTCATCATGTCGAGCGCGCCGCGCAGATGCTCGGCCTCGTAGTGGGAGAGGCCGATGATGCGGCGGTTGCCGAAGATGATCCAGGCCGGATCGAACTCGGCCTTCCAGCCCACGTTGATGTTGCCGATCTCGAGATACGTGCCTTCCGGCGCGGTCATCCGCAGCCCCTCGTCCACCACCTTGGGATTGCCCACCAGCTCCATGACCACGTCGCCGCCCCAGTCGTCGGTGAGCTTCCGGACCGCCTTGATGCGGTCGTCCGGCGTCTTGTGCTCGCGCATGTCCACCACGTCGGTGGCCCCGAAGGAGCGCGCCAGGGTCAGGCGCTCCTCCACGCCGTCGATGATGACGACGCGCGCCGCGCCCATCTCCTTCGCCACCGCGCACGCGTAGACCCCGAGGCCGCCCGCGCCCTGGATCACCACGGTCTGCCCCGCGCGCACCGCCGCGATGTCGAGGCCGGCGTAGACCTGGCTGAACGCGCAGTTGACGCCCGCGGCCATGTCGTCGGTGATGTCGTCGGCCAGCTTGAAGACGGCGTGATTGGGGCGCAGGTAGAAGTACTCGCCGAAGCCGCCCTGGAAGTGTGGCCAGACTTCGCAGGAGACGAGGAAGTTGGACTGGCGCACCGGGCAGGACTTGGTCTTGCCCTTGAGGCACATGCGGCAGCGCCCGCAGGGGAAGAAGAAGCGATACGCCACACGGTCGCCCACCGCGAGCGGCCGGCCCGCCGAGTCGGTGGTGACGCCGGCGCCGAGCTTGGCCACGCGTCCCACGTGCTCGTGCCCGGTGTTCAGCGGCAGCGGCCGGCCCATCTTCACGTAGTCGAGCTCGCCCCGCCAGTAGTGGAGATCGGAGCCGCACACGTTGGCCATCGCCACCTTGACCAGGATCGCGCCGGGCTCGGGATCGGGCACCGGATACTCGCGGATCTCGAACGGTTTGCCCGCGCCGTGGAACACCGCCATCCTCGCCGTTTCCGCCATGAGTCCCTCCTCAGATGATGGACGACGGCCGGAGTCTAGCATGGTAGGCTACGTGGCGCCCGGGAGGGCCAAGCCATGAAGATTGCGATCCTCGACGACTACCAGGACACGATCCGCACGCTCAACGCCTTCAAGAAGATGGCGGGCCAGGACGTCACGATCTGGAAGGATCACACCAAGGACGTGGACACCCTGGCTGCGCGGCTTACAGATACCGAGGTGCTGGTGCTCCTGCGCGAGCGCACCCCGATCCGCGGCCCGCTGCTCGATCGTCTCGACCGGCTGCGCATGATCACCCAGGTCGGCGTGGTCCCGAACATCGACGTCCCCGCGTGCACGAAGCGCGGCGTCATCGTCTCCTCGAGCCAGATGCCGGGCCGGCCCTCCTACGCGACCGCGGAGCTGACGTGGGGCCTGGTGATCGCGGCGGTGCGGCGCATTCCCCAGGAGATGATCGCGATGCGCGCGGGCAAGTGGCAGGCCTTCCCGATCGGCACCGGCCTCCGCGGCAAGACCCTCGGCATCCTGGGCTATGGCAAGATCGGCGCGGTGGTGGCGGGCTACGGGCGCGCCTTCGGCATGAACGTGCTGGCGTGGGGCCGCGAGAGCACGCTCGAGAAGGCGACGGCCGACGGCTACACGCCCGCGGCGAGCCGCGAGGCCTTCTTCGCGGAGTCGGACGTGGTCTCGATCCACGTGCGGCTGATCGACGCGACCCGCGGCATGGTGACCGCCGACGATT
Organism: uncultured Candidatus Rokubacteria bacterium; assembly: GCA_963747235.1. Classification (GTDB taxonomy): domain Bacteria; phylum Methylomirabilota; class Methylomirabilia; order Rokubacteriales; family CSP1-6; genus CAMLFJ01. Next base: position 4,824 of record CAVVEU010000035.1, read on the forward strand.
TCGCGCGCATGAAGCCCTCGGCGGTGTTCGTCAATACGAGCCGGGCCGGGCTCGTGGTGCCGGGCGCGCTCGAGGCCGCGCTCGCCAAGGGCCGGCCCGGCATGGCCGCGGTGGACGTCTACGAGGACGAGCCGGTGATGGGCGCCAAGCATCCGCTGCTCGCCATGGACAACGCGATCTGCGTGCCGCATCTGGGCTACGTCGAGCTGGACGGGCTCGAGCACATGTACGACACGATCTTCGACCAGGTGCTGGCCTACCGCGCCGGCAAGCCGATGAACGTGCTGAATCCGGAGGCCGCGGCGACCGCCAAGTCATGAGCATCCGAAACCGCGCGTACATCGTCGGCGTCTTCGAGCATCCGACCCGCAAGGCGGACAATATCTCGCTCGCCCAGCTCCACGCGGAAGTGGCGCACGGCGCGCTGACGGACGCGGGCCTCACCAAGGACGACGTCGACGGCTACTTCTGCGCGGGCGACGCGCCGGGCCTGGGCGGACTCTCCATGGCCGACTACATGGGCCTGCGCCTGCGGCACATCGACACCACCGAGACCGGCGGGTCCTCCTACGTGGTGCACGTGGCCCACGCCGCGGAAGCGATCGCGGCGGGGCGCTGCGACGTGGCCCTGATCACGCTGGCCGGGCGGCCGCGTGCGGAGGGCATGGCCACCGGCACCGCCCCGCGCAACTATGGCTCCACCGCGCCCGACGTGGCGTTCGAGGCGCCGTTCTCGCCCACGGTGGTGAACCAGTACGCGATGGCGGCGATGCGCCACATGCACGAGTTCGGGACCACCAGCGAGCAGCTCGCGTGGATCAAGGTCGCGGCCTCCCAGCACGCCCAGCACAATCCTCTCGCGATGCTGCGCGAGGTGGTGACCGTGGCGGACGTGGTCGGCTCGCCCATGATCTCGGATCCGCTTCATCGGCTGGACTGCTGCGTGATCAGCGATGGCGGCGGGGCGGTGATCGTGGCGCGGCCCGAGGTGGCGAAGCGGCTCAAACGCCCGCCGGTCACGGTGCGCGGGGCGGGCGAGGCGGTGAAGCACCAGATGGGCGGGCAGATCGATCTCACCTACACCGGCGCGCGCTGGTCCGGCCCGGCCGCCTTCGAGAGCGCGGGGGTTTCCCCGGCCGACATCAAGTACGCCTCGATCTACGACAGCTTCACGATCACGGTGCTGATCACGCTCGAGGATCTGGGCTTCTGCCCCAAGGGGCAGGGCGGGCGCTTCGTCTCCGACGGCAACCTGATCGCGGGGGTGGGCAAGCTGCCGTTCAATACCGACGGCGGCGGCCTCTGCAACAACCACCCCGCCAACCGCGGCGGGATGACCAAGGTGATCGAGGCGGTGCGCCAGCTTCGCGGCGAGGCGCATCCGAAGGTGCAGGTGAAGAACTGCGACCTGGCCCTGGCCCACGGCACCGGCGGCTCCCTCGCCACGCGCCACGCCAGCGCCACCCTGATCCTGGAGGCGAGATAGCCATGACCGCGAGCGCGCCGAAGATCCCGGCTCCGAACTCGACGCCCGAGACCGCGCCCTTCTGGGCGGCGGCGGCCAAGGGCAAGCTGCTCGTGAAGAGCTGCACCGCCTGCGGGCGCGCGCATCACTACCCGCGCCCGAACTGCCCCCTCTGCGGCAGCGATCGCACCGAGTGGAAGGACTCCGCGGGCCGCGGCGTCATCTACTCCTACAGCGTGATGCGGCGCGCGACGCCGCCCTACGTCATCGCCTACGTGACACTGGACGAGGGGCCCACCATGATGACCAACCTGGTGGACTGCGATTTCGACGCGCTCCGCATCGGCCAGCCGGTGCGCGTGGTGTGGACGCCGACCGACGGCGGCCCTCCGGTGCCCATGTTCACGCCCAGGTAGTTTCGCCCTCTCGCCCTCGGGGGAAGGTCGGTGAAGAACTGTCTGCCGGTGATCCCCGACGATGTGCTCGCGAGATCCTGCGACGCGTGAGCGGCTCATCGGGATGACGGAGCGATCCCCACGATGGCGCGCTGGTCCTCGTCGATCGTGAAGCGAATCTTCTCGCCCGGCCGAAGCCCCTCCAGGAGGGTCGCCGGGCTCACCAAGTAGTTCATGACCATCGCGGCCATGAAGCCCGGGATCTCCTCGTGATCGACCACGAGCCGTGACTTACGCGCGTCGACCGCCACCACGACGCCGCGGGCTTCGTGGAGGTGGCTCGATGCTACCGGCTCCGGGGTCGGGGGCCCGCCACGACCCACCACGATCTCGCCGTGCATGCCCATCTCCTCGTGAGTGGCGACGTGGCAGTGGAAGGGTAGGGTGATGTCGCGGTCCGGGGTCACGAAGCGGGCGCTCTTGGTGGCGGGACCACGGAATTCCAGCAAGAACATCGGGTTCAGCCCCGGAATCATGAGGGCGTGCCGGACCGAGTCGGTGTTCTCCACGACGAGCTCGACTTCCTGGCAGGGTTCGGCGTGAAGCACACGGGGCTCGAAGCCGTAAACCTCGCCGGGCCGCGCTGGCCGGGTTCCTTCCTTCACGGTGAGACGCTGGAAAGTGCGTGGGCGCGGACAGGACGTGGCGACAATTCGGTGCTCCGCCGCCGTCTCGTCACGCCTCGGTGCGGCGGGCAGGCGCCGCGTCGGATAGGGCGCAACCTCGGCTTGGGTCTCGCCGGCCTGCGGATCGGCGTCGGCGGGGGCGTGGAAGATGGACGGGTCGAACACCGGGATCGTGCCGCGATAGTACTCGGGATCGAAGAAGCGCTTGAGGCTGGTTGCCACCTTCGGAAGGCCATCCGGCGCCCGGAATCCCTCGTAGATGATCGTGGTGAGGTCGCCGCCGGGATTGATGCCGTTGTTGGTCACCGCCTGCTCCGTGTGGTCGTGCATGAGCCAGACCCCCGGGCCCGAGGCGTAGCGCCCGTCGTGGCCTGGGCGGAGCTCGAGGTCCACGCGCTGGGCCGGGAGCACCGAGAAGACGTCCCGGGTGAGCCGCTGGGCGGGCGGCACCGGATAGCCGTCCAGGGCGGTGATGATCGGGTGGTGTCCGTGGGTGTGAAGCGCGATCGTGCGCGCCCCCGCGTTGAGGATCCGGAGCTTGACCCGTTCTCCCGAGCGCACGTCGATCGGGGTGTCCCGGAGCGTGAACGGGAAGGATCGGCCATTGAGGAGGAAGATGTTCGGCCGGCGCTGCGTGGTGTCGTAGTCGCGGTGCATGCGGCGCTCGATCTCCCTCGGGTTGGTGCTCGTCGCGGGGATCTGGTTGAGCCGATCGTCGATGTCCATGTAGACGAGGGAGTACTCTCGGGCGTATCCCTCGTCGAGCTCGGCCTTCGCGAGATCGGCAATTCGCCCCGCGCCGACGATCAGGTGCCGGAAATTGTTCCGCGGCCGATTCGGCTCGACAATGAACATGCCGGCCAGCCCCATCAGCACGTGCACGTCGGTCTGGACGTGGCAGTGATACCAGAAGGTGCCCGGCTGGCGCGCGACGAACTCGTAGGTGAAGGTCTCGCCCGGGCGCACGGGCGCCTGGGTGAAATCGGGGACCCCATCCATCGCGTTCGCATGGATGGTCCCGTGTACGTGAATCGTGTGCGGAAGGTAGTGCGTGTTGTGCAGGTGGATCCGGACGTGGTCGCCCACCTCGACCCGGATGGTCGGGCTGGGCACGCGGGCCGGTGAGCACATGCCCTTGCCCTCGGGCGCGAATACCCAGAACGTCTCGAACTGGCCCGGGTAGACTTCCTCCTGGATCTCGTCTACCTCGAGATGGATGTCGATCTCGTCCGGATCGCCATCGCCGTCGAGATCGCGGCCCAGCACCACCGCGCGCTCTGTCGCGCAGGGTATGGGTGGCTCCCGCCACCGGCCGGCCGGCGGCTCGACGGCCGTGCCGGTCGGTGGCCAGAATCCGGAGAGCGCGGCCAGCATCCCCAGGACCGCGAAGGGTGGGCATAGCCGGGCGCGCATGGGCGGCTACTTCTTCATGCCGGACATCCCGGGCATGCTCATCCCGGGCCCTCCGCTCTTCATGAAGTGCCAGTGGAGAATATCGGCCGCGTCGGCCGATCCGCGCGCCGCTTCGGCCCGGGCGATCGCCCGGGCCCGGTCGACGTCTCCCCTGGGGTGATCGCAGGTATGGCGGGCTCCGTCGAGGGTCTTCCTGGCCTCATCGAGCAGCCCGCGAACGCTCCGCGTCTGGTCGTTCGGCATCTTCTCCATCCCCTTCATATCATCGGTCACCTTGTCGATGGCCGCCTGGGCCGTCGTGACGTGTGCCCCGCAGTCGATGTCCTCCGCGAAGGCGGGGACAGTGAACAGAGTCAGGCTCAGCGGAGCTATGGCGAGAAACGTGAGTGTGCGCATGACGTGACCTCCGCGTCCCACGTGTAGTTGGGCGCGATTGGGCAGACCGTGAAGTGGTGGCCCCACAGCCGGCCGGCCGCGGAGCCCCGAGGGGCACTGCGCCTAGGCGGGCGAGCGAGGCGGTGAACGGCCCGTCGCGGCCCAGACCGGCTGCAGAACGGCCGCGATCAAGTCTTGCTCCTCGCGCTCGATCCGACGGAGGAGGGGAGGGAGGACGATGGGCAGGTGGTCGATGTTGACCCCTTGCACGTTGGATGAAGCCGCCGCGAGAGCGCAGCGTGACGCGGCGTCGTGGTCCGGCAGGTGGTGGACGGAATGGACCCCGTCCGCGAACGCGAACACGCCAAGCGCCCCGACCAGGGCGAGAGCTGCGACCCGGCTACGCACGAGACTGTGTCGTGTCTCCTGAGCCATCCTTCAGAAAACTCCTTGAGAGTATATCGTGAGACGATACAATCGTCCAGATGCTCAGGAAGAAGCGCGCTCCCCGCGGCCCCCGGCAGGTCGACTACTGGACGCTGGCCGAGCTGCGATATCAGATCAGGTGCTTTCTGCGGACCCGGGAAGTGGCCGCGCGCAAGGTGGGCGTCGCGCCTCAACAGTATCTGCTCCTTCTCCAGGCCAAGGGGCTGCAGGGTCGTCAGCCGGTCACGCTGGGGACTCTCGCCGAGCGGCTACAACTGCGGCATCACAGCGCGGTGGAGCTCGTGGACCGACTGGCGCGTCGGGGCATGTTGGTCCGCCGCACCGACGCCCGCGACCGTCGCAGCGTGCTGGTGGAGCTGCGACCCGCCGGCGAGGCCGTGCTGAAGCGCCTGGCCCTGCATTCGCTGAACGAGCTTCGGACGGAAGGCCCCGCGCTGGTGTCCGCGCTGCGGCGACTCACGAGGGGGATTCCGCAAGAGGCAAGAAACACCCAAACGAGGAGAACATGACATGGGCAGATGGCTACGATGCGCTCCGGTCCTGATGTCACTGATCGTGCTCGCCGCGGTGGTGAGCGGTTGCCCGAAGCGGCCGGGGACCGCGATCACCTCGGCGCCGCCTCCCTCCGGGACCGGGCGGTCCGCGCAGGCGTCGGCGATGGTTCCCGCGTCGACCGCGTCGCCGTCCAAGGGGTCGTCCGTCACCCCGTCACCCAGCGAGTTCGCCGAGACCGACCGGCTGAAGGACATCCACTTCGACTTCGACAAGTACGAGCTCCGACCCGAGGACGCAAAGGTCCTGGATGCGAACGCGGCCTGGCTCAAGTCGCGGCCGGAGGATCTGGTTCTCCTCGAGGGGCACTGCGACGAGCGGGGCACCAGCGAGTACAACCTGGCCCTGGGAGAGCGGCGGGCCAGGGCGGCCATGAATTACCTGGTCGCGCAGGGGGTCCAGGCACGCCGGATCACCTTGATCTCCTACGGCAAGGAGCGTCCGGCTTGCACGAGCCACGATGAGGCCTGCTGGGCCGTCAACCGGCGCGCCCACTTCCTGGTGAAAGCCCGCTAGTGGTACGGGTGCCGGTGCGGTGAGATCGGGCGCCGGCACCCGGCCCGTGACCGGTCCGACGTCACCCCCTCCCGGGGGCACACTGGAATTGATATGCACTCGCCCCAGGAGCAGCGCTGGGCCCGGATGTTCGCGGAGCACGGCACGCTGGTCGCGAGCCTCTTCAAGTGGACCCTGCTGGCCGCCGCGGTCGGCGGGCTGGCCGGGGTCGGGACTACGGTCTTCCTCCGCACGCTCGACTGGGCGATGGCGGCAATGGCGGGAGCGCCCCTGCGCCTGGCGTGGCTCCCGGCCGGGTTCGTGGTCGCGTATGTTCTCGTTCGCTTCCTCGCCCCCGACGCCGAGGGCCACGGCACCGACAAGGTGATCGAGGCCGTCCACCAGCGGTCCGGTCGTATCCCGCTCGTGGTGGCTCCGGTGAAGCTCCTGGCCACGGTGGTGACGATCGGGGTCGGCGGCTCGGTAGGCAAGGAGGGGCCCGCCGCGCAGATCGGCGCGGCGCTGGCCTCGGCGCTCGCCTCGCTGCTCCGGCTCGGCCGGCGCGATCGTCGCAAGATCGTGATCTGCGGCATCGGAGCCGGGTTCGCCACTGTCTTCGGCACGCCGATCGCGGGCGCGATCTTCGGCCTCGAGGTGCTCGTGCTGGGCTCGTTGATGTACGACGTGCTCTATCCATCGTTCGTGGCCGGCATCGTCGGCTATCACGTGGCCAGCCAGCTTGGCGTCCAGTACTTCCACCACGCGCTGCCGGCGCTGCCTCCTCCCACCGAGCGTGTCTTCGGTGCCTCGCTGGTGGTCGGGATGGCTTGCGGCGTGGTCGCGCTGCTGCTGATCGAGGCGCTTCGCTGGGTCCACGGCCTGGCCCACCGCGTGCCTGCGCCAGGCTGGGTGGTCGCGGCGGGTGGCGGCGCGCTCCTCGCGCTCGGCGCGTGGCTCGTATCCGATCGGTATCTCGGGTTGGGTCTGGGGACGCTCGAAGCCGCCGTCCGCGGGGACACGATTTCACCCGAGCAGCCGCTGCTGAAGATACTGTTCACCGCCGTTTCGCTCGGGGTCGGCGGCAGCGGCGGCATCGTGACGCCGATCTTCTTCATCGGCGCCACCACCGGCAGCACGCTCGGTCGCGCGATGGGCTTGGATCCCGGCATGTTCGCCGCGATCGGGATGGTGGCGATGCTCGCGGGTGCCGCGAACGCCCCGCTGGCCGCCTCGGTCATGGCCATCGAGCTGTTCGGCCCGGCGATCGGCTCCTTCGCCGCCATCGCGGCGATCGTGGCGTTCATCATGTCCGGCCACCGCAGTGTCTACCCGAGTCAGGTGCTCGGCATGCCGAAAGCCCGCTCGCTTGGTGTCCGCCGCGGTGTGGAGCTGAGGCACACGCTCGAGATCGACGTCCGGCTCGTCCGCGTGCGCTGGCGCGCCCTCCAGAGGATACTCGCGCGATTCCGCCGCCCGCGTGGCTGACGCCGATCGGCTGCCCAGCGTGAAGCTGAAGCTGCCGGTGAGAATCACCGACTGCAGCCGGGGGATCCACTGGACCATCGGCAACTCCGTGTCCACCGGAGCCGCGACGACATCGACCGGGAGTGGGCGCGGGGCGAAAGACCGTGCGCTCCAAGACTGCCGCTTGACGGTACCGTAACCGCTGGCTAGCATGGCGCGTGGTGATCGGACCGTATGTAGCGCGGGAAAGTGAGTGTGCGCGGTGTCGCGACCGATAGGTGACGCGGTG
>CAVVEU010000036.1:0-20109 GCA_963747235.1 uncultured Candidatus Rokubacteria bacterium
GGGCCGGGATCGGCGGGGCTCATCGCGCGTCATGCTACCAGACGGCTGCTCCAGCCGGGGTGGTAGAATCAACACCGCAACCAGCGACCCACGCGCCCCCGTAGCTCAGGTGGATAGAGCGGCAGTTTCCTAAACTGCAAGCCCGTGTTCGAGTCACGGCGGGGGCACCATTTCCCATCAACTACTTACCCCCGCTCACCCAGGGCCGGTGACGACCGGTCCACTGATCTCACAGTTGCGTCGAAGTGACGGGCGCTGCTCGCCGTCAACCAGGGGAGGAATGCCGCGATGAGGGGTCGGAGGCATCCGTTGACACAGGTGAGGAAGTGGCGCGCCCAGGATCATCATACCGGCATCGGGAAGAGCGGGCCCACCCCGTACACCTATCAGCACGTGGGCTCCCCGCCGGAGAGCGCGGCCGAGGTGTATCGCGTCGAGACGTTCATTCCGTTCCTCGAGATACCGATTCACCGCGACGTGTACTATGTCCCGGCCGCGGACCTGAACGGGTTCTTCGAGGGCTGGGGTGAGCACGAGACGATCGTTGTTGATATCCGCCCACTGACGACTGCGGCGGCTCTCGAAGAGCTCCGGAGGTTTCAGCTCCAGGCAGAACAGCAACCGACCCCGGGTGCCGATCAGCTCGTCGAGTAGGCTGCTCTCCCCGGTCGCCGCAGCAGCCCGACCGCGATGGCGATGTTCAGCAGGTTCCACAGGATGCCGTTGAGGAACGCGGTCTGGTAGGAGCCGGTCAGGTCGAAGACCATACCGGACATCCAGCCGCCGAGGGCCATGCCGAACACGGTGGCCATCAGCACGGTGGCCACGCGCACCCCGGCCTCCTCGGGAGGGAAGAACTCCCGGATGATGACCGCGTAGGCCGGCACGATCCCGCCCTGGAAGAGGCCGAAGAGCGCCGAGAGGATGTAGAGCGAGCCGAGGCCGTCGAACGGCAGGAAGAGGATGAGCGCCAGGGCCTGCAGGCTCGAGCCCAGCAGCAGCGTGCGGCGCCCGCCGATCCGGTCGCAGATCCAGCCAGAGACGAGGCGGCTCACGATGCCGAAGCCCAGCATCAGCGACAGCATCTGCGCGCCCCGCGCCGCGCCGTGCCCCAGATCGCCCGAGTAGGCGACGATGTGCACCTGCGGCATGGACATCGCGACGCAGCAGCTCAGGCCGGCGATGATCAGCACGGTCTGCAGCGCGGCGGGCGACATCCCCAGCGGCCGCCGTGCCCACGACGCGACGACGTGCGACGTCGTGGACGTGCGCTGGGTCAGCGGAGCCCGGCGTCGGAGGGCCAGGGCCAGCGGCACCATGCTCACCACACAGAACACGCCGATGCCCACATAGGTCCGGCGCCAGCCCACGCTCTGGATGAAGTGCTGCACGACCGGCGGCCAGACCGTCCCCGCGAGATAGCTGCCGCTCGAGATGATCGCCACCGCCATGCCGCGATGCCGCGTGAACCAGAGCGACGTGTCGGCGATGATCGGCGCGAACGTGGTGGAGCTGGCGACGCCCACCAGCAGACCCTGGGCCAGGGCGAACTGCCAGAGGCTGCTCGCCTGGCTGGCCACGACATACCCGACCCCCAGCGAGATGGCCCCACCCACGATCGGCACCATGACGCCGAAGCGATCGGAGAAGCGCCCCATCAGGATGCCACCGAGGCCAAAGCAGATCATGGTCAGGGTGTAGGGCAGGGCGGCGGCGGAGCGCGCAACGCCGAACTCCGCCTGGACCGCCGGCAGGGCCACGATCACCGACCACATGCCGACGCCGCCGATGGCCGACAGCACCAGGGCGACACAGAGGCGAGTCCAGGCGTAAGCGGACTCTACGGAGCTCCCGACGTCGGTGGCGGGTTCGGACATGGCGGACGATGTCCAGTATCCACGCCAGGCCGCCGTTTGTACTCAGCCAATTCGGGCTCGCGCCGCACCTGCCATCAGCTGGGGATCTTGACCCCTCGCAGGATCTCGCGGTACTCCGGCTCGGGAAAGGCGCGCATCGTGACGGTCCGCACATTGCCGGACGCGCCCAGCGAGAGCGAGAGGGCGGCCATGGTCGCGTCGTCCGGCAGCGTGAGGACCGCCACCGTGTCGTAGGGGCCCATGGTCAGGTAGAAGGCCTCGACGGTCCCGCCGAGCTCGGTGAGCCGCTTCTTCAGGCCATCGAGGCGCCCGGCGGCGCGGTCGATGGCCCGGATGCCCTGCTCGGTGTAGTTGAACAGCACCATGTAGGTGGGCATGGCCCGCTCACACCATCACGTAGCCACCATTGACGTCGATGGTGGCGCCGGTGATGAAGCTGCCACCATCCGAAGCGAGGAAGCGCACCACCGAGGAGAGATCGGAGGGTTCGGCGAACCGGCCGAGCGGCATGTCGGCCAGGAGCCGCGCGCGGGCTTCCTCGCTCAGGATCTCGAAGTTGCGCTCGACGCGCGCGGGCCCCGGCGCCACCGTGTTGACCAGGATCTTGTGGGACGCGTATTCCTTGGCCAGGTGCCGGGTCAGGCCGAGCACGCCGGCCTTGGCCGCGGTGTAGTGGCAGCCGAGCGCCGGGCTCGACGTGCGTCCGGCGTTCGACGAGAAGTTGATGATCCGCCCGCCGCCAGCCTCCATCATCGGCGGGAGCACGTGCTTGCAGCAGAGGAAGGTGCCCTTGAGGTTGGAGTCCACCACCATGTCCCAGTCGTCCTCGGTCATTTCGTGGGTCTTGCGCCCGAGGGTGTAGCCGCCGGCCGCGTTCACGAGCACGTCGACCCGCCTGTACGCGCCCATGACCTCCCGCACCATCGCGCGCACCGAGGCCTCGTCCCGCACGTCGCACACGACGGGAATGGCCGCGCCGCCCACCGCCAGGATCTCCTTGACCACCGCCTGCGCCCGGTCGGGCACGAGATCCACCACCGCGACGCGGGCCCCGTCGGCCGCGAAGTCGATGGCGACCTGACGGGCGATGCCGCGTCCGGCCCCGGTGATCGCGACGCTCTTGCCTTCGAATGGACCAGTCTTCATGGTTGCCACGATGTCGTCTCCCTGTGAGAGGTGAGGATGGCGACCGCGTCGATCTCCACCAGGAACGGATGGCCGTCGCCCTTGAGGGCCGGGGCGAGGCCGGCCACCTGCACGGTGGTGCGGGCCGGGAACTCCGACACGAAGAACTCGGCGTACACCTCGTTCATCGCGCCGTGGTGAGCGATATCGGTCAGGTAGACCGTGGTCTTGATGACGTCGCGGAGGGCGCCGCCAGCGGCTTCCACGATCGCGCGCACGTTCTCGAGCACCTGCCGCGTCTGCAAACGGACGTCGCCGGCGCCGACGACGTTGCCCTCGAGGTCGATGGGGAGCTGGCCGGCCACGTAGAGGGTCTGGCCGACCCGCACGCCGTTCGAGAAGGCCCGCCGGGGCGTGATGACCTTCGGGCTCGTGATGATCTGCCGGGTCACGGGCCGGTCTCCGGACGCGCTCAAAAGCCGAACAGGCGCGGGACAGCCAGCGGCATCGCCGGCCACATGGCGGTCAGCACCGTCACGCCGAGCACCGCGGCCACGAAGACCCAGACCTCGCGGTTGGCCTCCTCCATCGGGGCCTTCACGATGGAGGACACGACGTAGAGGCTCAGCGCCACCGGCGGCGTGAGCAGCGCGGTCTGCACGGTCATCACCACGATGAGGCCCAGGTGGTGCGGGTCGATCTTGTAGGCGATCGCGGCCGGGGCCAGCACCGGGATCAGCATGATCATGATGGGGACGGCCTCGAGCGCGGTCCCCAGGGCAAACAGCACCACGATCGTGACCATCAGGAAGACGTACGGGGAGGTGGTGAGGTCCAGCGACCAGCGCGCCACCGTCTGCGGCACCTGGTTGCGCACCAGGATCCAGGACACCACGTTCGACGTGCCGAGCAGCAGGTAGACGATCGCGCTCGTCTTGGCCCCGGTCATGAGGCTCGCGAGGAGATCGCGCGGGCCGAGCGTGCGCAGCACGAACACGCCCACCAGGATCCCGTAGAGCGCCGCCACCGCCCCCGCCTCGGTGGGCGTGAAGACGCCGCCCAGGATGCCGCCGATGATGATCACCGGCACCGCCAGGCCGAGCAGGGCCCCGCGCAGCGTGCGCAGCACCAGGCGCGGGGAGAACCGGGTACCGCTCACCGGGTACTGCCGGCGCCAGGAGATGATCCCGACCAGGAGCATCAGGCTCACGCCGACCAGCACGCCGGGCAGCACCCCCATGAGAAAGAGCTTGCCGACCGAGATACCGCCGCCGTACACGTAGGCGAACACGAGCATGGCCACGCTCGGGGGGATGATCGGGCCCATCACCGCGCCGCCCGCGATCACCGCCGAGGTGAACCCGCCCGGATAGCCCTGGCGGACCATGCTCGGCCCCACCATCGCCCCGATGGCCGCGCACTCGGCCAGCGCGACGCCGGTCACGCCGGCGAACAGCATGCTGGTGAGGATGACCACGTAGGCCAGGCCGCCCCGCAGGTGGCCGACCAGGCTGTTGGCGAAGTCCATCAGCTTGGGGAGCACGCCGCAGCGCTGCATCACGTCGCCCGCGATCACGAAGAAGGGAATGGCCAGGAGCGGGAACGAGTCCATGCCCGCGAACATCAGGGTGGGCAGCACCGCGATGGGGACGACCCCCGACAGGACCATGAAGGCAAGGCCGCCCAGCCCCAGGCAGAAGGCGATCGGCACGCCCAGGAACATGGTGAGCGCGAACACGGCGACGAGCACGCCGATCAGCATCGCGGATCAGAGCTCGGCGGCCGGCGGGGTCTGGGGCACCGGGTCGTCGAAGCCGAGCAGCCGGGCCACGATGACGAAGGCCATGAGGCCGGACCCGACCGGGATGGCCAGATAGAACCAGAAAATCGGGATGTTGATGGTGGTCAGGTACTGATCCAGTTGACCCGGTAGCGTCTGGAGGCCGGCCCAGGTGAGCGTGAGCAGAAAGACAAGAGACAGGAGATCGGCGACGACGGCGATCACCCGCCGGCCGAGGGGCCCGAACCAGCCTCCGAGCCCCTCGGCGGCGATGTGACCGCGCTCGCGCATCAGCAGCACCGAGCCGAGAAACGCGATCCAGACCATCAGATACCGCGACAGCTCCTCGGTCACGACCAGGGTCTCCCCCAGGGTGTACCTGAGGATGACCTCGGTCATGATGACCACCGAGACGACCGCCATGGCCGCCATGACGGCCACCTCGATCGCGCGGACCAGGCTGCGCGGCATCGTGCCCCCGCTACTTGTTGAGACCGACGCCCATGTCGACGAGCTGCTTGCCCTTGGGCCCGAGGTCCGGGATCGCCTCGGTGTAGATCCGCTGGGCGACCTTCCGGAATTCCGCCAGGGTCGGCTCCGCCACCGTGTTGACCCGCATGCCGGTGGCCGAGAGCTTCTTCAAAATTTCCTCGTTGTCGCGCTGGCTCTCCGCCCGCTCCCACGCCGCCGTCTGCCGGGCCGCGGTCATGATGGCGGTCTGCACGTCCGCGGGCAGCTTGCCCCAGCTCGCCGCGCTCATCAGGACATTGCCCGCCTCGTTCACGTGCTGGGTCAGCGAGTAGTACTTCTGCACCTCGGGCAGCTTCTCGAAGAACACGATGCCGGGCGGGTTCTCCTGTCCGTCCACGACCCCCTGCTGGAGCGCGGGGTACACCTCGGCCCAGTCCATTGGCACCGGCGAGACGCCGAGCGCGCGGAAGAAGGCGATGTGAACCTTGGTCGGCAGGGTCCGCAGCTTGAGGCCCTTGAGGTCCTCCGGAGCGTTGATCGGGCGCTTGTTGTTCGACACGTTGCGGAAGCCGTTATCCCACCAGCCCACGACCTTGAAGCCCTTGTCCAGGAGCAGCGGCTCGATGATCTGGCCCATCTGGCCGTCGAGGGCCCGGAACATCGTGTCGGTGTCCTTCCACAGGTACGGCAGCACCAGGGTGCCCATCTCGGGCACGAACCGGGAGAGGTGGGCAACACCGCACAGGACGAAATCCACCGTGCCCAGGCGGACCATCTCGAGGCTCTCGCGGGTGGCGCCCAGCGAGTTGGAGTGGTAGATCTGCACCTCGACCTGGCCGCGCGTGCCCTCGGCCACGAGCTGCTTGAACTTCTCCGCCCCGCGGCCCCACGCGTGCTCCTTCGAGTTCGGTGAAGAGAACCGCAGCACGTACTTGGGCTGCTGCGCGAGCGCGTCGCCCGCGAGCGCCACAACAAGAAGGAGAGCCACCAACATCCAGGTGCGTCGCATCATCTGCCTCCAGTGGGAATGCTGGGTGATACAGCCAGGCAACGCGGCATGACTTCCGTGCTCCAGCGCTCGATGAAGCGCCGTGGATCCGGCGTGATCGCGGTGAGCAGCAGCCGGTCGGCGCCCGCCCGGCACGCGCGCTCGACCTGGGCCACGCAGTCGTCGGGCGTGCCCGCGATGGCGAAACGCTCGGCCAGGTACGCGGTGACTTCCGCGCGGTCGCTCAGGCGACCGTTCGCGGCTGCGTCCAGGGCGGCATGGGCCAGGGAATCGTAGCCGCGCTGGATCTCCGCGATGGCGGGCCGCAGCGCGTCCGGCGGGGCGACCGCCCGGAACACGCGGTTGCCGCTCGACACCAGCGTGCCCTTGATCTCCGCGATCGCGGTGTCCCGGGAGTCGGCGACATTGGCCTTGACCAGCCACCAGGTGTCGATCGACTCCGGATCGCGGTCCGCGGCGCGCGCGCCCACCACGATCTCGGCCCGGCTCGAGGCGACCTCGGACGCGGTGAGGCCGCTGCCGATGAACGCGCCATCCGCCACGCGGCCGGCAAGCTGGTGCGCGCGCGGGCCGTCGGCGGCCAGGTAGAGGGGCACGCGACGGGCGACGCCCTTGATCTGCGCGGGCCGCCCGTCGCGGACCACGCGGCGGCCCGCGGTGAGCGCCTGGAGATCCAGGGCGGTGCGCTCGAGCTCGGCCAGCCGGGCCGGCCGCAGGCCGAGCGTGAAGACCGCGCTGTCGCCGGCGCCCAGGCCCAGGAAGGCACGCCCGCCGGACAGGCGGTCCAGGCTCGCCATGGCATTGGCGGTGACGACGGGATGGCGCGTGATCGGGTTGGTGACGGCGGGGCCCAGCCGGATGCGCGAGGTGTGCTGGGCGGCGACCGCGAGGGCCACGTACACGTCGGCGCTCACGCTCTGGGAGTCCACGATGCCGAGCATCTCGAAGCCGGCGCGCTCGGCCAGGGCGGCCAGCTCCGGACACCGGTCGATGTCGTCCACCAGCAGCACCAGCGCGAAGCGAGGCGCGCGCGTCACGGCGCTTCCGGGCCGGACAAGTGCTGCTCGAGCGTCATGGTGAACCGCTCGGTCGCGATCAGGATCAGGGAGTAGTGCAGCGGCGCGTCCCCGGGGCCGAGGAGGGCCCGACGCACGTCGAGGAGCGGATAGCCAAGACCCACCTCGAGCGTCTGGGCCGCCCAGCTATCGGCCAGACAGGCCCGGATCTCGTCGCGCATCCCGGTCGCCTGGATCCCGGCCGTGGTGAGCAGGATGTCCTGGAGCAGACGGCGCTGGAGATCCCGCCGCCGCACGCGCGCCCCGACCTCGAGGGGCATGAACGCGCGAACGTGGGCGATCGGGCCGTCCGCGCCCACCAGCCGCCGCTCGTTGTAGGCCACGAGGCTGTCCGCGGCCAGTCCGAGGATCGCGCAGATCTCCTCGCTGCCCCGGCGCCGGTCGTGCGCGACGATCTCCACGCGCCGGACGTGCCGCATCGAGAACAGGCTCTCGAAGGAGCCCGCCGGCGGTGCGGGGGCCCGCTCGCGGCCCGACAGCACGAAGGTCCCGCCCCGGCGGCCGCGCGCCCGCCGCACCGAGCCCTCGCGCCGCATGCTGTCGAGCGCCTGCCGCACGGTGACCCGGCTGACGCCGTAGAGCTCGGCAAGGCGGCGCTCGCTGGGCAACCGGCTGCCCGGCGGGTGCGCGAGGGACTCGATCCCCCGGCTGAGCAAGGTCTTCAGCCGGAAGTAGAGCGGCGTGGGGTCTGCACTATCTGTCTGAAGCCGGGCCGGCGCCGAGAGGAGCATCGTGAATGGCTTATGCTTATAACCATTAGTCCAAAGGCTGTCAAGGACGCCCGCCTGCATCTCGGGGGCAAGAGCGGTCATCCAAAGGGGTCAAAGGAGACCGCTCATGAGCGAAAGCGAAGGCGCCCTGCACGTCACGACGGACACGCTTGACGCGACCCTGGCGGGCGCCGTGGGCCCCGTCCTGCTCGACTTCTGGGCTCCGTGGTGTGGGCCCTGCAAGGCCATCGCGCCCATGATCGACGAGCTGGCGCGTGAGATGGCCGGGCAGGCCACCATCTGCAAGGTCAACGTCGAGGCCGAGCCCGCCATCGCGGAGCGGTACGGCGTCCAGGCCCTGCCGTCGCTCGTGTTCCTGACGGGCGCCGAGCGGGTGGACACGCTGGTGGGCCGGGTGCCGAAGGCGGTCCTCGTCGACCGGCTGCGGTCCTTACGCGACTGAGGCGCCCAGGAGCCAGATCATGGCCAAGACCCTGAAGAGCGTTCTGGCGGAGGCGCGCACACTGATCCCGGAGCAGGGGCCGGCCGAGGTGCAGCGCCGGATCGAGGCCGGCGAGCCGGTCGTCCTGATCGACGTGCGGGACCCGGACGAGTACCGCGAAGGCTTCATCGAGCCGGCGACCAATATCAGCCGGGGCTTCCTCGAGTTCCGCGTGGGGGGCGTGGCGAAGGAGCCGGAGACCCCGATCGTGCTCTATTGCCAGACCGGGCTCCGCTCGATGCTGGCGGCGAGAGCCCTCAGCGAGCTCGGCTACACCAACGTCACCAATCTCCAGGGCGGCTTCCAGAAGTGGGCCCAGACCGGCTTCCCGGTGGTGAAAGACAAGGCAATGGGCCCCGAGCAGATCCAGCGGTACAGCCGGCACTTCCTGCTCGACGAGGTGGGCGAGAAAGGCCAGCGCAAGCTGCTGCGCTCCAAGGTGCTGCTGATCGGGGCGGGCGGCCTCGGCTCGCCGACCGCGCTCTACCTGGCCGCGGCCGGGGTCGGCACCATCGGGCTGATGGACGCCGACGTGGTGGACCTGTCGAATCTTCAGCGCCAGGTGCTCCACACCACCGCGGACATCGGCAAGCCCAAGGTGGAGTCGGGCGCGCGCACGCTCGCCGCGCTCAACCCGGACGTCAACGTCATCCGCCTGCCCGAGCGCATCACCGTGGACAACGCGCTCGACATCGTGAGCGAGTACGACGTCATCGTGGATGGCTCCGACAACTTCGGGACGCGCTACCTCGTCAACGACGCCTGCTACCTGGCGGGCAAGCCGCACGTGCACGGGTCGATCTTCCAGTTCGAGGGGATGGCCTCCGTGTTCGCGCCGAACAAGGGCCCGTGCTACCGCTGCATCTATCCGACCCCGCCGCCGGCGGGCCTCGTGCCCTCCTGCGCGGAAGCGGGCGTGCTCGGCGTCCTGCCCGGAATCGTGGGCGTGGTGCAGGCCACCGAGACGGTCAAGCTCCTGCTCGGCATCGGCGACCCGTTGATCGGGCGGCTCCTGACCTACGACGCCCTCGGCATGCGCTTCCGTGAGGTCAAGCTGCGGCGCGACCCGGCCTGCCCGCTCTGCGGCGTGACGCCGACCATCACGGATCTCTCCGGCCACCCCATCGGGGAGGAGTACTGCGAGGAGGCTCCGGCGGCGCGTTGATATTTGTCTTCGGCGCGCGGTGAAACATCGGCGCGCCGGACGCGCTAAGCTTGGGCTCGATGACCGAGCCCAACATCGCGTTCGTGGCGAATCTCCTGGCCGATCCCTCCCGCGCCGCCATGTGCCTGTCGCTGGCGGGGGGCGAGGCGCGGCCGGCGGGCGAGCTGGCCGCCCGGGCCGGCATCTCCGCCCAGGCCGCCAGCAACCACCTGGCCAAGCTCATCGCCGGCCGCCTCCTGCGCGTCGAGCGGCAGGGGCGCTGGCGCTACTACCGCCTGGCCGGCGCCGACGTGGGCCACGCCGTCGAGGCGCTGTCCGTCCTCGCGCCCCTCCCGGTGCAGCCGCTCTCGGTGAACGGGACGGCCGACGCCGCGCGGCGTATCAAGAACGCGCGCACCTGCTACAGCCACCTGGCCGGCCGGCTCGGCGTCGCGCTGGCCGACGCGCTCGTCGCCCAGCGCTGGCTGGAAGACGACGGTCACCGGTATCGGGTCACGCCGATCGGGGCTCGTTCACTCCGCGGGCTGGGCATTGAGGTGCGCCCGCGCCGCGTCCAGGCGCCCGCGCGGCGATGCATCGACTGGACCGAGCGCCGCCCGCACGTGGCCGGCCCGGTGGGCACGGCGCTGGCGAAGCTCGCCCTCGACCGTGGCTGGGTGCGACGCGTCCGCGGGACCCGCGCGCTCGCCGTCACCCCACTCGGGCGGGCGGAGCTGGCCAAGGTGTTCAACCTGCGATGGGAGGAGCGACCATGATCACGCTGAGCATCCGCTACACGATCGACGCCCGGAAGCGGTCGGACTTCGAGCAGTACGCGCGCGCCCTCGGCACGATCATCCCGCGCTGCGGCGGCGGCCTGGTCGGCTACTGGCTGCCGACGAAGTTCGCCGGTCCGACGAACCAGGCCCTGGCCCTGATCGACTTCCCGAGCCTCGCGGCGTACGAGCAGTACCGCGAGCGCCTCGCCAAGGACGACGACAACCTCGACAGCATCCGCCGTGCCGAGGAGAGCGGCTGCATTCTCGTCGAGGACCGCGCCGTACTCGAGCGCGTCTAGCGACTCGCGCGAGAGCGCTCCTCCGCGTATGTCCTGAACCTTCCGCTCGATCGCTGGACTCCCGCGAAGCGCTCGGTCTCCTCCGGCTGGAAGACCGATCCGGGAGGCAGGTGGTGGGCGGGCAGCGCTGGGCCGAGGCCACAGGAACACGGCGAGCGCCTCGCGGTAAGTCACGTTGTCCGGGGCCAGCTCCACGGCTCGCCGCGCCGAGCTGATAGCCCGCTCGAGATCGTCCACGACGGTCACGGGGAGATTGTCGTGGAGGCCGGGTCCGTGCCGCTGTCAAGCGGCAGAGCCACTCAGGGTCGCTACACGGTGAGGGCACCTCCCTCCGGGGTTACTTCAAACGGAAAACCCCGGTCACAGCCCCGCCATCGCGGGGATGACGCTCTTGCCCATCAGCTCGATGGACCGCATGGTCGTCGGGTGGTCCATGCGTGATTCCTGGGCTTCCAGGAGCAGGTGGCCGATGCCGAGCTCCTTCTGCACGTGGGCGAAGCGGTCGGCCACCTCATCGGGCGTGCCGGCCACGATGTAGTAGTTTTCCACCAGCTCCTCGTAGGTCATCTTCGACAGCGAGACCGAGCGCGCCTTGAGCGCGAACTGGCTCGCCGCTCGCGAGCGCATGCCCACCGGGGAGAAGAACTCGACCGGACCGCGCAGCGTCGGGCCCATGCGCCACACGAAGTGCCGGCCGGCCTCGAGCGCCTTGGCCTTCGTGTCCGCGGTGACCGCGCAGATGAGGAAGCCGAGCTTGTCCGGGGTGACGGTGCGGCCGGCCTCCGCCGCGCCCTGGCGATAGAAGTCGAACAGCTCGCGCGCCACCTCGAACGAGACGAGGAACGGCACGTAGGTGTAGCCCATGCGCCCGGCCCACACCGCGGTCTCCGGGCTCGCGGTGCCCGGCACCCAGATGGGCGGGTAGGGCTTCTGCAACGGGAGGCACCACGGGTTCACGTGCCGGAAGTGATAGTGCCGGCCCTCCCAGCGAAACGGGCCGGGCGTGGTCCAGCACTTGATGATCAGGTCGTGGCATTCCTCGAAGCGCTCGCGGTTGTGCACCGGGTTGGTGTTGGCCCACCAGCTCTCGACGCCGACACCGCGCACGAAGCCGCTCAGCACGCGGCCGCCGGAGATGAGATCGGCCATCGCGACCTGCTCGGCCATCTGCACCGGGTTCTCCTGAATCGGGAGGATGTTGCCGAGGATCAGGAGCTTCGCCCGCTTGGTGGTGCGGGCCAGGATCCCGGCGGTCATGTTGGCCGAGACGTTGACGCAGGACGGCGTCGAGTGGTGCTCGTTGATCATCAGGCCGTCGAAGCCGGCCTGGTCGGCGAAGTCGTACTCGTCCAGATAGCGCTGGTAGTTGCGCTGGGCGATCTCCGGCGAGAAGAACGTGTTGGGGAAGGCCAGACGCAGTGACGGGTATTTGTCGCCCTCGGCGTCGGGGTACTCGTGGTGCGGCATCTCGCTGAAGTAGTAGAGCTTCACGTCAGGCCCTCCCGAGGAAGTCCAGCACCAGGTTCGCGAACACGTCGGGCTGCTCGATCAAGGGCGAGTGTCCGCAGCGCTCGAGGACGCGCAGCGTCGCGTTGGGCAGCAGGCGCCGGTACTGCTCGCCGCAGATCACCGGCACGATCTGATCCTCGCGCCCCCAGACGATGAGGGTGGGATTCGCCACGCGCGGCAGAAAATGGGGCAGCCGGGGGTTGAACATGTAGGGCTTCCAGGTGAGCCGGGCGGCCATCTCCCGGTTCCGCACCGCGATCTCGATCTCGGCCGGCCCCGGCTGCTGACCGAAGAGCTCGGCCCACTCGGGCACGGTGGCCGGATCGTGCACGTTGAACTTGAGCAGCTCCTCGGGCGGGTAGAAGAAGATGTCGCGGATCTCGCCCTCGTCGGGCTTGAGCCCGGTCGGGCTCACCAGCACCAGGCGGTCGATCACCCCGGGGCGCATCGTGGCCATCTCAGCCGCGGTCCAGCCGCCGATCGAGTGGCCGAGCAGGTGCACCTTCGAGAGGCCCAGCACGTCGAGGAACCAGAGATAGAACCGGGCCAGGTCGTCGATGGACTCCATCCAGTCGGCCGCGTCGGAGCGGCCGAAGCCGGGATGGGTCGGCGCGTAGACCGTGTAGCGCTCGCCCACCGCGTCCATCCAGCGCCGCCAGCCTCGGTTGCCGCCGGCGCCGTGCAGCACGACCACGGGATCACCCTGGCCTCCGATCACAACCCGCACCTTGGTTTCTCCTACCGTGATCACTTCCTCGCGAGGCGGCACAGGGGTCGGCTCCTCTCCGATGATGGGCTCAGGGTAGAGACCATAGCAGCCGCCGGCCCTGACCGGAACAGGGTCCCCGGCCCAGTATCTTGGCCGATGGCCACGCCAGCGTCACGGGTGGAGCACCCTGAGGTCCGGGCCGCGATCGATCTACTGGAAGCATGGATCGAAGCCCAGCGCGTCGCCCACCAGCTCCCGGCCAGCTACGGCGTCCCCGGCGAGCTGGTGGTGTTCGAGCTCGACGCGGCCGGACGCGTGAAGCGCGCCCGGTTCGGCGAGAACTCCTCGGAGCGGATCGAGACCTGGGCGGAGCGGAGCGAGACCTGAAAGGACCGGTGATGGTATCTTCGGATGCACGAGAGACCTTCCCGGGAGGCAGCGCATGAGCGGAGCGAATGGGGCGACGGAGTTCAAGGACGTGGTGGGGACCCTCGACGAGCTGCGCGCCCTGATGGGCGAGCCCTCCGAGATCGCCCGGCGCAAGGACATCGGCCGGATCGACGAGCACTGCCGGGCCTTCATCGCGCGGGCGCCCTTCCTGCTCGTGGCCACCGCGGACACCACGGGCCGCTGCGACGTGAGCCCCAAGGGCGACGCGCCCGGCTTCGTCCTGGTGGTGGACGACCGAACCCTGCTGATCCCGGACCGCCCGGGCAACAAGCGCTTCGACGGGATGCGGAACCTCCTCGAGAACCCGCGCATCGGGCTCATCTTCCTGGTGCCGGGCAGCGAGGAGACGCTGCGGGTCAACGGCCGCGCGCGGATCGTGCGCGACCCGGAGTGGCTGGCGCGCCTGGCCGCGCAGGGCAAGACCCCGCAGCTCGCCATCGCGGTGGACGTGGAAGAGTCGTTCCTCCATTGCGCCAAGTGCGTGAAGCGCTCCGGTCTCTGGGAGCCCGCGCGCTGGCCGGATCGGGAAGGGCTGGCCTCGCCGGCCCAGATGTTCCGCGATCACGCCAAGATCAACACCATGACGGTGGAGGAGCTCGACCAGCGCCTGCAGGACGGCTACCGGAAGAATCTGTACTGAGTCAGGAGGCCATGATGCCGATCGAGGTCCGTCCCATCACCGGCGCCCTGGGAGCCGAGATCCACGGCGTGGACCTGGGCGCCGAGCTCGACGCTGCGAGCGTGGCCATTGTCCGGCGCGCCCTCCTCGATCACTGCGTCGTCTTCTTCCGAGACCAGCGCTTCGACGCCACCCAGCACAAGGCGCTCGCGCGCCGCTTCGGCGACATCTTCGTCCATCCCAACTACGCGACCGTCGTCCCCGACCCGGAGATCATCGAGATCCGTAGGGAGCCGGGCGATGTGCGAATCGTCGGGGAGGAGTGGCACACCGACACCACCATGATGGCGGAGCCGCCGATGGGCGCCATCCTCTACGCGATCGACGTGCCGCCCTACGGCGGCGACACGCTATTCGCCAGCCAGTACCTCGCCTACGAGGCGCTGTCCGACGGCATGAAGCGCCTGCTGGAGGGTCTGTGGGCCGTCCACAGCGATCGCAAGGTGGCCGGGCCCCAGGCGGGAATGAACGCCTACCGGGCGACGAAGGTGCGAGAGGAGGGCTGGGAGGAGACGGTGAGCACCCACCCGGTCGTCCGCACGCATCCGGAGACCGGGCGCAAGCTCCTCTTCGTCAACCACTCGTACACCATCCGCTTCGAGGGCATGACGGACGTGGAGAGTGCGCCGCTGCTCGGCTTCCTGCTCGAGCAGGGCCACCGGCCCGAGTTCACGTGCCGCTTCCGGTGGGCCAACGGCTCGGTCGCGTTCTGGGACAACCGCTGCGTCAAGCACCTGGCCGTGCACGATGCCGAGCGGTTCCGCCGGGTCATGCGCCGGGTCCAGATCGCGGGCGACAAGCCGGTCTAGGCCGTGCTGATCGTCGACGCCCAGGTGCATATCTGGGGCAGCGGCACGCCGCTGCCGCCCCACCGCGCGACCTCGGTGTTCACGAAGGACGAGCTGCTCGCGGAGATGGACGCCGCTGGGGTCACCGCCGCGGTGATCCACCCGCCGGGCTGGGATCCAGGCTCGGACCGGCTCGCGCTCGAGGCGGCCCGTCAGCACCCCGACCGGCTCGCGGTTCTCGGAAAATTCCCGCTCGACCGGCCCGAGAGCCGAGGCCTCATGGACGGCTGGAGGCGCCAGCCGGGGATGCTCGGGCTGCGCTTCGTCTTCCTGCAGCCACACCAGAAGAGCTGGCCGACCGACGGCACCCTGGACTGGCTCTGGCCGGCCGCCGAGCGCGCCGGGGTGCCGCTGGCCCTGCTCGCGGCGGACTTCCTGCCCCTGGTCGGGCAGCTGGCCGAGCGGCACCCGGGGCTCAAGCTGATCGTGGATCACCTGGGCCGCCCGCATCGGACGAAGGACGAAGCCGCCTGGGCGAACCTGTCGGAGCTCCTGGCGCTCGCCAGGCACCCGAACGTGGCGGTCAAGGCGACGGGCGCGCCGAGCTACTCGAGCGAGCCCTATCCCTTCCGCAACCTCCATCCGCATCTCCGGCGGCTGCACGAGGCCTTCGGTCCGGAGCGTCTGTTCTGGGGAACGGACATCACGCGCATGCCGTGCACCTGGCGGCAGTGCGTGACCCTGTTCACCGAGGAGCTCCCGTGGCTCACCACGGCCGACAAGGAGCTGATCATGGGCCGGGCCCTCTGCGCGTGGCTCGACTGGAAGCTGCCCGGGTGAGCGTCAAGATCGTCGTCACCGCCCGGAGCGGGGCGCGCGAATTCGGGTGCGAGCCCGGCGAGAAGATCCTCCACGCGGGGCTCCGGAACGGCGTCGAGCTGCCGTACGAGTGCGGCACCGGCACCTGCGGGACCTGCAAGGCCAAGCTGGTGAGCGGCCAAGTGGAAAGCGAGTGGCCCGACGCCCCCGGCGTCCGCTATCTCAAGGGCCCGGCCGAGCTGCTGATGTGCCAGTGCCTGGCGCGCGAGGACTGCGCGCTCGAGGTCGGGGTGATCAAGGCACGCGAGGCGGACGCCCCGCTTCCCGGCGCGCTGGGCGGCCACGTGCGCGGGTGGCGCCGCCTGACCCACGACGTGGCCGCGTTCGACGTCGAGCTCGACCGGCCGCTGGACTTCGACGCGGGCCAGTTCGCGCTCCTCACCGTGCCCGGCATCACCGGCGCCCGCGCCTACTCCATGGTCAACTTCGAGCGGGCGGCCCGGCGCCTGTCGTTCGTGGTGAAGAAGAAGCCGGGCGGGGCGGTGAGCGAGTGGCTCTTCCGCAACGGGGTCGAGGGCACGCGCCTCGGCCTCTTCGCGCCCCTCGGGCACGCGATCTTCCAGCCCGGTCTCCCGAAGCACGTGCTGTGCATCGCGGGGGGCAGCGGGATCGCGGGCATGCTGTCGATCCTCCAGCGCGCGGGCGAGACGGGCCACTTCGCCGGGTGGGACGGGCACGTCTACTTCGGCGTCCGCTCCGAGCGTGACGGCTTCTTCCTCGACGCGCTGCAGGCGCTCAAGGCGCGCCACCCGGCGCGGCTGGCGGTCACGATCGCGCTGTCGGACGAGGACGTGCCCGCGTCCCTGGCCGCGGCCTATCCCGGGCTCGCGTTCGCGCGCGGCCTGGTCCACGCGGTGGCGGGCGAGCGCATGCAGGGCCGCTTCGCCGACATCCGCGCCTACGTGGCGGGCCCGCCGCCGATGGTGGACGCGAGCTTGCGTTTGCTGCTTCGCGAGGCGAGACTATCGCCCGCCGACATCCGGTACGACAAGTTCAGCTAGGACCGAAAGGAGCCGCGATGGGCCAGTACGAGCAGCACGTCTTCGTGTGCACGAGCGGCGAGACCTGCCCGGAGCAGGGCGACACCGAGAAGTTCGTCAAGATCCTCCGGGAGCGGGCGAAGCAGGTCGGTCGGCCGACCGACGTGCGCATCAACAAGGCCGGCTGCTTCTCGCAGTGCGGCCGCGGGCCGATGATCATCGTCTACCCGGACGACGTCTGGTACGCGGGAGTCCAGGAGTCGGATCTCGAGGAGATCTTCACGTCCCACATCGTGGGCGGTCGGCCGGTCGAGCGGCTGCGCTACACCCCCGGGATGCAGGGCGCCAACAAGGTGACCGAGGCCGAGCTGGCCGAGATCAAGCGCGCCTTCGCCGCTCGCGCCCAGGCCGCCGCATCGGGCGGGCCCGAGCCCGCGTGGAAGCGCGTGGGGCCCGCCGCCGAGGTCCCGGCCAACGGGATGAAGGAGTTCTCGGTCGGGGGCGTCAACGTCCTCATCGTCCACACCGGGGCCGAGTACGTGGCCTTCCAGGCGCTGTGCCCGCACGAGACCATCCCGCTGGAGCAGGGAATCCACGACGGCTCGGTCCTGACCTGCCTCGAGCACATGTGGCAGTTCGACATCAAGACCGGCGCGCCGCTGGGCGACGCCCTGGAAGGCCTCCGGAGCTATCGGCTCAAGGACGACGGCGGCGAGCTGTACGTCGCGCTGGAGGTCTGAGCGAGGCCGACCGCGTCGCCGAAGCGCCGCACCATGACGTCCGCGAAGGGGACACTGCGGTCGGCCAGGGCGCTGCCCGAGCGCACCGCGTAGGCGGCCGCGCTCCGGGCCGCCGCCGGCTCGACGCCGCCGCGCAGGTCGCGCGCGGCACCCAGCATCAGGCGGCGGAACTGGATGATCGCGGCATCGGTCGGTCCCAGGTGCTCGCGGGTGCGATCGGCGATGAACCCCTGGCTGTCCTGGATGCACGCGTCCTGCTCGGAGATGCCGCGGATCCCGGTGAAGGTCCGGATCTTCTGGTCCACGCGGTCGATCAGATAGTCGTTGTCGCGATTGCGCCGGGGCACCCACCGCTCGTCTACATCCGCGTGCACGCTCTGCCCGGCGCGAAGGCGCTGGCGCTCGGTCTCGGTCAGGGGCCGCTCCGGATTCCACGTGTAGCAGTACACCCAGCACAGCTCGTCGGTGATCGGCACCCAGGTCTGCCCGTGGTAATTCTCGCCCGCGAAGGCGTTGGGCGCGAGGCCGTGATCGGGCATCAGGAACTGGCTCACTCGCCAGTACAGCTCGGTGCCGTCGGCCCGCCGCGAGGCGCCGATCACCAGCCCGGCATCGTGGGGGACCACGTGGAACTCGGGCATCGGGTCGTCCCGCATCCATCGCGTCCGGTCCCGGTCCGCCGAGGATCGCCCCATGATCGCGTCGCTCTCTCCGTCCGACGCGGTGACCGGCATGTGTAGGAACGAGAAGTGCGCGGTGTCGATCCCGCCCTCCGCCGCCTGCGCCCAGTTGCACTGCTGTAGCTTCTTGGACACGAAGCGGTGCGCGGGCGGCACGAGGGCGAACTCGAGATCGGGCAGCGCGGGCAGGGGCCCGGCGGGCCCCAGGTAGGCCCAGACGAGCTCGCCCCACTCCCGGAGCGGATACGCCGTGATCCGGACCCGATTGCGGAAGTTGCTGTCCGGCCGCAGCGTCGGCAAATCCACGCAGCGCCCGGTGACGTCGAACTTCCAGCCGTGGTACGCGCACCGGAGCCCGCACTGCTCGTTCCGCCCGAAGAAGAGGTTCGCCCCACGGTGCGGACAGCGGGGATCGACGAGCCCGACGCGGCCCTCGGTGTCCCGGAAGGCGACCAGCTCCTCGCCCATGATCTTCACGCGGACGGGCGGGCAATCCGGCTCCGGCAGCTCCTGGGAGAGGAGCGCGGGCATCCAGAAGCGGCGGAAAAGCTCGCCCATCGGGGTGTCCGGCCCGGTCCGCGTGAGCAGGTCGTTGTCGGCGGCGCTAAGCATTCCGGGCTCCCTCGCGGGCCGCGGCGCCGCGCACGACCACGCCGGTCCAGTGCTCGTAGAGCTTGGTGACCGCGGCCATATCGAGCTGGCCGAAGCCCTGGGCGTGCGCGGCCTCGTAGACCTGGCGGACGGTGGAGGTCACGAACATCGGGACCTCGAGCTTGGCGGCCATTCCGAGGGCCAGCGAGACGTCCTTGCGCGAGAGTCCGATGCCAAAGTACGGCGTGAAGTCACCGGCCAGAACATTCGGAAATCGCTTGAGAAAATGATGCGAGCGCCCGCCGCTCGTGGACAGGATGTCGAACAGGCGCTGCGGATCCATCCCCGCCTTCACGCCGAGCACCATGGCCTCCGCGGCCACCGCCACGTTGCCGATCGACATCACGTTGTTGACGAGCTTGATGATCTGGCCCGAGCCCAGCGGACCGACGTGGTGGATCTCCGTGCCGAGCGTCAGCAGCAGCGTGCGGCACCGCTCCAGGACCGCGGCCTCGCCGCCGACCAGGAAGACCAGCTTGCCGGTGCCCGCCTCGGCCGGGCCGCCGCTCACCGGCGCGTCGAGGCAGTCCGCGCCCTTGGCCTGCGCGGCCGCGGCGACCTCGCGCCAGGTATCGGGGTCCACGGTGCTCAGGTCCAGCAGCGTGGCGCCCGACTTCACGGTGCTGACTACGCCGTCGGCGCCCAAATAGGCCCGCCGGAGCGCGGCGGGATCGGGCAGGCTCGACAGCACCGCGTCGGCATGCTCCGCGGCGCCGGCCGGCGAAGTGGCCAGCGTGACCCCGCCCTCCCGAGCCCGGGCCGCGCGGGCCGCATCCACGTCGTAGCCGGTCACCTGATGGCCCTGCGTGGCCAGCCGTCTCGCCATCGGCCCACCCATCGTGCCCAGGCCCACGAACCCGATCCGCATGGTTGGCTCCTCGAGGGACATAGAGTCTGCGCTACCGGAGGATAGCCTCCGGACCGGGCCGCGGACAACAGGGCAGACGGCGCGACGGCCGGGTAGTATGCTGCCCGACATGCGTGGCATGATGTCGACCGCCCTGGGCGTCCTGCTCGGCATGCTCGCGCTGACGTCGTGCTCCGGCGTCCCGGTAGCGCCGGCCTACACCCAGGACGAGCTGGCGGCCCGGTGCGCCCGCACCGGTGGCTGGTGGAAGGAGTCGCGATCCTATTCGCTGGTCAGCGGCCACTGCGAGTACCGCGACTGATCGTCTCCGGGACTCGGGCCCGCACCCTGCTCGCGCTGCGGCAGCGTGCTCGCCGTCGCCCCGGCCGCGCGCGCCGCGGATCGGTGGACGTTGTGGGAACGTG
>CAVVEU010000037.1:0-20935 GCA_963747235.1 uncultured Candidatus Rokubacteria bacterium
GAGCGAGCTGTTCCTGCGCGCCTTCGCGCTCCGCCGCGCGCACCTCATCGCCAACACCCTGGGGGGCGTGGTGTTGATCGGCTCGGGCCATTCGGCGGACACCCTGCGCCTCAAGGCCTTCCTGGCGCGCAACGGGCATCCGTACGTCTACCTCGACGTCGAGCGCGACCGGGATGTGGAGGCGCTGCTCGAGCAATTCCGGATCGGGCTCGCGGACATCCCGGTGCTGCTGTGCCGCGACCGGGGCCGGGCCCTGCGCAACCCGAGCAACGTGGAGGTCGCCGCCGCGCTCGGCCTCAACCCCGAGCTCGACGACGCGCACGTGCACGACCTCGTCGTGGTGGGCGCGGGGCCGTCCGGTCTGGCCGCGGCGGTTTACGCGGCGTCCGAAGGGCTCGACGTGCTCGTCCTGGAGACCAGCGCCCCGGGCGGCCAGGCGGGGTCGAGCTCCCGGATCGAGAACTACCTGGGCTTCCCCGGGGGTATCTCCGGCCAGGACCTGGCCGACCGCGCGTTCCTCCAAGCCAAGGAGTTCGGGGCGAACCTGGCGGTGGCCCGGGTGGCGGTGGGGCTCGCCTGCGCGGACCGGCAGCTCCGCATCACGTGCGCCGATGGCGGGACGGTGCAGGGCCACGCGGTCGTGGTGGCCACCGGCGCGGCCTACCGCAAGCTCGCCGTGCCCGAGCTCGGCCGGTTCGAGGGCAACGGCGTGTACTACGGCGCCACGCAGGTGGAGGCGCAGCTCTGCGACGGTGAGGAGATCGCGGTGGTGGGCGGCGGCAACTCGGCCGGGCAAGCCGCGGTGTTCCTGTCCGGCATCGCGAAGCACGTGCACCTGCTGGTGCGGGGCGCCGGGCTCGTGGACAGCATGTCCCGGTACCTCATCGGCCGCATCGAGGAGAGCGCGGCGATCACGCTCCGGCCCTACACGCAGATCGAGGCCCTCGAGGGTGACGGGCGGCTGCAGCGCGTCTGGTGGCGGAGCGCCAAGGCGTCGGACCGCGAGCGCCGCGACATCCGCCACGTCTTCTCCATGACCGGCGCCGACGCGAACACCGCCTGGCTCGGCGGCTGCGTGGCGCTCGACGCGCAGCGCTTCGTCAGGACCGGCCTGGACCTCACGCCCGAGGATCTGGAGACGGCGCAGTGGCCGCTCGCCCGCCGGCCCCACCAGTTCGAGACCAGCCTGCCCCGCGTGTTCGCAGTCGGCGACGTCCGGGCGGGGAGCATGAAGCGCGTGGCGTCCGCGGTGGGCGAGGGCTCGGCCGCGGTCCAGCTCGTGCACAAGGTCCTGGCGGAGTGACCTCCGCTTTAGGACACGAGATGGCTCCGGACGGTCTCGTTCCGATCGGCGAGTGAGCCGCAGACCAGCCGACACAGCCGCTCGAGGGTGGGATCCGCGATCCGGTAGCGCGTGAAGAGGCCGTCACGCCGCCGGGAGACGAGTCCCTGCTCGAGGAGCAGCGCCAGGTGCTTGCTCGTGTTGGCCTGCGATGCCCCGGTGATCGCGCAGAGATCCTGCACGGTCTGCTCGCCTTCGAACATCGCCTGCAGCAGCGCGAGCCGGGTCGGATCGCCGAGCGCCCGGAAGCGCTGAGCGATCAGCTCGAGCGCCTCCCGGGAGAGCGAGGGTTTGGTCCGCTTCATGGCCACGTCAGCCCTTGGGCGGCGGGGGCGCGGCGCAGGTGGGCGCCGCGCCCACCTGCGCCGCGCACACCGCCCCGCCGGCGTCGCCCAGCCGGGCCCGCGGCGCGTTCCAGGGCAGCTTCATCAGCAGGAGCCCGAGACCGCACGTTCCGGTCGCGCCCGCGAACGTCAACCCCGCTCCGAAGAAGGCGGCGAGCGCCAGAAACCATGGGCTGACCAGAAGCCCAAGGCCGACGCCGGTGAGCACCATGACGCCGGCGATGAGCTGGACCTGGCGATCGACGGGCAGGCGCTTGCGCCCCTCGCGGAGCGGCAGCCGAGCCCGGCGCCAGGCCTGCATCCCGCCGTCGAGAACCCGCGCCTGGAGTCCGCTCCGCGCGAGCGACTCTGCCGCGATGGTGGCCCGCACCCCGGTGCGGCACACGACGACGAGATCCGCTCCCTCGGCGATCTCGTCCCGGTGGGCATCGAGCGCCTCCAGGGGCACGTTGAGCGCGCCTTCGATGCGCTCGCTCTCGAACTCGATCGGGCTCCGCACGTCGAGGAGGAGCAGCCCGGAGCCCGGCTGGCGAAGCGCCTGGAGCTCCTCGGCCGTGATCGTCGCCGCGTCGGCCTCCCCGAGATTGTGCCGCAGGATGGCCGCCATGTTGGCGGGAGGCGCGGACTTCGCCGAGAGCCGGGCGACGAAGGCGGCCCGGTCCGGCTCGCGGAGCAGGGGATTGCTCGCCTTCTCCTCGCCGATCGTGGTCACGGCCCGGCCGACATAGTCGTGACCGGGGTGCACCACCGTGGCGTCCGGCAGGCTCTCGAAGCCCCGGAGCGTGTCGAAGAGGGCGGCGGCGCTGCCTCCCATGAAGTCGGTCCGGCCCGCGCCACCGGCGAACAGGGCGTCCCCCGTGAAGAGGTGGCCCTCCACGAGCACCGCGAGGGAGTCCGGCGTGTGTCCCGGGGCGTCGACGATCGTCACCGTCTTCGTGCCGAGCTCGAAGGTCGCCCCGCCCTCGATCCGCCGCACCGGACCCTGGAGCTTCGAGGCCGCGTGGGCCAGCACGGTCGCGCCGGTCCGTCGGGCGAGCCGGCGCACCCCGGAGAGGTGGTCGGCGTGCGTGTGGGTGTCGAGGACGAACGTCAGACGCGCATCGTGGGCCGCGAGCGCCTCGACGAACCGGTCGACCTGGTCCAGCCGAGGGTCGATCGCCAGGACGGTGCGGCTCGTCTCGTCCACGACCAGGTAGCCCAGGCAGCCGTCGCCCGGGGCCGAAAAGGTGTCGATCGTGAGAACATCCGCCGGGCTCGCGAGCGTCGTCATTGGCCGGTTCCTCCGAACGAAACTATATAACTACATACTCAAATAGTCAAGCGTGGGCCGGTCGGCGGATGTAGGATGAGCCCATGACAGCGGTCGTGACGGATCCGGTCTGCGGAATGGACGTGACCCCGGGGGATGCGGCCGGCGGTAGCGCGGAGCACGCGGGCACCACCTACTGGTTCTGCAACCCGAGCTGCCGGGAGCGGTTCATCGCCGATCCCGCGCGTTTCCTTCATCCGACGGCGCCGGCCGGGCCGGGGGCGGGCCAGGACACGCGCGTCTACACGTGTCCCATGCACCCGGAGGTGCGCCGGGCCGGGCCCGGGAGCTGCCCCAAGTGTGGGATGGCGCTCGAGCCGCTCCAGGTCACCGCCGATGAGGCGCCGAACCACGAGCTCGTGGACATGACCCGGCGCTTCTGGGTGAGCCTGGCCCTGACCGTGCCGGTGCTCGCGCTCGCGATGGGGGAGATGCTCGCGCCGGGGCTGGTGGCCGCGCTCGGGCCCACCGCGTGGCTCTGGAGCCAGCTCGTCCTGGCCACGCCGGTCGTGCTGTGGGGCGGCTGGCCGTTCTTCGTGCGCGGCTGGCAGTCGCTGGTCACGCGCAACCTGAACATGTTCACGTTGATCGCCCTGGGCACCGGCGCCGCGTTCGCGTTCAGCGTCCTCGCGGCGCTGTTCCCGGACGCGCTCCCGCACGCGATGCGCCACGGCGGCGTGCCGCCGGTGTACTTCGAGGCGGCCGCGGTGATCACCACGCTCGTCCTGCTCGGCCAGGTGCTGGAGCTGCGGGCCCGCGGCGCCACGTCCGGCGCCATCCGCGCGCTCCTGGGCCTTCAGCCCAAGACCGCGCGGCGGCTCCGCGAGGACGGCAGCGAAGAGGACGTGCCGCTCGAGCACGTCGCGGTGGGTGACCGGCTGCGGGTGCGGCCGGGTGAGCGCGTGCCGGTGGACGGCGCGGTGCTGGAAGGCCGGAGCGCGGTGGACGAGGCCCTCGTCACCGGCGAGCCGATCCCGGTGGAGAAGGAGCCGGGCAGCCGGGTGACCGGCGGCACCATCAACGGCACCGGCGGCTTCGTGCTGCGCGCGGACCGGGTCGGCGCCGACACGCTGCTGGCCCAGATCGTTCGCATGGTCAGCGAAGCGCAGCGGAGCCGTGCGCCCATCCAGCGCCTGGCCGACCAGGTCTCGGCCTGGTTCGTCCCCGCGGTGGTGGTGGTCGCGGGGCTGACCGCGCTCGCGTGGGGACTCTTCGGGCCGGAGCCGCGCCTGGCCTACGCGCTCGTCAACGCGGTCGCGGTGCTGATCATCGCGTGCCCGTGCGCCCTCGGCCTGGCGACGCCGATGTCCATCATGGTGGCGACCGGCCGCGGCGCCCTGGCCGGCGTGCTGATCAAGCACGCGGAGGCGCTCGAGACGCTGGAGAAGGTGAACACGCTGCTCGTGGACAAGACGGGCACGCTCACGGAAGGCAAGCCGCGCCTCGTCTCGGTGTCAGCATCCGGCGACGTGAGCGACGCGGACATCGTGGCCCTGGCCGCCGGGCTCGAGCGCGGCAGCGAGCATCCGCTGGCCGCCGCCATCCTGGCGGGCGCCGCCGCGCGAGGCGTGACGCCGGCGCCGGTTGACGCGTTTCGCTCGCTCACCGGGCGCGGCGTGACCGGCGAGGCCGCGGGCCGTCGGGTGGCCCTCGGCAACGCGCGCCTGCTCGAGGAGCTCGGGATCGACGCGGGCGACCTCGGCAAGCGCGCGGAAGCCCTGCGAGACGAAGCGCAGACCGTGGTGTTCCTGATCGCGGGCGCCGCGGTCGTGGGGATCCTCGGCGTCGCCGATCCCATCAAGGCGAGCGCGCGCCAGACGATTCGCGATCTCCAGGAGGAAGGTCTGCGCGTCATCATGGTCACCGGCGACAGCGCGGCCACCGCGCGCGCGGTGGCCCGCACGCTCGCCCTCGACGACGTGATCGCCGAGGTGCTGCCCGAGCGGAAGGCCGAGATCGTCCGCCGCTTCCAGGCCGAGGGCCGCGTGGTGGCCATGGCCGGCGACGGCGTCAACGACGCCCCGGCCCTCGCGGCCGCCGACGTGGGCATCGCGATGGGCACCGGCACGGACGTGGCGATGGAGAGCGCGGGCATCACGCTGGTCCAGGGCGACCTGGGCGGCATCGTGCGGGCGCGCCGGCTCTCGCGCGCGACCATGCGGAACATCCGCCAGAACCTCGCCTGGGCCTTCCTCTACAACGTGCTCGGCGTGCCGGTCGCCGCGGGCCTGCTCTACCCGATCGCCGGCCTCCTGCTCAGCCCGATGCTCGCGAGCGCGGCGATGAGCCTCAGCTCGGTGTCGGTGATCGCCAATGCCCTGCGGCTCCGCCGGGTGGCGCTCTGAGTGTCAGCGGCGCCATCGCGAGGCTGACAGCCGACTGACATTGCCTTCGCGCGTCATGCCCGAAGGGGTTGTATCGCAAGCAGTTTTCCTCTGGCGCGCTTCTTGCGATTCCCGGACGCTCACATATGAACGCCAGCCGAACGGTCGAAGCGGAGCAGGACGCGCGGCGATGCCCGCGCCAGCAGGTGTCCTGGCTGGTCACGGTGGCCGCGGGGGGCCGCCAGTTCCAGGGACGGACCAAGGACGTGAGCGCCTCCGGCGCCAAGATCCTCCTCAAGGAGCGGCCGGCGCTCGGCGTCGAGGTGGGCTTGTGCTTCCGCCCTCCCGGGCGCCGGCCCGTCGAGACGCGCGCGCTGGTGTGGCGGCTCGACGCCGAGGGCCTCGCGTGCATGTTCGTGGGGAGCGCAGAAGCCCGAGTTTCTCGAGGCCGTGACGCCCCGCCAGGCCGGAACAGTCCGGGTGCTCCCGCCCAGACCGGCGGGCGCCGTGCTTCTGGCCACCGTGGATACGGGCTTCCGCGCGCTGGCGCTCGACACGCTCGGGCGCAGCGGCTACACGGTGCTCGACGCGGGGTCGCAGCCGCTGCTGGCCCTGCGCATCGCGGAGGAGCATCGCGACGCGATCACGCTCATCCTGATCGCGTCGGACCTGCGGCTCATGAACGGCGAGCCGCTGGCCACGCGCCTCGCCCCGCTCCTGCCGTCGGCCAAGCTCGTGCTGATGACGACCCGTTCGACGCCGTGCACCGACGGCGAGCTGATGGCGCAGGTCCGCCAGGCCCAGGACGGCGGCGGCTAGTGCCCGTTGCCCTTGACCGCCTCGCCCAGGGCCGCGGCGAGGTTGTGGTTGGCCGAGGTCAGGTGCGGGTGCACGGTGAGGGCGCGCCGGAACAGCGCCGCGGCCTCCCGGAACTGGCCCAGCGCCATGTGACAGAGCCCCTGGCCGGAGAGCGCGCCGAAGTGGTTCGGATTCCGCGCTAGCGTCTCCTCGCAGTCCGCCACCGCCCCCGCGTAGTCCTCCGCCACGTAGCGCGCCGTCGCCCGCTTGTTCCAGCCCTCGGCGAAGTCGGGCGCGCGCTCGATGATGCGGCCGAAGAGGGCGATCGCGTCCTCCAGCTCGCGGCGCTCCATCGCCTCGATGCCCTGGCGGAGGAGCCGGTCGACTCCGGAATGCCCGAGCGGCACCAGATCTCCCAGAGCGTGGCCTCGGCCCGGGCGGCCAGGACAGGGTCGGTTCCACGGAGCGCGGCGAGGGCTTCGGTCTCGGTCATGCGCCCCCGCTCATGCACCCCCGCTCATGCACTCAAGGTTACTTGACGGGGAGCCCCGTTGGCCAGATGCTGCTGCCCGGAGGCGCTGATGCCGGATCAGGATCGGATCGAGGCGTTCAAGGAAGTGGTCGAGATCATGCCGGACGATCCGGTCGTGCGCTTCGGCCTCGCGGGCGCCTATCTCGACGCGGGCCAGGCCGACGCGGCGGTCGTCGAGTACGGCGAGGCCATTCGCCTCAAGCCCGACTACTCGGCGGCCCACCGCGGCTTCGGCCGGGCGCTCGAGCGTGCGGGCCGGATCGCCGAGGCCAAGGCCGCCTACGCGAAGGGCCTCGAGGTGGCGCGCACGACCGGCGATCTCCAGACCGGGAAGGAGATCGAGGTCTTCCTCCGACGGCTCGAGAAGACGTAGTGGCGATCTGGGTGGATGCCGACGCCTGCCCCCAGGTGATCAAGGAGATCCTGTACCGGGCCGCCGAGCGCGCGCAGGTGGTGACGACGCTGGTCGCCAACGCGTCCCTCCGCGTCCCGTCCTCGCCCTTCATCCGGACCCTCCGCGTGGACCACGGCTGGGACGTGGCGGACCAGCGGATCGTGGAGCAGGTGGGGCCCGGCGATCTGGTGGTGACGGCGGACATCCCGCTGGCCGCGCTCGTGATCGCGCGCGGCGCGCAGGCGTTGGACCCGCGCGGGGAGCTCTACACGGAGGACAATGTCCAGGAGCGCCTGGCGGTGCGGAACCTGATGCAGGGCCTGCGCGCGGGTGGCGACCTCATCGCCGGCCCGGCGGCGTTCTCGCAGAGCGATCGGCAGCGCTTCGCCAACCATCTCGACCACTTCCTGACGCGGCGAGGCGCCGCCGGGGACTAGCCGGGCGCCGGCGGGCTCTGCAAGATTGCCGGCTCGAGCGCCACGCTCTGGTCCGCGTCCGCCATGTAGATCTGGCCGTCCTGGATCGTGCACGTGACGCGCATGTTCCGCTGCGCCAGCTTCGCCAGCGCCCGGGTGGCGGCGAAGGGCAGGTTGACGACGGTCAGGTTCTCGGTGCGCTCCAGCGCGGCACCCGACTGCTCCCACCAGAGATCGGCGCCGCGCCCGCCGTAGCTGTAGACGACCACCGCCCCCGCGCGGCCGCAGGCCCGCCGGATCCGCTTCTCGTCCGGCTGTCCCACGTCGATCCAGAGATCGATGGCGCCGGTGAGATCCTTCCGCCAGAGATCGGGCTCGTCGTCGGTGCCGAGCCCGCGGCCGAAGGCCAGCGCCTCGTGGGCGTGCCGGGCGAAGGCCAGCAGCCGCACCATCATGCGCTCGTCGGTCTCGGATGGGTGGCGCGCGATCGTGAGGGTGTGGTCGTGGTAATAGGCGCGGTCGATGTCCGCGATCTCGAGAGTGACCTTGAAGATGGTCGCGTTCTGGGCCATGGGCGATACTGGCCCGCCGGCCGCGCCCGGTCAAGGAAGGCGCGGCCCATGCTATCCTCCCGTCGGGGAGGTACGGGACCATGATCGTTCCACTCACGCTGGCCGACTTTCTCGAGCGCGCCGAGCTCGTCTATGGGCACCGCGAGGCGGTGGTGGACGAGCCCACTCCGCCGGGCGGCGGACTCGGGCGCTTCACCTACGCGCAGTTCGCGTCGATGGCCCGCAGCCTGGCCGGGACGCTGGACGACCTCGGCGTCGGGGAGAACGACCGCGTCGCCATCGTCTCCCCGAACGCGGCCCGCTTCCTCATCAGC
The DNA here is from genome assembly GCA_963747235.1 of uncultured Candidatus Rokubacteria bacterium. Classification (GTDB taxonomy): domain Bacteria; phylum Methylomirabilota; class Methylomirabilia; order Rokubacteriales; family CSP1-6; genus CAMLFJ01. The sequence continues at coordinate 8,346 of CAVVEU010000037.1, forward strand.
CTCTTCGGGGTCAGCGTGTTCGGGCGCGTGCTGGTGCCGGTGAACTTCCGGCTGAACGCCGAGGAGACCCGCTACATCATCGAGCACTCCGGCTCCTCCGTGCTCCTGGTGGACCCGGAGCTGGACGAGTCCCTGCGCGACGTCAAGGTGAAGCACCGCTTCGTGCTGGGCAGCGGCACCGACCCGCAGCTCTTCCTGCGCCGGGGCGTGACGCCGCGCCTGCGGGTGACCGACGAGAACGCGACGGTGTCCATCAACTACACCTCCGGCACCACCGCGCGCCCCAAGGGCGTGCAGCTCACCCACCGCAACTTCTGGCTCAACGCGGTCACCTTCGGCTGGCACCTGGCCATGACCGACCGCGACGTGTACCTCCACACGCTGCCCACCTTCCACTGCAATGGCTGGGGCATGCCCTATGCGGTCACCGCCATGGGCGTCCGCCACGTGATCATCCGGAAGATCGACGGCGAGGAGATCCTGCGCCGGGTGGAGAGTGAAGGCGTCACCCTCTTCAACTGCGCCCCCGCGGTGATCGCGGCGGTGCTCGACGCGGCCACCGCCCGTCGCGCGAAGGACGTGGCGATACCGGGGAAGGGGCGTGTCCGCGTGGTCATCGCGGGGGCGCCGCCGCCGACCAAGACCATCGAGCGCATCGAGACCGAGCTGGGCTGGGAGTTCATCCAGATCTACGGCCTCACCGAGACCTCGCCGCTCCTGACCATCAACCGGGCGCCGGCGGAATGGGACGGGCTCGATCCGGTCGAGCGCGCGCAGCGGCTCGGGCGCGCGGGCGTGCCCGCGGTGGGCGTGCGCATGGCGGTGGACGCGGAGGGCGAGGTGCTCGCGCGCTCCAACCACGTCTTCGAGGGCTACTGGAACCAGCCCGAGGAGACCGCCAAGGCCATCGTGGACGGATGGTTTCACACCGGCGACGGCGGCTACACCGATGACGCCTTCATCGCGATCAGCGACCGGAAGAAGGACGTGATCATCACCGGCGGCGAGAACGTCTCGTCGATCGAGGTGGAGGACTGCCTTTTCCAGCACGCGGCGGTGGCCGAGGTCGCCGTGATCGGTGTCCCTGACGAAAAATGGGGCGAGACGATCAAGGCCCTCGTGGTCCTGCGGCCGGGCGTGCAGGCCACCGAGAAGGACCTGATGGAGCACTGTCGGAGCCGCATGACGCACTACAAGTGCCCGACCTCGATCGAGATCCGGGACGCGCTCGTCCGCACCGCCACCGGCAAGCTCCAGAAGTTCAAGCTGCGCGAGCCGTACTGGTCCGGCCGCACGCGGCGCGTGAACTAGCCGCCTGGGGTCTGCCTCGGGCTCGGGCTGCCGCCTAGGAGCCCGGCCCGTCTGGATGCGGAGATGGTCCCATCTCTCGCCGCGCCCGCGGATGCAGGACGTCAATAGCCCAGCGCACGTCCAGGCGCTCCCCGTGCCACTGGGCAAGGCCGGTCCTAGCCCTCTTCGTGTACCGTCCGATGATGCCGGCGGCAGAGTCATTGCAGCCCGGGAAGCGGCAGGTCTTGTCCCGATGCTGCAGCACCCGCCGTAACGCCGGCGGGATCGTGCGCGTCCTGGCACCGACTTCCACCACCCGGCCGTCCGCGTCGTGCCGCATCACCACCCGGCTCGCATCACGTGCCAGCCGCCGCGACGTTTTCGCGGGAACGCGTGTGCCCTCCTCCAGGACAGATTGCCCAGGCTGGGCCGGATCCGTCAGGCCGGCGGCGTCCACGTGCACGACCACCTGGTACCGCTCCCCGGGGGCGCCCGGGTCGAGCTCCTGATGCAGCGCCGTCTCCGCCAGCAAGGCCAGGGCGTCGGCCTGTTGCTGTGGGCGCGTCGGGGCCTCGGCGGCCGGATCCGTGGCCGGCCGCACCGCCTCGTCGGCGCGGCGGCGCTGGTACAGCGTCTCGCGGGCGGCGTCCAGGGCCCGCAGAAGTAGCGCGCCCGCCTCCGGCGTCAGGCGCCCACGCAGCATCACGGTGCCCTCCTCCTGGTGGACGTGAAGGGCCCGCCCCGCGTGCTGCCGGGCTTCGGTCTCCGGAGTCGCGATGCGGGTCAGCGCGCGGACCTTGGCGTAGGAGAGCTCGCCGCGCGCCAGGGCCTCGGCCAGGGTCGGCAGCGTCCCGAGGGCGCGCGCGACCCGGACCCGCTCGCGGGCCGCGCCCAGGTCCAGGCTCACGCGCCACGCGAGCCACTCGGCGCAGGAGCGGAAGCCGTGCTGCCAGCCGCGGCGGGCGTCGAACTCGCGGATGAGGTCGAGGAGGCGACTGGTCGCCGCCTCGAGATGCGCGGAGAGCTCGGCGATCTGGTCGCCCAGGCGATCGAGCTCCGCGAGGTGCGGGGGCTGGGCTGCGCCGGCTGCAACGGGCCGGGAAGATCCGGCGGGCGTGGGACCATGGCGAGTCTCCCTCCTTGCTGGGACGACTGTACACCTCGATTTCGGCGGCCCCGGGCCACCGCGACAAGCGGCGAGCGCGAGACGCGCCATGATTTTCGCCCCCACGCGCGTGATCGTGCCTCACGCGTGGAACACGGCTCTCTGGGCCGCGATTTCGCCGTCGCGCTCGAGGGGCGGGTTGCCCCGAGCAAGAACCTGTCAAGGCAAAAATGAGGCTTGACACAGATTCTATAGTTTGATACATCTCGAAATACAGAACGAGAGATCGGCCATCGGAAGGGCAAGGAGAGCGCGACCATGAATGACGTGGGCCGGAAGGCAGCCCGATGAAGACGATCGCGCGACTTCCGATGTCCCGGCTCCAGGCGAGCGACGAGCACGTCGAGGCGTTCAAGGCCCTGGCGCACCTCAGTCGGCTCCAGGTCTTCTTCTTCCTGGTGCGCGCGGGCAAGGAGATGTCGGTAGGCGAGATCCAGGCCGAGGTCGAGATCCCGGGCCCGACGCTGTCGCACCACCTGGACCTGCTCCGGCGGGCCGGGCTGGTCGAGAGCCGCAAGGAAGAGCGGTACATCTACTATTCCGTGAAGCGGGACGAGGTGACGGCGCTCGTGCGCCTGCTCACCGCGTGCTGCTAGAGGAGAATCCCATGAGCGCGAGAGTCCATCTCCATCTCCACGTGTCGGACCTGGCCAAGAGCCGGGAGTTCTACGAGAAGTTCCTCGGAGCCGGGCCGGTCAAGGTGAAGGACGGGTACGTCAAGTTCCTGCCCGAGTGGGCCCCGGTCAATCTGGCTCTCTCCGGCGGCGGGGCGGCGGGCGCGGGCACGATCGATCACGTCGGCGTGCAGGTGGACGCGGTGCCCACCGTGATCGCCGAGCTGGCCCGCGTCAAGGCGGCCGGGCTGCCGGTGCGTGAGGAGATGGGCGTCGACTGCTGCCACGCCAACCAGGACAAGTTCTGGGTCCAGGATCCCGACGGCGTGGAGTGGGAGGTCTATCACCTCAACTACGATCTCGAGAGCGAGGTCACCGCGCCTCGCGCCATGGGGCTGACGCTGGCCAAGGGCGGCGGGGCCTGCTGCTCGTCGTGAGGAGATGACCCATGAGCGATGACATCAAGGAGATCGTGAAGGAGAAGTACGCGCGGGCCGCGCTCCGGGTGACCGCGGTCGACGGCGCGTCCTGCTGCGGCTCGGCGTCCTCTCGCGGGGAGTGCGATCCGATCACCTCGGGGATCTACGCGGGCAGTGACACCTCCGGCCTGCCGGCGGAAGCCAGAGCCGCCTCGCTCGGGTGCGGGAATCCGACCGCCCTGGCGGAGCTCAAGCCCGGCGAGACCGTTCTCGATCTCGGATCGGGAGGCGGCATCGACGTGCTCCTCTCCGCCGGCCGCGTCGGCCCGACGGGCAAGGCCTATGGCCTCGACATGACCGACGAGATGCTCGCCCTCGCGCGCGAGAATCAGCGGAAGGCGGGTGCGACCAACGTGGAGTTCCTCAAGGGGGAGATCGAGCAGATCCCGCTTCCCGAGAACTCGGTGGACGTCATCATCTCCAACTGCGTGATCAATCTTTCGGCCGACAAGGATCGCGTCCTGGCCGAAGCGTTCCGGGTGCTGAAGCCGGGCGGGCGCCTGGCGGTGTCGGACGTGGTCGTGCGCGGCGAGGTCCCCACGGAGATCCGGCGGAGCGTCGAGCTGTGGATCGGCTGCGTGGCCGGGGCCCTGGAGGAGGGGGAGTATCGCGACAAGCTCACCGCCGCGGGGTTCGAAGGGATCGGCCTGGAGCCGACCCGGGTCTATCGGGTGGAGGAGGCCCGAGACTTTCTGACGGGAGCCGGACTCGACGTCGACCGCATCGCGCCCCAGGTGGGCGACAAGTTCATGAGCGCGTTCGTGCGAGCCCGGAAGCCCGCGTAGCGTGTCTCCGGCTGGCGATCGAGCGAGCCTCGGCCGGCGGCTGGCGGCGGAGGCGGTCGGCACCGCGCTGCTCCTCGCCGCGGTGGTGGGGTCGGGGATCATGGGCGAGCGGCTCGCGGGCGGCAATGTCGCGATCGCGTTGCTCGCCAACACGATCGCGACCGGCGCCGCGCTGGTGGCGCTGATCCTGACCTTCGGGCCGATCTCGGGCGCCCACTTCAACCCGGCGGTCACGCTGGCCGACGCGGTGCACGGCGGGTTCGCGTGGGCGGACGTGCCGCCGTACCTCGCGGCCCAGGTCGTCGGCGCCTTCGCCGGGGTCGCCGCCGCGCACGTGATGTTCGAGCTGCCGCTCTTCTTTGCCTCGCAGCACGTCCGCTCCGGGCCGGCCCAGATGTTCAGCGAGTTCGTCGCGACGTTCGGACTGCTCGCGGTCATCTGGGGCTGCGCGCGCGGGTGGCCCGCGGTGGTGGTGCCCTTCGCGGTGGCCGGCTACATCACCGCGGCGTACTGGTTCACCGCCTCCACCTCGTTCGCCAATCCGGCGGTCACCCTGGCGCGATCCGCCAGCGACACGTTCGCGGGGATCCGGCCGGCGGATGCGCCCGGGTTCATCGCGGCGCAGCTCCTCGGCGCGGCCGCCGCGACCGGCTTGTTCCGCTGGCTCCTGCGCGGGCGCCCATGAGCCTGCTCGTTCCGGGCGGCCCCGGCTGGCTGCTCGCCATCTGCCTCTCGCGGGTCGGCGCCTACATGGTGTACATCGCCTACGCGGCGACGCTACCCATTCTCCAGCACGAGTGGCAGCTCTCGGGCACCGCGGCGGGCAGCATCGCGTCCGCCTTCCAGGTCGCCTACGCGGTCTCGCTGATGGGGTGCTCCGCGCTCGCGGATCGCGTGGGTGCCCGCCGCGTGTTCGTGGTCGGGACCGTGGTCTCCGCGATCGTGTCGATCGCGTTCGCGATGTACGCACGCGACTACTGGTCGGGGTTGGGCCTCTACACGCTGCTCGCGCTCGCCCTGGGCGGGACCTATACCACCGGCATCCTGCTCGTGGCCGAGAACGTGCCGGTCGAACGGCGCGGGCGCGCGATGGGCGCGTACCTGGCCGGCCACTCGCTCGGGGTCGCGCTCGCCCTCGCGCTGACCGGCCTGGCGATCCCGCGTGGCGGATACGTGCTCGCCTTCTGGTTACTGGCGCTCGGGCCGGTGGTGGGGGCCGCCTTCTCCTGGATGGCGGCGCGGGCGAGCGCCAACATCGTGACCCCGCGCACCGGGAGCCAGCGTTTCGGTAGCGCGGTGCTCCGGAACCGGCCTGCCATGCTGGTCATCGCCGGCTACACGTTCCACTCCTGGGAGCTGCTCGGCATGTGGGCCTGGACCCCCGCGTTCCTGGCTGCCTGCTTCGTGGCCACCGGATCGGAGCTCACCCGCGGCGCGGGCCTCGGCGCCTACATGACGTCGCTCTTTCACGTGACCGGGATGCTGGCCGCGCTGCTCGCGGGCGTGTTCGCGGATCGCTTCGGTCGCACGCCGGTGATCTTCGTGATGGCCTCCGTCAGCGCGCTCTGCTCGCTGGTGTTCGGCTGGATGCTCGGCGCCTCGCTGATTCTGATCGTCGCGGTGGGGCTCCTGTACGGGTTCGCCGCGCTCGGGGACTCGCCCATCTACTCCACCGCGATCACCGAGGTGGTGGCCCCGGCCTACCGCGGCGCCGCACTCGCGCTGCGCTCCCTCCTGGGGTACGGCGCGGGCGCGGCCGCGCCGCTGGTGTTCGGCGTCATTCTCGACTGGTACGGGGTGCGCAGCGCCGGCGCGTGGGGCTGGGCGTTCCTGAGCCTCGGCATCGCGGGTGTCGGCGCGGTGGTGTCGGTGGTGCTCCTGCACCGGACACCGGCGGCGGCCGCCCTTCATGGTCCCGTCGCGCGCCCGGCCGCTGCGGGGGCGCGATGACGGACCTCCGCACGCGCCTCGCGACACCGGCCGACGCGGCGGCCATCACCGCGATCTACAACGAGGGGATCGCCGACCGCGTCGCCACGTTCGAGACCGAGCCGCGGACGGTGGCCCAGATCGCCCAGCAGCTCGCGGACAAGGGCGACCGGTTTCCGACGGCGGTGGTGGAGCGGGATGGGCAGGTGATCGCCTACTCGGGCGCCAGCGCGTACCGGAGCCGTCCTGCCTACGCGGGCGTCGCCGAGCACTCGGTCTACGTGGCGCGCGCGGCGCGGGGCACCGGCGCCGGGCGGGCCGCGCTGGACGCGATGTGCCGGGCGTACGCCGAGCGGGGCTTCTGGAAGATCGTCTCCCGGATCTTCCCGGAGAACACCGCGAGCCTTCGCCTGCACGAGCGGTGCGGCTTCCGGGTGGTCGGCGTCTACCAGCGACACGGCAAGCTGGACGGGGAGTGGCGCGACTGCGTGATCGTCGAGCGACTGCTCTGACATTGGGCCGGCCACGCGTCCTGTTTCTCTGCACGCACAACTCGGCCCGCAGCCAGATGGCCGAGGGCTTCCTCCACGCGATGGCGGGCGACCGCTTCGAGGCGGGGAGCGCCGGGACCGAGAAGACCTCCGTCAATCCGCTGGCGATCCGGGTCATGGCCGAGCTCGGCATCGACCTCGGCGCGCATACGTCGAAGCTGTACGATGACGTCGCCTCGCGGGCCTGGGATTACCTCATCACGGTCTGCGACGACGCGAACGAGCGGTGCCCCTGGGTCCCCGGCTCCGTGCAGCGGCTGCACTGGTCGTTTTTCGATCCCTCGCGCGCAACCGGCACCGAGGAGCAGCGGCTCGCCGTCTTCCGACGGGTGCGCGACCAGATCAAGGAGCGCCTCACCGACTGGCTCGGCGGCCGATGACGCCCGCCCGGCTCGTCGCGTGCGTCTGCGTGGGGCAGGTGTGCGCCCAGATCGGGGCCTACACGTGGCCGGCGCTGCTGCCGGGCTTCCTCGCCGAGTGGCAGCTCACCAACCGGGAGGCGGGCTGGATCACCGGGATCTTCTACGCGGCCTACACCGTGTCGGTGCCCGTCCTCGTCACGCTCACCGACCGCGTGGACGCGCGCGCCGTCTACCTGAGCGGCGTGGCCTTGACGGTGGCAAGTCACCTGGGCTTCGCCTTCTTCGTGGACGGGCCGTGGAGCGCGGCCGCGGCGCGGGCACTGGCCGGCATCGGCTGGGCCGGCACCTACATGACCGGCCTCAAGCTGCTGGCCGACCGGGTGGAGCCCGTGCTCATGTCGCGCGCGGTGGCGGGCCACGCGGCCAGCATCGGGGTCGCGGGGGCGATCTCGTTCGTGTTCGCGGGCACGATCGGCCGATGGCTCGGCTGGCGGGGCGCCTTCGCGGCCGCCGGGGTCGCCGCGATCGTCGCCTGGCTGATCGTGTTCGTCTGGGCGCCGGCACGGGAGCGCCGGCCGGCCATCGCGGCCTCCGGGGCGCTCTTCGATTTCCGGCCGGTGCTCCGCAACCGCTCCGCCATGGCCTACGCCGTCGCCTACTGCGCGCATACCTGGGAGATGAACGCCCTGCGCGGCTGGGCGGTCGCGTTTCTGGCCTACGTGGCGGCCACGGCCGGCGACCGCAGCCCCTGGCTCGGGCCCACCACGGTGGTGATGATCATGGGGCTCGTCGGCACCTGGGCGAGCGTGGCCGGCAACGAGGTCGCCATCCGCATGGGCCGGCCCCGGCTCGTGCGCCTGGCCATGACCGCGTGCGTGGGGTGCGCGGCCGGCATCGGCTTCCTCGGCGCCCGCTCGTACACGGTGGCGGCGGCGCTCGTGCTGCTCTACGGGCTGCTGATCTGGCTCGACTCCTCCTCGCTCACCGCGGGCGCGGCCGGCAGCGCCGACCCCGAGCGGCGCGGCGCCACGCTAGCGCTGCACTCGATGGCGGGCTACGCGGGCGGAGCCGTCGGGCCCATCGTGATCGGGTGGATCCTCGATCTGAGCGGCGGCATGTCGGCCATGGGCTGGGGCCTCGCCTTCCTGCATGTCGCGCTGATCTCGCTGCTGGGACAGGTGGCCTTCGTGCTCCTGGGGCCGCGCGATCTGGCCGGGGATCGGCGCAGCGCCTCGGGCCGCACTACCAATCGCGCTTGACGAAGCCGCCCCGTCCGGTGGAGCATCGGGTGCCGCGCGCAACGACGCGCCCAGGAGGCTGCCCCCCATGCTCACGCGCCGTGAGTTTCTCGCCGCCACCACCACCGCCGCCGCGGCTCTGGCCGCCGCGCCGTCGGGAGTAGTCGCCCAGACCCCCAAGCGTGGCGGCACCCTGTCCGTCCGGGCGTGGGATCCGCCGCACTTCGACCACAGCCTCGTGCACGCGTACAAGACGCACGTGGTGGTTTCCTTCACCCACAGCCGGCTCCTGAAGCATCGGGCCGGCCCCGGCGTCCGGCCGGGTTCGCTGGTGCTGGAAGGCGATCTGGCCGAGTCCTGGACGCAGCCGAGCGACACCACCTACGTCTTCAAGCTGCGCCGGGGCGTGCGCTTCCACGCCAAGCCGCCGGTGAACGGCCGGGAGCTGACCGCGGAGGATGTGAAGTACACATTCGAGCGCATGCTCACCGAGACGGGCAGCAATGCCTCGATGTATCGCTCGATCGCCAGGATCGAGGCGGTGGACCGGTACACGGTGCGGTTCACGCTCTCGGAGCCCTTTGCGTGGTTCCTCGACATGGTGGCGAGCCCGATGGCCGGCGGGATCGTGGCCCGGGAGTGCGTGGAGAAGTTCGGCGACCTCAAGAAGCCAGAGGCGGTGATCGGTACCGGCCCCTGGATGCTCGAGAGCTACAAGCCGAACGTGTCCATCACGCTGGTGCGCAACCCCGCCTACTTCGTGGCCGGCCTGCCGTACATCGACCGGGTCGAGCTGATGGTGGACGAGGATAATGCCTCGCGCATGGCCGCGTTTCTCTCGGGCCGGTATGACCTCGGCTGGGAGTTCCCGGGCACCATCAACCGGACGGACTGGGTGTCCATCAAGGATCGGCTCCGCCAGACGCGGCCCTCGCTGCGGACGGCCGAGTTCGCGTCGAACGTGGTGAACGATTTCGCGATGCGGACGGATCAGAAGCCGTGGAGCGACGCGAGGGTTCGCCAGGCGGTTTCGCTGGGCCTGAACCGGCAGGAGATCATCGACGCCACGCTCGAGGGTGTGGGCGTCGTCAACGGGCCGATGGCCGCCGCGCTCACCGACTGGGCGCTGCCCATCGACCAGCTCGGCGAGGGCGCGCGCTACTACCGGCACGACCCCGCGGAGGGCAAGCGGCTGCTCGCGGCGGCCGGGTACCCGAACGGTTTCCCGGCCAGCATCTGCTTCAATTCCTACGGCTCCACCGTGCTGGTGGACACCGTCCAGCTCGTCATCAAGCACCTCAAGACAGTGGGGATCGACGCACGGCTCGACCAGAAGGAGTATGGCGCCTATCAGGCGAGCTGCCGGCTCGGGAAGTTCGACTCCATGGTGTTCGGGCCCCTGACCCCGTTCCTCGACGCGGACAACTTCCTGTTCGGCCAGTACTACACCGGCGAGCCCCGCAACCGCAGCCACGTCAAGGACCCGGCGCTCGACGACCTGCTCGTCCGGCAGCGGCGCGCCATGGACGTGAAGGCCCGCCGCGAGATCATCAACGACATCCAGCGGCATCTCGCCAAGCAGCAGTACTACGTCCACGCCCCGGTGGGGACCTACATCGCGGTGTGGGATGGGACGCTGAAGAACTACGGACCAAATCTGGGCTACGACTACGGCGGGCGGCTCATCACCGCCTGGCTCGACCGCTGATCGCGCGATGATTCTCGCCGACCGTGTCGCGATCGTCACCGGCGCCGGCAACGGCATCGGGAAGGCCACCGCGCTGGCCCTCGCCCGCGCCGGAGCGCGCGTCGCCGCGGTGGACGTGGACGGGGGCGCGGCCAAGCTCACCGCGGACGCCGCCGCGGCGCTGGGGCCCGGGAGCCTGGCGCTGGACACCGACGTGGGGGACCTGCCCGCCATCGACCGGATGGTCCAGCGGGTGATGGAGACGTTCGGGCGCGTCGACATCCTGGTGAACAATGCCGGGGTCACGCGGCGCGCCTACATCATGGATCTCACCGAGCAGGACTGGGACCGCATCATGCGCGTCAACGCCAAGGGCGTCTTCTTCTGCCTGCAGCGGGTGGCGCGCGAGATGATCCCGCGGCGCAGCGGCACCATCATCAACATCGCGTCCATCGCGGGGAAGGGCTACGCGGGCACCTCGAACGCGATCTACGCGGCCAGCAAGGGGAGCGTGATCTCGCTGACCCGCACCGCCGCGCTCCAGCTCGCCCGGCACGACATCAACGTGAACGCGATCTGCCCCGGCATCACGGTCACCGCGCTGTCCGAGGCCAACGTGGCGGTCCGCGCCCGCGACGAGGGGTTGTCGCTCGAGGAGATGACGCGGCGGCGCAATGCGGTCATTCCGCTCGGGCGGCCGAACGACCCGGAGGACCTGGCCGCGCTGGCGGTGTTCCTGGCCTCGCCGGGCGCGCGGAACATCACCGGCCAGTCCTTCAACGTGGACGGCGGCATCATCTTCGACTGATTCCGACCAAGGAGAGCTCACCATGAACATCGGCGTCTCGGTGCCCCTGCCTGCCTATCTCGTGGACGTCGGGGCCATGGCCCGCAAGGCCGAGGAGCTCGGGTTCGAGTCCTTCTGGTGCGCGGAGCACCCGTTCATCCCGGTGCAGACCGCGAGTCGCTTTCCGGGCTCGGCGGACGGCGTTATCCCGGAGGAGTACTCGCACTTCGTGGATCCCTTCGTGGCGCTCGCGCGCGCCTCGGGGACGACCAGCCGCATCAAGCTCGCCACCGGCATCGTGCTGGTGCCGGAGCGGCATCCGCTGGTGCTGGCCAAGGAGGTGTCCACGCTCGATCTCTTCAGCGGCGGGCGCTTCCTGTTCGGCATCGGGGCGGGGTGGCTGCGCGAGGAGACCCAGATCATGGGCGGCGACTTCGACCACCGCTGGACCCAGACGCGGGAGTCGGTCCTGGCCATGAAGGAGCTGTGGACGAAGACGGACGCCGAGTACCACGGCAAGTACTACGATTTCCCGCCGGTGCGGTCGTATCCCAAGCCGGCGCAGAGGCCGCACCCGCCGGTGCTCCTGGGCGGCGGCGCGAAGAACGTGCTGCAGCGGGTGGCGTCGTGGGGCGACGGCTGGCTGCCCAACCGGGTGACGCCGGATCAGCTTCGCGAGAGCCGCGCCACGCTCGACCGGCTCGCCAAGGAGAACGGCCGCGATCCGGCCGCCATCACCATCTCGGTGCATGGCCAGCCCGCCGACCGGGACCTGGTGCGCCGCCTCCTCGATGCGGGCGCCACGCGCGTGATCATCCGGCCGGCCACCTCGAAGTCGGAGCCGGACATGGTGCGCGAGCTGACCCGCATCGCGGAGACGGTGATGCGGTAGGCCCCGGTCCCAGGATCAGGCGTTCGGGATCCAGGGCCAGTACTTGGCGATCGCGCCGGCGTCCACGCGCAGGTCGGTGCCGGTGATCATCTCCGCGTCGTCCGAGGCCAGGAAGACCACCGCGCGGGCGTAGTGACGCGGGCTCGGGAGCTTCCCCATCGGGACCATCTTCGGGAAGTCCAGCCCGCGGGCGCGCGGCTCGGGCCGTGGGCGCCCCCAGGCCACCGCGCGATCGGCGGCCTCCTCGGTATCGGTGGCGGTCGGCGTCAGGCTGTTCACCCGGATGCCGTGGCGGGCCAGGTCCATCGCGGCGGCGCGCGTGAAGTTGAGCAGCCCGCCCTTGCTGGTGGAGTAGGCGATGTTGCCGGCCTGGCCCTGGTGGCCGGCGGTCGAGACCACCACCACGATGTTGCCGCGCCGCCGCTGCTCCACCATGAGCCGGGCCACGTGCTTGGTGCAGAGGAACGTCCCGGTGAGGTGGACCGCGATCTGGCGATTCCAGCGCTCGACCGGCATCTCGAGCACGCTCTGGCCGCCGAGGATGCCCGCGTTGTTGACCAGGATGTCCACGCCGCCGTAGGCGTCCCGGACCCGCGCCACCATCGCTTCCACCTGGCTCTCGTCGGTGACGTCGCACGTGAGGCCCAGGGCGTCGCGGCCCTGGCGCGTGATCGCCTCCGCGCACTGGAGGGCGTTGTCCGGCGTCACGTCCACGCACACCACGGTGGCGCCCTCCTCGGCGAGGCCCTCCGCGATGCCTCCGCCGATGTTGGGGCTGGTGCCGGTCACGATCGCGATCTTCTTCGCTAGA
>CAVVEU010000038.1:0-8572 GCA_963747235.1 uncultured Candidatus Rokubacteria bacterium
CGGAGCTGGTCGCGCAGGAAGCCGCCCACCGCCGCGTTGTATTCCTCGGGGACCAGCACCGGCGCGAAGTGGCCGCCGGTGCGGAGCACCGCGAGCTTGGCGCCGGGGATCCGCGCCGCGATCTCTTCGGAGTAGAACGCCGGGGTCAGCGCGTCGTCGCCCGCCACGACCACCAGGGTGGGGCAGCGGATCTCGCCCAGGCGCGCGCGCCGGTCGAAGCGCACGATGGCGTCGATGCGGCTGGCCAGCACCTCCGTCGGCGGCGGGGCCGCGGCGAGGCGCTTCATCTCCTCTTCCAGCAGCGTGTCGTGCTCGCTGATCCACTGGGGCGGGCGCAGCATCACCACCGACGCGCGCCAGTAGCTCTCGAAGCCGCGGTGGAGCAGCAGCTCCTTGCGGGTCTCGAAGCAGCGGCGGAAGTAGGCGTCCTGGCCGGCCCACGTCGCGCTCAGCACCAGGCTCCGGATGCGCTCCGGGTGATCCTGCGCGATGGTCTGGCCGATGGCGCCGCCGGTCGAGTGGCCGACGTAGTGGGCGGCATCGACGCCCAGGCGGTCCATGAGGGCGATGGTGTCGGCGGCCATCTGGTCCACCGAGTACTGGATGCGCGAGTGGGTGCTGCGGCCCGCGCCGCGGTGGTCGTGCACGATCACGCGGAAGTCGCGGGCGAAGTCGCGCACCTGGGGGGCCCAGAAGGCGCCCTGGCCGCCCAGGCCGGGGACCAGCATCAGGGTGGGGCCCTGGCCTTGTTCCTCGTAGTAGATGTCGGCGTCGCCGATGGAGACGTGCGGCATGGAGCGGCTACCTGGTGTCGTTCATCCCCAGGCGGCGCTCGATGGCGATCACGTCGGTCGGCCGCTCGAACGGCGCGGGCGTGGGATCGCCCGGCGAGCGGGGACGGCCGATGGCCTCGAAGAAGTTCTCGAGGCCCGGCGGCGTGATGACCCACAGCATCACCAGGTCGTCCTGGGCGCTCTCGTTGATGAGCTCGTGCTTGACGTCGTAGCCGAGGAAGCACGCGGTGCCGGGCACGAGCGGGTGGCTCTGGCCGTCCACCACCACGCGGCCCTTGCCGCGGAAGCAGATCTGCAGCTCGACCTGATCGCCGTGCGAGTGCTCGCGCACGCGGCTGCCGGGGGCGATGGTCTGGAAGCCCATCGAGTGCCCGGGGAACCCGGTGCGGGCGGGGTAGAGCTTCGGATCGGCGTGGCCGTTGGCGGGGACGGGCTGCCAGTAGGACGGCCCGTCTTCCGGCTGCATGACCACCGCGCGTCCGCGGACCTGATCGACCTGGCTGGTTGTCTGGCTCATGATGGCTCCTCCCGGCTCGGGGCCGTGGCCGCCAGTGTAACCCAGGAGCGGGAGTTTGACCGATCGGCCAATCTCGGCGATCATCGCCGCATGAAAATCACACGCGCGCTCGCGATCTCCGCCGTGCTCCTGGCGGCCATCCTCTCCGGCCCGGCGGCGGCCCAGGACACGCCCCGCGCGGGCGGCGTGCTGAAGGCGGCGATGATCGGCGAGCCGCCCACGCTCGACCTGCACTGGACCACCGCGGTCATCACGCAGGAGATCGCCTTCCACATCTACGAGGGCCTCTTCACCTACGACGCGAAGTTCGCGCCGGTCCCCATGCTGGCCGAGTCCTACACGATGACGCCCGACGGCCGGCGCTACACGTTCGCGCTTCGCAAGGGGGTGCGCTTCCACACCGGCAAGGAGATGACCTCGGCCGACGTGGTGGCCTCGCTCAACCGCTGGGGCAAGGTGGCGACCACCGGCAAGGCGGTGTGGCGGGCGGTGGAGGCGGTCGAGGCCAAGGACCCGCACACGGTGGTGATTCACCTGAAGGAGCCGTCGGGCTCGCTGCTCTACGCGCTCGGCAGCCCGAACAACGGCGCGTCCATTCATCCCAAGGAGAGTCATCGACGCGGCGGGCGACGGGCAGATCAAGGAGTTCATCGGCACCGGCCCCTATCGCTTCGTCGAGCACCGGCCGGATCGGCACATCAAGGTGGCGCGCTTCAAGGACTACGCGGCCCGCAAGGAGGCGCCGGACGGCTACGGCGGGCGGCGCACCGCGTACCTCGACGAGATCCTGTTCATCCCGGTGCCCGACGTGGCGGTGCGCCTGGCCGGCGTCGAGACCGCCGAGTACCACTTCGCCAACAGCATCAACCAGGACAAGTACGAGGGGATCAAGAGCCGCGGCGACATCGTGGCCGCGCGCGGTGAAGCCCTACGGCTGGATCACCGCGGTGCCGAACCACAAGCAGGGCGTGATGGCGAACAAGAAGGTCCGCCAGGCGCTCCAGGCCGTGCTCGACATGGAGCCGATCATGGCGGGCGGCATCGGCAACAAGGACTTCTACCGGCTCTCCGGCACCCTCTTCTATCCGGAGCAGGCCGCGTTCTACTCGACCACCGGCGTCACCGGCTACAACCTGAAGAACAAGGACCGCGCCCGCGCGCTCCTGAAGGAGGCGGGCTACGCGGGCCAGCCGGTGCGCTGGGTCACCACCAAGGAATACGAGTGGATGTACAACACCGCGGTGGTGGCCAAGCAGCAGATGGAGGAGGCCGGCTTCGTGGTGGACCTGCAGGTGGTGGACTGGGCCACGCTGGTGCAGCGGCGGAACAAGCCGGAGCTCTTCGATCTCTTCTCGACCGGCTTCACCTTCAACCCGGACCCGGCGCTCGCGTCGGCGCTGCAGTGCAACTGGCCCGGGTGGTGGTGCGCGGAGGAGAAGGACAAGCTGATGGCCGACCTGGCGCGCGAGACCGATCCCAGGAAGCGGCGCGCGATCATCGAGCGGCTGCAGGCGATCTTCTACGAGGACGTGGGGCGCATCAAGCTCGGCGACTACTATCCGCTGCAGGCCATGCGCAAGGATCTGCGCGGGTTCAAGGCCGGCCCCTACCTCTACTTCTGGAACGCCTGGCTGGCCAAGTAAGCGGCCCCTCACCACCTGACCCCTCACCCTACCCTCTCCCCAGAGGGGAGAGGGATTTCGAGATCACCCTCTCCCTCTGGGGAGAGGGCCGGGGTGAGGGGCCGTTCTCCGAGGGGCGGCTACGCGGGCGCAGCACGCGGCCGGGCAGCGCGCCGGTGTGCTCGCCGTCGGCGATGACCACGCGCCCGTTCACCAGCACGTGGCCGATGCCGGTCGCGTACCGGTGCGGGTCCTCGTAGGTCGCGCGGTCGGCCACCGTCGCGGCGTCGAACACCACCACGTCGGCCTTCGCGCCCGGCGCCAGCACCCCGCGGTCGCTCAGGCCGAGCCGCCGCGCGGGCATGCCCGTCATCTTCCACACCGCGCTCTCGAGCGAGAGCACGCGCTCGTCGCGCGCGTAGCGGCCGAGCACGCGCGGGAAGGTCCCGTAGCTCCGCGGGTGCGGCTTGCCGGTGGCGAGCGGGCCCTCCGCGGCCAGTGACGAGCCGTCGGAGCCGATCATGACGTGCGGGTGGACGAGCGCGCGGCGCAGGTCGGCCTCGTCGAGCTGGAAGAGGATCATGTAGCCCTTGCCCTGCTCGGCCACGATCAGCTCGATGGCCGCGTCCAGCGGGTCTTCGCCCCGCGCGGCCGCGATCTCCGCGATGCGCCGGCCCTGCGCGTCCGGCCGCGACGGCGAGTAGGCCACCATGATGTCGGCCCAGTCGAGGCCGCGCAGCAGGGTCTCGCCGCCGCCGGTCAGCTCTTTGCGGATGCGGTCGCGCGTGGCTCGGTCGGCGAGACGCTTCAGCATCGCGTCGATGCCGCCCTCGAGCACCCAGTCGGGCAGGAGCGTGCGCAGCGTCGTGCTGGAGGCGGTGTAGGGATAGACGTCGCCCATGACGTCCTGGCCCTGGGCGCGCGCGGCGTCGATCAGCGCGAGCGCGTCCGCCACGCGGCCCCAGTTCGGCCGCCCCGCCGCCTTGACGTGGCTCACCTGCGTGGGCAGCCCGCCCTCGCGCCCCACGCGGATGGCCTCGGCCACCGCGTCGAGCAGGGTCGCGCCCTCGCCGCGGATGTGGCTCGCGTAGAAGCCGCGCCCGCCGGCCGCGTGGCGCGCGATGCCGATGATCTCCTCGGTGGCCGCGTAGGAGCCGGGCGCGTAGATGAGGCCGGTGGCGAGGCCGTAGGCGCCGTCGGCCATCGCCTCGTCCATCATGCGCTCCATCGTGGCCTGCTCGCGCGCGGTGGGCGGCCGGCGCGCGAAGCCCATCGCGGCGAGCCGGAGCGTCCCGTGGCCGATGAGCTGGGCCACGTTCAGCGCCACGCCCTCGCTCTCGTAGCGCGCCAGGTAGTCGCCCACCGAATTCCACGAGAAGTCCATGCCCGGGCGGCACGTAGAGGGCGAAGCCCTGCATCTCGCTCCGGTACTCGTCCGACACCGGGGCCGGGGAGAAGCCGCAGTTGCCGACCACCTCGGTGGTCACGCCCTGGCGGATCTTCGACTCGGCGCGCCGGTTGCCCCAGAGCCGCCAGTCGGAGTGCGAGTGCATGTCGATGAAGCCGGGGGTGACGGTGCGGCCCGTCGCGTCGATCGTGCGCCCGGCGGGCTCGGCCGCGAGATCGCCCACGGTGGTGACGCGGTCGCCGGTGACGCCCACGTCGGCGCGGCGCGCGGGCGCGCCGGTGCCGTCGATGACCTGCCCGCCCGTGATCTTGATGTCGAGCACGGAGCTAGTAGCGGCGGTCGTCCAGGTCGAGCAGCGGGAAGGCGCTCGTCACGTGGGGCACGGTGACCGGCGTGGCCGCGTGGAGATACGAAGCGTCGAGCTGGGCCAGGCTGTGCACGCCGAGCAGCCCCATCGCGATGCGGATCTCCTCCTCCAGCAGCTCGAGCGCGCGCACCAGGCCCGCCTCGCCCGCGGCGGCCAGGCCGAGGCAGGAGAGGCGCCCGATGCCGACCATCTGGGCGCCGAGCGCGATGGCCTTGACCACGTCGGTGCCGCGCATGAAGCCGCCGTCCACCATCACCACGCTGCGGCCCGCGACGGCCTTCACCACTTCGGGCAGCACCTCGATGGAGCCGCGGCCGTGATCGAGCTGGCGGCCGCCGTGGTTGGAGACGTAGACCGCGTCCACCCCGTGATCGCACGCGATGGCCGCGTCCTCGCCGGTGGCGATGCCCTTCAGGACCAGCGGGATGTCGTGGCGGTCCTTGAAGCGCTTGACCTGGTCCCACGAGAGCGCGGCCTGGAAGTCCTGGCCGGTGGCGCGCAGCCGCCACGGCTTGACGAAGCGCCGCGCCAGGTCGCGCTCGCGCCGGCTGTAGACCGCGGTGTCCACCGTCATGCAGAAGACCGCGTAGCCGTTGTCCTTCGCGCGCTTGACGTGATCGTCCACGAAGGCGTCGTCGCCGCGCACGTAGAGCTGGAAGATGCGGAAGTTGTCGGCGGCGGCCGCGGTGGCCTCGAGCCCCGGGTTGCAGGCCGAGCTCAGCATCTGCGGCACCCCGAACGCGCCCGAGGCCTTCGCGGCGGTGGCGCCGCCGCCCGGCGTGAATGATTCGATCGAGCCGATGGGCGCCAGCATCACCGGGATGCGGACCTTCTTGCCGAAGAACGTCGAGCCCGGGTCGATGCGCGAGACGTCGCGCAGCACGCGCGGCCGGAACGCGAGGCTGTCGATGCCGAGCCGGTTGCGCCGCAGCGTGGTCTCGGTCTCGGTGCCGCCCACCAGGTAGTCCCAGGGGCCGGGGGCCAGGTTCATGCGGGCGGCGCGCACGATCTCGTGCAGCGTCTGGAACTTGTCTTCGAGCTCGGAGGTCATGGGCTCTCTCTCGGATTCACGCGTGGCGGTGGCTGTCGGGCAGCCCGAAGCGGGCCGCGGTGCTGCTCTCGGCGTCGAACTCGATGAGGACGGCCGCGTCCTTGCCGACCACCCACGCGTCGTGGCCGGGCTCGATCACCACCGCGCGCGGCGCGGCGAGGTCGAAGGCGCAGCCGTCGGCGTAGGTGCCGCGCACGCGGCCGCGGGCGAGGAACCCGACGTGGGCGTGCATGCAGAGCGGCGTGTTCACCAGCGGCTTCATGTGGGTGGACCAGCGGAAGCCGGGCGGGTAGCACACGCGCTTCACGCGGCCGTTGGCGGCGCGGGTGGTGTCGATGGACACGCCGCCCACCTCGCGATGGTCCGCGCCCGCCATGCGGGCCAGCAGCGGATCGCGCGCGGCGCGCGCCGGCGCGGGACCGGGGCGCTTCGAAGCGGGGCGCTTGGAGCGGGCTGACTTCCGCGGGCGCTTGGGCTTCATGGGGCGACTCCTCCTGGCATTCCTGGAACCTTCGAGACACTGACGCCGCGCGCGAGGCTTGTCAAGCCCGGGTACAATCGGGAGTCATGTCCGTGCTCCTCGACGCGCGCAATCTGGTGAAGCACCTGGGCGGCCGCCGGGTGGTGGACGGGGTGGACCTCGCCTGCGAGTCCTCGCAGATCGTCGGCCTGCTCGGGCCCAACGGGGCGGGCAAGACCACGACGCTGCGGATGCTGTACGGGTTCCTCCACCCGGACGAGGGCCGCATCCACGTGGACGGCGTGGAGCTGGGGCGCGACCTGGTGCGGGCCAAGCGCTCGATCGGCGTGTGCACCCAGGACGACACGTTCGACGGCGACTTCACGGTGGAGCAGAACCTCACGATCGCGGCGACCTACTTCCGCCCGCGGCCGACCGACCTGGCGCGGCGCGTCGGCGAGCTGCTCGAGCGCTTCGAGCTGGGCCCCTACGCGGACCAGAAGCCGGAGACGCTCTCGGGCGGCTACCGGCGGCGGCTGATGATCGCGCGCGCGCTCGTGCACCGGCCGCGCCTGCTCTTCCTCGACGAGCCGACGACCGGCCTCGATCCGCAGGCGCGCATGGGCGTGTGGGATCTCGTGGACGGGCTGCGCGCGGAGGGGCTCGGCATCATCCTGACCACGCACTACATGGACGAGGCGGAGCGGCTGAGCGACGCGCTCACCGTGCTGGCCCACGGCCGCGTGGTGGCGCGCGGCACCGCCAGGACGGTGCTGGGCGACCTGGTGGGCGAGCACGTCATCGTGGTGGAGGCGGGCCAGGGCGCGGCGGTCGCGGCCTGGCTCACCGCGCGGGGCCGCGGCGAGCCGGCCAGCGTGCTCGGGCGCCTGGCACGTGCCGGTCTCCGGCGAGGAGCTGGCCGAGTTCGCGCGCGCGTTCCCCGCGCTGCGCTACGAGGTGCGCGGCCCCACGCTCGACGATCTCTTCCTCAAGCTCGTCGCTCACGCCATGAGCTGGCTGGCCGCGGCGCTCGAGTGGCAGAGCCGCGCGGTGGTGGCGCGCCACCTGCGCGTCTACATGCGGAACTGGTACACCGCGTTCCTGCCGCCCGCGTTCGAGCCGGTGACCATGCTGCTGGCCTTCGGGGTCGGGCTCGGCGGCTACGTGGCGACGCTGACCTGGCAGGGCCGCCCGGTCGAGTACATGAGCTACGTGGCCCCGGGGCTGCTCGCCTACGCGACCTTCATGACCGCGATCTTCCAGTCGCTCTTCGCCGCGTTCATCCGCATGCGCTACCAGCGCACGTGGGAGGGCCAGCTCACCACGCAGGTCGCGCTGCCCCACGTGGTCTGGGGCGAGGTGCTCTGGGCGGGGCTGCTCTCCACCATGTACGTGGTGATCGTCTCCGCGGTGCTCACGGGGCTGCACGCGGCGGGCTGTCCTCCACATCCGGATCGCGCTGCTGCCCGTCCTGCTGCCCATCGTGTTCGTGGCCGCGTGCGGGTTCGCCGCGCTCGGGCTCTGCTTCACCGCGATCGTGCCGACGATCGACCACATGAACCTGCCGGTGTTCCTGCTCGTGCTGCCGATGGGGCTGCTCTCGTCCACCTACTTCCCGCTCGAGCATCCCGGTGCTGGTCGCGCTGAACGTGGTGAACCCGCTCCACCACCTGGCCCAGGCCTTCCGCGGCATCCTCCTCGGGGGCCCGGTCGCGGGGCATCTGGCCGGCGCGCTGATCCTCTCGGCCCTGCTGCTGGGGATCCTGGTGCCGCTCGATCTGCGCCTGCTGCGGCGGCGGGTGCTCGGCGACTAGGCTACGGGCTCTCCACGCGCTCGGGCGGCGCGGTCGGCTTCACCAGCGCGGCGCGGATGCGATCGAAGCGCTTGACGATCTCGCCGCGGAGCTGGCGCCGGCCGATCACGCGCTTCAGCTCCCCGCCGAGGCCCGCGACCTGGTCGGTGGAGACGCGATTGCTCGAGAAGACCAGCACGCCGTCTTCGTACGGCACCGCGCCGGAGAGGATCTGGCTCGCGTTGTAGGTGTGGCCCACGTAGACGTGCCGCTCGACGTAGAGCGCGAGCTGCGGCGTCACGTCCACCAGATGGTGGATGAGGATCGGGTCCGGGCGGCCCTGCACCTGGCGCTTCACCCAGTAGAGCTGGCTGATCGCGGTGGAGCTCTGCTCGGCCGGGAAGCGGAGCAGCGCGTCGGCCAGGCGCGGCATCAGGTGGGCGACGATCCGCGCGTCGCCCGCGGCCACCCGCAGCACCGCGGCCGGATCGCTCACGCCCGCGCGCCGCGCGTAGGGCGCCACGCCGTCGAGCCCGCGCGCCTGGAACGCCTGCGCGCGC
>CAVVEU010000039.1:0-75878 GCA_963747235.1 uncultured Candidatus Rokubacteria bacterium
GGCCAGGCAGGTGGGGGAAGCGCTCCGCGCGCGAGGAGTCCGCCCGCGCTTACTGGATCTGGCCCCGGTGCAGCGCTTCCTGTTCGACGGCCAGCCGGGCGACGAGGCCGAACAGGACATCGTCCACCGGGCGCTTGCCTACGCCGCCAAGCTGCTGACCGAGGCCGGCGTGTCGGTCATCGTGGACGCGACGGCCGCGCGGCGCGCCTGGCGCGAGGCGGCCCGCACGCTGATCCCGTGCTTCGCGGAGATCCAGCTCCTGTGTCCGACCGACGTGTGCCTCGAGCGGGAGCGCGCCGTTCGCTGGGGTCTGACGTTCGAGGCGCCGGCGCCGGCGGCCGCGAAGCCCGACATCGCCTTCGACTACGAAGAGGCGACGCGGCCCGATCTGGCGATCAGGACCGATGTGTACGACGCGCACGCCGCCGCGGAGCGAGTGCTGGCGATGATCCGGCATCTGGCCGGCGGACCGATCCGCACGTGAGCCCCATGCGCCGTCGCGTGCTGGTGGTCGACGATGAGGATGATTTCCTGGCCACCTACGAGCGGCTGCTCCGGCGCCAGGGCTATGACGTGGTCACCGCCATCTCCCGCGCCGCGGGCCTGGCGGCGCTGGCCGGCGAGCGGCCCCATCTCGTCATCTCGGATCTCCGGCTGCCGGATGGCGACGGCCTCGATGTGGTCCGGGCCGCCCGCGGTGCACGCGAGCCGGTGCCGGTCATCGTGGTCACCGGCTATCCGTCCGACGAGACCCGGCGGGCCGCTCTCGCGGCGGGCGCCACCACCTTTCTCTCCAAGCCGTTCGCGGCGGCGGTGCTGCTGGCGGCGATTCGCTCCATCGTGGATGGGGCGGGGGCGCGGGCGACATGATCGAGCCGATTCGTGACAACTGGGTCATCGCGCTCGGCATCGTCGTCCTGCTGGGTGCCCTGCTCGTCTGGTGGAGGAGCCGGCGCTGAGCCGGCAGGAGGATGCCATGCAGGTCAAGGAGCTGATGAGCCGCGAGCTGGTGACGATCGGACCAAGGGAATCGTGCCTGGACGCGGTCGTGCGAATGCAGCGGGCGCGTGTCCGGCATCTCCCGGTGGTGAACCGGGACGGCACGCTGGTCGGGATCGTCACGGACCGTGATCTCCGCCACCACCTGTTCACCCCGCGAGTCTTCGAGGGGCTGGGCTCGACCCCCATGGACGTCCTTCTCGACGGGGTGCACGTTGCGGAGATCATGTCCACCGACGTCGTGACGGTCGGGGCCGGTGCGACGCTCGGCGCCGCCGCGGATACCATGCGGAAGCATCGGGTGGGGTCCCTTCCGGCCATGGAGAACGGCCGGATGGTCGGCATCGTCACGGAAGTGGATATTCTCCGCCAGCTCGGCCAGGCCAACGTCACGGCCGTCCCGGAGTGCGCGGAGGTGATCGTCTCCTACCCATGACCGTCTCCGGCCGGCGCCCGCCGAGCCCACTGGGATGGTATCCCTACGGCGTCCTGCCGCCCTGACGCGGCGCCCGCGCGGGGCGGCGCGCAAGCAGCAGCTCGGTGACGCCGCTCTCCGTGACGCGCTCCTGCACGTCCATGAAGCGCACGAGCAGGTCGATCATGCGCATGTTCCCCGCCAGCACGTAGGCGCGGAAGCGCCGGATGCCGCGCGCATGCGCGGCGGCGAGCAGCGCGTCCAGCATCTGGGTGCCGAGTCCGCGGCCCTGCCAGCCGTCCTGGATCACGAAGGCGATCTCCGCGGTATCCACCTGATCGGTCTGCTCGTAGCGAGCCACCCCGATCAGCTCGGGCGCTTCCGGCGTGCCGTGCTCGGCGATCAGGGCGAGCCGGCGCTCGTAGTCCACGTTCGCGAGGAAATGCGCCCAGTCCGGCGGGAGGCGCTTCATCACCGCGAAGAAGCGCTGGTAGGCGCTATGACGGCTCAGGCCGTCGTAGAACGCGCTCAGCCGATCCTGGTCCTCGGGGCGGATCGGACGCAGGCGCAGCCGCGATCCGTCCCGCAGGGTGATCTCGCGCTCGAGCTCCGTCGGGTACACCGCCATCGGCGTGCCCATTGTAGCGGGTCGCGCGGGTGAGCGACACGTCCACGGCGGCCGCTGCCGAGGCGGGGCTCACGACGGTCGAGGCCCAGCGCCGCCTGAGCCAGCTCGGCCCCAATCGCGTGGCCGACCGGGGCGAGGTGCCGCTGTGGCAGCTGGCCCTCGCCCAGTTCCGGAGCCTCGTGGTCTTGCTGCTGCTCGCCGCCTCCGGCATCGCGTGGGCGCTGGGCGAGCGGGCCGAGGCCGTGGCGATCCTCGGCGCGCTCGTGCTGAACGCGGCCATCGGCTTCGGCTCCGAGTGGCGCGCCCGGGTGTCGCTGGCCAGGCTGCGCGCGCTCGCGGTGCCGCAGGCGCTGGTCCGGCGCGACGGGTACGTGACCCAGATCGCTACCGCGGAGCTCGTACCGGGGGACGTGCTCGTCCTGGACGCGGGGGCGGCGGTGCCCGCGGACGCGCGGCTGCTGCGAGCCGCGGCCCTGCAGGTGAACGAATCCACCTTGACCGGCGAGAGCGCGGCGGTCTGGAAGGACGCCGCCGCGACGTCGGGGCCCGACACCCCGCTGGCCGAGCGCGCGAACATGCTCTACCTCGGCACCACGATCCTCTCCGGGAGCGCGGTGGCTCTCGTCACCGCCACCGGGGCCGCGACGGAGCTCGGCCGGATCGGACGGCTGGTGGCCTCCGCCGGCTCGCGGACGACGCCGCTCGAGCGCCAGGTGGAGTCACTGGGCCGGCGACTGATCGTGCTGGCGGTCGGCATCTGCGCGGTGGTGGGTCTCGCCGGCATCCTGCACGGGGAGCCGGTCGGGCTGATGCTGGAGACGGCGGTCAGCCTCGCCGTCGCCGCCGTGCCGGAGGGCCTGCCGGCGGTGGTCTCGCTCGCGCTGGCCGCCGGGCTCTGGCGGCTCGCGCGCCGCGGCGCGCTCGTCCGGCGCCTGGCCGCGGTGGAGACGCTCGGCTCGGCCACCGTGATCTGCGCGGACAAGACCGGCACCATGACCGAGAACCAGATGACGGTAACGTCGCTTCGATACGGCGGCCGTCGGGTCACGGTCGGCGGTGGCGGGCGCTCGACCGCAGGAAGCTTCGTGGACGAAGCCGGCCGCATCGTCACCCCGCTCGCCGATCCGCATCTCACGCTGCTGCTCACCGCGGCGGCGCTGTGCAACGACGCGAGCCTCCGGCCCGCGCCCGACGGGCTTCATCTCGTTGGCGATCCGACCGAGTCGGCCCTGCTGGTGGCGGCAGTCAAGGCCGGGCTCGATCCGGCCGACCTGGCACGGGCCTGGCCCCGTCACCGTGAGATCCCGTTCGATCCGGTGACGCGCATGATGGCGACCTTCCACGTCATGCCGGGCGCCGGGCCCGTGCTCCTGGTCAAGGGCGCCCCCAGCGTGATCGTGGAGCGGGTGACGCGCTCTCACACGGTCGCGGGCCCGGTCGCGCTGAGCGACGAGGATCGGGTCCGCCTGCTCGAGGAGAACCGGGACCTGGCTCGCGAGGGATTCCGTGTGCTCGCGTTCGCGTGGCGCCCGGTCCCCTCGATCGAGGACGCGCCCGTGGAGGAGCTCACGTTCCTCGGCCTCGTCGGATTCGTGGATCCGGTGCGTTCGGGGGTGGCGGACGCCATCGCGGCCTGTCGAGAGGCCGGCATCCGCACGATCATGCTCACCGGCGACCAGGAGCTCACCGCCCTGACGGTGGGGCGTCAGCTCGGCCTCGAGCCGGAGGCGATCCGGAGCCGGGTCAGTCCGGAGGGCAAGCTCGAGCTGGTGGCCGAGCTGCAGGCCCGGGGTGAGATCGTGGCCATGACTGGGGACGGGGTCAACGATGCGCCGGCGCTCGTCCGCGCGGATATCGGCGTGGCGATGGGCCGGCGCGGCACCGACGTGGCACGCGAGTCGGCCGATCTGGTGCTCATCGACGACAACTTCGCGACCATCGTCCTGGCCGTGAAGGAAGGGCGCGTGATCTACGCCAATCTCCGCAAGGTCATCCGCTTCCTCTTCTCGTGCAACCTCTCCGAGATCCTCACCATCTTCGTGGCCATCCTGCTCGGCTATCCCACGCCGCTCCTGCCGCTGCAGATCCTGTGGGTGAACCTGGTCACCGACATCCTGCCCGCGACCGCCCTGATCCGGGATCCGGCCGACGACGACGTCATGGGACGCCCCCCGCGCGATCCCGCCGAGGCGCTCGTCACCTGGCGGTCAGGCGCGCGCATCCTGGGCGAGGGCGCGCTGCTGGCGGCCGGGGTGCTCAGCACCTATCTCTGGACCGTGTGGCGGGAGGGCCCCGGCCCGTCGGCCAGCACGATGGCCTTCATGGCGCTGGTTCTGATCCATCCGTTCCAGGCCATGAGCTGTCGGTCGGAGCGTCTCAACTGGTGGCAACTCAGACCCAATCCATGGATCCCGCTGTCGCTGGTGGCCCTCTTCGCGCTGCAGTGGCTCGCGATTACATGGGGGCCGCTGGCCCGCCTGCTCGGCACGAAGCCCCTGACCGGCGTTGACTGGCTCGTCCTGGCGCTGGGTGTGCTGTGGCCGGTGGCCCTGCTGGAGGCCCTGAAGGCCTGGGGCCGCTTCACCACATTGAGGCCCGCCTACCCCACCGTGGTGACCCAGGATGAGCCGCAATCCTCGAGATCACCGCGAAAGGATTGAGCTCGCGCGTTGGCACCCGCGTTGCTCTGTGAAGGCGATATGACTACCAACGTGGAACCCATCAAGATCACCGGGCTGGATCGTGATCCGCTGCGCGGCCGGGCCACGCGGCTCATGACCGAGGCCCTCGCGAAGCTCACCGTCGCGCCGGTCAAGGGACAGGCCTCGTTCTTCGACGACAACGGGCCCAAGGGCGGCCGGGCCATGCGATGCGCCCTGACGGTGCGGCTGCCGTTCCGGCCGACCATCCGCGTCGAGCGAAGCGCCGTGACGCCCCGCCTCGCCTTCGACGCGGCCTTCGCCGTGCTCGAGCGCCAGCTCGAGCGGTACCGCGAGCGGGATCGTGACAGCAAGCGGCATCCCAAGAAGTACTTCGCGGCGCGCCGGGTGCTCGCCGGGGAGGCGCCGGCGCCGCGAAAGCGGGCGCGGCGCGGTTAAGCGAGGCCCGTCCATGGATCTGCATGCCCGGCTGACCGCGCTCGGCAAGATTGACCGCGCCCCGGCCCCGGTGGTGACGGCCTACCTGAATACCCGGTGGGCGGACGAGCACCAGCGCGACCGCGTCCGGATCTTCCTCAAGAATCATCTGGCAGAAGCCCGGCGCGCCCCTGGCCCGCGCCCGTCCGAGGCCGACTTGGACTGGGTGGAAGCCCAGGGCGAGGCACTCCTCAACCAGGCGATGATGCCCGAGACCAGCGGGGTCGCCCTCTTCGCCTGCGAGGCGCTCGGGCTCCGCGAGCTCATTTCGAGCCGGGTTCCGTTCGAGAACACGTTCGCGGTGGCCGAGACGCCGCTGCTGCGTCCGCTGCTGGAGCTCGGCGAGCAGGCACCGTCCACGCTGGTGGTGTTCATCGACACGGAGACAGCGCGGCTCGTCGCGCTCACCTCCGCGGGGGCGGGAGAGGAGGTCGCGCTCGTGGCCGACGTGCCCGGCCATCACGGTCGGGGCGGCTGGACGCAGATGGCGCAGTCCCGATACCAGCGGCACACCCAGGACCATCGGGCCCGGCATTTCGAGGCCGTGGTGGGGAGCCTGATCGGGCTGATGGAAGGCCATGGCTTGCGGTCGATCGTCCTGGCGGGTGAGCCCCGCAACGTCGCTGTGTTCCGCAAGGAGCTGCCGCCGCGCCTCGCCGCGTTGGTCGTCGGGACCGTGGCCGGCGCCCGGCACGAGGCCATCGGGCTGATAGTCGATCGGGCCGCCGAGTATCTCCCGCACGTGCAGGGGCAGCGGGAGGCCGAGGGCGTCGACGCCGCGTTGACCGCGGCGGCCAAGCGGGGGAAGGGGAGCGCAGGCCTCGAGGCCACCCTCAGCGCCGTCAACCGAGGGGCGGTCCACCGGCTCTACCTCCTCAAGGGATGGAGCGCGCCCGGCCGTCGCTGCCGGGGGTGCGGGACACTCGGGGGTGGGCTCACCTGGACCTGCCCGACCTGCGCCGGCGAGGTGCTGATGGTGGAGCTGGGCGAGGCGATGGCCGAGCGCGTCGCCGCCGCCGGCGGCGCCGTGGAGACCATCGCGGTTCACCAGCCCCTGGCGGTGGCCGGCGGCATCGCGGCCGAGCTGCGCTATCCCCTGTGAGGCCGGCAGTGGCGCGGGGTCCCGCTGAAGAGA
Organism: uncultured Candidatus Rokubacteria bacterium; assembly: GCA_963747235.1. Classification (GTDB taxonomy): domain Bacteria; phylum Methylomirabilota; class Methylomirabilia; order Rokubacteriales; family CSP1-6; genus CAMLFJ01. Next base: position 6,315 of record CAVVEU010000039.1, read on the forward strand.
GCGAAGACCCGCGCCTCTCCCTGGCGCTGTCGCTCGCGAGCGAGGCCGGACGCCTCGCCGTCGCCGGCCGGCCGGATCTGGACGTGCAGTGGAAGGGCCGCTGGAAGGGCCCCGGCGATCGAGTCACCACGGCCGAGCTTCGGATCCCCAGCGGGTGCATCACGACCCCGGCCGGTCGTCCGTTCTTTCCTTTCGACGTGGCGGGGCATCGGCGCGGCGCGGACCTTCGATGAATCTCGTGATCGAATCGATCGGCGGTACCCCGGTCGCGCACCGGCGGATCGAGCTCGTGGAGCGCAAGGGGCTCGGCCACCCCGACACCATCTGCGACTCTGTGGTGGAGGCGGCCTCCGTCGCACTCGGCCGTCTGTACCTCGAGCGCGCCGGTGTCATCGCGCACCAACATCGACAAGGCGCTGCTGGTGGCCGGCCAGTGCGTCCTCGGCCGAGGATGCCGACTCCGGCCAGGTAGGGCGTGGCAATCGCGCCAACGGGCTCATCGCCTTCTCGCGTCCCACCGGGGGCGAGGCCACCGCGGGCAAGAATCCCGCCGCGCACGCCGGGAAGGTCTACAGCGTCCTGAGTCATCGGCTGGCGCGGCTCATCCACGACCGCTGCCCGGCGCTCCTCGAGGTCTACGTGCACCTCGTCGTCCGGATTGGCGAGCCGGTCGATCGACCGTGGACAGGTGTCCAGGTGCGCCTGCCCGCCGGCGCCGAGCTTGGAGAGGTCGAGGGGGAGATCCACCGGGTCGTGGAGGCCGAGCTGGCCCGCCTGCCCGCGTTCCGGGCGGCACTGATCCGCGGCGCACACCCGGTCTGCTGACCGGCGGAGCGGGGTACGGCTGTCCCACCTGAGGCGAGCGCGCTGTCCCGTCGGAGAGAGCCGGACCCTCGAATCGGCTTTCTTTTCGGTGGCCTGCGAGAGGGTATGTCGCTTGCAAGCACATCGAGCGTCATGCACGAGCGACTGGAAGAGCTCCTCGGGGTCCGGGGCATCCGCTACAAGCTGGTGCCGCACCTGGAAGCCTTCACCGCGCAGGAAGAAGCGGCCAACGCTCACCGGCTCAAGGGCCTGATCGGCCGCGGCGAGATCCGTCTGGCCAGCGTCGAGGAGATACTGGCGGGCTTTCCCGGCTGCGCGCTCGGCGCGACCCCGCCGTTCGGCCGGCTCTTCGGGATCCCCACCGTGGTGGACGAGTCGCTGGTCGAGCAGCGCGACATCGTCCTGCCGTCGGGGGACCATCGGACCGCGATCCGGATGCGCGCGACGGACTACGTGACGCTGGCCGAGGCCCGATCGGGCTATTTCGCGTTCCACGAATCGGAGGAGTTTCCGGTGCACCCACATCCCCGCGCCCCGGTGACGCGGCCGAGCCCCTGATCGAAGGAGACAAGAGGACATGGCGCACAAACAGGTCTTGTTCCGTTCCGAAGCGCGCGAGCGCATCCTGCGCGGCGTCGCCGCCCTCGCCGACGCGGTCCGCGTTACGCTGGGGCCGAAGTCCAAGTGCGTCCTCCTGGAGAAGCGCTTCGGCGCGCCGGTAGTGTGCAACGACGGCGTCACGATCGCCAAGGAGATGGAGCTGAAGGATCCCGTGGAGAATCTGGGGGCCCAGATGATTCGCCAGGCCGCGGAGCGCACCGGCGACGCGGTGGGCGACGGCACCAGCACGTCCACGATCCTGGCCCACGCGATCTTCGCCGACGGCGTGCGCAACGTGGTGGCGGGGGCGAGCGCGGTGGATCTGAAGAAGGGGCTCGATCGCGGTGCCCGCGCGGCGGTGGAGGCGCTCAAGCTGCTGTCCCGGCCCGTGAAGAGCCGGCTCGAGAAGGCGCAGATCGCCACCATCTCGGCCCACAACGACCAGAGCATCGGCGACATGGTCGCCGACGCGATGGAGAAGGTGGGCAACGAAGGCGTGATCACGGTCGAGGAGTCCAAGACGACGGAGACCCAGCTCGAGGTGGTCGAGGGGCTGCAGTTCGACCGCGGCTACCTGTCGCCGTACTTCATCACCGACGCGGAGAAGATGGAGGCGGTTCTCGAGGACACCCTGGTCCTCCTCAGCGACCGGAAGATCGGCGTGATGAAGGACCTGGTGCCGATCCTCGAGCAGGCGGCGCGCGCGGGGCGCTCGATCCTGGTCATCGCCGAGGACGTCGAGGGGGAGGCGCTCGCCACCCTCGTGGTCAACAAGATCCGCGGCTCGCTCAAGTGTGTCGCGGTGAAGGCCCCGGGGTTCGGCGACCGGCGGAAGGAGATGCTCGAGGACATCGGCATCCTGACCGGCGGGCGCGTCCTGACCGAGGAGATCGGTATCAAGCTCGAGGCCCTCAGCATCGAGGATCTCGGCCGGGCCACCCGCGTCGTGGTGGACAAGGACAACACCACCATCATCGGGGGCGCCGGCGACAAGGCGCGGATCGAGGGCCGCAAGCAGCAGATCCGGGCCCAGATCGACAAGACCACCAGCGACTACGACCGGGAGAAGCTCCAGGAGCGGCTGGCCAAGCTGTCGGGCGGCGTGGCGGTCGTCCGGGTCGGGGCCCCCTCGGAATCCGAGATGAAGAGCAAGAAGGAAGCGCTCGACGACGCGATCAGCGCCACCAAGGCCGCGGTGGCCGAGGGCATCGTGCCGGGCGGCGGGCTCGCGCTGCTGCGGGTGATCGAGGCGGTGGAGCGCGAGGAGAGCAAGTGCGAAGGCGACGAGCGGACCGGGCTGCAGATCCTCCGCCGCGCGCTCGAGACGCCGACCCGTCAGATCGCCGAGAACTCGTCGGTGGACGGCGGGGTGGTGGTGAACCAGATGCGGCTGGGCAAGGGGAACATGGGCTTCGACGCCGCGCGCAAGGAGTACGTGGATCTGGTGGAGGCCGGCATCATCGATCCCACGAAGGTGGTGCGGGTCGCGCTCGAGAACGCGGTGTCGGTGGCGAGTCTGTTGCTGCTCACCGAGGCCACCCTGACCGAGGTGCCCGAGCGGAAGGAAGAGCGTGTCGGCGCGCACGGGCTCGAGGAGATGTGAGCCGTGCTCGTCAAGGACGTCATGCAGCCGCACCCGGTGACCGCGACCCCCGAGACGCGCCTGCCCCAGCTGGTCCGGCTGCTGCAGCGTCGCGGCTTCCGCCACCTCCCGGTCCTGGACGGGGGCAAGCTCGTCGGCATCGTCTCCGACCGCGACGTCAAGCAGTCCATGGCCTCGGCGGCCTCGGCGGCGGAGGGGCGTGAGCGCGACCGGCTCCTCGACGAGCTCACCGCGGGACAGATCATGGCGCGCGCGGTGGTCACGATCGGCCCGACGGTCGGCGTCGATGAGGCGGCCCGGCTCATGGCGACGCGGAAGATCAGCGCGCTGCCGGTCACCGAGGGAGACCGGCTCGTCGGCATCGTGACCGAGACCGACGTGCTCCAGCTCTTCGTGCGGGCCATGGGAGTGCTCGAGCCGTCGAGTCGCGTGGACGTGACCCTGCGCGACCAGACCGCCGGACTGGGCGAGGTCGTGCGGACGGTCGAGGAGGCCGGCAGCCGGATCGCCAGTGTGATGACGCTGGCGATGCCGGGCGGAGAGCGGGAAGTGATGCTGCGCCTCGCCACGATCAATCCGGGGCCGGCGGTGAAGGCGCTCGAGGCGAAGGGCTACGTGGTGAGGGATGCCGGTCGCGGCGCGCCCGCGGCGCCGTGAGCGCGAGGCGCTCGCCGCCTACGGGATGTCGGAGAGCAGCCAGGGCACACCGAGCGCGAGCAACGTCAGCAGGAAGAAGGCGCCGAAGATCCCGCCGAGGGCCCAGAACGCCGGCCGGCTGACATAGCCGCTCGCGAAGTAGATGGGCGCCGGCCCGGTGGCATAGGGCGTCAGCACCCCCATGAGGCCGATGGCGTAGCAGAGCAGCAGGGCGAGGGGCCGGGCCGGCAGGTCGGGCATGGCCATGCCCGCGGCGAGGAAGACCGGCAGCAGCGCGGTCGCGTGGGCGGTCAAGCTCGCGAACATGTAGTGGGCGACGAAGAACACCGTGACGAAGAGCACCAGCCTGGTGGTGGGCGGTACCGATGAGAGATCGGTGACCATGCGGCCCGCGAACCAGGTCAGGAATCCGACCCGGTGGAGCCCGTCGGCGAGCGTCACGAGCGTGGCGAACCACACGAGCACCCTCCAGGCGTCGGTGTAGCCGAGGACGTCGCGCCACGACAGCACACCGGTGAGGATCATCAGGCAGAAGGCGATGAGCGCCGCGGTGGTCGGATTGAGCCACCGGCCGGCGAAGATCCAGAGCCCGAGCGCGAGGACCGCGATGCCCGCCATCGTCGCCTCCCGGCGGCTCATGGGGCCCATCCGCCGGAGCTCGTGGGCCGCCCAGACCGGAACCTCGCGGCTGACCTTCACGCCGGGCGGATAGACGAGGTAGACGACCAGCGGCAGGGAGAGGAAGAGCACGAGGCCGACGGGCAGGAATCCCATCGCCCAGTCGCTCCACCCGACACTGATGTGCGCGCGGTCCCGCATCAGCGACACCGCGAAGAGATTCGCGGCATTCGCGGTGAGAAACATGGAGCTCGTGATGCCGGTCGCCGCGAAGGCCGTCCACATGAGATAGGCGCCGATCCGGCGCGCGCTCCGGCCCGGCGAGGAGTCGTAGAGGGCGGGAATGCTCTTGATGATCGGATAGACCATGCCGCCGCTCCGGGCGGTATTGGACGGCGTGAAGGACGCCAGCACGAGGTCGGCGAGCGCGACGGCATAGCCGAGGCCGAGGGTCCGGCGTCCGAGCCCGCGCACCAGCCCCAGCGCGATCCTCCGGCCCAGGCCGGTCTTCTCGTAGCCCAGCCCGAACATGAAGGCGACGAAGATGAGCCACACCGTGCTGTGCGAGAAGCCGGACAGCGCCCATCGAATCGCATCGTCCGGCAACGGCGCCACGAGACCGAGGGCGGTGGCGGTCGTGATCCCGAGAATCCCCACGACCGGGCCGGGCAAGGGCTCCGTGATCAGCGCGGCGACCACGGTCGCGAACAACGCGAAGTACCGCCAGGCCGTGGGTGACAGGCCGGACGGCGGGGGACCGAGCAGGAGGGCCCCCTGTTGGCATGGCGCCCGATTGTCCGCCGCCGATGCGCCCTCTTCAAGGCCCGGCCGGTTCGCGATCTCCATCCGACGCTTCGCGCGACTCGAGCGCCGACCGCCGGCCGGAGCTCGGCGCCGGCCGACTGAGGCTCCCCCGCCCCATTTGCGGCGTGCCCACCCCAGCCCACACCGGAGCAGTGCCGCAAGTTTCCGAAATGGCGTACGTCCGGCCTGGCACCGACCTTGTAATGCGGAGGGGCGGGGCACGGATGCAGTGGCCGGTACTCGAAGGGAGGCTGCCATGCTGTGGACGATCGTGGTGATTCTTCTGGTGCTGTGGGGGCTTGGCATGTTGAGCGCCTACACGGCCGGCGGGCTGATCCATCTCCTGCTGGTGGTCGCGATCATCGTCGTCGTGCTCCAGTTCGTGAGCGGTCGGCGATCCATGTGACAGGACATCGCGGCCGCCGAGGAGCAGGCTAGTTTTCCCGTGCTCGGCGCCACGCGTGTGGGGCGCGCACGCCGCAGCGTAGCGGTCCTGTCCCACTCGCGCGACGCGTTCCGCCCGCCAACATCTCGAATCCTCTGCGATATCCGCTTGGCACCTCGCTTGCTCACCAGATCAACGTCGAGATCCAGGCGATGAAGACCGCGACAGGAGGACGGTGATGCGAAGCAGCCGGGTTTTCGTGGTGGGAGCGATCGTGGGGGCCGCCGTGGTGTGGCTGTGGGGCCGGGAGGTGGAGGCCTACGTGGAGGAGAAGACGCGCGGGGTGCGCACGACGGTCGCGGAGGGAGTCCGGGCGGTCGAGGAGACGGCCGGGCAGGTGCTGGACCGCAGCGGTGAGGCCCTGCGTCGGGCCGACGACTTCTTGCAGGACACGAAGGCGCATGTGAGCGAAGCGCTCCGGGCCGGGCAGGAGGCGATCCGCCCGGCACCCGCGGCCAGAGAATCGTAACGAGGGAAGGAGAGGGCCATGAAGCCTGTGACTATCGTCGGTGTCGCCCTGATCGTTCTCGGCGTGCTGGCCTTGGCCTATCAGGGCATCACGTACACGACGCGTGAGCAGATCATCGACCTGGGACCGGTCAAGGCCTCGGTCGACAAGAAGAAGAGCATCCCGCTGCCTCCGATCGTCGGCGCGCTCGCGCTTGCCGGGGGTGTGGTGCTGATCTTCATCGGATCTCGAAAGTCCTCGGCATGATCATCCTCGGCTCCGTGCGAGACATACGCATCCGGTAGCGCTCCATGTGGCCCACGTCGTGTTGATCCAGGAGCTGAGCAGCCAGGCGAGCCTGGACCTGCTGGCCCGCACGCGGCTCGGCAGGCTGGCGTGCAGTCAGGGGGGCCAGCCCTACGTGGTGCCCGTCTATTTCGCGTACGCGGATCATTCGCTCTATGGCTTTGCCACCCTCGGGAAGAAGATCGACTGGATGCGCGCCAACCCCTTGGTTTGTGTCGAGGTGGACGAGGTGGTGAGCCCGCAGCAATGGACGAGCGTCATCGTCTTCGGTCGTTACGAGGAGCTGCCCGACACGCCGGAATGGCGGAACACGCGCGCATTCGCCCACGAACTGCTGAAGCACCCCGGCATGTGGTGGGAGCCGGCATACGTGAAGACCATACTCGGAGGGGCCCCGCGCCCGCTCGTGCCGGTCTTCTACCGGATCCGCATTGTTGAGACCACCGGACACCGAGCCACTCCGGAGGGGGTGCCGCCGACGGAACGCCGGTCCACGATCGCCTCGGGTGAGGCTGGGTGGCTGGAGCGGCTGCTGCGGCAGGTCCGGGGCGAGCGGCGGGGCCGGCGGTGAGCGGCTGGGAGCCGATCCGGAAGTCGGCGGAGGATGGATCTGTCGCCCCGAATCTCGCGGACTACGCGCGGGGCCGCGCCGAGTTCTCGTGGCAAGGCGCGCGCGGCCCTCGACGGGCTGTCGGACGGGCGAGGGCTGAACATCGCCCATGAGGCGGTCGACCGTCACGTGGCTCCCGGCCACGGCGAGCACGTGGCGCTGCGGTGGCTCGGCAAGCGGGGCCAGGCCGTCGACTTCACCTACGCCAGCCTCGCCGAGCTGACGAGCCGCTTCGCCAATGTCCTGCGCTCGCTCGGCGTGGGCCCGGGCGAGCGGGTCTACGCCCTGGCCGGACGCATTCCCGAGCTCTACGTCGCCGCGCTCGGCACGCTCAAGAGCCGCGGCGTGTTCTGCCCGATGTTCTCCGCGTTCGGCCCCGAGCCGATTCGCGTCGGCATGGCGACCGGCCACGCTCGCGTGCTCGTCACCACGGAGTCCCTGTACCGGCGGAAGATCGCCGGGATCCGGGCGGCGCTCCCGGATCTCCGGCACGTGCTGCTGGTCGGTGACGACCGCGGGCCCACCGGCGTTCCGGGAACGCTGGACTATGCCACCCTGATGGCGCGCGCCGACGGACGGTTCGACATCGAGCGGACGGACCCGGAGGAGATGGCCCTGCTGCATTTCACCAGCGGCACCACCGGCCGGCCCAAGGGCGCGGTGCACGTGCACGAGGCCGTCGTCGCGCACCACATCACGGGGCGGCTCGCGCTCGATCTCCATCCGGAGGACGTCTTCTGGTGCACCGCGGATCCGGGCTGGGTCACCGGGACGTCCTACGGGATCATCGCGCCGCTGACCTGCGGGATCACCCACCGCCAAGCCAAGCGGCTCGGGGTCAAGCGGCTCGTGTTCGCGCATCTCGGCCGGCCCCCCCTCCGGGCGTTGTCCCGCGGAAAGAAGCCCCCGTTCGGGGAACTGGCGGCCGATGGGCAGACGTTCGGGGTTGTGCGGCGGCCTCGGCTGCCCGGGCGGTCCCGGTAGTCGAAGGAGGGCGCGATGAGGAAGGAGCACGAGGTGCGCGAAAGCCGTCGTCCCTGGAAATCCGGCCGGCGTGCCCCACGTGTGGCGCGCACGCCTCATCTCTACCAGAGCCCCCCCCGGCTCGCCGGCGCCCGACAACTCGCAGCAACCCAAGCGTTATCACACCATGGCCAGAGAGAAGTCGAGCTGGCACGGACGATGCTCTGGTGATTCCGAGAGACCTGGACGGCCATGCCCTGGGAGCGGTTCGAGATCGTGCTGCCGAACTGAGGGAGGAGTTCGATCACAGTGAAAGGAGGCATGAAGAGCCCCGCAAATGTTCCACCTCACGTCTAGCCAAGGCTGATGTAGCTCGTGGGCCGCGGTGCGATGAGCGCGACCCCCGAGAAGGGGAAGGAGACCAGTCATGTCCCAGGCGATCAAGAAGAATGACACGCAGATCCATCATGACGTGCTCGAGGAGCTCAAGTGGGATTCCCGCGTCGACGAGACGGAGGTCGGGCTCCAAGTGGCCGGTGGCGTTGTCACGCTGACCGGCATGGTGACGAGCTGGGCAAAGCGCATGGCGGCCCAGGAGGCGGCCCGTCGCGTGATCGGTGTTCTCGATGTGGCGAACGACGTCAAGGTGAAGGTGCCGGGTGGCCTCGCGCGCACCGACACCGAGATCGCTCAGGCGGTGCGGCAGGCACTCGAATGGGATGTGTTCGTCCCCAATGAGAAGATCACGTCCACGGTCACGGACGGCTGGGTCACGCTCGAAGGCCAGGTGGAGCGCTGGAGTCAGCGCGACGATGCGGAGCGGGCCGTCCGCAATCTGACGGGTGTGAAGATGGTCGTGAACAAGATCACCGTCACACCGGCGAAGCCGGTGATCGGGGACGTCCGGAAATCAATCGAGCAGACCCTGGAGCGGCGCGCCGAGCGCGAGGCCCGGCAGATCGCGGTGGATGTCCGGGAGGGCACCGTGACGCTGACGGGGCCGGTCCATTCGTGGGCGGAGCGCAAGTCGGTTCTGGCCGCCGCCCGCTTCACTCCTGGTGTCCGAGCCGTCGTGGATCATCTGCGAACCGAGCCGGTCTGAGGAAGTAGACGCCGCGACCGAGATCCACATCGCGGGCAAGGTGGGCCGTCTGCCGGTTCATCCCGGGGGCGGCTCACGTCCTAGCGCGAGCGGAGGAGGGGACTCGAGGGAATCCCCCAAGGAGAACTCTTATGTACAAGCGCGCACTAGTCCCGCTCGACGGCTCGTCCGTGGCCGAAGCCATCATCCCGTTCATCCTGGACATCGCCGGCCCCCGCGACATGGAGGTGGTCCTGCTCCGGGTCGTCGAGCCGATCCCGCCCGTGGTGGCCGAGGGGGCACGCAATCCGGCCGACGAGATCGTGGCGGCTGCCCGCGAAACCGGTGCCGATCTGATCGCGATGTCCACCCACGGCCGCAGCGGTCTGGACCGACTGGTGTTCGGTTCTGTCGCGCAGGCCGTGCTGCGCCATGTCGAGATCCCGGTGTTCCTGATGCGCACGACGGAAGCCCAGGTGGCCAAGCGCGTCGCCCGGGCTCCGATCGAGAAGCAGGCCGGGAAACGCCCATAGCACAAGGGGTACGAGCATGGATATGTGCATCTGCGGCCATTCCGACCGGGAGCACGACCAGACGGGCGAATGCCGGGCGGCCGGCTGCCGCTGCAAGCACTTCAAGCCGGAGATCGCCCTTGGGGCGCCGCGGCCGCATGGAAGCGCGGGCGCCCCGGCCGTGGTCCACCCGCCGATCCGAGAGACGGCTATGACGCGTGGACTGATGCCGTGGACGGGGACCGCTGGTTCGATCGCCTCGGGGAGCTCAACCGGCAGGGCATCGCGTTCGCCCGGGCGATCCGCGCCAAGGTGACCGCGCTCACGGTCTCGCCGTCGTTCTACGCCTTCGAGGTCGATCCGATCATGGTGGGCTACATTCCGTCGCCGGAGCAATACGCGACGAGCGCCGCGGCCCGGGCCGAGCAGTATCTCGCGGGGGCGACGGTGGAGGCGGGAATCGCCGGGGTCCCCTGCGAGACCCTGCACGTGACGCGGGACCATGTTTACGAGGTGATCGTCGACACCGCCGGCACGAAGGGCTGCGATCTGATCTTCATGGCGTCGCATGGGCGCAAGGGGATCTCAGCGTTCGTGCTCGGCAGCGAGACCTACAAGGTGCTCAGCCACAGCAAGATCCCCGTGCTGGTCTGCCGGTGACCTACCACCTCACGTCCCGGATCCCGAGCCAGTAGGCGAGGTGGTTCACGAGAATGTGTCCGATCACGCTGAGCGCGAGGATGGTCGCCAGATCGACCCATGACAGCGCCGCCGCACCCCAGACGAGCGCGAGCGCGCCCAGCACGAAGTCGATCTGGTCCCAGGGGATCCAGGGCCGGCCCGGGGCGATTCCGGCGCGGCGCTTGACGAAGCTCTTCGCGGTGTCGCCGGCCATGGCGCCCACGCCAAAGCGGAGCCCGAGCGTCAGCCAGGCTTCGGGAGCGGCGAGCGCGCCCTCCCAGGCGATGCGGGACTGGACGAACGTCGCCGCCACCGCCGCGAGGACGCCGATGGCGAACCCCCCGGCGGTCTTGTGGGAGCCGAGCCACCGTTGGCTGAGCGGCGGGTTCCACCCGCTCCAGTCCCGGACGAACGGGGGGGCCATGTTGGCGGCGTAGGCCGGTGCCATGAAGTAGAGGAGCTGGACCACGCGGAAGAGAATCGGAGCGAGGGTGATCATGCGTGGGCTCCGATTGGCTGAGGAGGCCCGAGCATGGCGAAGATCCGAACGGTGATGGTGGCGTCCGATTTCTCGTCGGTCTCGGACGCCGCGTTCGCGCGCGCGGTGGCGCTGGCCAAGGCCAATCGCGCAAAGCTCCTGGTGATGCACGCGGTGATGCTCTCCACTCCGCCCCTGGGCAGCCAGTACGTCCCACCGCCGACCTGGGATCGGATCGAGGCGGCCCTGCACGCGGCGGCGAAGAAGCAGGTCGGGGCGCTGGTGGCGAAGGCCAGGCGGGCGGGCGTCCGCGCCGCGGGTCTGGTCGTGGCCGGAAGCCCGTATGAGGTCATCGTCCGGGCGGCCAGGTCGAAGCGCGCGGACGTCCTCGTGCTCGGCACGCACGGTCGCACCGGGTTGCCGCGCTTCTTCCTGGGCAGCGTGGCCGCGCGCGCCCTCGCGACCGCGCCCTGCCCGGTGCTCACGATCCGGGGGCGGTAGCTCGGATGACCCCGTGCGCGCGGCCGACCCTGGCGAACGCGGCCACGGCTCGCTCGAGGTGCGCCGGCTCGTGGGCCGCGCTGATCTGCACGCGGATGCGCGCCTGGTCCGGGGGCACCACCGGGTGCGAGAAGCCCACGACGTAGATTCCCTCGTCGAAGAGATCCGCCGCCATCCGATGCGCGAGCCGCGCGTCGCCGAGCATGATCGGCACGATCGGATGCTCGCCGGGGCGGAGCGCGAAGCCCGCCTCGGTCATGGCGCCGCGGAACCAGCGGGTGTTGGCCGCGAGCCGGTCGCGCCGCTCGGTCGACTCCGACAGGAGCCGCAGACCGGCGAGCCCGGCCGCGACGAGGGCGGGGGGCAGGGTGTTCGAGAAGAGGTACGGGCGGGAGCGCTGGCGCAGAAGCGCCACGATCTCGGCCGGGCCCGCGGTGAAGCCGCCGCTGGCGCCGCCGAGCGCCTTGCCGAGTGTCGAGGTGATGACGTCCACGCGACCGGACACGCCGCAGTGCTCGGGCGTGCCCCGGCCGGTCGGACCGAAGAACCCGGTGGCGTGGCTGTCGTCCACGACGACGAGCGCGCCGTACCGGTCGGCCAGATCACAGATGCCCGCCAGGGGCGTGACGTCGCCGTCCATGGAGAACACGCCATCGGTCACGATCAGCCGCGTCCTCGCGGATGCGCTGGCCTTCAGGATCCGCTCGAGATCCGTCAGGTCTCCGTGAAGGTAACGCTCGCGCCGAGCCCGGCACAGGCGGATGCCGTCGATGATCGAGGCGTGGTTCAGCGCGTCCGAGATGACCACGTCGGGCTCGTCGAGCAGCGTCTCGAAGAGCCCGCCGTTGGCGTCGAAGCACGAGGTGTAGAGCACCGCGTCCTCCATGCCCAGGAAGCGGGCGATGGCCGCCTCGAGCTCCTTGTGGATCGTCTGCGTGCCGCAGATGAATCGCACGCTCGCGAGCCCGAACCCCCAGCGTTCCAGGGCGTCCTGGGCGGCCCGGATCAGCGCGGGCTCGCTGGCGAGGCCGAGGTAGTTGTTGGCGCAGAAGTTGAGCACCTCCCGACCGCCCACGGCCACGCGGGGGCCCTGCGGGCCCTGCACGATCCGCTCGTCCTTCCAGAGCCCTGCCGTCCGGATGTCGTCCAGCTCGCCCTGAAGTCGTCGTCGGGTGTCACCGTACATGAGCCACCTCCCGGTCAGCGCGGGGCGTACCGCCGCGTGATGTTCGGCACGAGGTATTCCTCGAACGTGCGCCTGAGATCGTAGGCCGGCCGGAAGCCCCAGTCGCGTCGAGCCGGCGTGTCGTCCACGTCCTCGGGCCACGAATCGACGATGGCCTGCCGGCGCCGGTCCGGCGCGAAGGAGATCCGGGCTTCCGGAAACACGCTGCGCACGAGATCGGCCAGCTCGCCGGCGCTGGGGCTGAAGGCGGCGACGTTGTAGACCGGCCTGGTCAGCGATCCGGCCGGCGCCTCGAGCAGCGCCAGCAGGGCGGTGATCGCGTCGGGCATGGCCATGAACGGGATGCGGGTGTCCTCCCGGACGAAGCAGGCGTACGGGCGTCGCTGAGCCGCGGCGTGGATCATCTCCGGCGCGTAGTCGCTCGTGCCGCCACTCGGCTCCGTGAAGGCGGAGATCAGCCCGGGGAGGCGGATCGCCCGGAAATCGACCCCGCTCGGCTCGCCGGCCGCCAGCTGGCGGTAGTGACGCGCGAAGTAGCGCCCGAGGTGCTCGCAGTAGAGCTTGTTGCAGCCGTACATCGTGGTGGGCGAGAGCCACACGGGTTCGGTCACCTTCCCGGCCGCGCGCTTGGTGTCGAGGTCCGGCATCCCGTAGACCGCGATCGAGCTCGGGAAGAGGAACCGGACCGGATGGCCGAGCGAGCGGGCCTCGTCCACGGCCAGACGCAAGAGGTTCAACGTGCCCTGCACGTTGACCTCGTGGGCCGTTTCCGGCACGAACTCCGCCCGCGTGGAGAGGAGCGCGGCCAGATGGAAAACGACCGAGATCTCGAACTCGCTGCGGAGACGGTCCAGCAGGTGGCGGTCGAGGATGTCCCCGATCCGGGTCGCCGCGCAGCGCCGCGCGATTGCCTCGTCCATGGCCCGGACGTCGAGGGCCAGCACGTCGTAGACCGCGAGATCCGCGAGTTGATGGATGAGGCCGTGTCCGACCTCGCCCCCCGCGCCGGTCACCAGGACCACCGGCCTGCGTGTCATCAGGACTCTCCTGGCCCCGACCGATAGCAGGGCCGGCGGCCCTGCGCAAGAGCACCGGGCCTGCCGGGACTCCGCCGCCTCATCCGGGGAGCCGTCGCCTCACTCGCCCACGCCCGGCGAGGCTCAGTCCGGATGATGAGGGCGGGAATCCTCGGCCGACCGCGTGGCACCGCCTTTGCTCCAGCTTCGCGTGGAGCCCAGGAGGCCGCCATGATCGCACGCGAGCTGATGACACCGGACCCGCTGACCGTGACGCCCCAGGCGAGCGTCGCCGAGGTGTGGGACCTCATGCGCGAGGCGGACGTCCGGCACATCCCGGTCGTCCAGGCTGATGCCCTGGTGGGCATGGTGAGCGATCGCGACCTCGGGCGCGTGGACATCGCCCGGCTGCTGAATGTCGAGGGAGCGGGCGCGCTCCGGGATGAGCTGGCAACGCCGATCGTCCGGGTCATGACCTCCCAGGTGATCGCGGTGGGGCCGGAGGCGGACATCGGCGAGGTGATCGAGCTCCTGATCGAGCACAAGATCGGCGCGCTCCCGGTGGTCCAGGAGGAGACCCGCGAGGTGCTGGGGATCATCAGCTACGTGGACGTGCTAAGGGCGCTGCAGGGCGTGCTGGACGAGAACTGAACGAACGGGCCGGTGCCGCCTTGAAGAGTCAGCTCGAGGTTGCCGAGGTCTGGGGGATCCCGATCCGTGTCCATCTGAGCTGGGTCCTCGTCTTCGGCCTCGTGACCTGGTCGCTGGCGGCCGGCTACTTCCCAGCCGAGTATCCGGGCTGGACCGTCCCGTCCTACTGGGCGATCGGAGCGGTCACCGCGCTCGCCTTCTTCGCGTCCATCCTGATCCACGAGCTGGGGCACTCATGGGTGGCCCGGCGAAACGGGATCCCGATCGAGAGCATCACCCTGTTCGTGTTCGGCGGCGTGGCCCGGATCTCCCGGGAGCCGGACACGCCGGGCGTGGAGTTCCGGATGGCGATCGCCGGACCCGTGACGAGCTTCGTGCTGGCCGGCCTGTTCGCGGGAGCGTGGCAGCTGGCCTGGGAGGCGCCGCTGCTCGCGGCGCCCGCGATCTGGCTGGCCCGCATCAACTTCCTCGTGGCGGTCTTCAACCTGGTGCCCGGCTTCCCGCTGGACGGCGGCCGCCTCTTGCGCGCGGCGGTGTGGCACTTCACCGGGAGCCTCCATCGCGCGAGCCAGGTCGCGGCCTTCAGCGGCCAGCTCGTGGCGTTCGGCCTCATCGGCTGGGGCATCCTGACCGTGATGGGGGGCAACGTGATCGGGGGCATGTGGCTCGCCTTCATCGGCTGGTTCCTCCAGAATGCCGCCGCCCACAGCCACGCCGAGGCCAATCTGCGGGAGCTGCTGCGCGACGTGACGGTGGCCCAGGCGATGACATCGGACTGCCGGCGCATCGCGCGCGGCGCGAGCCTCGAGCGCATCGTCCGCGAGGAGGTGCTGGGGGCGGGGCGGCGCTGCTTCGCGGTGACGGAGGGCGAGCGGCTGACGGGCCTGCTCACGCTGCACGAGATCAAGGCCATCCCGCAGGAGCGCTGGGCCGAGGTCACCGCGGGGGAGATCATGACGCCGGCGGAAAAGGTGACCGTGGTGGAGCCGAAGGCGGATCTGCTCACCGCGCTCAAGAAGATGGACGACGCCAACGTGGCACAGGTGCCGGTGCTGGCCGCCGGCGAGCTCGTCGGCATGATCGGCCGGGAGCAGATTCTTCACTACGTCCGGGTGCGCGCCGAGCTGGGCGTGTAGGGCGCGGTCCCCCGGGCTAGTCCCGGCCACTCCTGAAATCGAGCGCTTCCGCGGTGTACCGATTGCCGGGATTCCAGAGCATCCAACCGGTCGCCCCGCCATCCAGTGCGCCTCTCATCTGGGCGCGAATCTCCGGCACCCCGAACGAGCGGCGGTGCTGGCGGCGCGGTGCACCCCCACACCACTCGTCTGTGCGCTCACTTCGGCCTTCGCCCGCTGGGACTGATCGGATCCGGCGCATTGCTCCTGACGATCGCCGGGCGCCCCCGGCGCTGCTCGGCGCCTTCGGACGTCGGCGGATCTCCGCCGCGGTCATCGGCGCGGTGACGCCCGGCCGGGGTGTCGATGCGTATCGAGGAGGGCGGCGGGTGGCCTTCCAATGGTCGCCCCGGGACGAGTTGACCCGTCTTCGGTAGCGCGGCACCGGCTTGCCCGCCCGCGGGGACGCCGCGCCCCGCTGGGGTGGCGTCGCCCCATCGAACCGGGTGCCCCCGCGGTGTAACCTGTCGGGATCCTGGGGTTCTGATGGTGCGGCTCGTGGCAGCAGAGTTGCAAAGTCCTCTCGCGGGAGACCGATGGCCATGAACAAGAGCGACCTGGTTCTCGAAGTGGCCCGGGCCGCGGGTCTCACCCGCGAGCTGAGCGAAGCGGTCGTGACCGCGGTATTCGAGCGGATCACGGAGGCGCTGGTGAGGGCGGAGCGCGTGGAGCTGCGCGGTCTGGGCACGTTCGAGGTGAGGCAGCGAGCCGCGCACGCCGGCCGGAACCCGAAGACCGGTGCCCCGGTCCAGGTCCCGACCCGGAAGGTCCCGTTCTTCCGGACCGGGAAGGAGCTGCGGGCGATCCTGAATCCGCAGGCGGCGCCCGAGAAGGTCCACGCATGAACGTTGGCGACGTGATGACCAAGGACCCGGTGGTGGTCGATCTCGACAGCCCGGTGCGGGTGGCGGCGGACCTGATGCGGAGCAAGGGCATCCGCCACCTCCCGGTCGTCGACGCAGGCGCTCACGTGCTCGGGATCGTCACGGACCGCGACCTGCGCCACGCGGCGTTCCTGCCCGCGCTGGCGGGGCAGACGGGCCTGGCGCCGCACCGGGTCAAGGCGCCGAGAGTCCGGGACGTGATGACGTGGTCGGTCGTGACGACCCAGGCCGAGACCCCGCTGGTCCAGGCGGCCCTGACGATGTTCCAGCGGAGGATCGGAAGCCTGCCGGTCGTCGCGGACGGCCGGCTCGTGGGCATCCTGACCGAGCACGACGTGTTCACCGGGCTCACGAAGGGATCCGGCGTCGAGAGCGAGGCCGAGTTCTTCCTCTGGTGAGCATGCCCACGCGGATCGTGATCCTGGGCGCGGCCGGCCGCGACTTCCACAACTTCAACGTGGTCTACCGCAACGACCCGGACGTCCACGTGGTGGCGTTCACCCAGGCCCAGATCCCGCGCCTGAGCGACCGCCGCTATCCCGCCTCGCTCGCCGGGGCGTGCTATCCGGCGGGGATTCCGATCGAGGACGAGGCCGACCTGGAAGCGATCTGCCGGCGCGAGGCGGTGGATCGCGTCGTGTTCGCGTACAGCGACGTCCCGCACGCGGCCGTGATGCACCTGGCCTCGCGGGCCCTCGCGGCGGGCGCGGACTTCACCCTGCTCGGCCCCCGGAGCACGATGCTCCGGGCGCGCGTGCCGGTGATCGCCATCTCGGCCCTCCGGACCGGGTGCGGCAAGTCCCAGACCGCGCGCTGGCTCGGAAGGCGGCTCCGCGAGCGCGGGCACAAGGTCGCGGTGCTGCGGCACCCGATGCCGTACGGCGACCTCGAGCGGCAGCGGGTGCAGCGGTTCACGCGGCGCGAGGATCTCGATGCGGCGGGATGCACCGCCGAGGAGCGCGAAGAGTACGAGCCGCACCTGGCCGCCGGCCACGTCGTCTTCGCGGGAGTGGACTACGCGGCGATCGTGGAGCGGGCCGAGCGCGAGGCGGACCTCATCGTGTGGGACGGGGGCAACAACGATTTCCCGCTGCTGCGGCCGGATCTGCACATCGTCATGGCCGACGCGCTCCGGCCCGGGCAGGCCGACGGCTACCACCCGGGAGAAGCGGTGCTGCGCATGGCGGACGTCGTCGTCATCAACAAGGTGGACGCGGCTTCGGCCGGCAACGTGCGGGCGGTCACCGACGAGGTGCGCGCGATCAACCTGCGGGCCACGATCGTGCTCGCGGCATCTCCGGTCCGGCTGGACGACCCCGCCGCGGTGCGGGGGCGGCGTGTCCTGGTGGTGGAGGACGGCCCGACCCTCACGCACGGCGGCATGGCGTACGGCGCGGGCTACGTCGCGGCCACCGCGGGCGGCGCGGCGGCCATCGTGGATCCGCGCGCCTCCGCCGCGCTCGGCGTGCGGGAGATCTTTGCCCGCTACCCGCACATCGGACCCGTGCTCCCGGCGGTCGGCTACGACGCGGGCCAGCTCCAGGAGCTCCGCGAGACGATCAATCGATCCGTCGCGGACGTGGTGGTGGCGGCGACCCCGCTCGATCTGGGCGCGCTGATCAGCGCTCGAGAAGCCGGTGGTGCGCGCGCGCTACGAGTTCGAGGACGCCGGGGAGCCCACCCTGGGGTCGCTCGTGGATACGTTCCTCGAGCGAGGCGCCGCAATCCAATGAGAGGCGCGGCCCCGTGGATCTCCGGATGGCTTTCCCGCCGCCACGTGATGGTCGCGGCCACTGCGGCGATCCTCGCCTTCTTGATGGCCGGGACGGCGGTCGAGCCGGCGCCTGGGTCCACCAGGTACCGCATCCAGGAGCTCATGGAGCGGCTGGACGGGCTCCGCATCGACGGCTGGCCGCTCGACCCCGAGCCGCTGGTGCGATTCTACCGACCGCGAGACTTTGCCCCGGCCTGGGACCCGCGCGACGGCGGGCGGGATCGCGCGGAATCGCTTCTCCGGGTGCTGATGGCGGCCGATCAGCACGGGCTCGACCCCGGGCGCTACCATCTCGACACGATCCGGGCGCGCCTATCGAGGTCGAATGGGCATACCGGTGAGCTCGATCTGCTGCTGACCGCCGCGTTCCTCGGCTACGCGCGCGACGTCCGGACCGGCCGGCTGCCGCCCGGGCGCCGGGACGGAGACTGGGGAATCTCGGTGGCCCCGTTCGACGCGGCCGCGGTTCTGGCTCAGGGCGTCCGCGAGGTGGCGGTGTTCCGTGCCGGGCTGGCGTCCCTGCCGCCGCCCGCGGAGGACTACGCGCGCCTCGTCGAGGCGCTGCGGCGCTATCGGGAGACGGCGGCCCGCGGTGACTGGCTGCTCGTCCCGCCGGGCGCGCCGCTCAGGATCGGAGACGACGACGCCCGCGTCGCCGCCGTCCGGGCTCGCCTCGCGGCCGAGGACGCGCAGGTGTTGCGAGTCGCCACCCACTTTGATGAGCGGCTCGATGAGGCCGTGCGCCGCTTTCAGGCGCGTCACGGGCTCGACGCGGACGGGATCGTGGGTGAGGCGACCGTCCGCGCCTTGAACGTGCCAGCCGCCGACCGGATGCAGCAGATCGCCCTGAACCTCGAGCGGTGGCGCTGGCTCCCGCGCGATCTCGGCCCGCGCTACGTCACCGTGAATGCGGCCGATGCCACGCTGCGGGTGGTGGACGGCGGCCGGATCGTGCTGACCTCCCGGGTCGTCGTCGGCGATCTCCAGCATCCGACGCCGGTGGTGCAGGCCCGTCTCGACGCGGTGGTTCTGAATCCGAGGTGGAACCTGCCGACCTCGATCGCGGCGCGGGAGATCCTGCCGCGGCTTCGCGAGAACCGCCGCTACCTGGCCGAGCACGACATCGTCATCATGGAGCGGCGGGAGAGCGACCCGTTCGGCCTGGCGGTCGACTGGTCCACGATCTCCGCGGAGGCGTTTCCGTTCCGGCTGCAGCAGCAGCCGGGCCCGGACAATCCCCTGGGCCGGATCAAATTCGACGTCCCGAATCGCTTCGACGTCTACCTGCACGACACCCCGATGCGGGGGCTGTTCGCGCGGCCGCGGCGGACGGCCAGCCACGGGTGCATCCGGGTGGAGCGGGCCGACGAGCTCGCGGCCCACGTCCTGGCGGACGGGACCGGGCGGTGGACGCCCCAGCGCCTGGAGGAGGCGATCGCGGGGGGTGGCTCACCGCGGATTCCGGTTGCCCGGCCGCTGCCCGTGTACATACTGTACTGGACGGCGTTCGTCGGCCCGGACGGCGTCGCGCAGTTCCGGGACGACGTCTACGGGCGCGACCGTCGCCTCGCCGCCGCGCTGGCGGCGGAGCGGCGCGCGGCCGGGGCGGACCTGGCTCGCGCGATCGGCGGCTGCCCGTCGTCTCGAGAGGAGGCACCCGGATGAGCGGAATGGATGAGAACGGTGCGTCCCGACGGCGCGCGGTGCGGCTGGGCCTCGTGGGTCTCGGTGGTTTGCTGGTGCCGACCCGGCGCGCGGCTGCGGCCGACGCGCGCAGCCTCGCGCTGCGGAGCCTGCACACGGGCGAGTTCGTGCGGACGACGTACTGGGCGGCCGGTCGGTACGTGCGCGACGGGCTGATGGAGATCGACCGGCTGCTCCGCGACCACCGGAGCAACGCGGTGCACCCGATCGATCGCCGCCTTCTCGACGTGCTGGGCGCGCTTCGCGAGGGTCTGGACACTCGCGAGGCCTTCGAGATCATCTCCGGCTACCGCTCGCCGGCGACGAACGCCCGGCTCGTCGCGACCACGACCGGGGTCGCCTCGACGAGCCTGCACGTCGCGGGCATGGCGGTCGACCTCCGGGTGCCGGGACGCCCGCTCACCGCGGTGCGTGACGCCGCCAAGGCGCTCCGCGCCGGCGGTGTCGGCTACTACCCGGACTCGAACTTCGTCCACGTCGACGTCGGGCGCGTTCGCTACTGGTGACCCGCGGGCCGCTCGCCCGGATGGGGCCCGAGCGCCTCAGCTGAGGAGCGAGAGACCCATACGAGACGTGCGGGGAGTCCTAACCCACCGGTTCTCAACGCGGCGCGGCCACCGGCACCTGGCAGGCCGGTTGCACTCCACCGGATCGACGGGCTTGGAGGAATCCGAGCGCCGCCGGAGGAGGATCGATGAAGGTCAAGGACGTCATGACCGGCCAGCCGATCACGATCGCCGCGGATGCCTTGGTGGGCGCGGCGCTGGCTCTGATGCGCACCCGGCATGTCCGCCATCTGCCCGTCCTGGACGGCGACGAGACACTGGTCGGCATCGTCACCGATCGTGACCTCCGCCACGCCGCGCTCGCCCCGGCGCTCGACGAGTACCTATCGGTCCCGGCCCACCGACGGCTCCGGCAGATCAGCGAGACGCTGGGGAACCTGCGGGTGAAGGACGTGATGACCTGGTCCGTGGTCACGACCGGTCCGGACGCCCCGCTGAGCTACGCCGCACTCCTCATGTTCGAGAGTCGCGTCGGGAGCCTGCCCGTGCTGGAGCATGGGCGCCTGGTCGGGATGCTCACCGAGCAGGACGTGCTGAAGGCGCTCTTGCTCGGGGGCAAGATCGCCGAGTTCAGCGAAGGGTACATGTGGTAGGGGCAAGGAGGCCGCGATGACGACCAAGCGAATCCTGCTGGCAGCCGATCGATCCCCGCGCGCGGACGCGGTCGCGACCATCGCGGCCGAGACCGCCCGGGGGGCTCAGGCGGTGGTGCGCCTGCTGCACGTGGCGCCCGCGGCATCGGCGGTGCACGACGGGCAGGGCCGCGTCGTGGTGTACGCGGATCAGGAGTCGGAGAGCCTGAGCAGCCAGGCCCTCGACTACCTTCGTGGCCTCGAGGCTCACTTCACCGGTGTGGCGGTCGAGAGCGTCGTTCGCTTCGGCGATCCCGTCGCGCAGATCCTCGACGAAGCCGAGGCCTTCGGGGCCAACCTGATCGTGGTGGGCACCGCGGGACGGAGCGCGATCGGCCGCGTCCTGCTGGGCAGTGTGGCCGAGCGGGTCTTCGGCAAGGCCACGGTGCCGGTGATGCTCGTGCGGCCGGCGCCCGCGGCGCTCTAGCTGGGGCGGGCCGGCCACACCGGGGCCATCGCGCCTCGACCATCCCTTGTGTGACGACCGCAAGGCGCTGAATCAGCGCGCGTTCCCGCCTGGCACCCGCGATGCAGTCAGTGTCGTCGGGTATCGAACGAAGCGCTCGGACAAATGAGGAGGAGACATCATGACGCATGGGCTGATGCCGTGGACGGGTTTCGGGAATCTGAAGCAGGACATGGATCGGCTGTTCGACCGGATCGCCACCAGCAAGTGGGATGACTTTCCGACGCTGGGCGACTGGTCTCCCAGCATGGACATCTCGGAGACGAAGGACAGCCTGGTCGTGAAGGTCGAGGTGCCGGGGATGGACCAGAACGACATCCGGGTCTCACTGCAGGAGAATCTGCTGACGATCACCGGAGAGAAGAAACAGGAGAAGAAAGAGAAGGACGAGCGGTACCACCGGGTGGAGCGATCCTATGGGGCGTTCACCCGCGGGGTGCGGCTGCCGGTCGGGGTGGATGCGAGTAACGTCTCGGCCGCATTCAAGAACGGGCTCCTGACCGTGACGCTGCCCAAGACGCCGGCCGCGAAGGGCGCGACGATCCCGATCAAGGGCGAGTAGCGGGCATCCGATGGAGGGGGAGGTGATGCTCCGATGCTGAGCGAGGATCGCGGGCACATGGTGACGACCCAGATCGAGGCGCGAGGCATCACCGACCCGCTCGTGCTGGAGGCCATGCGCGCCGTCCCGCGGGAGCGGTTCGTCCCCGCGGGGCTGGCGCGGTTCGCCCACGAGGACCGGCCGCTGCCGATCGGTGAGGAGCAGACGATCTCTCAGCCGTACATCGTCGCGGTGATGATGCAGGCGGCCGAGCTCAAGCCGGGCACTCGGGTGCTCGAGATCGGCACCGGGTCGGGATACGGCGCCGCGGTGCTGTCCCGGATCGCGGCCGAGGTGTACACGGTCGAGCGGGTGGGGGTGCTGGCGGAGCAGGCGCGCACCCGGCTGGCCGAGCTCGGCTATGCCAACGTCTGCGTCCGGGAAGGCGATGGCACCCTGGGCTGGGCGGAGCACGCTCCGTACGACGCGATCCTGGTGACCGCGGGGGGCCCGCGGGCGCCCCAGACGCTCCTGGGCCAGCTCGCGGTGGGGGGGCGGCTGATCATGCCGGTCGGGCCCTGCGCCGGCCACCAGCGGCTGGTGCGCGTCACGCGCACCGATGCGCAGGAGTACCGGTACGAGGATCTCGAGGAGGTCGCGTTCGTCCCCCTGATCGGGGCCGAAGGCTGGACCGAGGGAGGCTAGAGGCCGATGGCCAAGCTCTTCACGATCGGGGACGAGACGACGCACGTCAGCGGCGACGCGAAGTGTCCCGAGTGCCTGGAGGCGGAATGGCCGACCACGCGGTGCGATCAGTGCGGCCGCACCGAGGAAGAGCTCGACTGACGCGCGGGCGAAGCCCGATGGACGCTCCGCTGATCGAGACGCAGGGACTCCACAAGGAGTACCCGCTCGGGGACCACGTTGTCCACGCGCTCCGCGGGGTCTCGGTCACGATCGCGGCCGGCGAGATGGTGGCGGTCATGGGTCCGTCCGGTTCCGGCAAGTCCACGTTCATGACGATCCTCGGCTGCCTCGACACGCCGACCGCGGGCCGCTACCGGCTGGAAGGCCGCGACGTGTCGAGCCTGGGCGACGATGACCTGTCGGAGATCCGCAGCCGCCGTATCGGCTTCGTCTTCCAGCAGTTCAACCTGCTGCCGCGGATGACCGCCCAGGCCAACGTCGAGATGCCCCTGCTCTACGCAGACGTTTCGAGTCGCGAGCGCCGGGAACGGGCGCAGCGCAAGCTCGAGGCGGTGGGGCTGCGGGGCCGGGCCGCGCACCGTCCCGCCCAGCTCTCGGGAGGCGAGCAGCAGCGGGTGGCCATCGCGCGCGCGCTCGTCAACGATCCGATCCTGCTCCTGGCCGATGAGCCGACGGGGAACCTCGACACGCGGACCAGCGACGAGATCATGGCGGTGGTCCAGGCGCTGCACCGGACCGGGCTGACCATCGTGCTGGTGACGCATGAGCAGGACATCGCGCAGTACGCGCAGCGGATTCTCTCGTTCCGCGACGGGATGCTGGTGGGCGACCAGGCGGTGCGGGACCGGCGGCAGGCCCGGGCGGCATGAAAGTCTCCGCCACGGTCCAGATGGCGGCGGCCGCGCTGCGCACCAACCGGCTCCGGACCGCGCTCACCGCGCTCGGGGTGATCATCGGGGTGGGGGCGGTGGTGACGATGATGGCCATCGGGGCCGGCGCCCAGGCCCGCGTGGCCGAGCAGATCCGGAGCCTCGGGTCGAACCTGATCATCGTGCTCTCCGGATCCATCACCTCCGGGGGAGTCCGGCTCGGCTCGGGCAGTCTGCTCACGATCACGGAGGACGACGCCCGGGCGATCCAGCGCGACGTCCGGAGCGTCGAGGCCGCGGCGCCCACGATGCGCGGGGGCGCGCAGGTCGTGTTCGGCAACCGCAACTGGTCCACCGCACTGCAGGGCGTGACGCCGGAGTACTTCCAGGCCCGCGACTGGGTCGCGGTGTCGGGCCGGCTCCTCACGGCGGACGACGTGGACGCGGCGAGCAAGGTGGTCGTGCTGGGGCAGACCGTCGCCGAGAACCTGTTCGGCGGCACCGATCCGATCGACCAGACCGTCCGGATCAAGGCGGTCCCGTTCACGGTCGTGGGTGTCCTGGCCCGGAAGGGGCAGAGCACGCGAGGCGAGGACCAGGACGACACGCTGCTGATTCCCCTCTCCACCGCGAAGAAGAAGGTCCTGGGGGTGAGCCAGGCCAACGCGCGCGCGGTGGGGTCGATCCTCGTCAAGGTCACGGACGCGGGCCGCATGGCGGAGGCCGAGGCGCAGATCCGCGACCTGCTGCGGGAGCGCCATCGTCTCCAGCCGCACGAGGAGGACGACTTCGCCATCCGGAACCTGTCCGAGATCCTGGCCAGCCAGGAAGCCGCGTCCCGCGTGCTGAGCCTGCTCCTGGCGGCGGTCGCCGCGGTCTCGCTGGTGGTCGGTGGCATCGGCATCATGAACATCATGCTGGTCTCGGTGACGGAGCGGACGCGGGAGATCGGTCTCCGCCGGGCCATCGGGGCGCGGCGACGGGACATCCTGAGCCAGTTCCTGTTCGAGGCCGTGTTCGTCTCGCTGGCGGGAGGCCTGATCGGCATCGCGGTCGGGATCATCGGGTCCTACGCGATCGGCTACGTGTTCCAGTGGAGCGTGCTGGTGTCCTGGTCCGCCGTCTTGCCCGCCTTCCTCTTCGCGGCCGCCGTCGGGGTCTTCTTCGGCTACTACCCGGCCCGCAAGGCGTCCCGGCTCAAGCCGATCGAGGCCCTCCGGTATGAGTGAGGTCATCAAGTGGTTCCGTGAGATCCGGCTGGGAGACGTGCCCCTGGTCGGCGGCAAGACGGCGTCCCTCGGTGAGCTCTACGGCGAGCTGGGCGCGGCCGGGGTTCGCGTTCCCGACGGGTTCGCGATCACCGCGGACGCGTACCGGGCGCTTCTCGACGGCAGCGGGCTGCGCGACCGGCTCGCCGCCATCCTCGAAGGGGTGACCGGCGAGGACGTGACCGCGCTGGCCACGGCCGGCGCGGAGCTCCGCCGGCTCGTCGAGTCGGCCCCGCTCCCGGCCGGGCTGGAGGACGCGATCGTCTCCGCCTACCGGACGCTCGCGCGCGAAGCCGGGGCCGACCAGCCCGCAGTCGCCGTCCGCTCGAGCGCCACCGCGGAGGACCTTCCCCAGGCGAGCTTCGCGGGTCAGCACGAGAGCTTTCTGGGCGTCCGGGGAGAGACCGCGCTGCTGACCGCGTGCCGGCGCTGCTTCGCCTCGATCTTCACCGATCGCGCTATCGTGTATCGCATCCAGAACGGGTTCGACCATCTGAGCGTGTTCCTGTCGGTCGCGGTCCAGAAGATGGTCGCGTGCGACCGGGGCAGCTCGGGCGTCATGTTCACCCTCGACCCCGACAGCGGGTTCCCCGGCGTGGTCCTCGTCAACGCCGCCTTCGGGCTGGGGGAGGCGGTCGTCCAGGGGCAGCTCGATCCGGACGAGTTCTGGATCTTCAAGCCGACGCTGCGGACCGGTCATCACGCCCTGCTGAAGCGGAAGATAGCCCAAAAGACGTGGAAGCTCGTCATGGGAGCCGGCGGGCAGCCCGAGCGGGCTCCGGTGCCCGCGCAGGCTCAGCGCTCCGCCAGCCTCAGTGACCAGGAGGCGCTGGAGCTCGGCCGCTTCGCGGTCGCCATCGAGGACCACTACTCGCGGCGGGCGGGGCATGTGGTGGCGATGGACATCGAATGGGCAAAGGATGCCGACGACGGCCGGCTCTACATCCTCCAGGCGCGGCCCGAGACGGTCCATTCCGCCGCGCGCCGGGCCGTCCTCGAGATCTTCTCGCTGCGGCCGGGCGGGCCGCGGGACCGGCTCGTCAGCGGCGCGGCCATCGGCCAGCGGATCGGGGTAGGGCCGACGCGGCGGCTGCGCGATCCGCGCGACCTGGAAGCCTTCCAGGCCGGGGACGTGCTCGTGGCGTCCATGACCGATCCCGACTGGGAGCCCATCATGAAGCGCGCGGCCGCGATCGTGACCGACCGTGGGGGCCGCACCTGCCACGCCGCCATCGTCAGCCGCGAGCTCGGGGTGCCGTGCGTGGTCGGCACCGGCAACGGGACGGAGCTCCTCCCCGACGGGCAGCTCGTGACCGTGTCCTGCGCCGAAGGCGAGACCGGGTCGGTCTACGCGGGCGCGCTGTCCGTCGAGCGCCGGCAGGTGGACCTGGCCGCGATGCCGACGACCGAGACCAAGGTGATGCTCAATGTCGGCAATCCGGGCGAGGCCTTCCGGCTCGCCGCGCTGCCCAACGACGGCGTGGGGCTGGCACGCATCGAGTTCATCATCGCGAGCTTCGTGCGCGCGCATCCGCTCGCGCTGCTCCACCCGGATCGGGTCCGCGATCCGGCCGCGCGGGCGGAGATCGACGCGCTGACGGCCGGGTATGCGGATCGCGGGGAATACTTCGTCGAGCGGCTGGCCGAAGGCGTGGCGACGATCGCGGCGGCCTTTCACCCGAAGGACGTGATCGTCCGCCTCTCGGATTTCAAGTCCAGCGAGTACGCGGGGCTCGTGGGCGGTCGGGACTTCGAGCCCGAGGAGGGCAATCCCATGCTCGGCTTCCGGGGCGCGTTCCGCTATGCGCACCCGCGCTACCGGGACGCGTTCGAGCTCGAGTGCCGGGCCCTGCGCCGGGTCCGCGAGCAGATGGGCCTCTCCAATGTGAAGCTCATGATCCCGTTCTGCCGGACCCCGGCCGAGGGTCGGCGCGTGCTCGATCTGCTGGCCGCCAACGGGCTCGTGCGCGGCGTGAACGGCCTCGAGGTCTACGTCATGGCCGAGATTCCCGCCAACGCGATCCTGGTCGACGAGTTCGCGGCCCTCTTCGACGGCTTCTCGATCGGCTCCAACGATCTCACCCAGCTCGTGCTCGGGGTGGATCGGGACTCCGAGCTGGTCGCGCCCGAGTTCGACGAGCGCAACCCGGCGGTGCTCAGCATGATCGGCACGATCATCGACGGCGCGCGACGCGCCGGACGCAAGGTCGGGATCTGCGGCCAGGCCCCGAGCGACTATCCCGAGATGGTCCGGTTCCTCGTGGAGAAGGGGATCACGAGCATCTCGCTGAACCCGGACGCGATCGTGCGCGGTCTCGAGGCCGTCGCGGCGGCGGAGGCCGCGCGTCAGGCCTTGCGGTAGCGCATCGCTTCCTCGACGCGGGCCCGCGCCATGCGGGTGGCGGCCTCGCGCGGAAGCAGCCGGCCCGCGCGAGCGTGCTCGAGCGTCTCGCGGGTGTTGGCGCGGATGCGCTCCTCGATGGTCGCGAAGGCCTGCGCCTGGGTACCGCCGTGATATTCGATCGCGGCGCAGATGACCCCGCCCGCGTTCGCGATGAAATCGGGCACGCTCAGGATGCGGTGGGCGTGCATCCATTCTTCGGCCGCCTCGGTGGCCGGGATGTTCGCGCCCTGGATGACCAGCCGGGCCTGGAGGCTGCTCAGGTTGTCCGCGGTGAGGGTGTCCGGTCGCGCGGCGGGAATCCAGATCTCGCACGGGACGCCGATCAGCGCGTCGCGGCCGATCGCCCGGCCGCCGGAGAAGGCGCTCAGCGGTCGCCCGGCCCGCTTGTGGGCGATCAGCGCGTCGAGGGGGAGCCCCGCCGGGTCGTGAACGGCCCCCCGGCTGTCGGAGACGGCGACCACCCGGCTCCCGCGCGCGGCCAGGAACCGGGCCGCGTGCTGCCCCACGGCCCCGAAGCCCTCGATCGCGACGCGCGCCCCGGCCAGGCCGATCCCCGCCTCCGGCGCAGCGACCTCGGCCGCGATCGCGACCCCCCAGCCGGTGGCCCCGATCTCGTCGAGGGGGATGCCGCCGAGCACGCGCGGCAGCCCGACGGCCCGGCCGATCTCGTCCTTGATCCACGCCATGCAGCGCTCGTCGGTGCCCATGTCGGGACCGGGAATGTAGTCGGTGAGCGAGCGGATTGCCCGCGCGAAGGCCCGGGTCAGGCGCTCCTTGTCTGCCGGGGCGCCGGCCGGATCGGCGACGATGCCGGCCTTGCCTCCGCCGTGAGCCAGACCGGCGGCCGCGTTCTTCAAGGTCATGGCCCGGGCGAGGCGCGAGACCTCCTCGACCGTGACGTCCGGAGCCATGCGGACCCCACCGATGGCCGGCCCGCACGCCACGTTGTCGATGACGACCACCGCCTCGAGGCCGACGCGGGGGTCGCGCAGCAGCACGACGGTGCCGGGTCCCAGCGCATCTCCGCTTCCGCGCGCCACGAGGGGCATGGTCGGCGTGGCGGTCAGAGCGGCTTGACGAGGAATCGGGCCCGACGGTTCCGGGCCCAGCACGCCTCGCTGTGCTCGATGCAGACCGGCCGCTCCCGGCCGTACGAGATCGCCACCATCCGATCGGCGGGGATGCCGTGCTCGATTAGGTAGTTCCTCGCGGCCGCCGCCCGGAGATCGCCGAGGCCGAGGTTGTAGTCGTCGGTACCCCGCTCGTCGGCGTGCCCCTCGATCAGGACCAGGCCGCCGGGATTCGCCCGGATCCACACCGCGTTCTCGTCGAGGATCGGCGTATCCTTGGGGCGGATCGTGTAGGCGTCATAGTCGAAATAGATGTCGGCCAGCCGCGGAACCGGCACGAATTGCTCGGGCGGTGGCGGCAGGCCCGGCGCGGATGGCGCGTCGGCATCGGGCGGCTCGATGGCGGCCACCGTCGTGGATACCTCGAGGTCGCGCGGGGTGCCGACACGGTCGGACGGCGCCTTCGCCGCCGTCTGGCACCCGGCCAGGAAGATGAGCACGATCAGCGGAAGCAGTGGACGGAACGTATGCATGACGATCGGGAAGTGCAAGGGGGGTGCCGGTCTGAAAAGTCGTACCGGGACGCCACTTGCGTCCGCCCCGGGGCTCCCGCCCGGACGGAATCCCGACGACAGTGGGGCGCCGGTGTCCCGCGTCACGACAGCCGGGGCGGCGATTCTCACCATCTTGCGTCGTTTGGGCGCTGGCACCCGGCTTGCTCTCAGCGCCTGACGTGCTCTTCAAGGCGCTCGCCTGTGACTACGATGGCACCCTCGCGTCCGAGGATCGGATCCCGCCCGTGGTGCGCGAGGCGCTGGAGCGGGTCCGCACGGTGGGCCTTCGCCTCATCCTCGTCACCGGGCGAACCTTCTTCGAGCTGACGCGGGTCTGCGATTGCCTGGAGCTGTTCGACGCCGTCGTCGCCGAGAACGGTGCCGTGCTCTACTACCCCGGCTCGGCCATGATCCGCGACCAGGGCCCACCGGTGCCGGGCCGGCTCCTCGCCGAGCTCGACCGGCGTGGGATCTACTACCAGGTGGGCCGGGTCATCGTCGGCGCGGGCCGTGCGGACGAAGGGGCGCTGAAGGAGGCGCTGGCCGCCGCGGGTGTGACGCGGGATCTGATCTACAACCGCGCCGCGCTCATGCTGCTGCCCGCCGGCGTGTCCAAGGGCTCCGGGGTGCAGCAGGCGCTGCGCGTGCTCGGCCTGTCGCCGCACGACGCGCTGGCTCTGGGTGACGCGGAGAACGACATCCCGCTCTTCGACGCGTGCGGCTTCAGCGGCTGCCCGGGGGATAGCCTCCCCGCCGTCCGGGAGCGCGTGGACTGGGTCTTCCCCGGGGCCCACGGCGCCGGCATCGCGGCCGCCATCACCGAGCGGATCCTGGCGGATCGCCTGGCCGTCCCGGACTCTTCCCGGCATCGCCTCTCCATCGGATGGGTGGCGGCGACGTCCGGGCCGGTCACGATCCCGGCCCGCGGCGTCAACATCCTGATCCACGGCGATCCGCATTCGGGCAAGTCGTGGCTGGCCGGTGCGCTCGTGGAGCGCTTGGTGGCCGCGCGCTACGCGGTCTGCGTCATCGATCCCGAAGGGGACTATCGGGTACTGGCGCATCTGCCCGGCGTGACGTCGGCGGAGGTCCACGAGCCCGCCGACGTGGACCGGGCCCTGGACGGGCACCGGCAAGACCCCGCCGCGTCCACGGTCCTGGATCTGTCCACCTTGCCGCACCCGATGAAGGTGACCGTCATCGAGCGGGCCCTCTGGAAGATCCGGGAGATCAGGCGGACCAGCGGCCGCCCGCACTGGGTTCTCATCGACGAGGCGCACTATTCCCTGCACGACGGAGGGGTCGCCACCGACGCGCTGGACCTCGCGGATCGTGGGTTCTGCTTCGTGACGTACCGCCCGAGCTGGCTGCGGGAGCGCGTCATCCGAGCCGTGGACATCTTCGTCCTGGCGCGCACCACCAGGAGCGAGGAGCTGGCGTTCCTCGGCGCGACGTTGCCGGCGGTGGTGAGCGAAGGGGCGGGCATCTCGGAGGCCCTCGCGCGCCTGCCCCGCGGCGAGTTCCTCCTCGTCCAGCGCAATCGCGAGCACCCACCCAGCGCGGTGACTTTCGTGGCGGCGCCGCGGCAGACCGTACACGTCCGGCATCTGACGAAGTACGTGGACTCGTGCGTCCCGCCCGGCCGGGAGTTCCGCTTTCGCGACCGGGACGGGCGGGTGCGCGCGTCGGCGGACAGCCTGCACGCGTTTCGCCGGGTGGTCGAGACCGCGCCCGACGACGTGCTGGCCCACCACGCCGAGCACGGCGACTTCTCGCGCTGGGTCCGCGACGTGTTCGCCGACGCCGAGCTGGCGCGCCAGCTCCGGAAGATCGAGGCGCGCTGGCGCCGTCGCGAGCTGGCGGACCTTCGACGGACCATCGGCGCCCTCATCACGGTTCGCTACGGCGCGGACGATTAAGATGTTGGCTCCGCCGGTCTGGGCGGTGAGCATCGGGCAAGCCCTGGCCGCGTCCGCCGCCACCGAGCGCGGGCTGTCGTCGCCGGAGGCCGCCGCGCGCCTGCGGGCCCTGGGGCCGAACGATCTGGCGCCGCCCCGGCGCTTCGAGACCGTCCGTGAGCTGCTGCACTACTTCGCCAACCCACTCGTGCTGATCCTGCTCGTGGCGAGCGTGGTCTCGGCCGCGTTCGGCCAGCCGGTCAGCGCGGTGATCATCGCGCTGATGCTCGTGCTGAGCGTGGCCCTGAACTTCACCCTGGCGTTCCGCTCCCAGCGGGCGGCCGCGCGCCTGCGCGGGCAGGTGGGCCAGACCGCGACGGTGATCCGGGACGGGGTCGAGCGCGAGGTGGCGGTGCGCGAGGTGGTGGTGGGCGACGTGATCCACCTCAAGGCGGGCGATCTGGTTCCGGCCGACGGCCGGCTCCTCTTGACGCGGGACCTGTTCGTCAACGAAGCCGCGCTCACCGGCGAGTCGTTGCCCCGCGAGAAGCAGGCGACCGCCGGCGCGCTGGCCGCCGGCGGGCTCGGAGAGGCGGTGACCGCCGTCTTCCGGGGTACCTCGGTGATCAGCGGGGTGGGGGTGGCGGTCATGGTGGCGACCGGCCCGGCCACCGAGTTCGGGCGGGTGGCCGCGAGCCTTGTCGCGCGGCCCCCGGAGACCGAGTTCGAGCGGGGCACGCGGCGGTTCGGGTTCCTGATCCTCCAGGTCGTCATCTTCCTGGTGCTGTTCGTCTTCCTGGTCAACGCCCTGTTGCAGCGCGACCTGCTGGAGACGTTCCTGTTCTCGGTGGCGCTGGCGGTGGGGCTCACGCCCGAGCTGCTCCCCATGATCGTATCGGTCACGCTGGCCAGCGGGGCGGTGCGCATGGCGCGGAAGAAGGTCATCGTCAAGCAGCTCGCCGCCATCGAGAACTTCGGCAGCATGGACATCCTGTGCAGCGACAAGACGGGCACGCTCACCCACGGGGAGATCACGGTGGACCGCCACCTGAACATCGAGGGGGAGAACGACGAGGCGGTGATCCGGCTCGCCGCGCTGAACAGCGTGTACCAGACCGGGCTGCGCAGTCCCATGGACGACGCGATCCTGAAGCACGAGCACCCGGCGGTCGCCCGGCACGAGCGCGTGGACGAGATCCCCTTCGATTTCGAGCGCCGGCGGGTGTCGGTGATCGTCCGGGACGATGGCCGGCGGCTTCTCATCACCAAGGGGGCGCCGGAGAGCGTGCTGCCCATCTGCACGGCCCTCGAGGTGGCGGGGGCCGCCGCGCCGCTGGACGCGCCGGCCCGCGCCACCGCCGACGCGCTCTTCCGCCGGCTGAGCGCCGACGGCTACCGCGCGCTGGCGGTGGCCTACCGCCCGGTGGCCGAGCAGGCCGCCTATTCCGTGACCGACGAGCGCGAGCTGATCTTCGTCGGCTTCGCCGCCTTCTTCGACCCGCCGCACGAGGGCGTGGCCGAGACGCTACGCACGCTCCGGGCGGACGGGATCGAGGTGAAGATCATCACGGGCGACAACGAGCTGGTCACCCGGAAGATCTGCCGGGAAGTCGGGCTCGACTCGGGCGTGATCGTGCTCGGCGCGGACGTCGAGCGCATGTCGGATCCCGCGCTGGGCGCGGTGGCCGAGCGGACCACGGTGTTCGCGCGCGTCTCGCCGATCCAGAAGAACCGCATCGTCCGGGCCCTGCACGCCCGCGGCCACGTGGTGGGCTGCCTGGGAGACGGCATCAACGACGCCCCCGCGCTGCGCTCGGCGGACGTCGGCATCTCCGTCCAGAACGCGGTGGACGTGGCGCGGGACGCGGCCGACATCATCCTGCTCGAGAAGCGACTCTCGGTGCTCCACGACGGCGTCGTCGAGGGGCGCCGGAGCTTCGGCAACATCATGAAGTACGTCCTGATGGGCACCAGCTCCAACTTCGGCAACATGCTGAGCATGGCGGCGGCCTCGCTCTTCCTGCCCTTCCTGCCGATGCTGCCGCTGCAGATCCTGCTCAACAACTTCCTGTACGATCTCGCCCAGGTGCCGATCCCGTCCGATCGGGTGGACGGCGCCTACATGCGCAAGCCCAAGCGGTGGAACATCGCCTTCATCCGCCGGTACATGCTGCTGACCGGGCCGCTGTCGTCGGTGTTCGACTTCGCCACGTTCGCGGTGATGCTCTGGGTGTTCGAGGCGGGCCCGGCGCTCTTCCGGACGGGATGGTTCGTGGAGTCGCTGGCCACGCAGACCCTCGTGATCTTCGTCATCCGGACGGCCGGGCCGCCCTGGCGCAGCCGCCCCAGCCGCGGGCTGGCCTGGGGCGTGAGCGCCTGCGCGGCCGCGGGGGCGCTCTTGCCGTTCACGCCGCTGGCGCCCTGGCTCGGCTTCACGCCGCTGCCGCCGCTCTTCTTCGCTTTCCTGCTCGCCATGGTGGTCGCATATCTGGGCCTGATGGAGGTGGTGAAGCGCTGGTTCTACCGGCGCTACCCGATGTGATGCGTGACCCAGGTCACGGACGGAGGGGCCGGCAGGCGCTACAGTGGACGCACTCGATCCAACCCGGGAGGACACCATGTTCAAAGCCGCCACGATCGCGTTGAGCCTCGGCCTCGGAGCGTTGCTGCTCACGCCGCCGCTCCTCGCCCAGAGCCCGCCCGCCCCCCACCCGCAGGGGCATCAGCCGGGGCAGCAGCCGGGCCACCAGATGGGCCATCAGCCGGGCCACCACATGCACGGGCATCAGACGACGGCGTCGGCGGACGGAGCGCCGACGCTGCCCGGCCAGGATGCCTTCGGGGCCATCGCCGAGGTCGTGCGCCTGCTGGAGGCGGACGCCGAGACGGACTGGAGCCGGGTCGATCTCGAGCGGCTGCGCCAGCACCTCATCGACATGAACGAGGTCGTCCTGCGCTCCGAGGTCAAGGCGAGCCAGGTTCCGGGCGGCCTGGCCATGGACATCACCGGTTCGCCGAGGACGGCGCGGGCCATCCGCGCGATGGTCGCGCCGCACGCGGTCGAGCTGGACCGCATGTCGGAGTGGTCGGCCACGACCGCGCCGATTCCGAACGGCCTCCGCCTCACGGTGACGGCGCGCGCGCCCGAGGACGCCAAGACGGTCGCGCGGATCCGCGGCCTGGGCTTCATCGGGCTGCTGGTGCAGGGTGGCCATCACGGTCCTCACCATCTCGCCATGGCCAAGGGGGAGGCGCTGCCCGGCCACCGCCACTGACGGCGACCGCGGTAGAATGCCCGCGTGCCAAACGACCGATACGGCCTTGCCGTAACCACGGCGGCTCCGACGGCGCTCGAGGCGTACGATGCCGGCGTCGAGGCCGCGCTCGGCTGGAAGGCGAACGCCCTCGATCTGTTCCGCGAGGCGACGCAGGTGGATCCGTCGCTGGCGGTGGCGCACGCCGGCGCGGCGGCCTGTCTGTTCCTGGAAGAGCGGTTCGGAGAAGCCCGTGCGGCCGGCGAGGTAGCCCAGGCCGCGGCGACGCCGGGCGTGAGCGCTCGCGAGCGTGGCTACGTCAACGCGGTTACCCTGTGGACGGCCGGCAAGGTGCCCGAGGCGGAAGCCGCGATGCGCGAGCATCTCGCGCAGTATCCGCGCGACCTCGCCATCATCCAGCGGCTCTACTTCGTCTTCTTCTGGCAGGGGAAGTTTCCCGCCATGCTCGAGACGACCAGCGAGCTCGTTCGCCATCATCCCGAGAGCTCCTACATGCTGGGCATGCACGCCTTCGCGCTGGAGGAGGCGGGACGCTGCCCGGAGGCCATCCGGCTCGCGGACGACGCCATCACGAGGAACCCGGAGGACGCGTGGTCGATCCACGCCCTCGCCCACGCGCTCTACGAGTCGGCCGCGTTCGACACGGGGGCGACCCGGCTGCCGGCGGCGATCGAGCCGTGCCGCGGCCTCAACTGGTTCCAGAACCACCTCTGGTGGCACCTGGTGCTCATGCACCTGTCACGCGGCGAGTACGCCCGGGTGTCCGACCTGTCGCGCCGGCTCTTCGAGCAGGCGCCGTCCTCGATCGCCGGCGACCTGCACGACTCGATCTCGCTCCTGTGGCGGCTCGAGCTGACCGGGCACCCGCCGGGCGACCGCTGGCAGCCGTTCACTGCCATCGCGCGTGACCGCATCGGGCGGACGGGCCTCCTGTTCCACGTCGCGCACGTGGCGATGGCGCTGGCGGGTGGCGGCGACTGGGCCGGCGTCGACAAGCAGCTCGCCCTCCTGCGCGAGCGGGCGCCGAAGGACCCGACGGGGCTGATGGGCGAGGTGACCCTGCCGCTGGTGGAAGGGCTCCACGCGTTCGCGGCGCGGGACTGGCCGCGCGTGATCGCGAAGATCGAGCCGCTCCGGCCGCGGATCGTCGAGCTCGGCGGCAGCCGCGCCCAGCGCGATGTCTTCCACGACACGCTGATCGAGGCGTGCTTCCGCGGCGGCGACATGGATCGCGCCGAGCGGCTGCTCGCCGAGCGCCTCCAGCGGCGCCCCGACCACTTCTGGCTCCACCGGCTTCAGGCCGGCGCGGCGCCTTCGCCGAGCTGAGGGGCGCGAAGCCCACCCGAGTACTGCCGGCCCGCCCGGCCACGCCACTGGGGCGCGACGGCCCCACCCACCTTCCCGGGGGCCGCGATAAGTGGTTGATTTTGGCTGTGCTTCGGCTGGCACTCCCGTTGCAGTTCCTCCTCGCTGATTGCCGTCACTTCACGACCGAAGAGGAGGACGCCATGACACTCGAACGCTGGATCCGTCTCATCGCGGGTAGCTTCGTCACGATCAGCGTCGTCCTGAGCTACTTGCACAGCCCGTACTGGCTCTTCTTCACGCTGTTCGTCGGGCTCAATCTGTTCCAGTCCGCGCTGACTCGCTGGTGCTTGATGGAAGAGTTCCTCAAGAAGCTCGGGGCCCGCAGCGAGGCCGCCGGCAGCCGGGCATGACCACCTGCGGCGGCTGGCGCGGGAGAAGGGCTCCGCGGCTGCTGGCCACACGGGCGGAGGTCGTGGCGTGAGCGCGCGGTCGGCGCGCCCGATGCTCGGCCTGGCCGGCCTGCTCCTGCTCGTCGGATGCGGGAGCGAGCGTGCCGCGGAGGTGCCGGGAGAGCGGCCCGCGCCGGTGAGCGGCGTCCGGGTGGAGGCGGTGAGGCCGGCCGCCATCCGGGACGCCGTGGAGGTTGCGGGCACCGTCCGGACCAGGACCCGGATGGTTATCGCCAGCAAGGTGCAGGGCTACGTCCGGGAGGTGCGGGCGCGCCAGGGCGATCACGTCGAGCACGGCCGGGTCCTGGTGACGGTGGACGAGCGCGAGCTCGCCGCGCGCGCCGACCGCGCGCGGGCCGCCCTCGCGGAAGCCGAGATGAGCCTCGATGAAGTGAGGCGGACACTGGAAGAGGCCGAGGCCTCGCTCCGCTCCGCCGCGGCGGAGCGCGCCTACGCCGAGGCGACGGCGAGCCGATACCGCCAGCTGTGGGAGCGCGAGCTGGTCAGCGCGCAGGACTACGAGGCCGTCGAGGCCAGGCGCAAGAGCACGGCCGCGGCCGTCGAGCAGGCCGAGGCGCGGATCCACTCGGTTCGCGCGCGCGAGAAGCAGATGAGCTATCGGATCGACGCGGCCGCGGCCGAGCTTCGGGCGGCCGAGATCGCGCTGGGCGAGACGCGTATCACGGCGCCCGCCACCGGCGTGGTGGTGGATCGTCGCGTAGAGCCGGGGGACCTGGCGATGCCCGGGCAGCCACTGCTCGTCCTCGACGACCCGCGGGCGTACCGGCTCGAAGCCGAGGTCGGTGAATCGGCCGTGGGCAGCGTGCGGTTGGGCCAGAGGGTCCCGGTCGTGCTCGATTCGCTCGATCGCACTCTCGAAGGCCGTGTGGTCGAGATCATCCCGACCGCCGATCCGTCCAGCCGGACGGTGACGGTCAAGCTGGACCTCCCGGTCGCCCCGGGATTGCGCTCGGGTCTGTTCGGCCGCGCTCGGTTCCCGGCCGGGG
The DNA here is from genome assembly GCA_963747235.1 of uncultured Candidatus Rokubacteria bacterium. Taxonomy (GTDB): domain Bacteria; phylum Methylomirabilota; class Methylomirabilia; order Rokubacteriales; family CSP1-6; genus CAMLFJ01. The sequence goes on from CAVVEU010000039.1 coordinate 42,852, forward strand.
AGCGCCAGGTGCTCGTGGTGCCGATCTCGGCTCTGATCGAGCGGGGACAGCTCAGTGCCGTGTACGTGGTGGATGATCAGGGTATCGCCCGGCTCCGGCTGGTCACCGCAGGCGTGCGCCACGCCGACCGCGTCGAGATCCTTTCGGGGCTCGATGCCCACGAGCGCGTCGTGGTGGAGGGTGCCTCGCGGGTGAGCGACGGTTCGCGGGTGGCAGCCGGGCCGTGACCGCCCCGGTCGGCTTCGCGGGCCGCATGGCCCGGACGTTCATCGACTCCAAGCTGACGCCGCTCGTCGTGCTGGCCTCGCTCCTGCTGGGCCTCTTCGCGATGCTGGCCACGCCGCGCGAGGAGGAGCCGCAGATCGTGGTGCCGATGACGGACGTGTTCGTCGAGATGCCGGGGGCCGGCGCTCAAGGAGGTCGAGGAGCGCGTCACCATCCCGCTGGAGAAGAAGCTGAGGGAGATTCCCGGGGTCGAGTACGTCTACTCGACCAGCCAGCCCGGGCCAGCGCTGGCCATCGTGCGCTTCAAGGTCGGCGAGGACGAAGAGCACAGCATCGTCAAGCTCTACAACAAGATCTGGGCCAACTTCGACCTGATCCCGCCGGGCGCCTCGACAGCCCCTCGTCAAGCCGCGCTCGATCGACGACGTGCCGATCCTCGCCCTGACCCTGTGGAGCGACCGCGTGGATCGCGTACACGCTGCGGCGGATCGCGGCGCAGCTCGACGACCAGATCAAGGACATCACCGACGTCGCCGAGACCCGGCTCATCGGCGGCGCAGCGACGCCAGGTGCGCGTGCCTGCTCGACCGCGCGCCTGGCGGCCTACCGACTGGCGCCGGGCGGCCGTGGCTGGCGGCGCTACGGCGAGGCCAACCGCGAGCTGCGGGCCGGGAGCGCTTCGAGCCGCGGCAACCGGGAGTATCTCGTGGACGCCGCGAGTCTTCCTGGACGGAGCCAGAGCGACGTCGGGCCGGGTGGTCGTCGGGCGTCACGCGGACGGGCGACCGGTGTACCTGCGGGATGTGGCGCCGCATCGATGGACGGGCCGGAGGAGCCGCGCTCGTACGTCTTCTTCGGCGTCGGCGCGGCGGCCCACACCGCGGCCGCGCAGGGCCACATGGCCCAGGGGCTGGGTGCCCGGCCGGTCGGCCAGGACTACCCGGCCGTCACCATCTCGGTGGCCAAGCGCAAGGGCACGAACGCCATCGTGATCGCCGAGCAAGGTGCTGGCAAAAGTGCGAGTCGCTGAAGGGCGTGCCTGATTCCCCGCCGACGTGCAGGTGTCACGGTGACCCGCAACTACGGCGAGACGGCCCAGGGAGAAGTCCAACGAGCTGCTCATGCACCTGTTCCTGGCGACGGTCTCGGTGACCATCCTGATCGCGCTCTTCCTGGGCTGGCGCGCCGCCGTCGTGGTCCTGTTCGCCGATCCCGGTCACCCTGGCGCTGACCCTCCTGATCTACTACCTGTACGGCTACACCCTCAACCGCGTCACCCTCTTCGCCCTGATCTTCTCCATCGGCATCCTGGTGGACGACGCCATCGTGGTGGTCGAGAACATCCCCCGCCACTTCCACCTGCCGGACAACCACGGGCGGCCGCTGCGTCCGGGTGGCGGTCGAGGCGGTGGACGAGGTCGGCAACCCCACCATCCTGGCCACCTTCGCCGTGATCGCCGCGATCCTGCCCATGGCCTTCGTCGGCGGCCTGATGGGCCCCTACATGCGCCCGATCCCGGTCGGCGCCTCCGTGGCCATGCTCTTCTCGCTCTTCATCGCCTTCATCGTCTCCCCCTGGGCCGCCTACCGCATGCTGAAGGGCGCGCAGCCGCGGCAGCACGGCCAGCGAGGAGCACGGAGGACTGGACCACCCGGCTCTACCGCCGGCTCATGACGCCGCTGATCCACTCGACTGGAAGCGCCGCTGGCTCTTCCTGGGCGGGCGTCGTCCTGCTGCTGCTGGCATCCGTGCTCGCTGGTCTATTTCAAGCTGGTGCGCGTCAAGATGCTCCCCTTCGACAACAAGAGCGAGCTGCAGGTGATCGTGGACATGCCGGAGGGCACCACGCTGGAGCAGACGGCGCGCGTGACGCCGCGAGATCGGGCGAGCCCTGGCACGGCGCCGCGAGGTGACCGATCTACCAGCTCTACGTCGGCACCGCGCGCCCTACAACTTCAACGGCCTGGTGCGCCACTACTTCCTGCGTGCGCAGGGCTCCAACCTGGCCGACATCCAGGTCAACCTGCTGCCCAAGGACGAGCGCGAGCGACCAGAGCCACGCCATCGCCAGGCGCGTCGCGGCCCGGTATTCAAGCGATCGCCGGACCGGTACGGCGCCCGGGTCAAGGTGGCGGAGGTCCCGCCGGGACCGCCGGTGCTGCAGACCCTGGTGGCCGAGGTGTACGGCGCCGGACCACGACCGCGCAGCTCGACGCTCGCGCGCCGAATCCAGGACGTCTTCGAGCAGAACGCCCGGCGTGGTGGACGTGGACTGGTACGTGGAAGATCCCCAGCCCGGCGTACCGCTTCGTCCGTCGACAAGGAGAAGGCGGCGCTGCTCGGGCATCTCCGCCGAGCAGATGGTCCGGAACCCTGCGCATCGCCTTGGCCGGAGCGAGCCCGGCCTGGCGCACCTCCCGGCGGAGAAGGAAGACGTGCCGATCTTCGTGCGCCTGCCCCGCGACCAGCGTCAGCGGAGTGGACGCGCTCGCCGGACTCCGCGCTCAAGGGCGGCGAGCGGCGCGCTGGTGCCGCTCGCCGAGCTGGCGCGGGTGGAGGCCACCGCCGAGCCGCCGCTCGTCTACCGGAAGAACCTCAAGCGCGTCGTCTACGTCACCGGCGACGTGGCGGGGCAGGAGGAGAGCCCGGTCTACGCCATCCTCCGGATGAACCGGGAGCTGGACGCCGTGCGCCTGCCCGACGGCCGCCGCATTCCCCGGTACGTCGGCCAGCCAGCCGTTCCTCACCGAGCACGCTCGCCATGAAGTGGGACGGGGAGTGGCAGGTCACCTACGAGGTGTTCCGCGACCTGGGGCTCGCCTTCGGCGCGGTCATGGTGCTGATCTACATCCTGGTGGTGGGCTGGTTCCGCTCGTTCCGGCACCCCGCTCGTGATCATGGCGCCGATCCCGCTCACCCTGGTCGGGATCCTGCCCGCCCACGGGCTGCTCGGCGCCTTCTTCACCGCGACGTCGATGATCGGCTTCATCGCCGGGCGCCGGCATCATCGTGCGAAACTCCATCATCCTGGTGGACTTCATCGAGCTCCGCAGGGCCCAGGGGATGCCGCTGGACGAGGCCGTCGTGGACGCCGGCGCGGTACGCTTCCGTCCGATGCTGCTCACCGCGGCCGCGGTGGTGGTGGGCGCCTCGGTGATCCTGTTCGACCCGATCTTCCAGGGCCTGGCCGTGTCGCTCATGGCGGGCGAGGTGGCCTCGACCCTGCTGTCCCGCATGGCCGTGCCGGTGCTCTACTACATGGCCGAGAAGTGACGAGGAGGCGACTCATGCTGCACATCGTCGAATCGCGGAAGCCGCTCGATCGCGTCGCCAAGGACCTCGAAGCGGCCGTGGGCCGCCACAAGTTCGGAGTGCTGGGGGTCCACGACCTCCGGGCCAAGATGGCTGAGAAGGGTGTGGCCTTCGATCGATCTCTACGCGACTCCGGGTCTCAAGGACGTGGCGCGCGAGGTGGAAGCCACGCTGGAGGCGAACATGGCCGAGGCGGCGAGGGACTGAGTCGACAAGGAGGAGCGTGATGAAGCGCAACGTGGGGAATGCCGAGCGAGTTGTGCGCGTGGTCATCGGGGTGGTACTCCTGGCCCTCGTGGTCGTGGGGCCGCAGACGTGGTGGGGGCTCATCGGGCTGGTGCCGATCGTCACCGCGCTGTGGGGCTGGTGCCCGCTCTGGTCGGCGCTGGGGGTCTCGACGCACCGGCCCGGCGTGCGCTGACGGGAGCGCATGGGGCGCTACACGTTTCTCGAGGACGTGGCCCTGGCCGACTGCGCCGTCGAGATCGAGGGGCGGAGCCTCGACGATCTCTTCGAGACGGCCGCGGCCGCGATCGCGCGCCTCATGGTGGACCCGGCCACGCTGACGATCACGGTCGAGCGCGCGATCACCCTGGAGGCCTCCGAGCTCGACATGCTGCTCTACGACTGGCTGTCCGAGATGATCTTTCTCAAGGACCGGGACAGCCAGGTCTTCCCGCACGCCCGGGTGCGGGTGACCGGGGACGGTCCCTACCGGCTTGCCGCCGACGTCCACGGCGGTACCATCGATCCCGGGCGCACCGCGCTGGGCGCCGATCCGAAGGCGGTCACGCTGCACCAGTTCGCGCTCGAGCCGGTGGACGGCGGCTGGCGCGCCCGGGTCGTCATCGACATCTAGGGAGAGCATGACGATCACCGAGTCGCTGCGCGGGGCGGTTCGACGAGTCGACGACTGCATCTGGGAGATCCCGCCGACCGCGAAGCCCGGCATGCTCGTCCCGGCGCGCCTGTACGCCTCCGGGCCGCTGCTCGAGCAGATGGACGACGGCGTGTTCGAGCAGGTGACCAACGTGGCCTGCCTGCCCGGCATCGTCCGCGCGTCGCTCTGCATGCCGGACGGGCACTGGGGGTACGGCTTCCCGATCGGCGGCGTCGCCGCCTTTCGCGCCGACTCGGGCGTGATCTCGCCGGGCGGCATCGGCTTCGACATCAACTGCGGGATGCGGCTCATCCGCACGGACCTCAGGGAAGACGAGGTGCGGCCCCGTCTGCCGGAGCTGATCGGGGCGCTGTTCGGCTCGGTGCCGGCGGGGGTCGGCGCGAAGGGCTTCGTGCGCCTCTCCGGCTCCGAGTTCAAGAAGGTCATGGTGGAAGGGGCCGGCTGGTGCGTGGCCCGTGGCTACGCGTGGCCCGAGGACCTGGCGCACATCGAGGGCCGCGGCTGCCTGCCCGGCGCCGATCCCGAGGCGGTGAGCGCCAGAGCCCTGGAGCGAGGGATGGAGCAGCTCGGGACGCTGGGCTCCGGCAACCACTACCTGGAGATCCAGGTGGTGCGACCGGGCGCCATCCACGACGAGCGCGTGGCGCGCGTGCTCGGCGTGGACGGCCCCGGCCAGGTCTTCGTCATGCTCCACTGCGGCTCGCGCGGGTTCGGGCATCAGGTCGGCACCGACTACCTCAAGATCTTCGACCGGGCGATGCCGCAGTACGGCATCAGCGTGCGGGATCGCGAGCTGGCGTGCGCGCCCTTCCGGTCGAAGGAGGGCCAGGCCTACTTCGGCGCCATGACCGCCGCGGCCAACACCGCGTTCGCCAATCGCCAGGTGATCACCCACCGGATCCGGGAGGTGTTCTCCAAGGTCTTCGGGCGCGACGCGCGCGCGCTGGGGCTCAGCGTGGTCTACGACGTCTGCCACAACACCGCCAAGCTCGAGCGCCACAAGGTGGACGGCCGGGAGATGGAGCTGGTCGTGCACCGCAAGGGCGCCACGCGCGCCTTCGGCCCGGGCGCGCCCGACGTGCCCGCCGACTACCGGGAGATCGGCCAGCCGGTGATCATCGGCGGCTCGATGGAGACGGGGTCCGCGCTCCTGGTCGGGACGACGCAGGCCATGGCCGAGACCTGGGGGTCGACGGCTCACGGCGCCGGCCGCACCATGTCGCGGGCGCAGGCCAAGCGGCAGGTCGGGGGGGAGACCCTGATCCAGGACATGGCGGAGCGCGGGATCATCGTGCGGGCGGCGTCCAAGTCCGGGGTGGCCGAGGAAGCCGGGTTTGCCTACAAGGACCTCACCGCGGTGGTGGACACGCTCCACCGGCTCGACATCTCGCGACGGGTCGTCTCGCTCACGCCGATCGGGAATATCAAGGGCTGAGCGGTCGGCGAGGCGCGCGCGCCCCAACCGGGAGCGGCTGCCCCAGCCAGTCCGACGCGCGCCCGGCCAACCCTGCGTTTTTGCTCGCGCACACAGGCAGAGCCCCGTGGCACTTGCCTTGCAATTTCCTGCGTCCGACGGTGCCCGATCGAAAAGGAGAGCATCATGAAGCAGCTCATCGCGGCCACACTCGGATTTGGAATCATCGTGCTCGGAATCCCGGCGGTCGGCCAACCCGCGGACCAGTGCCCGCCGGAGCTGACCCAGGCGAAGGCCGCGCTCAAGAGCGCTCAGGCTTCCTAAGAAGGCTCCGCAGGTCGCAAAGGGCCAGGAGATCCAGGCCCCGCGCTCCCCCAAGGCGAGCGCCCGGGCGCAGGACATCCAGGCGCCGCGGAGTCAGGACATCCAGTCCCCGCGAGGCCAGGACATCCAGTCGCCGCGGAGTCAGGACATCCAGGCGCCGCGCGGCCAGGACATCCAGTCCCCGCGAGGCCAGGATATCCAGTCCCCCCGGAGCCAGCAGGAGATCCCGGTGCCGCGCGGGCAGGAGATCCAGGCGCCGCGGGTGAAGCAGGCCGGCGGGCTCGTCCAGGAGTCCGAGGCCGCGTGCAAGAAGGGGGACATGGCTCTCTCGACCCGCAAGGCCAAGGAAGCCCTCGGCCTTCTGAAGAAGTAGCCGGAGACGCGCATGACGACGCTCAGCTTCTACCGTCGCGTGATCGACGAGACGGGACAGACGGACCGTGAGACCGTGAAGCGCGGCACCGTCCTGGCCCAGCTCCCCCGCGATCTCAAGGACGTCTGGGAGGATGCGTGAGATGAGCCATTCGCCCGCGGGCCTGGCCGTCCCGGTGGAGACCGTGATGACCCGGCGGACCGTGCAGATCCTCGAGCAGATCCCGATGTCCGAGGTCCGGAACATCGCGGCGAAGTACGACTACAACGGGTTTCCCGTGGTCACGCAGGACGGTCGCCTCGTCGGCATGGTGACGAAGGGCGATCTGCTGCGCGTGGCGTGCGCCGCCCTCGACGATCCGGAGGTGTGGGGCCAGCCCGTCTCGCGCTTCATGGCCCACGGGGTCCTGGCCCTCCGGCCGATGGACTCGCTGCGCTCGGCGGTGCAGTACATGGTCGAATCGAAGCTCCGCAGCCTGCCCGTCATCGACGCCGACTGCCGCGTCCTCGGGATGGTCTCGCGCAACGACCTGATGGCGGCGATCGCGCCGGAGGCGGTATGAAGGGCCGGGCGCGCCGCCTGGACGCCAAGCTGATCGACGAGTTCCGCCGCCGGCTTCTCGAGGCGCGCGAGGCGCTGCTCCGGACGGTCGCGGCCACCGACGAGGAGATGGCGGGGCTCGAGGCCCCCGGACCCGGCGACTCGACGGACCGGGCCGCGACGAACTCGGCCACCTCGCTGGTCTCGCGTCTGGCCGGCCAGGACAAGCGGGAGCTGGACGAGATCGCCGACGCGCTGCGCCGGCTGGGCTCCCGAGCCTACGGGTTCTGCGAATCGTGCCGGGAGCCCATCGCGCTCCCGCGTCTTCGGGCCGTGCCCGCGACGCGGTTCTGTCTCGCCTGTCAGGAAGCCGAGGAGGTGGTTTCATGATCCGCACGCGCGGTCTTGCTCATCTCGATGGTGCTGCTGGCCTCGTGCGCGCACGCGCAGGACGGCAAGGGGCTGGTCGGCCAGGGTCGCGCGGTCTTCCGCGACCAGGGCTGCTACGGCTGTCACACCGCGGAGCGGATGGGCACTCCCATCGGACCCGATCTGTCCCGCATCGGCGCCAAGCGCAATCGAGACCGATCTCACTCGCTGGCTGCGCGATCCGTCCACGCACCGGCCGAGCGCTCACATGCCCAAGCTCCAGCTCACCGAGGTCGAGGTGCAGGCCCTGGCCGCGTATCTCGGGTCCTTGCGGTGAGGCGGCGCGCCACCGCGCGCGCCCCGAGACCACTCCGGCGGATCCTCCACGCGACGGACTTCTCGCCCGCCTCGCGCCCCGCGTTCCGGATGGCGCTGGGGCTCGCGCGGAGCGAGCGCGCGACGCTGCTGCTGCTGCACGTGCTCACGCCGCCGTCGCCGTTCGCGCCGCCCGGCGGGAAGATCCCGTCCAGCTACCTGGCGCTCATCGACGCCGCCCGGCGGGAGGCCCGGCGCCGGCTCGCCGCGCTGCTGGAACAGGCGCGCGCGGCGGGCGCCCGCGCGCGGGCCAGGCTCGTGGCGGGAGGCCCCGCGGCCGAGATCCTGAAGGTCGGTCGCGGCTGGCGCCCCGATCTCATCGTCATCGGCACGCACGGCCGCGGCGGGGTGCGCCGCTTCCTGATGGGCAGCGTGGCGGAGCACGTGGTGCGACGCGCCTCCCGGCCCGTGCTGACGATCCGCGGGCGCTGATCGGACCGAGCGTGGCCCGCCCGCGACACATCGCCGTCGTGACCGCGGGCGGCGACTGCCCCGGCATGAACGCGGCCCTCCGGGCCGTCGTCCGGGCGGCGGTGCACCGGCACGGCATGCGGGTCACCGGCTTCCTCGACGGCTTCGCGGGCCTCCTCGCGGACCGATCCCGGCCGCTTGGATTCGACGAGGTCTCCGGCATCGTCGCGCAGGGCGGGCACCATCCTCGGCGCCTCGAACCGCGACGATCCGTTTCGCGTGCCGGTCGACCGGCCGGGCGAGCGCGCCTACGAGGACCGCTCCGACGTGGTGCTGAGGACGCTGACGCGGCACGGCATCGAGGGGCTGCTGGTCATCGGCGGTGACGGCAGCTTGACGATCGCCCGGCGGCTCGAGTCCAAGGGCGTCGCCGTCGTCGGGATCCCCAAGACCATCGACAACGACGTCGGCGGCACCGACGTGTCCCTCGGCTTCGACTCCGCCCTGACGGTGGCCACCGAGGCCGTGGACCGGCTGCACACCACGGCGGCGTCTCACCACCGGGTCATGGTGGTGGAGGTGATGGGGCGAAATGCCGGATGGATCGCGCTCGAGGCGGGGCTGGCCGGCGGCGGAGACGTCATCCTGATCCCCGAGATCCCGTTTCGCTACGAGGCGGTCGCGGCCGGGATCCTCGAGCGCGCTCGGCGCGGGCGCCGGTTCTCGATCGTCGTGGTGGCCGAGGGAGTCGTCGTGCCCGGGCGGGGGCCCGTGGTTCGCCAGATCGTCGGGGACAGCCCGGATCCCGTGCGGCTCGGCGGCGTGGGCGTGGTGCTGGCGAACGCCCTCGAGGGCCTCGTCCCGTTCGAGGTGCGCTACGTGGTGCTCGGCCACGTCCAGCGAGGTGGCTCGCCCACTCCGTTCGACCGGATCCTGGCGACCCGCTTCGGCGCCGCGGCGGTCGCCGCCCTGGTGGACGGGGAGTCGGGCCGCATGGTCGCGCTCCGGGGCGCCCGGATCGAGCGCGTCCCGCTGGCGGATGTCCTCTCGCGGCCGAATCGGGTGGATCCGCAGGGTGAGCGCGTGGTCGCCGCCCGCGGCATCGGCACGATCTTCGGGGACGAGACCGGAACGGAGGCATGAAGGCCGCCGTTCTCTCCGCTCCGCCCGGCGCCATCACGCGCGCTCTGGAGATCCGCGACGTCCCGGACCCGGAACTCGGCCCCCGGGCACTGTCTCCTGAGAGTGCTCGCCTGTGGCGTGTGCCGGACGGACCTGCACCTGGTCGAGGGAGACCTGGGGCCGGTCCGTGATCGCCTGATTCCGGGTCATCAGATCGTGGGCGAGGTGATCGGCGGCGCGACGGACGGGCTTGCCTCACGGCACGCGCGTCGGGGTCTCGTGGCTGGGCGGGACGGACGGGGACTGCCGCTATTGCCGGAGCGGCCACGAGAACCTGTGCGACTCGCCCACCTTCACCGGCTTCACGGTGGACGGCGGCTACGCGGAATACGCGCTCGCCCGCCGCGATTTCGTGTTTCCGTTACCCGGGGCGCTGGACGATCTCCAGGCGGCGCCACTGCTCTGCGCCGGGATCATCGGCTTCCGCAGCCTGCGGGTGGCCGGCGTGGAAGCCGGCGAGCGCGTCGGCCTGTTCGGGTTCGGGGCGTCCGCGCATCTGGCGCTTCCCGTGCTGCAATCGTGGCACTGCGAGGTGTTCGTCTCCACCCGGGGCGCGTCGCACCGCCGGCTGGCGGTCTCCCTCGGGGCCACGTGGGTCGGCGATGACAAGCAGCGCCCGCCCGTCCCGCTCGATCGGGCGATCACGTTCGCTCCCAGCGGCGATGTCGTCGTCGCGGCCCTCGCGAGCCTGCGCAAGGGCGGTGTGGTGGCGATCAATGCCATTCATCTGGATCGCATGCCCGAGTTCGACTACGACCGCCTGCTGTGGGGCGAGCGGCAGATCCGGAGCGTGACGAACATGACGCGAGCGGATGCGCGGGAGTTCCTTCAGGTTGCGAGCGCGATCGGTCTCCGGCCCTCGGTGACCGTCTTCCCGCTCGATCGCGCGAACGAGGCGCTCCGCGCGATCAAGGACAATGCGATCGACGGCGCGGCCGTCATCGTTCCGTAGGCAGGGAGCGGATCCCGTCAAGATGCGAGGCGGCGACCCGCCGTTCCCGGGGTATCATCTCGGCCACGGGGTGCCATGGCTCGCCAGGTCGAGGATATGCCCACCAGGACGTTCAAGGCCGGAGCCGTCATCTTCCGCCAAGGTGACCGCGTCGCGACCGGAGAGGCGTACCTGGTGCAGAATGGTACCGTCGAGGTGCGGCGACGAACCGGCGGGAAGGAGCGAGTCCTCCGAACCCTCCGCAAGGGCGACCTGCTGGGCGAGGTTGCCCTGTTCGGGCGGGACCCTCACTCGGCCACCGCGGTGGCGGTCGAGCAGGTCGTGCTCCTGGTCATCCCGGCCGACCGGCTCGAGCAGATCGTTCGCGCGAAACCCGATCTGGCGATCGCGCTCATTCGTCAACTGGCCCGCATGGCGGCACGTGACGGTGATTCCGCCCCGTAGCACTGGGCCGGCACCGAGGCGCCGGCCGCCTATCGGGCGGCGCCTCGCGGACGGAGGTACGCGAACCAGTACACGGCGCCCACCAGGACCGAGCCGCCGATGATGTTCCCGACCGTGACCGGCAGCAGGTTGCGGCCGAGAAAGGCAGTCCACGTGAGCGCCTGCACCTGGGGACCGAGTCCTGGGCGGGCCACGAAATCGGGATCGATGGCGGCCACGAACATCGCGTAGGGCACGAAGTACATGTTCGCGATCGAGTGCTCGAAGCCGGCCGCGACGAACGCGGTGATCGGGGGCACGATCGCGAGGATCCGGTCCGTGGTCGTTCGCGCGCTGTAGGTGAGCCAGACCGCGAGGCACACGAGCGCGTTGCAGAGGATGCCGAGGACCACGGCCTGGAAGAAGCGGGGCTGGAGCTTGGCGTGGGCGATGGCGATCGCGGCGATGCCGAACGCGCCCTCGCCCCCCCGATGCGTCCCCGCGAGGCACACCGCGAGCGCGGTGGCGGTCGCGCCGGCGAAGTTGCCCGCGAAGACGACCACCCAGTTGCGCAGCAGGGCCGCGGTGGTCACCCGGCCGCTCGCCCAGGCCATCACGACCAGATTGTTTCCGGTGAAGAGCTCCGCGCCGCCCACCACGACCAGGATGAGCCCGAGGCTGAAGGCCGCGCCCGCGAGCATCCGGACCGGCCCCCAGGGGGCCGCGCCCGCGCCGGCGAGGGCGGTGGTGGCGAACACGCCGCCCAGCGCGATGAAGGCCCCGGCGAGGACCGCGAGCGTGAAGAGGCGGGGAAGATCCAGGGCGGCCTTGCGGACCCCGATCTCTTCTGCACGCTCCGCCATCTCGGGCGGGAGCAGGGCGTCGAGTCGCGCCGCGGGACTCTCCCCGCGGTTCCCGGACTCCGGTGCGTTCATGGGCTGCGGCATCCTGTCCGTGTGTAGCATAATCGGCTCCATGGCGGAGCCGGCGACGAATCAGCCGCAGTCCGCGTTTTCGGTGTTCGAGGAGGCGTTCGCCCGTGCCGCGGGGACGCCGCTCGTCACCGGCAACGAGGTGCGGCTGCTCCGGGACGCGGGCGAGAACTATCCGGCCTGGCTCGACGCCATCGCGGCGGCCCGCCGCACGATCCACTTCGAGAGCTACATCATCCACGACGACGAGACCGGGGAGCAGTTCGCCCGCGCGTTGAAGGCGAAGGCCGCCGAGGGCGTGCGGGTGCGCCTCATCTACGATTGGCTCGGCGCGGTGGCCAAGACGTCCCGGAGATTCTGGCGTGATCTGCGCGAGGCCGGGATCGAGGTCCGCTGCTTCAATCCGCCCGGCCTGTCGAGCCCGTTCGCCTGGATCTCCCGCGACCACCGGAAGATGCTGGCGGTGGACGGGCACGTCGCCTTCGTCACCGGGCTCTGCGTGGGGCGCGCCTGGGTCGGCGATCCGGCCCGCGGCGTCGAGCCCTGGCGCGACACCGGCATCGCGGTCCGTGGCCCCGCGGTCGCGGATCTGGAATCGGCGTTCGCCCGGATGTGGGCGCTGGCCGGCTCTCCGATCGCGGATGCGGAGCTGCCAACGCGCGAGTCGCTGGCCCCGGCGGGGGACGTCGCGGTGCGCGTCATCGCGGGCATGCCCGGAACCGCGGAGCTCTATCGGCTGGATCAGCTCATCGCGGCCGCGGCGCGCGAAACCCTCTGGCTCACCGACGCCTACTTCGTCGGCACGACCGCCTACGTGCAGTCGCTCCGCGCGGCGGCGCGTGACGGCGTGGACGTGCGCCTGCTGGTGCCCGGCGCGAGCGACATCTGGGTCCTGCGCGGCCTCTCGCGGGCGGGGTATCGCCCGCTCCTCGAGGGCGGCGTGCGCGTCTACGAGTGGAACGGTCCGATGCTCCACGCCAAGACCGCGGTCGCGGACGGGCGATGGGCCCGCGTGGGCTCGACGAATCTCAATCTCCAGTCGTGGATCGGCAACTGGGAGCTGGACGTGGCGGTGGAGGACGAGGGCTTCGCCGCGCCGGATGGAGGACATGTACCTCGACGATCTCGGCCGCGCGACCGAGATCACGCTCACGCGCTGGCGCGCGCGTCGTGCGCACCGCGAAGCCGCCCGGGCTTCCCAGGCGGCGGCCGGGCAGCGCGGGGCGGGCCGCGGCGGGCGCGGTGAGCATCGGCAGCGCGGTGGGGGCCGCCATGACGGGCCGCCGCGTGCTGGGCCCGGCCGAGGCCCGGATCATGGGCGGCGGCGGGGGTGGCGCTCCTGGCGCTGGGGCTGGTGGCGCTGCTCTGGCCCCGGGTGATCGCGGTGCCGCTTGCGGCGCTCGCGATCTGGCTGGCGGTGAGCCTGCTGTTCCGCGCCAGGGCCCTGCGACGCGAGCGGAGCGAGGAGCCGCGGGACACCGAGGGCTGAGCCGCGAGATCAGCCCCCCGGGGCTGTCGACCGGGAAGGTCAGCGTGAACGTGCTGCCCTTGCCGACCTCGGAGCGGACGTCCAGCGTCCCGTGGTGATCGTGCACGATGCCGTGGCTGATCGACAGACCGAGCCCGGTCCCTTCCGGCTTCGTGGTGAAGAACGGATCGAAGATCTTCGGCAGGAGGCTCGGCGGGAATCCCGGAGCCGGTATCGCGCACCGCGAGGCGCACCGAGCGGGCGGCGGCCAGATGGCTGGTCTCGATCGTGATCTCGCCGCCCTCGGGCATGGAGCCCCGGGCGTTGGTGAGCAGGTTGAGCAGCACCTGCCCGATCGCGTTGGCGTCGGCCACGATGGTGGGCATCGTCTCGTCCAGCTTCGTCGTGACCTGGACCCGCGCCCGGCTCATGTCCTTGCGGACGAGCTGGACGATCTCCTCCGTGACCTGGTTCAGGTTCACGGGGCCGCGGGTGCCGGACGACTGGCGGGCGAAGGACAGGAGCCCCTGGGTGATCGTGGCCACCCGCCGGGCGTGGCGCAGGATGACCTCGAGGTCCTTCCGCACCTCGTCGGGGAGCCCCACTTCGTCGGCCTCGAGCATCATGACCTCGACACGCGAGGTGATGATGCCGATGGGATTGTTGATCTCGTGGGCGATGCCGGCCGACAGGGTGCCCAGCGCGGCCAGCTTGTCGGCCTGGCGGGCGGCCTTCTGGAACGCCACCCGCTCGCTGATGTCGGTGACGAAGGCGATGGCGCGCACGCCCTCGTCGGTCTCGACGTAGCTCAGGCTCACCTCCACCGGGAACTCGGTTCCGTCCTTCTTGAGCGCGGCCAGGTCGAGCCCCCGGCCCATCGAGCGGATCCGCGGCGCCGCCATGTAGGTGCCGCGATGGGCGACGTGCCGCTCGCGGAGCGGGGCCGGGATGAGGGCCTCGACCGGCTGCCCGATCAGCTCGGCCTGCGTGTAGCCGAACATCGCCTCGGCCCTGGCGTTGACCAGCACGATGCGGCCCGCCGCATCGGTGACCACGATGCTCTCGGTCACGGAGGCGAGGAGCGCCCGGGACGTGGCCTCGCTGCGGCGCAGCGACTCCTCGGCCACCCGGCGCGCGGAGACGTCGCGCGCCACGATGGACGCGCCCACCGACCTGGTCGGCGTCGTCGCGGATCGGCGAGATCGTCATGAACACGTGGATCCGCCGCCCCGACCCCGTCATCTGCTCGGCTTCGATCCGCTCGACCCGCTGCTCCCGCAGGACGCGGGTCAGGCTGGCCGCGACCTCGTCGTTGTGCCGGTCCGGCCCCAGGATGTCGATCGGCAGGCCGGTGACCTCCTCTCCCCGATGCTCGTAGAGCCGCTCCGCGCCCGCATTCCAGGTGAGCACGCGTCCGTCGGGCCCCAGCCCGATGATCGCGTCGTCGGACGACTGGACGATCGACGTGAGCAGCGCGCTCGTCTGCTCGTACTCGACCACCTGGCTCCGCAGCGCGTCCCGGGTCGCCCGGATCTCGCCCGCGCGCCGTCGATACTCGACGAGGACGACCACGAGCAGGCCGAGCGTCACCGCGGCCAGCCCGGCCAGCCCGAGGAACACGCGGTGAGCCTGCCGCGCATACCGGGTCGATTGCTCGGCCTGGATCTGGCGCTCCTCCGCCTTCATGGTGGCGACGGCGGAGCGAATCTGCTCCATGAGCCGCAGGCCGCGTCCGGTCAGCAGGCGCTGGACCGCGACGTCGGTACGCCGCTCGCGGCCGAGCTGGACCGTGTCGCGCAGCTCGCCGAGCTTGTCCGTGACGAGCGGCTCCAGGGTGTCGACGTGCCGCCGCTGGCGCACATTCCCCTCGGTCAAGCCGCGGAGGGTCCGCAGGTGGCTCGCCGCGGAGTCGAACGCGGTGAGATACGGCGCGAGATAGCGCTCGTCGCCGGTCATCAGGAAGCCGCGCTGTCCGGTCTCGGCATCGGTCACCGCCGAGAGGACTCCATCCAGCTCACCGAGGACCTGGCCGGTCTGACGGGCCGTCTGGTACTGTTCGGTGAGATCGCGCGCGCCGAGCGCGATGACCGCAATGGCCAGCACGAGGGCGGCGGCCACGGAGAACGCAACGCTCGTGCGGTTGTGGAGAAGCCAGGGGAGCACGCCGCTGGGCGGTTGAGCCATGCCGGCTGCATTGTCGGCCAGGAGCGCGGTGCCTTCAAGGTCTGGGGCGGCGGCGCCTCAGCGGGGCACGGCTGCCGCGCGAGGCGGCCGGGTCCAGTGCTGTAACGGGTTGAATGTATGGCAATTCTAGCTGGCACCTCGGTTGCAATTCTGCCCCGCCAGGAGGCGCACATGTTCTATCGCATCGTGGTGGCGACGGACTTCTCGGATTGCGCGAAGGACGCGTTGGAACTGGCCAAGCGGCTCGCGGCGGCCCCGGGTAGCGAGTTGATCCTGACGCATGTGCTGACCGAGGTGCCCCTGTACGGGGAGGGGATCCTCAATATCGAGACCGCGCGCCAGGTCCGGGACGGCGCCCGCAAGTGGGCGGAGGCTGCTCTGGAGGAACTGGTGAGCAAGGCGCGCGGGGCGGGGCTCGGCGCCCGGGCGGCGATCCGCACGGGGGTTCCTCATCAGGAGATCGTGGCGCTGGCCGGGGACGAGCGGGCCGACCTCATCGTGATCGGCACCCATGGCCGCGGTGGGATCGCCCGCGCGCTCCTGGGCAGCGTGGCCGACCGCGTCGTGCGGCTCGCGCCGTGCCCCGTGCTCACGGTTCGCGAGCCGGCTTGAGTCGCCGGCGATGCGGACCGAGGTGAAAGGGGCGGGCGGATCGGTCGGCGACTGGATGAGCAAGGCGCCGATGGCGGTCCGCGAGGACACACCGATCCGGGACGCGGTGTCGCTCATGCAGGGCGCCGAGGTGCGCCACCTCCTAGTCCGGGACGGCCCGGTGCTGACGGGCATCCTCTCCAGCCGGGACCTGGGGCGTCTCGTCACGCGCGATCTGGGTTCGCCTCTTCTGGCCGGTCCGGTCGGGTCCATCATGAGCGAGGGCCCGGTGAGCGTGGCGCCCGAGACGCCGCTGGTCACCGCGGCGCGGCTGCTGCTCGAGCAGCGGATCGGCGCCCTGCCGGTCCGTGACGGCGAGCGGATCGTCGGGATCTTCACGGTGCCCGACGCGCTCGAGGCGCTCCTCGCGATCGCCGAGGCCTCGGGCGCGTGAGCGGCCGCTCGCTCGCTCCGTTCCTCGATCCCGCCAGCGTGGCGGTGATCGGCGCGTCCCGCGATCCGTTCAAGGTGGGCGGCAGCGTCGTGGCCAACCTGCGCTCGGCGGGCTTTCGCGGGCGGATCATCCCGATCAACGCCCGCGCGGACTCGGTGCAGGGCCTGCCCGCGCTGCGCTCGCTCCTCGACGTCGAGGGCCCGGTGGACCTCGCGGTGATCGCGGTGCCCGCCGCGGACGTCTTGCCCGCGCTCAAGCAGTGCGCGGCCAAGCAGGTCGGGGGCGCGGTGGTGATCTCGGCCGGCTTCCGGGAGACCGGCGGCGACGGCGTGCGGCGCGAGGCCGAGCTGCGCGAGTGGCTGCGCGACCAGCCGATCCGGGTGCTCGGCCCCAATTGCCTCGGCTGGATCCGGCCGACCCGCCGGCTCAACGTCACGTTCGCGCCCGGGATGCCCGAGCCGGGCGGCATCGCCTTCATCACCCACTCGGGCGCGCTGGCGGTGGCGATCCTGGACTGGTCGCGCGACCGCCGGGTCGGCTTCTCGCTCTTCGCCTCGCTCGGCAACCAGGCCGACCTGAACGAGAGCGATCTCCTCGATGCGGTGGCCGCCGATCCGGAGACCCGGGTGATCGCCTGCTACCTCGAAGGCGTCGCCGACGGCCGGCGCTTCCTCGGCGCCCTTCGCCGCGCGGCCGCCGTGAAGCCGGTCGTGCTCCTGAAGGCGGGCCGCTCCGCGGAGGGGGCGCGCGCCGTGTCGTCCCATACCGGCGCGCTCGCGGGCTCCGATCGGGCGTTCGACGCGGCCGTCCGGCAGGCGGGCGCGCTCCGGGTGGACACGGTGGAGGGGCTGTTCGACATCGCGCGCGGCCTGGCCAGCCAGCCGCTGCCGCGCGGCCGTCGCCTGGTCGTGGTGACCAACGGCGGCGGGCTCGGCATCGTGGCCACCGACGCGGCGCGGGCCGCCGGCCTCACCGTCGCGCCGCTCGACGAGGCCGTCCGCGCGCGCCTGGCCGAGGGCCTGCCCGCCACCGCGGGGCTCGGCAACCCGGTGGACCTGGTGGGGGACGCCGACGCGCGCCGTTACGGCCACGCGCTGCACACCCTCGGGAGCGACAGCGCCGACGCGATGCTGGTGCTCCTCACGCCGCAGGCCGCGACCGACGCCGCGAGCATCGCCCGCACGATCGCGGGCGCGACGCGCGGCTGGCCCATCCCGGTCGCGGCCGCCTTCGTGGGCGGGACGCGCGTGGCGCCGGGGGTGCGGGTGCTCGAGGAAGCCGGCATCCCGTGCTATGCCTTCCCCGAGTCGGCGGTCGAGACGCTGGCCGGAATGGCGCGGCTGGCGTCGCGACGGGCCGGCCTGGCCGTGCCCCCCACGCGCACGGTCGACCCGGCCCGCGCGCGCGTCTGGCTGGCGGGGCTCGGCCCCGTGGCGGGGCGGCAGCTCGGCATGCCGGAGCTGGCTCCGCTGCTCGACGCCTACGGCATCCCGCGGCTCGCCGCGCGCGTGGCGGCGGGCGCCGCCGACGCCGCGGCCGTCGCGGAGGAGATCGGGTTCCCGGTCGCGCTCAAGATCGTGTCGCCGGACATCACGCACAAGACGGAGGTGGGCGGCGTGGCCCTGGGGCTCCGGGACGCTCGCGCCGTGCGCGAAGCCGCCGAGGCCATGCTCCGACGGGTCGCGATCGAGCGGCCGGCGGCGGCGATCCGGGGGCTCCTGGTCGAGACCATGGCCGCCGCCGGGAAGGAGCTCCTGCTGGGCGGCGTGCGCGACGATCAGTTCGGGCCCCTCGTGATGGTCGGGTTCGGCGGGATCTACGTCGAGGTCTTCTCGGATACCACGGCGCGCCTCGCTCCGGTATCCTCGGTCCGAGGCCCTGGCGATGCTCGACGAGCTCAAGATGGCGCCGCTGCTTCGCGGCACGCGGGGCGAGCCGCCGGTGGATCGTGACGCGCTGGCCGCGGTCGTCGGCCGCTTCTCGCAGCTCCTGGTGGATCTCCCCGAGCTGGCGGAGATCGAGATCAACCCCTTGACGGTCGGGCCCTCCGGCGCGGTGGCGGTGGACGCGCGGGCCCGGCTCAGCCGATAGGAGGCACGGATGGGCATCCGGAAGAGCATGGGCAAGAACAAGAAGTCGAAGAAGCGGACGGAGGCGGTGGCGGTCAAGCGGGACGAGATCCAGCGCAAGGCGGCGATGGACCGCAGCAAGCGCCGCCCGCAGGGGATGAGGTAGCCGCGCGGTGGCCGCTCGAGACGGGCTTTCGCCGCGTCGTGCTGGGGATGGACGGGTCCGCGCACTCCCGGCGGGCGGTGGCCTTCCTGACCCGGATGAAGCCGCCCCGCGGCGGGCGCGTGACGGTCGTCCGCGTCGTCGAGCCGGTGCGGGTGCCGTCGATGCCGCTCGTCCCGTCCGGCATGCGGGCGCAGATCGCGGGGCAGGCGGAGGCGGCGAACCGGAGTCTGGCCGCGGGGGCCCGCCGGCAGGTCGAGGCCGCCGCGGCCACGCTCGCCCGGGCGGGCTGGCGGACGCGCGCGGTCGTGCGCAGCGGCGTGCCGCTGGCCGAGCTGCTCGCGGCGGTGCGCGCGGAGCGGGCCGACGTGCTCGTGCTGGGCGCGCGGGGCGCCGGCGCGGTGACCCATTTCCTGCTCGGGAGCGTGGCGGAGGCCGCGCTGAAGCAGGCGCCGGTCGAGGTCCTGATCGTCAAGTGACGGGCAATCCACGAGGAGATCGAGCATGAGACTGAACGAGATCCTGTTCCCGACCGACTTCTCGCCCGCGTCGGAGGCGGCGGGACGCATCGCGCGGGAGATGGCGGTGCAGGCCGGCGCGCGCCTCCACGTGCTCCACGTGGTGCCCCCGGTCACCGATCCGTCGCTGCCCGCCGAGCACCTGGCGCGGGCCGGCCGCGCGCTGGCCGACGGGCTCCGCGTGGAGACCGCGCTGCTCAGCGGGTGGGCCGGCCGGAACATCGTGGACTACGCGCGCGAGAAGCGCATCGATCTCATCGTGGTGGGCACCCACGGCCGGACCGGGATCAGCCACGCGATCCTCGGCAGCGTGGCCGAGACGGTGGTGCGCCTGGCGCCCTGCCTCGTGCTGACCGTGCCCGCCTCGCTCCTCGCGGAGCGGAGCGCGGTCCCCGTCGCGCCGATCGTCGCCGCGGTGTCCCCGCGTCCGTGCCTGGTGTGCGGCAAGGCGAGCGACGAGCTGATCTGCGAGGGCTGCCGGACCCGCATCCGGGGCGAGGCGCTCGAGCAGAAGCGCGACGCCGAGCGGCCCGGCCACCGGGGGCTGCCGGTATGACCGCCCCCGAGCCCCGCGAGAAGGACCGCGCGAACGCGCCGGAGGAGCATCCGAGGGGCGCGCTCGCCTTCATCCTGGTCTACCTGGTCATCATCGTGGCGTTCTGGGTCAACACCTACCTGCGGCTCTGGATAAGGGGCTAGGCCATGAAGCAGGGCGCGACCGTGTATCTCTACGAGCTGGCCTGGATCCTGCCGAGCATCGCCATCCCGGTCGGCATGCTCGCGGCGCTGCTGGTCACCGCCTTCGGCGCCGGCATCCACGTGCCGAGCGTCGCGGGCCGCATCGATCCGACCCGGGTCACCGAGACCGCGCCGTTCGACCAGCCCGGCGTCGTGCAGACCGGGCCGGTGAGCTACGAGGTGCGGATGATCGGGCAGATCTGGGCCTTCACCCCGAACGAGATCCGCGTGCCGGTGGGCTCGACCGTGACCTTCGTGGCCACCAGCAAGGACGTCATCCACGGCCTCTTCATCCCGGGCGCCAACGTGAACGTCATGCTGATCCCCGGGCAGATCTCGCGCGTCACCGCGCGGTTCGATCGGGCGGGGGAGTTCTTCATGGCCTGTCACGAGTACTGCGGCATCGCGCACCACACCATGGGCGGCAAGGTCATCGTGGAGCCCCGGTCATGAGCCAGGACACCGCGAGCGATCCGGAGAAGCGGCTCACCGGCGCGCACATGCTGGTGGCCAACGTGGCCCTGCTCGGCGGCATCGTGACCGGGCTGCTGCAGGGGCTGGAGCACGCCGGCTTCGAGTTCCCGGCGAGCGAGTACTTCCTGCAGTCCGTACTACCACAGCGTGAGCATGCACGGCGTCCTCAACGTGCTGGTGTGGACCACCTTCTTCATCGCGGGCTTCCTGCCCTTCATCAGCGCGCGCGCCTACGGCATCCCGCTGGCCAGCCCGCGGCTCGGGTGGCTCACCTTCTGGCTGATGCTGGCCGGCCTGCTCATCGCGGCGGTCCCGCTGGCCGGCAACGCGGCGACGGTCATGTTCACCTTCTACGCCCCGCTCCAGGCGCACTGGGCCTTCTACGTGGGCCTCACCCTGGTGGTGGTGGGCACGTGGCTCATCACGCTGCGCCTGGCGCTGAGCCAGCGGGCGTGGCGCGCCGGGCATCCCGACGCGCGCACGCCGCTGGCCGCGTTCATGTCGCTGGTGACGATGGCGATGTGGACGCTCGCCTCGATCGGGCTGGCCGCCTCGATGCTCTTCATGCTGATCCCGTGGTCGCTCGGGCTCGTGGCGGGGACCGACCCGCTGCTCACGCGCACGCTCTTCTGGCTCACCGGCCATCCCATCGTCTACTTCTGGCTGCTCCCCGCGTACGTCTCCTGGTACACGCTGGTGCCGCGGCAGGCGGGCGGCCGGCTCTTCAGCGATCCGATGGCGCGGGGCTCCTTCCTGCTCTTCCTGATCCTCTCCGCGCCGCTCGGTCTTCACCATCAGGTGACCGACCCCGGCATCCACGAGGGCTGGAAGCTCTTCCAGGCGTTCCTCACCTTCGCGGTGTTCTTCCCGAGCCTGCTCACGTTCTTCAACGTGGTCGCCTCGCTCGAGGGCGCCGGGCGGGCGCGCGGCGGGAAGGGGCTGGCCGCGTGGTTCTTCCGGCTGCCGTGGGGCGACCCGTCGCTGGCCGCCCAGCTCCTCGCGATGCTGATGTTCTGCGCGGGCGGCATCGGCGGGCTGATCAACGCCTCGTACAACATGAACCTGGTCGTGCACAACACCACCTACGTGGTGGGGCACTTCCACACCACGGTGGGCACCGCGGTCACGCTCACCTACATGGGGATCAGCTACTGGCTGGTTCCGCACCTGGCGGGCCGGGCGCTCTGGAGCGCCCGCATGGCGCTGGCCCAGGCCTGGATGTGGTTCGTCGGGATGCTGATCTTCTCCACCGCGCTGCACGAGCTGGGGCTCCGGGGCATGCCGCGGCGGACCATGATCAGCCAGGCCTCGTACTTCCAGCCGGAATGGAGCGCGCTGCTGCCCTGGGTCGGGGTGGGCGGCACGCTGCTCTTCGTCAGCGGCATCCTCTATCTGCTTGAACCTGTTCCTGACCGTGACGGTCTCCCGCGCGCCCGCGCCGGCGGTGCCGGAGTTCGCGCGCGTCCTCGTCGCCGCCCGAGGACGGACCGGCCATTCTCAACCGCCTGCGCCCGTGGGTGATCACGGCGGTGGTCTTCCTCGTCGTCGCCTACGGGCCGACCCTGGCGCGGCTGGTCGCCACGAGCCGGCTCAACGCGCCGGGCTTCCGGGTGTGGTAGAGCCAACGGAAAGGAGCACGCTCATGAAAGTCGGCGAGCTGATGACGGGCACCAACCTGATCACCGCGCGTCCGGGCACTCCGGTGCTGGAGGCGCGCCAGACGATGCTCAAGGCGAAGATCCGCCACCTGCTGGTCACCGAGGCCGACGGCCTGCTGGTCGGCATCGTGACCGACCGCGACATCCGGCTGAACCTGCCGTCCCAGGCCACGAGCCTCTCGGTGTGGGAGATCAACCACCTCCTGACCAAGCTCACGGTGGGCGAGGTCATGACCCGCGCGGTCATCACGATCGGGCCGGACCGCGAGGCGCGGGACGCGGCGGTGCTGATGCTGGATCACGCGATCGGCGCGCTGCCCGTGACGGACGGCGGCCGGCTGATCGGCATCGTCACCGAGGCCGACATCCTGCGCGGATTCGTGTGGCTCACGGGTGGCCCGGCGGCGGCCAAGCCGCGTCCCGAGGGAGAGCCTGATCCGCGCGCGATGAAGCCGCTCGGGGTGGCGCTCGTGCTCACGTGCCTCCTCGGGATCCCCGCCGGGATCGGCGCGTTCACGTTCGTCTACGCCAAGGGCTACTCGTACCTCTCGACCGACCCGCGCACGTGCCTCAACTGCCACATCATGAATCCGCAGTACGAGGCCTGGCTCAAGAGCGGCCATCGCCACACCGCGGTCTGCGTGGACTGCCACCTGCCGCACGGCGGCCTGGCGAAGTGGGTGGCCAAGGCCGACCAGGGGTTCCGCCACTCGGTGGCCTTCACGCTGCAGAACTTCAAGGAGCCGATCGAGATCAAGCCGCGGGACCGGCGGATCGTGCAGGTCAACTGCGTGCGCTGCCACGCCGACTTCGTCCACGCGGTGGCGGGCACGTCGGGGCGCCAGGAGCTCGACTGCCTGCACTGCCACGCGGGCGCCGGCCACGGGGCCGGCGGCTGACCTGACCGAGCGAGGGAGAACACCATGCCCATGAAGCGTTCGAGCGGCAGCGCGCGCGCCTGGCTCCTCGTCGTCCTCGGCTTCGGCGGGATCGCGGGGCTGACCGTGCTGCTGCTGGCGCTCCTCACGAACATCTTCGAGCGCCGGCAGGAGGCCCGCCAGCCCTTCGTGCGCGTGGTCGAGGTGACCGAGGAGACGATGGACCCGAAGCCGTGGGGCCAGAACTGGCCGCACGAGTACGACAGCTATCTCAAGACCGCGCTGCCCACCGCGACCAAGTACGGCGGCCGCGGGCCCGGAGCGAGCGACGCGGGCCCCGCCGATCAGAAGCTCGATCGCGACCCGTGGCTCAAGCGGATCTTCGCGGGCTACGCCTTCGCGCTCGACTACCGCGACCGCCGCGGGCACGCCTTCGCCCTCTTCGACCAGGAGCAGACCCGGCGGGTCACCGAGCGGAAGCAGCCGGGCGCGTGCCTGCACTGTCACGCCTCGAATCTCGCGCTCTACCGGTACGCCGGGAAGGGCGACGTCACGAAGGGCTTCGAGGTGGTCTCCGGGATGCCGTACGCGGACGCGCGCGACATGAAGGACGACGCGGGCCGGCCCCTGATCCAGCATCCGGTCTCGTGCGTGGACTGCCACGAGCCGAAGACGATGGGCGTGCGGGTGACGCGGCCGGGCTTCATCGCGGGCATCAAGGCGCTCAAGGCCAGGCAGGGCATCGCCGACTACGACCCGAACCGGGACGCCTCGCGGCAGGAGATGCGCTCGTTCGTGTGCGGGCAGTGCCACGTGGAGTACTACTTCAAGGGCCCCGGCAAGGTCGTGACCTATCCCTGGGCCAACGGGCTCCGCGTCGAGGAGATCGAGGCCTACTACGACGCGGAGGGCTTCTCGGACTGGGTGCACGCCGAGACCGGCAACAAGGTGCTGAAGGCGCAGCATCCGGAGTTCGAGGTGTGGAGCCAGGGCGTGCACGCCCGCGCGGGCGTCGCCTGCGCGGACTGCCACATGCCCTACCAGCGCGTCGGGGCGCTGAAGGTGAGCGACCACTGGGTGCGCAGCCCGCTGCTGAACGTCAACCGCGCCTGCCAGACCTGCCACGCGGTCCCCGAGGCGGAGCTGCACGGCCGGGTCCTCGGCATCCAGGATCGCCACCACGCGCTGCTTCAGCGCGCCGCGAAGGCGACGACCGACATGCTGGACGCGATCGTGGCCGCGAAGAAGGCCGGCGTGCCCGAGGCGCGAGCTCCAGGCGGCCGCGGCGCTCCACCGCAAGGCGCAGTGGCGGCTCGACTTCGTCGCCGCGGAGAACTCGATGGGCTTCCACGCGCCGCAGGAGCTGGCGCGGATCCTCGGCGAGGCCATCGACTACGCGCGCCAGGGCCAGCTCGAGGCCGCCCAGGCCGCGCGGAAGCGCTGAGCCGCCCCGGCGACGTGGGATCTCACGCGAACGGAGGAGGATGAAGACCATGAGCGCGCGCAAGGGGGAAGACTCAATGAATGTCGACAGGTCACGACTCAGATTCATGGTGGAGGGCGTGGCGTTCGCGGTCACCCTCGCGATTGGCCGCCGCGTCGGCGCGCAGGCCGGGCCAAGCGGGAAGATCACGGTCTACAAGGAGCCGACCTGAGGGTGCTGCAACCAGTGGGTGGTCCACCTACAGCGATCGGGATTCACCGTGGTGGTGGAGAACCGGGCCGACCTCCGGCCGATCAAGACCCAGTATCGCGTGCCGGCCGATCTCGAGTCCTGTCATACGGCAGTGATCGAAGGGTACGCGATCGAGGGCCACGTCCCCGCTGATGTGATCAGCCGGCTTCTCCGCGAGCGCCCGAAGGTCCTCGGCCTGGCCGTGCCGGGGATGCCGGCCGGCTCCCCAGGCATGGAGGTGCCGGGCTCACCGGCCGAGCCTTACCGCGTCTTCATGTTCGATAGAGGCCGCACGGTGGGCGTCTTCGCGACCCGCTCGGGTGGTTGATCGAGAGACGTGAAGAAACGCGAAGCGGGACACGGCAAGTAGTATATTTGCGCCATTGTTCCCTGTCGGGACCGTGGACTAACATTGGCATCTGACGGCCACTGTCCCAATTCCAATGGGAAACGAAAGGGTCGCCAATGATGCGAAGTGTGAGGTGGATCGTCCTCACTGTCGCAGTACTCGTCGCACCGCTTGGCGCGGTCTCGGCCCAGCCTGTGATGAGCCCGAGCCAGGACCCGCTCGCGGGGTCGCAGGTGTTCGGCTCAAAGGGTTGCGTCAAGTGCCATTCGGTGAACGGGGTCGGCGGCAAGGTGGGGCCCGATCTCGCCCGCACGATGAGGCCGCGCTCGTTCGTCGATCTGGCGACCGCGATGTGGAATCACCTTCCGCGCATGGCGGACCGGATGAAGCAGCTCGGCATTGCCCGGCCGCAGCTCGACTCCAAGCAGGCCGGCGACCTGGTCGGCTTCCTCTATACCTTGAACTACTTCGACGCCCCTGGTAATGCCGACGCCGGGAAGCGCGTCTTCTCCGAGAAGCACTGCATCACATGCCATACGGTGCGCGGCACGGGCGGTGTGGTGGGGCCGAACCTGGATCACCTCCGGCAATTCGGCTCACCGATCTTCGTGGCGTCGGCGATGTGGAACCACGGGCCCCAGATGGCGGAGAAGATGAAGGAGCGAGGGGTAGACCGTCCTACCTTCACGGCGAAGGAGCTGCGCGATCTCAGCGCATATCTGGCCCCGGCCACCGGAGGGCCCGAGGGGGGGCCGCTCTACGTGCTGCCGGGGAGGCCCGAGTCCGGGCGGCAGCTCTTCGCGGAGAAGCGCTGCATCGAGTGCCACGCGGTGGGGGGGGCGGGTGGCCGCGTGGGACCGGATCTGGTCGAGCGCGGTCTACGGGAGAGCCCGATGGAGTTCGCGGCGACGATCTGGAACAAGGCGCCCGCCATGGCCGCGGTCATGCAATCCAAGGGAATCAGCGTCCCCCAGCTGGCCCCCGAGGAGATGGCCGACATCGTCGCGTACCTGTATTCGGTCCGCTACTTCGCGAGCGGCAGCGTGCAGCAGGGATACAGCGTGGCGAGCCAGAAGGGCTGCTTGCACTGCCACGTGCTTCGCGGCGAGCGCGGCAAGCCCGCCAGTGACTTGGCGAAGGTGAAAGGGCTGGACTCACCGGCCGCGGCGCTGGCCGCCCTGTGGAACCACGCGCTGGTGACGCCCACCGTTGCTGGGCAGAAGCGGGACTGGCCGATCCTCACATCTCGAGAGATGGCCGACCTCATCGCGATGCTCCAGTCCGTCAGCCAGGCGCAAAAAGCCCGATGATCGGGAAATGACCTGGCTCGGTCTCGCGGGAGCGCTGCTCCTCGCGGCCGTGCTGGGGCTTTTTCCGGCGGGGGCCCAGGCCGCGGACGCATGCGCCGCCTGTCACCTCGAGACCGGGGACGAGCGGTTGGCCGCCCCGGCCAGGAATTTCGACGGGGACATCCACAAGGCGAAAGGCTTCGGCTGCGTCGACTGCCACGGGGGTGACAGCCGGGAGACCGGCATGGAGGCGATGGATCCCCGCAAGGGCTTCATCGGCAAGATCTCGCGCCCCCAGATGACCCAGGTCTGCGGCCGGTGTCACTCCGACGCCGGCTTCATGAAACGCTACAACCCCTCGCTGCGCGTGGACCAGGTGGCGGAATATGCGACTTCGGTCCACGGCCGGCGTCTCAGAGAGCTGGGCGATCCGAACGTGGCGACCTGCGCGAGCTGCCACCCGCCTCATGCCATTCGACCGCGGTCCGATCCGAAGTCGAGCGTTCATCCGGCCCGCGTCGCCGATACCTGCGCCCGCTGCCACGCCGACGCGAAGTACATGGCGAGCTACAAGATCCCGACCGATCAGCTGGAGAAGTACAAGACCAGCGTCCACTGGGCCGCGATGACGGCCAAGGGCGACCTCTCCGCGCCCACGTGCAACAGCTGCCACGGCAATCACGGCGCCGTGCCACCCGGGGTGAACTGGGTGGGCAACGTGTGCGGGCAATGCCACAGCGTGCAGGCCGACCTGTTCAAGTCGAGTGTCCACGCCAAGGCGTTCGTCGAGATGGGGACACCGGGCTGCGCCACGTGCCATGAGAACCACGCGATCCGCGCGCCCGGCGACTTCATGCTGGGG
Source organism: uncultured Candidatus Rokubacteria bacterium (assembly GCA_963747235.1). Classification (GTDB taxonomy): domain Bacteria; phylum Methylomirabilota; class Methylomirabilia; order Rokubacteriales; family CSP1-6; genus CAMLFJ01. Next base: position 69,956 of record CAVVEU010000039.1, read on the forward strand.
CTCGGAGACAAGGCGGTCTGCGGTAGCTGTCACGGTCCCGATGACAAGGGGGGCAAGAGCGCCGTCGACATGCAGACCCGGATCAGTTCGCTCCGGACCGAGGTGGAGAAGGCCGATGCCCTCCTGCTGCGGGCCGAGCGGGCGGGCATGGAGGTCAGCCAGGCCCAGTTCGATCTGAACGGAGCCCGGAACGACCTGATCAAGGCGCGCGCGGCCGTCCACGCCTTCAAGGTCGACGCGGTGAAGCAGGCGGTCGAGCCCGGGCTTGCGGTGACCGCCAAGGCCCATCTCCGCGGGCTGCGTGCGCTGGAAGAGCTCGGGTTCCGGCGCAAAGGGCTCGCGGTGTCCCTCGTCGTGATCTTCGCCCTGATCGCGGGCCTGGTGGTGAAGATCCGGCAGCTCGGGGATCGGCCGGCAGGGAGGCTTCCCATGACTGAGCACGCGCTGGAGCCCGACGAGAACCGCCGGGGATTCATCAACTGGTTCCTCGGGACCAGTGCGGTGGCGTTCGTCCTCTCCGTCTTCTATCCGGTGGCCAGCTACCTGGTGCCGCCCACGGTCGGGGAGTCCACCGCGGGCACCGTGACGCTGCCCATCAAGCCCGACGACGTGAAGCCCAATACGGGACAGATCTTCAAGTTCGGGAGCCGTCCCGGGATCCTGATCCGGACCTCGGCGGGTGATCTGCGGGCATTCTCCGCCGTCTGCACCCATCTCAACTGCACCGTACAGTACCGGTCGGATCTCAGCGAGATCTGGTGCGCCTGTCACAACGGCCACTACGACCTGAACGGCAAGAATGTCGCGGGCCCGCCGCCCCGGCCGCTCGACACGTTCGTGGTCAACGTCCGGGGGGCCCAGATCGTGGTCAGCAAGAGCGCGTGACGATGGAGGCCGGCGAGCCGCGACACGGCAGGCTCTGGATGTGGCTCGACCAGCGGGTCGGGCTCAAGGACCTGGAGAAGCTCGCCCGGAAGAAGGAGATCCCGGTCCATCGGCACAGCATCTGGTACTACCTGGGCGGCATGACCCTCTTCCTCTTCATCATCCAGGCGTTGACCGGCATCCTGCTGCTGCTCTACTATCGCCCGAGCGCGGAGGAGGCCTTCGAGTCGATCCAGTTCCTGATGGCCGAGGTCCAGTTCGGCTGGCTCATCCGCTCGATCCACTCCTGGGCCGCCAACCTCATGATCCTCACCCTCTTCGTGCATCTCTTCAGCGTGCTGCTGCTCAAGGCGTACCGGCCGCCGCGGGAGATCACGTGGTTCTCCGGCATGGCGCTGCTGGGCCTCGGCCCTCGGCTTCGGGTTCACGGGCTACCTGCTGCCCTGGAACGAGCTCGCGTACTTCGCGACCAAGGTGGGCACCGAGATCACGAGCGCCGTTCCTGGGATCGGAGGGTTCGCGGGCCGGCTGCTCCGCGGCGGTGACGAGGTGACCGGGGCGACGCTGACGCGCTTCTACGGGATCCACGTCGCGATCCTGCCCGCGACCGCGTTCGCCCTCCTGGGGCTGCACCTGTACCTGGTGCAGCGACACGGGATGAGTGTCCCGCCCGGCGTCGAGCGGAAGGGCGGGGCGGCGCGCGTGATGCCGTTCGTCCCGAACTTCCTGCTGCGCGACATCGTGGGCTGGCTCATCGGTGCTCGCGATCCTGGCCGTCGCTCGCCGCGTACTTCCCGGCGGAGCTCGGCAGGAAAGCGGATCCGTTCCTGCCCGCCCCGGCCGGGATCAAGCCCGAGTGGTACTTCATGTTCATGTTCCAGACGCTGAAGTACCTGCCGAGCCACATCCTCGGAATCGAGGGGGAGATCGTGGGCATTCTGGGCTTCGGGCTGGGCGGCCTCTTCCTCCTGCTCATCCCCGTGCTCGACCGCCGGACCGCGCGGGGCCAGCCGAGCCGTCTGTTCACCTGGATCGGCATCGCGATCATCCTGTTCATGGTGCTGTTCACCGTCCTCGGCTACATGGCGAGCGCGACCAAGTGATCGACCCGCGCCGCCCGGCTCCGTTCTTGCTCGGGATGGCACTCGTCCTCGCCGGGATCGGCGCGAGGATCGGGACCGCGGCCGAGGCGCCCGGGGACGCGGAGCGCGGGCAGGCGGTCTTCGCGGCCAAGCAGTGCGTGCGCTGCCATGCGTCCCGGGGCCAGCCGAGCGTGGGGCCGGCCATCGAGGAGCTGAGACGCCCGCAGGGCGCCTACGAGCTGGCGGGTCGCTTCTGGAACCACGCCCCCGCCATGTTCACGACCTTGCTTCGGGAGGGGATCGCGTGGCCGGAGATCGGCCCCGCGGAGATGGCCGATCTGATGGCGTATCTTCGAGCGGATGCGTCGCGGGATCCGGCCCCCGACCTCCCGCAGGGGCACATCCTCCTTGTCGGGAAGGGCTGCCTCAAGTGCCATCGTTTTCGAGGTGAGGGCGGCCGGATCGCCGAGGAGTTGACGCGGGCCCATCCCGGTTACGAGTCTCCCGTGACCTGGGCGGCCGCGGTCTGGAAGCATGCCCCCCGTATGGCCGAGGAGGCCCGGCGGATGGGAGTGTCATACCCTCGCTTCACGGGCGAGGAGATGGGGAACCTGGTCGGGCTCCTCCGGAGCACCGCCAAGGCACCGTGACCAACGAAGCCAGGAGGAATCTACGATGTCCTATCGACCATGGATGTTCGCGCTCGTGATGGTGGCCGCGCTCGGCTTCGTGGTGGCCTCGTCGGGGACCGCGTCGGCGCAGGTCAAGCCGCCCGCCGACTTCAAGTTCGAGGCCGGTAAGGACAGCCCCGGACCCGTGACCTTCAGCCACGAGGAGCACAAGGAGAAGGTCGGCGGGTGCACGGCGTGCCACGTCAAGATCTTCAAGATGAAGAAGGGGCAGGACGCGCCCTTCACGATGGAGAGGATGAAGAACGGGCAGCTGTGCGGGACTTGCCACAACGGCACGACCGAGGTCAAGGGGAAGGTGGTTTTCGCCGCGACCGACAAGGCCAACTGCGAGAAGTGTCACAGGAAGTGACCGACCCCGAGGAGTCCCCGGCCACGCGCCGGCGGGTCTACCGCTGGCGCGCGGTCTGGATCGTCCTCGCGATCGCGGCGGTCGTCGGCGGCGGCGTGCTGACGAGCCTCTGGCACGTCAGCGCGAGCCCGCAGTTCTGCAACTCGTGCCACATCATGCGCCCCTACGTCGAGGCCTGGAAGGTGTCCAAGCACAGCCAGGTCGCCTGCGTGCAGTGTCACTATCCCCCCGGTCTGCGCGACACGCTCTGGGTGAAGTTCCAGGCCATCAGCCAGGTCGCCAAGTGGGCGACGCAGACCTACAACTCGAAGCCGTTTGCGGTCGTGGAAGACGCCAGCTGCTTCCGCTCGGGCTGTCACTCCGGGGCCCAGCTCGAGAGCCGGGGCGTGCTCACCTTCGGGCGGGGCGTGCGCTTCGATCACCGCCCCCACCTCGAATCGGCGATGATGGGCCGGCAGTTGCGCTGCACGAGCTGTCATTCGCAGATCGTCGTGGGAAAGCACTTCGAGGTCACGACGTCCACCTGTTTCACCTGCCACTTCAAGGGGACGAAGGACGGCCGGGACCTCGCTCCGGTCGCGGGTTGCACCGGTTGCCACGAGCCCCCCAAGGGGGACATCGCCGTGAGCTCGATCCGGTTCAACCACGACCAGATCGTGCAGCGGGGCGTGTCGTGCGAGAAGTGTCACCTCAACGTGGTCGAGGGAAGCGGGGAGGTGCCGCGGGAGCGTTGTTTCACCTGCCACAACCAGCAGGAGAAGCTCGACCGGTATGACCGACCGGGCGCTGCTGCACTCGGTTCACGTCACCGAGCGCACCATCACCTGCACCCGGTGTCACACCGAGATCAAGCACCGGCTGCCACCGCCGGTCGGCGCGCCAACGGCGCAAGGCGAGCGCGGGGCGCTCCTGGCCACGCCGGGACGCCGATGATCCGGGCGGCGCTGCTTCTGGCACTACTGGGGCTCACCCTCGCGGGGCCGGGCCCCGCACGGGCGCAGGGGCCCGGCACGCCGCCCCGCGCCTCCGGCATCGCAGCACACCGGCGAGCTCGATTGCCGTCAGTGCCACCAGGGCAACCACCAGGGCGTGGTCCGCATGTACCTCGGTATGGGTGGGCGGGGCACCCCCATGATCCCCAGCCACATGTTCCAGGTGCGGGTGCAGTGCGTCGCCTGCCACATCGTGCCCAAGGAGGACCAGGGGTCGGCGGCGATCGTCGGCCAGACCTTCAGGCCGACCGAGCAGGCCTGCGTGAACTGCCACGGCGAGAAGTACCGCGGCATGCTCGAGCGGTGGGTGGACACGCTGACCAAGATGCAGGAGATCCTGGCCCCGAAGCTCGCCGCGGCGCGGGCGGCCCTGTCCGGGGCGGGCGGCCCAGACCCCGAAGCGGGCGCGCGCCCAGCGGCTGCGACGACGCCGAGTTCAACATGCAGTTCGTCGCCCTCGGCAAGGGCGTCCACAACGTCTTCTACGCGGCGGACCTGCTCAAGCTCTCGAACGGCTGGCTCGACGAGGCGCTGCCGCTCGTGGGGAAGCCGCCCCTCAAGAGCGACGACACGCTGGTCCGCGGTGGCTACTGTGCCGTGCTCTGTCACGACCAGCGGGGGTCAAGCAGTCGGAGACGGTGACCTTCGGCAAGCAGCGGATCCCTCACATCCGGCACGTCACGGAGTTCGGCGCGGTCTGCACCGCCTGCCACTCGGCCGAGGTGCACAAGGCGGTGACCGCGAAGCGCGGCCACGTGCTCCGGTGTCACCACAGCCCCCAGAACGACCGCTGCGAGTCGTGTCATCGCGCCCAGAGCGCGTTCTACCGGGGGCAGGTCGAGCTCGCTGGGAGTCAAGGTCGAGCCCAACGTCATGGCGGAGGCCGTGGGCTGCACGGGCTGCCACGACTGGTCGCGGAAGCACTCGCGCCAGGCGGTCGGCCAGAAGTGCGTCGGCTGTCACGACGCGGCGTACACGAGCTTCCTGGGCGAGTGGACGACCGGGTTCGACAAGAAGGCGGCGGGGGCCCGGGAGGCGCTCCGGACCGCGGAGACCGCGCTGGCCCGCGAGCGACGGGCCGGGCGCCGGGTCCCCGACGCCGAGGCGCTCGTGCGGGAGGCCCGGGAGGCTCTAGCCCTCGTGCAGAAGGCGCGCGGCGCCCACAATCCGGCCGGCGCCGAGTCGATCCTCGAGGGGGTCCGGGCGAAAGCCGACGCGGCCGCCGCCCAGGCCCGCCAGAAGTAGCTCGGCCCGGGCAGGAGGGCCCCGGTCGAGCAGTATGGTCCAAACGGACTATTGCCACCGTGGGGCGGATCGGCTTAGACTCCGGCGCGATTCGGGTTGTTTCGCCCTGCGTTGTCGCGACGGGCGCCGATTGCTTTCGCCGGACCGATAGGAGCGATGCTATGACCCGGAGGCTGTGGCGGCTGCTCGGAGTGATCGGTGGTGGCGCCGTCGTCCTGTCCGTCGGCTTCGTCCTGGGCCTTCCCTTCTCTTCCCGGGCCCAGCAACCCGCTCAGCCCGCCACAACGGCGGCGATGCCGCCCGGCGACAACTACGTTGGCGCGGAGACCTGCAAGGGCTGCCACGAGGAAGCGTTCAACAAGTTCTCCCATACCAGGATGGGGCGTCTCTTCCTCAGGCAGCCGCGCAGTGCGAAGGAAGCCAATGCCTGCGAGAGCTGCCACGGGCCCGGCAAGGACCACGTGGATGCGGGCGGCGGCAAGGGCAAGGGGGGCATGATCACCTTCGCGAAGAACGACCCCACGCCGGTGGAGAAGCGGAACGCGGTGTGCCTGTCGTGCCACACCAAGGGCGCCCGCCTCTTCTGGCAGGGGAGCGCGCACGAGTCGCGGGATGTGGCCTGCACGAGCTGCCACAAGGTCATGGACAATGTCTCCCCGCGCCACCAGCTCGCCAAGG
>CAVVEU010000040.1:0-622453 GCA_963747235.1 uncultured Candidatus Rokubacteria bacterium
GTGCTCGACCTCGCCTCCCGAGGGGACCTGGTCGCGGCCTCGGGGCCGGCGCCGGTGATCGTGCCGTTGTCGCAGGCCGACTACCCGGCGGCGTGGGCGACGCCGAGCGCCCGCTTTGCACCCGTGCCAAGGACGCCCGGGACGATCGCGGCCGAGGTCGGCGTGCCGAGGGCCGGCGATTACGAGATCTGGCTCGGCGGGTCGGTGCGCCCGCGGGTCGAGGTTCGCGTCGACGGCGAGTCGGCCGGGTCCTGCGCCGCCTGACTCAACAACGAGGGCCAGTACGTGCGGCTCGGCGCGGCGCGGATGAGCGCCGGCCGGCATCTGGTCGAGATCGAGATCGCCGACGCGGACCTGCATCCGGGAGCGCCGGCTCGGCGGGCGCGATCGGGCCGCTCGTGTCTCTCCGCGGGCGACGCGGCGGCCTCCCGCCTGATCAAGGTTCCCGCCGCCGGTGCGAGGAGCCTTTGCGGACGAGCATGGGACTGGATCGAGCTGGCGAGCTGAACCCGGACCGGCGCCTGCGCCGCGCGCTAGCCGTCGCGGTCGCGCTCGTGCTTGCCGACTCGTCGGTCGTCGTCCTCGCGCTCCCCGAGATCTACCGCGAGCTCGACGTCTCGGTCACGGCCGTCACCTGGGTGCTCGTCGCGTTCAACCTCGTGCTCGCGCTGGCGGCGCTGCCGGCCGCGAGTGCCGCGCGGCGCTTCGGCCCGGCGCCGGGTCGCGCTCGCCGGCCTGCTCTGCTTCGGGCTCGCCAGCCTCATCTGCGGGCTCGCGGGGTCGATCGGGCTACTGCTCGCGGCGCGTTGCGCGCAGGCGATCGGCGGCGCCGGCGCCGTCTGCGCGTCGCTCGAGCTGCTTCCGTCCGCGGTCGGATCGGAGCGGCGCGCCGCCACGATCTGGGCGGCCTCGGGGGCGCTCGGGGCCGCGCTCGGGCCGGGGATCGGCGGCCTGCTAACCGAGCTGATCTCGTGGCAGTCGATCTTCTTCGTCCAGGTGCCGGTGGCGCTCGCCTGCGCCGTCGTCCTCGTCCCGACCGCCCGCGCGGAGCGCTCCCGGGCCACCCTGGTGGCCGAACTCGAGCCCGCCGGTCGCCCGCACCTGGCCGCGAACGCGGCGCTGGCGCTCATCTCGGCGGCGCTGGCCGCGGCGCTGTTCTTGATCGTCCTGCTCTTGATCGAGGGCTGGCGCCTGACGCCGATCGCCGCGGCCGCGGCGGTCACCGTGATGCCGATCTGCTCGCTCGCCGCCGCGCCGCTCCCAACCGGGTCGAGTCGGTCGCTGCGCGGGCCGCGCGGGCGTGATCCTGATCAGCGGCGGCCTCGCCGGTCTCGGCCTCCTGCCCGATGCCTCGCTGGCCCTGACCCTGCCGCCGCAGGCGCTGGTGGGGGCCGGACTCGCGCTGGCGCTCTCGGCGCTGACCGAGGCGGCGCTCGCCGGGCGCTCCGCCCCAGGCGATCCACGGCGGCTGGACGATCGCCGCTCGCCACGCCGGGGTGGTCGCCGGGCTGCTCGTGCTGACGCCGGTGTTCACCGCCGACCTCGAGACCGAGCGCGCCGACGCCGAGCAGGCGGGGATCGCCGCCCTGCTCGACGCGAGCGTCGACCCGTCGTCCAAGCTCGACCTGGCCTCGCGGATCGCCGACCAGATCGACGCCGAGGGCGACAAGGTTCCGGTCGTCGGCCCGGCCTTCGACCCGCTGCCCACCGATCCGGCCGAGCGCGCGGCAACGGTCGGGCTGCGCGACCGGATCGAGTCCGAGGTCGACAGCGCCGCCACGCACGCGTTCAGCGCCTCGTTCCTGATCGCGGCGGCGTTCGCGCTGGCGGCGCTGCTGCCGATCGTCCTCTCGCGCCGGCGGGTGGAGCTGTGAGCGGCCGGGCCCTGGTTCATCGGCGACCGCCGCGGCGGTCGCGCTCGTCTGCGTCTACCTGGCGGCGGGCGGTGGCTCGTATGAGCCAACGCCGGTCGCCGACGCGTGTGCGCCTCGCGAGTGGACGTCGCCCGAGGGCGCGGAGGAGATCGCCCAGCAGTTCCTGCTCTCGGCGCTGGACGGGGCCGCCTGCGAGCTCGGGGTCGCCGCGAGACCGTCGCGGCGGCGCTCGCGACCGATCAGTCGCGCCGGCGCTTTGCCGCCGAGCAGGGAATCGACGACGCCGAGCTCGAGGCCGCGGTGCGGGCCGGAGTGGTGCGGGCGATCGACGATGCCGAGGCCGCCGGCGCGATCGGCTCCGTCGTCGCGTCGGGCCTGCGAGCTCTGGCCGAGCGGCTCCCCGTCGACGAGGCGATCGGGCTGATCGCCGACGCGAGCTCGCTGCTCGACGGCGCCGACGGAGCGGTCGGCGGGCTTCTCGACCAGGTCGGGGGGCTGTTGCCTTAGCTCAGCAGCTCCGCGGCGCTCCAGCAGTGCCCGAGCGGGCGAACCCGGGTGGGGTGATGTCGCCCTCGTAATGGGTCTTGAGGCCCGGCGGCGCGGCCGTCGGCGTGTCGACCATCATCAGGAAGCCGGTCGTCCCGGTGAGGCCGCCGCTCGCCGCGACGATGCGGTGGGCGCAGGTCCCGAGCTCGATCACCTCGCCGTCCTGAATCGCGGCCCAGTAGCGGAACCTGAACTCCAGCTTGCCGGTTGGATCGCCGCTGCACGAGCCGTCGCGGGCGACGTCGACGCAGCCGTTGAAGCGCTCGCGTCCCTTTGCCTTGAACACGGGCTTCGTCTTCTTGACGTGGAAGGCGGTGACCTTCCACTTGCCCTTCAGACCTCCGGTCATCCGGAACTTCTCGCCGTTGTTGCCGACCGGCTTCTGCTGGCCCGACACGTAGAAGGCTCCGGCGGTCGGGACAACGACCAGGATGAGCAGAATCGAGAGCGCGAAGCCGAACCGCGCCGATCTGAGTTGCATGGGGGCTCCCTTCGATTTGTCGACGCGGCTTCCGGTCGCGTCGATCCGACCCTAACCCCGCCCTTGCGGAGCGTCAAATCCACGCCCGGCCAAGGTCGCTAGTCGGTGGCTCGCCACGCCCAGAGCATGGCCAGCGGCTGCAGCGGCAGTCGCAGCCACAGGAGCGCGCGCGGGATCCGGTCGATCGGAACGCCGCCGGCCCGGCGACCCCGCCGGGTCCGCCGCCATGTGGACGTTCGCGGGGAAGACGGCCAGCAGCAGGCCGAGCAGCCACCAGCGCCCGAACCGCCGCGTGCGCGCCGGCAGCACGGCGAGGCCCCCGGCGATCTCGGCGTAGCCGCTCCACCGGACGGCGTCCTCGGGTGAGATCGGGATGTACTCGGGCACGGTCGCCTCGTACTCGCGCGGGCGGATGAAGTGCATCGCCCCGGCGAACAGCCAGAAGACGGCGAGGGGGAATCGCGAGCGGTTCACGGCCCGATCGTCTCAGCTCACCGGTCGACTTGCGCCGCCGCCGTGCCCGTGGCCAGGTCGCGCTGCGGGGCGAAGACCAGCGCGACCTCGCGTCCGCTCGCCGCGAGCGCCGCAAAGCCGCCATCGAGGCTCCAGGCGCCGCCGCCGAGCGCCCGAGCGCTCAGCCCTTGTTCGAGATACGGGGCCGCGGCGCGTTCGAACTCGCGCGCGTCTGCCTCGGTGTCGAAGGCCCACTCGGCTGCGAGCGCCAGGTCGGCGCGACACGGGTACTCGCAGTCGCCGGGCGCAACGTCGCGGCGCCAGAGCTCGTAGCGGTCGCCGTCCCAGCCGGCCGCGGCGCCGGCGGCGAGCGCGGGCTCGGCGCCGACCCGGAGCAGGTAGGAGGTCGCCAGCTCGCCGAACACGTTCGCGTCGGCGAGCCGCCAGCCACGCTCCCGCAGCGGAGCGCCGTCGATCCGGAGCGGCCCGGGGCGCTCATCGCGCACGTACTTGCGCGGATGCAGGACCTGCTCCGTGCTCGCCGGCGGGCGCGAGCCGAGCGCGTAGTCGACGAGCTTCCAGCCGCCGCCGAGCGCCCGGAGGTCGGCGACGAAGCGCATCCCGCCGAGGTAGGACCAGGTGAGCTGGTCGACGTACGCCTGCGGCACGTCGCCGGTGCCCTCGTCGATCGTCTGGCTCGCGGCGAGCAGCTCGAACGGGTCGAGGGCGCTGTTGCCGAACTCGGTGATCAGCTCGGTCGCAGATCCCTCGGTCAGCGCCTGGCGGGCGAGCGCCTCGTCGTCGTTCAGACGGGAGCCCCCGCCGATCCCGAAGGCCTGGTGCTCGAGCGCGTGGTCGAGCTCGTGGGCGAGGACGAACTCGACCAGCGCCCGGTTGGCGACGACCGCGTCGGAGACGATGTAGAGCCGCTTCGTCTTCGGGTCGTAGGCAGCCGCCGCGAGATCGCCGGTCGACTCGTAGGCGGATTCGAGCTGCTCGCCCGGCTCGAGCAGGCCGATGATCGCTCCGGTCGCGTCGTCGGCCCCGAGGCCGAGCCCGCCCGGCTGGTCGGCGAGCTCGCGCAGGCCGAGCCGGTTGAGGAAGGCGCTGGTCACGACCTCCGGCTTCGGCAGCTTGTCGAAGCGAAGGCCGCGCACCCGCTCGACCTCGCGCGCCACCCGGGGTGTCGCGGCGATGCTGATCCTGGTCAGCTGCTCGGGGTCGAGCCGATCGCCGGCCTCCGCGGCGGCCGGCTCGGCCGCGGGGGCGGGTCGCCCGCCGGCCCGGCGAGCGCCAGCGCCCCGCCGAGCGCCAGCAGGATCAGCAGTGAGGACCAGAGCTGCGCCCGCCGCATCGGTGCCGAGTATGACGGCCGCTATGTTGGGTCGGCGATGCCCGACTTCAAGCTCAACCCCGCCTACTCGCCGACCGCGGACCAGCCGCGGGCGATCGAGTCGATCGCCGAGGGTCTCGAGGCGGGCGAGGAGTTCGTCACCCTGCTCGGCGCGACCGGGACCGGGAAGACGTTCACGATGGCGGCGACGATCGAGCGGGTCCAGCGGCCCGCCCTGGTGATCGCCCACAACAAGACCCTCGCCGCGCAGCTCTGCAACGAGTTCCGCGAGTTCTTCCCCGACAACGTGGTCGAGTACTTCGTCAGCTACTACGACTACTACCAGCCCGAGGCCTACGTCCCTCATCAGGACCTCTACATCGAGAAGGACTCGTCGATCAACGACGAGATCGACCGGCTGCGCCACGCCGCGACCGCCTCGCTGCTGGCCCGCCGCGACGTCGTCATCGTCGCCTCGGTCTCGTGCATCTTCGGGATCGGCTCGCCGGAGCTGTACCGGCGCCAGATGCAGCTGTTCAAGGTCGGCGAGTGGATCGACCGCCACGAGCTCTTCCGCAAGCTGGTCGGGATGCAGTACACGCGCAACGAGACCGCGCTCACCCGCGGCACCTTCCGGGCCCGTGGCGAGATGCTCGAGATCTTCCCCGCCTACGCCGAGTCCGCGTATCGCGTCAACCTGTTCGGCGACGAGATCGAGTCGATCCACCACTTCGACCCGCTGACCGGTGAGATCTACGACGAGATCGACCACGTCGCAGTGTGGCCGGCGAGCCATTACGCGACCGAGGAGGAGACCCTCGAGCGCGCGGTGATCGAGATCAAGGCCGAGCTCGACGAGCGGCTGGCCTGGTTTCACGAGCGCGGCAAGGAGCTCGAGGCGCACCGCCTGCTGCAGCGCACCCAGTACGACATCGAGATGCTCAAGGAGCTCGGCTTCACGTCCGGGATCGAGAACTACTCGCGGATCTTCGACGGCCGCGAGCCGGGATCGCCGCCGCACACGCTGATCGACTACTTCCCCGACGACTTCGTCACCTTCGTCGACGAGTCCCACCAGACGGTGCCCCAGATCGGCGGCATGTACGAGGGGGACCGCTCGCGCAAGCAGACCCTCGTCGACTTCGGCTTCCGGCTGCCCTCGGCGATGGACAACCGGCCGCTCAAGTTCGACGAGTTCTTGCCCCGCGTCGGCCAGCTGGTCATGGTCTCCGCGACCCCCGGCGAGTTCGAGCGATCGACCGCGAGCCGGATCGTCGAGCAGATCGTCCGCCCGACCGGGATCGTCGACCCCGAGATCGAGGTCCGCGAGACCCGCAACCAGATCGACGACCTGATGAACGAGGTCCGCCGCCGCGCCGACCGCCAGGAGCGGACGCTGGTGACGACGCTGACCAAGAAGATGGCCGAGGACCTGACCGGGTACCTGCTCGAGCATGGGCTCAAGGTGCGCTACCTGCACTCCGAGGTCGACACGCTCGAGCGGATCCAGATCATCCGCGACCTGCGCCTCGGCGAGTACGACGTCCTGGTGGGCGTCAACCTGCTGCGCGAGGGCCTCGACCTGCCGGAGGTGACGCTGGTCGCGATCCTCGACGCCGACAAGGAGGGCTTCTTGCGTGGCGAGACGTCGCTGATCCAGACGATCGGGCGCGCCGCCCGCAACGTCGACGGCAAGGTGCTCATGTACGCAGACCGGGAGACGGCGGCGATGCGCAGCGCGATCTCCGAGACGGACCGCCGTCGCGAGATCCAGCTCGCCTACAACCGCGAGCACGGGATCACCCCGGAGACGGTCAAGAAGGGCATCTCCGACATCGCGGAGTTCCTGTCGATGGAGACGCGCGCCACGCCCGACCGGCGTCGCCGCGTCAGCGCCGGCGACGGCGAGCCGATGAGCCGCGAGCAGCTCGAGAAGGTCGTGGTCGAGCTCGAGGAGGAGATGCTCGCCGCCTCGGAGGAGCTGCGCTTCGAGGAGGCCGCGCGGATCCGCGACGAGCTCAAGGAACTGCGCCGCGACCTCGAGGGCCTGACCGCCTGAGCGCTGGCCATGTCGGCGCTCGGCGACCTCTCGGCGGCGCTGCTACCTCCGGAGGCGGGAGGCCCCGGTCCCGAGCGCGTCGCCGGCGCGGCGCGGACGATGATCGCCGCGATGCCAGCCTCCACCCGTGTGGCGCTGGGCGCCGGCCTGCTGGCGCTCGAGGGGGCCTCGCTGGCCCGCTACGGGCGCCCGCTCGGGCGGCTGGCGCCGCGCCGGCGCAGCGCGCTTCTGGGTTCGCTCGCGGCCTCGGGCGCGCTCGGGGCCGGGGCCGTCGACGCGCTCAAGGCGGTCGTGATGATGGCCGCCGGGGCGCAGGAATACGCCGCCGAGATCGCTGCCACCGCAACCCGCCTTCCGCCGGTGATCCCGGATCCGCCGCTGACGCTGGTCGCGGCGGGCGAGATCGGGCCGACGGCGTGCGACGTGATCGTGATCGGGTCCGGCGCGGGCGGCGCCTTCGCCGCTCGCGAGCTCGCTCGCGCCGGTCTCGGCGTGCTGGTGCTCGAGGAGGGCGAGCGGTGGGACTCGGCCCGCCTGCGGGCCGCCGGCCCGTTGCAGCGGTTTGCATCGCTGTATCGCGACGGCGCCGCGACGATGGCGCTCGGGACGCCGCCGATCGCATTGCCGCTCGGGCGCGCCGTCGGCGGCACCACCGTGATCAACTCGGGCACCTGCTATCGGCCCCCGGAGGCGGTGGTCGCCCGCTGGCGCGACGAGCACGGCAACGCGCTGGCCGGTGACGGCTACGCGGACCGCCTGGCCGAGGTCGAGGCGGCGATCGGCGTCGGCCCGGTGCCCGCCGAGGTGATGGGCCGAAACGGCGAGCTCGCGCTCGCGGGAGCGGCGGCGCTCGGCTGGCGCTCGGGGCCGCTCCAGCGCAACGCTCCCGGGTGCCGGGGCGCCTGTCAGTGCGCGATCGGGTGTCCCAACAACGCGAAGGCCGGCGTGCACCTGAACGCGCTCCCGGACGCCTGCGAGGCGGGCGCGAGGATCGTCACCGGGCTGCGGGTCGAGCGCGTCGTGCACGATCGGGGGCGCGCGACCGGGGTGCGGGCGCGGCGCCCGGACGGCACGTGGTCGAGCTCCGAGCGCCGCGCGTGATCGTCGCTTGTGGAGCGATCGAGACGCCGCCGCTTCTGCGCCGCAGCCGGCTCGCTGGTCACCCGCAGCTCGGTCGGGGGCTGTCGATCGCACCCGGCGCTCGCCGTCCACGGCTCGTTCGACGAGCCGGTGTTCGCCTGGCGCGGGGTGTTGCAGAGCGCCGGGATCGAGGAGCTGCACCAGCGCGACGGGATCCTGATCGAGGCGACTTCGACCCCGCCCGGAATGGGGGCGATCGCCTATCCGGGGGCCGGGGAGGAGCTGGTCAGCGCGCTCGCGAGAGCCGAGCGCACCGCGACGCTCGGGGCGATGATCGCCGACGGTCCCCCTCGGGCCGGGTGCTCGGCCGCCGCCGCCCGGTGGTCCTCTACCGGCTCTCGGCCGCCGACGGGGGGCGCCTGCGCCGGGCGCTGGCGGCGGTCGCCCGCATCCTGCTCGCGGCTGGAGCCGAGCGGGTCGAGCTCGGCGCGGGCCTGGCACCGGCGACCGCTGCCGATCGCCTCGACGAGGTCGTGGTCGAGGCCGACCTGCGGCGGTTGCGCCTCGCGGCGTTTCACCCGACCGGCACCGCCGGTGCGGGCGCCGACCGGCTCGCCACCCGGCCGGCCCGACCGGGGCCCTGCGCGGCGTCGACGGCGTCTGGGTCGCGGATGGCTCGATCCTGCCGAGCTGCCCCGGCGTCAACCCGCAGGTCTCGATCATGGCGATGGCGAGCGCGGTCGGCCGGCCGCCGCCACCGTCTGAGTACCCTGACCCGTATGGATGGAGAGCAGATCGTTCACGAGGTGGCGGAGAAGGTCAGAGCCCTGATCACCGATGCGGAGGCGAGGGCGGCCGAGATCGTCCGCGACGCCGAGGCGGAGGCGAAGCGGATCCGCGAGTGCGCGCAGGCGGAGTCCGACGAGCGGCTCGCGGCAGCGCGCAGCGCCTTCGAGGAGTTGACACCGGCTATCCCGACGTGGCGGGAGCCTGGGTGAACACCGGCGCCTTGCTGTCCCGGATGAACTTCGCCCTGGCGCTGTCCCAGAATCGGCTACCCGGAGTCCGCGTGGACCTGGCGGGCTCCCTCGGCGCGGTCGATCGCGCGCGGCCCGCCGCGGTGCTCGACCGCATCATCGCGGTGGTCCTCCACGGCGACGTCTCGCCGAAGACTCGCGAGGTGCTCCGCGCGCAGCTCGACAGCCCGGAGATCGTGCGCGCCACCGCCGACGACCGCGGCCCACGCAACACGGACGTGGAGAAGCTCGCCGCGCTGGTGCTGGGCTCACCCGAATTCCAGAGGAGATAGCATGCATTCCTGCACGCGGCGGGCGTTCATGAAGTCGGGCGCGCTCGGCCTCTTCGGCGCCGGCCTGGCCGGCATCCCCCAGTTCCTCGTTCGCGCCGCCCATGCCCAGGCGCCGGCGGGCCGGCCCAAGGTGCTGATCGCGGTATTCCAGCGGGGCGCCGTGGACGGGCTCAGCATGGTGGTGCCGCACGGCGATGCCGACTACTACGCCGCGCGCAGCAGCACCGCGATCGCGCGGCCCGCGGCCGGGCGCGACGATGCCGCCCTCGATCTCGACGGCTTCTTCGGCTTCCACCCCGCGCTCTCCCCGCTCAAGCCGCTCTGGGATGCGCGGCGCCTCGCGGTGGTGCACGCCTGCGGATCACCGGACACCACCCGCTCCCACTTCGACGCGCAGGACTACATGGAGTCCGGCACGCCCGGCGTGAAGGCCACCGCCGACGGCTGGCTCGCCCGCGGCATGCAGGCCCTGCCGCGCGGCGGCGCCTCGCCCCTCCGGGCCGTCTCGATGGGCCCGCAGCTCCCGCGCATTCTCCGCGGAGAGGCGGGAGCGGTCGCGATGGGGAGCATCGGGGAGTTCGACGTGAAGGCCGAGCCCGCGGCGATGCCGGGCGCGGTGGACCCGCGGCGCGGCTTCGAGTCCATGTACGAGCAGGGCGTGCGCGACCTCATCTACGGGACCGGCCGCGAGACCTTCGAGGCGGTGAAGATGCTGCGCGGGGTCAGCCCGCAGCGCCTCGCGCCCGCCAACGGCGCCCAGTATCCGCGCGGCCGCTTCGGCGAGAGCCTCAAGCAGATCGCCCAGCTCGTCCGGGCCGACGTGGGCGTGGAGGTGGCCTTCGCCGACACCGGCGGCTGGGACACGCATGTCGGCCAGGGCAACGAGCGCGGCCCGCTGGCCAACCGTCTCACCGATCTTGGCCAGGGGCTCGCCGCGCTCGAGCGCGACCTCGGGGAGCGGATGGAGGATGTGGTGGTGCTCACCATGTCCGAGTTCGGCCGCGAGGTTCGCGAGAACGGCAATCGCGGCACCGATCACGGCCACGCGACGGCCATGCTGGTCCTGGGCGGACCCGTCCGCGGCGGCCAGGTGCGCGGGCGCTGGCCCGGGCTCCAGCGCGATCAGCTCTTCGAGGGCCGCGACCTCGCCGTCACCACCGACTTCCGCCACCTCTTCGCCGAGGTCGCCCAGCGCCACCTGCGCGTGCCCGCCGCGGCGCCGCTGTTCCCCGGCTTCACGGCCAACCCGGCCGGCTATCCCGGCGTGCTCGCGTAGCTCGACCCGGTCCTGCTTCACGGGGCCGTCAGCGTGTCGCGCGTGTCAGGGCAGCGTCTTGGCCACCGTCGTCTTCGTCGAGCCGTCGCTGCGCGTCAGGACGATCGCGCGCCGCCCGTCACCCTCGTGGACCCACCCCTGGCCGGTGGCGACCCGCCCCTGGCCCAGCATCTCGTTGTACTGATAGGTGAGGGAGCCGTCCGAGACCAGCGCCATCTGCCCGACCGTCCGGAAGCCCTTGGGGTCGCCGACGACGAGCTCGAACGAGCCGTTGGGCTCCAGCACGAGCCGGACCGCGCGGTTGAGCTCGCTCGCCTCGTTCATGGTGCCCGTGTACGTCCCGGCCAGGCTCCGGAAGTCGCTCACCGCCACGCGGTTGGGCGGCAGCGTGGGAGCACACGCGGCCACCGTGATCGCGATCAGGCCGAACGCCAGCTGTCGCATCCTCATCGTCGCTCTCCTCCTCCGTCCAGCATGGCACGGGGAGCAAGAGGGGCTAGGGCTCCGAGCCGGGCGTGGGCGCGGCGGGATCGAGGAGCCCGGCGTCCTTCAGATCCGCCCACAGCCCGGCCGGGATGGGACGCTCGAGCAGGCCCACGTTCTCCTCGACCTCGGCGATCGAGCGCGCGCCGGGGATCACCGAGACGATGGCCGGGTGGGCGAGCACGAACTGGAGCGCGGCCGCGCGCAGGTCCACCTCGTGGCGGGCGCACACGGCCGCGATGCGCTGGGCCTTGCCCATCATCGCCGCGTCGGCCGGACGGTAGTTGTACGTCGCGCCCTCGCGCGGGCCCACCGCGAGGATCCCGCTGTTGTAGGGGCCGCCCGCCACGACCGCGATCCCGCGCTCCCGGCAGTACGGCAGGAACTCCGGCAGCGCGCTCTGGTCGAGCAGCGTGTAGCGGCCGGCGAGCAGGAAGCAGTCACAGAAGCCGCGCCGCGCGAAGTCCAGTTCCATCTGCCACTGGTTCATCCCGGCGCCGATGGCCTTCACCTGCCCCTGCGCGCGCAGTTCCATCAGCACGGGGAACGCCTCCGCCACGGCCTGGGCGTGGTGATCGTCCGGATCGTGAACGAAGAGGATGTCCACGCGCTCGAGCCCCAAACGCTCCAGCGAGGACTCGAACGAGGCGCGCACCCCGGCCGCGCTGAAGTCGAAGGCCCAGGTCGGCGGCGTGCCAGGCCGCAGCACGCGCCCCACCTTGGTCGACAGCACGAAGCGGTCCCGTGGCACCCCGCGCAGCGCCCGACCGTAGCGCGCCTCGCTCTGGCCGACCCCGTACATCGGCGCGGTATCAAGGTAGGTCAGCCCGAGCGCGAGGCTCCGGCGGATGAGCGCGACGCCCTCGTCCTCCGGCGTGGCGCGCTGGGGGTCGGTGGCGGGCGGCGCGCCGGAGAGCGCCACGCCGCCCAGCCCCAGCCGCGAGACGCGCACGCCGGTGCGCCCGATCTCGGCGGTGTCGGTGGCGCGGGGAGCCGGCGAAGGCGAGGCCATGGGCGCGTGCAGGGCGATACTGGGTGGCTGCGGTGTGCTTGTCAACCACGGAGCGACGAGATCCCTTTTTTACAGGATCTTTACTGGACACGGCCTGGGAGCCGGTTCACCGTGATCTACATGGCGCCACGCTGGCGGCTACCCAAGTCGAGCAGCACGGACCGCTGGCGGCTGACATGCAGCTGCGGCCGCTGGCGCGGCTTCACCGAGACCGACGTGGACGCACACCGACTCGCGGCGGAGCATCAGCGCGAGAAGGGCGCGCACGTCGTCAACATCGAAAGTCGGGACGACTACCGCCGCCGAGAGCAAACCGCGCGTCCCCCGCATCCGCGCTCGATCTAGCGGTTGCACCGCGACACTTTCCCGACTCCCTCAGCCCTTGCTGTACTCGTCGTTGCGGCGCCACCAGAGGCCCGCCTCGTTGCGCCCCTTGGGGGCGCGGTCGAGCCACTGGTACATGCCCCAGAGGCCGTCCACGCCGCGCGAATAGGTGGAATAGGTGTGGTAGACCACGCCGTCCTCGAGTGCGAACGCGCTCACGCCCGGCCTCTCGCGCGTATACGTGGCCACGTCGGTTCCGGTCGTGGCCGCGAAGGCGACGGGCCCATCAGCCGTCGAGCGCGAGGGAATCTCGGCCCCCTCACCGCCGCGTGGCGGCAACGCCGCCTCGCGCCGGTAGTTGTATTCGATGCCTTCTCGCTGTTGCTCCTCGGTGAACGAGGCGGTGAAGTCGAGATTGAAGTCGCTGCCGGACGAGGATGCCCAGGGGAACGTCCACCCCAGCCGCCGCTTGTACGCCTGCAGCTTCCCGAGCGGCGCCCGCGACACCGCCGATAGCATCACGTCGTGGTTGGCCAGGTGCACGGCGAACCCGTTGAACCCGTCCGCGATCGCCGAGCAGGACGGACACCCCGCCTTGTAGTCGGGCCCGAACATGAAGTGGTACACGAGAAGCTGCGAGCGGCCCCGGAAGAGGTCTGCCAGCGAGGCGCTCCCCTCGTCGGTCTCGAATCGATACTCCTTGTCGATGCGGACCCACGGCAGCCCCTGCCGACGCCGTGCCAGCTCGTCGCTGCGCCGCGTCAGATCCTTCTCCGCCTCGAGCAGCTCCAGCCGGGCCGCGAGCCATTCCTTACGTGTGCCGGTCGTGTGCTTCGTCATCACGCTTCCCTCCTTCGGCGTACTGGACACATCGCGCGGTCAGGGCTTGCGCACGGCGCGCACCTTGCCGCTGGTGCTTCCGCCGCAGTAGAAGACCCCGACGCCGTCGGCCTCGAGGCCGCTCACGACGATGCCGGCGGGCATCTCGAGCTGTTCGAGGACCTCGCCCGTCTCCGGATCGACGCGGCGGAGATCGCTGCGCTCGTCCTCCAGGGTGGCGTGCCAGAGCTCGCCGTTCACCCACGAGACGCCGGTGACGAAGCGATCCGATTCGATCGTGCGCAGGATCGCGCCGGTCTCGGCGTCGATCTGGTGGATCTTGCGGGCGCGGTACTCGCCGACCCAGAGCGTCCCCTCGGCCCACGTCAGGCCCGAGTCCCCGCCGTGGGCCGGTGCCGGGATGGTGGCGACCACCTGGCCCGAGCGCGGATCCACTTTCTGGATCCGGCCCTGGGCGATCTGCCAGAGGTACGTGCCGTCGAAGGCGGTGCCGCTCTCGGCCACCACGGCCAGCTCGCGGACCAACGCGCCGCCGCCAGGATCGACGGCGACGATGCTCTGGCCGCGGGCGAACCAGACGAGGGCACCGTCGAAGGTCACCCCATGGACCTTGTCGATGCCGGGATACGGTCCGTACTCGCGGAGGATCTCTGCCTGCTTGGTCTTGTCTGTCCTTGCCATGGCCCCACCCTACCCAATTGGCAGCGCCCCCGGGAGTAACAAGGTTGTCGCGAATCCGCCCGGCGCCGGCGCAAGCCAGCGGCGGGATCGACCCCGGCCGACGGCGCGCACCGCCGCCGCTTCCTCGAGCTGCCGCAATGCACGCTGAACGGTTCGCTGGCTCGACCCTAGCGCACCCGCGAGCGCCGAGGTCGACCAGGACTCGCCGCCCTCGAGCAGCGCGAGGATGGCGCCGGCAGGACCGTCGATCGGCGGCGCCAGCACGACGACCGCACGGCCGCCGACGGGGACGAGCGCGAAGCCGCGCCGGGTCGCCTCGATCCGGCCGAGCGGGCGCAGGGCGGCTCGCAGCCGGCCCAGCTCGACGCGCAGCCGGGCACGGTACGATTCATCCCCGGTGCGCGCCCCGAAGACGCGCTCGATGAGCCGGTCGCGCGGAACGTCGGCCGGCCAGGCCTCGGCGAGGGCGCCGACGAGCGCGAACAGGACCGGGCGTCCCCTGAGCGGAACGGACCGACCCGGGCCGCGCACCGCGCGCCGGCAGGCGTCGACAACGAGGTCGCCGGAGGCGAACAGGGCCTCGACCTCCTCGAGACGGACCGAGCGGACCACGCCGCCGCGAATCAGGCGAGCCGAGGGCGCCGACAGGGCACGCCGGGCCCGGTCGACCTCCGCGACCAGGGCCGGGATGCCGGCGGCCTGGGCGGCGATGTGGGCACGGCCGATCGCGGCGGCCGCGTCCGCGGCCCGGACACGGCGGAGCGCGAGCTCGGCTCGGGTGAGCTCGGCGCGGGCCGCGAGCGGCGGCGGCGCACCGGCGGCGTCGACTGCGGCGAGCACCCGCTCGGCGGCCGCGAGGTCGCCGACGAGCAGGTGCCGTCGGGCCCGGAGAAGGCGCGCGAAGAGAGCGTTCGCGTGATCACCCAGCCCATCCAGCACCCGCGCGGCCGCGGCGAGCCCGCGCACGGGCGCGCGCAGGTCGCGCGCGACGAGGGCAACCTCCGCCTCGGCGACCTGGCAGCGCGCCTGGGCGAGGCGGTCGCGGGGGCCGAAGGCCCGGGCGGCGCGCCGGAGGAGCTGGCGCGCCCGGGCGTAGTCGCCCAGCTGGGCCATGGCGATGCCGCGCAGGGCCAGCGCCGGCGGGTCCTCGCGCAGCGCGACGTAGTTGAGGGCGCCGAGGGGATCACCGGCCGCCAGCGCCCGCGCAGCCGAGCCGACGAGGGAGTCCATGTCTACGCACGTTACTTGACAGGGCGCGACACGACGAGGAATCGGAGCATCATTCGCTGCGGGAAGTGGCGCCCCCACGATAGCCCGTTTAGCTCCGGGGATCAGCCGACATCTAGCATCTCCAGGGTCTTCGCTCCCGCTTGGACGTGCGCGTTGATGAGCGTGGGGCCGTCATCGTTACCGAATCTGGAGCCCGTACTCCCGTTCCATTTCATTTCCGTTCGGGCGGATCAGGGCCTTCTGCGGCTTTCCGAGGTCTCTCGCACCGTCGAGGGAATTGCGCGACCACGTTTTCTCCCATTCGATCCACTAGTTGCAAGGCCATCCGACCGTAACACGGCCATGCGACTAAGACACGCGGCGTAACGCTCCCCAACGACTTGCGGGCGAAAGAACCAACTTCCCGCTCTCGCTCGCCGTCCGTCGGCGCCGGCCTCCAGAAGGTGGCGAATCCTGGGTCCGTCACCGCGTCTGCACCTCAGGCGCGCCGTTCGGCACCAGGGCTTTTGCCGGCGTCTTCGAGCGCGCGGATTGAGCGCTTTGACGCGCACCGTGTCGCTGTGCCAGGATTGCCGCTGGAGACGCGGCCCGCCATGACCAACCAGCTGCCACGCGTTCACGAAATGGAGCATCACGCAGCCCACTGGGCGACGACGCGGCCCGTCGTCGCGGGGACGCAGGGCGTCGTCGTCACCGGACACCCGCTGGTGTCCATCGCCGGCATGCGCATGCTCCTGTCCGGCGGCAACGCCGTCGACGCGGCGGTGGCGGCCGGCTTCGCCGCGGCCGTCGTGGAGCCGACCGCGTCCTACACGCTGTGCGGCGAGTGCGTGGCGCTCGTGCACGACGGACGCACGCGCGAGACGGTCGCGGTCAGCGGCCAGGGCGTCGCGCCGAAGCTGGCGACGGTGGCCTTCTTCCGCGGGCGGGGCCTCGATCGCATTCCGACCGGCCCGGGCGCGGACGCCCATCTGTCGTTCACCGTGCCGGGCGCCGTCGACGCCTACCTGACCCTGCTCGAGACCAGGGGTACCCGGACGCTCGCCGAGGTGCTCGCGCCTGCCGTCCACTATGCGCGCCACGGCTTCCCGATGTACGAGTACATGCACCGCATGCTGGCCATCCCCGAGAGCCGCACGCAGTTCGACCTCTACCCCCCGGGCGGGACCGACGTCTTCTATCCCGGCGGCCGCGTGCCCGAGGTCGGCGAGCTGTTCCGCCAGCCGGCGCTCGCCGCGACGCTCGAGCGGCTCGTCGAGGCCGACGCATCAGCCCGCGGCCATCGCGTCGCGGGCATCGCCGCCGCGCGCAAGCGGTTCTATCGCGGCGACATCGCCGCGACGATCGGCGGCTTCTCCGAGCGCGTGGGCGGTCTGCTCCGCGCGAGCGACCTGGCCGCCTACCGCACGCGACTGGAAGCGCCGGTCTTGGTCGCCTTCGCCGGACGCGAGATCCTCGGCCAGGGCCCGTGGACCCAGGCGCCCGTGCTCATGCAGGCGCTCGCCATGCTGGCGGGGTTCGACCTGCGCGCGATGGGTCACAACTCCTCGCGCTACATTCACGTCGTGACCGAGGCGCTGAAGCTCGCGTTCGCCGACCGCGAGCGCCACTACGGCGACGCCCCCGTCCCGCTCGCGGACCTGCTGGGGCCGGCGTACGCGCGCGAGCGCGTGGCCCTGATCCGCATGGACCGTGCGATGCCCGAAGCGCCCGCGCCCGGCGACCCCCTCCACACCGCCTCGCCCCTGGTGGACGCACGCGCGCACGCGGGCGGGGCCTCGCCGCCGGCGAGCGGCATGGCGCCGGCCGCCGACGGCACGACGCACATCGCGGCCATCGATCGCGACGGCACCATGATCTGCCTGACGCCGAGCGGCGGCGTGTTCCGCAAGTCCGCGTTCGTGCCGGAGCTGGGCTGCACGCTCAGCACGCGCAGCGAGATGTTCGTGCTGGAGGACGGCCATCCCAACGGCCTGGTGCCGGGCAAGCGACCCCGGACGACGCTGATCAGCTACCTGATCTCCAAGGACGGGGTGCCCATCACGACGGTCGGCTGCCCGGGCGGCGACGACCAGGCGCAGGCAGATCTTCAGATCGTGCTGAACCTGCTCGTCTGGGGGATGAATCCCCAGCAGGCCGTCGAGGCTCCGCGCTTCTCGACGCAGACGCTCGTGAACTCGTTCTGGCCGCGTGTGTACCGGCCCGGTCAGCTCAACGTGGAGGCGGGGATTCCCGAGCGCACCCGCGGAGAGCTGCGCGCGCTCGGTCACGCCGTGTCCGAGATCGGCGCGTGCGGTGTCGGCGCCGTGGTGACGAGCCGGGATCCGGTGACGGGCGTGCTGTCCGCCGGCGCGGATCCACGCCGGCCGACCTACGCCCTGGCCTGGTAGCGCGCGCCGAGCGGCATTGTCAGGTAGTCTTCGCCGCCTCGCCGTCGTACTGCTCGCCGTGTGCGCGATCGCGCTCCCGTTCCTGTTGTGGGGCTTCCGCACCTACCAGCTCGCCTTTGCCGCCACGCACGCGATCGCCATCCTCGGCCTCAACCTGATCGCGGGCCAGGCGGGGCTGATCTCGCTCGGACATGGCGCATTCTACGGGCTGGGGGCGTACACCCTGGCGGTGATGATGCGCCATGGGAGCATGTCCGCCTACGCGGGAATCCCCGCCGCCGCGCTCGTGTGCCTGGTCGCCGGGTACCTGTTCGGGCGTGTCGTGGCGCGGCTCGCCGGCTTCCACCTCGCCCTGACCACGTTCGCCCTTGCCCTCGCGGTGCCGCAGACGCTCAAGTCGAGCTATCTGAGTCCCTGGACGGGCGGCGTGCAAGGCCTCTACCTCGATCGGCCCGGCGCGCCGCTCGGCCTGCCCTTGAGCCAGGATCAGTGGTGGTACTTCGTGACCCTCGGCATCCTCGCCCTGTCGCTGTGGATGGCGCGGAACCTGGTAGCCGGGCGCACGGGCCGTGCCATCCGGGCCATGCGCGACCATCCGATCGCCGCCCAGGCCTTCGGGATCGACGTCGCCCAGTACACCGCCCTGACCTTCGCGGTGGGGGCGGCGTACGCGGGTGTTGCCGGCGCACTCGCGGCGCTGCTCCTCGACTTCATCGCGCCCGAGAGCTTCACCTACTGGCTCTCGATCCTCTTGCTGGTGGGCTCGGTATTCGGTGGCATGACATCGGTCTGGGGCGCCGTGGTCGGAGGACTCTTCCTTCAGTTCTGGCCCGATATCGCCAGCATGGTTTCCCGCGATCTGGTGCTCACGGTATTCGGAGCGCTCCTCGTGCTCTCGATGCGGTTCATGCCCGGCGGCGTCGCCGGGATGGTGGCGGCGCAGCGGCCCCGGCAACCGCCATGACATTCACGCCGCGCGCTGGTCGGATCTACGAGGGGGGACGCGACGCGGGCGCCTCCTGGCGGCACTTTCGGCAGAGCTAGAGTAGACCGTGAAAAGGGCACGCGACTAAAACACACATGGCCCCTGAGTCTAGGGCACCTCTCTGAGATGAACAACGGGCGCCGAGACGTGGACCCGCTTGCGTTCGCCCTCAAGCGCCTCCGCGTCAGGGGCTGTCGGGGCTTCCGGCGCGGCCCTGCGCCAGGACCGCGCGCACCGCCGGGGTGTGGAGGAACGACTCGCGCAGCTCGGCCGGGCCGGCGTGGCTCGCGATGTGGTCGATGACCTCCCGCGCTCGACCGAGCAGGAGCTGCGCGCTCGTCGCGTCGCCGCGCTCCGTCTCGATCTCCGAACGCGATGCCAGGATCCGCCACGCGTACCGCCGCTCCCCCATCGCCTGAGCTACGACGCAGGCCCGTCCGAGCGCCTCGAGCGCCTCGTCCCGCCGGCCGAGCCCGCGCAGCGCCTGGCCCTTGAGGTACAGGGTCTGGGGCAGACAGGCCTCACAGTGCAGCACGCCGCTGAGCCTCTCCAGCTCGTCCATGAGCGACAGCGCGCGGGGGAAGTCGCCGGTCGCCAGGGCGAGCGCGCCGTGCGCCGAGAAGACGAGTGGCACGGTCAGGAGCGCCATCAGTCCTTCCCGGTTCATATCCGTCCGCACCGTCGCGATCTCCGCCTGCGCTTCCCCGATGTCGTTCCGCGAGAGATGGAGCCCGGTAAGGATCGCGTGCGCCCACTGCCCCGCGTCCGGCAACACGGTCGCCGGCCCCCCGATCACTCGACGGCACGAGTCCATGGCGCGCTCGGTCGCGCCGAGCGTCTCGTAGCCCTGGGCGAGAGACATGAGGAGGAGGCCGTGGATGAACGGCAAACGCTCCATGCCGGTCAATCCGATCGCGGCGTCCAGCGCTTCGATGGCGCGGCCGACCTCACCGCGCTCCGTGTGGACCCAGCCGAATACCACTCCACTGGAGCCCAGATTCCACAGGTTGCCGATCGACTCGCTGATCCGCCGAGACTCCGTCGCCGCGGCGAACGCCCCGTCGAGGTCGCCGGACCTCGCGAGACGGTACGAGGCCTGGCCGTAGGAGTCGGCCAGCATCGGGAGGTTGCCCAGCTCCCGGAAGAGCTGTCGGGATTCCTCGGCCGCCACGTTCGCCCGTTCCGGGAGGGCGAGGGTGTTGTAGATCATCACCAGATCGTTGAGCGTCAGGGCCATCTGCTCTCGCAGGTTGCTCTCGCGAGCGATCGCCACCGACGCTTCCCCGTAACCCAACGCGCGATTGAGATCCCCTTCGCGCGCGCGGCCCAGCATCAGGAGCATCAGGTTCCAGTTGATCCGGGCCGCCGCCGTGCGATCCCCGAGGTCCCGGGCGAGCGCGAGTCCCTCCGCGGCGAGCGCCTCGGCCTGCGCCTCATCGTAGAGCGGGGTCTTCGTGGAGTGGACCGTGCCGCGGGCCACCAGGGCGCTGAGCCGCAGAGCGGGATCGCCCCTTCGCTCGGCGGCGGCCGCCATCTCGGTGTAGCGGGCTAGGGCCTCTTCGTATCGCGTCCCGAGCTCCAGCGCCCGGCCCCGAAGGGTGTAGAGCCTCGAGAGTTCCGGCGTAGGGGTGCCGACGCGCTCGGCCCGCTCCAGGGCCGCCGAGTAGTGAGCGACCGCCTCGACGTACGCCGACAGACGATAGGCGGCGTCGCCCGCGACGGTGAGGTAGTGCAACGCGCGCGCATCGTCCCGGGCCTCGGAGAAGTGGTGGGCCAGCACTGGAGCCAGCTCCTCGCGCCGCTCGGGGAAGAGCGATTCGAGCGCATCGCCGACTCGTCGATGGAACTCGCGGCGGTGGCGCAGCAGGATGGTGTTGTAGGCAGCCTCGTGGGTCAGGAGGCTGCGGAAGGTGTACTGCAGCTCCGGCTCCCGGCTCGTCTCGCGGATCATGTCTGCCCGGACCAGCGTGGCGATCTGGCGATCCAGCCCCACCTTCTCGCCGGCGATGCCCGCCAGAACGCGATAGAAGAAGGCCGGACCCGCCACTGCGGCCAGCTGGAGCGTACCGCGGGACGCTTCGTCGAGCCTATCGATGCGGGCCACCAGCAGGGCTTGCAGGTTGTCCGGGACGTCGATCTCGTCCACGCTGGTGAAGGCGGCCCAGCGGAAGCCGCCATTGAGCCGCTCGATGAGGCCACGGTCGATCAGGCTCCGGGCCACCTCCTCGATGAAGAACGGTACTCCCGAGGCCTTCGCGAGGATGCGGGCGCGCGTGGCCACGGGCACCTCCGCCCCCGGCAGCACTGCCTGGAGCAGGGCGTCGGCTTCGGGCTCCGACAGCGGTTCCAGCGCGACCTCGGTGTATCGATGGGCATACTCGGCATCGGCGACGAGCTTGAGGCGCCAGCACGGGGCCTGCCGGTCGCGTCGGAAGGAGCAGACCACGAGCAGCGGCACCTCGTCCGTGAGGGCGAGCAGCTGGAACAGGAGTTCCACGGAGGCGGTGTCCGCCCAGTGGAGATCGTCGCAGACCATCACCGCGGGCCGGCCGGGGGCCGACCCGCTCGACGAGACCGCGAGCCGCTTCCACAAGATCCGGTTCGCGGTCAGGAAGAGCTGCTTGAACGT
This sequence comes from uncultured Candidatus Rokubacteria bacterium, assembly GCA_963747235.1. Classification (GTDB taxonomy): domain Bacteria; phylum Methylomirabilota; class Methylomirabilia; order Rokubacteriales; family CSP1-6; genus CAMLFJ01. The sequence goes on from CAVVEU010000040.1 coordinate 20,986, forward strand.
CTCGCCTTCGAGGGGGGGCTCGCCGGAGACGTCGGGCACGCCGAGCACGGACTCGACCACCCGCTGCCACTGGGCGCGCTGGTCGGCGGCCAACCCGTCGAAGAGCCCGGCAATCTTCTGGCGCAGCACGTCCGCCGGGTCGTTCGGCCCGGCCCGCGCCAGGCGCCGGATCAACCGCCCGAAGAGGGCGTACGGTCGCGTCGCTTCATAGGACCGGCTCCCGGTCTCGAACCAGGACTCACCACCTTCCTCGCGGAGGAACGAGGCCTTCAGCTCGCGGACCAGCCGGGTCTTGCCGAGCCCGGCGTCGCCGATCAGGCACACGACGGCACCGAATCCCTCCCGCGCCCTGCCGAGCGCCGCGCCCAGCGCGGCCATCTCGTGGTCCCGTCCCACGAGCGGTCCCTCGTCGCCGGACACCGCCTCGAATCGAACGGCCTCTGCCTTGCGCGCCAGCACCCGGTAGGCCTGCACGGGCTCGTCCTTGCCCTTGACCTCGATGCCGCCAAGGTCCTCGACCTCGAACAGCGGGCGAATCAGCCGGTGCGTGGCGCCGGAGATCTGGACCGTGCCCGGGCGCGCCGTCTGCTCCATCCGGGCCGCGACGTTGACGGCGTCGCCCATGGCGGTGAACTCGATCCGGAGATCGGACCCGACCTGATCGATCACGACCAGACCGGTGTTGATCCCGACCCGCACGTCGAACGACAGCCCGCGCTCGCGCTCCACGCGCACCCCGTACTCCCGGATCGCCGCGACGATGTCCAGGCCGGCGAGCACCGCGCGCTGCGCGTCGTCTTCGTGCGCGATGGGCGCCCCGAAGAAAGCCAGGATGCCGTCCCCCAGCAGCTGCGCCACCGTGCCCTCGTAAAGGTAGACCGGAGCCACGAGGTGCTCGACGGTGCCCTTCATCACGTCCGCCCACTCCTCGGGGTCGAGACGCCCCGCCATGGCGGTCGAGCCCTTGATGTCGCAGAAGAGCATCGTGACGATGCGGCGCTCGCCCACCATGCCCCCGCCCGCCTGTGCGGCGTCGACCCTGGACTTGAGCTCCGGTGGGATGTACTGGCGCAGGTCGGGAGGGAGAGCGACCGGGTCCGGGCCGCCGGGGTGAGCCGCACCGGCATCCGCCGAGCCGAGCCGATCCGGCTGGGGCCAAGCCTGAGGGGAGAGCGGTAGCCCGCAACTGTCGCAGAAATCCGAGTCCGCAGCGTGTTCCTGGCCGCAACGAGGGCAGCGGCCCTCCAGCAGGACGCCGCAGCGTCGACAGAAGTTGGCGCCCGCACGGTTGGTCGCGCGACAGCGGGGACAGCTCATCTCGCCCGCGATCATAGGATGCCCTCCCAGCCCGGCGCAACCCGCGGGCTGGGAGTAAACACGAAGACACTTCCACCGCAATCTGACCGTCAGAATCAGGACCCTGAGCGCCCGGCGTGGTCGCTCAACCGGAGTCCGAGCTCCCCGGCGCGTATCCGACTGGCACACCGCCACCACCGCGCCGCGTGAGCTTGTTGGGCCCGGGCACCCCTAGAGAACGAAAGCACGGTGTCCTGCCGGTCGCCTCGCGGTGCGTAAGTCCAACGTCGTGGCGCGAACCTCGGTCAGACTCGAGCTCGCGACTCAGAAGGTACGCGACCGGATTGAAATGGTTCCGGTCCTGCGGGCCAGTAGCGACTGGTCAGAAGTGCGCCGGCGGGTATGGGAGGCGGTACTCGAAGCAGCGAGAACGGGAGCCGACGCTTCTGCACCAGCGTGAGAAACCTCGGAACATCTTGACTCAGTAGTTGGTGGCCCCAACGGGATTCGAACCCGTGTTTCAGCCTTGAGAGGGCCGTGTCCTAGGCCTCTAGACGATGGGGCCGCCCGACTACCGTACCTTAAATGGCTGGGGGTGGAGGGCTCGAACCCCCATTACCAGGGCCAGAACCTGGCGTCCTACCATTAGACGAACCCCCAGCAGCGGGGGTCATTGTACGGGCGGCTGCTGCGGGGTGTCAAGGCAAGGCACACCGCGGACTTAGCGTGCGGCTACTGGAGCGAGTGCTTCAGCGTACGGCTCGGCTTGAAGCGCGGCACCCGACAGGCCGGGATCTTGATGGCCTTGCCGGTGCGCGGGTTGCGCCCGTTGCGCTCGGCGCGACGGCTCACCATGAAGGTGCCGAAACCGCCGATGGTCACCTTGCGGCCGCGCTTGAGCGAATCGAAGACCCCGTCGAGGAGGGCGTTGAGCGCCTTCTCGGCGGCGACCTTGGAGCCGCCCGACGCCTTCGCCATCGCCGTGACCAGGTCCGCCTTGATCATGAGCCTTCCTTACTACGCGCGCGCGCGGGCCGAAGTCAAGCGCCCACCTGCTCCACCGCGTGGAGCAGCGCCTGCGGCGTGAAGGGCTTCGACAGCACCGGGGCGCGCGTGGCCTGCAGGACGCGCCACGCGTCCTCGTTGGCGGTGTCGCCGGTCATGAACAGGAAGCGCTTGGCGAGGTCCTTCTGCTGCGCCACCGCGGCGCGGTAGAAGTCGGCGCCGTCGCCCTCGGGCATGCGCACGTCGGAGAGGACCAGGTCGTAGTGGGTCTGCTGCAGCCGCTCGAGTGCGGCGCGGCCGCCCGAGGCCACGTCCACGCGCCAGCCCTGGTCGTCCAGCACCGTGGTCACCATCTCCACGATGGCCGGCTCGTCGTCCACCACCAGCACCCGGCGACCCCGGCCCAGCGCCCGCGCGCGCTCCGACGCGCGGATGGTCTCGGCGGCGGTGTCCGGCTCGGGCTCGCCCGCCGCGGCCGCGGGCAGCTCGAGGGTGAAGACCGTGCGGCCGGGCTCGCTCGCCACCGACAGGCGCCCGCCGTGCTGCTCCACGATGCCGTAGGACACGCTGAGGCCGAGCCCCGCGCCATCGCCCACCTTCTTGGTCGTGAAGAACGGCTCGAAGACGCGCGGCAGCACCGCGGGCGCGATGCCGGGGCCGTTGTCGGCCACCTGCATGATCGCCCAGGTCGCGTCGCCCATCTGCCGGGCGCTCGTGGTGATGCGGATGTGGTCGCCGGTGCGGCGGCCGCCCACGCCGCTCCCCAGGATGGCCTGCTCGGCGTTCAGGATCAGGTTCAGGACCACCTGCTGGAGCTGGTGGGAATCACCCTCCGCGCGCGCCGAGTCCGCGGCGAAATCCGTCTCCACGCGAATGCCCGAGACCGCGAGCTGGGTCTCCCGGAGGGTCAGGATCTGCCGCACCACGTCCCCCATGTCCACCGGGCGCCGCTCGGGTTTCCGCTGCCGCGAGAAGAGCAGCAGGCTCTGGATGATCTTCGCCATGCGCGCGCCCTGCGCGACGATGGCCTCGATGGGCCGCCGCGCGTCGTCCGGCACTCCGCGGCTCAGCAGGAGCTGGCCGTAGCCGATCACCACCGAGAGCGGGTTGTTCAGCTCGTGCGCCACGCCCGAGACGAGCTGGCCCACCGCGGAGAGCTTGCCCGCCTGGAGGAGCTGCGCCTGCGTGTCCTGCAGCTCGCGCAGGCGCTGCCGCGCCTCGTCGTAGAGCCGGGTGTTGTCGGCGAAGAGCCGCGCGTTCCGCATGGCCACCGCGGCCTGCGCCGCGAAGGAGGGCAGGAGCGAGCGGTCGCCGCCCTGGGGCAGCCGGCCGCGCTTGAGATTCAGGGAGAGCACGCCGAGCAGCTCCTCGCCCGCCGCGACCGGCACGCCGCAGAGCGCCACCAGGTCCCTGCTCAGCGCCCACTGCGCGGCCATGATGCGCTCGTCGGTCGCGATGTCCTCCACGAAGAGGGGCTCGCGGTGGCGCGCGATCCAGCCGGTGCCCCCCTGCGCCATCGTCAGAGACGCGGGCAGCTCCATCGCGCCGATCGAGGGATCCGTGGTCCACGCGCGGCGGGTCAGAAGTCCGGCGGCGCGATCCAGCTCCCAGAGGACCACGTTGTGGGCGCCGGTCAGCGTCGCGAGCGCGTCGGTGATCTGCTGGAGCAGGCGATCCGGATCGAGCTGCTGCGAGAGCGCCAGGGTGACCTGCGCGAGAACCTCGAGGCGCCGCTGGCGCCGCTCGGCGGCGGCCTCCGCGGCCTGCTGCTGCGCCTGCGCGCGCCGCGCCGTGCGACGCATTGCCAGCCATCCGCCGAGGAGCGCGGCCAGCAGCAAGACGACGAGAACAGAGTCCAGAACCCAGCGCATCGCTTCGAGCGCCGGGACGCCGACGCCCGGTCAGTATAGCCCACCTGACGTATAACGCCGCCTTCGCAGAGGGCCGAGCCGGCGTGATCCAACGTCAGCGTACCGTTCGGAACACTTGCGGACTCCCCGATCAGGGGCCTCTAATGATTCGGGCCCTCTGGCGGCGCGACGTTTCCGGAGGACGCCGGGCCGCGCGCCCGCGACCGTCCTCCTTCTGGTCCTTCCAGTCCGCGACCGGGCAGCATCCGGGAGGCAGTGAGATGCGAGTCCTGGTGATCGACGATGAACCGGCGCTGCGACGGGTCATCCGGGGCATGCTCGAGTCGGCCGGCCATCAGGTGGTCGACGCCGAGAACGGGCGCACGGGGCTCGAGACGCTCCGGACGGCCCCGTTCGATGTCCTCGTCACCGACATCCTCATGCCGGAAAAGGAAGGCATCGGCACCATCGCGGAGGCGCGGAAGCTCAACAAGACGGTGCGGATCGTCGCGAGCCGAGCCTCGGGACCACGGTGCGCATCTACCTGCCGGTCAGCACGGCCGCCGCGGTGGCGGAGCCCGGACCCGTGGAAGCGCCCGCGGCCGTGACGGAACACGGGCAGGCGACCGTGCTCGTGACCGAGGACGACGCCTTCGTCCGGGGCCATGCGATCGCCTGTCTGCAGAGCCTCGGCTACCAGGTGATCACGGCGGCCAACGGGCAGGAGGCTCTGGACCGGCTGGAGAGGGGGGCGCAGCCGGATGTCCTGTTCACGGACATCGTCATGCCCGGCGGGATCAGCGGCTGGGATCTGGCCGAGCGCTTCAGGGTGATCCGGCCGTCCATCAAGGTGCTGTTCACGTCGGGGTATGCGCTCGAGACGCTGGCGGAGCGGGGACGGCTTCGCCCGGGCGTTGCCGTGCTTAACAAGCCGTACCGGAAGGCAGAGCTGGCGCTCCGTCTCCGCGAGATCCTCGAGGCGCCCCCTTGAGGTAGCCGCGTCGCGGTCTAACCTCGCGTGAATATAAGCTTCCAGAGCGACATGCCGTATAATGCCGCCATGCCGCGAGGGGGAATCTTCGATGTCTCCTTCCTGATTCTCTCCTCGCTCGCGGTCGTGTTCGCGATCGTCGCCTACGTGAAGGACCCGAGCCTGCCCCTCCTGGGCGCCCGCAACGGCCTGGCCCTGCTCTGGTTCATCATTCCGCGCCTCGTGCCCGCCCTCATCCTGGCCGGCATGCTCCAGGTGGTGATCCCGCAGGAGACGGTCGCGCGCTACTTCGGCCGGCAGTCCGGGTTCGGCGCCATCTGCATGGCGAGCGTCGCGGGCGTGATCACGCCGGGCGGGCCGATGGTGAGCGTGCCGCTCCTCGTCGTCCTCGCGAACTCCGGGATGGCGCTGGGCCCGCTGGTGGCCTACATGACCGCGTGGTCGCTCTTCGGCATGCAGCGGATCATCGCCTGGGAGGCGCCGCTCATGGGCTGGCACTTCGTCGCGGTGCGCACCGCCTCGAGCCTGGTCTTCCCGATCCTCGCGGGCTGGCTCGTGACGCTCTACTATCACGAGTAAGGGCGAGCACCCGCAGCCCGCCATGGCGTTCGCCAACCTCCGCGAGTTCATCGCGCACCTCGAGAAGCAGGGCTCGCTCCGCCGCGTGAGCGCGCCGGTCTCGCGCGATCTGGAGATCGCCGAGATCACCGACCGCGTGTCCAAGAGCGCGGGCGGGCGCAACGTGGCGCTGCTCTTCGAGAACGTGCAGGGCTCGGAGATGCCGGTGCTCATCAACGCGTTCGGCTCGTCGGACCGCATGGCCGCCGCCCTCGGTGTCGGCCATCTCGACGAGCTCTCGGCGCGCGTGGCGAAGCTGATCGACCTGCGCATGCCCGGCTCGGTGTTCGACAAGCTGCGCAAGCTGGGCACGCTCTTCGACGTGGTCAAGGCGGGGCCCAAGCGCGTGAGCGCGGCCGCGTGCCAGGAGATCGTCGAGGCCGACCGCCCCTCGCTCGCCTCCCTGCCCGTGCTCCGCTGCTGGCCCGGCGACGGCGGCCGCTACATCACGCTGCCGATGGTGTTCACGCGCGATCCCGTCACCGGCGCGCGCAACGTGGGCATGTATCGGCTCCAGGTCTACGACGACCAGACACTCGGCATGCACTGGCAGATCCACAAGGGCTCGGCCGAGCATCAGCGCCTGGCCGAGGAGCGCCGAGAGCCCATGGAAGTCGCGATCGCGCTGGGCGGCGACCCCTGCGCGATCTACTCGGGCTCCGCGCCCCTGCCCCCCGGCATCGACGAGATGGTCTTCGCGGGCTGGCTGCGCGGCGCGGGCGTGCCGATGGTGCCGTGCAAGACGGTGCACGTGGACGTGCCCGCCGAGGCCGAGATCGTGCTGGAGGGCTGGGTGGATCCGGCCGAGCGGCGCCTCGAGGGGCCCTTCGGCGACCATACCGGCTACTACTCCCTGGCGCGCGACTATCCGGTCTTCCACCTGAAAGCGATCACGCGGCGGAAGAACGCGATCTACCCGACCACCATCGTGGGCCGCCCACCGCAGGAGGACTACTGGCTGGGGAAGGCCACCGAGCGCATCTTCCTGCCCATCATCCGCATGATGCTGCCCGAGATCGTAGACATGAACATGCCCGCCGAGGGCGTGTTCCACAACCTCGTCATCGTCTCGATCAAGAAGCGCTACCCCGGCCACGCGCGCAAGGTCATGTACGCGCTCTGGGGCCTGGGCCTCATGATGCTGGCCAAGAACATCGTGGTGGTCTCCGATCACGTCAACGTGCACGATCTCTCCGAGGTCGCCTGGCGCGCCACCGGCAACATCGATCCCAAGCGCGATCTGGTCATCGTGGACGGCCCCATGGACGATCTGGACCACGCGGCCATCCGCCACCGCTTCGGGGGCAAGCTCGGCGTGGACGCCACCGAGAAGACGGAGGCCGACGGCATCGGGCAGCCCTGGCCCGACGAGATCGTGATGAGCGACGACGTCCGCGCGCTCGTCACGCGGCGCTGGGCCGAGTACGGGCTCTAGGCCCGCGGCCGCCCCCGTGCCCGCCGTCCGCCACTTCCTCGACGCGATCAAGTTCGAGCACACCGTCTTCGCCCTGCCCTTCGCCTACGTGGCCATGGTGCTGGCCGCCGACGGCTGGCCGGGCTGGGGCGTGCTGATCTGGGTGACGCTCGCGATGGTGGGCGCGCGCACGCTGGCCATGAGCGTGAACCGCCTGGCCGACCGGTTCATCGACGCGGCCAACCCGCGCACCGCGCGGCGGCACCTGCCGACCGGCCTGCTCACCGCCACCCAGGTGGCGGCCGCGGCGATCCTCTCGGCCGCGCTGCTGCTGGCCTCCGCCTGGATGCTGAATCCGCTCTGCCTGCTGCTCTCGCCCCTCGCGGTGCTGTTCCTGGTCGGCTACTCCTACACCAAGCGCTTCACCTGGCTCTCCCACTGGATCCTGGGCTTCACCGACGGCATCGCGGCCGCGGGCGGCTGGATCGCGGTGCGCGCGGCCTTCGATCCGCCGATCTACGTGCTCTGGTTCGCGCTCACGGTGTGGATCGCGGGGTTCGATCTCCTCTACGCCTGCCAGGACGTGGACTTCGACCGGCGCACCGGGCTTCACTCGATGCCCGCCCGCTTCGGCATCCCCGCCGCGCTCACCACCGCGCGGGTCTGCCACGCGCTGACCATCGCCGCCTTCGCGCTGCTCGGCTTCCAGATGGGGCTCGGCCTGCTTTACTGGCTCGGCGTGCTGGTGGTGGCGGGGTTGCTGGTCTACGAGCACTCGCTCGTCTCGCCGACCGATCTCTCGCGCCTCGACGTCGCGTTCTTCAACGTCAACGGTTACATCGCGGTGATCCTCTTCTTCTCGGTGCTGGGAGGCCGGCTCACGTGACCGAGGCGCTCCACGGCGTCGAGAAGGCCCGCTTCGTGAGCGCGATGTTCTCGCGCATCGCCCGCCGCTACGACCTCATGAACGGGCTCATGACGCTCGGCATGCATCACAACTGGCGCCGGGTGGCCGCGCGGCAGACGATCGCCTCGCCCGACGGCCCCGCGCTCGACGTGGCCACCGGCACCGGCGACCTCGCGATCGACCTGGCCGAGGTCCATCCGCATCGTACGGTGGTGGGCGCGGACTTCTCGCTCGGCATGCTCGCGGTGGCGCGCGACAAGCTGGACGGGCTCGAGGAGACGCGCCGCGTGCGGCTCCTGGCCGCCGACGCGCTCGCCCTGCCCTTCGCGACGCGCACCTTCGCCTGCGTGACGAGCGCGTTCCTGCTGCGCAACCTGGCCGATCTCGAGCAGGGCCTGCGCGAGATGCAGCGGGTGACCCGGCCGGGCGGCCGCGTGGTGGCGCTCGAGATCACCCAGATGCGCGCGCCCGGGTTCACCGCGCTGTTCCGCTTCTACTTCCATCATGTCGTCCCGTGGATCGGGCAGCTCGTGGGCGGCGACCGCGAGGCATACAGCTACCTGCCGCGGTCGGTGGATCGCTTCGTGACGCCGAGCGAGCTGGTGGCGCTGATGGAGAAGGTCGGACTACGGGGCGTGACCTACAAGCGGCTGGGGCTGGGGACCGTCACCATCCACACCGGGATCGCGTAGGCGCGTCGCCTACCACTCGGGGCTGGAGTACTCCTCCCACACACGACGCACGACGCGGATCTGCTGGGCGCGGCCGTCCGTCTGCTCGAGCGTGACGATGTCGCCCGCGTAGAGCTGCGCGAGATCGCGCGTGGTGCCTTCGTCGGTCACCACCAGCGTCTCTCCGCAGCTCAGGTCGGTACAGACCTCGGCCTCGCCGCGCACGCGCACGGTGCCGGCGGCCTTGTCCACGGAGACGATGCTGAAGCGGTTGTGCTTGAGGGAATCGGTCAGGCTGTAGGCCATGGCACCCTCCTTGTCCGACTTGGCTGCTGTTATATCAGGAGGACGGCCACCCAGCAAGACCTTCCGGCGGGCAGGCCATGCTAGTATTTTCCGGAACTTATGGCGTTGACCACCCCCCGCGGCCGCATCGCCGAGACCTTCTATTCCATCCAGGGTGAAGGCGCCACCGCCGGCCTGCCGGCCGTCTTCGTACGACTGCAGGGCTGCACCGTCGGCTGCGGCTGGTGCGACACGAAGTACTCGTGGGACCCGGCGGCCGGCCGCGAGGTGGAGCTCCCCGCGCTCCTGGATGAGGTGGCGGCCTTTCCGTGCCGTCGCGTGGTGATCACGGGCGGCGAGCCGCTCGAGTCGGCCCTCTTCCCTCCCCTCGCCGCCGCGCTCGCGGCCCGCGGCTACGTCGTCGAGGTCGAGACCTCCGGCACGCGAGCGCCGGCCGGCGAGGCCGACGCGCGTATCCAGTGGAACGTGTCGCTCAAGCTGTCGGGCTCGGGTGTGCCCGAGGACACCCGCGTGAACCCGACCGCGATCCGCGCTCTCCTCGCGCGCGGGGCCTGGTGGAAGTTCGTGGTGAGCGAGTCCGGCGAGATCGGCGAGGTGCTCCGGCTGGCCGAGCGCTTCGCCCTGCCCCGCGAGCGCGTGCTGCTGCAGCCGGAGGGCCTGCGCGCCGAGGACCTGGTCGTTCGCACCCCATGGCTCGTGGAGGCCTGCAAGACGCACGGCTTCCGCTTCTCGCCCCGGCTCCACATCCTGATCTGGGGCGCGAAGCGGGGCGTCTGATGCCGGCGCGCCGCGCGGTGGTCCTGCTCTCGGGTGGCCTCGACTCGACGACGGCGTTCGCGGTCGCCCGGGCGGAGGGCTTCGACTGCTACGCGCTCTCCTTCGACTATGGCCAGCGGCATGGCCGGGAGCTGGACTCCGCGCGCCGGGTGGCCACCGCCCTCGGCGCCAAGGAGCATCTGGTGCTGCGCCTGGACCTGCGCGCGATCGGCGGCTCCGCGCTGACCGCCGACATCCCGGTGCCCAAGGGCCGGAGCCACCAGGCCATGGGCACGGGCATTCCCGTGACCTATGTCCCGGCGCGGAACACCATCTTCCTGAGCCACGCGCTGGCCTGGGCGGAGGTGCTCGAGTCGCAGGACATCTTCATCGGGGTAAACGTGTACGACAGCAGTGGGTATCCCGATTGCCGACCCGAGTACATCGAGGCCTTCCGGAGCATGGCGAACCTCGCCACCAAGGCCGGCGTCGAGGGCCGGAGCCGGCTCACGATCCACACGCCGCTGATCCGGCTGACCAAGGCCCAGATCGTCCGGCGCGGGGCCGAGCTCGGGGTGGACTTCGGCCTCACCTGGTCCTGCTACGAGCCCCAGCCCGACGGCCGGGCCTGCGGGGCCTGCGACTCCTGCCTGCTGCGGCAGAAGGGCTTCGCGGAGGCCGGCCTGCCTGATCCCGTGCCCGCGGCGCACTGAGCCACCCCGCCCCTTGTCCGAACCCACCGCTGTCCTGAGCCGGTTCCCGCGCGAGCGGACCTGGCTGCTCCCCGCGCTGCACGCGCTGCAGCATCGCGATCGCTGGCTCTCATCCGCGGCGCTCGAAGAGGCGGCGGACCATCTGCGGGTGCCGAAGACCGAGGTGTATGGCGTCGCGACCCACTATCCCGAGTTCCGGCTGACCGAGCCCGGGCGGCGCGTGGTCCGGGTCTGCGTGGGGCTCTCGTGCCGGGTGCGGGGCGGGCTCGACGTGCTCGCCGCGTGCGAGCGGCGCCTCGGCATCGCGGCGGGCTCGACAACCGCAGACGGCGCGGTGACGCTCGAGCGGCTCGACTGCGCGTTCGACTGCGCGATGGCGCCGGTGGTGGAGGTGGCGGGTGAACATCGCGGACGGGTGCAGGTAGCGGCCGTGGACGCACTGCTGGCCGCGCCCCCTCACCCTGCCCTCTCCCCCTCCGGGGGCGAGGGTTCCCTCGGTCTCCCTCTCCCCTCCAGGGAGCGGGCCGGGGTGAAGGGCGAGCTCACCCTGGTCGTCGGCTCCGGCACCTGCGGCCTCTCGGTCGGCGCGGCCGACACGCTGCGCGCCCTGCGCGACGAGATCGCGCGCCGCAATCTTGATGCGCGCGTCATCGCCGGCGGGTGCAATGGCATGTGCTGGGCCGCGCCGGTCGTCACCGTGCTGCGCGGCGACGAGGCTCCACGCGTCGTCCCGCGTGTGACCGCGGACCAGGCCGCCGCGCTGCTGAACACCGTGAACGCCGGCGTGCCACCCGAGCACGCCGACGTCACCGCGTTCCTGGCCGGCCAGCGGCGCGAGCTGATGAGCCGCTGCGGCATCACGGACCCCGGCGACATCGCCGACGCGATCCGGCTCGGCTCCTACGAGACGCTAAAGCGCGCGCTGGCCGAGGCGCAGCCCGAGCGCATCATCGAGACCATCAAGCGCGCGGGGCTGCGCGGCCGCGGCGGCGCCTACTTCCAGGCCGCGCTCAAGTGGGAGGGCGCGCGCCGCGCAGCCGGCCCCATCAAGTACCTGATCGTCAACGGCGAGGAGGGCGAGCCCGGCATCTTCAAGGACCGCCACCTCCTGGAGGGCGATCCCCACCGGCTCCTCGAGGGCGCGCTGCTGGCGGCTTACGCGGCCGGCGTGTCGCGCGTGATCCTCTACATCCACGGCGAGGCGCATCTGGCCGCGCGTCACGTCGAGCGCGCGCTGGACCAGGCGCGCGCTTCAGGCTTCGTGGGCGAGCGCGTGCTCGGCAGCGACTTCTCGGTCACGGCCGAGATCCGGCGCGGCGCGGGCGGGTTCGTACTGGGCGAGGAGACGGCCCTGATGGAGTCGCTCGAGGGCCGCCGCGCGATGCCGCGGCCGAAACCGCCGTTCCCGACTGAGTCGGGCGTCCACGGCCGGCCGACGGTCATCAACAATGTCGAGACGCTGTTCACGGTCCCGCTGATCCTCGGCCGCGGCGCCGAGTGGTGGACCGGGCTCGGCCGCGGCCATGGGACCAAGGTGTTCGGCCTCTCCGGCCACGTGGCGCGCCCCGGCGTGATCGAGGCGGAGCTCGGCCTGACGCTGCGCGATCTCCTGGACCGCATGGGTGGCGGCGCGCCGGATGGCCGGCCCGTGACCGCGGTGGCCCTCGGCGGGCCCTCGGGGATCCTCGTCCCGCCGCGCCGCTTCGATGAGCCGCTGGTGCCCGGCGGCAACCCGAATCCGGGCACCGGCGGCGTCGCAGCGCTGCACGCGGGGGTCCCGGTGGCCGAGGCGGTGCGCGTGCTGCTCGACTTCAACACACGCGAGTCCTGCGGCAAGTGCACGCCGTGCCGCGAGGGCACCGCGCGGCTGCGCGACATGCTCGATGGCCGCGCGCCGGTGAGCCAGCAGGCGGTCGCCGAGCTGGCCGACGTGGTGCGGGTGGCCTCGCTCTGCGGCCTTGGTCAGGCCGCGCCGCTCTCGATCCTGTCCGCGCTCGGCGAGTTCCCGGGCGAGGTCTAGGCCGCTCACCCTTAGGCCCCTCACCCTGCCCTCTCCCCAGAGGGGAGAGGGTCTTCCGGGAACCCTCGCCCCCGGAGGGGGAGAGGGCAGGGTGAGGGGGCGCCTACGGCAGCGCGCGGGCGGGCTGGCCGATGTAGTCCGCGCGCGGCCGGATCAGCCGGTTGTCGGCGTACTGCTCCATGATGTGCCCGCACCAGCCCGCCACCCGCCCCACCGCGAAGATGGACGTGCAGAAGTCGGGCGGGATGCCGAGCGCGTCGTAGACCACCGCGGAGAAGAAGTCCACGTTCACCGGCAGGCTGGTCCGCGCCTTCATCGCGTCGTAGAGCCGCTCCGCGACCTCGAAGAGCTTACCGCGCCCGGTGGCCTCCGCCATGGACTTGGCCATGCCGCGCAGCACCCGCGCCCGCGCGTCGTCCACCTTGTAGACGCGGTGGCCGAAGCCCGGCATGCGCGACTTGGGATTCGCGCGATCTCGCTTGGAGAGCCCGGCGCGAGCGCCGATCCGCGCTTCCACGAAGGCCTCGGCCCGCGGCGGCTCGGCGATCTCGAGCAGCATGGCCAGCACGTCCTCGTTGGCGCCGCCGTGGCGCGGCCCCTTCAGCGTCGAGATGGCCGCGACCACCGCGGAGTGCATGTCCGCCACCGTGGCCACCGCCACGCGCGCCGCGAACGTCGAGGCGTTGAGCTCGTGGTCGGCGTGCAGCGTGAGGATCACGTCCAGGATGCGCGCGACCTCCGCGGACGGCTCCTTGCCGTCGAGCATGTAGAGGAAGTTCGCGGCGTGGGAGCCGTCGGGCCGCGCGGCCACCGGCTCGCGGCCGGTGCGGATGCGCTGCCAGGCCGCCACCGTGGCCGGCACCAGGTTCATCAGCCGGTAGGCCTTGCGCAGGTTGGCGGCGGGCTCGTCGGAGCGCACGTCCGGATCGGAGGCCGCGGCCAGCGACACCGCGGTGCGCAGCGCGTCCAGCGGGTGGCACTCCCGCGGGAGGCGGCGCAGCAGGTCGAGCACGGGCGGCGGCAGCGGCCGCGTCTCCGCGAGCCGCGCCGCGAACTCCGCGCGCTCGGCCGCCGACGGCAGCTCGCCGACCCAGAGCAGCCGTGTGGTGTCCTCGAAGCTGGCCGCCCCGACGAGGTCCGCGATCTCGTAGCCACGGTAGTAGAGGCGCCCGGCCTCCCCGTCCACCCGGCAGATCGCCGACCGCGCCGCGATGATGTCCTCGAGCCCGTCCTTGTACGCCGCCGTCGTCGTCATGGCCTTTGTCCTCCCTGGTTGATTATAGTTGATTTAGATTGATTAGACCAGACAGAGCCTGACAATGCCGGGCCGGGGGGCGGGGGGACTGCTAGCATGGGGGCCATGGTGGTGATCGACGGGGACGAGTACCTGACGGGGGACGAGGCGGCGGGCCTGCTCGGGGTGAAGCGCGAGACGCTCTACGCCTACGTGAGCCGCGGGATGCTGAAGAGCTACCGCCAGGGCATCAAGCGCCAGCGCCTCTACCGGCGCGCCGAGATCGAGGCCCTGGTCCGCCTGGCCCCCTCGATCGCGGTGGATCCGCCCGCTCCCGAGGGACGCGGCGCCCAGCCGGTCGAAGTGCCGCTCGCCGAGTCCTGGATCAGGGACTAACCAGCGATTCCAGAGTGTTCGCCGGCTCGCCGCCGATCACGATTCGCGACGCCGACGAGCGTGATCTGCCGGCCATCGTGGCGATCTTCAACGTCGAGATCGCGGAATCGGCCTATGTCTACGTCGAGGCGCCGCTCACACTCGACGACCGCCGCCCGTGGCTTCAGATGCACCGGTCGGCCGCCTTGCCCGTGGTGGTCGCCACCGACCCGGGCGACGCGACCGAGGTCCTTGGCTGGGCGGCGCTCTCTCCATACCGGCCGGCGACCGGCTACCGGTTCACGCTGGAAGCGAGCGTGTATGTCGCTCGCGCGTCGCACGGTCGCGGCATCGGGCGCCGACTGCTGGGGGCCCTCGACGGAGCGGCGCAGGCGCGCGGAGCGCACGCGATCGTCGCGAGCATCGACAGCGAGAACGCGCCGAGCATCGCGCTGTTCGAGCGGTTCGGCTACGCCGAGGCCGCGCGGCTGACGGAGGTCGGCCGGAAGTTCGACCGGTGGCGGACCCAGCTGTTGCTGCTCAAGGTGTTCTGACCCCGGCCGGGCCAGAACCTCAGGCCTGGAAGGCGGCCAGGGCCTCCTGGAGCCGCTCGGCCTCCGGGTCCTCCGCGTAGACCGAGCGGGCGAAGCGCGCCCCGCACGGGCAGATGACGGCCAGACGAAATCCCCGATCGATCGGCTTGGTGGCGCCGCGCAGCACACCACACTCTCGATGCGTCAGGACGAAGCCTCGCAGCTCGGCGTAGACACCCATGGTGGTCGGTAGAGTAACAAACCCGGAGGGTCGCGGCACGGGGCGGCGTGTAGAATAGGCTCCCGATCGGGACTGATGGGGTCTCCGATGAACGCCACCACCGTACACGTCACCGTCGACGAATCCGCGGTCGAGGTACCCGAGGGCGCCACCGTCCTGGATGCCGTGAATCGCCTCGGCGTCGCGCTGCCCCAGCTCTGCAAGGACCCGGACCGCGCGCCGCTCGGCGCCTGCCGTACCTGTCTCGTCCACGTCGAGGGCCAGCGCGGGGTGCCGGCGGCCTGTCACCTGCCCGCGCGCGACGGGATGGTCGTCAGCACGGTCCACCCCGAGGCGGTGCGCGTGCGCCGAGCGGTGCTCGATCTCACGCTCTCGATGCTCACGCCGTCCACGGCCCGCGACGGCTTCGGACAGCTCGGCGCCGCCGCGGCCCGCCACGATCTGCCCCGCGCCCGCCACGCCGCCCACCACCGGTTCGAGACCGACGCGTCCAAGTCCTTCTTCGTGCTCGACCGCGAGGCGTGCATCCTGTGCGGCCGCTGCACGGTGGCCTGCGGCGACGTCCAGCTCATCGGCGCCATCTCGCTGGCCGGCCGCGGCCACGATGCGCGCGTCGGCGTCTTCGGCGACGGCGCCATGGCGTCCTCGGTCTGCACCTCGTGCGGCCAGTGCGTCGCCACCTGCCCCACCGGAGCGCTGCGACCCAAGGAGACCCCCTCGCCCATCGTCCGAGAAGTCGAGACCACGTGCCCCTACTGCGGCGTGGGCTGCGGCATCACGCTCCGGGTGCGCGGCGACGGGCGGCTCTCGGTCATGGCCGACGACGTGCCCGCCAACGGCTCGAGCCGCGGCACGCTCTGCGTGAAGGGCCGCTTCGCCACCGGCTTCGTCCACTCCAAGGACCGCATCACCACGCCGCTCATCAAGCGGGACGGCCGCTGGCACGAGGCGAGCTGGGACGAGGCGCTCGACGCCGCCGCCGACGGGCTGGCCCGCAACCGCGGCCACTTCGGCGCGCTCGCCTCCGCCAAGGCCACCAACGAGGACGGCTACGTCATCCAGAAGCTCACCCGCGTGGTGATGGGCACCAACAACGTGGACCACTGCACGCGGCTCTGCCACTCGCCCTCGGTGGAGGCCATGCTGATCTCGATGGGCTCGGGCGCCACCTCGAACTCCTACCAGGACTACGAGGAGGCGGGCTGCCTCATGGTGGTGGGCGCGGACGCCTCCGCCAACCACCCGGTCATCGCGATCCGCTTCCGCCGCGCGGTGGCGCGCGGGGCGCGCCTCATCGTGGTGAACCCCAAGCGCGTGGACCTCTGCGACCAGGCCGATCTCTGGATCCGCCAGAAGCCGGGCACCGACGTGGCCCTCTTCAACGCGATGGCGCGCGTGATCCTGGACGAGGGCCTCGCCGATCTCGACTTCATCCGCTCGCGCACCGAGGGCTTCGACGCGTGGGTCCAGGCGCTCGAGCCCTACACGCTCGAGCACGCCGAGGCGATCACCGGCGTGGCGCGCGCCGACATCGCGCAGGCCGCCCGCTGGTACGCGCGGCCGCCGTTCGCGGGCTCGTGCCTGATCTGGGGCATGGGCATCACCCAGCACATCAACGGCACCGCCAACGCCCACGCGGTGCTCAACCTCTCGCTGGCCGCCGGCCAGATGGGCTTCCCGGGCTCCGGGATCTCCCCGCTCCGCGGCCAGAACAACGTGCAGGGCGCCGGCGACGCGGGGTGCATCCCGACCAACCTGCCCGGCTACGCGGGCTACGGCGCGGGCGACCTCGACCGCTTCGAGCGGGCCTGGGGCGTCCGGCCGCCGGACGAGCAGGGCCTGGTCGTGACCGAGATGGTGGAGGGCTGCCTCGACGGGCGCGTGCGGGCCATGTACGTGGTCGGCGAGAACCCGCTGCTCTCCGAGCCCGATCTCCACCACGCCGAGAAGGCCATCGAGCAGCTCGACTTCCTCGTGGTGCAGGACCTCTTCATGCACGAGACCGCCGAGCGCGCCCACGTGTTCCTGCCCGCCGCGGCCTTCGCCGAGAAGGACGGGACCTTCACCAACTCCGAGCGGCGCGTGCAGCGCATCCGGAAGGCCATCGACCCGCCGGGCCAGGCGCGGGCCGACTGGTGGATCGCCTGCGAGCTGGCCAAGCGCACCGCGCGGCGCCTCGGGACCACCGTGACCGGCTTCGACTACCAGCACCCGTCCGAGATCTTCGACGAGATGGCGAGCCTCTGGCCGAGCGTGCGCGGCATGACCTACGCGCGGCTCGAAGGCGGCGGGCTGCAGTGGCCCTGCCCGAGCGCCGAGCACCCCGGCACCCGCTACCTCTACGGCGAGTCGTTCCCCCGCGGCAAGGGACGCTTCGTGCCGGTGGCCCAGACCGCCACCGCCGCGGAGCTGCCGGATCCGGACTACCCCTTCCTGCTCAATACCGGCCGGCTGCTCTACCACTGGCACGGCGGCACCATGACCCGCCGGGTCCAGGGCCTGCTCGAGCTGGCCCCGCGGCTCGAGGTCGCCCTGCACCCGAGCGACGCGCAGCGCCTGGGCGTGGGCGACGGGGCGCCCCTGCGCGTGGTCTCCCGGCGGGGCGAGCTGACCGCCTACGCGCGCCTGACGGAGGCGGTGCGGCCGGGCGCGGTGTTCGTCCCCTTCGTGAAGCTCGCCGACTCGGCGGCCAACTTTCTCACCAACGCGGCCTTCGACCCCTCCGCCAAGATCCCGGAATACAAGGTCTGCGCGGTCCGCATCGAGCGGATCTGATACACTCCCGCTCCCAACCTCTCAGGCGGGCGCGGTGGCTTCGCTCAGGAACGCATCCAGCACCGTGGCGAAAGGCAGTGGCGCATCGAGCACCAGATGATGATACGTGCCGGCAATCTCCACCAGGCGGGCCCGAGGCAGGCGCGCGAGCATGTCCGCCGCCATCTCGCGGGGCAGGATCGGCGAGTGCTCGCCGCGCACGAGCAGGGTGGGCGCGGTGATGCGCTCGAGCAGGCTCCAGCCGTCGGTGGGTCGGCGCCGGCCATTGGACGCCGGGTCGAAGCGGTAGAGGAAGCGGCCGTCTCGCTCGGCGATGCCCTGGCGGGCCAGGTGCTCCAGCAGGCGCGGATCGGCCACCGTCTCGCGCGGCAGCAGGCGGAAGCTCTTGAGCGCGGAGTCGAGCGTCTCGTGACGCATGGGCCCGCGATCGCCCCGCCGGTGCATGGTCTGCAGCCGCTCGGCCGGGATCGAGGGCCGGCTGTCCACCACGACCAGCCGCTCGGTCCGATCCGGATGCCAGGCCGCGAAGCCGATGGCGTTGTGGCCGCCCATCGAGTGGCCGATCACGGTCATCCGCACCCAGCCCATGGCGTCGGCCACGCCGACCAGATCGCCCACGAAGTCCTCGGTGGCGTAGGCGGGCTCGGGCGCCCACTCGCTGGCGCCGTGGCCCCGCTGGTCGAGCGAGAGCACGTGGAAGCGGCCGGCGAAGGTGGCCACGACGCCATCGAACCAGTGGGCGTGCGCCGAGCCCCCGTGCAGGAAGCAGAGGGCCGGACGGCCGGGCTCGCCCCATTCCAGGGCGTTCAGGGTCAGCCCGCCGACCTTGAGGGCTCGGGTCCGGGCGGTCTCGCAGGCGAAATGGGTGGGGTCGGTCATGCGCCGCATTGTACCGAGGCCCTCGCGATTGTGACCATTCCGCGTTGTCACCTGGCGGACTTTGTCAGCAGGTGGACGCCGGCCGGTCCGGGCCTAGATCGGGGGGACCACGTTTTCAGTCACTTGCCGGGACGGGGGAATGGCAAGCGGGTTGCTCATAACTCGCGTGCACATTCGCAATTCGCTTGGTCGCACGAACCCCTTACCCGAATAATCTGAGACCGAACAATGGACCATAACGCCTCTCCCCGCTCGCTCTCCTGGACCTCGCTCGTCGTCCTGACCGTGCTGGCGGCCTTCGTCGAGGCCATGATCCTGTTCCCCTCGACGCTCTTCCCGACGACGCGCTTCGCGGCCGCGCTCTCGTGGGACGCAAGCCAGCACGACTTCCCGTCGCCGGAACGGCCGGCCACCGAGACGCCGACGACGCTGGACGCCAGCCCATCCGAGACCGTGGCACCGGCAACGGCGCCGACGCAGACTCCGGCGCCGGCGGCCCGTCGCGGCGATCCAGCGCCCGATCACCGGCCGCGTGCTCGATGCCGCCACGGGCGCTCCGCTGCGCGGAACCTCCATCTGGTCGGGCCCGACGGAGATCGTCACGCAATGCCGACGGTCGCTTCACCACCGGGCCGGTCGATCCGGGCGCCACGGTCTGGGTGAAGGCGCCGGGCTACGCGCGCAAAAAGCTCATCGGCGGCGAAGCCATGGACGTCACCATCAAGCTCGCGCCGCATCCGATCCGCGCCGCGTACCTCACGTACTACGGCGTGGCCGACCGCGGGATCCGCCAGCGCGTGCTCGATCTCGTGGAGCGTACCGAGCTCAACGCGGTGGTCATCGACGTCAAGGGCGATCGCGGCCTGATTCCCTATCGCACCTCGGTCCAGGCCGCGATCGACGCGGGCGCGCAGGGACCGGTCATCATCAAGGACTTCGACGAACAGCTCGCGGCCTGGAAGGCGCAGGGCATCTACACCATCGCCCGGATCGTGGCCTTCAAGGACAACCTGCGCGCCACGACCCGGCCCGACCTGGCCGTCATCGACACCCGCACCGGCAAGCCGTGGATCGACCGCGAGAACCTGGCGTGGGTGGATCCGTTCCGCGAGGAGAACTGGGACTACATCATCGCGGTGGCGAAGGAAGCGGCGCTCAAGGGCTTCGACGAGATCCAGTTCGACTACGTGCGCTTCCCCACCGACGGCAAGCTGGCCGCCGCGCGCTATTCCCAGCCCAACTCCGCGGCCACCCGGCTGCCCGCCATCGCGGCCTTCCTGGCCAAGGCTCGGCGCGAGCTCGGACCGACCGGCGTGTTCCTGGGCGCGGACATCTTCGGCTACACCGCCTTCAACGCGAACGACACCGACATCGGGCAGCGCATCGAGGAGCTCTCGGTGAGCCTCGACTACATCTGCCCGATGGTGTACCCGTCGGGCTATCACCTGGGCATCCCGGGCGTCCGGAACCCGGTGCTGAACCCCTACGAGATCGTCAAGGAGAGCGTCCGGCTGACCCGCCAGCGCTCCCAGAATCCGGGCGCGCAGGTGCGGCCGTGGCTGCAGGACTTCAAGGACTACGCGTTCGACAAGCGGATCTTCGGCCCCGGCGAGGTGCGCGCGCAGATCCGTGGCAGCGACGACGGCGGCGGCTCCGGCTGGATGTTGTGGAACCCGAAGAACGACTACACGGGCGCCGCGCTCCGTCCCAAGACCTCCGCCATCTCCAAGTCGTCCCAGTAGCCATGCGCACCGCGCTGTCGGCGGGCCTGCTCGGCCTCACCCTGGCTGTCGCCGTCCTGGCGGGCGCCCAGGCCCCCACGCGGGAGCCCAACGAGCTGGGCCGCGTGATGATCCTCGAGTACCACAAGATCGACACGCCGGAAGCCCGCTGGACCCGCACCCCGGAGAACTTCCGGCGCGACCTGCAGCGCCTCTGGGAGCGCGGCTATCGCCTGGTGGCGCTCAACGACTATCTCGACGGCAAGATCGCCCTGCCCGCGGGGACCACGCCCCTCATCCTGACCTTCGACGACTCCTCCCCGGGCCAGTTCCGCTATATTCAGCGCGGCAGCGACTGGGTCATCGATCCCGAGTGCGGGATCGGCATCCTGGAAGCCTTCGCGCGCGAGCATCCGGGCTTCGGCCGCGCGGCCACGTTCTACGTGCTGCCGGGCGCCAACCCGCCCAACCGGCTCTTCAACCAGCCCGACCTGGCCACCCGCAAGCTGCAGCACCTGGTCAGCCAGGGCTACGAGATCGGCAATCACTCCCTCTGGCACGCGGAGCTGGGCCGCTACTCCGAGGCCGTGGTGCGCGAGCAGCTCGCGGGCGCGCAGGAGTGGGTGCAGCGCCACGTGCCCGGCTATCGCTTCCGCACCCTCGCGCTCCCGCTGGGCAGCTACCCCAAGGAGCTCGGCTGGGCGCTATCGGGCGAGGCCAAGGGCATGAGCTACAAGCACGACGCCATCCTGATGGTGGCGGGCGGCGCGGCCCCGTCCCCGCACGCGCGGAACTTCGACGCCAATCGCCTGCCCCGCATCCAGGCGGTGGGGCCCGACCTCGACTACTGGATCACCTACTTCGACCGGAACCCCGGCGAGCGCTATGTGAGCGACGGGGACGCCGCGACCGTCACGGTGGCGAGCGGCAGCACCGGCAAGGTGGGGCTGGTCCGTGCCGCCCGCGTGATCGAGCGGCGGTAGCCGCCCGCCCGGCGGTTTCTGCCGCGCTACTTGTAGAGCAGGTAGGGCGCGCGGCGCTGCAGGAACGCGTTGCGCGCGGAGTCGGCCCAGGCGAGGATGCGCGCGAACGGATCGCCCCGCAGCATGGACCACATCGTGGAGCGGTTCACCAGCAGGTTCTGGATAGCCGCCGGCCGGAAGTTCCCCGGGTAGCGCTCCATCAGCTCGCGGCCCAGCGCGAGCCCCACCGGCACCGCGCGGAGCGCGTCGCGGTCCGTCACCTCGAGCCGCACCCCGCCGACCTGCCGCCCCGCGTGGACGCTCGACGTCGGCGTGAAGAACACGGGATGGAACTGCACCCCGGCCAGGCCGCGCGCGTTCATCGCGTCGGCCAGCACCTGGGGATCCGCGATCCAGGGCGCCCCGATCACCTCGAACGGCATCTCGGTGCCGCGCCCGACCGAGAGGTTGGTCGCCTCCAGCAGGCCCACGCCCGAGTAGAGCAGCGCCTGCGTCTGGTTCCGGATATTGGGTGACGGATTCACCCACGTGAGGCCGGTCTCGTCGAACCACTGCGTGCGCTGCCAGTTCTCGAGCGGGATCACCGTGAGCTTGACCGGGAGCTTCCGCTCGCCCACCACCATCTGGGCGAACTCCCCCATGGTCATGCCGGTACGCACCGGGACGGTGTGGGGCGCCGTGAAGGAGCGCATGTCGGGATCCATCAGCGGCCCTTCGACGATGCTGCCCGTGATGGGGTTGGGCCGGTCCAGCACCACGACCTGGATCCCGCGGCGCCCGCCCTCCTCCAGTGCGTACACCAGCGTGGTGAGGTAGGTGTAGTAGCGCACGCCGACGTCCTGGATGTCGAAGACGAGCGTGTCGATGCCGCTGAGCTGCTCGGGCGACGGGCGGCGCCCCGGGCCGTAGAGGCTCCAGATCGCCAGGCCGGTGGCCGCGTCGCGGCTGTGGGGCACGTTGGCGTCCACGAGCCCGGTGATGCCGTGCTCCGGCGAGAAGAGCGCCTTGAGCTTCACCTGCGGGGCCGCGGCCAGTAGATCCACCGCGCGGCGCCCCTGCGAGTCGATGCCGGTCTGGTTGGTGATGAGGCCGACGGTGCGCCCGGCCAGCGGCGCGAAGTCGTCGGCCACCAGGCGATCGAGCCCGGTCAGCGTGGAGCCCTCGGGCAGGAGCGGCGCGCCGTCCGCCGCCGGACTCGTGGCTTCCGTCCGGCTCGAGGCGGTCGCGACCGGCGGCTCCTCCCGGGGTGCGAAGCGCGTGCCGACCGCGGCGCTGATCCGCCGGCGCAGCTCGGCCACGTCGCCCTTGCCGTAGGGATGGACGCGATTGGTGAGCAGGATCATGTACACGCCGGTCGCCGGGATCCATCCAGATCGCGGGACCGGTGAAGCCGGTGTGGCCCACCGAGCCCGCGGGGAAGTAGGCGCCGAGCGTGCGCGAGTAGGGCGAGGAGATGTCCCAGCCGAGGCCGCGCGTGGACTCGCCGATCACGTGCGGCGCGA
This sequence comes from uncultured Candidatus Rokubacteria bacterium, assembly GCA_963747235.1. Lineage (GTDB taxonomy): Bacteria > Methylomirabilota > Methylomirabilia > Rokubacteriales > CSP1-6 > CAMLFJ01. Next base: position 43,776 of record CAVVEU010000040.1, read on the forward strand.
ACATCGCCTTGACGGTGGCCTCCTTCAGGTAGCGCCGGCCGCCGAGCTGGCCGCCCGCCAGGAGCATGCGGCAGAACCGGCTCAGGTCGCTCGCGGTCGAGAAGACGCCGGCGTGCCCCGCGATGCCGTGCAGCAGCCGCGCGTTGCCGTCGTGCACCACCCCGCGGAGCGGGCCGTGGTTGTTCACCACCTCGGTGGGCGCGATGCGCTTGCGCCACGCGGCCGGGCGGGTCGAACGCGGTATCGCGCATGCCGAGCGGGGCGTAGAACTGCTTCCGCGCGAAGGTGTCGAGCGGCATGCCGCTCACGCGCCGGACCAGCTCCCCGAGGAGAATGTAGCCGGTGTCGCTGTAGAGGAACGTGAGGCCCGGAGGCACCGCGAGGCCGGCGCGCGCCTGGATGCGCCCGGCCTCCGGGAAGCCCTTGGCCATCGCCTCGCGCGACGGCAGATCGTTCATGCCCGCCGAGTGGGTGAGCAGGCGCATCACCGTCACGTCCTGGAACGCGGCGGTGTCGAACTCCTTGAGGTAGCGGCCGAGCGGCGCGTTCAGATCGATCTTGCCCATCTCCCAGAGCCGCAGGACGGAGGGCGCGGTGGCGATCACCTTCGTGAGGGACGCGATGTCGAAGATCGTGTCCGCGGTCATCAGCTCGGGATGCGGCACGGTGGCGCGCCAGCCCAGGACCTTTCGATGGAGGATCTGATCGCCCTGCCCGACAACCAGCACCGCGCCCGGGATCTCCGACGAGGCCACCGAGTCCCGGATCGCTTCGTCCACCGCGAGCTGCCAGGTCACGGTCTGGGCCGGGACCGGGGAAGACGTGGCCGCGACCACCATCACGGGAAGGAGCAGCACGGGGAGCAGGAGCCCGGTCGAGCGAAACCGCATGGCACTATGATACGGGCTGGCGTAGGCGCCGCCGCGCGAAAATCTCGGCGCCCCGGCCCGTGCTACGATCCGCCCGTGGCGCAACGCGTGTTCGTGACCGGCGGCACCGGCTTCGTCGGCAAGGCGGTCATCCGCGCACTTCTTGCGCAGGGTTTTCTCGTCCGCTGCCTCGTCCGGCCGGGCTCCGAGGGGGACCTCAAGGGCTTCGAATCCATCGACCGCGTTCCCGGTGACGTGCTCCAGCCGGATGGGCTCACCGCGAGCGTGGAAGGCTGCAGCGCGCTCGTGCATCTGGTCGGCATCATCCGCGAGCAGCGCGGGCGGGGCGTCACCTTCGAGCGCCTGCACGTCCAGGCCACCCGGAACATGCTCGCGCTCGCGCGCGCGGCCGGCATCAAGCGCTTTGCCCAGATGAGCGCGCTGGGCACGCGATCCGGCGCCCGCGCGCGGTATCACCAGACGAAGTGGGAGGCGGAAGAAGCGGTGCGCGCGAGCGATCTGGCGTGGACCATCCTCCGGCCGTCCATCATCTTCGGGCGCGGCGACGCCTTCATGTCCGTGCTGGGACAGGCCGTCAAGCGACTCCCGGTGATGCCGGTGCTGGGCGACGGCCGCTACCGGCTCCAGCCGATCGCGGTGGAGCAGGTCGCGGACGGCTTCGGTCGCGCGCTGCGCACGCCCGAGAGCGTGCGGCAGACGTACGAGGTGGCCGGCCCGACGCCCTACGCCTTCGTGGACCTGCTCGACGCGATCGGCCGCGCGGTCGGCCGCGCGCGCGTGCGCAAGCTCCACGTGCCCCTGGCTCCCGTGCGCGTGATGACCCGCGCGCTCGACTGGCTGCCGTTCTATCCGCTCTCCACCGATCAGCTCGTGATGCTGGAAGAAGAGAGCGTGACCGATCCCTCGCGCTTCTTCACCGAGCTGGGCCTCCAGCCCGAGCCACTCGCCGCCGGCCTCGCGCGCATGTTCGCCGCGCCATGAGCGAGTGGCCGGTGCACGGCGCGTTCCCGCACCAGCACGGTGACGCGCGCGGACTCATGGAGCGCATCCAGGCGCAGCTCCGCGAGCGCATCGAGGAAGCCGTGGAGATGGCCGCGCTGAAGCTCATGGTAGATCTGCGCGCGGCCACCGGACGCCCCGCGCCCGAGACCACCAGCACCGCCGACCGCGCCGAGTTCGAGGCCGGCTCGCGGGCCCTGCTCGCGTGGCTGCGCGACGCGTACGTGGCCGAGCTGCCGGCGGACCTGCGCCCGAGCTTCGACGAGGTCGAGACCGCCGCGGGCGACGAGCCCGCGCGCCTGCTCACCGGCCAGGTGTGGCTGGCCCGGCGGCTCCCCGACTACTGGCAGCGCTTCGAGCGCTACCAGCGCCAGTACGCGGAGCAGCGGCTGGCCGACCCGGCCGGGCCCGGGTGGCTCAAGCGGCTTTTCGGCTGATCCGGGCGGGCGCCTCCGCGCCGTCCTTGCGGAGCCCGGCCACGGCCCAGAGGTCCTCGCACTCCTCGAGCGTGCGCGTCCACTCGTCGTAGCCATCCAGCAGCGCCGCCCGGAGCGCGGTCAGCCGCTCCTCACAGCGCTCGATGGGAGCCCTCAGATCGGACTTGAGGCCGGCGGCGGTGTCTTCCCCCACGCGCACGGCGATCCGGTCCAGCAAGCGGTTCAGCTCGTCCTGTAGCAGCCTCTCCAAGGCATTCATCTCAGCACCTCCTGTGGAGACCTCTATACTAAACAGGTGAAGAGCTTAGACTGTCAAGCAGTCGCCCGGTATTTCCACTTGACCCCGTGAAACAAGAGCCGTACGGTGTTGCAACACATGTTGCACGGATGGCTACTCCTGTTGCTGAGTCTCCCACCCCGGCCTTCCAGCCTGCGCGTCCGCGCCTGGCGCAGACTGCGAGGGCTGGGCGCCGTGCCGCTCAGGAGCTCGGCCTACCTCCTGCCCGACTCCCCGGATCGCTACGAGCAGTTCCAGTGGCTCGCCCAGGAGATCCAGCGCGACGGCGGCGAGGCCACCCTGCTTCGCGTGGACCGGATCGAGAACATGCAGCAGCCGGACGTGGTGCGCCTGTTCCAGGAGGCTCGCAACCAGGACTACGCGGCCCTCGCGGAGCGCTACCGCAAGCTGCTCAAGGGCCGCCGGCCGCGGCTCGCCGAGGAGCTGGCCCGGCTCGCCCGCGAGATGGGCCGGATCACCGAGATCGACTTCTTCGAAGCGCCCGGCCGCCGGGAGGTGGAGCGCGCGCGGGAAGCCGTCGAGGAGCGCACGGCCCTGGGACGGGCGCGGCCGGCGGGCGCGGCCCCGCCTCTCGATCTCGCCGCGCTCAAGGGACGGCGCTGGGTCACGCGGCCGCGGCCCCACGTGGACCGCATCGCGTCGGCGTGGCTCATCAAGCGCTTCGTGGATCCGGAGGCCGAGTTCGTCTTCGCGCCGCCCGACCAGATTCCGGGTGACGCCATCCCGTTCGACATGGCCGGCGTGGACTTCGGCCATCAGGGCGAGGACTGCACCTTCGAGACCCTGCTGCGCCGCACCGGGCTCCGCGACCGCAAGCTCGCCATCCTGGCCGAGATCGTCCACGAGGCCGACATCAAGGACCAGAAGTTCGCGCGCGAGGAAGCCCGCGGGATCGATCTCGCGCTGCGCGCGCTGCTGAGCGCGATCAAGGACGACCACGAGGCCCTCGCGCACGGGATGACCCTGTTCGACGGCCTCTACGCCACCGTCGGGGAGCGCGCATGAGCGAGCCGCGGACGACCTGGGGCCTCGTTCGTTACTTCCTCTACCTGGGCAGCCTCGGCTTCGGCGGGCCGGTGGCGCTCATCGGCTACATGCAGCGTGACCTCGTCGAGCGCCGATCGTGGTTCACCAAGCAGGACTACTTGAAGGGGCTGACCCTCTCGCAGCTCGCCCCCGGCCCCCTCGCCGCCCAGCTCGCCATGTGCCTCGGCTACGTCCACGGCGGGGCCGCGGGCGCCACCCTGATCGGACTCGCGTTCATCCTGCCCTCGTTCCTGATGACGCTGGCGCTGGGCGCGGTCTACGTCGCCTACGGCGGCCTCGGGTGGATGCAGGCGGCATTCTACGGAGTGGGCGCCGCGGTGATCGGCATCATCGTGCGCTCGGCCTGGAAGCTCCTGCGCCTGTCGCTCGCGGCGGACCGGTTGCTGTGGGCGATCGCCGGCGCGATGGCGCTCGTCACGGTGTGGACCGAGACCGAGATCGGCAGCCTGTTCATCCTGTGCGGCCTCGTGGTGCTGCTGGTGCAGGCGCCACCGCGCCGCTTGCTGGCCTGGGCCGGCTCGAGCAAGAGCCTGCCCGCGCTGGGCTGGCCCCTGTTCTGATGACGGGCCTGACCGCCACCGCGACGCCCGGCGTGCTGGCCCAGATCCTCTGGTTCTTCACGAAGGCGGGCGCGTTCGTGTTCGGCAGCGGCCTGGCCATCGTGCCCTTCCTCTACGGCGGCGTCGTGCAGGAGTACCGGTGGCTCACCGACCAGCAGTTCCTCGACGCGGTCGCGGTGGCCATGCTGACGCCGGGGCCGGTGGTGATCACGGTGGCCTTCATCGGCTATCTCGTCGCGGGCGTGGCGGGCGGCACCGCGGCCGCCATCGGCGTCTTCCTGCCGACCTACCTCTTCGTCGTCGTGCCGTACCGCTGGTTCGATCGCTTCGGCGAGAACCCGCAGGTGAAGGCCTTCGTCAACGGCGTGACCGCCGCGGCGGCGGGCGCCATCGCGGGCGCCTGCGTCGTCCTCGGCCGCCGCGCCATCTTCGACCTGCCCACCGCCCTGATCGGGCTGGTCGCGTTCGGCCTGCTCTGGCGCCTGAAGGTGCCCGAGCCGATCCTGATCGCGGCGGCGGGCGTCACCGGTCTCATCATCTTCTGGATCAAAGGAGCCCTATGAGCACAGCACGATCCGTTCTCTTCGTCTGTCTGCACGGCGCGGCCAAGAGCGTCCTCGCCGCCGCCGATTTCAGGAAGCTGGCCGCCGAGCGCGGTCTCGCCCTCACCGCCGATGCGGCCGGCACCGAGCCGGATCCCGTGATCGCTCCCGGCGTCGTGGCCGCGCTGCGGGCGGAAGGGGTCGAGCTCGGCCAGACCCGGCCGCGGCGGGTCACCGCGGACGAGACCGCGCGGGCCGATCGCGTCGTCACGTTCGGCTGCGAGCTCGGCGAGGCGACGCCGACCGCGGTGCCGGTCGAGCGCTGGGACGACGTGCCCGCGGTGAGCGAGAACCTGCCGCTCGCCCGCGTCGCGATCCGCCGCCATCTCGACCGCCTGCTCGACGAGTGCGCGACTACGGGAGCCCAGCGATGAAGTGGGTGACGCGACGCAAGGCCCGGGTGGACCGCATCGCCTGCCCCTGGCTCATCCAGCGCTTCATCGACCCGCAGGCCGAGTTCCTGTTCGTGGCGGAGGACCAGGTCATGGACACCGCGCGGCGCGAAGGCGCCCTGCCCTTCGACGTGCCCGACGTCGAGCTCGGCCACCACGGGGACCGCTGTTCCTTCGACGCGTTCCTCGACAAGTACGCGCTGACCGATCCGGCCCTTCACGCCCTCGGCGAGATCGTGCGAGGCGCCGACACGGAAGCCCGCGGGATCGCCCGCGAGGCCTGGGGGCTCTACGCGGTGGCCAGCGGCTTCCGCGCGATCACCCGCGACGACGTCGAGAACATGGCGCTCCAGTTCCCGGTCTACGACGCGCTCTACGCCTACTGCCGGGCCGATCGCGCGTGAGCCGCGACGGGCGCCTGGTCTTCGTCGCGAAGGCGACGCGCACCTTCTGCTACGGCTTTCTCGGCGTCCTCTTCCCGGTCTACCTGGCCGAGCGCGGCTTCGACGCCCGGCAGATCGGGGTGGCGGTGACGCTGACCCTGCTCGCCAGCGCGGCGATGACCTTCGCGATTCGCCGCCCCGCCGAGCGCTACGGCGCCCGAGCCGCGCTGGTCGCTCAGGCCGGCCTCATCGTCGTCTCCGCCCTGGTCTTCCTGGTGACCGAGCAGCCCTGGCTGATCGTCGCCGCGGCCATGGTGGGCAACCTGGCGGTCGGCACGGGCGAGACCGGCCCGTTCCTCACGCTCGAGCAGGTCGCGGTGACCCGCGCCACCCCACGCGAGCGCCTGACCACCGCACTGAGCTTCTACAACCTCGTCGGCTACGCCGCCTCCGCGCTCGGCGCCGCCGCCGTCGGATACGCGGGCCCCTCGCCCCGCCTGCTGTTCTCGGTCTTCCTCGCCGGCGGGCTCGTCCAGATGGGCGCCTATGCGCTGATGCGGCCCGACCCGGGGCGGGCCACCGTCACCCGCCGCGCCGGGTCGGCGCCATCGCGCCCGCTCATCCACCGCCTGGCCGCGCTCTTCGCGCTCGACTCCCTGGCGGGCGGCTTCGTGCTCCAGAGCCTCATCGCCTACTGGCTCTACACGCGCTTCGAGATGGACCTGGCCGCGCTGGGCTGGACGTTCTTCGGCGCCCAGGTGCTCTCGGGCCTCTCCCTGCTCCTGGCCGCGCGCCTCGCGCCCCGCCTGGGCCTCGTCAACACCATGGTCTTCTCGCACCTGATCTCGAACGTGCTGCTGATCGGGGTCGCGCTGGCGCCGTCCGCCGCGCTGGCGGTGACCCTGCTGCTGGCCCGCCACCTGCTCTCCCAGATGGACGTGCCCACGCGGCAGAGCTTCCTGATGCTGGCCGTGCAGGATCACGAGCGCGAGGGCGCGGCCAGCCTCACCAACGTGAGCCGTACGCTCGCCCAGTCGATCAGTCCCGCGCTCAGCGGCCTGGTGATCGCGAGTGGATCCCTCGCCGCGCCGTTCTTCCTGGGCGGAGGCTTGAAGATCGTCTACGACCTGATGCTCTACGCGACCATCCGCCACGTCGAGACGCGATGACCCTGGTCCTCACCCGCGGAGACGTGGCGGCCCTGCTGACGCTGGACGAATGCATCGCCGCGGTCGAGCAGGCGTTTGCGCTCCAGGGCGCGGATCGGGCCCTCGGGCCCGGCATCCTCGGGCTCCACGTGCCCGACGGCGGCTTCCACGTCAAGGCAGCGGGGCTGCCGCTCGCTCGCCTCTACGTCGCAGTCAAGCTCAACGCCAACTTCCCCGGGAACGGCCCGCGGCGCGGGCTGCCGACGATCCAGGGGGTCGTCGCGCTCTCCGACGGAGAGACCGGGCAACCCCTGGCGCTCATGGACTCCATGGAGATCACCGTGCTGCGGACCGGCGCGGCCACCGCGGTCGCAGCCCGGCACCTGGCCCGGCCTGACGCGCGCGTGGCCACCATCGTGGGCTGCGGACGCCAGGGGCGCATCCAGCTCGCCGCCCTCGCGCGGGTGCGTCCGCTCGAGCGCGCCTACGCGGTGGACACGGACGCCACGGTCGCGCGGCGATTCGCGGAGGAGGCGTCCGCCCAGCTCGGCCTGGACGTGCGCCCGGCCGGATCGGCCGCCGAGGCGGCTCCGCTCAGCGATATCTGCGTGACGTGCACGCCCTCGCGGCATCCTCTCCTGCGCCGGGAAGACATCGCCGCCGGAACCTTCATCGCCGCGGTGGGCGCCGACAACGAGGACAAGGTCGAGATCGATCCGGCGCTGATGGCGGCGGGCCTCATCGTGGTGGACAGCCTCGAGCAGTGCGCGACGATCGGCGATCTCCACCACGCGCTCGCGCGCGGCGTTCTCTCCACGGCCGACGTGCACGCGACGCTGGCCGAGGTGGTCGCCGGCCGCAGGCCGGGCCGGACGTCGGCCGAGGAGATCACGATCTTCGACAGCACCGGGGTGGCGATCGAGGACGTGGCCGCCGCGGTCGCGATCTACGAGAGAGCCATCACGTTGGGACGCGGCGTCACGATCGATCTGGCCGGATGAGGGCGCGCTACCGGCGGAGCACCCGGCGCATGCCCCGGTCCACCAGCCCCGGCGCGAGGACGCTCATCACCGCCAGGATGCGCACCGGCCAGTAGGGATAGACCTCCGGGCGGGGCCGACGCACGCAGCGGAGGATCGACCGGGCCACGCGCTCGGCCGACTGCACCGGGCCCATGGGCCGCCACCGCACCTTCTGGACCTCGGTCTCCGAGAACTCGGTCCCGGTGGTGCGGATGGGGTACACGAGCGTCACCGCGATCCCCGTCCCGGTCAGCTCCACCCGGAGCGCCTCGCTCAGCGCGCCCAGGGCGAACTTGGTCGCGCTGTAGGCCGAGCGGTAGGGCACCGCGCGGCGCCCGACGACGGACGAGATGTTGACGACGTGGCCGCTCCCCTGCCGCCGCATGATGGGCAGCGCCGCCTGGGTGGCGCCGAGCACCGCGACCACGTTCAGCTCCATCAGGTCGCGCAGCTCCTCGGCGGTGGTCTGCTCGAGCGTGGCCGCGAACCCCCGCCCTGCGTTGTTGACCAGCACGTCGAGCCGCCCCCAGCGCGCGGCGACCTCGTCCACCATGGCGCGCATCGCGAGGGCATCCGTCACGTCCACCGCGTGCACGGTGACCTCGCTCCCTCGCGCGGTCAACTCGGCCGCGAGCTGCTCCAGGCGATCCTTGCGGCGCGCGCAGAGCGCCACGCGCAGCCCCGCGCCCGCGAAGACCCGCGCGGTGGCCGCCCCGATGCCCGATGATGCCCCCGTGACGAGCGCGACGCGCCCGCGGGGGTCACCCACGGCGGGAGCGGCCGAGCATGCAGGAGATCTGGTAGCGGTGGCGCGCCACCCACGCGTAGACGCGCGGCGCGAGCAGCTCCACGCCGGGCAAGCGGAAGGCCTGCGCCAGCCAGCGCCAGCCACGCAGACGCCGGAGGATCTCGGGGATCGCGGCGTCGCCCGCGAGCACGCGGCCGTCCGGCAGGATGAGCTGCATGGCCTGCAGGCAGGTGCCCTCGCCCATCCACGGGTAGCGCGCGCGTCGCTCGGCCGCCTGACAGGGCAAGAACTCGAAGTGCCCCGCCACCGCCCGCCGCGAGAGCCACGCCACCCCACCGCGGCAGAGGCCGCAGGTGCCGTCGTAGATGAGGACGGCCCGCGCGCGGGAAGCCGGGGCCTGGGGGACTTCCAGCTTGGAGGTCATCGGCCGCTATTGTACGCCCGCCGCGCGTCAGCGGTAGGCGCAGGGCGGCACGTTCGTTTTCCAGGCTCCTTGCGTGAGGTGCTCGCCGTGCGGGAAGAGGCGGAGCTGCTCGGCGGGCAGCACGGCCCTCATGCGACGGCCTCGCAGGGTCAGGAAGAAGCCCGCCCGCCCCGCGTCCACGCCGAGACGGCGGAGGTCCTGCGCGTCGCGTGGCAGCGTGCGCCGGCGCTCGGTGACGAGGCGACGCGCCGCGGTAGGCCCGATGCCGGGCACGCGCAGCAGGAGCTCGTAGGGCGCGCGCTCCAGCGCCACCGGGAACTGCTCGGCGTGGGCCAGGGCCCAGGCCGTCTTCGGATCGTGGTCGAGCGCCAGGTTGCCGTCGCCGCCGAACACGAGCTCCTCCGCCCGGAAGCCGTACTGTCGCAGCAGGTGCTCGGCCTGGTAGAGCCGCCATTCACGCGCGGCCGGCGTGGGCGGGAGCCCTTCCATCGGCGTCCCGGCCACCGGCTGGAAGGCGCTGAAGTGAGCATGATGGAGGAGGCCGCGCCGCTCGAGACCCCCCACCACGTTCAGGATCTCGCGGTCCTGCTCGCCCTGGGCGCCCACCACGAACTGCGTCGTGGTGCCCGCCGCTGCGATGCCCGCCCGCCCCTCGAGCCGCGCCTCGCGGGAGAGACGGCCGGCCAGCATCAGGTTCGGGAGCAGGTCACCCGAGTAGTTCTTCTCCCTGGCCAGGCCACGGACCACCGTGTCGTTGGGCCCCTCCAGATTCACCGAGACGCGCGTGGCCAGGCGGGTGGCCTGCACGACCTGCTCCTGCTCGGCCCCGGGCAGCAGCTTGATGTGGATGTAGCCGGCGAAGCCTTCGCGCTTCCTCAGGACCTCGATCGCGGCCAGCATGCGGTCCACCGCGCGTGGGGCGCGGCCCGGTACGCCGGAGGTGAGGAACAGGCCCTGTGCCACCCCCGCACGATGCGACTCCATGAACGTGCGCGCGACCTCCTCGGGCGACAGCGCGGTCCGCTTCACGCGCCCGCCGCAGAAGGTCGGGCAGTAGCCGCAGGAGAGCGAGCAGGCATTGGTCTGCATCACCCGCATCAGCGTCGTGGACCCGCCCCCGGGGAGGCGCACCGGACGGATCCCGACCGGGCCTTCGTTCAGGCGCGGCCGGCCGGGCAGGCCGGTCTCCTTGTCGTCCGAGGCCGCCTCCGAGAGGATCGCCAGGCGCTGTCGTCGGTCCATGGCAGATACTAAACACACGACGAGTATCAAAGCAAGTGCGGTAGAATCGCCACCGTGACCCGATCAGGAGTGCTCGCGGCTTTGCTGGTCCTCGCAGTCACCGCTTGCGTTCGGGTCCCCGGCCAGGACGTGCCGGACGTCCGGACGCCACTCGTGGTGGTCAACGAGATGCTGAGGCTGGCCGAGGTAACTGCGGGCGACGTGGTCTATGACCTGGGGTCGGGCGACGGCCGCATCCTGATCGCGGCGGCGCGGGATCGAGGGGCGCGCGGCGTTGGGCTGGAGATCGATCCGGCACTGGTCGCCCAGAGCACCGAGCGCGCGCGGCGGCTCGGGCTGGCCGACAAGCTGACCTTCCGCCAGCAGGACCTCTTCGAGGCCGATCTCACGCCGGCCACGGTGGTGACCCTCTACCTGTCGCCCGACCTCAACCGCCGGCTACGCCCGAAGCTGCTGCGCGAGCTGCGACCGGGGGCGCGGATCGTATCGCACAGCTTCGACATGGGGGACTGGGCGCCGACACGGACACTGCAGGTGTCGAGCAACGAGGGGAGCCACACGTTGTACCTGTGGGTGGTGCCGGGGAAGTAGCGGACCCCCCTCACCCTACCCTCTCCCCAGCGGGGAGAGGGTAAAGAGGAGGAAGGGCGCTTCAGATACCCGTGACGGCCTTGATCGAGTCGCGGGTGACCGAGACGAGGCGGTCCACCTGCTCCTCGCTGACGATCAGCGGCGGGGCGAAGAAGATGTGCTCGAGGCGGGCGCGCGTGATCACGCCGCGCTTGGTCATCTCGGCCAGCACGCGCGGGCCGACCTTCTTGTCGGCGCCGAACGGCGCCTTCGTCCCGCGGTCCTCCACCAGCTCGACGGCGGCCAGCAGGCCCTTGCCGCCCCGGATGTCGCCCACGTGCTTGTGGTCGCCGAGCGCCTGCTGCAGGCCCTTGTGGAGCCGCGTGCCCATGGCCGCCGCGCGCTCCCAGAGCCGCTCGCGCTCCATGATCTCGAGGTTCTTGAGGCCCACCGCGCAGCAGGTGGGATGCCCCGAGTAGGTGTAGGCGTGCATCCACTTGTCTTCCGGCTTCACCTCGTCCATGGCTTGCTTGATCGCCTTCGAGACCATGATGCCGCCGAGCGGGAGGTACCCGGAGGAAATGCCCTTCGCGAAGGAGACCATATCCGGGAGCACGTTCCAGTGCTCGAGCGCGAACCACTTGCCGGTCCGACAGAAACCGGTGATGACCTCGTCGGCGATGAAGAGCACGTTGTGCTTGTCGCAGACCTTGCGCACCAGCGGGAAGTAGTCGTCGGTCGGGTAGAGCACCCCGCCGCCACCGTGAATCGGCTCGGCGATGAAGGCGGCCACCGTGTCCGCCCCTTCCCGGACGATCGCCTCCTCGAGCAGGCGCGCGGCGGTCTGCCCCGCGGTCTCGCCCGGCTTGGAGCCCTCCTGACGGTACGGATAACACGTTGGAATATGCACGAAGCCCGGCACGCGCGGCTCGAACATCTTCCAGTAGGCCGCCATGCCGGTGGCGCTCATCGCCTGCAGGGTCACGCCGTGATAGGCGAGGCTGCGCGCGATGATCTTCACCTTGTCGGGCTTGCCCTTGGTCTTCCAGTAGAAGCGCGCGGTCTTGAACGCGGACTCGTTGGACTCGGCGCCGCCCGAGGTGAAGAACACGCCCTGCATGTTGGGATACGCGATCGTCATCAGCTTGGAGGCGAGCTGGATGGCCGGGATATTGGTCGAGCCCGAGTACGCGGAGTAGTAGGCCAGCTCGCGCATCTGCTCGGCCGCCGCGTCCGCCAGCTCGGCGCGGCCGTGGCCCACGTTCACGTTCCAGAGCCCGGCGAGGCCGTCGATGTACTCGCGGCCCTGCACGTCGGTCAGCACGGCGCCGCGGCCGCGCACGTAGACCATCGGCTCCAGATGATCGCTCGGGTGATGCAGCGGGTGGATCAGATGGTCCTGGTCGTCCTTGATGAGCTGCGCTGCCTCGAGCGGCATCGGGCGCCTCCTACAGGCTCTGGTGATAGATGGACGTCGCGGGCGCGTGCGCCCGGTAGTCACCACCCGGAATGGGCACGCCCCGATCGAGCGGACCGATGTACCAGTAGATGGAGGCGGCCAGCTCGCGGCCGGCCTCGCTCCGGACGGTGACTACCCGGCGATGATACTGGGGTCCCTCCGCCGAGTCCAGCGCCGCCCACAGCGCCGGATCCACGACCCGGTAGACCTCGCCGTGGATCGCGACCTCGGGATCGGGCACCGCGCCCGGATACGAGCCGAGATCGACGATCCGTGCCCGCACCTGCCCGCGTCCGACGAAGCTCGGCGCGTCCCGTGAGCAGCCGATGCAGGCGGAAACCGCGCATCAGCGTCCCGTAGGTGAAGAGGAGCGCGGGCTTACTTCCCGCGATCGCGGGACTCGGCCTCTTGCTCCTCACGGGAGCATCCGGCGGGCGAGGCTCAGGTCTGGATGCCGAAGCGCGGCAGGACCCAGCGGCTGAGCGCGACCCAGCCGACCAGGATACCGATGACGATGAGCGCGGATTCCATCGCCGCTCAGGCCTCCGGGTCCGGAGCGACCGCCTGGAGCACCGCGCCCAGGAAGTCACGCTCCGGGATCGCGCCCTCGAAGCCGACCTTGTCGTTGATGACGATCTTGGGGACGGCCATCACCTGGTAGCGCTGGGCGAGCTCGGGGAACTCGGTGGCCTCGATGCACTCCGCCCGCACCTTCGGCGACGCGATCGCCATGTGCTGCGCCAGGCGCACGGCCCGGGGGCAGTGGGGTCAGGTCGGGGTCGTGAAGACCTTGATCGTGACGTCCTCGGTGAGCCCGGCCAGCGCCGTCTTGGTCTCCTCGCTCAGGCCCGCCTCCCCGGTGGACACCGCGACGATGGAGTCGATCAGGTTGGAGAACTCGTAGCCGCCCGGCAGCCCGAGGAAGCGAATGCCGTAGTCCTGTGCCCCCTCCACCACGATCGCGGGCGACTCGCTGATCCCGTACGCGGCGGCCTGGTCCCGCTCGATGTGCGGGTTCAGCACCGCCACGGAGAGCTGGTCGGACAGCGCCGCCACCTCGCGGACCAGGGCCACCGTCTGGGCATTGTGCTCGCCGCCCAGCTCGGAGGCGAACACGGTCAGCTTCACCGGCCCGCCGAGGCGCTCGAACTCCTTCCGGACCGCGGCCTCGTCCTGTGCGGAGAGAAAGCCCATGGCTCGGAGTATACCGGATCGCGTCCTCGAGGCGGGGTTTCGTCTGTGGATCTCCGCCTGTTGCGCCTTCGCGATGACCGGCCGCGGGTTTGGGGGGCCTGCCGACGCGCTACTCGATCACCTGATCCGCCCGCTGAAGGAGCGCCGGCGGGATCGTCAGGCCGAGGGTCTTGGCGGTCTTGAGGTTGAGGACCAGCTCGAACTTGGTCGGCTGCTCTATCGGGAGATCGCCGGGCTTCGCGCCCTTCAGGATCTTGTCCACGTACTCGGCCGCTCGACGGTACACCTGAAGTCGATCCGCACCGTAAGACAACAACCCGCCCGCCTCAGCCCATTCCCTGGACGGATACACTGCAGGAAGCCGCAACTTCGCCGAGAGGTCGGCTATCTCCCGGCGGAGGCTATACGTCAACGGATCCCCGAGTACGAGCAGGCCACCTACGCCGGCCGAGACCGCCGCGTGCAAAACGGGTGGCACCTGATCGGCGGTTCTCGCTTCGAGGACCTCCAGACGGGTACGGTCGGCTTCCGCGGCTGTCTTGATCTCTTTGAGCGCCAGCCGCGTGAAGGGCGTCTCCGGGTTCGTCAGCACCGCGATCACTTGCTTTCCTGGACTGAGCTCCTTCAAGAGCTGTAGGTGCTTGCCCCCAATCTGTGTCACGCCGCTCAGGCCCGTGACGTTTCTCCCGGGCCGGCCGAGGCTGGAGACCAGCCCGGCCCCTACCGGATCGCCGACGGTCGTGAACACGATCGGGATGGTCATGGTGGCGGCCTTCGCCGCCTGTGCCGTGAGTGTCCCGAATCCAGCTATCAACACGTCCGGCCTGCCTCGAACCAGCTCTCTCGCCATCTGTGACAGTCGTTCTGGATGTCCTTCAGCCGATCGGTACTCGAACGCCATGTTCTTGCCCTCGCCGTACCCCAGCTCGTGGAGCCGCTCCAGCAGCGGCTGCATCGTGGTGTCCTCCCCGGGAGTGAGGGAGAGGAAGCAGATTCGGTACACCTTCCCCGCCGGCTGCGCCGCGGCGCCGAGCGGCGCGGCGGCGAGGCTGCCGGCGATGAGCACCATGAAAGCGCGTCGCGGCATCTCGGGCGAGCGGACAGAAGCCATCGGATCCCTCCTCGGAGTCTGGCCGCGAGTCTACCAGCGTCGGCAGGGTCTGGGAGGCGCGACGTGTGCTTGGCGTGGCTCGTGTGGGGGAATCGCGGGGACTCGGCCGGCACGATTGGCCGCGTTCGCCCCGGTTGGCCCCCGGGCGTGGTCCAGAGGATACCGGCTTACTTCGGGGCGCCGCGGACGATTTCGAGCATCTTGCGGTACCCGGACGGATCGATGCGCGCGTCGATGAGCGTAGGGCCGGGCGCGGTCTGCGCCGCGATCAGCGCGCTCTGCAGCGTCGACTCGCTCGTGGCCGCCAGCGCGCGGATGCCGAAGGCGCGCCCGAGCGCGACGAGATCGGGCCCCGCGTAGCGCATGGACACCCCCTCGAAGCCCTTCTGCTCCTGCTTCACCTCGATCAGCGACAGCGCCAGGTCGTTGAAGACCACGATCACGATCGGCAGGCGCAGGCGCGCCACCGTCTCGAGCTCGGAGGCCACCATCATGAGGCCGCCGTCACCGGTGAAACACACCACTCGGCGATCCGGGTACACGAGCTGCGCCGCGATGGCCGCGGGCAGCGCGAAGCCCATGGTGGCGAGCCCGTTCGAGATCAGGAGCTCCCCGGGCTCGAGCGAATGCCAGTAGGTCGTGGTCTGGAACATGTGGGCGCCCGCGTCCACCGTGGCGATGCTGCCCGCCGCGGTCAGCTCGCGCGCGATCTGGGCCACCCGGTGCGGGGCCAGCCCGGGCACCGGCACCTCGAGGGCCGCCGCGCGCTCGCGGCGGATGCGGTCCACCTCGGCCACGTCCCAGTCCGCCCGGACGTCCCGGCGCATGATGCGTGGAGCCAGGTCCTCGAGGATCGTGCCCAGATCGCCGACCACCTCGAGCGCGGGCGTGAAGTAGGCGCCACCGCCCACCGCGCGCAGGCGCGGCTCGCTCGAGGCCACCCGCGCGAGGCTCAGCACCGGCGCGGTGTAGGACCAGCGGCGTGGGATCAGCTCCACCGTGTCGAGGCCGAAGGTGATGATCAGGTCGGCGCGCCGCACCAGCGGCTCCTCCAGCGCCCCGCCTGTGAAGATCCCCATCGCCAGCGGGTGCGGATCGGGGATCGCGCCCTTGGCCTTGTAGGTGGTCAGCACCGGCGCGGGCAGCGCCTCGCAGAACGCGCGCAGCCACTTCGCGTCGGCGGGGCGGCAGCCGAGCCCCGCGATGACGAGCGGCCGCTTCGCGCCCCGGATCATCTCGGCGGCGCGCTCGACGAGGGCGTCGTCCGGCGCCGGCACCGCCGGCGGCGTCATCGCGGTGGCCACCGGCACCGCCGCCGCGCCCGCGACGTCCGCGGGCAGGTCCAGGTGCACGGGCCCGCGCGGCTCCGCGAGCGCGAGCTGCACCGCGTGGGCCACCCAGTGGCCCGCCGAGTCCGGCGTCACGGTCACGCTGCCCTTCACGATCGGGCCCAGGTGCGCCGCGTGGTCGAGGTATTGATGCGTGGCGTAGGCGAGCACGCCCGACGGATGGCGATCGCTGATGTAGAGCAGCGGCGAGCGGTCGAGCTGCGCGTGGGCCAGGCCGGTGGCGCTCGCGGTGACGCCGGGGCCCAGCGTGGACACCACCGCGCCCGGCCGGCCGGTGAGCTCGCCGGTGACCGCGGCCATGATCGTGGCGGCCCACTCCTGATGGCAGAGCACGAACGGCAGGCCGCGGGCCCGCGCGGCTTCGAGAACCTCCAGGTTGGATCCGCCCCCCGGGACGCCGAAGAGGCGCGGGACCTCCGCCCGCAGCAGGCCCTCGACGATCAGCTCGGCGACGGTGGGCACCGAGCGAACCGGCTAGCCGCCGGCCAGCCGCGCCAGCACCGGCTCCATCCGCTCGAGCGCCTTCCGCAGATTGGCCTCGGCGCTGGCGTACGAGAGCCGCAGGTACCCTTCCCCGTACTCGCCGAACGCGGAGCCGCCCAGCACCGCGACGCCCGCCTCCCGGAGCAGGGTCTCCGCCACCTCGACCGAGGGCCGCTTGAGCGCCTTGATGTTCGGGAACACGTAGAAGGCCCCGCGCGGCGAGCGGCAGGAGACGCCGGGCAGCCGGTTGAGCCCGGCCACCAGCACGTCGCGCCGCCGCTTGAACTCGGCCACCATCTCGATCACCGGCGTCTGGTCGCCCTGCAGCGCGGCGATGCCCGCCATCTGGGTGAACGAGGCGGTGCACGAGTTGGAGTTCACCATCAGGCGCGTCACGTGCTCGGCCAGCGCCACCGGCATCACCCCGTAGCCCAGCCGCCAGCCGGTCATCGCGAACGACTTCGAGAAGCCGTCCAGGATGATGACCAGGTCCTTCATCCCCGGGAAGCGGGTGATCGAGGCGAACTCGCCCTCGTAGAGGAAGGACTTGTAGATCTCGTCGGAGAGCACCGGGATGCGGTAGGTCTTCGCGATCTCCGCGATGCGCCCGAGCTGCTCCACTTCCAGCACGCCGCCGGTCGGGTTCTGGGGCGAGTTGATGATGATGAGCTTGGTCTTGCGCGAGACGCTCTTCTCGAGCACGTCGAGGTCGAAGCCGAAGCCGCTCTCCTCGCGGAGCGGGATCGGCACCGGCTTGCCGCCGACGAAGTTGATCACGGATTCGTAGATCGGGAAGCCGGGATTGGGATGGACGACCTCGTCGCCGGGATTCACCAGCGCGGTGATCACGAAGTACATGATGGGCTTGGCCCCGGGCGTCACCACCACCTCGTCGGTGGAGACCGGGATGCTGCGCGTGCCCTCCACGTCCTTGACGATCGCCTCTCGCAGCTCGGGCAGGCCCGCGGCCGGCCCGTAGTGGGTCGCCCCGCTATCGAGCGCGCGCTTGGCCGCGTCGCGGATGTGGACCGGGGTGTCGAAGTCCGGCTCCCCGATCTCGAGGTGGATGATCTCCTTGCCCTGCCGCTCGAGGGCCTTCGCGCGCGCCAGGACCTCGAACGCCGATTCCGTGCCGAGCCGCGACATCCGATCCGCAAAGTTCATGGTGGCGCCGATTATACTCGACGCCATGGACCTGGTGCCCACGGACCTGGTGGAGGTCCCCGCCGGCTGGTTCTGGATGGGCTGGGAGCACGGCCATCCGGGCGAGCGGCCGCGCCACCGGGTCTGGCTCGATCGCTTCGCCATCGCCCGGGCGCCGGTGACCAATCGCGAGTACGCGGGCTTTCTCGCGGACGGCGAGACCGAGCCGCCGGCCTGGTGGCAGGACTCGCGCTTCAACGACCCCGAGCAGCCGGTGGTCGGGGTGAGCTGGTTCGACGCGACGCGCTTCTGCCGGTGGCTGGCCGATCGCGAAGGCGTGTCCTGCCGGCTCCCGACCGAGGCCGAGTGGGAGAAGGCCGCGCGGGCCGGCCTCGACGACGCGCGCTTCCCCTGGGGCGACGACCGGCCCACGGCGGCCGCCTTCGACCGGCCGCCCCGTCCGACCGACACGCCCGGCCAATGCGCTCGGCCTGGTCGCCCTCTCGGGCGTGTGCCACGAGTGGTGTCTGGACTGGGAGGACGAGGCCTACTACGCGCGATCGCCGTCGCTCAACCCGCGAGGGCCGGAGACGGGC
Source organism: uncultured Candidatus Rokubacteria bacterium (assembly GCA_963747235.1). GTDB lineage: Bacteria > Methylomirabilota > Methylomirabilia > Rokubacteriales > CSP1-6 > CAMLFJ01. Next base: position 61,873 of record CAVVEU010000040.1, read on the forward strand.
ACGCGCCGCGTGTCACGGGGCGGGGCCTGGCGGCATCAGGACGCGTGGAGCCCGGTGGCGCATCGCTCCTCGCTGCCACCGGCGCTACGCTACTCGGACTACGGCTTCAGAGTGCTCAGCGAGGCCCACGCTCGAGCACGTCGCGCCTGAGCTCCTGGAACGCCACCCGGACGATCGCGTGGGACGCGGTGAAGCGCGAGTCCATCTCCGCCCGGAGGCCCGTGCCGAGCCGCTCGATGGCCTCCGTGTTGGCCGCCACGCCTTCCGCGACCGCCCGCACGTCGGCGCGGATGGATTCGCCGACCACGTCGAAGTGCCGGCGGGTCTCCTCGGCAATCTCCCTCATCTCCCGCCGCAGATCATCCGCCTGCGCCCTCATCTCCTGCTTTCGACTCGCGGTTTCCACCCGCAACTGCTGATCCAGATCCACCAGCCCTTCCCTCAGGCTCGTCGTCTCCGCCATCAGCGCCTGCCGCAGCTTGACCGTCTCCGTCGTCAAGTCCTGCCGCAGCTCGGACGTCTCCGCCCGGATGGCTGCCGTCTCCGTCCTGAGCTCCTGCCGCAGCTCGGCCGTCTCGGCGGTGCCGGCGCGGATCTCCTGGCGAAGGCCCGCCAGGGCGGCGTCGAGGTAGGCGCGCGTCTCGGGGTCCACGCGATAACTCTAGCGAGCCGGCCGAAACCACGCAAGTGTCTCCACGCGGAGACGCCCGACCGCTACACGTCGCGCAGGGCGGCCTCGGCCTGGCCAAGCCAGTAGCGCATATCCAGCTCGCGAAGCAAGCCCACCGCCGCGGTGAGCCGCTCCGTCGCCGCGGCCCCGTCGCCCGCCCGGCGCGCCAGCTCACCCAGCCCGAGCTGGCAGAGCGCCTCCAGCGGGCGCATCTCGAGCGCGCGAGCCCGCGCCAGCGCGTCGGCGTAGTGCTCGGCCGCGCGCGTGCCCTGCCCGGCCCGCGCCGCAACCTCGCCGGCCATCCGCACCACGATCGCCGCGTACCCCTGCTCGGCATGCTCGGCCGCGAGCCGCTGCGCCTGATCGGCCACGTCGCCCGCGTCATCCACGCGCCCGGCCAGCAGATAGCCCTCGGCGAGCCACGCCAGGCGCAGCGCGTGCCGGCTCAGGATGCGCAGCGCGCACGCGCGGCGCACGCCTTCCTCGAGCAGCACGCACGCCGTCCTCCACGCGCCCGCTCCGCGCGTGGGCGACGCCGCGCGCGCAGAGCAGCATGGGGAGCCACGCGGTGAGATCCATCTCCCGGGAGAATGCGATGCCCCGGTCGAGGACTGGCCCGGCCTCGTCGAGATGCCCCTGGCTCAGGTGCACGAACCCCAGCGTCATGACCGCGCCCGCCAGGCTCCACGGATGCTCGGGGCTCTCCGCGAGAGCCACGCCCTCGCGCGCGCAGGCCAGCGCGTCGGCGAAATCGCCGGTGTCGGCCAGCGAGGCGGCGAGCCAGATGCGCGCGGCCACCGAGACGAGGCCCGCCATGCCCCAGCGCTCACGGCTGAGCGCGCCGTCCACCGCGTACACCGCGCGGCCGAGATGCCGCTGCGCGGCGCGATAGTCGCCGAGCACGTGATGGGCCTGGCCGAGCCCGAAGGCGGCGACGATCTGGAGCGCGTCGTCCCGCAGCGCCCGCCCGGCGTCCAGCGCGCGCTCGGCCGCCCGGATGGCGGCGGCCTGCTCGCCCAGCGTGTAGTGCGACTGGGTGAGATACGCCGACACCCAGCCGAGGCGCCGCCGGTCGCCCAGCGCCTCGGCCTGGACGGCCGCGCGGCGCAGGTGATCGAGGGTACGGGTGAACTCGCCGAGCGGCGCGAGTGACGCGCGCAGATCGAACACGAGATCGATGGCCGTCTCCAGCGCGGGCCCGCGCGCGCCGTCGGCCTCCAGGATCTCGAGCGCCTGCTCGAAGAAGCCGACCGCCTCCCGGTGCGCCGAGCGCGCCGCCGCCTTGGTCCCCGCCTGGCGCAGGTAGTCCACCGCCCGGTCGCGCAGACCGCCGCGCAGGGCGTGGTGGGCCAGCCGCTCCACGTGCTCGCCCAGGCGCCCGGCATACAGCCGCTCGATCGCGTCCACGATGCGCGCGTGCAGCGCGCGCCGTGTCTCGTGCAGCAGGCTGCCGTAGGCCACCTCGTGGGTCAGGGCGTGCTTGAACGTGTACTCGATCTCGGGGAAGAAGCTGGCCTCGTAGAGCAGCTCGCCCGATTGCAGCAGCGCGAGCCCGGCGCGCAGCCCCTCGTCGGGCAGGTCGGCGATCTCGGCCAGCACCGGGAACGGCACGTCCTTGCCGATCACCGAGGCCGACTGGAGCACGTGCTTGGCGCCCGGCGTGAGGCGGTCGATGCGGGCGGCCAGCACCGCCTGCACGCTGCGCGGAACCTGGACGGTCTCGAGCGGCTTCGCGAGGCGGCGGGCCCCGGGCTCGCCGATCAGGGCCTGCGTCTCGACGAGCGCCCGCACGCTCTCCTCGAGGAAGAGCGGGTTGCCGTCGGTGCGCTCCACCAGCACCGTCTTGAGCGCGGCCAGGCCGGGATCCGGGCCGAGCATGCTCTCGAGCAGCGCGTGGGCCAGTCGCCGGGGGGAACGGATCGATCCGGATCTGCGCGTAGCCGGGCTTGCTGCCCCACTGATGCTGGTACTCGGGCCGGTAGGCGACCAGGATCAGCAGGCGCGTGCCCTGAAGGCGGTCCACCAGGTTGTCGAGCAGCGCCTGGGTCTCCTCGTCGATGCGCTGGAGATCCTCCACCACGAAGACCACCGGCTGGCGCCGGCTCTCGGCCAGCAGCACGTTGCGCACCGCGTCCTGGATGCGCCGGCGGCGCTGCGGCGGATCGAGCGCACGCCACGCCTCGTCCTCGGGCTCGAGATCGGCGAGCGCGAGCAGGGCCGGGAGCGCCGGGGCGAGCGCGCGATCGAGCGCCAGGACCTTGCCGGTGATCTTCTCGCGGATGACCCGCTCCTCGTCGAGCCGGTCGATCTGGCAGTAGCGGCGCAGGGCGTCCATCACCGGCATCCAGGACGGCGTCTTCCGGTAGGCGACCGGCCGGCCTTCCAGCAGGATCGCCCCGTCCATCCACGGCCCCTCGACGAACTCGCGGATGACGCGCGACTTGCCGACGCCGGGCTCGCCCACCAGCGCCACCAGGCGCCCCTCGCCTGCGCAGCTCCGCGCGAACGCCTCGCGCAGCCGCTCCACCTCGGCCTCGCGGCCCACGAAGCGCGTCAGGCCGCGCACCGCCGCCGCCTGCAGGCGGTAGCGCGCCGGGCCCGCCCCGGTCAGCTCGTACACCTCGACCGGGTCGGTGACCCCTTTGATCGGCACCGGTCCGAGGGCCGTCACGGCCAGGAAGCCCTCGGTGAGCCGCCGCGTCTCCGGGGCGAGCAGCGTCGAGCCGGGCCGCGCGAGGCGCTCCATCTGGGCCGCCAGGTAGGTGGTCTGGCCGACCGCGCTGTAGTCCATGTGCAGATCGCTGCCGATGGCGCGCACCACGACCTCGCCGGAGTTGAGCCCGACGCGGATCTGCACGTCCACGCCCTCCGCGCGGCGCAGGTCGCGGGCCAGCCGGTGCACCTCCTCGTGCATCCGCAGCGCGGCGTAGGCGGCGCGCACCGCGTGATTCTCGTGGGCCACCGGCGCGCCGAAGATGGCCATGACCCCGTCGCCGAGCACCTGGTTCACGGTGCCCTCGTAGCGGTGGACGGCCTCCATCATCACGGCCAGCACCGGATCGAGCATGCGCCGCGCGTCCTCGGGATCGCGATCGGCCAGGAGCTCGAGCGAGCCCTTCATGTCGGCGAAGAGCACCGTCACCTGCTTGCGCTCGCCCTCGAGCGTGCCGCGCGAGGTGCGGATCTTCTCGGCCAGGTGCGGCGGCGTGTAGGTCTCGGGCGAGGCGAAGCGGACCGGGCCCGCGACGAGGATCGGCTGGCCGCAGCCCCCGCAGAAGCGCGCGCCCGGCTCGTGCACGAAGCCGCAGCGCGCGCACGAAGCCTGGAGGGCCTGGCCGCACGCGACGCAGAAGCGATGGCTCGGCGGGTTCTCGGCGCGGCAGCGGGGACAGGGCACCGGCCCCGTCTCGGGCGTCGCGGTCATGCGGCTACCAGGGCCGCGCGGGCGCCGGGAGCCCGTCGAGCGCGGCGGGCAACGGCTCGCGCGGGGCGAGCCCGCGGCGCGTGAGCGCGTCGTGGAGCGCCCGCAATGAATCCGCCGCCGCGCCGGTCACGCGCTCGAGCAGCTCGAGGCCCGGCTGCGGTCCGTCGTGCACCGCGATCACGCGCGCGAACTCGCGCGGCCCGGCGCCCTCGAACCACCCTCCGAGCCGGCCGCGCACCAGGGCGCCGTAGCGGGCCACCGACGCGCCGTCCAGCAGATCGGCGGGCGCGGCCTCGTGGCGCCAGTCTTCCGGGAAGCGGCCCAGGTCCATGCCGTCGGCGAAACCCAGGCCGAGACGGAAGAGGCCGAAGGCGAGATCGCGCAGCGCCGGATCCAGGTCGGCCTCCGCCACGGGGCGGATCATGCGCTCGCCGGCCGCCAGGATGTCGTCCAGCCGGCGGCCCAGCTCGCCCGGATCGAGCCGGCCCACGGGGCCTAGCGACCCGTGAACGTCACCGGCTGCTTGCGGGCGAACGCGACCACGCCGTTGCGGAAGTCCTCGGTATGGCCGCTGGCCGCGATCGCCTGCGCCTCCAGCTCCATCTGCGTCTCGAGGCTCTCCTGGGTGGACTGGTGGAAGAGCAGCTTGGCGCGCCCGAAGGCCTGCGTCGGGCCCTGGGCCAGCTCGCGGGCCAGCGCGGCGACCGCGCCGGGGAACTCGGCGTCCGGGTGCACGCGGTTGACCAGGCCCCACTCCATCGCCTCGCGCGCCGAGAGCACGCGGTTCGTGTAGTGCAGCTCGAGCGCGCGGCGCAGCCCGATCAGCCGCGGCAGGAAGTAGGACGACGAGCCGTCCGGCGAGGCGGCGATCCTGCGAGTAGGCCATCGTGAACTTCGCCGATTCCGCGGCCACCACCAGGTCCCCCGAGAGCGCGAGGCTCATCCCGCCGCCCGCCGCGATGCCGTTCACCGCCATCACCACCGGCTTCATGGTGCGCGCCAGCCGCGAGATCGCCCCGTGCAGGTACGTGGTCAGCTCCTTGACCAGGACGCCGATCCGCTCCGGGTTGTCCGCGAAGTCCTTGACGTCACCGCCCGCGCAGAACGCCTTCCCGGCCCCGGTGATCACGACGCACCGCACCGCCCGGTCCTCGTCCGCCTCCAGCGCGGCGTGGAAGAGATCCCGGCCGAGCGCCAGGTTCAGGGCGTTGTAGGCGTCGGGCCGGTTGAGCGTGATGGTCGCGATGCCGTCCTTCAGCTCGTAGCGCAGGGTCTCGTACGCCATGGTCCTCTCCCGTGGAGTCGCTAGCGGCGGTCGCCGACGCGATGGAGCTTGAGGAGGTTGGTGGTCCCGGTCACCCACATCGGCGCGCCGGAGATGATCACGATCACGTCGTTGTTCCGCACGGTGCCGTCGCCCAGCAGCGTGGCCTCCACTTCCTCGATCATCTCGTCGGTGGTCTCCACCTTGTGCACGAGCCGCGAGGAGACGCCCCAGAAGAGGCCGAGGCGCCGCTGCACCTCCGAGTACGGCGTGAGCGCCATGATCGGCACTTCCGGCCGGTCCTGGGAGATGAGCCGCGCGCTGAAGCCCGACTGGGTGAAGGCCACGATGGCCTTGGCGTGGAGCAGCCGGGCCGCCTGGCAGGCCGCCTCCGCCACCGCCTCCGGGAAGCCGTAGGCCTCCGGCCGCTGGCGGGAGCCGTTCGCCGCCGGGACGGCCCGCTCGGCCCGCTCCGCGATGCGCGCCATCATCTCGACCGTCTCCACCGGGAAGCGGCCGGTCGCCGTCTCCGCGGAGAGCATGATCGCGTCCGCGCCGTCGAAGATGGCGGTGGCCACGTCGCTCACCTCGGCGCGGGTGGGCCGCGAGTGCGTGACCATGGACTCGAGCATCTGGGTGGCCACGATCACCGGCACCTTGGCCAGCCGCGCCTGGCGGATCACGTCCTTCTGGATGACCGGCACCTCCTCGAGCGGCACCTCGACCCCGAGATCGCCCCGCGCCACCATCACCGCGTCCACCAGCGGCAGCAGCCCCTGCAGGTTCGCGACGATCTCCGCGCGCTCGAGCTTGGCCACGATCGGGATGTTGGCGCCCTGGTCGTGGAGGAACTTGCGGACCTCCTGGATGTCGGCGGCGGAGCGGACGAAGGAGATCGCCACGTAGTCCACCGCCTGCTCGATCCCGAAGCGCAGGTCCTCGCGGTCCTTCTCGGCCAGGCACGAGACCGGCACCGGCAGCCGCGGGAAGGACACGCCCTTGTGATCCGACACCGGCCCGCCCGAGACGACCCGGCACTCGACCTCGCCGTCCGTCCACCTTCTCCACCACGAGCTGGATCATCCCGTCGTCCATCCAGACCGCATCGCCCGGCCGCAGGGCCGCGAGGAACTCGGGATGGTTCAGCGAGCTGCGCGAGGCGGTCCCCTTCACGGTGCGGGTGGTCAGCACGAAGTGCTCCCCCGGCGCGAGCATGGCCTGCCCGCCCACGAACGTGCCGAGGCGCACCTTGGGGCCCTGGAGATCCTGGAGGATGGTGATCGGCCGGCCCCAGCGCGCCTCCCCCTCCCGGATCGCGCGGATGACCTCGGCGTGCTCGGCGTGGGTGCCGTGCGAGAAGTTGAGCCGGGCCACGTCCATGCCCGCGGCCACCAGCCGGTCGAGCATCTCCGGCCGGCTGCTCGCCGGGCCGATCGTGCAGACGATCTTGGTGCGTCTCACGCGAGCATCCGGGCCAGGTACTGGCCGGTGAAGGACTTGTCCTGGCGGGCCACGTCCTCGGGCGTGCCGGAGGCGATCACGCGGCCGCCCTCGTTGCCGCCCTCGGGCCCCAGGTCGATGACCCAGTCCGCGGTCTTGATGACGTCCATGTTGTGCTCGATGATCACCACCGTGTTGCCCTGGTCCACCAGCTGGTTGAGCACCTCCAGCAGGCGGCGGATGTCCGCGAAGTGCAGCCCGGTGGTGGGCTCGTCCAGGATGTAGAGCGTGCGGCCGGTGGCGCGGCGGCTCAGCTCGGTGGCCAGCTTCACCCGCTGCGCCTCGCCGCCCGACAGCGTGGTCGCGGCCTGGCCCAGCCGGATGTAGTCGAGCCCGACGTCGTGCAGCGTCTGGAGCTTCTGCTTGATGGAGGGCACCGGCTCGAAGAAGCCGAGCGCCTCCGCCACCGTCATCTCCAGGATGTCGGCGATGTTCTTGCCCTTGTAGCGCACCTCGAGCGTCTCGCGGTTGTAGCGCTTGCCGCGGCAGACCTCGCAGGTCACGTAGACGTCGGGCAGGAAGTGCATCTCGATCTTCACGAGCCCGTCGCCCTGGCACGCCTCGCAGCGCCCGCCCTTGACGTTGAACGAGAAGCGGCCCGGCTGGTAGCCGCGCACCCGCGCGTCCGGGGTGCGCGCCAGCAGCGTGCGGATCAGGGTGAACACCCCGGTGTAGGTCGCGGGATTGGAGCGCGGCGTGCGCCCGATCGGCGACTGGTCGATGTCGATGACCTTGTCGAGATGCTGCGCGCCCTCGATGCGGTCGTGGGCGCCGGGCCGGTCCTGCGCGCGGTGGAGCATCGAGGCCAGCGCCCGGTACAGGATGTCGTTGACCAGGGTGGACTTGCCGGAGCCCGACACGCCGGTGATCGCGGTGAAGGTGCCGAGCGGGATCTTGACGTTCATCCCCTTCAGGTTGTGCTCGCGCGGGTTGTGGATGATCACGAACTTGCCGTTGGCCTTGCGGCGGACATCGGGCACCGCGATGCGCTCGGTCCCGGCCAGGAAGCGGCCGGTGAGCGACTCCGGATTCGCCATCACCTCGTCGGGCGTGCCCACCGCGACCACGTGGCCGCCCAGCTCGCCCGCCCCGGGCCCGAGATCCACCACGTAGTCGGCGGCCCGCATGGTCTCCTCGTCGTGCTCCACCACCAGCACCGTGTTGCCGAGGTCGCGCAGGCGCTTGAGCGTGTCGAGGAGGCGGCCGTTGTCCCGCTGGTGGAGCCCGATGGAGGGCTCGTCCAGGATGTAGAGGACGCCGACCAGGCTCGAGCCGATCTGGGTGGCGAGGCGGATGCGCTGGCCCTCGCCGCCCGAGAGCGTTCCGGCGGGGCGGTCGAGCGTCAGGTAGTCGAGCCCGACCTGGGAGAGAAAGCCCAGGCGCTCGCGGATCTCCTTGAGCACGCGCCGCGCGATGGCCATCTCGCGCTCGGACAGCGTGAGCGTGTCGAAGAACTGGCGCGCCGCCTTGATGGGAAACCGCACCACGTCGGCGATGGACCGCCCCGCGATCTTGACCGAGAGCGTCTCCGGCCGCAGCCGGGAGCCGCCGCAGGTCGGGCAGGCCCGCTCGGTCATGAAGTGCTCGACCTCGCTGCGCGTGTCCTCGGACACCGTCTCCTTGTAGCGGCGATCGAGCAGCTTCACCACGCCCTCGAAGCCGTCGTCCGCCTCGCCGAACAGGATGATGTCGCGCGTCTTCTTCGGGAGCTTGCCCCACGGCGTCTCGAGGTTGAACCCGTGACGCTTGGCGAGCACGCGCAGCGTCTGCTTGAAGATCGACGGACGCGGACGGCCCCGCCCACGGCGCGAGCGCGCCCCCGGCCAGCGTCTTCGCGGGATCCGGCACCACCCGCTCGGGATCGATCTCGTAGCGCGTGCCGATGCCGCCGCAGTCCGGGCAGGCGCCGTAGGGGTTGTTGAACGAGAACATGCGCGGCGACACCTCCGGGAAGGAGATGCCGCAGGCCGCGCAGGCCAGCCGCTCCGAGAAGAGGAACGACGGGCCGTCGGGCACCTCCACCTGCACCACCCCGTCGGCCAGCCGCAGCGCGGTCTCGAGCGAGTCGGCCAGGCGCCCGCCCAGGTTGTCCTTGACCACCAGGCGGTCCACCACCACCTCGATGGTGTGCTTCTTGGTCTTCGCCAGCTCGATGTCCTCGGTCAGCTCGCGGAGCACCCCGTTGACCCGGACCCGCACGTAGCCCTGCCGGCGCAGGTCGTAGAAGAGCTTGCGGTACTCGCCCTTGCGGCCACGCACGATGGGCGAGAGCACCACGATGCGGCTGCCCACCGGCAGCGTCATCACCCGGTCCACCATCTGCTGGACGGTCTGGGCCGAGATCACGTTGCCGCACTGGGGGCAGTGCGGGATGCCGACCCGCGCGAAGAGCACCCGCAGGTAGTCGTAGATCTCGGTGACGGTGCCCACCGTCGAGCGCGGGTTCTTGGAGGTCGTCTTCTGCTCGATCGAGATGGCGGGCGAGAGCCCCTCGATCGAGTCCACGTCCGGCTTCTCCATCTGCTCGAGGAACTGGCGGGCGTAGGCCGAGAGCGACTCGACGTACCGGCGCTGCCCTTCGGCATAGATGGTGTCGAAGGCGAGCGAGGACTTGCCCGATCCGGACAGCCCGGTGATCACCACGAGCTGATCGCGGGGGAGCTCGAGATCGATCGCCTTGAGATTGTGCTCGCGGGCACCGCGGACGACGATCCGGTCGTTGGCCATGGACGCTACATCATACCCCCAGCGTCGAGCGGCGTAAAACGACCCGCCGCTCCGTCACCACGAACAGCGTGAGGCCCACCAGCGCACCCGCCGCCGCGGTGTGGAACCCGGCCGCGAAGGAGACGCGCTCCACCGTGAAGCCCACCAGGAGCGAGCCGAGCACGCTGCCGAGGTCGAAGGAGCCGGAGAGCGTGCCCATGGCGGAGCCACGCTCGGCCTCCGGCGTGCGGTCCACCAGGAGCGCGAGCAGGGTCGGATAGAACATGGCCACGCCGGCCCCGAGCATGATCGCGGCCGCGGCCAGCGTCGGCACCCGCGGCGGCTGGGCGAGGACCAGGTAGCTCAGCGTCGTGAGCGCCACCGCGGGCACGATCACCCGGGCCCGGCCGATCCGATCGGACAGGCCACGGAGGGTCAGCCGCCCGGTGATGATGCAGATCGCGAAGAGCACGTAGAACCACCCGAGGCTACCCTCGAGGCCCGAGGCCAGCGCGTAGAGGGGCAGGAAGGCGTAGATCGAGCTGTAGCCGATGTTCACGCACACCACCGTGGCCGCGGCCGGCAGCGCACGCCGGCTGAACCAGCGAAATCCCTGCGGGGACGCGGCCTCCAGGGCCGGTGTCTTGAGAATCAGGATGAGCACCGCGATCAGCGCGCCGAGGCCCACCGCGGCGGCGAAGCAGGCCTGGATGCCGGCCGCGCGCGTACAGCGCCAGGCCGAGCGGCGGGCCCGCCGCGAAGGAGAGCGCGGTGGCCAGGAAGTAGACGCTGAGCGCCTCGCCCCGCCGGGCCGACGGGCTGGCCTGGGCCACGAGCACGCCCGCCGCGGTGGCCAGCACCCCGTTGCCGCAGCCGAGGCCCGCCATCAGGGCGACATACGCGGCGGGAGCCGCGGCCAACGGCAGCAGCAGGAGCGTCGCGAGCAGAACGGCCACCCCGGGGAGCATCACGCGCCGGGCGCCGAACCGATCCACCCACCCGCCGACCAGCGGGCGCAGGATCATGGAGACGGTCGTGGACGTGGCGAAGAGCAGGCCGACCTGGGTCTTGCTGCCCCCGAGCCCGACCACGTGCAGCGGCAGCGTGGCGTTGAGCAGGTAGATCACGACGTGCACGCCCCCCGAGATCGCCAGGCAGGCCGCGATCGTCGGCGTGATCAGCGAGGCCGCGGTCACGGCCGCACGCGCCGGCCGAGCCACAGCACCAGCGCTCCGACGGGCCCGGCCACGAGCGCCGGATAGGCGATGGCGGCGCCCAGGAATCCGCCGCCCGTGCCGCGGAGCTGGAGCGCGGCCAGCCCGACGAACACGATGAGCCCGATCGTCCCGGCGGTGGCCGCGGTGCGGCCGTGGCGCGGCGGCCAGAGCGCGGCCGGCCCGAGCGCGCAGCCCGCGCCGCCCAGGGCGAGCAGGCTCAGCGCCCACGGATCCACGGGCCACAGGCTCGCGACCGCGGCCCCGCCGAAGAGGCCGGCCCAGAGCCCCGGATCGTGGCCGATCTCGCCGCCGCCCGTGGCGTCGAGCGCGCCGAGGCGCTCGCGGAGCGCGAGGCTCGAGGCGAGGAAAGCGGCGAGGCCGGCGGCGAGCAGCAGCATCTGGAGCGTGCGGCGCCACGGCTCGGCGAAGAGCGCATGCGGAGGCAGCTCGAGCAGGCGCTCGAGCGTCATGCCGCCCAGGAAGAGATCGGGCGCCTGGATCAGCGCGTAGACCGCCCAGGCCTGCGCCCACACGAAGGCGAGCAGCAGCCCGCCGGCCGCGAGGCCCACGCCGATCGCGGGAGAGGCGCACCGTGAGGCCCGCGCGCAGCAGCGCGGCCGCTCCCGCCAGCAGCGTGACGGCCAGGCCGACGCGCTCGAGCCAGCGGCGCGGCCCGCCGTCGGCCCAGGCCATGCCGGATGCCGGCGCTCCGGGGACCCGCTTGTCCGCCTCGAAGCGTAGCCGCAGCGTCGAGGCGCGCGAGATCTCGTCGCCCGCGCGCAGCGTCACGGTCTGCCCGGGCGCCAGCGTCCACTCGATGGCGGCGGGGCGCCCACCGTCCAGCGTGCGCGCGCGCAGGATGCCCCCGACGGGCGCGGTCACGCGATGCACCTCGTCGAAGACGAGCGGCGCGCCGCCACGCACCACGCCCAGATCGCGCCCACCGATGACCCAGGGGCTCGAGGGCGGGAACCGGAAGGCGGGCTGGCTCGCCACGCGATCCCACGCCGCGATGGGTCCGAGCGCGAGCGCCCACGCGAGCTGCAGCAGCACCACCACCACGGCGATGAACGCGACCGCGAGCAGCAGCGGCGCCGTCCGGCGCAGCGGCCGCCAGGCCGTCAAGAGCCACCCCGCCCCCGCGGTGACCACGATGCCCTGCCACCGCCGCGCGCCGAGCCACGCGGCCACGTCGCCCGCCAGGGCGATGTTCGCCCAGAGCAGCACGCCCACCGTGATGAGCAGCGTGACGACCGGGAAGAGCGTCTCGCCGCCGCGCGAGCTATCCCCCGGCACCGGACGGCCGGTGCCCCAGCCCAGCGCGATGAGGGGCGTCAGCGCCACCACGAGGCCGAGCCAGAGGCCGTCGGGCCCGCGCGCGGCGAGGGCCGCCGGCACCGCCAGCGCCACCACCGGCGTGAGCCAGACCGCCAGGATGCGCGCGACCGACGTCATGCGTCCGGGGACGGGACCGGCACCGGCTCGGCGAGCCAGCGGATCGCGACGAGCACCGCCAGCCCCGGCGCGAGCACGCCGCCGTACCACCAGAGCAGCGAGAGCCCGGCCACGCGAATGCTCGCCACCTGGTTCGGGAGCGCGCCGAGGAGGAGGAAGCCCGCGAGCAGCAGCGCGAGCAGGACGACACCGGTGGTCCGCGTGGTCACCGGCCGCATTATAGCGGGATGGTAAGATAGCAAGCACGAAAGGAGCCTTCTCCATGCCCGATGCGTCGCCGAAACCCCCGATCCAGCGCGTGCTGGTGATCACCGCCCACCCCGACGACTCCGAGTTCGGCGCCGGGGGCACCATCGCCAAGCTCGTGCGCGACGGCATGCAGGTCGCCTACTGCATCGTCACCAGCGGCAACAAGGGCTCGGGCGACCGGAGCATGACGCCCGAGCGCCTGGCCCGCATCCGCGAGGAGGAGCAGCGCAACGCGGCGCGGGTGCTCGGCGTGGAGACGGTGGACTTCCTGGGCTTCCCGGACTGCGAGGTCGAGGATACGCGCGAGTCGCGCCTGGCGGTCACCGCCGCGATCCGGCGCCACCGGCCCGACCGCCTCATCATCCAGAATCCGCACCGCACCAAGAACCTGGGCGCCTCGCACCGCGATCACCGCACGGTGGCCGGCATCGCGCTCGACTGCGTCTACCCGCTCGCGCGCGACCACATGGCGTTCCCGGAGCTGCTGGCGCAGGGCCTCGAGCCCCACAAGGTCCGCGAGGTCTATCTCATGTGGTGGGAGAACCCCGAGCTGGTCGTGGACATCTCGGACACGATCGATCTCAAGATCAAGGCGCTGGCCTGCCACGCGAGCCAGTTCAAGGATTTCGCCGGGGTGGAGAAGCGCGTCCGCGAGCGCGGCGCCGAGCTCGGCAAGCCCCGGGGCTACGCCTACGCCGAGACCTTCGATCTGATCGCCCTCGATCGCTAGCGTCCCGCCCCCGCGCGCGTCACCGGCGCTCCCACGGCGGGCCCAGGATCACGCGTCCACCGGCGTCCGGACACGTCTCGGGCGCGAGCGCCCCCCACGGCAGGCTCTCGGCCACCGCCGTCGGGCTCGTGTCGTCCGTGACCTGTCCCGTCATGAGCGCCCGCTTCTCGCAGGCCGTCGGCAGCAGTCCCGGCGGAGCCGCCGCCGGCCTGACCGGCGCGGGCGCGGACGCGCACGCCGCGATGAGCCACACCACCGACAGCACCCCGAATACGCGCGTCACGGCCTCCCCGGCCAGAGTACGAGAATCCTTCCCCGGGCGGGGCCGCTTTCGCTAGAATCACGCCCGTGAAGCCAGGAGCGCCCATCCCGGCCACCCTGACCGAGCTGATGGGGGGCAGGGCCGCCCAGGATCCTGACACCCCGTACTTCCACCTCTTCGACGAAGCGGTGCCGTACGGCCGTCTGTGGCGGGAGAGCGCGCGCTACGCGGCCGGCCTGAAGCGCGCCGGCATCGACCGCGGCGACAAGGTCTGCCTCATCTATCCGACCTGCGCCGAGTTCTTCTACACCTTCTTCGGGGCCCTCCGGCTGGGCGCGGTGCCGGTGCCGCTCTACCCCACCCTCGGCGTCGAGGCGACCGCCAACGTCTTCCGCGACTCGGAGGCGAAGGTGGTGGCCACCATCGGCTGGTTCCGCTCGGGCGTGGAGGAATCGCAGGCCGCCGCGCCCAATATCCGGCACGTGCTGGAGCCGAGCGATCTCGAGGTGGACGATCCCGCCGCCGGCCTTCCCGACCGCGGCGACCGACGACGTGGCCTTCATCCAGTACACCTCGGGCAGCACCGGCCAGCCGCGCGGGGTCGTGCTGAGCCACGCCAACGTGGTGCGCACCGTGGAGTTCATGGCGGAGGCCGCGCAGCTCACCCGGGACGACGTCGTCGTCTCGTGGCTGCCGCTCTACCACGACATGGGCCTGATCGGCTGCTCGTTCACCCCGCCCTGGAGCGGGGCCGCCGCTCCACCTGCTGCCGCCCGATCTCAAGAACCCGCGCGTGTGGCTCGAGCTGGTCACCCGGGTCGGCGCCACGTTCACGGTCTCGCCCGACTTCGGCTACCGCAACTGCGTGCGCAACATCCACGACACGAGCGGCCTCGATCTCTCCTCGCTCAAGCAGGCGCTCTCCGGCGCCGAGCCGGTGCGCCTCAGCACCATCGAGGCCTTCGAGCGGAAGTTCGACGCGCAGAACCTCATCACGCCCTGCTACGGCCTCGCCGAGGCCACGCTGGCGGTGGCGATCTGGCCGCGGCGGACGCCGCTCCGCCTGGACAGCTCGGGGCGGTTCCTCTCGGTGGGCCAGCCCTGCCGCGGCGTGCGCGTGCGCATCATGGACGGCGAGGAAGAGGTCAAGCCGGGCGTCGACGGCGGAGATCTGCGTACAGAGCCCCGGCGTGATGCAGGGCTACTACAACAATCCCGAGGCCACCCGGAAGATCCTCTCGCCCGACGGCTGGCTCCGCACCGGCGACCTCGGCTTCGTGGACGCGGAGGGCTTCCTCTACGTCACCGGGCGGCTCAAGGACGTGATCATCCTGGGCGGCGAGAACGTGATCCCCGCCGACATCGAGGAGATCGTGGACCACGTGCCCGGCGTGCGCTACTCGGCGGCGGTCGGCGTGGAGAGCGAGCGCACCGGCACCCAGCGCCTGCACGTGGTGGCCGAGGTGCGCGAGCAGGCCGCCGACGCGGACGCGCACTCGCGCCTGGTCCGCGAGATCGTCCAGCGCGTCCGCGAGGGCCGGGGCCATCGCCCCGCCCGCGTGCTGCTGGTCCTGCCCAGCACGATCCCCAAGACCTCGTCGGGCAAGATCCAGCGCTCGCGCCTCGGCGGAGATGATCGCGCGCGACGAGCTGCGCGACCGCATCGTCTACTCCTCCGGCGCCCGACTGAAGATCGGCTGTCACCTGCCGATGTTCGGCCCCATCGGCACGCGCCACAGCCTGCTCACCTTCGCGCGGCGCATGGAGGCCCTCGGCTACGACTCGCTGTGGGCCAGCGACCACGTGGTGATCCCGCACCGGATCACGACGCCCTATCCGTACAGCCCCACCGGCAAGTTCCCGCTGGCGCCCGAGGTGCCCTTCCTCGAGCCGCTCACCACGCTGGCCCTGGTGGCCGGCGTCACCGAGCGCGTGCAGCTCGGCACCAGCATCCTGGTGCTGCCCCACCGGAACCCGGTCCTGGCCGCCAAGATGGCCGCCACCATCGACCATCTCTCGGAGGGCCGCCTGGTGCTCGGGGTGGGCGTGGGCTGGATGCGCGAGGAGATCGAGCTGCTGGGCGGCAACTTCGACCGCCGCGGCGCCTGGAGCGACGAGGCGCTCACGGTCATGCGCGCCTGCTGGCGCGACGCGCCGCGCCGCGCACCACGGGGAGTTCTTCTCCTTCGACGAGATCGGCGTCTTCCCGAAGCCCACCCGCGGCGACATCCCGATCCTGATCGGCGGGCATACCCCGCTCGCCCTCCGCCGCGTCGTCGAGCTCGGCGACGGCTGGCACGCCGCGTTCATCACCGCCTGACGGCGCTCAAGGCCGACATCGCGCGGCTGCGGGAGGAGTGCGCGCGGCAGAAGCGCCCGTTCGACCAGATCACGATCAGCGTGCGCGCGGGCCTGTCGCTACGCGACACCCCGCTCGGCCCCGACCGCAAGCCCCTCCAGGGCTCCCGCGACCAGGTGATCGCCGACCTCGGCGCCTTCCGCGATCTCGGCGTCGAGTCCATGCTTCTCGAGACCCGCTATCGCGACCTCGACGACATGATCGGCATCTACGAGACCTTCGCGGCCGACATCCGCCCGCAGCTCTGACGATCCCCCCTCTCCCCTCTGGGGAGAGGGCAGGGCGAGGGGCTTTGATGACGAGGAGCGTTGCTGACGAGGGGCCTACTTCGCGTCGTGGAAGATCACACCGAGCGTGTAGCGCTCGCCCGAGGTAATGCGACTCACCCCGTGGCGCAGCGTGACGCGATAGGCCCCGCGAGTGCCTCGGGCCGGCCGGTGGCGCGTCGCAAAGATCACGATCTGGCCGCGCTCGAGCGGAACCACCGACCCGGTCGACTGCGCCCGCGGCCGCTGCTCGACCAGCAGGAACTCGCCCCCGGTGAAGTCGACGCCCGGACGGCTCAGCAGGCAGGTCATCTGGAGCGGAAACGCCACCTCGCCATAGAGATCCTGATGCAGGCAGTTGTACCCGCCCGGCCTCGTAGCGCAGCAGCAACGGCGTGGGCTTCGTCTGCCCGTGCTCGGCGCAGACCGCGAGGAAGCCCTCGAGATCGGCCGGGTAGCGTCGAATTCGTCCCGAGCGTGGCCTCCCAGCCGCTCGCGATCGGCGCGAGATGCGGATACGCGTGACGCCGAAGCTCGCGCACGACAGGCGGCAGCGGGTTGGCGAAGTACTTGTACTCCCCTTCCCCGAAGCGGAACCGCGCCATGTCCACGCGGCTGCGGAAGCGACGCTCGTCCGCGTAGAGCCGGATCAGCTCCGCGCACTCCGCGGCGGTGAGCAGCGGCGGCGTGGTGGCCCAGCCCCGCTCATCCAGGGCGCGGGCCACCTCCGCCCAGTCCACCCGCTCGAGCCGCGCCGCGATGGACGCGGCGGGCTTCAGGCGGCGGGCCGGCATACTTTGCACGGCCGGTACCCCACCGAGCGCGCGTCGTCCACCGAGGCGAACACCACCCGGTTGTCCGGCCGCATGTGGCGGCCGTGGATGCAGCCCACGCGGCACACGATGCGCGTGCTCGTGCAGCCCTCCAGCACCGGCGTGGTGCGCTCGAGCGCGGCCAGCCGGTCCTTCACCGCCGCGCCGAAGATGTAGCCGCCGAGGCCGCCGTCGCTCCGCCACACGCGATGGCAGGGCAGGATGAGCGGCACCGGGTTGCGGCCGAGCGCGGTCCCGACCGCCCGCACCGCGCGGGGATTGCCGATGCGCGCGGCGATCCACGCGTACGGGCGCGCCTCGCCGAACGGGATGAGCCGCGCGGCCTCCAGGACTTTCCGCTGGAAGTCCGGCACCGCGACGAGGTCCACCGGCACCCGGAAGAAGGCGCGCTGGCCCCGCAGGTACTCGTGGATCTCCTCCCGCGCCTGCTCGATCAGCTTCCGCGCCGCCGCGGTGGCCGGCTTCCCGGCCGGGCCGGTGCGCACGAGCGAGATCCCTCGCGGGGTCGCCTCGATGCCCAGCTTGCCCTCGAGCCGCGTCAGCGCGGTCTCGGACTCCCGCGCCGCCGCCGCGAGCTTGCGCCCCATGTCCGCCGGCGACGTCTCCGGCCGGAAGTAGTCCGCCAGCAGCCGGTCGAGCTGGTCCTGCCTCTGTGTCTTGCCGTCATTCATGGCCTGCTCCTCGCTTGCCGAGCTCATCCCGCAGCAGGGCCTTGCCCCGCGCGAGCTGGCTCTTCACGGTATTGATCGTGATGCCTCGGATCCGCGCCAGCTCCCCGTAGGAGAGCCCGTCCACGTAGCGAAGGGCCAGGAGCACCCGCGCCTCGCGCGGCACCCGCTCGAACGCCCGGTGCAGATCGAGATAGGCGTCGGGCGGCCGGTGATTGCCGGACGAGAGCGGCCCGGGGGCCGAGCGCTCGTCGTGGGCGGTGCGGGTGGCGCGGCGGCGCAGCTCGTCCACGCACACGTTGGTGAGGATGCGGTAGAGCCACGTGGAGACGGCCCAGCGCGGGTTGTAGCCGGCCGCCCCCGCGTAGCACTGGAGGAACGCGCGCTGGACGGCGTCCTCGGCGTCGGCCCGCGAGCCGAGCAGCCGCCCCGCCACCGCCAGCAGCTTGCCGCTGTAGCGCTGGGCCAGGTCGCTGAACGCGCCCTGGTCCCCCCTGGCCACCCGCTCCATCAGCCCCCGCTCGGCGTCCATCTCATGCCCTCATCGGAGATATACGCACAGCAGGGAGGAACGGGTGGAACCTTGAGCGCGACCCATGCTCATTTCTGCATGGCTTCAGAACGACCAGGGCGGGAGAGAGAGAGAACAGCCCTAGATCTTCTCGCCGAGCTTCGCCCAGTCGTCCAGGAACTTCTTGAGGCCGATGTCGGTCAGCGGATGCTTCATCAGCATCTCGAGCACGTTGAACGGCATGGTGACCACGTGCGCCCCCGCCTTGGCCGCGTCGATGACGTGGAGCGGGTTGCGGATCGAGGCGGCGAGCACCTGGGTCTTGAAGCCGTAGTTCCGGTAGATCTCGCAGATGTCCCGGACCAGGTCCATGCCCACGTGGCCGATGTCGTCGAGACGGCCCAGGAACGGGCTGATGTAGACCGCGCCCGCCTTGGCGGAGAGCAGCGCCTGCGGGGCCGAGAAGCAGAGCGTCTGGTTGACGCGGATGCCCTCGCCGGTCAGGTACTTCACCGCCTTGAGCCCGTCCTTGGTGAGCGGGCACTTGACGACCACGTTGGGCGCCACCTGCACCAGCTCCTTGCCTTCCTTCACCATGCCGTCGAAGTCGGTGGCCACCACCTCGAGGCTCACGTCGCCCGGCACCACCCGGCAGATCTCCTCCACCAGGGGGCGGAACGGGCGCTTCTCCTTGGCGATCAGCGAGGGATTGGTGGTGCAGCCGTCCACCAGGCCCATCGCGACGCCCTCGCGCAGCTCGGCCACGTTCGCGCTATCCAGAAAGATCTTCATGCAGTCCTCCCCTGTCAGGCGCGCTCGACGCGGACCTTCGTCCCGGAGCGAACCGACTTGAACACGGTGGGATCACCCAGCACACGACCGAACACGTTGACCGGGCTCGCCGGCCGGATCTCGTCACCCCGGCTCGACGGCGTCGGCCCGAAGAAGATGCAGAACGCAGAGCCCGGGGGCCAGTAAGCCAGATCGCCCAGGTCCACCACCTCGCGGGCGTCCTCCGCCTTGGCCTTCACCGGGATGCCGAAGTAGATCTCGTCGCCCCAGGTCTCGCCCGGGGATGTCGAGCGGGAGCGCGTCCCAGACCGCCGCCGCCGTCTTCGAGGCGTTCAGGACCGCGTCGGCCGTGACACGGCCCGCGGTGATCCGGATCTTTCGCTCCGCCATGTTGGATTCGTCCGCCCGCTCCGAGTGTAGCCCCGGGCCGCGGCGAGCGGCAAGGCGAAGCCCGGGCGTCAGATCCCGTGTCGGCGCCGGTAGGCCGCCAGCCGCGCCTCGAGGCCGCCGCGATCCGGGATGCCCGCGGCGCCGTCGGCCTCGACGGAGGCGGCCGCGCAGCAGGCGGCCGCCGCGGCCGCGTCCCACGCGTTGCCGTCCCGGTTGTAGCCGATGAGCAGCGCGGCCGCGAAGACGTCGCCCGCGCCGGTCGCGTCCTTCTCCACCGCCACGTCGGGCTCGACGCCGTAGCGCTCACCGTTGACGAAGAGGATCGCCCCGGCGGCCCCATGGGTCACCGCGCCGATCGGCACCTGCTGGAACCACTCGAACGCGTCCTTCTCGAACGGCTCGACGTCCTCGTGGCTCACGACCAGCGCCTGTACGCGCGGCAGCACCAGGTCCGCGTCCTCCCACGGCTGGGGCGCCAGGATGCCGCCCTTGCCGCGCTGGCGCATCCAGCCCTGCGGCAGGGCCACCAGGGAGGTCTCCGGGAACGCGGCCGCGAAGCTCGGATCCACTTCGCCGGTCACCGGCGCGAGCGCGCCCAGCGAGGCGTCCTGCCACTCCTCGGGCAGCGCCTCCGCCTCCAGATCGGCCGCCCGGGCCAGCACCGCGAGCTCCCGCGTCCGCCCGCCGGCCTGCCCGATGCGAAACGTCGTGGTGCGCTCGGCGGACACGTTCACCACCTCGATGCCGGCGGGGAGGGCGTCCCGCGGGAAATCGGGCCCGAAGGAGGTCAGCAGGCCCACGCGAAGGCCCAGCCGGTGGGCGGTCATCGCGGTGTAGTAGGCCGCGCCCCCGGGCCGCGTGCCCCGCGCGGTCTGGTCGAGCGTGACGTGCCCGATCGCGACGAAGTCCACCGGGCTCATATCGCCATCTGCTTCGCGATGATCTCCTTCATGATCTCGGAGGTCCCGCCGCCGATGGTCATGAGGCGGATGTCGCGGAAGAAGCGCTCGATGGGGTACTCGCGCATGTAGCCGTAGCCGCCGTGGAGCTGCACGCAGTCGTAGGCGACCTTCTGGGCCATCTCGGCGGTGAAGAGCTTCACCATCGAGATCTCCTTCACCGCCTCCTCCCGGTCCCGGTACTTGAGGCACGCCGCGTAGGTGAGCCAGCGCCCGGCCTCGATCAGCGTGGCCAGGTCGGCCAGCTTGTGCCGCACCACCTGCTTCTTCGACAGCGGCTCGTCGAAGGCGTGGCGCTGCTGGACGTAGGCGATCGTGTCCTCGAGCGCCCGCTCGCAGCCGGCCACCGCGTGCAGGCCCGCCACCAGGCGCTCCCGCTGGAACACGCGCATGACCTCGTAGAAGCCCTTGCCCTCGGCGCCCAGCAGGTTCCCGGCGGGCACCCGCATGCCCTCGAAGGCCAGCTCGGCGGTGTCGGAGGCGCGGTTGCCCATCTTGTCGAGCTTGCGGCTCACCGTGAAGCCGGGCGTGTTCCGCTCCACCAGGAACATCGAGATCCCGCGGTGCCGCCGGTCCCCGCTGCCCTGGTCGATCCGCGCGGCCACGAAGTACAGATCGGCCAGCACCCCGTTGGTGATGAACATCTTGGAGCCGTCGAGCACGTAGTGGTCGCCGTCGCGCACCGCGCGGGTCCGGATGGCGGCCACGTCGGAGCCGCCGCCCGGCTCGGTCACCGCGATCGCGGTGAGGGCCTCGCCGCGGCAGATCGCGGGCAGGTACTGCTCCTTGAGCGCCTCGCTGCCCGTCCAGTAGAGATGCGGCGAGGCCATGTCGGTGTGCACCCCCACCGCCATCGCGAGCGAGGCGCAGCGGGCCCGCGCCATCTCCTCGCACAGCACCGCGGTGGTGAGGACGTCGGCGCCGGCGCCGCCGTACTTCTCGTCGTACTCGACGCCGAGGAAGCCGAGCGCGCCCATCCGGGGCCAGAGGGACTTCGGGATCTCGCCGGCCTGCTCCCACTCCTCGACGTGCGGCTCCACTTCCTTCTGCACGAAGGCCCGCACCGCCTGCCGGAACATCTCGTGGTGCTCGTCGAAGATCTTCACGCCGGCCTCTTCACGCCCAGCGGGCCTTGACCGCGTCGCGGTCGACCGCGCCCTCCGCGGTGCGCGGCAGGGCCTCGCAGAACGCCACCACGTGCGGCCGCTTGAAGCGGGCGATCTTGCCGCCCACGAAGTCGGTCACCTGCTGCGCGGTGTGCGCCCCCGGCGCGGCCACCTCCACCACCGCCTTCACCGCCTCGCCCCACCTGGGGTCCGGGATCCCGTAGACGCAGACGCCGGTGACGCCGGCCATCTGCATGATCACCGCCTCGACCTCCGCCGGGTACACGTTCTCCCCGCCCGGCTTGATCAGCTCCTTCTCCGGCTTGCGCTTGACGTAGTGCAGATACCCCTCGGCGTCGAAGCGGCCCACGTCGCCCGTGTGGTGCCAGCCGTTGCGGAAGGTGTACGCGGTGACGTCCGGCTGGCCGAAGTAGCCCTGGAAGACCAGCGGGCCGCGCACGACGATCTCCCCCGGCGTGCCGACGGGCACCTCGCGGTCGTAGTCGTCCACGAGGCGTACCTGGGCGGCGGGCACCGGCCGCCCGGAGGCGCCGGGCCGCTCGGCCACGCGCTGGACCGTCACGAACCCGGTGGTCTCGGACTGGCCGAACCCGGTCCAGAACTGGGCCGTCGTCTTCTCGTGCAGGCGCTGGATGGTCTGGGGCGCGTCGAGGCCGGAGACGTGGGTCAGGCTCGGGAGCGCGCTGCCCGCCTTCTCGGCCGCGTCGAGCAGGCTCGCCAGCACCGGGGGGAAGTCGGAGACGTGGGTCACCCGGTGCCGGTCGATGAGCGCCACCGCTTCCGCCGGCTCGAAGCGCGACACGATCACGTTGGCGCCGCCCGCGTGCATGTGGGCCATCGTCATGGCGAGCGCGCTCACGTGAAAGAGCGGCAGGCCGACCAGGTACCGGTCCCGCGCGGTGAAGCCGAGGCAGCCGATCGTCGAGAGATTGCCCGCGATCACGTTGGCGTGGGTCAGCACCGCCCCGCGGGGCACGACGTCCACCGCGGCGGTCGAGATCACCGCGAACGGCGCGTCGGCGGGCATGTCCGCGGGCGCCGGCGCCGGGCCCCTGCGGTAGAGGCTCGCGAGCGGCGTGAAGCCGGCGCCGGCGCCCTCGCCGAGCTGGTAGCGGTGCGTCACGCCGGCGGCGCCGAGCCAGTCGCCGACCAGGGATTGCGTCGAGGCGTCCACCACCATCATGGCGGGCCGGGCCCGCTCCACCACCCGCTCGACCTCCTGCGCGGTGAGACGCCAGTTGATCGGATAGGCGATGAGCCCCTGGCGCGCGCAGGCGCCGTAGAGCTCGAGGTAGGCCGTGTCGTTCTGGGCGAGAATGCAGATCCGGTCGCCCGCGGCGAGCCCGAGGCCGGCGAGCCCGGTGGCCAGCTCGTCCACGCGCCCCAGGAGCCCCCGGAACGACAGCGCGCGCTCGCCCTGGATGACCGCGGGCGCGTCGCCGTGGACGGCGGCGCCCCGCGCGATCATGTCGTAGACGGTGAAGGTGTGGACGCTCAGCTCAGCCACCGCTTCCGCCGCTTGTAGTGCTTCACGTCGCGGTAGGATTTCCGGGCCCCCACCTCGGTGAGGCCGAGGTAGAACTCCTTGATGTCCGCGTTCTCGCGCAGCGCCTCCGCCGGCTGCCTTCCAGCACGATGCGGCCGTTCTCCATCACGTAGCCGTGCTCGGCGATGCCGAGCGCGAGGGTCGGCGTTCTGCTCGACCAGCAGCACGGTGAGCTTCTGCTCGCGGTTGAGCCGCTGGACGATCTCGAAGATCTCCTCGACCAGCATCGGAGCCAGCCCGAGCGAGGGCTCGTCGAGCAGGATCGACCTGCGGGTCGGACATCAGGGCGCGGCCGATGACGAGCATCTGCTGCTCGCCGCCCGAGAGATAGCCGGCCTGCACCGAGCGCCGCTCCTTCAGCCGGGGGAAGTACTGGTACACGCGCTCGATCCCCGGCGGTCACCCGCTCGCGGTCGCGCTGGATGTGGGCGCCCGCGATCAGGTTCTCCTCGGTGGTCAGGTGCTCGAAGACGCGCCGCCCCTCGAAGACCTGCACGACGCCCGCGCTGGACCATCTCGTGCGGCGCCAGGCGGTCGATGCGCTGGCCGTCGAGCTCGATCGAGCCCTTGGTCACCTCGCCGCGCTCGGTGCGGAGCAGGCCCGGAGATCGCCTTCAGGGTCGTGGTCTTTCCGGCGCCGTTGGCGCCCAGGAGCGTGGTGATGCCGCCCTCGCGCACGTCCAGCGACACGCCCTTGAGGACGAGGATGACGCCGTCGTAGATGACCTCGATGTTGTTGAGGCTGAGCATGGCGTCGGTGTCACCGGAGGGGCGCAGCCCCCTCCGCTGCCCTGTCCTCCGTGACGCGGCGCAGGCCGCGCGATGGGAGCGGACGGCTTACTTGGCTTCCTTGATGTGCTTGGCCAGCACGTCCGGATAGGCCGCGAACCAGTCGGTGGCCTTGACGAACTTGCCGCCCTTGACCTGCCAGATCTGGACGAGCCCGCCGCCCTCGTGGTCGGTCGGCCGTGATCTTGAGCGGCGGCACCAGCCCGCCGAGGGTGAAGTTCGAGATCTTCTCGAAGCCGGCCTTCACGTCGGCGCCGGTGATCTTGCCGTCCGGCTTGGCCTTGAGCGCGTTGCGGATCGCCTCGACGTGCAGCGCCGCGATGAGCACGCCGCGGTTGTAGTAGCACGGTCGACGCCATCTCCTTCGGCGCCGTGCTTGCCCTCCTTCTTGTACATCTCGCGGATCTCGTTCAGCACCGGGTAGTCGGTGCCGACGCCCGCGAACTGCATCGTGTAGTAGCCCTCGGCGACGCCGCGAAGCCACCCGCGGCCTCGATGTCGGCCTCGGCCGAGGCCCACACGAACCCGACCACCTTCCGCAGCGGATAGCCGACCCGCTTGAGCTCCTTGATCGACACCGAGGGCGAGCGCCGCCGAACAGGTGGGCGATCACGAAGTCGGCCCGGTAGCGCTGGGCGATGTCGAGCACCTGGGCGCCCATCTCCACGCCCGGGGGCGGCACCGCGAACGTCTTGAGCTGGAAGCCCTCCTGCCCGGCCAGGTCCTCGAGCACCGGGATCGGCTCGCGGCCCGGCCGGATTGTCGTAGAAGAGATACGCGATCTTCTTGCCCTTGAGGCTGCCGCCGAGCTGGTTCTTGACGAACTTCACCGCGGCGGCGCCCTGCGACCAGTAGGTGGCGGCGATCGGGAAGATGTACGGGTAGCGGATCCCGTCGGCGGCCGCGGCGCTGCCGAAGCCGGGCGAGGTGCCCGGGATCTTGTCCTCGGTCAGCTTCTGGGTCAGGGCGTAGATCTGCGGCGTGCCGTAGACGCCGATCGAGCACCGCGCCTTCCTTCTTGTGGCGCTCGTAGGACTCCATCGCCGTGCGGCACCTTGTACTCGTGGTCGATCTCGAGCGACCCGGATCTTGTGGCCCTCGACGCCGCCCTTGCTGTTCACCAGGGCGATGTAGTCGTGGAAGCCCGGGCACAGGTTGACGCCGACGATCTGGGTCGGCCCGGTGCGGTCGCACTGCACACCGATGACGATCTCCTTCTGCGGCCGACGCGGGCGCCGGGGCTCCGAGCGTCAGGCCGGCCGACCAGCAAGCAGCGCCGACCACGTTGCCAGAAGCTCGCTTCATGGGTGCTCTCCTTTCCTTCGCGCACGCTCAGTACGCGAACGGCCAGACCCGGAAGTAGTTCCGGATGTTTCGCCACAGCCGGTTGAGGCCCTCCGGCTCCACGACCAGGAAGAAGATGATCAGGCACGCCGAACAGGATCAGGCGCAGGTTGGGGATGAGGTTGAGCACCGCCTGCTGGCGAGAAGAGCATGCCGCCGAAGCGTCTCCATGGACCACGCGGATCACGATGGGCAGCAGGGTGACGAAGATGGCCCCGAAGATCGAGCCCAGCACCGAGCCCAGCCCGCCGATGATGATCATGGCCAGGTAGTCGATCGACACGCCGATCTGGAACTGCTCGTAGTTGGCGATGCCGAGGTAGTAGGTGTAGAGCACCCCGGTGACGCCGGCGTAGAACGACGAGATGGCGAAGGCCAGGAGCTTGTAGCGGAAGATGTCGATGCCGATGATCTCGGCCGCGATGTCCTGGTCGCGGATGGCGATGAAGGCGCGCCCGATCCGGCTGCGCACGAGGTTCATGGTGCCCGACGATCGCCAGGACCACGAAGACGAGCAGGAAGAAGTACATCTCGCGCTGGGTGGCGATCGCGTGGCCGAACGAGCTCGGCCGCGGCACCTCGATGGACGCCTGGACGCCGCCGCTGATCCAGGTCACGTGGTTGATGATCCACTCGATGATGAGCTGGCCGGCGAGGGTGGCGATGGCGAGGTAGAGGCCCTTGATGCGGAGCGACGGGATGCCGACCACCGCGCCGACCGCCGCGGCCATGAGCCCGCCCGCGGCAGCGCCAGCCAGAACGGGCAAGCCCAGCCGGACGGCGAGGTTGGCCGCGGTGTAGGCGCCCACCGACATGAAGGCGCCGTGGCCGATCGAGATCTGCCCGGTGTAGCCCACCAGGATGTTGAGCCCGAGCGCGCCGACGACGGCGATCGAGATGAGGTTGACGATGGACAGGTAGTACTCGTCGACAGGCCAGGGGGAGGACGAGCGAAGAACACCACCGCGATCGCGGCCACCGTCCAGCGCGCGATCGGCAGCGGGTAGAGGGCCATGTCGGCCTCGTAGCGTCGTCTTGAGGACGCCGCACTCGCGATGGATCATATCGTCGCTCAGCATCCTCTCTCGATGATCCGCTTGCCGAAGATCCCGTAGGGCCGGACCATCAGGGCGACGATCATCAGCACGTACGGCGCGAAGTCCTTGGTGCCGCCGCCCACGTAGCGGATCGACGTAGCCGGCGGCCACGTTCTCGACGATCCCCACGATGAGCCCGCCGACGATGGCGCCGGGGATCGAGTCGAGGCCGCCCAGGATCACCACCGGGAACACCTTGAAGCCCACCAGGGCCAGGTGCACGTCGACGCCGAGCAGGTTGCCCCAGACGATGCCGCCCAGCGCGGAGACCACGCCGGCCATGGCCCAGGCCAGCGCGAAGTAGCGCTCCACGTTGATCCCCATGGCCATGGCCACCTGCTGGTTGTCGGCCACCGCCCGCATGGCGATGCCCTTGCGGCTCTTCAGGAAGAACCAGCCGAAGGCGGCCAGGAACACGAGGCTCACCGCCGCCCCGAGGAGCTGGATGGGCGGGATGAAGAGCGGCCCCAGCACGATCGGCTCGTCGCTGATGGGCAGCGGCAGCGGCCGCGTCTCCGCGCCCCACAGGAGCGGCCCGATCCCGCGCAGCATCGCGGCGAGCCCGATGGTCGCCATGATCACCGCGACCACCGGCCGGCCGATGAGCGGCCGCAGCACCACCCGCTCCAGGCCGAAGCCGAAGGCCGATCATGCCGGCCAGCCCCACCGCCGACGGCCAGCCAGAGCGGGGCGCCGTAGGAGCCCAGCGCCACCGCCACCACGAAGCCCGCGATCATCACGAACTCGCCCTGGGCGAAGTTGATGGCGTCGGTGGCCTTGTAGACCAGCACGAAGCCCAGCGCGATCAGCGAGTACATCAGCCCGATCAGGATGCCGTTGGACATCAGCAGCAGCGAAGAACGACCAGTCAAACACTGGCTGGCGCGCCTCCTCCACGTCCTCGATCCGCACCCGCGGACTGGATGGTGGCCTGCCGCCCGTCCTCGTAGGTGATCGCGGTGGTCAGCTCGACCTCGCTCGCCGCCCGAGTAGAAGGCGTCGATGACGGCCGCGTACTTCTCGGCCACGTAGCCGCGCCGCACCTTGCGGGTGCGCGTCATCTCCGCGTCGTCGGCCTCCAGGTCCTTGGTCAGGAGGAGGAAGCGCCGGATCCGGGTGGCGTCCGGCAGCGTCTCGTTGCCCTTGGCGATCTCGTCCCGGATCAGCTCCCGGACCTCCGGCTTCTGGGACAGGTCCATGTAGGTCGTGTAGGCGATGCCCCGCCGCTCGGCCCAGTTCCCCACCGTGCCGAGGTCGATGGCGATCATGGCCGCCACGAACGGCCGGTCGTGGCCGAAGGCCACCGCCTCGCGGATGTACGGGCTGAACTTGAGCTTGTTCTCGATGAACTGGGGCGCGAACGGGGTGCCGTCCGCCAGCGCGCCCACGTCCTTGGCGCGGTCGATGATGACCAGGTGCCCGCGGGGATCGATGAAGCCCGCGTCGCCGGTGTGGAACCAGCCCTCGCGCGTCGATGACCTCGCGGGTCGCCTCCTCGTTCTTGAAGTAGCCCTTGAAGATCGCCGCGCCTGCGGACCAGCACCTCGCCGCGGTCGGCGATCTTGACCTCGATGCCCGGGCACGGGCCGCCCGGCGCGTGGTCGGGTTGGCCTCGCCGTCGGGCTGCAGCGAGCACGAGCCCGGTGCGTCTCGGTGGAGCCGTAGACCTGCTTGAGGTTCACCCCGATGGAGCGGAAGAAGCGGAAGGTGTCGGGCCCGAGCGGCGCGCCGCCGGTTAGCGCCCAGCGGGCCCGCCGCAGCCCGAGCTGATCGCGGACGGGCCGTAGACGAAGAACTCGCCGAGCGCGCGAGGCGCAGCCGGAGCCCGAGCGGCACCGGCTTGCCGTCCGCGCGCAGGATCTCGGCCTCGCTCGCGCCGACCGGCGGAAGCACTCGAAGATCCAGCGCTTGAGCGGGGTGGCGTCGGCCGCCCGCACCTGCACCGCGGTCAGCATGTTCTCCCAGATGCGCGGCGGGGCCAGCACGGTGGTCGGGCCCGAGCTCGCGCAGGTCGCGCTGCACCGTCTCCGGGCTCTCCGGGCAGTTGACGCAGAAGCCGACCACCAGGCTGAGCGACCAGCGTGTAGAGCGAGTCGCCGACCCACGCCATCGGCAGGTAGGCGAGCCACGTCGTCCGTCGGCGCGCACGTCCTCGGCCGGCCAGGAACGCTCGCGGCGGCCGGCGACCACGTTGGCGTGGGTGATCATGGCGCCCTTGGGATTGCCGGTGGTGCCCGGAGGTGTAGCAGATGATGGCGACGTCGTCGGGCTGGCCCTTCGTCGACCTCCGCCTCGAAGTAGCCGGGGTGCTCGGCGCGCGAACTTGCGCCCGAGCTCCTGCACCTCCTCGAAGGACTTGAGCCAGTCGTAGCGGGTAGCCGGGCGATGCCCGCGCGGGTCGTCGTAGATCACGAGGCGCAGCGCGGGGAGCTGGTCGCGCAGCGCGAGGATCTTGTCGACCTGCTCCTGGTCCTCGGCCACGATCACGCGGACCTCGGCGTGGTTCCAGACGAAGGCCAGCTCCTGGGCGATCGAGTCCTGGTAGACCGGCACCGGCGACGCCGCCCAGGGCACTGCGCCGCGACCTGCGCCCAGTACAGGCGCGGCCGGTTGTCGCCGATCACCGAGAGCCTGTCGCCGCGCCGGAAGCCGAGGGCGGCCAGGCCCGAGCGCGAGGTCGCGCACCTGGTCGTGGTACTCGCGCCAGGTCCAGGTCTGCCAGATGCCGCGGTCCTTCTCGCGGATGGCGGGCCGGTCGCCGAGCTCGCGGGCGTTGCGCTGCAGCAGGCGGGGAAGCGTCGTCAGCTCAGCCACGTCTGCGCCTCCGTTGCGTCACTGCCTTGGCACTCGCCGAGGTACGCCTTGATCACCTGCGGGTTCGGCCCGCACCTCGTCGGGCGTGCCCTCCGCGATCTTCTGGCCCATGTCGAGCACCGCCACCCGGTCCGAGATGTCCATGACCACGCCCATGTCGTGCTCGATCAGGATGATGGTCGTGCCCCACTCCTGGTTGACGTCGAGGATGAAGCGGGCCATGTCCTCCTTCTCCTCGTGGTTGCAGCCGCCCATCGGCTCGTCGAGGAGCAGGATCTTGGGATCGAGCGCCAGGGCGCGGCCCAGCTCCACGCGCTTCTGCAGCCCGTAGGCGAGCGAGCCGGTGGGCCGCCGGCGCAGGTCCTGGATCTTGAGGAAGTCGATGATGTCCTCGACCCGCCGCCGATGGGCCACCTCCTCCTTCTGGGCCAGCCCCCAGTAGACGAACGACGCGAGCACGCCCGACTTGCATGCGCACGTGGCGGCCCGAGCATCAGGTTGTCGAGCACGGTCATGCCCCGGAACAGGGCGATGTTCTGGAAGGTGCGCGCCACCCCCAGCTCGGCGACCCGGCTCGGGCGCGCGCTGGGTGATGTCGGTGCCGTCGAGCGTGATGCGGCCCGAGTCCGGGTGGTAGAAGCCGCTGATCATGTTGAGCAGGGTGGTCTTGCCCGCGCCGTTGGGCCCGATCACGGAGAGGATCTCGCCTCGCCGCACGTCGAGGCTCACCCGGCTCACCGCCTGGACGCCGCCGAAGGACTTCGAGACCTCCGCGATCTGGAGCTGCGCGCTCATGTCTGGGCCCTCACGACAGCCAGCGCTTTCGCCGCTTGTAGTGCTTGACGTCCCGATAGCTCTTCCGCTGCCCCACCCCGGACAGCCCAAGGTAGAACTCCTTGATGTCCTCGTTCTCGCTGATCGTCTTGACGTCGCCGTCCAGCACCACCCGCCCGTTCTCCATCACGTAGACGTACTGGGCGAAGCGCAGCGCCATGTTGGCGTTCTGCTCGGCCAGCAGCACCGCCACCCGCTCCTCGCGGTTCAGCCGCCCCACGATCTCGAAGATCTCCTGCACCAGCATCGGGGCCAGGCCCATCGACGGCTCGTCGAGCAGCATCAGCCGGGGATGGGCCATCAGGGCCCGCCCGATCGCGAGCATCTGCTGCTCGCCCCCCGAGATGTAGCCGGCCCGCACGGTACGCCGGTCCCGCAGCCGGGGAAAGTACCCGTACACCCGCTCCAGATCCGCGCTTGAGCGCGTGCCCGTTCCGCCGCGTGTAGCCCCCGGTCAGCAGGTTCTCTGTCCTCCACCGTCAGGTGCTCGAAGACGTGGCGGCCCTCCATCACCTGCACGACGCCCCGCCGCACGACCTCGGAGGCCTCGCGGCGGTGGATCGCCTCGCCGTCGAGCTCGACGCCGCCCTTGGTCACCTCGCCGCGCTCGGTGCGCAGGAGCCCCGAGATGGCCTTGAGCGTGGTGGACTTGCCCGCCCCGTTGGCCCCGAGGAGGGCGACGATGCCCTCCTCGGGAACCTGGAGCGACACGCCCTTCAACACGAGGATCACGTGATCGTAGATCACCTCGATGTTGTTGACCGACAGCAGCGGTCGCGCGGCGTCGCTCACGACGTCGCTCGCCCTACTTCTCCTTCGAGCAGTCGCGCATCGGTGTAGCCGAGCTTCTTGCCTTCCTCGATCGCCGCCGCCTCGAGCTTCGGGCGGACGACGTCCCGCATCGGCGCGATCCAGTCGGAGACGACGTTCCACTTCTTGCCGTCCCACTGCTGGATCAGCACCGGGCCCGTTGCCCTCGTGGTCCTCGCAGGTCACCTTCACCGGGTGCGTGAAGCCCTTCATGCCGAGCTGGTCGAGCCGCTGCTCGGTGAGGTTCAGGTGCTCGAAGCCCCAGCGCACCTGCTCGCCGGTCAGCGGCTTGTTGCCGAACTTGGCCATCGCCGGTGCGGATGGCCTCGACGCTCGAACATGGCGTTGACGATGCCGCGGTTGTAGAGCACCTCGCCCACTCTTGTCCTTCTGCCCGGCGCCCTTGCCCTTGTCGTAGACGTGCTTGACGATGTCCTGGTGGACCTTGAAGTTGGTGCCGGGGGCGTGGAAGGTCGCGCCCTTGTAGCCCTTGGCGCCGTCCCCGGCGGGGATCACGTCCGCCTCGCTCGCCGACCACCAGTTGCCGATGAAGTGGTCCATCGGGTAGTTGATCGCGGCCGCTTCCTTGACCGCCACCTGGTTCATCACGCCCCAGCCCGACAGGAAGATCCAGTCCGGGTTGAGGCGGCGCACCTGGAGCCACGTGGCCTTCTGCTCCTGGCCGGGGATGGTCCACCGCGAGCAGCGTCAGCTCGAAGCCGTACTTCCGGGCCAGCTCCTCGAGCGTCGGGTTGGCCTCCTTGCCGTAGGGGCTGTTGTGGTAGATGTGGACGATCTTCTTGCCCTTGAGCTTGTCGAGCCCGCCTTCCTGCTGCCCGATGTAGCGGATCACCGCGGAGGCCTGGCTCCAGTAGGTGGTCGGGAAGTTGAAGACCCACGGGAACCAGCGCCCGTCGGCCGCCGCGGTCATGCCGTAGCCCATCGAGAACACCGGCGATCTTGTCCACCGCCGCCTTCGGGATGAGCTGGTAGGTGATGCCGGTGCTGTAGCGGGTTGACGAGCACCGCGCCCGCCTTTGCCCTTGAGCCGCTCGTAGCACTCCACGCCCTGCTTGGTGTCGTACTGGGTCTCGCACTCCTCCCACGCGATGCTTGACGCCGTTGATCGCCGCCGTCGCGCTCGTTGAGCAGGGTGAAGTAGTCCACGAAGCCGTTGGCGATCGGGATCCCGCTCGGCGCGTACGGCCCGGTCCGGTAGACCAGCGAGCGGGATGAAGATCTCCTTGGGCTGCGCCGAGACGGCCGGCACCGCGGGCCCGGCGATGACGGCCACGGCAGCACGCCGATCAGCAGTCGCCGACTCATGATGCCTCCTTGTGACAGGTGACGGGGCTGCACGTGCGTCCGTTCGATGACACTCCATGCGCTCCCGGAGTTCCGCTCGCTAGTGAGGGAACGGCCACAGGCGCAGCTTCTCCTTGGCGATCTGCCAGAGCCGGGCCAGCCCGTGCGGCTCGACGATCAGGAAGAAGACGATCAGCCCGCCGAACACCATCAGCTCGATGCTGCTTCTGCAGCGCCACCGGCAGGCCAGCCCGAGCAGGTGCGGCACGTTGGTCAGGAAGATCGGCACCAGCACGATGAAGGCGGCGCCCAGGAACGAGCCGAGGATGCTTCCCAGCCCGCCGATGATGACCATGAACAGCACCAGGAAGGACAGGTTGATGTCGAAGGCCAGGGTCTCGGCGCTGCCGAGGTAGAGGAAGACGTACTCGGCGCCCGCCACCCCGCAGTAGAACGAGCTGATCGCGAAGGCGAGGAGCTTGGTCCGCAGCGGGCGGACGCCGATGATCTCGGCCGCGATGTCCCGGTCGCGGATCGCCATCCAGCGAGCGGCCCACGCGCCCGCGCACCAGGTTCTTGGCGATCAGGGCGAAGAGCCGCCACGAGGGCGAGGGCCACGACGTAGCGGGCACCGGCGCGGTCGCCTCCGGGCCGGTCACCATGACTCCGAGCATCGGTCCGGGGCGGCGCGGTGATGGTGCCGGACGAGGCGTAGTTGGTGAACCACGCCACCTTGTTGAAGAGCCAGATCAGGAAGAACTGCGCGGCCAGGGTGGCCACCGCCAGGTAGAAGCCCTTGATCCGCAGGCTCGGGACGCCGAAGAGCAGCCCGACGAGCGCGGCCGCGAGCCCGGCCAGCAGGAAGACGACGATGATGTTGAGACCCGGGAACGCGGTGGTGAGCTTGAAGGCCGAGTACGCGCCCACCGCCATGAAGCCGCCGGTGCCGAGCGAGACCTGCCCCGCGTAGCCGGTGAGGAGGTTCAGGCCGAGGGCGGCCAGCGCGTAGATCAGGAACGGGATCAGCACCGCCTGCAGCCAGTACTCGCTGGCGACCAGCGGCACGCACGAACGCGGCCACGAGCAGCCCGCAGGACGATCCCGGTCCTGGACGATCGGGAAGATCGCCTGGTCGCTGGCGTACGTGCTCTTGAACTGCCCGGCCTCGCGGTAGATCACGCGCTAGACTCGCTCGATGATCTTCTCG
Organism: uncultured Candidatus Rokubacteria bacterium; assembly: GCA_963747235.1. Lineage (GTDB taxonomy): Bacteria > Methylomirabilota > Methylomirabilia > Rokubacteriales > CSP1-6 > CAMLFJ01. The sequence goes on from CAVVEU010000040.1 coordinate 95,001, forward strand.
CCGAACAGGCCCTGGGGCCGAAACAGCAGGAAGACCAGCGCCAGGACGTAGGCGAACCAGTTCTCGATGGCCCCGCCCACCAGGGGGCCCCAGTAGACCTCGCCCAGCTTCTCCCCGACCCCGATGATCAGCCCGCCCACGATGGCGCCCGGCACCGAGGTGAAGCCGCCCAGGATCAGGACCGGCAGCGCCTTGAGCGCGATCAGCGAGAGGCTGAACTGCACGCCGCTCTTGGCGCCCCACATGATGCCGGCCACGAGGGCCACCAGGCCCGCCACCGACCACACGACGACCCAGATCGTCTTGAGCGGGATGCCGATGCTGAGCGCCGCCTCGTGGTCGTCGGCCACCGCGCGGAGGGCACGGCCGATCCGCGTCCTCTGGAAGAAGACGGCCAGGATGGTGACCAGCACGGCGGCGGTGAGGGCCGCGGTCAGCTCCAGCTGGTTGATCTGCACTCCCCGCACCATGAACGACGTGTCCGGGATGCCCGACGTCGAGCTTCTTGACGTTGCTGCCCCAGAGCAGCTCGCCGAAGCCCTCCAGGAAGAAGTTGAGCCCGATGGTGGCCATGAACAGGATGATGTGCTCCTGGTTGACGAGCGGGCGCAGCACCACCCGCTCGATGGCGAAGGCCAGCGCGACCATCACCGCCATCGGTCAGGAGCAGGCTCGGAACGCACCGGGACCCCGCGCTCCATCAGCCCCACCAGGGTGAGCGCCGCGAAGAGCACCATGACGCCCTGGGCGAAGTTGAAGACGCCGGAGGCCTTGAAGATCAGCACGAAGCCGAGGGCCACCAGGGAGTACATGAGCCCGGCGGCGACGCCCGCCGATGAGCACCTCGACCAGGAAGCCCGGGGCGCCGACCATGTCCTTGAAGGGCGCGAGGAACACCGCGGACCAGGTCAAGCATGGGCGACCCCGAGATAGGCGTCGATCACCGCCTGGTCCGCCCGCACCTCGTCCGGCGTGCCGTCGGCGATCTTGCGCCCGTAGTCGAGCGCGATCACGCGGTCCGAGATGTCCATCACCACGCTCATGTCGTGCTCGATCAGCGCGATGGTGGTGCCGAACTCGTCGTTGACGTCGAGGATGAAGCGGCACATGTCCTCCTTCTCCTCGACGTTCATGCCCGCCATCGGCTCGTCGAGCAGCAGGAGCTTGGGCTCGGCGGCGAGCGCGCGGGCCAGCTCCACCCGCTTCTGGAGGCCGTAGGGCAGCTTGCCCGCCGAGGTCTTGCGGATGGCCTGGATCTCCAGGAAGTCGATGATGCGCTCCACGACGGCGCGGTGCTCGAGCTCCTGCTTCATGGCCGGGCCCCAGTAGAGCGCCTCCAGCAGGAAGCTGCCCCGCATCTTGAGCAGCCGCCCGGTCATGATGTTGTCGAGCACGCTCATGCCCTTGAAGAGGGCCACGTTCTGGAAGGTGCGCGCCACCCCGAGGGCGGCCACGTCGTAGGGCCGGAGCGCGGTCCGGTCGCGGCCCTCGAAGAGGATCTGGCCCTCGTACGGGTGGTAGAAGCCGCTGACCACGTTGAGCAGCGTGGTCTTGCCCGCCCCGTTCGGGCCCGATGATGGCCACGATCTCGCCGCGGCGGATCTCGAGGCTCACCCGCTCGAGGGCCTGCACCGCGCCGAAGCGCACGCTGATCCCGTTGACCTCGAGGAGCGGCGTGGGCGGCGGCGCGGCCGGCGCCTTCATGCCGCCGCCCCCGCGCCCGCGCTCGCGAAGATCTCCGCCTCGCTGATCCGCACCGCCGCCCGCACGGTGCCGGTGCGCCCGTCCTCGTAGGTCACCAGCGCCTCCACGTTGACGTGGTCGGCGGTGCCGTAGAGGGCCTCGATGAGCGGCGCGTACTTCTCGGCCACGAAGCCCCGCCGCACCTTGCGGGTGCGGGTGATCTCCTGGTCGTCCGCGTCCAGCTCCTTGTGCAGGAGCAGGAAGCGCCGGATCTGGGCGCCGCGCAGCGTCTCCTCGTCGAGCAGGCTCCGGTTGACCCGCACCACTTCCTGGCGGATCAGCTCGTAGACCTCGGGCTTCTGGGCCAGGTCCGTGTAGCTCGTGTAGGCGAGGCCGCGGCGCTCCGCCCAGTTGCCGACCGACGGCCAGGTCGATGTTGATCAGCGCGCTCACGAAGCCGCGCCCGTGGCCCACGCACACCGCCTCCTTGACGTAGGGCGAGAACTTGAGCTTGTTCTCGAGGTACTTGGGCGCGAAGATCGTGCCCCCCGACAGCCGTCCCACGTCGCGGGCCCGGTCGATGATCTTGAGGTGGCCGTCCCGGTCGAAGAAGCCCGCGTCCCCCGAGTGCACCCAGCCGTCCTCGAGCGTCTCCCGGGTGGCCTCCGGATTCTTGTAGTAGCCCTGGAACACGCCCGGGCTCCGGTACAGCACCTCGCCGGTCTCGCTGATGCGCACCTCGACGCCGGGCAGCGGCGGGCCCACCGTGTCGAGCTTGACGTCGCCGTCCTGCTGGATGCAGATCAGCGCGCTCGACTCGGTCATGCCGTAGAGCTGCTTCACGTTGACGCCGAGCGAGCGGTAGAACTCGAAGAGCTCGGGCCCGATCGCCTCGCCCGCGGTGTAGGCCACGCGGATCTTGCCCATGCCCAGGTTGTCGCGGAGCGGGCCGTAGACGAGCAGCCAGCCGAGCGGGTAGAGCAGCCGGTCGAGGAGCGCGGGCGCCCGGTGCGCGAGGCGCCGGCGCTCCACCCGGCGGGCCACCCCGAGGAAGAAGTGCACCATGCGCCGCTTGACCCAGGCGGTGTCGTCCACCCGGATCATGCACCGAGGTGAGGATGTTCTCCCAGATGCGGGGCGGCGCGAAGAAGTAGGTGGGGCCGATCTCCTTGAGATCCGCCAGCACCGTGGCCGCGCTCTCCGGGCAGTTGGTGGTGAAGCCGGCCACCATCGACTGGCCGAAGGAGAACATGTGGTCGCCGATCCAGGCCATGGGCAGGTACGCCATGACCTCCTCGGCGTCCGTGAGGCGCTCGCGCTCGATGGCGCTGCGCGCGGTCTCGATCAGGTTGCGGTGCGAGAGCATCGCGCCCTTGGGCTGCCCGGTGGTCCCCGAGGTGTAGGCGATGACCGCGGTGTCCTCGGCCGCGCCCCTGGCCACCTCCTGGTCGAAGTAGCCCGGGTTGTCCTGGGCGAACTTGCGGCCGCGCTCCTTGAGCTCCTCGAGGCTCAGCAGGCAGGGATCCTGGTAGTGCCGGAGGCCGCGCGGCGTCGTCGTAGACGATCCACTCGAGCCGCGGGCACTGCGCGCGGACGTGCAGCAGCTTGTCCACCTGCTCCTGGTCCTCGACCACCGCGAAGCGCACCTCCGCGTGGTCGACGATGTACTGCATCTCCTTCTCGATCGAGTCCTGGTAGAGCGGCACCGGGATCCCGCCGAGCGCCTGCGTGGCCAGCATGGCCCAGTAGAGCTGGGGCCGGTTGTCGCCGACCACCGCGGTCTTGTCACCCCGGGCGAAGCCGAGCGCGGCCAGGCCCAGCGCGATGAGGCGGGCCTGCTCGACGTACTGGCTCCACGTGTGCGATTGCCAGATGCCCAGATCCTTCTCCCGGATGGCGACCTTCCGCGGAAGGCGCTCCGCGTTGCGGAGGGCCAGCTTCGGGAAGGTGTCGAGGCCCGGGTCGAGCATCAGGCGCGCGTGCGGGTGCGGATCGCGCGCGGCCGCGCGCGGCGAAGCTCACCTGCACCGTTGGAGAGAGTCTTCCCGCTCATCAGGCTCCATCAGGAGCACCCGCGCTGGGGGTGATAAAGTGGCGAAAGTCTAGCCCAGGGCCCCGGGGGTGTCAAGGACTTTGCCCACCAAGACAAGGGTTTACAGCGCTCTTTCTGGCCGCCGCCTGCCTGGTCGGGGCGCTCGGGGCCGCCGCGCCGGGCCGGGCCCAGTCCGAGCCCGATTGCGCCCGGCCGGCCCAGGGGCGCGAGCTGATCGCCCGGCTCCGGCTGGCCGAGATCGAGGGCGCCGAGGACATCCACCGGGCCGCCATGTGGGAGGCCTTCGGCCGCTGCCCCGAAGGCGCCGCGGGCACCCCCTGCCGGACCGCGGAGCGGCAGCGCTTCGAGACCGAGTGGGAGGGGAAGCGGGCCCGGATCGAGGCGAAGTACCGGGCGGTCCTGAGCGATTTCGAGCGGCGGTGCCGGGCCCATCATCAGCCGGGGGCCTCTCAGAGCGGCTTCTTGATCACCCGGGCCAGCTCGCCCACCACGCCGCGCCGGAAGGCCAGCACGCAGAGCACGAAGATGATCCCCTGCACGACGGTCACCCAGGCCCCGAGCTGGGCCAGGTAGTTCTCGAGCGCGATCACGATGACCGCGCCGACCACGGGGCCGAACACCGTGCCGAGGCCGCCCAGCAGGGTCATGAGCACGACCTCGCCCGACATGGTCCAGTGCACGTCGGTGAGCGAGGCGAGCTGGAAGACGATGGCCTTGGTGCCGCCGGCCAGCCCGGAGAGCCCGGCGGAGAGCACGAAGGCGATGAGCTTGTAGCGCTCGGCCTGGTAGCCCAGCGAGAGCGCGCGCGGCTCGTTCTCCCGGATCGCCTTCAGCACCTGGCCGAACGGCGAGTGGATGGTCCGGTAGATGAGCAGGAACCCGCCCAGGAAGATCGCGAGCACGACGAAGTACATGACGAGCGTGTTGCGCAGGTCGAGGAAGCCGAGCAGCATCCCGCGCGGCACCGCCTGGATGCCGTCCTCGCCGTGGGTGAACGGGGCCTGCAGGCAGAAGAAGTAGAGCATCTGGGCCAGCGCCAGCGTGATCATCGCGAAGTAGATGCCCTGCCGCCGGATGGCCAGCGCGCCGATCGCGAGCCCGAGCAGCGCGGCGGTCACGCGTGCCGAGCAGGATGGCCAGCTCCGGCGGCCAGCCCCACACCTTGGCCGCGTGCGCGGTGACGTAGCCGGCCGAGCCCAGGAAGACCGCGTGGCCGAAGGAGAGCAGCCCCACGTAGCCGATCAGCAGGTTGAAGGCGCACGCGAAGAGGGCGAAGCAGAGCGCCTTCATGAGGAAGACCGGGTAGACGACGAACGGGCGCCACCACGAAGGACGGCCACCATCACCGCGAAGCCACGACTGGCGGCGTCCGGGCGTGCGCGGGCACGGCTCGCCATGCCGTCCATCTGGCGCCCGCCCGAAGAGGCCGGCCGGCCTCACCAGCAGCACGAGGGCCATGATCACGAAGATCACGGTGTTCGACGCCTCGGGGTAGAACACCTTGGTCAGCCCCTCGACCAGGCCCGAGCCCGAAGCCGGTGACGATCGAGCCCATGATCGAGCCCATGCCGCCGATCACGACGACCGCGAACACCACGATGATCAGGTCGGCGCCCATCAGCGGGTTGACCTGGTAGATCGGCGCGGCGAGCACGCCGGCCAGCGCGGCCAGCGCGACGCCGAAGCCGTAGGTGAGCGTGATCATGCGCGGCACGTTGATGCCGAAGGCCTGCACCAGCGCCGGGTTCTCGGTGGCCGCGCGCAGGTAGGAGCCGAGCTTGGTGCGCTCGATGACGAACCAGGTGGCCAGGCAGACGCCGAGCGAGAACACGATGACCCACGCCCGGTAGTTCGGCAGGAACATGAAGCCGAGGTTGCGGCCGCCGGTGAGCTGGGCGGGGATGGCGTAGGGCAGGCCCGAGGAGCCGAACTCGTGGCGGAAGATGCCCTGGATGATCAGCGCCGAGGCCGAAGGTGAGGAGGAGGCCGTAGAGGTGGTCGAGGTCGTAGAGGCGCTTGAGCAGGTGCGCTCGAGCACGATGCCGACCACCCCGACCGCCACCGGCGCCAGCAGCAGGGCCCACCAGTAGCCGAGCCCCGCGTACTGCAGCAGGAAGTACGCCGCGAACGCGCCCATCATGTACTGGGCGCCGTGGGTGAAGTTGATGATGTTGAGCAGGCCGAAGATGACGGACAGCCCGAGGCTCAGCATCGCGTAGAACGAGCCGTTGATCAGCCCGATCAGGAGCTGGCCGAACAGCGCCTGCGGCGGGATCCCGAAGATCACGGTGTGAGCCTCCCCACCCAGCCCTCTGCCGGCGCGGGGAGAGGGTGCGAGCCCGTCCCCCGAGGCGGTGACTCTCGGCTACTTCTTCACCAGCGGGCAGTCGCCCTGGTCGAGGGGCCGGAACGCCTGGTCCGCCGGGATCGTCGCGCGGATCTTGTAGTAGTCCCACGGGCCCTTCGACTCCGACGGCTTCTTGACCTCGAAGAGGTACATGGGGTGGATCTTGCGGCCGTCGGCGCGGATCGAGCCCTTGCCGAACAGCGGATCGTCGGTGGGCATCTCCTTCATCTTGGCGATGACCTTGGTGCCGTCGTCGCCCTTGAGCGCCTCCACCGCCTTCAGGTAGTGCAGCGTCGCCGGAGTACACCCCGGCGTGGATCATGGTCGGGTGGATGCCGCGGTCCCGCTCGGCGAAGCGCTTGGCGAAGGCGCGCGTCTTGTCGTTCATGTCCCAGTAGAAGGCCTCGGTGAAGATCAGCCCCTGGGCCTTCTGCAGGCCGAGCGCGTGCACGTCGGTGATGAACACGAGCAGGCCGGCGAGGTTCTGGCCGCCCTTGACGATGCCGAACTCGGCGGCCTGCTTGATGGCGTTGGTGGTGTCGCCGCCCGCGTTGGCGAGCCCGATGATCTTGGCCTTGGAGGCCTGGGCCTGGAGCAGGAACGAGGAGAAGTCGGCGGTGTTGAGCGGGTGCCGCACCTTGCCCAGCACCTTGCCGCCGTTCTTCAGCACCACCGCCTCGGTGTCGCGCTCGAGCGCGTGGCCGAAGGCGTAGTCCGCGGTGATGAAGAACCACGTGTCGCCGCCGGTCTTCACGATGGCGCTGCCGGTGCCGTTGGCGAGCGCCCAGGTGTCGTAGGTCCAGTGGATGGTGTTGGGCGAGCACGCCTTGCCGGTCAGGTCGGAGGAGGCCGCCGCCGGAGACGAGGAACGCCTTGTCCTTCTCCCGGGCGATCTGGTTGACCGCGAGGGCGACCGCCGGAGTTCGGCACGTCCACGATCACGTCCACCTTGTCGGCGTCGTACCACTGCCGCGCGATGCTCGAGCCGACGTCGGCCTTGTTCTGGTGGTCGGCCGAGACGATCTCGACCTTCATGCCCTTCTCCGCGGCGCCGAAGTCCTCCACCGCCATCCGGGCCGCGACCACCGAGCCCTGGCCGGCGAGGTCGGCGTAGAGGCTCGACTGGTCGTTGAGCACGCCGATCTTGATGATCCCGTCGGAGACCTGGGCCTGGGCGGCGGGCGCGGCGACGAGCCCGATCGCGGCCATGATGACGAGCAGCCGGTTCTTGCGCATGCGTTGCTCCTTTCGTTCGGTTGACTGCGACGTGGGACGGGCGATTATACCCCGAGGTACTCGTGGAGCTTGGCGGCATGCTGCGTCTCGAGCTCCGCGTTGCGGATCATGTCCACCACCCGCCCGCGCTCCATGACGTAGTGGCGATCGGCCACCGTGGCGGCGAAGCGGAAGTTCTGCTCGACGAGCAGGATCGTGAAGCCCTCGGCCTTGAGGCGCCGGATGGTGGCCCCGATCTGCTGGACGATGACCGGGGCCAGCCCCTCGGTCGGCTCGTCCAGCAGCAGGAGCCGCGCGCCGGTGCGGAGGATGCGGCCGATGGCCAGCATCTGCTGCTCGCCGCCCGAGAGCTTGGTGCCCTGGCTCCGCAGCCGCGCTCGCGGAGGTTCGGGAACAGCTCGAAGATCGCGTCGAGCCCGAGCCCGCCCGGCCGCACCACCGGGGGCAGCAGCAGGTTCTCCTCCACGGTCAGGCTCGCGAAGATGCCGCGCTCCTCCGGGCAGAAGGCGAGGCCCAGCCGGGCGATCGCGTTGGAGGGCCGCGCGATCAGCTCCTGGCGTCCCGGAAGCGGACCGAGCCGCGACGCCGCGGCACCATGCCCATGACCGACTTGAGCGTGGTGGTCTTGCCCGCCCCGTTGCGGCCGAGGAGGGTCACCACCTCGCCCCGCCCGCACCTCGAAGTCCACGCCGTGGAGGACGTGCGACTCGCCGTACCAGGCGTGGAGGTCGCGCCACCCGCAGGAGCGGCCGTCACTCATGGCCGGCGCCCAGGTAGGCCTGGACGACCTCGGGGTTGCGCGACACCGCGGCGTAGTCGCCCTCGGCCAGCACCTCGCCGCGGGCCAGCACGGTGATGGTGTCGGAGAGGTGCTCCACCACGCTCAGGTTGTGCTCGACCATGAGCACGGTGCGGTTGCGCGGCCACCTGCTGGATCAGGGCCGAGATGCGGTCCACGTCCTCGTGGGCCATGCCCGCGGTGGGCTCGTCGAGCAGCATCATCTCGGGCTCGAGCGCGAGCGTGGTGGCGATCTCGAGCGCGCGCTTGCGCCCGTAGGGCAGCTCGACCGCGGGCGTGGCCTCGAAGGCGGCGAGGCCGACCGCGTCGAGCAGCTCCCGGGCCCGGCTCGTGAAAGGCGTCGAGGACCCGCTCCGAGCGCCAGAAGTCGAAGGACCGCCCGCGCCGCGCGCTGCAGCGCGATGCGCACGTTCTCCAGCACGGTGAGGTGCGGGAACACCGCCGAGATCTGGAAGGAGCGCACGAGCCCGAGCCGCGCGATGTCGGCGGGCCGCGAGCCCGTGATGTCGCGCCCGTTGAAGGTGATGCGCCCGCGCGTCGGCGCCAGGAAGTGGGTCAGCAGGTTGAAGCAGGTGGTCTTGCCCGCCCCGTTCGGCCCGATCAGCGCGTGGATGGTCCCGCGGCGCACCCGGAGGCTCACGTCCTTGACCGCGACGAAGCCGCGGAACTCCTTGGTCAGCCCCCGCGTCTCCAGGATGACGTCGTCGGTCATCAGGCCGCCGCGGGACCGCCGCGCCGGACGGCGGCGGGTAGAAGCGCGGCTCCCGCCGCTCGTCCCAGGCCCGGTTGGCCTGCTCCATCTCCCAGGAGGTCATGCACTCGTGCTGGGCCCGCATCACGTCCTCGATCATCTCGCGCGGGTCCCGGTGGAAGGAGGCGTGCAGCAGCCGCTTGGCGTGGCCGGTCGCGGTGCGCGAGGAGTGGAACGCCTTCTCGACGATGCCCGCGAGCGCCGCGTCCACGCCGGCCGGCTCCACCACCCAGTTGACCAGGCCCATGGCGAGGGCGGCCTCCGGCGTCACGTGGTCGTTGAGCAGGGTCAGCTCCTTGGCGCGGCCGAGGCCGATCAGGCGGGCCAGGCGGAGGATCGAGCCGTCCGGGACGAGGCCGTGGCGGGTCGCGCCCAGGCCGAGGATGGCGTCGGTGGTGGCCATCCGCAGGTCGCAGGCGACCGCGAGCTGGAGCCCGCCGCCGATGGAGTAGCCGTGGAGCACCGAGACCACGATCTTGTCCATGTCCTCGAGGCAGTTCAGCGCGCGGGCCCAGTTCCGGTAGAACGCCTCGTCGATCCCGCCCGCCGACAGCACCGTGCGGTCCATGCCCGAGCAGAACGCCCGGCCCGCGCCCCGCACCACCACCACCCACACGTCCGCGTCGCGGGCCGCCGTCTCCGCCGCGTCGGCCAGCTCCGCGGACATCGCCAGGTCCAGCGCGTTGAGCACGCGCGGCCGGTTCAGCGTGATGGTGGCCACCCCGTCGCCCGCCGCGTAGAGCACGCTCGGCTCGGCCACGCTCAGCTCCGCGCGCCCAGGATGTCGCGGGCGATGACCATCCGCTGGACCTCGGAGGTGCCCTCGCCGATCTCGGTGAGCTTGGCGTCGCGGAAGATCCGCTCGATGGGGAACTCGGTGATGTAGCCGGCCCCGCCGTGGATCTGGAGCGCCTTGGTCGCCGCCTTCATGGCCACCTCGGAGGCGAAGACCTTGGCCATCGAGGCCGCGACCTTGGCCGGGCGGCCGGCGTCCTTGAGCACCGCGGCCCGCAGGGTCAGGAGCCGGGCCGCCTCCACCTCGGTGCCGATGTCCGCGATCATCCCCTGCAGCCCGTTGAACTCGGCCAGGGTCTTGCCGAAGGCGGAGCGCTGCTTCATGTACTTGAGCGCCTCGTCGAGCGCGCCCTGGGCGATCCCCACCGCCATCGCGGCCATCGCGATGCGGCCGCCCTCGAGCACCTGCATGGTGTTGACGAAGCCCATGTCGCGCTCGCCGCAGAGGGCGGTCGCGGGGAGGTGCACGTTGTCGAGGTGGAGCTCGGCGGTATTCGACGCGTGCAGGCCGAGCTTCCGGTACGGCTTCCCGGCCGTGAATCCGGGCGCGCCCCGCTCGAGGATGAAGGCGGAGATGCCCTTGTTGCCGCGCGCCGGATCGGTCACCGCCATCACCACCGCGATCTCGGCCACGCCCGCGTTGGTGATGAAGGCCTTGCTCCCGTTGAGCACGAAGTGATCGCCCTCCGCGACCGCGCGCGAGCGCATCGCGGCCGCGTCGGAGCCGGAGCCGGGCTCGGTGAGCCCCCACGCGCCCAGCGCCTCGCCGCGGGCCAGACGCGGCAGGTAGGCCGCCTTCTGCGCGGGCGAGCCGAAGAGCGCGATGTGGTTGGTGCAGAGCGAGTTGTGGGCCCACATCGTGATGCCGACGGAGGCGTCCACCCGGTTCAGCTCCTCCACCGCGAGGGCGTAGGAGACGTAGTCGAGCGCCGCGCCGCCGTACTCCTCGGGCACCAGCGCGCCCAGGAGCCCGGTGCCCGCGAGCTTGGCCATGATCTCGTGCGGGAACTCCTGGACCTCGTCGTAGTGGTGAATCACCGGCGCGACCTCGCGCTCCGCGAAATCGCGGGCGAGGGCCCGCACCTCCTGCTGCTCCGGGGTGAGGGCGAAGTTCACTTAGGCAACCGCGCGGATGTTCTCGCGCACGAACCGGATGATGTCCTGAGTCGAGGTGCCGGGGGTGAACAGCTCCTTGACCCCGAGGGCCTTGAGGGCCCGGATGTCCTCCTGCGGGATGATGCCGCCGCCGAACACCGCGATGTCGTCCGCGCCCTTCTCCTTGAGCAGGTCGAGCACGCGCCCGAAGAGATAGTTGTGGGCCCCCGAGAGCACCGAGAGCCCGACCGCGTCCACGTCCTCCTGCACCGCGGTCGCCACGATCTGCTCCGGCGTCTGGTGCAGGCCCGTGTAGATGACCTCGAAGCCCGCGTCCCGGAGGGCGCGCGCCACGATCTTCGCGCCGCGGTCGTGCCCGTCGAGCCCCGGCTTGGCCACCAGCACGCGCACCTTGCGCTCGGCCATGATCAGTGCAGGAGCGCCCGCAGGCGCTCCCCCGCTTTCATGATCTGCTCGCGGTTGCCCGGCACCAGCCGCCAGTCGAAGCCCTTGCCGTCGTTGGCCCAGCGCGGGATCAGGTGCAGGTGGTAGTGCAGGACGGACTGGAACGCGGCCGCCCCGTTGGCCTGCAGCATGTTGAGCCCGTCGGGCTTGAGCGCCTCCCGGATCGCCAGGGCCACCCGCTGGGCGGTGGCGATGGCGGCCTGGAGATCCTCGACCTCGGCCTCGAAGAGATTCGGGGCGTGGGCCTTGGTGATCACCAGGCAGTGGCCCGAGTTGAGCGGGTTGATGTCCATGAAGACCAGGGTCTTGTCGTCCTCGAAGATCTTCATCGAGGGGATCTGGCCGTCCCGGATCTTGCAGAATACGCAGTCGGTCATCGTGACCCTCCGCTCAGATCGTGAGCGTCCAGCCGTCTGGGTCGGGCGCCTGCCCGTACTGGATGGCCACGATGGCGTCGTAGAGCCGCTGGGTCAGCGGCCCGATCTTCCCGCCGTTGATCACCATCTTCCGGCCCTTGTAGGCCAGCTCGCCCACCGGCGAGATGACCGCCGCGGTGCCGGTGCCCCACACCTCGTCCAGCTTGCCGCGCTCGTGGGCCTCCACCACCTCGTCGATCGAGACCTGCCGCTCGCTCACCTTGAGCCCCCACTTGCGCATCAGGGCCAGCGAGGAATCGCGGGTGACGCCGGGCAGGATGGTCCCGGTCAGCGGCGGGGTGATGATCTCGTCGCCGATCTTCACCATGATGTTCATGGTGCCGACCTCGTCGAGGTACTTCCGGTGGACGCCGTCGAGCCACAGCACCTGGGTGAAGCCTTCGTGCTTCGCCTCGTCGCTCGCGAAGAGGCTCGCCGCGTAGTTGCCGGAGGTCTTGGCGCCGCCCACCCCGCCGTCCACCGCGCGCACGTACTTGTCCACCACCAGGATCTTCACCGGCGCCATGCCCTCCGGATAGTAGGCGCCCACCGGGGAGAGGATGACGAAGTAGATGTAGGACTTGGCCGGCCGCACCCCGAGGAACGCCTCGCTCGCGATGATGGTGGGCCGGATGTAGAGCGAGGTGCCCACCGTGCTCGGCACCCAGTCGCGATCGACGTCCACGAGGCGGACGATGGACTGTAGCGCCATGTCCGCGTCGAGCGGCGGGATGCAGAGGCGCCGCGCCGAGCCGTTCATGCGCTCCACGTGCTTGCCGGGCCGGAAGAGCCGGATCTTGCCGTCCACGCCGCGGAACGCCTTGAGGCCGTCGAAGATGGCCTGGGCGTAGTGCAGCACCGCGGTGGCCGGGTCGAGCGAGAGCGGCCCGTACGGCTCGACGCGCGGGTCGTACCAGCCCTTCTCTTCCTGGAAGTCGGCCAGGAACATGTGGTCGGTGAAGATCTGCCCGAATCCCAGGTCGGCGTCCTTCGGCTTGGGCTTGCGGGTGGTCGCACGGTTGATCCGGATCGGCTCGGTCATGGTTTGGCTCCCCCTCAGAAGATGATCGGCTCTCGATAGAGGCCGAACACCCGGCGATACACGTCGGCGATCTCGCCGAGCGAGACGTAGTCCTTCACGGCGTCCACCAGCACCGGCATGACGTTCCGGTTCTCCCGGCAGGCGGCCGTGAGCTGCTGCAGGCGCTTCTCGACCCGCGCCGCGTCGCGCGAGGCCTTGACGCGCCCCACCCGCTCGACCTGCTCCTGCTCGATCGCGGGGTCGATGCGGAGGTACTCCACGTGCTTCTCGTCGGGCATGACGTACTTGTTGACGCCCACCACCGCCTTCTGCCCGCGGTCGTCCATGAGCTGGTAGCGGTAGGCCGCGTCCGCGATCTCCTGCTGCGGGTAGCCGATGTCGATGGCCCGCACGATGCCGCCCAGCTCGTCGATCTTGCGGATGTAGTCCATCGCCTGCGCTTCCATCTGATCGGTCAGCCGCTCCAGGAAGTAGGAGCCGCCCAGCGGATCCGCGGTCAGCGGCGACCCCGGTCTCCTCGGCGATGATCTGCTGGGTGCGCAGCGCCACCGTCACCGCTTCCTCGGTGGGCAGGGCCAGCACCTCGTCGTAGGAGTTGGTGTGGAGCGACTGGGCCCCGCCCAGCACCGCGGCGAGCGCCTGCAGCGCCACCCGCGCCACGTTGTTGAGCGGCTGCTGGGCGGTGGCGGAGACCCCCGCGGTCTGGGTGTGGGTGCGCAGCCGCATCGACTCCGGCTTGCGCGCCCGGAACCGGTCCCGCATCACGGTGGCCCAGATGCGCCGGGCCGCCCGCAGCTTGGCGATCTCCTCGAAGAAGTCGTTGTGGATGTCGAAGAAGAACGACAGGCGCGGCGCGAAGTCGTCCACGTCGAGCCCGCGCTCGATCCCCGCCTGCACGTAGCCGAAGCCGTCGGCCAGGGTGAAGGCCAGCTCCTGCACCGCGGTCGAGCCGGCCTCGCGGATGTGGTAGCCGGAGATGGACACCGGGTTGAAGCGCGGCACGTGGGCGCTGCAGAACTCGATGGTGTCCACCACCAGCCGCACCGCGGACTCGGGCGGCGAGATCCACTCCTTCTGGGCGATGAACTCCTTCAGCATGTCGTTCTGCATGGTGCCGCCCAGCTTGTCCCAGCTCACCCCCTGCTTGTCGGCCAGCGCCAGGTACATGGCGAGCGCCACCGACGCGGTGCAGTTGATGGTCATGGACGTCGTGACCTTGTCCAGCGGAATATCCCGGAACAGGATCTCGAAGTCGGCGAGCGTGGAGATGGACACGCCCTCGCGGCCGACCTCGCCGCGCGCGCGCGGGTGGTCGGCGTCGTAGCCCATCAGCGCGGGCATGTCGAAGGCGGTGGAGAGGCCGGTCTGCCCCTGCTCGAGGAGGTACTTGAAGCGGGCGTTGGTGTCCTCGGGCCGGCCGAACCCGGCGAACATCCGCATCGTCCAGAGCCGCCCGCGGTACATGGACGGGTACGGCCCGCGCGTGTACGGGAACTCGCCCGGGTAGCCCAGCTTGTCCTCGTAGCGCCAGCCCTTGAGGTCCTCCGGCGTGTAGAGCGACTGCACCGGGATGCCGGAGAGCGTCTCGTAGGGCACGTCGCGCTCGGGCGTCCGCTCGACGAACGGCCCGTAGCTCTCCTCTTCCCACCGCTCCTTGGTCGGCCACGACTCGTCCTCCTCAGGCCACCCGGGCGACGCCGGCAAGCAGGTGACGGGCGATGACGAGCTTCTGGATCTGCGAGGTGCCCTCGTAGATCTGGGTGATCTTCGCGTCGCGGAAGTACCGCTCGACCTGGTACTCCTTGATGAAGCCGTAGCCGCCGTGCACCTGGATCGCGTCGGTGGTGACGCGCATCGCGGTCTCGGCCGCGAAGAGCTTGGCCATCGCCGCCTCCGGCCCGTAGGGCGCGCCCGAGTCCTTGCGCCAGGCCGCGCGCAGCGTGAGCAGGCGGGCCGCCTCGATCGCGGTCGCCATGTCGGCCAGCATCCACTGCACCATCTGGTGCTGGCCGATGGGCACGCCGAAGCTCTTGCGCTCGCGCGCGTAGGCCGCCGCCGCCTCGTAGGCGGCCACCGCGATGCCCACCGCCTGCGCGGCGATGCCGATGCGCCCGCCGTCGAGCGTCGCCGAGCGCGATCTTGAACCCCTGCCCCACCTCGCCCAGCCGGTTGGCCGCGGGCACCCGGCAGCGCTCGAAGAGCAGCTCGGCGGTGTCCGAGGCGCGGATGCCGAGCTTGTCCTCGGTCTTGACCACCGTGAAGCCCGGCGTGCCCTTCTCGACCAGGAAGGCGCTGATGCCGCGATGCCCGGCCGCCCGATCGGTCTGCGCGAAGACGAGGGCGGCCGAGGCCTCGCGGCCGTTGGTCACGAAGATCTTCCGCCCGTCGAGCACGTACCCGTCGCCGTCCCGCGCCGCGAGCGTGCTCTGGTTGCTCGCGTCCGAGCCCGCCTCCGGCTCGGTCAGCGCGAAGCAGCCGAGCTTCCGCCCGGCCGCGAAGGGCGTCAGGAAGCGCGCCTTCTGCTCCTCGGTGCCGTGCTTGCACACCGGATCGCAGTAGAGCGAGTTGTTCACCGACATGATGACCGCGTGGGACGCGCAGGCCCGGGCCAGCTCCTCGACGGCCAGGACGTAGCCGACGGTGTCGCCGCCGCTGCCCCCGTACGCCTCCGGCACCGCGATGCCCATCAGGCCCAGCTCGGCCATGCGGGCGACGGTCTCCCGGGGGAAGCGGGCCTCGCGGTCGATGGCCGCCGCGATCGGGCGCACCTCTTTCTCCGCGAAGTCGCGGGTGAGGTCCCGGATCATCGCCTGCTCTTCCGTGAGGTCGAGGTTCAAGCTTTGCCTTTGCTATTTTTCGAGCAGCTGCTTGAATTCTTTCGTGAGCAGGGGGGCGACTTCGAAGAGGTCGCCGACGATGCCGTAGTCGGCGATCTTGAAGATCGGCGCTTCGGGATCCTTGTTGATCGCGCAGATCACCTTCGACGTGCGCATGCCGGCCAGGTGCTGGATCGCGCCCGAGATGCCGAAGCCCAGGTAGAGCTTGGGCGAGATCGTCCGGCCGGTCTGGCCGATCTGGAAGCGGTGCGGCCGCCAGCCCGCGTCCACCGCGGCGCGCGAGGCGCCGACCGCCGCCCCCATCACCTTGGCGAGCTCTTCCAGGATGACGAAGTTCTCCGGGCCCTTGAGGCCGCGGCCACCCGAGACGACGATGTCCGCCTCGCTCAGCTCGGGCAGGCCCGTGGAGGCCTCCTGCTTGCGCTCGACCAGCTTCATGCTCTCGGCCGGGATGCTGGCGGTGGGCTTCTCCACCGTCGCGGCGCCGCCCGCGCCGTCGCCGGGACGGAACACGTTCGGGCGCAGCGTCGCCATCCACGGCGTCTTCGCCCACGTCATCTTCGCGAGCAGCTTGCCCGCGTAGACCGGCCGCGTCGCCACCAGCTTGCCGCCCTCGGCCGCGAGCACGGTGGAGTCGGCGGCGAGCCCCGCGCCCAGACGCGCGGCCAGCCGGGCCATGAACTCGCGCTGCCGCGTGGTCACCGGCGCGAAGATGGCCTGCGGCGCCTCCTTGCCGGCCAGCTCCGCCACGACCGGCGTCCAGACTTCAGCCCGGTACGGCGCGAACGCCGCGTTCTCGAAGAGCCAGACGCGCTTGGCGCCCCACTCGCCGAGCTGCGTGAGCCCCTCGGGCGTGGCCTTGTCCGTCACCCACACCGCCTCGGCCTGCGCCCCCGCCGCGCCGGCCAGGCGCGCGGCCTCGCCCAGCACCTCGGCCATCACCTTCTTGGGTGCGCCCTGCCGATCGTCTTCCACCATGCTCCAGTACGCGCCTGGCATGTCGTCCTCTCTGTGTCGTTGACTACCGTTTACGTTCTTCAAGCTCTTCAGCTGCGGGGGCCCAGAAATGGCCCCCGCACTCCCCCAGTCTGGCGGACAACCGTTCTAGTCTTTGTTCGTTAGATCGCTTTCAGATGGCCTTGGCGTCTTCTCGCAGGGCGCGGACGAGTTCTTTGGCCGCGGCCGCGGGCTCGCCCTGGATGATGCGGCCGGGCGGGCGCGGCGGCAGGCTCTCGAGCTTGACGACGCTGAGCGCGGGCGGCTCGGCGGCGAGACCGAGATCGGCCGCCTTGACGTCCTTGATCTCCTTCTTCTTGGCGCCCATGATCCCCTTCAGCGTGGGATAGCGCGGCTCGTTGAGCCCCTTCTGCGCGGAGGCCACCGCGGGCAGCGGCAGGTCGAAGATCTCGAGCCCGCCCTCCATCTGACGCCCCACCCGGATGGTCTTGCCGCCTTCGTCCACCGCCTCCTCCATGATCCAGGAGGCGCACGGCCAGCCCAGCAGCTCGGCGACCTGCGCGGCCACCGCGCCCATGTCGTCGTCGATGGCCTGCCGGCCGAAGAGCGCCAGCCCGGGCGCTTCCTGCTTGATCACGCCGGCGAGCGCGCGCGCGGTCGTCAGCGTGTCGGCCTCCGCCCAGGCGGGATCGTTCAGGTGGATGGCGCGATCGGCGCCCATGGCCAGGCACGAGCGCAGCGCCTCCTTGCCGCGGTCGGGGCCGAGCGAGACGGCGACCACCTCGCCCTGCCCGCGCTTCTCCTTGATCCGGAGCGCCTCCTCCAGCGCGAACTCGTCGTACGGGGAGACGATCCAGGTGATGCCCGTGGTGTCGATGGCGCGCCCGTCGGCCGCGATCTTCACCTGCGTGGCCGTGTCCGGAACCTGCTTGATCATGACGAGGATCTTCATGCGCGGAGGCCCTTTCTGCCTTGAAGCTCTTTCATAGCGGTTGAACTTGGAGGACTTCGGTTTGGCGGTTGGGCTCCTTCGCGCTTAGGCGCTCATCCGAACTGCTTCGCGTGAGGCGATTGACCGTGATTGGACCCGTGGCGATTGGACTCGCGTCGTCGTGCTGGTGGCCGTGGTGGTGTCGTATTGCAGGTTGCGGGTGATGCGGAAGCGGTCGCCGGGGATGAAGACGCGGTCGTAGACGATCGGGGTGCCCGTCGGCGCCCACCGAGACGCGGTCGGAGCGGAAGGCGGCGATGCCGGGGCGGCAGCCCAGCTCGCGGGCGGCGCGGCGATCGAGGGGCACCGCGGAGACGGTCTCGCGGGCGGCCGTGATCTCGATGCCGAGCTTGAAGGTCAGCACCTGGCGGAGCGGCGTCACCGCCAGGTCGGCGCGCGAGACTTCCGCGCCCAGCGCGGCGGGCAGGTACGAGGCCTGGAAGCTCACCGGCTCGCCGTCCACGAGCCGGAGGCGCTCGAGCACGAACACCTCCGCGTGCTCCGCCAGTCCGAGCGCCTCGGCCACCCGCCGGTCGGCGGGCTCGAAGCGGCTCCGGAGGAACCGCGTCGCCACGTCCTCGCCCAGCGCCGAGAGGTCCCCGGCGAGCGCGCGAAGCTGCAGGATGTCGTAGTCGATGGCGGGCCGCGCGACGAAGGTGCCGAGGCCGTGCCGGCGGGCGATGAGGCCGTCGCGCTCGAGCAGATCGAGCGCCTGGCGGAGCGTCATGAGCGTGACCCCGAACTCGCGCGCGAGGCTGCGCTGGTTGTCGAGGCGCTCGCCCGGCCCCTGGCCCGAGGTGGCGATCCGCTCGCGAAGCGTCTGAGCGATCTGGTGATACCGCGGCACGCGACTCGCCAAGTGAGCCCCCACGCTCGGTGTTCTAGAACTCCTGCGGTCGCTCAACTTCCTCGTCGAGCATTCAGAACGGGATTCACTCAGGCCACGACAGGCAGTTACTGCGACCGGCGCCCATTGTAACCGGGCCGGGCGCGCGGGGTCAATGGGCCCCGGCCGGGCTAGGCGGGGGCCTCGGCACTCATGCGCTGGGAGAACGTCACCAGCGCGTGGAGCTTGGCGGCGGCGGCGCCCGAGTCGATCGACTGGGCGGCCAGCGCCACGCCCTCCTTGAAGTCGCGCGCCTTGGCGCCCACCACCAGCGCCGCCGCCGCGTTCATCAGCACGATGTCGCGGCGCGGCCCCGGCTCGCCCCCGAGCACGCGCCGGATGATGTCGGCGTTCTCCTGCCGGTCGCCCCCCTGCAGGTCGCCGATGGCCGCCCGCGGCATGCCGAAGTCCTCCGGGCCGCACGCGGCTGGTCCGCACCACGCCCTCGTGCACCTCCGCGATGTGGCTCTCGCCGGTGTTCGAGATCTCGTCGAGCCCGTCGGCGCCGTGGACGACGAAGGCCCGGATCGTCCCCAGCTCGGCCAGCGCGCGGGCGAGCAGCTCGGTGAGCGCGGCCGCGTACACCCCGATCACCTGGGCGTTGGCCCCCGCGGGATTGGTGAGCGGCCCGAGCATGTTGAAGACGGTGCGCACGCCCATCTCGCGGCGCGCCGCCATCACGTGCTTCATGGCGGTGTGCAGCAGCGGCGCGTAGAGGAAGCCGATCCCGACCTCGTCCACGCAGCGCGCCACCTTCGGCGGGCTCAGCTCGATGTTGATCCCGAGCGCCTCCACCACGTCGGCGGACCCGCAGAGCGAGGAGACCGAGCGGTTGCCGTGCTTGGCCACCTTGACCCCCGCCCCCGCCGCCACGAACGCGGTCGCGGTCGACACGTTGAAGGTGCCGGACGCGTCGCCCCCGGTGCCCGCAGGTGTCGATCAGCATCTCGCGGTCGGTGCCGGTCTGAGCCAGATCCGCGCCGCTGGCGCGGACTTTCACCACCTTCTGCCGCATCACCTGGGCGAAGCCGATCAGCTCCTCGACGGTCTCGCCCTTCATGCGCAGCGCGGTGAGGAACGCGGCGATCTGGGCGTTGGTGGCCGCGCCCGACATGATGGCTTCCATCGCGGCCGCCGCCTCGATCCGGGTGAGGTCACGCCGGTCCACGAGCGCGCGCACCGCTTCGGTGATGATGGGGCTGGTCACGGGCGGCTCTTCGGCGCGGCCGGACGGACGCCAGCGCGCGCAGGATGTCCTGGATCTGCAGCGGCTTGGCCAGGACCAGGTCCACGCCGTGCGTGGGCAGATCCTCCGGCGCCACTTCGACCCCGAATCCGCTCATCATCACCACCGGCACCTCCGGCGCCCGGTCCTTGACCGCGCGCGCGACCTGCCAGCCCGTCATGCCGGGCATCGCCAGGTCCGTGAACACCACGTCGAACCGCTCGGCGCCGAGTCGGTCCACGGCCTCCTTGCCGCTCCGCACGGTCACCGCGCTGTGCCCGGCGGTGGTCAGGATGTCCGCGACCACCTCGCCCACCTCCTGCTCGTCGTCCACCACCAGGCAGTGCAGCGAGACCAGCGCGCCGGGCACCGCCGCGAGCGGCGGGGCGACGGCCGCCGCCGGCCCGCGGTCACGGCGGGGAACAGGAGGCGGAAGGTCGTGCCGTGCCCCTCTTCGCTCTCGACCGTGATCCGCCCGTTGTGGCGCTGGAGGATACCATAGGCCATCGAGAGGCCGAGGCCGGTGCCCTTCGGCCCCTTGGTCGTGAAGAACGGGTCGAAGATCTTCTCCCGGATGTGCTCGGGAATGCCCGTCCCGGTGTCGCGCACCTCGACCTCCACCTGGCCGTCGGCCACCCGGGTGCGCAGGGTGAGGGTGCCGCCCTTCGGCATCGCGTCGACCGCGTTGAGCACCAGGTTGGTGAAGGCCTCGCGCAGCTCGGCCGGATCGCCCGCCACCGGCGGCAGCCCCTCGGCCAGATCGGTCTCCACGTGAATCTGGGCGTCGTCGCTCCGACGCCGATCCTGCCGCCAGGCGGACTCGGTGGTCTCGAGGACCTGCTGGACGATCTGGTTGAGGTCCACGTCCACCGCGGGCTGGTCGCGCCGGATGCCCGTGAAGTCCTGCAGCCGGCGCACGGTGCGGGCGCCGTCCATGGCCGCGCGCTCGATGACCTTGAGCCACTGGCGCAGCTTGACGTCCTGCACGCGCTCGAGCAGGAGCTGCGCGCGGCCCAGGATGGAGGCGAGCAGGTTGTTGAAGTCGTGGGCCACGCCCGACGCCATCTCGCCGAGCGCGCGGAGCTTCTCGGTGCGCACGAGCTGGTCCTGGGCGGCGCCCAGCTCGCCGAGGGCGCGCGTGCGCTCCTCGTACAGGCGCGCGCTGCGGAGCATGAGGGCGACGAGCTGGGCGATGTTGACGAGGAGGCGCTCGTCGCCTTCGGTGAACGCGCGGTCGGGGCTGCGCAGGGACAGCAGCCCGATCACGCGGTCGCCCGCGGTCATGGGCACGACGAGGGCGTGCGGCATGTCCATGGCGTTGGGGACCGGCGCCACGCCCAGCCGCCGGCACTCGCCGAGGTAGTCCGCGGTCCGGATCGGCCGGCCGCTGCTGAGCACGAGTCCGGAGAGCCCGGCCTGGGAGCGCGGGTAGGCGCGCGGCTCGTCCTCGTCGCAGCGGCGCCCGTCCCGCACGCGCAGCACGACCTCCAGCCGATCGTGCTCCTCGTCCAGCAACACCACCGCCATGTGCCGGACGTCCAGGACGCGCGGCACCTGCTGATGCAGCGAGTCCAGGATGCCGGCCTGGTCGAGCTGGCCGGTGACCGAGCGCGACAGCTCGTGGAGCACCGACAGCTCCTGCACCCGGCGCTGGTTGTCCTGGAAGAGCCGCGCGTTCTGCAGGGCCACGCCGGCCTGGCTCGCGACCGCCTCCATCAGCCGGCGCTCGGCGTCCGAGAGCTCGCGGGCCTTGTCCCACCAGTTGGCGGTGAAGCCGCCGATCATCTGCTCCTGGGCGAAGATCGGGACGAACAGGTGCGTGCGCACCGGCGCGCTCTGGCGGATCTCCTCGGGGATGCGGGGATCGGTGCCGCCGTCGGTGGAGATGACGGAGTGGCGCTGCTCGGCCGCCTCGCGATAGAACGCGTGCTCCCGGATCGAGAGACGCAGGCCGCGGAGCGCCTCGAGGCGATCCGGGGGAACGTGGTAGCCCGCGAGCGGCGCCATCCACTCCCCGTCGTCCTGCAGCAGCCACATGCCCGCGCTGTCGGCGCCGAGGCCGCGCGCCACGAGGCGCAGGAACTGGCGCGCCAGGGTCTCCATGTCGAGGGTCGAGGCGAGCGTCTGGCTCACCGACAGGAGCGTCTCCGTCTCCTGGAGCTTCACCTCGGTCTGCCGGCCCAGCTCCGCGTTCTCCATGCCGAGGCCGACCTGGGCGGCCACGCCCTCGAGGAGCCGCAGCTCCGACTCGCCGAACTCGCGCCCGGTCTGCCACCACACCAGGAACAGCGCCCCGACCGGCTCGCCCCGCACCGTGGTGGGAGCGAAGAGCACGGAGTGCGCGCCGATGTCCTCGATCAACCGAAGGTCGAAGCGCGCGTCCGCTCTCGCGTCCGAGGACCACGCGGCCCGCCCCTCGCGCCAGACCTGGGCCAGGGCGGGAAACTCCGCGAGGGCGAAGGGGCGGGTCAGGAAATGCTCGAGCAGATGCTTGGGCACGTGATAGCCCGCGGTGGGCACGAGCGACTGGTGCTCGCGGTCGAGGCCGTAGATCCCGACCATGTCGGCGCCGAAGGCGTGGGCCACCTCACGCGCGACCGTGCGCATGACGTGGGCGGTGGGCTCCGGCTGGGAGAGCGCGCGGCCGACGGACAGCAGGGCCGTCGTCTCCCGCAGGCGCTCCTGCACCTGGGTATAGAGCTGGGTGTTGGCCAGCGAGAGCGCGAGCTGGCCCGCGATGGCCATGGCCAGATCCACCTGCCAGGGCTCGAAGGGCGTCGGCCGCTCGGTGTGATCGAGCGCCATGACCCCGATCACCTCGCCCTGGCGGATCAGCGGGACGGCCATGGTCGACTTCGCATGGAAGAGCTCGACCCACTCCGGCGAGATCAGGTCGCTCGTGGCGGTGTCCGGCACGATCACCGGCCGCCGCGTCTCGATGACGCGCGCGTGCATCAGCGGATTCCCGGGCAGCGATCCGGTCATGCGGCGATACCGGTCCCAGGTCTCGAGGTCCTGGTGACCGTCGGCGAACTGGGACATGAGCGGCACCACGCGGCCGTCGACCCAGCGCTGGATGGAGCAGCGGTCCACCCGGCACACCTGGGCGATCTTCATGGCGACCTCGCGCAGCAGCCGCTTCGAGTCCAGCGTGGAGTTGAGGATCTCGGCGACCTCCAGGAGGGCCCGGCTCTCCTCGAGCCGGCCGCGAGTCTCGCCGTAGAGCCCCGCGTTGCGGATGGCCACACCCGCCTGGGCCACGAAGCTCTCGAGGAGCTGCTCGTCGTCGGGGTCGAGCCGGATCGGCTCGCGCCCGTTGAGGGAGAGCACCCCGAGGAGCGTCTCCTGGACCACGATCGGCACCACGAGCGCGCTGCGCAACCCGTGGGACGCCGCCCACTCCGTGAACTTGAACCGGGGATCCTGCGCGATCTCCTCGATCTCGAGCGTCTCGCCGTGCAGCGCCACCCAGCCCACGCCGCCCTCACCATACAGGACGGTCTTGGAGGGGAAGTCGTCGGCCATCGGATCGGATGAGGTCCGGAACTCGACCGTGCGGGCCGCCTCGTTCGCGATCCAGAAGCTCGCCAGCGGCACCGCGATCAGCTCGCCGGCCGCCTCGGCGATGGCCCGGAGCACCTCGTCCATGTCGAGGGAGGAGGACACGATGTGCGCGAGGCGGGCCAGGCTGCGCAGGCGCGCCGCGCGGACGTCGAGGGCCCGGTAGAGCCGCGCGTTCTCGAGCGCGACCGCGATCTGGTTCGCGAAGGCCGAGAGGTACTCGACCTCGCGGCTGCTGAACGCCTCGCCCACCGGCCGATACACGACGAGCGCGCCCTGCAGGTGCTCGCGGATGAGCGGCACCGCGAGGATGGACCGGCCGCCGATCTCCTCGACCCAGCGCCGCGACTCCGGCCGGAGCTGGATCCGCGGATCGTTCAGCACGTCGGCCGTCCAGACCGGCGCGCGCTCGGCCAGGGCCCGTCCGATCACGCCCTCGTCGGCATTGAGCGGCTGGGCGCGCCCGGTGATCGGGCCGGAGAACGGCCCCTGCCCGGCCACCAGGTGCAGGGGGCCGCCGGCCGCCTCCTGCAGCCAGATCGCGATGTCGAGCCGCCCGAGCGACTCGTGGGCCTGGGTGGCGACGATCTCGAGCACCCGGGCCTCGTCGAGCGTGGACACGAGCACGCGCCCCATCTCGGCCACCACGCGCATCCGCTCCGCCTGCTCGGACGCCTCGCGATAGAGCCGCGAGTGGTCGATGGCGATGGCGGCCTGGCCCGCGAAGCTCTCCCCCAGCTCCTGCTCGCGCGCGGTGAAGGCGCGCCGCCCGCGGAAGGTCAGCACGCCGATGGCCCGCTCACCGACCATGAGCGGCACGCCGAGATAGTGCGTGTAGCCGAGCCGCTTGCCCGCGGCCAGATGGTCGGCCGGCATGATTGCTCGCCTCGAGCTCGCACATGAGCGCCTGGCCGGAGGCGAACACCCGGCCGGTCAGGCTCTCGCCCACCTTGATGCGCGGCCGGAGCATGGACTGGGCAGCGGTGCCGGCGAGACCCGCCACCACCAGGTCGTCGCCGTCGAGCAGCCGGAAGCCCGCGTTGTCCACGTCGAGCAGCCGGGCCGCCTCCTCCGCGATGGACGTCAGCAGGCTCTCCGGCGTCACGAGCGCCCCGATCTTCTTGTTGATCTCGAGCAGCGAGGACAGCGACGCCTTGCGGTCACGCTCCTGCGCGAACATCCGCGCGTTGTCGAGCGCGGTGGCCGCCTGCCCGGCGAGCGCGGTCATGATCGAGATCTCGGCCGCGGACGGCGTGTGCGGCTCCCACCAGTAGGCGGCGATCGCGCCGTGCGCATCGCCCTTGGTGAGCAGGGGGACGGACAGGACCGCGCGGTAGCCCTCACGCTGGATCAGCGCGCGCGCCTCCGGGCTGATCGCCAGCGCCGTGTCGTTCAGCACGTCCTCGCTCCACACCGGGACGCGCTCCTCGATCGCGCGGCCGGTGGTACCCTCCCCCAGACGCATGCGCAGCGAGGCGGTGAACGCGCTCGACAGGCCGCGGCCGCGCTCGTAGGACACCACCCCGGTTTCCCGGTCGACCCGCATGACGCCGACCGCGGCCACCGCGAGCAGCGCCTGGCACCGCTCCAGCACCAGATCGAGGACGCGATCGACGTCGAGGGTCGAGCTGACCGCGCCGCTCACCTCGAGGAGCGCCTGGTACTGGGCCGCGTTGCGCGTGGCCTCGTCGAAGAGCCGCGCGTGCTCGAGCGCCACCGCGGCCTGCGTGGCGAAGTCGGTCAGGATCGAGAGATCCTCCTCGGTGAACGGCGGCGCGCCGGGTCCCCGCCCCGCGGTCATCACGCCCAGGGGCCGGTCGCCCGCCATGAGGGGCGCGGCCAGCAGCCGGCTCGTGAACGGGATGAACTCGGCCATCGCGCCGGGCGAGCTGGCGTAGTCGTTGGCCAGCGCGCCCCGACCGGTGGCCAGCGCGGCGCCGGCCACGCCGCTGCCGATCTTGAAGCGGAGATCCCGGATCCAGTCCGGGACATCCGACCAGGCCCGCGGGCGCAGGGTGTCGCCTTCCAGGAGGTACACCGCGGAGAACGTCCCCCCGATCAGCCGCTGGGCCGCGCGCGCGATGACGACCAGCAGCTCCTCGGGGTCGAGCTGCTCGGAGATGTGCCGCTCGATCACGTGCTGCGCCTCGAGCCGGCCGAGGCGCACCGCCGCGGTGTCGCGGAGCTGGGCGCGCTCGACCGCCAGGCCCACCTGCTGGGCCACCGCCGAGAGGATCGTCAGCTCCTCGGGCAGGAACTCGCGCCGCTCCTTGGAGACGAGCGCCATCACGCCCCAGGTCCGGTGCTCGACCGGGATCGGCAGCGCGAGCTGGGTGCGGTGGGCCCGCTCGGCCGCCATCTCCCGGATATGCTCTTCGGAGGGCGGCGAGGCGTCCAGGTGGGTGACGATGGTCTCGCCGGTGCGCGCCGCGTCGCCCACGTGGGAGCCCTCGAGCGGGCGGTTGCGGGAGCGATCGAGATAGCGGGGATCGACGCCGCTCTGCCCTTCCAGGACGAGCTGGCTGGCGTCGTGGTCCAGGCGATAGATCACGCCGACGTCCATCCGGGCGAGACCGCGCACGATCTCGAGCGTCTCGCCGGCGGTGGTGGCCAGGTTGGAGCCGCGACTCATCGTCGCGAACACCGCGTTCAGCGCTTCCAGCTCGCGGTTGCGCCGCTCGAGCGCCACGCGGGGGCTGTCCGCGGGCGGCCCCGACCGCGCCGGCGGGCGCGGCCGGCCGGCCGCCGGCAGGAACGCCAGCACCACGCCCGCGAGCACCACCGCGCCGGCCCCCAGCAGGGCGAGGAACTCCAGCAGCAGGCGGTGCTCGGCCCGCGCGAACTCCCGCACCGACAGCACGACCCAGAGGCCGCCGTCGGGCGACGTCACGACGGGCTCCGCGAGCCGGCGAACCGCGAAGGGCTCGTCGCCCACGTCGGTGGCGCCGACGGTGGCCGCGCGGGCCCAGCCGCTCCCGGGCAGATCGCTCCGGCTGGCCGCGAGCGCGCGATCGCCCGCGACGAAGATCACCGCCGGTCGCGCGGGGAGCCGGTCGAGCAAGGCGCCAAGCCCCTCGACGCGCCGGCCGGCCACCACGGTGCCGGGGCCGCCGGGCGGCTCGCGCCCGGCCGGGCTCTGCACCGGCGCGGTGACGAGGAAGTACGGCTGGCCACCCGCCAGCCGCAGGGTCAGGACCGGCTCGGTCGGCGGCCGGCGCGCCGGGGAGGCTCGGCGGCGGACCCGCCGGCACCTGCACCAGGGGCGTGCCGCGCGCGTCCCGGATCGTGATGAAGTCGGCGAGCCCGTCGCGCGTGACGGCCAGCACGCGCGGAGAGGCGCCGCGGGCCAGGATCGCCCAGTCGCCCTTGGCCGTTCCCTCGACCACCGCGGGGTCACTCGCGAGGAGGATCGTCTCGCGTCGCAGCGATTCCTGGTAGTCGCCGACCAGCGCGTTCACCGCGTCCACGGTCCGGGCGACCGCGGCGTCGCGGGTCCGCACGAGCTGGCGGTGGGCCGCGACAAACCCGAGGCCGGCCAGGATCCCCAGCGGGATCGCGAGCAGCAGGAACGGGACGAGGAAGGTCCGGATGAACCGACGCACAACCTATTCTCGGCCCGTAGCGCGAGCGAATTATACGGGTTTTCGCTCTCAGAGCCCCAGGTAGGCCTGCTTGATGTGGCCGCTCGCGAGCAGCTCCGGCCCGGGCCCCGACCGGGTCACCCGCCCGTTCTCGAGCACGTAGCCCCGGTGGGCCAGGTGCAGCGACCGCAGCACGTTCTGCTCGACGAGCAAAATAGTGAGCCCTTGCGCGTTGATACGCCCCAGGTCCTCGAAGATCGCCTTCACCATGACCGGGGCCAGCCCGAGGCTCGGCTCGTCCAGCATGAGCAGCCGGGGGCAGGCCATGAGCCCGCGGCCGATGGCGCACATCTGCTGCTCGCCGCCCGAGAGGGTCCCCGCCGAGCTGCTCCCGCCGCTCCCGCAGGCGCGGGAACAGGTCGAAGACCCGCGCGAGGGTCTCGGCTCGCCGGCGCCCGGGCCGCCCGCGTGCGGGCCCCCAGCTCCAGGTTCTCCAGGACCGTCATCGTCGGGAAGAGCTGGCGGCCTTCGGGCACGTGGGCGATGCCGCGGGCCACGATCTGGGCGGACGTGAGGCCGTCGAGCCGCTGGCCCTCGAACTCGATGCGCCCGCGGCGAAGCGGCAGCAGGCCCGAGATCGCGCGCAGCGTGGTCGTCTTGCCCGCGCCGTTGGCGCCGATCAGCGCCACCGCCTCGCCCTCGCGCACCTCGAGCGAGACGTCGCCGACCGCGGTCAGGTCGCCGTAGCCGACCTCGATGCCCTCAACGCGCAGGAGTGTGGACATACTCCTCGCCCAGGTAGGCCTCGATCACGCGCGGGTGGTTGGCGACCGTGGCGGGGGGCCCCTCCACGATCTTCTCGCCGAAGTTGAGCACCGCGATGCGGTGCGAGAGCGTCATCACCGCCCGCATGTTGTGCTCGATCAGCAGGATGGATACGCCGTCCTCGTTGATGCGCTGGATGAGGTCCACGATCGCCGCGATCTCGGTGGGATTGAGCCCGGCCATCACCTCGTCGAGCAGGAGCAGGGTGGGCTCGGTGGCCAGCGCGCGCGCGAGCTCGAGCCGCTTGCGCTCGGCGAGGGTCAGCCCGGACGCCGCGTGCCCGGCCTTGGCGCCCAGCCCCACCCGGTCGATCACCGCCGCGCGCCTTCTCCCGCGCCTCCGCCATGCGGGGGTGCCGCGCCAGCGCGCCCACCCGGACATTGTCGAGCACGGAGAGATGGGGAAAGGGGCGGACGATCTGGAAGGTGCGGGCCAGGCCGAGGCCGCAGATCGCGTGCGGCTTGAGCCCGACGAGCGGGTGGCCGTCGAAGTGGACCGTGCCCTGGTCGGGCGCGAGAAAGCCCGAGAGCAGGTTGAACGCGGTGGTCTTGCCGGCCCCGTTGGGGCCGATGAGCCCGAGCACCTCGCCGCGCGCCATCTCGAGCGAGAGATCGCGCACCGCCACGCAGCCCGCCGAAGCGCTTGGAGATCCCGGCGACGCGGAGCAGCGGCGGCAGGTCACCGGGCCGCGCGCGCCCAGAGGCGGCGCAGGGCCGGGTAGGCGCCCTGGGGCAGGAAGAGCACCACCGCGATGAGCAGGAGGCCGTAGGCGATCAGGTGCGCGCCCGCCCAGCCCCCCTGCCCGAAGTAGATCCGCGAGACCTCGGCGAGCGGGCTCAGGATGAAGGAGCCGAGGATCGGGCCCATGACCGTCCCCGCGCCGCCCACGATGGGCCGGATGATGATCTCGACCGAGAGCGGGATGCCGAACACCGAGCCGGGCTGGAGCGAGAAGAGGTAGAACGCGTAGAACGTCCCGCCCACGCCGGTGAGGAACGACGAGACGATCATCGCCAGCATCTTGTAGCGGAAGGTGTTCACCCCGAGCGCCTCGCAGGCGCTCTCGTCCTCCCGGATCGCGATCAGGTACGCGCCGAAGCGGCGGCGCTCGATGGCGGCCACGATGCCGGTGGCGATCAGCATCAGCCCGAGGGCCACGTAGTAGTACACGCGGTTGTCCTGGAACTGGAACTGCCACGGGTTGCCCGTGAAGGTGATGTAGTAGCCGAGCGCCCCGCCCACCGCGTCGGTGTTGAGCGCCACGATCCGGCAGACCTCCGCGAAGGCCACCGTGAGCAGCACGAAGTAGAAGCCGCGCAGGCCGAAGCGGAAGCCCAGGTAGCCGACGATGGCGCCGAGCACGGCCGAGAGCAGGCCGCCCACCAGCATGCCGATCCACGGCGTGAGCCCGGCCTGCACCGAGAGGATCGCGGAGGTGTAGGCCCCGATGCCGACGAAGGCGGCGTGGCCCGCCGAGAGCTGCCCCGCGTAGCCGCCCACGATGTTCCAGGCCTGCCCGAGGAAGGCGTAGAAGAAGATGAAGATGAACACGGTGACCGCGTAGGAGTTGAGCACCGCGGGCAGCAGCAGCAGGACGAGCAGCGCGGCGGCGCCGAGCCACTTCACGCGGCGGTCTTCCCGAAGAGCCCGGCCGGCCGGAACAGCAGGATCACGATGAGCAGCGAGAAGCTCACCAGCTCCTTCATGGACGGGCTCAGGAACACCGCGCCGA
Source organism: uncultured Candidatus Rokubacteria bacterium (assembly GCA_963747235.1). GTDB lineage: Bacteria > Methylomirabilota > Methylomirabilia > Rokubacteriales > CSP1-6 > CAMLFJ01. Next base: position 124,278 of record CAVVEU010000040.1, read on the forward strand.
GCGACTCGGCCACCGAGACCAGCAGGCCGCCCAGGAACGCGCCGGGCAGGCTGCCCATGCCCGCCGATGATCACGATGTTGAACGAGGCCACCGACAGCGAGAGCCCGCCCGCGGGCTGGAAGGGCAGGATCGGCGAGACGAGCGCCCCCGCCGCCCCCACGCACGCGGCCCCGATGCCGAAGGCGGCCGCGTAGACGCGCCGCACGTCGGTGCCGATCACGAGCGCGCCGTAGGCGTTGTCGGCGGCCGCGCGCATGGTGCGGCCGAGGTCGGTGCGGGTGAGGAAGAGGTAGAGGGCCAGGGTGAGCACCATGGCCAGCGCGAAGGTCACGAGCCGCGCCACGTCCACGAACACCGGCCCGAGCCAGAAGGTCGCCGCCCGCAGCGGCGAGCGCACCCGCTGGGGATCGGGGCCGAAGGCCATCAGCGCCGCGTTCTCGAGCACGAGCGCGACGCCCAGCATCAGCAGGATCTGCATCTCGTGCGGCGCGTCGACGATGCGGTCGACGAGCAGGCGCTGCGTGACCCAGCCCATCAGGAAGAGGGCGCCCGCGCAGGCGACGAAGCCCACGTAGGGGTCGATCCCCGCCCGCGTGGCGAGGATCCAGGCCAGGTACATGCCCCAGACCATCATGTCGCCGTGGGCGAAGTTGACGACGCGCATCACCCCGAAGATCAGGGTGAGCCCCACGGCCATGAGGCTGTAGACGCCCCCGAACAGCAGGCCGCTCAGCAGCCCCTGGGCGACGAGCGCCGGGTCCAGGGCCGGCTACGCCTTGGGACGCGGGAAGACGAACTTCGAGACGGCGGCCTCCCGGGGCCAGACCGCGACCGGCTTGCCGGCCAGGATCTGGATCATGGTGGTGACCGCGTTCGGATTGTCGCCGATCTCGTTGAACACCACCGGCCCCGCGTACTGCATGAGCCCGCCCGACCAGTTCGACGTCCGGAGCGCCTCCACGATGGCGTCGGGATCGGTGGACTTGGCGCGCTCGAGGACGTCCGCGATCAGCATCATGCCGTCGTAGGAGTAGCCCGAGTTGGTGTCGAACGTCTTGCCGTTCGACCGCTTCAGGTAGTCCTCGGCGACCGCCTGGGTGCGCGGGTTCTTGAAGTTCGCCCACGGCAGGCTGCTCATGACGTAGTCGAGGTCTTCCTTGAGGGTCGCGAGCTGCCCCGCCTCGTAGAGCCCCGGGCTGCCCGGCCCGACGATGCCCATGATGTCCAGGCGCTGCTTGCGGATCTCGGGCAGGAGGAGCTGCGCGCTCGCCGGCCGCGTGATCGGCGCGATGATGTCGGGCTTGGCCGACTTGGCGCGCGAGACCTCGGTGGAGAGATCCTGGGGCGGCTCCGGCCACGGGATCACGTCCACGATGTCCCACGAGGGCTTGGCCGCCGCGTGCGCGGCCTGGAAGCCCTTGGCGTTGTTCTGGCCGAAGAGGTCGTTGCAGTACATCAGCACCACCCGCTTGGGCGACACCTTGGCTTCCTGGAAGATCTCGGTGAAGTACTGCACCGCCTTGCGCCCGAACGACGAGCCGGTCGGGAAGTTGCGGTACACGTACTGCGTCTTCTGCTGGCCGTCCTTCACCGCCTTCGCCACGTTGGCGGTGATCGGGTCGGCGGCGGCGATGTCCACCAGGAACGGGATCCGGCGCTGCTGGACCACCGGCACCATCGCCGCGGTGGAGCCGGAATCGAAGGAGCCCATCAGCACCTGGGCGCCCTGGTTGATCACCCGCTCGGCCTCGGTCCGCCCGACGTCGGGCTTCGTCTGCGTGTCGCCCAGGACCAGCTCGAGCTTCATGCCGCCGAGCGACTTGATGCCGCCCGCCGCGTTGATCGCGTCGGCGGCCATCTGCGCCCCGAGGCGGCAGGCCTGGCCGGGCTCGGCGAGCGGGCCCGGTGATCGGGTGCACCACGCCGACCTTGAGCGTCGGGGCCTGCGCGCGCAGCACCGCGGGGAAGCCGAGCGCGGCGGCGCCCGCGGCGGTCCCGGCGGTCTTCAGGAAGGTGCGGCGATGCACACGTGGCTGGCGTCGGTCGCTCATCGATTTATCCCCCGTTGGCCCAGTGTCAGGTGTTGCCCAGAAGCTGCTGGGCGATGACCACTCGCTGGATCTGGTTCGTGCCCTCGTAGATCTGGGTGATCTTGGCGTCGCGCATGAAGCGCTCCACCGGGAATTCCTTCGTGTAGCCGTAGCCGCCGAGGATCTGCACCGCGTCGGTGGCCGCCTTCATGGCGGTGTCCGAGGCCAGGCACTTGGCCACCGAGGACTCGAGCGCGGCGCCGGTGATCCCGTGGTCGATCAGCGCGGCGGCGTGGTGGACGACGAGCCGCGAGGCGTGCACCGCGATCGCCATGTCGGCGAGCATGAACTGGATGCCCTGGAAGGCGGCGATGGGCTGATCGAAGGCGCGCCGCTCCTTGGCGTAGGCCACCGAGGCGTCGAGCGCGGCCTGGGCGATGCCGACCGCCTGCGCGCCGATGGTCGGGCGCGACTGCTCGAGGGTCTTCATCGCGACCTTGAAGCCCTCCCCTTCCGCGCCGAGGCGGTTCTCCACCGGCACTTCACAGTCGGTGAAGTGCAGCGCCACGGTGGGCGAGCCGTGGATGCCGAGCTTGCGCTCCGGCTTGCCCACCGTGAAGCCCTTGAGCCCCGGCTCGATCAGGAGCGCCGTCACGCCCGCGGCCCGCTTGCCGGGCTCGGTGGTGACGAACACGGTGATGATGCCCGCGTGCGAGCCGTTGGTCACCCACATCTTGGAGCCGTTGAGCACGTAGCGATCGCCTCGGCGCACCGCTCGGCAGGTCATCGCCGCCGCGTCGGAGCCCGCGCCGGGCTCGGAGAGGGAGAAGGCCGCGGTCATCTCGCCGGAGGCCAGCTTCGGCAGGTAGCGCCGCTTCTGCTCCTCGCTGCCCGCGAAGATGATCGGGTAGCCGCCGAGATTCTGGACCAGGAAGATGGTCGCGGTGGAGGCGCACGCCCAGGCCACCTCCTCGGCGGCCAGGCAGAACGCGAGCGAGCCCGACGCGGTGCCCCCGTAGGCCTCCGGGATGTGGAGCCCCATGAGCCCCTGCTGGCCGAGCAGCTTGAGCTGCTCGTGCGGGTACTCCCCGGTCTCGTCCACGTGGGCCGCCAGCGGGGCGATGCGCTCGCGCGCGATCTCCCGCGCGAGATCGCGGATGGCCCGCTGGTCGTCGCTCAGGTAGTACAGGTGGCTCATTTCGAGTAGCGGTAGAACCCCGCGAGCCCGCAGCCCCCCTCCCTCTCACTTGTGGCTGTAGTCATAGAAACCCTTTCCCGTCTTGCGACCGAGCTGCCCGGCCATCACCATGCGCTTCAGCAACGGCGGGGGCGCGTAGCGGGGTTCCCGGTACTCGTCGAACATGACCTCGGCCACGAACATGGTGGTGTCGAGGCCCACCAGGTCGAGCAGGGTGAAGGGACCCATCGGGTAGCCGCAGCCGAGCTTCATGGCCTGGTCGATGTCCTCCAGCGTGGCCAGCCCGCCCTCGTAGACCCGGATCGCGTCGAGCAGGTAGGGCACGAGCAGGCGATTCACGATGAAGGCCGTCGAGTCTTTCGCCCGCACCGGCACCTTGCCCACCGCCTGCACCCACTCGTAGGCCGCGAGCACGCTCTTCTCGTCGGTGAGGATGGTCTGGATGACCTCCACGAGCTTCATGAGCGGCACCGGGTTGAAGAAGTGCAGCCCCAGCACCTGACCGGGCCGCCTGGTGGCCGCGGCCATCGCGGTGATGTTGCAGGACGAGGTGTTCGAGGCGAGCAGCGCGTGCGGCGGGCAGATCCGGTCGAGCTTGGCGAAGGTCTCGTTCTTGAGCGGCTGGTTCTCGGTGATGGCCTCGATCACGAGGTCGCAGTCGCGGAAGGCCTCGAGGCCGACCACGCCCCTGATCCGACCCATGATCTCGTCGCGGGTCTTCTCGTCGATGCGCGCCTTGGCCACCAGCGCGTCGAGGCTCTTGCGGAGCCCGCCGAGCCCCCGGTCGAGCAGCTCCTGGGTCGCCTCCGCCACGATCGTGGAGAAGCCGGCCTGCGCGGCGACCTGGACGATGCCCGATCCCATCAGCCCACAGCCCAGCACTCCGACGGTCCGTATGGCCATGCCTGGTGTCTCCTGATCACAGCCGGCCCCGGTCGCCCGGGGGCGGCGTCAGCTTCGTCTGGGAGGAGCCGGCTCGACGATCAGCGGCGGGAGCGCGACCGGTTGTAGGCGGCCAGCGCGAACTCGTGCTCGATGTCGCCGCCGGGCACGGGTTCATCACCTTCACGCTGATCCCGGTCTTCTTGTTGCGCATCGAGCCGTCCGGCTGCGGCTCCCACTCGTCGATGGCCGACGGGCGGGGCGCCAGCGCGTCACGCTTGATGTCCTCGGTATAGGCCCGCTCGCGGGACTCCACGGGGCGGTTCATCAGGTTGAGGATGAGGGGCGCCACCGCCTTCTGCTCGGGCTCGGCCGCCCCCAGGCCCACGGGGACCGCCAGTCCCGCGACCACGATCACCAGTGCTCCCAGCCATCCGCGCTCGGTCATGGATCGCCTCCCGGCCCCCATCATACAACCACTTGCGACCGCCTAGTCGTAGACGATCAGGGAGTCGATCCGGTGGCCGGCGCCGGCCAGCCGCTCGCGCCCCTTGAGAAAGGCCAGCTCGATCAGGAACGTGGCCCCGACCACGGTCGCCCCGAGCCGGTCGAAGAGCTGGAACGTGGCCGCCATGGTTCCGCCGGTGGCGAGGAGATCGTCCACCACCAGGACCCGCTGGCCCTTGCGCACCGCGTCCTCGTGGATGGCCAGCACATCGCGGCCGTACTCGAGCTCGTACTCCTCCTCGATCGTGGGCGCGGGCAGCTTGCCCCGCTTGCGCACCGGCACGAAGCCCGCCTTGAGCTGGTGCGCGAGCGCGCCGCCGAAGATGAAGCCGCGCGACTCCACGCCCACCACGAGGTCCACCCGCGCGGTGTGGTAGCGCGCGGCCAGGTGGTCGATCACGGAGGCCCAGGCCGGGCCGTCCTTGAGCAGCGTGGTGATGTCCTTGAAGAGGATGCCCTCGGTCGGGAAATCCTTGATGTCGCGGATCTTTGCGCGGAGCTCGCCGACGTCCATGGCGCAGGAATGTTACCCGCCGGGCCTCGGAGGCGCAATCCGAAAAACCGCATCCGCGAGCATGGCGAGGTCGGGAATCAGCAGGTCGGCCTCGGCCGACGGCCGGCGGAAGCCCGCGGTGTAGTGCGCGGCCGCGCATGCCCACGCCCTGGGCCCCGACCACGTCGGCATCCGGGTTGTCGCCGATGTGCACCGCCTCGTCCGGCGCCACCCCGGCGCGCTCCAGCGTGACGCTGGAAGATCTGGGCCTCCGGCTTCCGGAAGCCGACCTCGTCGGAGTAGGAGATCGCGCCGAAGTAGCGAAGCAGCCCGTGGCGCTCGAGCACCCGGCGCAGGATCACGCCCGGGGTGCGCCCGGTGTTGGAGACGATGCCGAGGCTCACGCCCCGCGCGGCCAGCTCCCGCACCGCGCGATCCGGCGCCCGGACAGAGATCCGGCGGATGGGCCAGCACCGGGCTGATGTAGCCGTCGAGCGCCGCCGCGAACGCGGCGGGATCCAGGCGCGCCGCGATGCCCTCGCCGCGGGTGTCCAGCACGATCCGGAGCTGCTCGTCCGGGCTCGGGTCACGGTGGAGGCTCCAGAAGCGCTCGACCAGCACCTCGCCCGAGCGCTCGTGGACGTCCTCCGCCTCCGCCTCGCTCACCGGAGCGCCCGCGTCGCGCAGCGCCCGCCGGATCGCGGCCACGCGGAGCGCGCGCTGGGCGCGGAGGTTCTCGGGGGAATCGGTGACGAGGGTGTCCCAGAAGTCGAACGTGACGAGGCGGATCACGAAGCGAAGCGGGGCTTGCGCTTGCCGAGGTAGGCGTCCATGGCCTCGCGGGGCTCGCCGGTGGCGAAGGACTGGCCGAACGCGTTGACCCCGTACTCGACCGCCGTCCGCTGATCCGTGTTCCGCCAGCGCACGATCAGCTCCTTCTGCAGGCGCACCGCGGTGGGCGCGCACTCGACGATGCGCCCGACCAGCTCCGCGGTCACCGCGCGCAGCCCGGCCGCCGGCGCGACCCGGTTCACCAGCCCCCACGCGAGCGCCTGCTCCGCGGTGACCGGGTCGCCGGTCAGCAGGATCTCGGCCGCCCGCCCCGGCCCGACCATGCCGGGCAGGAGCGCCGCCTCGATCACCGAGGGGATGCCCACCCGAATCTCGGGCAGGCCCAGGAGCGCGCCCGCGGCCGCGGTGCGCAGGTCGCAGGCCATCGCGAGCTCGAAGCCCGCCCCGAGACACGCGCCGTTGATCATGCACACGGTCGGGAACGGCGCGTCGTGCACCAGGTTGATCGCCTCGTGCAGGCTCGCGATGAACGCGCTTGGCGGTGGCCGGGGGTGAGCTCGCGCAGCACCTGGAGCTGCATGCCGCCGGTGATGGCCCGCCCCGCGCCCGTGATCACCGCGGCGCGGACGCGTCGGATCGCGCCGGAGCGCGTCGAAGGTGGCGCGGATCCCCTCCACCATCTCGGGCACGATCAGGTTCAGCGGCGGCCGGTCGAGGGTGACCCACGCCACGCCGTGCCTCGCGCTCGACGCGGACGAAATCAGGTCATCGGCATCTGCGCGCTAGTACCGCTTCATCTTCGGGTCGATGGCCCGCGCCCAGAAGTCGAGGCCGCCCGCCAGGTTCACCGCCTTGAATCCCTGCTGGCGGAGAAAGTTGGCGACCGCGGCGCTGCGCACGCCGTGGTGGCAGTACACGATGATCTCGTCGGCCGGATCGAGCTCGGCGGTGCGGAACTCGATCTCCTCGATCGGGATGTGGGTCGCGTTGTCGAGCCGGCACAGCGCGGTCTCCCAGTCCTCGCGCACGTCGAGCAGCACGAGCGGCTCCCGGCGATCCAGCTTCGCCTTCAGGTCCTGCGGGCTTATGTCGGTCATGACGGCCTCCCGGGGCCGAAGATTACACCGAAACGGTTGTCCGCAAACTGGGGGAGTGCGGGGGCCATTTCTGGGCCCCCGCATTTAATAAAGCTTGAAGAACTAAACGGTAATCAGCCGCGGACAGCCGACTGTAGTCAGCCGAACGGTCGTCCGCGGACACGCGTTCACGGCTCCGCCGGGAGCAGCACGCTGGTCTCCGGGGAGATCTCGATCTTGACGTCGTCGCCGGGCTTGAAGCTCTTGCCCTGCTGCGCGGAGGTGATCATCTCCACGCGGACCGTGCCGCCCGGGATCGTGACGTCGTAGAGCTGGCGCGCGCCCTCGAAGACGTGGCCGACCACCTTGCCCGCGGATGCCCCCCGCCGCGCGCTCGGCCTCCTCGAGGCGCAGCGCCTCCGGCCGGAGGCAGAGCAGGCCGCGGTCCCCGACCGCCCACGGGTGCCCGCCCGAGGCCACCGGGATGCGCGAGCCGCCCGCCGTGTCCACCACCACGCCCAGGTCGCGCACCTCGAGCACCCGCACCGCCACCAGGTTGGCGGCGCCCACGAACTCGGCCACGAACCGGTTGCGGGGCCGCCAGTAGATCTCCTCGGGCTTGCCCTCCTGCACGATGCGGCCCTGGCTCAGCACCGCGATGCGCGTGGACAGCGCGAGCGCCTCCGCCTGGTCGTGGGTGACGTAGATGGTGGTGATCCCGACGTCGCGGTGCAGCCGCGCCAGCTCGAGGCGCATCTGCGCGCGCAGCACCGCGTCCAGGTTGGAGAGCGGCTCGTCGAGCAGGAGCAGGCGCGGCTGGATGATCAGGGTCCGCGCCAGCGCCACCCGCTGCTGCTGGCCTCCCGAGAGCTGGGACGGCCGGCGCGTCTCGAAGCCGTCGAGGCCCACCTGGCCGAGGGCGGCGGCCTACCCGCGCGGTCAGCGCCGCGCCGCTCACCCCGCGCTCGCGCAGGCCGAAGGCCACGTTCTCGAACACGGACAGGTGCGGCCACAGCGCGTAGTGCTGGAAGACCATGCCCAGGTTGCGCTTCCACGGCGGCACCGGATCGATCGGCTCGTCGTCCACGATGATGCGGCCGGTGTCGGGGGTGATGAAGCCCGCGAGCAGCCGGAGCAGCGTCGTCTTGCCGCAGCCGGACGGCCCCAGCAGCGTGTAGAACTCGCCGGGGCGGATCGAGAGCGAGACGTCCTGCACCGCCCAGTGCTCGCCGTAGCGCTTGCCCACGTTCTCCATGCGCACTTCCGACAGCCGGATCAGCTCCTCCTGGCTCACGCGCTCCGACCTCCCTCGCCCCACGGAGGGGCCTCGCCCCACGGACGCGCGCGGCGGTTGAGCCGCGCCACGAGCGGGATCACCGACAGCCCCATCCCGGCCAGCACCAGGTAGACGGCGGCGGGCGGCATGGACGACAGCAGCGTCGTCGCCACGACCGGCCCGATGAAGGCCGCCCCGATCCGCGCCGAGTTCACGAATCCGATGGCTTCCCCGGACGCCCGCTGCGCGATCGCCGCCACCGAGAGCGGGAAGACCGGCGCGATGCACAGCACCTGCAGGAAGCGGAGCACCCCGAAGCTCCACACGTTGCCCGCGACCCCGAGCGCGGCCACCAGCAGCGAGGAGCCCAGCGAGGAACCAGATCAGCGCGCGCCGGTCGCCGACCACCTCGGCCAGGCGCGGCGCCGCCATCGCGCCGAGCGCGGCGGCCAGCCCGGTGATCAGGAGGAGGAACCCGCTGACCTCGAGCGTGGAGTCCCCCGACACCCCGAGCGGCGGGAGGATCTGCGGGAGGATCGCGGCGAGGAAGAAGATCTGCGTCGATCCGGTGAGCACCACGAGGCACGCCGTCACCAGCTCGCGCGGCGACGTCCGCCGGTCGCCCGCGGCCCTGGCGTCGCGCGGCTTGCCCGGCGGCACGCCCCAGGCCACGAGGGCCGAGCAGGCCCACAGCATCACGCCGCCCAGGATGAAGGAGAGCTGGAACCCGAGGCGCGCCGCCACCACCGCGCCCACCGCCGGCCCCAGCACCTGCCCCAGCGTCATGCCCGACTGGATGTAGGACACCTGGCGCCGCACGTCGCCGCCGGAGCGCCCCACCATGATGAAGGCGAAGGTGGACACCGCGCCCATCAGGCCCAGGAGCACGCGGGCGACCAGCATCTCGGGCAGCGTGCGCGCGAGCGCCATGCCGAGGAAGCCCAGCCCCTGGAACGCCTGCACCGCCATGAAGCCGCGCTTGGGATCGATGCGCTCGCCGATGCGCCCCGAGATCGGCGCGGTGATGACCGTGATGAGCGGGCTGATGCCGAGGATCCACCCGGTCCAGCGCAGCGTCGTGGCCGCGTCCAGCGTGGACATCTTCTGGATGTGGAAGGGCAGGCTCACGTACACGAACGACCACGCGAAGGTGCCGAGCAGCATCGAGGCCGGCAGGACCCAGGTCCGGGCGTGGCGACGCCATCGTCAGCTCCGGAAGAGCGCCGCGCCGGAGCGCCGCGCCAGCGCGGTGGCGGCCCACGTCCCGGCCGCCACCAGCACGATGGCGACCACCCCGAGCGCCGCGCCCGGGCCGCGGCCCACCGCCGACTGCATGTAGAGATAGATGCCGTAGGAGAGCGGGCCCAGCTCCACCCGCGGGACCAGCAGGATCGTGGACGAGAGATCCACCGCCGAGGTGATGAACGCGAGCAGGCCGCCGGCCAGCAGCCCGCGCATCATCAGCGGCAGCGTGATGCGCCGGAAGGTGCGCGGCGCGATTGGCCCCGAGGTTCTGGGCCGCCTCCTCCAGCGCGGGCGAGAGCTGCTGGAGCGCCGCGTAGGCTCCCCGCACCGCGTAGGGCAGCCGCCGCACCGCGTACACGATCACCAGGATGAGCCACGTGGACGTGAGCGGCTCGCCCAGGCCCGGCACGCGGAACGACCCGAAGGCGCGGAGGTAGCCCACCGCGATCACCACGCCCGGGATCGCGAGCGGCACCGTGGAGATCGTGTCGAGCCACTGCCGGCCCCGCACCCGGCCGCGGAGCAGGAGCCAGGCGATCACCGCGCCCAGCGCCACGTCGAGCAGCGCGGCGAGGCCCGCGTAGCGCATCGTGTTCGCGATGAACTGGGGCGAGCGGACCAGGATCTCCTCGTAGTTGCCCAGGGTGTAGACGGTCGGGACCGGGGTGAGGCTCCACACCTTCGAGACCGACAGCAGCAGGATGCCCGCGTGCGGGAGCAGCGCGGGCCCCAGCAGCAGCGCGACGAGCCCCCACGCCACCAGGGCGCCGCGCGGACCCAGCGCCACCGGCGGCGCCTCGCCGCTCCGGCCGAGCGCCGCGAACTCGCCGCGGGCCAGGACCGCCTTGGACAGCGCGAGCGCCCCGAGCGACAGCGCCACCAGGATCACGCAGATCACGTAGCCGTCCACGTCGGTGAGGCCGATCGTGGTCACCCGCACGTAGGCCTGCGGCGCGAGCAGCTTGGTGTAGTTGAGCATGAGCGGCGTGCCCAGGTCGTCGATCACGCGGATGAACGTGAGCAGGGCCCCCGCCGCGTAGCCCGGCAGGGCCAGCGGCAGCAGCACGCGGCGGAAGAGGCGGAAGCCCGAGCTGCCGAGGTTCTGGGCCGCCTCCTCGAGCGAGCGATCGAGCCCGGCGAGCGCGGCCGCGGTGTTGAGCAGGATGAACGGGAAGTAGTGGAGGCTCTGCACCAGCACCACCCCGGTGAGCCCCTCCATGAACGGGATCGTGAAGCCCGCGTGCTCGCGGAGCAGCAGGTTCACCGCGCCGCTGCGCCCGAGGATCTGCTGGAAGGCCACCGCGCCCACGAAGGGCGGGATCACGAGCGGCAGCACGCCCAGCACCGTGACCAGGGTCCGCCCCGGGAAGCGGTAGCGCACGGTGAGCAGCGCCAGCGGCACCGCGATCACGCTGCCGATCACCACCGCCAGCACGCCGGCCAGCAGCGTGTTCACGAACGCCTCGCGGAAGAGCGGGCGCCCGAAGAAGGCCGCGAGCGGTCGCAGGGTGGGCACGCCCCCGTCCAGGAAGGCCACCGACAGCACCTGGAGCAGCGGGTAGACGATGGCGGCCGCGAGCAGGGCCAGCAGGGCCGCCACCAGCGTGGCCTCGCCCGCCGAGCGGTGTGCCATCAGGCGGACGCGGTCGGGCTCGATTCGACGGCCGACGCCTCGGGCGCCATCGGCTGCGCCGCGAACGTCAGGTACTCCAGATCCTCGAGGGTCTGCTCGAGGCGATGGTAGGCCCACGCGCAGCCGAGCAGCGCGGCGAGCGGGTAGCCGAGCCCGTAGCTGCGCGGGCCCACCAGCAGCGTGATCACGGTGAAGACCAGGTTGCCGGCCAGGAAGACGCCCGCGACCTCGGCGGCCGCGCGCCGCCGGTCGAAGTAGAGCAGCACGATGCCCCCGAAGAGGCAGAGCACGTGCAGCAGCGCGCCCACGAGCCCGCAGCGCATGATCCCGAGCTGCAGCCCGTCGAGCGCGAGCTCGGCCGCGATCCACGGGGCCAGCACCATGAGCAGCAGGGTCAGCGGGCCCTGGACCACCAGCATGCGGCGCAGGCCGTCGCGCAGGCAGAGCGGTCATGGCCCGCTTGGCCTCCAGCACCTGCCGCAGGGTGCCGTGCTTGGTGGCCACGCCGTAGTACTCCCGGTAGCGATCGTAGAAGTCGGTCTCGACGCTGACGAGGAAGATGGCGAGCGACGGCACGACCGAAAGGTAGCACAGGAAGATCGGGGTGTCGTAGAGCGAGGCGTGAAACCAGCCGACGATCTGGCGCCCGGTCGGCGCGATCCAGAACGCGATGCGGTCCACCGCGATCGCCGCGTTGTAGAGGAGCCCGGCCGCGATCAGATCGGGGTAGCGGGCGAAGGCGCTGGTGAGATCCACCGTCTCCGGCGCGCGCACCGCGGTGAGCTCGCGCTCGACGCGCGCGCACAGCACGAACAGGATGCCGGCCTGGCCGAGCAGGAAGCCGCCCAGGTGCCCGCTCGTGCCGAGCCAGCGGCCGAGCGCCAGGGCCGCGAGCAGGCTCACCACGTTGCCCGCGAAGAAGGCGGCCACCACGCTCGCGTAGTCCTGGGCCGCGCCGAGGTAGATCATCACCATCCAGGTGCACGACACCACCACCAGCAGCATGACCCCGAACAGGCGCAGGCCCGGGTCGAGGCCGGGCGCCAGGGCGTAGAACAGCGCGCCGAGCACCAAGTGCGCGAGCGCGGTCCACCCGACCGTGAAGCGGTAGGAGACGACGAGGGTCCCGAGGCGGCCCACGTAGAGCTCGTCGGCGAGCTGGCGCGTCACCACCATGTGCGCGGCGCCGGTCGTGATCAGCGAGAACGTGTAGGTGTAGACCACGATCGCCTGGAAGCGGGCGTGCGCCGCCTCCCCGATCAGGTCGCGGGAGAACAGGGCCAGGGTCCCGAGCGTGCAGATGGAGAGCAGCCACGGGCCCGCCGAGAGCACCGCGCCGTAGAGGTGGGCGCGCAGCCACCCGCTGCTGCTGTCCTCGACGATGAGGCGCTTGAGCCGGAAGCCGATGCCCGCCATCGCCCTACCGCGCCCGCGACCCGATCATGTCGGTGTAGATCTCCCGGTAGCGACGGATCAGGTCGGACTCCTGGTAGTGGGCGCGCACCCGGTTCCGGGCCGCCCGGCCCATCTCCTCGCGGAGGCCCGGGTCGCGGGCCAGGCTCAGCATCGCCTGCGCGGTCGCGCCCGGGTCGGCGAGGCCGGTCACGAGCCCGCTCGCGCCGAGCGCGCGGTCCGCGGGCTGGCTGCCCTCGAGGAGCTCGCGACAGGCGCCCACGTCGGTGGAGACCACCGGGATGCCGGCCGCGGCCGCCTCCAGGATCACGAGCGGCAGCCCCTCCGAGATGCTGGTGAGCACGAGCACGTCGATGCGCGGGTAGATCTGCTTGACGTCCACCCGGCCGGTGAACTCCACCCGCTCGGCGATCCCGAGCGTGGCGGCCAGCACGCGGCACTCGTCGAGATACTGCGGGTCCTCGTCGCCCGGCCCCGCGATCACCGCGGTCGCGCCGGGCAGCGCCGCGCTCACGATCTTGACCGCGCGGATGAACGTCTTCACGTCCTTGATCGGCACCACGCGCCCCACGAAGCCGATGCGGAACTCGCCCGGCGCCGCCTCCACGCGCGGCAGCGCGGCGAGCGGCTCCATGTTGATGCCGTTCGGCACCACCAGCGTCTTGGCCGGGTCCGCCCCGTCGCGGATCTGGGCCTGGCGGTTGCCCTCGAAGATCGTGACGATGCGGTCGGCGTGGGCGTAGGTGATGCGCGAGAGGTGCTCGAAGAGCCGCGTCCACAGCTCCTTGAAGAAGCCCGGCCCCGCCGACAGCGTCATGGGCGCCTGCTGCTGCACGTAGATCCACTCGGCCTGATCGATCTCCATCCGCCGCTCGCGCGAGTAGATGCCGTGCTCGGTGAGCAGCATCGGGCGGTCGTGGCGCACGCGCTGGGTCGCGGCCACCAGCCCGGCCCATCCGGTGGAGACGGTGTGGTAGAGCGCGGCCTCCGGCACCGGGGCGTGGAGCAGCCGGAACATCGGCAGGTGGGTGAACCGCCACGTCCAGAAGTAGTCGAGGAACGAGATGTGGGGGGCCCGGCTCTCGTAGAGGCGCCGCACGATGTCCCACGAGGGCTTGCCGTAGATGTAGTCGTGCACCGAGGGGCCGGCGCCCTGGTGCGGGCAGATCCGCTTGAGCAGATCGCCGAGCCCGTCGACCCGGCCGTCCTTGAGCTCCTCGTGATAGCGGAAGATCGTCTCCCACGAGGCGGGATCCATCGCGTGGCTCTTGCCCGCCGGCTCGTCGCCGCCGTGGATGCCCACGTCCACCAGGCTCACCACGTTGGGCGGCATGGTGTAGCGCGGCTCGTGCGTCTCCCCGCTCGTCGCCGAGATGTGGAAGATCGCGAAGCGCAGCTCGGGCAGCGCGTTGACGAGCTGGTGGATCCACGCCGACACCCCGCCCGTCACGTAGGGATACGTGCCCTCGAGGATCAGGCAGACGTCGGCGGGCGGGGTCGTCGTCCCGGTCACGCCGCCCACCACCGAAGGGTCTCGTCGGCGCGGCCGGCGGCCACCGCGTCCCGCGAGATCGCCCGCACGTCGCCCCAGCGGCCCTGCGCGAAGAAGATCTCCGAGAGGAGCAGGTCCGCCTCGGTGGACGGCGCGGCGGCGCGGGCCTCCGCCGCGAGCGTCTCCGCCTCCGCCACCTCGCCCTGCGCCAGCCGCACCCGGGCCAGCGCCGCGGCCGGCGCGGCCCACTCCGGCCGGCGCGCGCGGACCGCCCGGTACGCGGCCTCCGCCTCGCCGAGCCAGTGGCGGCCCATCGCCGCCTCCAGCAGCCGGCTTTCCTGATAGGCCACGCACGCGTCGCCCACCGCCATGAGGCGCTCGGGCGACTCCGGCTCGAGCTGCAGCTGCTCCTTCGCCAGCGCGATGCGCGCCACCAGCCGCTCCTCCACCCGCTGCAGGGCGCCCGAGGCCGCGATCTGCGTGTCGCGATCGTCGGCCCGCAGCGCCTCGCGCAGCAGATCCACCGCGGCGCCGTCGCCGCGCTTGGCGAGCAAGCCCGACGCCCCAGCGCTGGGTGCGCGGGTCGGCCGCGCGGATCAGATCCGCCACCGGCTGCACCGAGACCTGCGCCTGCAGCCAGTCGAGCACGCGGTCCACCGGCTCGGGCGTCTGCCCGGGACCGGGCAGGCCCGCCATCTCCGAGTGCGCCCCCGCGTACATCCCGGCCGGCGCGGCGCGCTTGCGCCAGAAGGCGATCGCGCTGAGCCCGATCAGGCCGAGGCCGGGCAGCGAGAGCACGAGCGACGTGGCGAGGAAGCGGGCGTCGCGCCGGCCGTCGCCCAGCCCGCGGCCGGCGAGCCACGCGGCGGCCACGTGCGCGAGGAGGGCGAGCGACCACCACCGGACCCCCGCGAGCGCGAGCGCCAGCGCGATCGCCTCCGCGAGCCAGCCCGCCGGGAGCGCGGCGATCAGGGCGTCACTTTCCCGGGCCGCTCCCGTACCGCGAGCACGCGGATCGAGAACTCGAGGTCCTGCGTCTCGTCGTCGCCATACGGGGCGAAGTGGAAGTTGCCGATCTCGCGCGAGAGGCGCTCCACGACGACCTCGGCGTGCGCGGGCGGGGTCTCGGGCAGGATGATCGCGAAGGAGTCCTCGGTGGCGTAGCGGCACACGATGTCCACGTCCCGCAGCGTGCGCGAGAACACGAGCGACAGCACGCGCCCCAGCTCGACGCGGCGCTGCGGCTCCACCGCGCCGAAGCGCTGGACGCGGAAGATCACCACCGCGAGCGGCCGGCCGTAGCGGTCGGCGCGCATCTCCTCCTCGTGGAGCCGGCGCTCGTAGTACGCGTAGGTGTAGGCGCCCACCAGGTCGTCCTCGATGGTCCGCGCCCGCGTCTCCTGGTGCGTCCGCGCGTTCGCGAGCGCCCGCGCGCCCCAGTCCGCGACGAGGCCCAGGCGGTCGAGCGAGGCCGCGGTGAGGCGCAGGAAGGGCAGCGCGGTCACGGTGAGGCAGCCGAGCAGCGTGCCCTGCGGGCCCAGCAGCGGGGCCGCCATCAGCAGGCTCGCGGTGTGGAGATCGTCGAGAGAGGCGATGACCGCGGCGTCGCGCACGCTGACCGGGCGGCCGAGGCGGACCGCCAGGCCCACCAGGCCCTCGTCGGGCGGGATCTCCGACCGCTCGGGCGCCGGCCCCTCCGCGGCGCGCAGGCGCATCAGCTCGCCCTCGAGCACGTAGCACTGGCAGGCGTCGGCCTGCAGGAAGCGGCGCGCGGTGAGCGCGATGGCCGGGTAGAGGCGCTCCGCGTCGAGCGTCTCCAGCGCGCGCGCCGCGGTGTAGAGGCTCGAGAGCGACGCGCGCTCGTCGGCCACCCGCCGCTCCAGCTCGTGCTTGGCCTCGGTCGCGGCCATGAAGCGCACCGCCTGGTCCGCCAGCTCGTGCTCGAGCGCCTCGACGCGGCGCTCGAGGGCGCGCTCGGCCCGGCGCAGCGACTCCCGCTGCGCGCCCAGGCCGAAGCCGGTGCCGATGAGCAGGAGCGGCGTCACGTAGTGCCCGAGCGTCCGCACCTCGCTCCAGGTCAGGTACTCGAGACGCGCCACGATGCACGCGGTCACCACCGCCGCGGTCACGAGACCGCTCGTGAGCCCGGCGCGGAGCCCGTGGCGACAGGCCACCACCGCGACGAGGAGCAGGGCCGGGTTCGGCTGCACCGCGAGGAAGCCGGGGTCCTTCGGGCGCAGCAGCAGGTTGACGACGGCGAGCACGAGGAGCCCGCCGCCCAGCTCGAGCAGGTAGGGCCGGTCGCGGCGGAGTGTGGCCAGCACCCGGCGCTTACCGCGCCCGGGCGTCGCCCAGGGCGCCCGTCAGATGGGCGGCCATGTCGTGGGCCACCTGCTGCGCGACGCGCGCGAGGCCGTCCTCGCGGATCCACGAGGAGCCGAGGCGGGCGTGGCTCGCGCTCCACACCACCTCGCCGGAGGCCACCTCCACGAGCCGCGCGGTGACGCCGACCGCGGGCGTCTCGGAGAGGCCGGGCTTGTAGCGGTACTCGGTCACCGAGCCCTGCAGCACGTGGCTCACCTGCAGGAGCCGGCCGATGCGCTGGGCGGACGGCAGGCGGCCCACGTCGGCCGGGTCCAGGTTCTCGCGGCGCAGGAGATCGGCGACCTCGCTCGGATCCATCACCGCGATCGCCCCGGTGGCGAGCAGCTCGGTGACCAGGAGATCGGCGGTGGACTGGCCGGCGCGCAGCGAGGTGGTCTGGTTCTCGAACGCGAGCACCGCGACGCGGCCCACGCGGCCCGCGCCGGGCTTCACCCACTCCTGCACCGCGCTCGCGCATCCGGCCGCGGTCAGCACCGCGGCCGCCAGCCACAGGATGCTCGAACGCCGCCAAGTGGGTGTCATCAGTACAGGATGTCGAGGCGGCCGAGGAAGAATTCTTCCTGGCCGCCCACCGTGGTGGACTCGGTGTTGCGAGTATAGAGCACGCGTCCCTCCAGCCAGGGGCGAATTCGCCACCGCCCTTCCCCGTTGACCTCCCACGAGGTGATCGCGCGAAAGAGATCGCGACGCCCGACCGCGCCCGCCTGCAGGCGCACCGCGGGCGTGACGTCCCAGCCCACCACGCTGCCGATGCCCAGGACGTCTTCTCTCTTGATGAACGAGACCGCTTCGCGCAGGGCGCCGTCCGCGGTGGCGGTGTACCGGGAAAAAAATACCTGCGGGATCAGCGTGACCTGCACGCGGCTCCGCACGAGCTCGAGCTCGGCCCGCCCCGCCGCCTCCCAGCGGTCCCCCAGATCCTCCCCGGAGATGCGGTAGTGCCGGACGTCGTAGTGGGCGCCCAGCACCACCGGGACCAGGACACGGCGCGCCACGTCCACCGTCACCCGGTCGGTCGTGCCGTTCCGGGGCAGCGCGGTCACCGGGTTGGTGAGCAGCTCGCGGATGGCCACGTCCACCGTCGCGCTGGTGGCCTTCGCGTCGTCGTAGGCGCCGCCGAGCCGCGCGGTGGCGCGGAAGATCTCCTCGCGACGCCGCGACTCCTCGAGCCCGGCCCAGAGCGAGATCGCGCGCGTGGCCTGGAAGCCGACGGTGGCCAGCGCGGTCCACACCTCCTCGCTGAACGCGGACTGGCCCAGCACGCGGTCCTGGATGTAGCTGCCGTGGCGGGCGCCCGCGCGCAGCCACCAGCGGTCGGCCAGCCAGCCGCGCCACGCCGCCTCCTCCACGTGATGCGTGGCCGCGGCCTGGAGCAGCGTGGAATGGATCAGCTCGACGCGCGGGGCGTGGCCGAGGAGGATCTCGCGGTAGGCGGCCAGCATCTCGCGATTCTCCGGATCCGCGTCGAGCATGCGGCCGTAGAGGTCGAGGGCGCGGCGCCACCGGCCCGCGCCGAGCTCGGCCGCGGCCAGGTCCGCGGTGATCCCGGCGTCCTTCGGCTGCTCGCGGGCCAGCACGTCGAGGCGGCGGCCCGCCTCCGCCGGCGCGCCCCGGGCCAGGTCGAGCCGGGCCTTCAGCCGGCGCAGCCGCGCCGACGTGGGATCGTCGGCCAGGTAGCGATCCACCACCGGGCCCGCCTGCTCGAGCTGCGCCGCGTCCACGAGCAGCTCCGCGTGGTCCTCGCGGAGCGTGCGGTTGTCCGGGTAGCGCTCGAGCAGCGCGCGATAGGCCGCGAGCGCCTCCTCGAGCATGCCCAGGCGCGCCAGGATGCGCGCCCGCATCATCTGGGCCTCGAGCGGGTCCGGGGCCTCCGGCGTCCCGGGCGCGGCGGGCGGCGTCTGCGCGCGCGCGACGGGGATCGGGGCGGCCAGGGTCAGGCACAGGAGCCCGGCGACGGCGCAGGCGAAGCGGAAGGCGGTCACCGAGGGAGTATGGCGGCGGCGTCCGCCGCGTTCAAGGGAGGAGGGCGGGTCAGCGAGGGCGAGCGGGCAGGAGCCGGAGCGCGCGCTCGAACTCGAGGCGCGCGCGCTCCTCGTCCCGGTCGGCCGCGTAGAGCTCGCCCAGGAGGTAGTGCACCTCGTAGTCACCGCCCTTCACGCGGTTGAAGCGCTCGAGCGCCTGCCGGGCCCCGCGCGCGTCGTGGCTCCAGGCCATGAGCTGCCCGGCCCGCTTCAGCCCCTCCGCGTCGTCCGGCTGCACGTCGAGCAGCGAGCGGTAGGCGCGCAGGGCCACGTCGTTCCGCGACATCGCGAGGCTGCGCCGGCCGACCTCGCGCAGCACCCGCGGATCGCGCGGACGGGCGCGCATGAGGCTCTCCCATTGCTTGAGCGCCGGCTCGCCCGCCCCCGTCCAGTCGTAGAGCTGGGCCAGCGCCAGGCGCGCGGCCACCGCGTCGTCGCCGTCGCCGGGCGCGGCCGCGAGGACGGCCTCGTACTCCGTGACGGCATCCGGGTACTTACCGAGATCCATCAGGATCCGGCCCGCCTTGGCCCGGTAGGCCGGGCCCGCCGAGGCGGCGAAGCGGCGGTGCACGCGGAGCCCGTCGTCCACGCGCCCGGCCTGCGCGGTGAGGGCCAGATACCGGAGGGCGAGGCTCTCGTCGATCGGGCGGCGCTCCACCACCGGCTGCAGCAGGCGCACCGCATCCGGGAACCGGCCGAGCCCCTCGGCGGCCTGGGCGGCCGCGTCGCGCAGCGCCCAGTCGTCCGGGCGACGGGCCAGGAGGCGCTCGGCAACCCGCAGGAGATCCGCGGGCCGATCCTGGAAGCGATAGAGCTCGGCGAGCCGTCCCGAGCGAGGGCTCGGGCAGCGCGCCCGCGCGGTCGAGCCCCTCGTAGACCGAAATGGCCTCGCGCTCCTGATTGTTCCACTCGTGGAGCTGCGCGAGCCTCAGCGCGGGGCCGGGCACGCCGGGGCTCTGCTCGACGATCCGGCGCTGGCGCGCGATCGCCTCGGGCAGGCGGTTCGCGGCGACGAGCGCGTCCACCGCCTGCTGGGCGTAGCGGGAATCTTGAGGCGAGAGCGCGGCGAGCCGATCCAGCGCGGACAGCGCGGCCTGCCCATCCTCGCCGCCCTGGGCGAGCGCGGCCACCCGCTCCTGCAGCGCGCGATCCGCCGGGCGCGCCTTCGCGACGCGCTCGAGCAGGGCCAGCGCGCGACGCGGGTCGTTGCCCCATTCGTAGAGCTGGGCCAGGGCCAGCGCGGTCTCGAGCCGATCCGGCGCGATCTCGATGGCCCGTTCGTACGCGGCGATCGCCTCGGGCCCGCGGTCCTGCTCGACGAGCAGGCGGCCCAGCAGGGCCAGCGTGTCGTGGTCGCGGGGACGGAGCGCGGCCAGCTCCTGCTGCGCGCCGATCGCGCGCGGGCCGTCGCCGCTCGCGCGGTAGAGCTCCACCAGCCGGCGGCGCGCGGCTTCATCGCGCGGATCGGCCGCGCGCTGGCGCTCGAGCAGCGCGATCTCCTCAACGCGCGGCGCGCCGCCCGGCGCCGGAAGGAGGCGGTCACGAGCCTCGACGTCGGCGGGCGCGATCCGCGCCAGCACCTTCCAGTGCTCGATCGCGCGATCCCCCTGCCCGAGCGAGTCGTACGCCTGGGCGAGCCAGCGCCGCCCCTCGGGATCGTCGGGCCGCCGCCGCACGAAGGCCTCCAGCACCGTCACCGCCTCGTCCTGCCGGTTGAGGCTCCGGGCGACGGTGGCCAGCTCGCCCACGACGGAGGAATCCGTCGGGCTGAGCGTCACCAGCTTGCGGAGCACCGCGACCTGGCGCTCGTAGTCGCCCTTCCACAGATAGGCGGTGAGCAGGCGCTCGAGCAGCGGCACGTCGTCCGGTCCCGGGTTCACGGTGAGCCGCTCGATCACCGCCGCCGCCGCGGCGGGGTCCTTGTTGGCCTGGTACGCGTCGGCCAGCTTCAGCAGCAGGTCGCGGCGCCGCGGCAGGCTCCGGGAGGCGTCCTCGAGCGTCGCGATCTCCCGGTCCGGCTCGCCGAGGCCCTCGTAGGCGGTGGCCAGCCCCAGCCAGAGCTGCGCGTCGGTCGTCTCGCCGCGCAGCGCCTCGGTGAACAGGTCCCGGGCCAGCGCGTACTGCCGATCGGCCAGGTAGGCCCAGCCCAGGTCGCCGCCCCACGGGACGGACAGCGCGAGGAGCGCGAGGGTGAGCAGCACCCCCAGCCCGAGCTTCCAGCGCTCGATCTTCACCCGAGTCGCACGTCCACGTCCGCGGCCTCCCCGGCGCGGACCGTCAGGTGCCCGTCGCGCCCGGTCCGCGGCCGCTCGCGCCGCGTTCCGGCGCCGTCGCGGATCTCCACCGCGATCTCGCGATCCGCGGGGAGTCCGGCCAGCTCGACCACCTTCGGGCCCATGCCGGAGAGCGTGAGCTTGAGGCGCGCGGCCTCGCGGGCCCAGGCGGTGACGCGATGGCTCGCGTGCACGAGGTACGGCGTCGAGGGCGGCCGGTCGCCCAGCACGATCAGGGCGGGGTCGGGCCCG
This sequence comes from uncultured Candidatus Rokubacteria bacterium, assembly GCA_963747235.1. GTDB lineage: Bacteria > Methylomirabilota > Methylomirabilia > Rokubacteriales > CSP1-6 > CAMLFJ01. Next base: position 145,247 of record CAVVEU010000040.1, read on the forward strand.
GCCAGGTGCACGTAGAGCGCGCCCTGGTGGTGCACGTAGCCGAGGACTCCCGTCGAGCGCCGCCAGGTCCACCCCGGCGCGGGTGTCGTCGAAGCGCACCGTGCGCAGGGCGCCGTGGTCCCAGACGCGCCAGCCTCCCGCGGCGCGCGCGATGCGGGCGGTGCGGAAGCCCTCCACGATGGCCAGGTACTCGCTGGTGAAGAGCCGCGCGAGCGGCTGCCGCCCGACCCACTCGTGCACGTAGCGCAGCGAGGCCAGCGCGGCCACGCGCTCGGCCGAGTAGAAGTGGTAGTAGAGGTTGACCGGCGCGACGCGACGCGGCTTCTCCGTGTTCTCGAACGTCTCGACCACGTGGCGGTAGCCGTAGAAGGGGCCGGTCCACAGGTTGGTGTAGAGGTTCTCGTTGGAGGCCGAGGTGTAGGTCTGCCACTGCCGGCCCACCTGGCGCATCAGCGGCGCGACCCGCGTGTAGCTCGGCCACTCGCGGTCGCGCATGGTGTCGCCGCCGTTGATGTTGGGCACCCCCAGCCGCGCGAGGACCGCGATCGCGTCCTCGCTCACCCGCGTGGACCCGGACCACTGAAAGAGCCGCACCCGCTTGCCCGGCGGCAGGAGCCGCTCCTCGATGTAGCGGATGGAGCCCGCGGTCTCGGTCTCGACCGAGTACGGGATCCCGGACAGCGCGAAGCTCCGCGTCCGCTTCTCCCAGTCGAGCGGATGCGTGTAGGAGTGGCTGCCCGCCTCCACGTTCGGCAGCCGGAACATGGCGCGGGCCAGCTCGTGGAACTCGGGCGAGCCGAGGAGCGTCGGCTCCACCTCCGCCACCACCACCGACACGCTGGTGGGCAGGCCGTAGCGCGAGAGGATCTCCTCGAGCAGGATCTGGCCGCTCGAGGCGCCCGCCCGGACCTCCGAGCGATTGCGCAGGCCGTCGCCGTCGATGTGGGAGTAGCAGATGCGCCGCCCGCACTGGGTCGTGGTGTCCGGCCGCGGCCAGTCTCCGACCCCGAGCGCCTCGCGGAAGAACGCGAACGGATCGAGCCACCACTGCGCGCCCGACTCGCCCGGGAACTGGAAGCGGACGTACTCGGCCGCCGCGAAGCCGCCCCACGGGCCGGTCACCACCACGTGGCTCTCGGAGTCCGGCAGGTCGCGCCGGGCCAGCACCAGGTGCGCGTGAGAGGCAGGCCCGCGCGCCCGCACCTGCTGGTAGTACGGCAGGCCGGGCGGGAGCGGCCGCTCGAACTCCATCATCTTCGGATCCTTGCGGCGGAGCTCGATGACCTTCTGGTTGCCGGTCCAGTTGCCGAGGAACTCGAGCCCGCTCGGCGCGAGGGCCTCGTTCACCACCGTCAGATCAACGGTTCGAAGAGTCCGGCGATCGCGGAGCGCGCCCAGGTACTCGAGGATCACCACCCGGCGCCCGGCCCGCATCTGCGCGCCCAGCCAGCGCAGGTAGTCGAGCGGCGCGGCCATCTCCTCGCTCTGGAACCAGGTGACGACGCCGCGGTAGCGCGACATGGTCCGCTCGTCCGGCAGCCCGCGGTCGATGTCGTGGTACTCGACCATGAGCCCGAGCCAGTTGAGCGGCATCTGGGCCCAGCTATGCACCTCGTTGAGCGTCGCGGTCTTGGGCCGGCGGCCCTCCACGTCGTTGGAGAGCTCGCTGGACTTGTAGAGCGCCAGCACGTAGCGCGGCAGCTCGCCCGCCGCGGGCGCGCTCGCGCCGGGCGCGGCCTGCGCCGCGGGCACCCGCGCGCCGGCCGCCCGCAGCGCGAGCACGCCCGCCGCGGCGGCCGAGCGCCCGAGCAGGGCGCGGCGCGAGAGCTTTCTCGTCATGCGCGGCTCATGGCGCGAGCGTGTGGGTCGAGACCTGGTCGAGGCCGATCGTCGAGACGTACGGGATGAAGCCGCGGGCGCGCGAGCGCCGGATCAGCTCGGCCGGCCAGGGCGCGCCGCGGTCGGCCGCGGTGTACTCGAGCGTGAACACCGGCAGGCCCAGCGCGACCACGCGGGCCAGGAGGAGCGCGCGCGACTCCGCCTCGTCGGCCGGCCGCACCCGGTAGGCCTTGGCCTTGAAGTCGTAGTCGGTCCAGATGGACTCGAGCGCGACCGCGTCCAGCACGGTCGGGAGCCGCTCCGCGATGGGAAGGCCGCCGTTGATCATGAGCAGCGCCCGCGGATGGCGGCGCTTCAACTCCACGAGCACGCGCTCGAGCGCCCGGGCCGCGCCCTTGAAGCGCCGCGGATCCGTCTGCTCGAGGTCGAGCGCGGTGTCGGCGGTGTCGAGGAAGAGCCCGTTGACCGGCCCGGCGAGCGCGACGCGGCACCACCCGGTCGAGCAGCCAGCGCTCGTAGGCGGGCGCGCGCACGTCGAGGCGGCGCGCGTCGGGCCAGCTCGGGTTGGGCGAGAGCACCCACGGCTCACCCGCGATGGCCGCGAACTCGGGATGGCTCGTGTTCACCTCGCCCAGGCTCACGTAGGTCAGCAGGAGCGAGCCGTGCCGCTTGACGAGCGGCAGCGGCGGGTGCGCGTGCGGATCGAGCACGACCACGTCGAAGCGCGCCAGATCCGCGGCCGCCTCGGGGGCCGCCGCGTAGTAGACGGCCCAGGTGCGCACGCCCGCCAGGGGACGGATCGGCGAGGCGGCCGGCGCCGACGCCCCGCCGAGCCCCAGGACCAGGGCGGCGGCGAGCAGGCGCCGCGTCAGACCCACGCGGCGAGCGCCTCCCCCCGGGTTGCGTGATTCGTGATGGCCTTGATCAGGCGGGTCATCTCGAAGATCGCCCGCACGTCGTCCTGCAGCGCGCAGAGGTGGAGATCACCGCCCGCGGCGCGGGCGACCTTGAGGGTCGCGACGAGGGCGCCCATGCCCGAGCTGTCGATGTAGCCCACGTTCCCGAGATCCACCAGCAGCTTGACGGACCCCTCGTTCACGAGTCCGGACAGGACCCGCTTCATCTGATCCGCGGCCGCCATGTCGAGATCGCCCTTGGGGACGACCACCGTGATCGCGGCCGAACGAGTTACCTCGATGTCCATGGCCTCTCCTGATCGAGCCGGCGGCGCGGCCCCGCCCTCCGCGATCGAGCGATCGGCCGGGCCATGACCCGGCCGGTACTTGACGAGGGTCCAGCGGGTCCCTCGCTCCCGGCGTATGTCGACGGAAACCGAATCGGCGATGCGATGCACCAGGTGGATGCCCAGCCCGTGGTCCGGCAGCGCGTCCAGATCGGGCGCCACGTAGCGGGCGGCGTCGAAGGCCCGTCCGAAGTCCTCCACCTCGAGAACCAGCCGATCCTCGAAGCCCAGGATCGAGACGTGGATGGGCTGGCCACCCCGGCCCTCGTAGGCGTGCTCGATGGAGTTGCCGCACAGCTCGCCCACCGCCAGCACGAGGGCCGCCCGGGTCTCCCGCTCCACGCCGAGCCCGGCCAGCTCCGCGCGGAGCCACTCGCGCAGGCGCGCCAGGTTGCGGGCCTCGCTCGACAGCGTGAAGCGGCCGGGTGCCGCCGGATCACGTTCTGGCCGGGTCACGCTCTGAGGCCCACATCGCGCGATTCAGTATAGCAGCGGGAAGGCGCTCACCTGGCGGAGCGCCGGAGGGAACGACGAGGAAGCGGGGCGGCGTTACCGCCGCGAGTAGCCGAGCTGGGCGCCGACCGGGAAGCCGTTGCGGTCGCGCCGGTAGGGATCCGCGGTCACCGACTCGCGCCAGGCCTGGTATTCGCGCTCGTCCTGCCAGCGGCGGAGCGCCCACACGGCCAGCCCCACCGCCACGCCACCCGCTGCCACGACGCAAACCAGCGCTCCGCGCTTCATCATCGTCTCGAGCGAGCTGCCCTGCTCCGATACGGGCGTGTCCATGGCCGCCATCTCCTCCTGATCGCCTCTATTCGGCGCCGATCGAGAACCAGAGTATGACCGAGCTCACTCCGATGAACCCCACCGTGATCAGCGTCGTCAGCAACATCGCGCTCGGACCTCCCGGGCCTCGTCCCTGCCGCGCTTCTTTCGTCCGCCCGGGTAAGGTAGCAAGAGCCAAGCCATGCCGGACGCCGCGCCAAATCAGCCAGTTGGGATCCCGCGGGCCCCGCGGTATCCGGAGCTTGTCAGGTCGAGTGCCGAGACTTGGTCACGCCACGCAGCGCATGCGCGCTAAGTACGTGCAATTATTGGTAGGAAGTCTGGCCCTGTTCTTGCCTCTCCCTTTCTGTCATGACCGTCACCGCCGCGTTCCGCCTCAAGCTGCTGGGTGGCGCCCTTCTCGGGCTGCTGGTGGCGATCACCGCCGTCACCCTCGTCTCCGGACGGCGCGAAGCTCCACGGCCCGTAGCCGAGTCGCGACCGGCCGAGGTGGTCTCGGCGCCCGTCGCCCCGCCGGTCACGGAATCGCCGGCGCCGGTGGCCTCCCGCTCGCGCGGCCAGGCCGAATGGACCTTCTTCTTCCGCCCGGGTGATACCTTGAGCCGCATGGCGGATGGAAGCGCGCTGGGCGTCGTCGCGCGGCTCGAGCGGCAGCACAAGTTTCCCGATGGATCCACCGGCCCGGCCTACGTGATCCGGTCGGCCGATCAGCAGGAGAACGCCTTCGACGCCGACGAGCTGGAGCGACGCGCGCGCATCGAGGCGATCCGGGACGTCCGCATTCCCCCGACGCGCTAGCCCCCGAAGCGCAAGCCCCCGAAGCGCAAGCCATAGTCCGGATGGAAGACTCCGTCGCCCTGGTCGATTCGATCATCCTGGTCGCGGGAATCGTGCTGATCCTTCTCACCAGCCTCCGCGTATCCCGCCGGCGCTCCACCAGCAAGCCGGTCAAGGGCCAGACCGGGGCCCTCGTCGGCATCGTGGTCTGGCTGGGGTGCCTCGGCGTCGCGCTCTATCTGATCTTCGGCTGATCGGCCGACGGTTACTGCGACACCGCCTGCTTCCAGGACACCGCCCCCGCCACGTTCGCCGGCTGCGGGGCCGTGCACGCCGCGCCGCGCGCGCCCACGCTGGCGGTCCCGCCGCGTACCGTGCAGACGCCGAAGGGCGTGCCGAGCTCCGCGGTGCCCTGGACCACGGTGAGCGAGCTCTGACCGTCCTCGGCCACCTTCAGATCGATCTCGGCCTCGCGCGCCGCGACGACGGCGGCGGGGCTCTCGATCTCGAGCTGGTTCGCGCCCGCTCCCGCCTTGGCCCAGATACCGCCCCGGCTCACCCGGAGGATGCGCGTCGTCCCGCCCGTCTTGTCCCAGCGCGAGAGGATCTTGAGCGACGTGCGCTCGTTCAGGGCGACCGGGATGCCGGGCCGGAGCTGGATCAGCGCCTGGCTGGCCGCCTCGGTGCGCAGCACGTCGCCCTCGAAGAGCGGCAGCGATCCGCGGCCCTGCAGCCGATGCTCGATGCCGTCCGTCCGCACCACCACCAGCGTCCCCACCGCGTTCTGGGCCGTGCCGACCGGCACGCCCTGAGCCGCCGCCGCTCCCACGCCGCCGCCCGGCAGCAGCGACCAGAGCGCCAGCGCGATCACCAGCCCTCCACTCCATCCGGCGCGCGCGCGCATGGCCGCCTCAGTTCCCGTGATAGACGACGCGGATCGGCTTGCGCCCCACCGGCACCGTGGCCAGGACCGAGCTGCTGCCGGTGTCGATGACCTTCAGGTCGTTCGAGTTCTCGTGCACCACGAAGAGCCGCGTCCCCTCGCGGTTGTTGGAGATCCCGTTCGGCCGCTGCCCCACGTCGATCTGCTCGAGGATGCGGAGATTGCTCGGGTCCGCGCTCACCACCACCACCCGGTTGAGGCCCGCGACGGTGACGTAGGCGTTCGGACCCTGCAGGCCCTTGAACCCGAAGGCGATCTGTTGCGGCCCCGGCCCCACGTTGATGGACCCGACCTTGTCCTGGGTGGCCGGGTCGATCACGTAGATGTCGGTGCCGCCCGTGTTCGTGCCCCAGATGCGCCCGTCGGGGCCCAGCACCAGGAAGTGCGGATTGGTGCCCACCGGAATCGCCTTCAGCACGCGGTGCGTGGCGGTGTCGATCACCTCCACCGTCTTGTCGCCCTGGTTGCTCACGTAGGCGAAGCGCCCGTCGCGCGAGAAGGTGAGGCCGGTCGGCCCCTTGCCCACCGCGATGGTGCCCAGGATGCGGAACGTGCCGGTGTCCACGATCGAGATCGTGTTGTCGCCGATGTTGGCGACCCACGCCTGCCGGTTGTCGTTGGTGAGCGTGACCACGTGGGCCCGGTCGCCGGTGGCGATGGACGCCACCGTCTCGAGCGCGCGCGTGTTGATGGCCGACAGCCGGCCCGAGGCCAGGTTGGTGGCGAAGAGCCAGCGGCCGTCGCGCGAGAGCGGCGAGGTCGTGGGTCGCGTGGTTGCGCGAGTCCACGGTCGCGATGACCTGGAAGGAGTCGCCGTCCACGACCGTCACCGAGTTCGAGCTCTCGTTGGCGACGAAGACGCGCGACCGCGGCGCCTCCTCGGTTTCCTTCACGGCCATCTCGGCGCAGCCGGCCACGAGGCCGAGCGAGAGAGCAACTGGAATGATCGCGCGCATGGACTCCTCCTGACTTCGGCTGGGAAAGCGCCCCCTACCTTGGTCCAGGAACCCCCGGCGAGTCAAGAGCCGTTCGTTGACAGCCCTCCGGAGAAGGGCTTAGTCTCTAACCCAGGTCGAGCGGAGAAAACGCTATTCCGATGACGTGGATACGACGCAGTAAGGGCACCGTTGCGGGCGCGATCGCCGGCCTCCTCGTGCTGTGCGGTGGCCTCACCGCGTGGGCCCAGGCTCCGAAGGCCGAGCGGCCCACCTACGCGGTCGGCGACAAGTGGATCCGCAGCGACGGCGCCTACGACCTCATCCGGATCGAGAACGGCCGCTACGTCTTCGCGGCCGACGGCGGCCGCGAGGTCCACCTCACCCGCGACCTGGGCGTGGCCAAGATCGTCCGCGGCGGCCAGGTGCTGCTCGAGCTCGAGCCGCCGCCCGGCCTCACCTGGCCGCTCGAGATCGGCCAGTCGGGTGTGTCGTGGCTCACGCTCAAGAGCCTCGATCCGCAGTTCGGCCAGAGCGTGGTCCGCCTGACCTGGAAGGTCGACGCCTACCAGGACGTGCGCGTGCCCGCCGGCACCTTCAAGGCCTTCCGCATCGTGCAGGTGCTCGAGCCGCGCTTCCTCGCCACCTCGCCGCAGTCGCGGCGGCTCGAGCTCGCGTTCTGGTACGCGCCGGCCATCCAGCAGCTCGTGCGAGCCGACGGCAACGATCTGAGCGGGCTCGCGTTCCAGGCCGTCGCCCTCGACCGGCCCGCGGCGGCGGCGCTCGCGGTGGCGCTCGTCGATCCGAAGGACCAGGGCCGCGTGGCCACGGAGCGGATCACGCTGAACGGCAAGGTGACGGGCGGCACCGGCCCGCTCCGGATCGCGGTCACGCTCAACGGCGCCGAGATCGCGCGGCAGCAGGAGCCCGGCACGCCCGGCAAGGACGTGGCGCTGAGCGTGCCCGTGAAGCTCGCGCCGGGGCGGAACACGCTGATCGTCACCGCCACGGACGGCGCCGGCGTCAGCCGCCAGGAAGGGCGCGTGCTCTTCTACGACAAGCCCGCGCCCGCGGTGGCCGCGGCCCCGACCGCGCCAGCGGCGCCCGCGCGGCCCACGCCGCCGCCGCGAGCGCGACCCCGCCGCCCGTCGTCGCGCCGGCGCCGCCACCGGCGGCCGCCGCGCCGCCGGTCGCGCCCCGCCGCCACCGGCCGTCGCGGCGACGCCTGCGCCCAGCGCCAACGCCGACTCCGGCCCCGCCGCCCGCCGTCGCGCCGCGCCCGCGCCGGCCACGCCGGCGCCCCCGCGCCGCCACCGCCGGCGCGCGCCCGCACCGCGCGAGCCCGAGCCGCCCGGCGACACCCGAGCCGCCGCGCGCTCCGACGCCGCCCCCCGCGGTCGAGCCTCCGCGGGCCCCGCGCCGCGCCGCCGGTCGTCGCGGCCGTGCCGCCCGAGTCGTCGGTGCGGCCGGCGAACGCGTTCCGCATCACGATCTCGACGCCCACCAACCAGGCGCGCGTGGAGCAGGAGATGGTCACGTTCGCGGCCGTCGTGTACGGCGGCACCGGCGTGCGCCAGGTGCTCGTCACCGCCAACGGCGTGGAGCTCTGGCGCCAGGACAACCGCACGCAGCAGCCGTCCATGGCGGTGAATCTCCCGGTCAAGCTGGCGGAGGGCCAGAACACCCTGGTGGTCACCGCGGCCGAGACCGACGGCACGATGCACCAGGAGATGCGCACCATCCACCACGAGAAGCTGATGCCGCTCGCGGTGGACGTGCGCTACCCGGAGGATCGCTCCCGCGTGACCGACGAGGCCAGCGTGGTGGCGGCGGTGGCGCGCTCCAGCAAGGGCATCAGCCGGATCACGGTGACGCTGAACGGGACCGAGGTGCATCAGCAGGAGGAGCGGAGCCCGCAGAAGACGATGGCGGTGAGCGCGCCCCTCACCCTGCGCGAGGGCGCGAACGCCATCGTGATCACCGCGCGCGAGCCCGACGGCGCGGCCCGGCAGGAGGTGCGCACCGTGATCCTGGAGCGCGTCAAGCCCGCCGTCCCGGTCGTCGTCGCGCCCCCGGCTCCGCCCGCCGCGCCGCCGTCCACCCAGTGGGCGGTCATCATCGGCGTCGGCGGGTACGAGAACTCGGCGGTGCCGCGCCTGCGCTACTCGGTGGCCGACGCCGACGCGATCTACCAGACGCTCATCAGCGCGGGCTTCAAGAAGGAGAACATCCTTCTGATGACCGACAAGACCGAGCGCAAGCCCACCCTGCGCAACATCAAGTGGGCCCTCGGCACGTTCCTCGCCCGCTCGGCCCACAAGGACGACCTGGTGATGATCTACTTCGCGGGCCACGGCGCCTCCGAGGTGGACCAGCGCGGCATCGAGCGGGACGGGCTCTCCAAGTACCTGGTCCCGGTGGACGCGGACCCGGACGATCTCTACTCGACCGCCCTGCCGATGGACGAGATGCAGAACGTGCTGGCCCGGATCGAGGCGGAGCGGGTCACCGTGTTCCTCGACGCCTGCTACAGCGGCGCGGCGGGCGGGCGCACCTTCGCCTCCACCAAGACGCGCACCGTCAACGTGGACGACATCTTCCTCGACCGGCTCACGCGCTCCAAGGGCCGCGCGATCGTCACCGCCTCGCGACCCTCCGAGCTCTCCATCGAGCTGGCCGAGCTGGGCCACGGCATCTTCACCTACTACCTGGTGCGGGGCCTGCAGGGCTACGCGGACATCAACCGCGACGGGATCGTGTCGCTCCAGGAGCTCTACGAGTACCTGGCCCAGGAAGTGAGCCGCAAGTCGCGCCAGGTGGGCGGCAACCAGCACCCCATGCTGAAGGGCGAGCTGGAAGGCGTGCTGCCGCTCACCCGCACCGGGAAGCGCAATTAGCCGGCGCGGCTTCGCCCTGCTCGCCGCGCTCGCGCTGGCCCTGGGCGCGGCGCCGGTCGCCGCCCAGCCCGCCGCCGACGGCCAGAGCTGGGAGACGCCGATGGCCGCGGGGGATCGCGCCTACCAGCAGGGCCGCTACGCCGAGGCCGAGCGCTTCTTCGCGGCCGCGCTCGAGCGCGCCGAGCGCCTCGGGGCGCAGGACCCGCGCGTCGCCCTGAGCCTCGGCCTGCTCGCCGCGGCCTACCAGGCCGAGGGCAAGTACGCGCCCGCCGAGCCCCTCCTCCGCCGCGCGCTCGCCATCGCGGAAGGCGCGCTCGGCGCCGACCATCCGGAAGTGGCGGCCACCCTCACCGCGCTCGGCGCCCTCGGCGCCGCGCAGGGCCGCTACGCCCAGGCCGAGCCGCTGCTGCGCCGCGCGCTCGCCATCGACGAGCGCGTGCTGGGGCCGGAGCATCCCGAGGTCGCGGGCACCCTCGACGCGCTCGCCACGATCGAGCGCCTGCAGGGCCGCTACGGCGACGCCGAGATGCGGAGCCGCCGCGCGCTCGCCATCCGCGAGAAGGTGCTCGGGCCCGACCACGTGGACGTGGCGGCGAGCCTCACGACCCTGGCCGCGCTCTACCGGATCCAGAGCCGCTACGTCGAGGCCGAGCAGCTCGCCCAGCGCGCGCTCGCGATCCGCGAGAAGGCCCTCGGGCCCGAGCATCCCGAGGTGATCGGCCCGCTCGTGACGCTCGGCGAGCTTCACGCCGAGCAGGGCCGCTTCGCGCAGGCGGAGCCGCTGGGCCGCCGCGCCCTCACGATCGCCGAGAAGACGCTGGGCCCCGAGCACCCCGAGGTGGCCGGCGCGCTCGACCTGCTGGCCGGCCTGGCCCGCACCCGCGGGCGCTACGCGGACGCCGAGACGCTCGGTCGGCGCGCGCTCGCCGTCCGCGAGAAGGCCCTGGGCGCCGAGCATCCGGACGTCGCGGCGACGCTGGCCGGGCTGGCCGAGCTGTCCGCGCTGCGCCAGAACGCGACGCAGGCCGAGTCGCTGGCCCGCCGCGCCCTGGCCATCCAGGAGAAGGCGCTCGGCCCCGAGCATCCGGACCTGGCCCGGAGCCTTCGCGCGCTCGGGGAAGCCCAGCGGCTGCAGAACAAGTACGCGGAGGCCGAGCCCAGCTACCAGCGCGCGCTCGCCATCGACGAGAAGCGCCTCGGGCGCGAGTCCCCGCGTGTCGCCCTCGATCTCGGGAGCCTCGGCACGCTCTACCGCCTGCAGAGCAAGTACGCGCAGGCCGAGCCGCTCTACCGGCGCGCCCAGGCCATCGGCGAGAAGGTGCTGGGCCCCGAGCACCCGCAGGTGGCCGCGACCATCGTGGATCTCGCCTCGCTCTACCGCGCGCAGAGCCGCTTCGCGCAGGCCGAGCCGCTCTACCAGTGGGCGCTCACGCTGCAGCGCAAGGCCCTCGGCCCCGACCACCCCGAGGTCGCGGAGAGCCTCGAGGAATACGCGGCGCTGCTCAAGCAGATCAATCGCGAGCCGGAAGCCGCCGAGATGGAAGCACAGGCGCGGGCCATCCGCGCGAAGGCGGGCGCGCCGGCGCGGTAGCCGCGCGCTAGGCGCACTCGCGGGAGCTGACGCGCAGGAGACACAGGCGCATCACGGGCGTAACGAGTCAGGTCGTCGGTCGGGTCGCCCGCGGATGCAGCACATCGATCGCCCAGCGGACGTCCAGCCGCTCCCCGAACCACTGGGGGAGCCCCGTGCGCGCATGAAGATTGAGCCCTTGCGCGGCGTTCTGCTGCTCGGATCGCTCCGGCTGGATCAGCAGGTACCACGGCCGGCGCCGGGACGTCGGGCAGCGGCCGGCCATCCGGCCGTCGGAACTGGAGAGCGCCGTCGGGTAGTCGCTCGACCTGGTAGCCCTCCTCGTGCACCGCGCGGTGATGCCGGCGGCAGAGTAACGCGAGGTTCGAGAGCTTCGTCGGGCCGCCGTGAGCCCAGTGCCGCACGTGATGTCCCTCGGCGATCCGGACGTTGCAGCCCGGGAAGCGGCAGGTCTTGTCCCGATGCTGCAGCGCCCGTCGGAGCGCCGGCGGGAATCGTCCGCGTCCGGGCGCCCGACCTCGACCACCCGCCCGTCCTGGTCGTGCCGCATCACCACCCGGCTCGCGTCGCACGCCAGCCGCTGCGACGTTCCCGCGGGAACGTGCGCGCCGTCCTCCAGCACCGACTGCCCGGGCTGGGCCGCGTTCGCCAGGACCGCGGCGTCCACGTGGACCACCACCTGATAGCGCTCCCCTGGGGCTCCGGATCGAGCTCGTGATGCAGCGCGGTCTCCGCCAGCAGGCCAACGCGTCCGCCTGCTGCTGCGGCCGGGTCGGGGTCTCGGCCGCTGGGTCGGCGGCGGAGACGGCCTCGTCGGCACGGCGCCGCTGGTAGAGCGTCTCGCGGGCCGCGTCGAGGGCCCGCAGGAGCAGCGCACCGACCTCCGGGGTCAGGCGCCCGCGGAGCACCACGGTGCCGTCCTCATCCTGGTGGACATGCAGGGCTCGGCCCGCGTGCTGGCGGACGCCTTCTCGGGCTTCGGCCTGCTGATCCAGCCGGCGCCAGCCCCGCACGATGCTCTCCACGTGGACCGCCGTGCCCGCGCGCCCGACCGCGAGCAGGCGCGCCTCCGTCTCCGGGGTCGCGATCCGCGTCAAGGCGCGGACCTTCGCGTAGGAGAGCTCGCCGCGCGCCATCGCCTCGGCCAAGGCCGGCAACGTCCCGAGGGCACGCGCCACCCGGACGTGCTCCCGGGCAGCGCCGGGGGCGAGGCCGACGCGCCAGGCGAGCCACTCCGCGCAGGAGCGGAAGCCGTTGGCCCAACCTTCGCGCGCATCGAACTCCCGGATCAGCGCGAGAAGCCGGGCCGTCGCCGCCTCGAGATGCGCCGAGAGCTCGGCGATCTGATCACCCAGGCGATCCAGCTCCGCGAGGTGCGGGGGGTTGGGTTGCGACGGTTGCAACGGAGCGGGAAGGTCCGGCGGGCGTGGGACCATGATGAGTCTCCTTTCTGTTACGAAGACTCTAAACCCTGCTTCCTCGAGCGCCTGGGACCGCCCACGTTGCGCGAACTCGAGAGCGCAGCGATGATCGATCGTCTCCCGCATCGCGGCCGTGCATCAGGCGTCGGAGGCGCGCCGCACGATCGGGATTCCCCACGCGCACTGGACACGCGACGAGGCCGTCGAAAGATGCCGTCAAGCGGAAAATGCGAGACGATCCCGCGTGCTGGCGAACGAAGCTGTGGGGATACCACTCAGCGAATGCGGCTCAGCGAATACGCCTACGGGTGCCCACCGCGCGCTACCGGATCTTCCCCGCCGCGGCCTCCGCAAGCTCGCGGGCCCGCGCGTAGCCGGCCTTCGCCGCGGTGTCCCACTCCGTCTCCATCCGCGACTTCACCTCGGGCTTGTCCTTGAACGCCGCGTTGACCTCGCGGTCGGAGGCCGCGCCGGGCGTCGAGCGGCACCGTGCTCGCGAGCTTGCGGGCCTCCGCGAGCTGGGCAGCCGCGGCCTCCACGTTGCGGCCGCCCGCCCGCGCCTTCGTCACCTGCGCGTCGGCCGCGTGGATCGCGCCCCAGGCCGCCTTGAGCTCGGCGTGGCGGAAGGTCACCACCTGGTCGAAGAGCGCGTTGACCACGTTGCGGCGGCCGGAGGAGAGCTTGTCGTCGAAGTCCACCCCGCCCAGCTTCATCGTGAACGGGTTGGGATAGCCCTTGGGCGCGCGCGCGTAGAGGCCGGGCACCACCGGCAGCCGGCCGATCTCGGGCGCGAAGAGCCGGAGCTGCCCCTCGTCGCCCAGCAGGTAGTCGACGAAGGCGCGGGCATTGGCCGGGTTCGGCCCGTTCTTCACCACCGCCACCGAGGCCGGCACCACCGAGGTGAGCGACGGATACGCGAAGTCGATCGGCTGACCCGACGCGATGGCGGAGAGCCCGAAGAAGTCGATCACCACGCCGATGCCGTACTGGCCCGAGACGACCGCCTCCGGCACCCCGAAGCTGCGCTCGGTGATCGAGCCCATGTTGCCGCCGGTCTGCAGCAGCAGCGCCCAGCCCTTCTCCCAGCCGTAGGCCTGCAGGATCACCTCGACGGTGAGATGCGTCGTGCCGCTGCGCGAGGGCGCCGAGATCACGAGGTGGCCCCAGTAGCGCGCATCGGCCAGGTCCGTCCACTCGCGCGGAGCGGGCAGCTTGTGGAGCGCCAGGTAGCGCGTGTTCCACATGAGGCCGTAGCCCGAGACCGCGAAGCCCCAGTAGTAGCCGTCCGGATCGTGGAGCGGGAAGCTGCCGATCCTCGCGGGGATCCGCGCCAGCGTCTCCTTCGGCAGCGCGACCTTCTCGAGCAGGCCGTCGGCCTTCAGGGTCTGGAAGGCGTCCACCGCCGAGACCCAGAAGATGTCGGCCTCCGGCCGGCTCCGCGTCTCGCGCAGGTAGGTGACGCCCTGGTTGGTCTGCTGCTGCTTCACGATCACCTTCACCCCCGGCGTCTTCTGCTCGAAGGCCTGCTTGTAGGCCTCGAAGAGCTCCTTGGGGAACGAGGTGAGCACCACGACTTCCTTCGTCGCGGGCTGGGCGGACGCGGACACGACACCCGCAAGGAGCGCGAGGGCGGCGAGGGCGACGCGGAGCATCAGGAGCGCTTGAGCACGAAGACGGTCATGTCGTCCTGCAGGCGCGACCCGGCCCGCTGGAGCACCTCCGCGGTCAGCCGGTCGGCCAGCGCCTGCGCGCTCAGCGCGCGCTCGCGCTCGAAGAGCGGCAGCAGGGCCGGGATGCCGGGCCGGTGGCCGTCCTCGCTCTGGGCCTCCACGATGCCGTCGGTCAGCAGCACGAGCGTATCGCCGGGGGTCGCCAGGTTGAGCTCGATCTGCAAGAACGTGGAATCGGGGAACACGCCGAGCACGGTGCCGCCCGCCGGGCCGAGCGAGGCTCCCACCGCGGGACGGTCCGCGCGCATGATCACCGGGTCCGGGTGGCCACCGCCCGCGAGCACCACGCGGCCGGGGTCGCTCGGATCCAGCGCGGCCAGCACCAGCGTCACGAACATGGACGGCGGCATGTCCCGGCAGAGCGACGCGTTCAGCCGGGTCAGCACGTCCGCGGGCTGGGGCAGGTCCCGCGCGATCTCCCGCAGGAGCGTCCGCACCATGACCATGAGGAGCGCGGCGGGAATGCCCTTGCCGGAGACGTCGCCGACCACCACCCCGAGCCGCTCGCCCATCGGGAAGATGTCGAAGAAGTCGCCCCCCACGATGGTGGACGAGCGCAGCACCGCCCCCGCGTCGAGCCCGGCCACGCGCGCGGGGACCGGCGGCAGCAGCCGACGCTGGATGTCGCGCGCCGCCTCCAGATCGCGGCCGAACTGGGCCATGTGCTCGGCGGTGAACCAGTCCCCCAGCACGCTGAGCAGCGGGCGCACCACCCGCGACTGGGCGGTGCGCTTGAGCAGCGCCTGCACGCGGGCCAGGATCTCGGCCGGCTCGAAGGGCTTGGCCACGTAGTCGTCGGCGCCGTGCTCGAAGCCTTTCATCTTGTCGGCGAGCGCGCCCTTGGCGGTCAGCATGATCACCGGCGTGTGCGCGGTGGGCCCGTGCTCCCGGATCCGGCGCAGCGCCTCGAGCCCGTCCGCGCGCGGCATCATCACGTCGAGCAGGACCAGGTCTGGCGCGTGGAGGTGGATGACCTCGAGCGCCTCGAGCCCGTCGGCGGCGCTGATGACCTCGTAGCCCGCGCGCCGCAGGGTCACGCTCAGGATCGTGTTGATGTCGGCCTCGTCGTCCACCACCAGGATGCGGGCGGAGGTCACGCGCCGACTCCGTCGCGCGGCCGCAGCCGCGAGCGGATCGCCTTGAGGAGATCGGCCGAGCTGAACGGCTTGGCCAGGCACACGGTGGCGCCGAGCGCGCGCGGATCGCCCGGCTCGACCTCGATCGCGCTCAGCACCACCACCGGGGTGTCGCGGGTCTCGGGCTGCTCGCGCAGGAGCCGGATCGCCTCGAAGCCGTCCAGGTCCGGCAGCATGAGGTCCATCGTGATCGCGTCGGGCAGCCGCTGGCGCGCCAGCTCCACGCCCTCGAGCACGCGGCCCGCCTCGATGACCCGGAACCCGGCGATCTGCAGCACGTCCCGCAGCAGCGCGCGCACGTCGGGATCGTCGTCCACCACCAGGATCAGCGGGGCCTCCTCCTCGCGCTCCTCCGGCCGCTCCCCGCTCGGGGCGGCGCCCGCGGTGCCGGGGATCGGCAGGCGCACCGTGAAGGTGGCGCCCTCGCCCGGCCGGCTGTCCACCCCGATGCGCGCCGCCGTGCTCCTCCACGATGCCACGGCAGATCGCGAGCCCCAGCCCGGTGCCGCCCACCGCGCGGACGGTGCGGCCGTCGAGCTGCTGGAACTTGCGGAAGAGGCGGCCCACGTCCTCGGGGGCGATGCCCTGCCCCTGGTCGGTCACCCAGATCTCCAGGTCGGCGCCGGACGCGGCGGGCGCCCACCGTGACGAGCCCGCGCTCCGGCGAGAACTTGATCGCGTTGGAGAGCAGGTTGGTCACCACCTGCACCATGCGGTCGACGTCCACCCGCACCGTCGGCAGCTCGGTGGTCACCTGAGGATTCGATCGCGATGCCGCGCGACTCCGCGAAGCCCCGGATCCCGTCCACCGCCATCTCGACGAAGTCCAGCGGGCGGTGCAGCTCGAGATCGAGGTGGATGTGGCCCGCCTCCATCTTCGAGATGTCGAGGATGTTGTTGATGAGCCGGATGAGCCGATCGGTGTTCTTCAGCGAGATGTCCACCAGGTGGCGCTGGGTCTCGTCGAGCACCAGGCCGTCGTCGGAGAGCAGCAGGTGCAGCGATCCCTTGATGGAGGTGAGCGGCGTGCGCAGCTCGTGCGAGACCGTCGAGACGAACTCGGTCTTCATGCGGTCGATCTCGCGCTCCCGCGTCACGTCGCGCAGCGTGACGGTGGTGCCGACCACCGCGCCGAGCAGGTCGCGCGTCGGAGTCGTCAGCCACCGGAGCGTGCGCCGCTCGGGGAGCCGCACCTCGAGGTCGCCGTCCGCCGAGTCGCCCGCGTGCTCCACCGCGGCCGCGAGGGCGCGCCCGCCCGCGTCCTGCCAGTCCACCGACCCCGCCAGCGTCTCGACGAGCCGCGCGAGCGGGCGCCCGGTCACCTCGTGCGGGTTGATGCCGAGCAGGGTGCCGCCCTGCCGGTTGAGCGCCACCACGCGGTGATCGAGGTCGAGCACCAGGAAGCCGTCGGAGGTCGAGGCGAAGACCTGCTCGAGCCGGGTCTTCTGGTTCTCCGCCTCCTCGAACAGCGAGGCGTTGTCGAGCGCCATCGCGAGCTGGTCGGCGTAGGCCGCGACCAGGCGCGTCTCGGCCTCGGTGAGCGTGCGCGGCGTCGGGAAGAGCAGGAGCAGGCCGCCCAGCACGCGGCTGCGGCCGCGCACCGGGAAGGCGGCCAGCGCCTCGTCCGGCCCGAGGATCCCCGCGGCCACCAGGTCGCTCCGGGCCGCCGAGTCCGCGATGAGCAGCGGCGCCTCCCGGCGCCGCAGCGGCTCGGCCAGCGCGCGCACCGACTCGTGGCTCCAGTCCCCCCACGCGATGACGTCGCCCGGGCTCGCGCCCCGCTCCTCGAACAGCACGATGCCCGCGCGCCGGGCCCCGAAGGTCTGGGCGAGCGTGCCCGCCGCGTCCGGCAGCAGGCGCTTGACGTCGAGCGTGCGGTGCAGCGTGCGCGCGGCCGCGTTGAGCAGCGCCGCGCCGGCCAGGTTCTGCTGGGTCACCGAGTAGAGCCGCGCGTTCTCGATCGCCACCGCGCCCTGCGCGGCCAGGCTCGAGAGCAGGCTGATCTCTCGCTCGGTGAAGGCGTGGGGCTGGAAGTAGGAGCCGCCCAGCACCCCGAAGACCTCGTCGCGGATCAGGATCGGCGCGGCCGCGAAGGCGCGCGGGGCGTCGGGCCGCGCCATCGCCGCCGCGTTGGGCCCCGAGTACACGAGGGTCGAGTCGGCGAGCCGATCGCCGGTCCACACCGGCCGGCGCTCCGCGTAGGCGCGCCCGGTGACGCCCTCGCCCGGCCGGAGCAGGAGCGGGCGCGCGAAGTCCATCGGGTGATTGCGGCTGCGCTCGAGCACGAGGCCGCCGCGCGCGGCGTCCCACCGGTAGAAGCCGGCCGCCCCGCAGCCGAGCGCCTCGATGACCCCGTCCGAGATGAGGTCGATCACCTCGTCCAGCTTGAGCGTGGCGGAGAGCTTGCGGGTGACTTCCAGGAGAACGATGGCGTCCTTCTCGCGCTGGCGCGTCTCGCCGTAGAGGCGCGCGTTGTTGACCGAGGTGGCGAGCTGCTGGCAGAAGAGCTCGAGATGCGCGATGCCCCGACGCGTGACGGGCCGGCGGCTCGTCTTGTTGTCGGCGCTGACGAGCCCGATCGGCCGCCCCTGGACGAGGAGCGGCACCAGGGCGAAGCGCCGCGTGCGCAGCACCGGGTGGGCGTGGAGCTCCCGGGGCAGCGGCGGCACCTGCGCGAGCTGCTCGTCGTTGCTCACCATGAGCGTGATGCCCGAGTCCCACACCACCTGGAGGCCGCCGCTGCCCCGGAGCGGGATGAGCCGCTGCACGTCGGGGCCCACGTCGCTGCCCGCCATCAGGCGCAGGGTGGCGCCGTCGTCCTCGGAGAGCCAGACGTTGAGGCGGTCGAAGCTGAGCGCGCGGTTGGCGGAGGTCGCGAAGATCTCCACGCGCTCCTGCAGGTCCATCGAGCGGTCCATCGCCTGGGTCAGCGCGTAGAGATCCTCGGTGAGCTGGCGCCGGTCCTGGATGTCCTGGAAGAGGCGCGCCTTGGCGATGGCGGCGGCCGACTGGCTGACGAAGATCTCGAGCAGCTCCCGGTCGTCGGGGCTGAACCGGAAGGCCTCGTGGCCGCCGAGCACCAGCACGCCCAGCAGGAGGTCCTGGAAGATGACCGGCACGCCGAGGAAGCTCCTGAGACCGCTCTGTCGCCACCACGCCGGATCGGCGGCCCGCGGATCGGCGGCGATGTCCGCCACCTCGAGCTGGCGCCGCTCCGCGGCCACCCAGCCCACGTCGCCCTCGCCGATGTCCACCGGGCGCCGGGGGAACTCGCTCATGCCGCCGGCCACCGCGCGGATCTCGAGACGCTTCGCGGCCGCGTCCACCACCCACACCGCCACCGCGGGCACCTGCATGAGCTCCACCGCCGCGTTCGCGATGCCGGCCAGAACCTCGTCCGGCTCGAGCGAGGAGGACACGAGCTGGTTGAGCCGGGCCAGCGTGTGCAGGCGCGTGGCCCGCAGGTTGAGCGCCTCGTGCAGCCGCGCGTTGCGCAGCAGCACACCCGCCTGCTCGCCGATGGCCTGGAGCGTGGCCAGCTCCGCGTCCTCGAAGCGGCGGCGCGCGGTCCACCACACGAGGTAGAAGGCGCCCGCCACCTGCCCGTCGATGAAGAGGGGGATCACGAGGCCGGACTGGTGCGGGAAGCGGCGGAACAGCGGGATCGCGAAGCGCGGGTCGTTCGGGAGATCGTCGCTCCAGATCACGTGCCCGCTCTGGAAGACCGCGTCGAAGCCCCGCTGCTCGTCGGCGGTGAGGCGGGCGGTGGTGAGCACCTCGAGCGCGTTCTTGGGGACGTGGTAGGCCGACACCGGTCGGAGCTCCGCGGCCTCCGCCTGCCGGACGTAGGCGGAGACGGTCTCGGCGCCGGTGAGCCGGGCGAGCTCGCGGCAGATGAGCCGGAGGGCCTCGCCGAAATCGGTGGTGGCGCTCGCCACGCGCGCCACCGCGAGCAGTGCCGCCGTCTCGCGCAGCCGTGACTCGAGCCCGCCCGCGCTCTCCGCACTCATGCTCGCGTCCAGTATACGCGGACTAGGCCCGAGGTCTGGTACCCGCCGCGCCGTAATAATTGAAGGTGAAGGAGAAGTGCCCGGCCGCGTCCGCCCGCTCGATCTCGGCGAGCCAGCCCGCCGCGCGGCGCGCCCCGACCAGCCCGAGCTCCACCGCCGCGCCGGCCCGCCGCTCGAGCAGGCTGTGGGTGAAGGGATCGAGTCGCCGCGCCTGGTAGACGTCCGCCAGCAGGCGCACGCGCTCGAGCCCCAGCTCCACCAGCCGCCGCACCAGGGTCCGGCCGGAGAACGGGTCGGGATACAACCGCGCGGTCACGCCCTCGAGGATCCGCCGGGTCAGCTCGCGGTCCGGATGATCGAGCACCTGGGTGCCGAAATCCTGGTCCTGGAGCGCCACCACGCCCCCCGGCCGCGTCACCCGCACCAGCTCGCGCAGCATCGCGTCCGGCCGCGCCACGTGGAGCAGCACGGTCACCGCGAGGGCGCAGTCGAAGCGGCCGGTGCGGAGCGGCAGCGCCGTCGCGTCGCCGAGGCGGAAGTCCACGCGGCGGTCGAGCCGTTCCTCGCGCGCCAGCCGCCGCGCGGCCGCCAGCAGCACCCGGCTCCGGTCGACACCGGTCACGTGGCCGCGCGGCCCCACGAGCGCGGCCACGTCGCGCGCGACCACCCCGCTGCCCGAGCCCACCTCGACCACGCGCCAGCCGGGGGCGATGCGGCAGAAGCGCAGGAAGCGGCGGCGCAGACGCGCCTGGCTCGGGCTGCGCCCGCGCGTTTCCATCATCCGCGCGTAGCGCTCGGGCCGGGGCTGGCGGTCGACGGCCCGCCAGGGATCGGGATGCACGGGCACGGTCAGTCGAAGCGGCCGGGAAAGAGCTCGCGGAACAATCGCAGCAGCCCGCCCTCGGCCGCCGCCGGCGCGACGCGGTCGGCGGCGCGGCGCACGAGCTCGGGGGCGTGCGGCATGGCCACGCCGAGACCGGCCTCGCGCAGCATCTCCACGTCGTTCTCCTGATCGCCCACCGCGACGACCCGATCGAGCGGCACGCCCAGGTGCGCGCTCAGCCGGCCCAGCGCCGCGCCCTTCGAGGCCCCCACCGGGATGATCTCGAGGTAGTCGCCACGGGTGCGCACGAGGCGGCCGTGCTCGGCCACGATCGGGGTCAGCTCGCCCCGCACGATGTCGAGATCCTTCGGGTGGCCGATCAGCAGGCTCTTGATGAACCCGCCCAGGGCCAGGAACTCGGCGGGATCGTCCACCACGTCCACGTGGAGGCCTTCCTCCTCGCAGTACCGGCGCACCGCGAGGGTGTGCGCGATGCAGTAGAGCCGGTCGTCGCGGTAGAAGACCGGGTGCACCGGGGCCTGCGAGAACACCGCCCAGGCCCGCCGGAGCGCGCCGCGGGGCAGCGTGAGCGAGACGAGATCGGGGCCGCCCTCGGCGCCGCGCACCACCGCGCCGTTGTAGTAGATGACCGGGGCGGTGACGCCGAGCTGGTCGCGGTAGGGATCGGCCGCCGCGGGCATCCGCCCGGTGGCCAGCGAGATGGCGAGCCCGCGCTCGGACGCGCCGTGGAAGGCCTCCACCAGCGCCGGATCGAGCGCCATGGAGTCGTCGAGCAGGGTCCCGTCGAGATCGCAGACGAGGAGATCGTACGTCGCGGGCGTCACGCCCGCCGTTCCCCCCGCTGGAACCGCGCCGCGCACTCGCGGCTGCAGAAGAAGAGCGGCGCCCCGCCCGCCTCGGACCGGATCGCCCGCGACATCAGGACGTAGGTCTGGCACACCGGATCCTTCACCAGCTCGTCGCGGGTCCGCTCGCCGGGCGAGGGCAGCCGCGCCCGCCACGCGGCGGGCAGCCGGGTGACCACGAGGACGACCACCGCGATCAGGGCCAGGAGCATCAGCGCGCGCATGGCGCCTCTCAACGAGGATCGGGTCGGATGGAGAGCGAGCGGAGGAAGTCGCGGTCCTGCTCGGTCAGATCGAAGCCCTCGGCGGACTCGGCGGCGCGGGCGCCCGAGAAGAAGATGCCGGTCTCCGCGCCGCGCCGCAGGATCTCCTGCACCGCCTCGCGCGAGGCCTCGGTGGCCTTGAGCGAGACCTCGATGGCGCGGAGCAGCTTCTCCATCAGCCGATCGGCGGGGCGCTCTTGCGTCATGGCGTGTACGATAGCACACTGACCCGACGGAGCTTTCCGTGGCCCCCGACGACACCACCCGCGACTGGCACTTCCTCCGCTCGACGACGCGCGAGCGCCTCGGCAAGCTCACCCTGCGCGAGGACGTCTGGCGCCTGCCCACCGGCGTGGAGAAGACCTACCCCATCCTGCACGTCGGGCCGACGGTGGGCGTGGTGCCCTTCGTGGACGCGGACCACGTGCTGCTGATCCGGCAGTTCCGTCATCTCCTCCGCGGCGATTCCTGGGAGCTGCCCGGGGGCGGCGGCCTACCCGGGGAGACGCCGGAGGCCGCCGCGCAGCGCGAGCTGCGGGAGGAGGGCGGCTACCGCGCGGGACGCCTGACCTTCCTCACCCGCTTCTTCCCCTCCGCCGCGTATCTCGACGAGACCGCCTACTGCTACATCGGCGAGGAGCTCGTGGCCGATCCCCTCGCCTCCGACGACGACGAGTTCTTCGAGCGGCGCGTGGTCCGGTTCCGCGAAGCGGTGGCGATGGCGCTGGACGACCGCATCACCGAGTCCGTCTCCAAGATCGCCCTCCTCGCCGCCGCCCTCCGCCGCGGCCTCCGCCCCTAGCGTCGCTCCGCGTCCGCCCGCTGCGTCGACCGCGCGCTCGGCTCATCGACGGGTGGGACCGGGGGGCGGGGGCTCTCCCGGGAGCACGCTGACTCGCACGCCCGCACCGGCTCTCTCACGAGCCACGAGATGGGAGCGCCAGCCTTCGGCGACGCGCAGAAGACACGGCTCCCGGGAGAGCCCCCGCCCCCCAGCCCCACCCTCGCGCCGCGACACACCACTCAAGCGCGGGCACCGCTACACCGGAGTGGAATCACCCGAGCCCCCTGATTGACTGGCGGGTGGTGACCAGCCTTGACGTGGCGGTTGGAACTGGTTGTGCGCGGAGGGGGTGGCAGGTCCTCCCCGGGACCGTGTCTTCTGCGCGTCGCCGAAGCGCAACGCCCCCATCTCGTGGCTCGATTGAGAGAGCCCGCGCGGGCCAGCGAGTCAGCGTGTCCCGGGGAGGACCTGCCACCCCCTCCGGCGCACCCCGCGTCAGACACGACGTGGCGCGAAGTCAGCGAGGCCCGGCGACCAGCGCGCCGCGGGGGGCGAGGCGAGGTCGCGGGCCTGCTCGTGGGCTTCGTCGGCCTCGCGGGGGAGGCCGGTGCGCGCGTAGAGGTCGCCGAGGAGCGCGTGCAGGCTCGGCTGGTCGGCGTCGGCGGTGAGCGCGGTCACCACCACGCGGCGCGCGTCGTGGAGGAAACCGCGACTGGCCAGGATGCCCGCCTGCATCACCGCGCGCGAGCTGGCCGGCACGTCGGGGCCGAGCGCCTGGTCGATCTCGCGCAGATCGCGCTGTAACTCGTCGGCGCGCTGCCGGTCCGCCACCTCGAAGCGGATCTCGTCCACCACGCTCTGCCCCGAGAAGAGCTGCAGCGTGTAGGCGGTCCCGGGAGCCAGCGCGGGCGCGTCGGCCGGATAGGCGAGCCGGCTGCCGGTCAGCCCGGAGCGCTCCAGCACGACGGTGGAGCCGGTGACCACGCGCAGCGTGTAGCGCCCGAACTGATAGCCCTGCCACTCGAACGCGAGCGCGTCCGGCATGACGGGGCCCACGCGCGGGCTCAGGATCGCGGGCGGCCGCCTCATGGTCCGCGTGGAGAGCACCGGGCGCGGCGTCTCGCGGGGGTTGCTGCCGAGGAAGCCGAGACCGCTCTCGAGCAGGAGGAAGGCCTTCTGCGCCTTGCTGTCCGCCGGCGGCGCCGTGACCACGAACGGTGACCGCGCCGCGTCCACCTGCACGCTGCCGCGCCGGCCGGCCAGCACCACCACCGCGGAGGCGTTGTCCGTGGCGCGGAGGCTGTCGCCGACCCTGAGCGCGAGCAGCGGCCCCGCGGGCCGCCACTCCGTCGTCCCCGGCCCGCTCACCTCGATGCGCCCGCGGCCCGGCTTGATCTCGGTGATCATGGCGCCCACGTCCCGCGTCTGGGCACTCGCCGGCACCGTCGCGCTCAGCATCACGATGACCAGCCAGGCCGTGACTCGGGTCATGCCCACCTCCTAGTAGGTCGCGCGGCCGCCCGAGAGATCGTAGACCGCGCCGGTGCTGAACGAGCACTCGTCCGAGGCGAGCCACGCCACGAGCGCCGCCACCTCCTCCGGCCTCCCCACGCGCCCCATCGGGATCTTCGAGACCAGCAGGTCCACCGTGCTCTGCTCCATCTGCTTGAGCAGCTCGGTGCCGATCACCGCGGGCGCCACCGCGTTCACGAAGATGCCGCGCGTCGCGACCTCCTTGGCGAGCGCCTTGGTCAGCCCGATGACGCCGGCCTTGGCGGTGGAGTAGGGCACGAGCGTCGGATTGCCCTCCTTCCCCGCGATCGACGCGATGTTGACGATGCGGCCCCCGCCCTGCCGCAGCATCACCTTCACCGCGGCCCGGCAGCAGAGGAAGACGCTGGTGAGGTCCACGTCGATGACGCGCTGCCAGTCCTCGTCGGAGAGCTCCCAGATCGGAAAGGAGCGGCCGGTGATCCCCGCGTTGTTGACCAGCACGTCGAGCCGGCCCCAGGCGCTCTCCACGCGGGCGCACCGCGGAGTCCACGTCCTTGGCCCGCGTCACGTCCCCGGCCAGCGCGAGGGCGCCGCGCGCCGATGCCGCGCGCCGCCGTCTCCACCGCGTCGGCGTCCTGGTCGAGCAGGGCCACCCGCGCGCCGTCGGCGGCCAGGCGGGTGGCGATGGCGAGCCCGATCCCGCGGGCGGCGCCGGTGACGAGCGCGGTCTTGCCGGTGACCGTCATGGCTAGTAGGCCGGGGGCGCGTAGACCGTGAGGAAGAAGAGCGGCCGCGCGCCCGGGTTCCGTACGTGGTGGAGCGCGCCCGCCGGGATCAGCACGCAGGCCCCGGCGCGAGCTTCGTGCGCGGTCCCCTCGACGGTCACGATCGCTTCTCCCTCGACCACGAAGACGACCTGGTCGCCCGCGTGGGTCTCCTCGGGGCCGCCGTCCTGGCCCGGCGCGATCGTCATGACCGCGGTCTGGGTGCGCTCGGTCTCCTGCAGCACCTCGAAGAAGCGTCCGCGGTAGGCGTCGATATGTACCAGGGTGGCGGTCATGGGCGTGGCTCCGGGGCTAGCGTAGTGCTTTCGCGGGGCTCGCGCCAGGCCTGGGTGCGCCGGCTCACGCCGCGCATGAGGGCCCAGTAGGCCACGCGCACGACCAGCCCGATGGCGATGATGCACACCGACATCGCGGCGGCCTGGGCGGTGTCGCCCGCGTCGTCCATCAGCAGCACCGCCACCGCGGCCAGCTCGGTGCCGGGGGCCACCAGGAAGACCACCGCGGAGAGCGTCACCATCGCGTTGAGGAAGAAGTACATGCTGATGCCCACGATGGACGGCAGCGCCATCGGCACCGTCACCCGCCAGAAGGTCCGGTAGAAGGGCACGCCCAGCGAGGCCGAGACGTTCTCGAACTCCGCGTCCATCTGCCGGAGCGCGGTGGTGGCGGTGAGGAAGCCCACCGTGAAGTAGTGGATGACGTTCGAGATGATCAGGATCGCGAGCGTGCCGTAGAGCACGTTGAGCGGGCTGCCCGCCTTGTTGAACGTGAAGATGTAGGCCAGGCCCAGCACCATGCCCGGGATCGACACCGGCAGGACCGACAGGAGGTAGAGCAGGCCCGCTGCCGCGGGTGCGGCACTTCTCGACCACGTAGGCCCCCACGAAGGTGAGCACGGTGCCGACCAGCGCGGTCAGCGCCGGCCACGTAGACGCTGTTCCAGAGCGGCGCGTAGCCGCCCACCGTGTCGAAGCGGTAGTGGCGCAGGGTCGGCGTGAAGTTGTAGGGCCAGCGCGCCACCAGCGAGTACACCGCGATGGCCAGGTACATGCCCGCGATGACGCCCGCGATGAGCGCGCAGTAGCCGAAGCCCGCCCAGTCGGCGAGCGGGCGGCGGCCGGGCGCGAGCGGCGCGAGGACGACGTCACCAGCGCGTACTGGCGGCGCTGGACCAGGCGGTCCACCAGGAAGGCGATCACCGCCGGGATCAGCAGCACCACCGAGACGGTCGCGCCCATGGTGAAGTTCTGCTGGCCGGAGACCTGGTTGTAGATCTCGGTGGCCATCACCGAGAACTTGCCGCCGATGGCCTTGGGCGCGCCGAAGTCGGTGATGACGAGCGTGAAGACCACGAAGCAGGCGCTCACCAGCCCGAACTTCACGCCGGGCAGGGTCACGGTCAGGAAGGTCTTGAGCGGGGAGGCCCCGAGCGTCCGCGCCGCGTCGTAGAGGCGCGCGTCGGTGGCGGAGAGCGCGGCCACCAGGATGAGGAGCGCGTGCGGGAAGCAGTAGAACACCTCGGCCACGACGATGCCCTTGGCGCCGTAGATGCCCACGTTGTAGCCGGTGGCGCGCGTGAAGATGCCGTTGTTGCCGAACACGTAGATGAAGGCCAGCGCCTGCACCAGGGACGGCGCGAAGAGCGGCAGCATCGCCACGACGCGGAACAGCCCGCGGCACGGCATCAGCGTCCGCGTGAGCCCGTAGGCGTAGCCGAAGGCCAGCGCCACCGTGATGACCATGGACACCAGCGAGACGGAGAGGCTGTTCGCTGATGGACGCGGCGATGGCGGGGGTGCCGAAGTAGCGCCGGTAGTTGGCCAGCGCCGACGAAGCCGCCGTCGTTGTCCAGCAGGCTCCGCCAGATCACGTGCAGCAGCGGGTAGAGCACGAAGAGGTAGAGGACGATCGCGAAGAGGGCGACCAGCGCGTAGCGGATCAGCGTCCTCACCGGCCAGCCGGTGACGGACCATGCGGTCGGGGATCCGGCGGCCGCCGGGGCGCGGCGCTCACTCCGCCGCTAGCCCGCGGCCGGGAAGACGCGCAGCGCCTCGGGCCGGAGCGAGAGCGCCAGCTCGGCGCCCTCCGCGGCGCCCAGGCTCGGCGAAGGCGGTGGCCGCCACGTCGCACTCGAGCGCGGGCGCGCCGTCGGGCAGGGCCAGGCTCAGGCGGGTGAAGGGACCCAGGAACTGGATGGCGCGGATGCGCGTGACCAGCCGGTTCTCCGCGCCGAGCGGCGGCGCCGACCGTGATCTCCTCGGGCCGGATCGCGAGCGTGAGCCGCGTGCCCGCGGCGACCGCCTCGGTGGCCCCGTGACGCATCTCCGCCCCGCCGAGCCGCGCCCACCCGGCCCGCTCCCCCGCGATCGGCGTCGAGGAAGTTCATCTGGCCGACGAAGCGCGCGACGAACGGCGAGCGCGGGCGCATGTAGACCTCGACCGGCGCGCCCACCTGCTCCACCACCCCGTGGTTCATCACCACGATGCGGTCGGCCATGGCGAGCGCCTCCTCCTGGTCGTGCGTCACCATGATGGTGGTCACGCCGAGCCGCCGCTGCAGCGCGCGGATCTCGTGGCGGAGCGACTGGCGCACCCGCGCGTCGAGCGCGGAGAGCGGCTCGTCCAGCAGCAGCAGCGCGGGCGACGGCGCCAGGGCCCGCGCCAGCGCGATGCGCTGCTGCTCGCCGCCCGAGAGCTGCGCCGGGTACTTCTGCTTGTGGGCCGCGAGCCCCACCAGGGCCAGCAGCTCGTCGACGCGGGCCTCGATCTGGGCCTTCGCCACGCGCGCGCGTCTCGAGCCCGTAGCCCACGTTGCGGGCCACCGTGAGGTTCGGGAAGAGCGCGTAGGACTGGAAGACGATGCCGTAGTTGCGCTGGCTGGGCGGCAGCGTGGAGACGTCGCGCCCGCCCATCATCACCACGCCCGCGTTCTGCCGCTCGAGCCCCGCGATGATCCGCAGCAGCGTGGTCTTGCCGCAGCCGCTCGGCCCCAGGAAGCAGACGAACTCGCCGGGCGCGATGGACAGCGTGATGCCGCGCAGGGCCACGAACTGGCCGAACTTCTTGGCGATGCCCTCGAGGGCCACCGCCGCGGGCCGGGCGGTCGCCGCACTCACCCGCGGCTCCCTCTCGCGGACTCTTCCGCCACCACGCGCAGCAGCCCGGGCCCGTAGCGCTCCGCCTTGTGTGGCCCCACCCCGTGCGCCATCTCGAGCTCGGCCCGCGTGCGGGGCTCAGCATGGCGATGTCGCGGAGGGTCCGATCGCTGGCCACGATGAAGGGCGCCAGGCCCTCGGCCCGCGCCACCGCGAGCCGGTGGCGCCGGAGCGCCTCGAAGAGCCCCTGGGCCGCCGCGTCCAGCTCCGCGGCCTCGCGCGCGGGCCGGCGGCGCCCGGGCTCCGACGACCCGCGCCGCGGGCGCGGCCTCCGCGCGGCGGCCGGTCGGGGGCAGCAGCAGCCGCACCGGCCGCTCGCCCTTCATGACCGCGCGCCCTTCCTCGGTCAGCACCACGACCGGGCGCTCGCGTCCCGAGAAGCTCACCCACCCCGCGGAGACGCACCGGCGCAGCAGGGCCAGGATCCACGCCTCCGGATGCTCCTTCAGATTGCCGTGGGTCGGCACCCGGGTGAGCCCGGCCCGCTCCAGGCGCTCGTCCGGCTCGCCGTGGACCAGCTTCACCACGGTCTGGAGCCCGAAGCGGTCGTGGACGCGGGCCACGCCCGACAGGGCCTTCCGGACGATCAGGGTGGTGCGCTCGGCATCCTCCTCTTCCGGGGCGCCCTCGAGCGCCCGGCAGACGTCGCAGCGCCCGCAGCCGTCGAGCGTCTCCGCCTCGTCGCCGAAGTAGCGAAGAATCGCGTCGTGACGGCAGCTTCCGCCCTCGACCCAGCGGATCAGCTCGAGGAACAGGCCCCACTTGTGCTCGACCACCGCGGGATCCGGCGCCGCGCCGTCGGCGCCCCGCTCGAGCAGGGCGCGGCGCAGCGGCAGATCGCTGCCGCTGACCAGGAGGAGCCCGAGGGCGGGCGCCCCGTCGCGGCCGGCGCGGCCCACCTCCTGGTAGTAGGCCTCGATGGAGCCGGGCGGGCCCAGGTGGATCACCGCGCGGACGTCCGGCCGGTCGATGCCCATGCCGAAGGCGTTGGTGGCCACGACGACCTCGACGCGCCCGTCCGCGAACCCTCGCTGGGCCACCTCGCGCGTCGCGGCCGTCGAGCCCGGCGTGATAGACGCGGCGCCCGCCAGCCGCGGCCGGCCAGCCGCTCGCCCTCCTCCTCGGCCTTCTTGCGCGTCGGCGCGTAGACGATCGCGGTGCCGCCGCCGCGGCCGGGCCCGCCGAGCGCCTCGGCGAGCGCCGCGTCCACCAGCCGCTCGCGCTCGCGCTTGCCCGTCCACCTCGACCGCGCGCAGGGCCAGGTTCGGGCGGGCGAAGCCGCGCACCATCTGCGGCGTGTCCGGCGGCAGGCCGAGCCGCGCGAGGATCTCGTCGCGCACGACCGGCGTCGCGGTGGCCGTGCACGCGAGCACGCGCGCGGCCGGGAAGTCGGCGATCAGCGCGCCGATCTCGAGATACTCCGGGCGGAAGTCGTGGCCCCACTCGCTGATGCAGTGGGCCTCGTCCACCGCGACGAGCGGGACGGCGAGCTCGCGCGAGCATGGCCCGGAAGCCGGGGAACGCGAGCCGCTCGGGCGCGACGTAGACGAGCTGGAAGGCGCCGGCGGCCAGCCGCGCCATGCGCCGCCGCATCTCGGCGGCGTCGAGGGTGGCCGCCAGGTAGGTCGCGGGCACCCCGCGCGCGTCGAGCGCCTGCACCTGGTCGGCCATCAGGGCCACCAGCGGCGAGATGACGAGCGTGGTGCCGGGCAGCAGCGTGGCGGGGAGCTGGTAGCTCAGGCTCTTGCCGCCGCCGGTGGGCGCCACCAGGAGGAGCCGGCCGCGGGCGAGCAGGGTCTCGATCGCCTCGCGCTGGCCCGGCCGGAAGGCGGCGTAGCCGAGCCGGGAGCCCCGCGTCGAGAGTCGGAGTCCCGACGGTCAGCCGCCGGCTGGGCCGCGCCGCTCGCGATCACCTTACTTGGCGTACCGCTTCTGCCACTCGGCGAGGATCCGGTCGCGGTTCTTCGCCGACCAGTCGAAGTCGTTCGGGAACACGACCTTGCTGATGTCCTTCGGCAGGCCCTCGGGCACCGGCATGCCGGCCACCGCCACCGCCGCGAAGAACTTGGCGTAGATCTCCATCGACTCGTCGGTGATCGGCCCAGTCGAGGAACTGCTTGGCCGCCGGGTTCTTCGCGCCCTTCTTGGTGAGCCCGTTGGCCTCCATCTCGTAGCCCGAGCCCTCCTTGGGCAGCACCATCTCCACCGGGGCGCCCTTCTTCTTCATCTCGAGGGCGACGTACTCGAACGACACGCCGATGGCGCGCTCGCCCGCCGCCGCGTCCTTGCAGGGCTTGGAGCCGGACTTCGTGTACTCGGCGATGTTCGTGTCGAGCGCGTCGAGGTACTTCCAGCCCTCGGCCTCGCCCATCCGCTGCAGGATCGACGACCACCGAGAGGTAGCCGGTGCCCGAGGAGGCCGGGTTCGGCATCACGACGTGCCCCTTGTAGACGGGCTTGGTCGAGGTCGGCCCACGAGGCGGGCGCGGGCAGGTTGTGCTTCTTCGCCACCTCGGTGTTGAAGCAGAAGGCGGACATGTAGATGTCGATGCCCGACCCAGCGACGGGCGGGTTGGCCTTGTCGCGGAAGAGCGGCTGGATGCGGTCGAGCCCCTTGGGCGCGTAGGGCTCGAGCAGGCCCGCGTTCTTGAAGATCGAGCATGTTGGTGGCGCCGACGCCCCAGATCACGTCCGCCTGCATGTTGTCCTTCTCGGCCATGAAGCGGGCCGCGATGTCGCCCGGTGGACAGCCGGAGCATCTTGACCTCGATGTTCGGCAGCGACTTCTCGTAGGCCTTCTTGTACTCGGCGATCTGCTCGTTCTCGATCGCGGTGTAGATGACCACGGTCTGCTTCTGGGCCGCGGCCGGGGTGACCGCGGCGACGGCCAGCAGCGCGGTCGTCACGATCAGGGCGAGGACGCTGCGCGCGGTGGTGAGCATGATGGAGCCTCCTTGGAGTAGCGGGTCGAGTGGGACATCCTTACTGAGCCATGAATCCGCCGTCGACGATCATCTCCGCCCCCGTCATGAACGACGACTCGTCGGAGGCGAGGAACAGCGCGGCGTTGGCGATGTCGCGAGGCTGGCCGATGCGTCCGAGCGGGATTCCGGTCTTGAACTCGGCCCGCAGCGCGTCGTTGAGATACGGGGCCTGCAACGGGGTCTCGACGATCCCCGGGTGGATGATGTTCGAGCGGATATTGTCCTTCGCGAACTGGATGGCCAGCGACTTGTTGAGCGAGATCAGCGCGCCCTTGGCCGCGGTGTAGGCGTCCTGCGCCCGCGTGAAGCCGGCCAGCGCGGAGACCGAGCCGACCAGGATGATGGATCCGCCGCCGGCCGCCTGGAGGTGCGGGATGCCGTACTTGGTCACCCAGAAGACCGACTTGAGGTTGATGGCCATGACCCGGTCCCACTGCTCGCCGTCCGTCTCGAGCACCGACGCGGTCGCGGTCCTTCCAGAGCACGCCCGCGTTGTTGTAGAGGACGTGGAGCGCCCCGAAGCGGCGCGCCCCGTCCTCGACCATGCGTCGCACGTCGGCCTCGACGGCCACGTCGCCCACCACCGCCAGCGCCTCGCCGCCCGCCTTCTCGCACCAGCTCCACCGTCTCGGCGGCGGCCGCGCCGTTGATGTCGCAGACCACGACGCGGGCGCCTTCCTCGGCGAAGAGGACCGACGGCCTCGCGTCCCATGCCCATCCCCGCGCCCGGTGATCAGCGCGACTTTGCCCTTGAGTCTTCCTGCCATGTCCTGTCTCTCCCCCTCCGCGGGCGAGGGTTCCGGACTCTCCCTCTCCCCCTGGGGAGAGGGCAGGGTGAGGGCCTAGATTCTCTCGAAGAGCCGCATCAGCTCCCAGTCGGTGACGGACTGATCGAAGGCCTGCTGCTCGAGGCGCCCGTGCTGGAGGTAGTGCTCCACGACCTTGGGCCCGAAGGCCTCGCGCGCGAGCCTGCGAGCCGCTCGAGCTCGGCGAGCGCGTCCCGGAGCGTCTTCGGCACCTGGCGCGAGCCGCGTGTCCTCGTAGGCGTTGCCGTCGTAGAGCATGGCCGGCGGCGCGAGCTTCTGGTCGACGCCGTGGAGCCCCGCCGCGATGGTGGCCGCGAAGGCCAGATAGGGATTGGCGTCGGCGCCCGGGATGCGGTTCTCCACGCGGAAGCCGCCGCCCTCCCCGCAGAGGCGGAAGCCGCAGGTGCGGTTGTCCCAGCCCGCACGCGATGCGCGTGGGCGCGAAGGAGCCGGCCTGGTAGCGCTTGTAGGCGTTGACGGTCGGCGCGTAGAAGTACGCGAACTCGCGCGCCATCGCCATCTGGCCGGCCAGCCACTGCTGGAAGAGCGGCGTGCCCTGCCGGCCGCGTCCGGCCGCGAACAGGTTCTTCCGCCCGCGCCGGTCCCACACCGAGGAGTGCAGGTGGAAGGACGAGCCCGCCGCGCCCATGTCGTACTTCGCCATGAAGGTGACCGAGCAGCCCTGCTGCCAGGCGATCTCCTTCACCCCGTGCTTGTAGAGCACGTGGCGGTCGGCCATCTCGAGCGCGTCGGCGTAGCGGAGGTTGATCTCCTCCTGCCCCCGCCCCCACTCGCCCTTGGAGAACTCCACCGGCACGCGCGCCGCCTCCATGCCGTTGCGGATCGCGCGCACCAGCGGCTCTTCCTTGGAGGTCTGGAGGATGTGGTAGTCCTCGAGGTAGTTCGAGACCGGCGTGAGGCCGTGGTAGCGCTTGGCCCGCGCCTCGTCGAACGACTCGCGGAACAGGTAGAGCTCGAGCTCGGACGCGGTCTTGACCGCGTAGCCGCGCTTGGCCGCGCGCTCGAGCTGACGCCGCAGCACCCAGCGCGGCGCCTCCTCGATGGGCTCGCCCTCCTCGGTGTAGACGTCGCAGAAGACGAGCGCGGTCTTGGGCAGCCACGGGAGGAGCCGCCACGTGGTGAGGTCGGGCACCAGCTTCATGTCCCCGTAGCCGCGCTCCCACGACGTGAGCTTGAAGCCGGGCAGCGGCTCCATCTCCATGTCCACCGTGAAGAGGTAGATGCAGGCGTGGACGCCGTCGTGCAGGACGTGGTCGAGGAAGTAGCGGCCGACGACGCGCTTGCCCATGAGGCGGCCCGAGGCCGTCGGGGAACACCGTGAGCACGGTGTCCACCTCGCCCTTGCGGATCAGCGCCTCGAGCTCCT
This sequence comes from uncultured Candidatus Rokubacteria bacterium, assembly GCA_963747235.1. Taxonomy (GTDB): domain Bacteria; phylum Methylomirabilota; class Methylomirabilia; order Rokubacteriales; family CSP1-6; genus CAMLFJ01. The sequence goes on from CAVVEU010000040.1 coordinate 177,902, forward strand.
TCGGGTCGACCCGTTCGGCACTCGGCCTCCTCGCCTGCAGGATGATGCGGCGCCGCAATCTTAGCGGGGTACGCGGCCCGAGGCAATGACGGCGCCTGTCGGCAACTGGGCGGGATCGGGACGGGCGGGATCAGCAGGATCGAGGACAGGCAGAGACACCGAGGACGTAGCGGCCGGGGCGACAGCGGGGTGAGGTCGTCGAGCGGCGGCGGCGTGGTGGAAGCCCATGAGCAGGAGGATGAGCGCGCCGAAGACGAACCAGTTGGCCGACCGGAACAGCGCGCCGAGCGCGAGCGAGCCCCACGAAGGCGACGATGGACACCTGGCGGTGCCGCGCGCCGACGAGCGCGTACGCGATGCGGCCGCCGTCGAGCTGGCCGACCGGGAACAGGTTGAGCGCGGTGACGAAGAGGCCCACCCAGCCCGCGAGCGCGACCGGGTGCACGAAGACGTCCATGCCCGGCCGGGATGCGGCCCGAACACCATCCAGGTCAGAGGCGCATGAGCAGCGAGTCGCCGAAGGTCATGGCCCCGTGCTCCGGCAGCACCATGCCCACCCTCGACCACTGCAGGCCCAGGAGCCAGAGGGCGGGAATCGCCACCACCAGCCCCGCGAGCGGCCCGGCGACCGCGATGTCGAAGAGCGAGTTCCGGTCGCGCGCGGGCGAGCGCATGCGGATCATCGCGCCCAGCGTGCCGAAGAGGAAGATCGGCGGCGGCGCCGGGATGAAGTACGGCAGGCTCACCGACGCCCCGTAGTAGCGCGCGCCGTGAAGTAGTGGCCGAACTCGTGGGTGCCGAGGATGGCGATCAGCGTGAACGACGAAGGGCACGCCGTCGAGCAGGCGGAGCGGCCGGAGGAACGGGTCGAAGGTGACGAACGGGAAGGAGCCGCTGATCAGGCAGCCCGCCGCGAGCGTGGACAGCACGGTGAGCACGAAGAGGAGGAGGTTGAGGCCCGGGCGCGACGGTCTCCTCGACGTCGACGAGCGGCACCGCGCGGATCCACACCAGGTCGCCCTGGCGGCCCAGGAAGGGCGTGTAGCCGAAGCGCTTCAGGCGCGGCTCGATGAGGGCGAGCGCGCGGGCGGGCGCCACCAGGAGGCGCCCGCCCCAGCCGAAGCGTCGCCCCCCGCACCTCCTGCCGCTCGACGCGGAAGACGTCCTCGATGTTGCGGCGCAGCAGATCCTCGACGACCGCGTAGCCCTCCGCGGGCACGCCGTTGATCCCGTGCCCGGTCACGAGCGGAAAGGGCCAGAGGCGCATGAACGCACGTTACCACACGGCCAGACAGGCGACGGCCGCGCGGGCCGCGTCGAGCCCGCCTTCGAGATAGACGACCGCCACGCACCGCCTCGAGCGCGGTGGCGAGCACCGACTCCTTCTCGCGCCCGCCCATCTGCTCCTCGCCGCGCCCGAGCCGGAGATGCGCGCCGAGGTCGAGCGCGGCGGCCCAGCGCGCGAGGTTCTCGCCCGACACGAGCTCGGCGCGCCGCGGAGTCAGCACGCCCACCGGCTCGTCGGGCGCGGCCGCCAGCAGGCGCTCGGCGACGACGAGGGCCAGCACCGCGTCGCCCAGGAGCGCGAGCGCGCTCGTTGTCGGGCGTGCCGGGATGCTCGTTGGCGTGAAGGAGCGGTGGGTGAGCGCCTGCCCGCAGGAGCGCGCGGATCGCGGAAGAGCGTGGCCCAGGCGCGCGCCCAGCACGCCGGCCGGGTCGCGGCGCGGCGGTCAACTACGGCGCGGATACTTCCGGAGGACGATGGTGGCGTTCGTGCCGCCGAAGCCGAACGCGTTGCTCAGCGCGACCTCCACGTCCTGCTTGCGGGCCTGGTTCGGGATGTAGTCGAGATCGCACTCGGGATCCGGCGTCTCGTAGTTGATCGTCGGCGGCAGGATCCCGTGGTGGATCGCGAACGCGGTGGCGATCGCCTCGATCCCGCCCGCCGCGCCCAGCAGGTGGCCGGTCATGGACTTGGTGGAGGAGACCGCGAGCTTGCGGGCGTGCTCGCCGAAGACGCGCTTGATCGCGATCGTCTCGAACTTGTCGTTGTAGGGCGTCGAGGTGCCGTGGGCGTTGATGTAGCCGACCGCCGACGGCTCGACGCCCGCGTCGCGCAGCGCCAGCGGCCATGGCCCGCGCGGCGCCGTCCGCCTCCGGATCGGGCGCGGTCATGTGGTAGGCGTCGCCGGTCATGCCGTAGCCCACCACCTCCGCGTAGATCCGCGCGTCGCGCGGCCAGCGCGTGCTCGAGCGACTCCAGCACCAGGAGCCCGCCGCCCTCGCCGCACACGAAGCCGTCGCGGTCGGCGTCGAACGGGCGCGACGCGCGGGCCGGATCATCGTTCCGGGTGGACATCGCCTTCATCTGGCAGAAGCCCGCGAAGGTGAGCGGGATGATGATGGCCTCCGCGCCGCCCGCGATCATGACGTCGGCGTCGCCGCGCTGGATGATCCGCATCGCGTCGCCGATGGCGTGGTTGCCGGTCGCGCACGCGGTCACCACCGAGGAGTTCGGCCCCTTGGCCCCGAAGCGCATCGAGATCAGGCCCGAGGCCATGTTGACGATCAGCATCGGGATGAAGAAGGGCGACACCCGGTCCGGCCCCTTCGTCGAGCAGCACCTTGTGGCTCTCGAGCAGCGTGGTGATCCCGCCGATGCCGGAGCCCACCAGGACGCCGAACCGGTGCTTGTCCACCCGCTCCAGGTTCGAGGCCCGCGTCCTCCACCGCCATCACCCCGCAGGCCACCGCGTACTTCAGGAACGGGTCGAACTTGCGGTCGTCCTTCTTGTCGATGTAGCGTGAGCGAGTCGAAGCCCTTGACCTCCCCCGCGATGCGGGTGGGCAGGAGACGTGGCGTCGAACCGGGTGATGGGCCCGATTCCCGAGCTTCCCCTCCGATCAGGGCGGTCCAGAACTCCTCGGCGGTGTTGCCGATCGGCGTGACCGCCCCCACCCCGGTGATGACGACTCGACGCGCGTCCACGCGCCTCTCCGTGCCCCCGACCCTTACGAGTTCTCCTTGATGTAGCTGATGGCGTCCCCGACGGTGGCGATCTTCTCGGCATCCTCGTCCGGGATCTCGAGGTCGAACTCCTCCTCGAAGGCCATCACGAGCTCGACGGTGTCGAGCGAGTCGGCCCCGAGGTCCTCGATGAACTTCGCGGCCGGCAACACCTCGTCCTCTTCCACTCCGAGCTGCTCGACGATGATCTCCTTGACCCGCTCCTCGACCGGCTTCGCCATGCCCTCCCCTCCGTGAACTGCGATTGATTGATCGCATCTACATGTACAGCCCGCCGTTGACGTGGATCGTCTGGCCGGTGATGTAGCTCGCGCCGTCGCCGGCGAGGAACCGCACCACCTCCGCCACCTCACGGCTCTGGCCGATCCGCTTGAGCGGCACCTGCTGGAGCATCGCCTCGCGCGCCTCCGCCGGGATCGCCGCCGTCATGTCCGTCTCGATGAGCCCGGGCGCCACCGCGTTCACCAGGATGTTCCAGTGCGCCAGCTCCCGCGCCGCCGCCTTCGTGAGTCCGATCACGCCCGCCTTGGCCGCCGAGTAGTTCACCTGGCCGGCGTTGCCCATCGCCCCCGCGGTCGAGGCGATGCTGATGATACGCCCGCTCCTCTGCCGCATCATCACCTTGCCCGCCGCCCGGGTCATCAGGAAGACGCCGCGCAGGTTCGTGTCGAGCACCTGGTCCCAGTCGTCGTCCTTCATCCGGACCAGGAGCTGATCGCGCGTGATCCCGGCGTTGTTGACGACCACGTCGATGCGCCCGAAGCGCTCCCGGGTCACCTCGATCAAGCCGGTCGACGTCCTCCCGCTTCCCGGCATCGGCCGGGACCGCCAGGGCCGGCGCGCCCAGGGCCTCGAGCTCCTTCACCGCCGCGTCGAGACGCGCCGCGTCGCGGCCAGAGACTACCACGGAGGCGCCGTCCTCTGCCAGCGACCGGGCGATGGCGAGACCGATGCCCCGGCTGCCGCCGGTCACGATCGCGACCTGCCCGCCAGCGGCTTTACCCTCCGTCATGGGTCACGCGGCCGCGCCCCCGAGCGCCGCGACGGCCTTCTCGAGCGACGCGGGATCCTCCACCGCGTGGCCGCGCGCGCCGTCGAGCGTGCGCTTGAGCAGCCCGGTCAGCACGCGCCCGGGCCCGACCTCGAGGAATCCGGTCGCGCCCTCGCGGGCCAGACGCTCGCACGCAGTCGGTCCAGCGCACCGGGCTCGCCACCTGCTGGACCAGGAACGGCTTCACCTCGTCCGCGGTCCGTGGTGACCCCGCCGTCCACGTTCCGGATGACCGGGATGCGCGGGTCGCTGCACCGCGACCCGCTCGAGCTCCGCGGCCAGCCGATCCGCCGCCGGCTTCATCAGCGCGCAGTGGAAGGGCGCGCTCACCGGCAGCAGCACGCTCTTCCGGCCGCCGCGCGCCGCGGCCGCCTCGACCGCGCGCTCCACCGCCGCGCGGTGCCCCGCGATGACGATCTGGCCCGGCGAGTTGATGTTGGCCACCCCCACCACCTCGCCCTGCGCGGCCTCCGCGCAGAGCTGCTCGACCGCGGCCAGCTCCACGCCCATGAGCGCGGCCATCGCGCCGGTGCCCACCGGCACCGCCTCCTGCATGAACTCGCCGCGGCGGCGCACCAGCCGCACCGCGTCCGCGAAGCGCAGCGCGCCCGCGACCACGAGGGCCGAGTACTCGCCCAGGCTGTGGCCGGCCGCGAGCGCGGGCGTGACGCCCCGCTCGGCCAGCGCGGCCGCCGCCGCCACGCTCGTGGTCAGCACCGCGGGCTGGGTGTTGGCGGTCAGGGCGAGGTCGGCGGCGGGCCCCTCGAAGCAGAGCGTCGAGAGCGGAGAAGCCGAGGGCGTCGTCCGCCTCGGCCCAGACCGCGGCCGCGCGCGGGCGAGTGCTCCGCGAGCGCGCGGCCCATCCCGACCTCCTGCGAGCCCTGGCCGGGGAAGAGGAAGGCGATCGCGCCGGCTACCATCGCAGCAGCGCCGCGCCCCAGGTGAAGCCGCCGCCGAAGGCGGCCATCAGCACGAGATCGCCGGACTTGAGCCGCCCGGTGGACCACGCCTCCTCGAGCGCCACGTAGACCGAGGCGGCGCCGGTGTTGCCGTAGCGCTCCACGTTGACCATCACCTTCTCCATCGGCACCTTGAGGCGCTTGACCGCCGCCTCGATGATGCGGAGGTTCGCCTGGTGGGGCACGAAGAGGTCGAGGTCGTTGGCGGTGAAGCCGTTGTTCTTCAGGATGCGCTCGGCGCAGTCGCCGAACATCCGCACCGCCACCTTGAAGACCTCGTTGCCCTTCATCTTGGCGTAGTGCAAGCGCTTGATCAACCGTTTCATGACTCGCGGGACGCAGCGAGCCGCCCGCGGGCTGGATGAGCAGGTCGCCGTAGCGGCCGTCCGAGTAGAGGTCGGTGTCGATGATGCCGGCCGCGTCGGCGGAGGGCCGGAGCACCGCGGCGCCCGCGGCGTCGGCGAGCAGGATGCAGGTGCCGCGGTCGGTGAAGTCGGTGATGCGCGAGAGGCACTCGGCGCCGATGCACAGGACGGTCCGGTACTTGCCGGTCTGGACGTACTGGGCGCCGATGGAGAGGCTGTAGACCGAGCCCGAGCAGGCCGCGTAGACGTCCACCGAGCCCGCGTTGCGGCAGCCCAGCCGATGCTGGACGAGGTTCGCGGTGGTGGGGAAGTTCATGTCCCCCGCGGTGGTGCCCACCACGATGAAGTCGATCTCCTCCGCGGTCGACCTGCGGCCCGCTCCATCGCCTGCTGGGCGGCCCGGACGGCCAGGTCCGAGGTCGCCTCGCCCTCGTCGACGATGTGGCGCTCGCGGATGCCGGTGCGCTGGACGATCCACTCGTCCGAGGTCGCGACCATCGTCTCGAGCTCCCGGTTGGTCAGGATTCGCTTCGGGGCGAAGGCGCCGACGCCGATGATCTGAGCCCGGTTCATTCCCGGCCTCCCTCCCGTCCCTCGGCGAGGACAGCTTCGGCCTCGAGCGCGGTCTTGATGTGCTGGTTCACGTCGTTGCGAACCCAGTCGGCGGCCACGCGGACCGCGTTCTTGATCGCCTTCACCGGCGAGGCCCCGTGGCAGATGATCGCGGCCCCGTTCATGCCGAGCAGGGGCGCGCCGCCCATCTCGGTGTAGTCCACCCGGCGCTTCAGGCGCGCGAAGGCCCGCTTGGCGAGCGCGGCGCCCGCCAGCGAGAGCACGTCGCGGCCGAGCTCCTCGCGGATCATCGCGGTGAGCATCTCGGCCAGGCTCTCGGAGACCTTGAGGCAGACGTTGCCGGTGAAGCCGTCGGTCACCACCACGTCGCAGCGGCCGTTGTAGATGTCGCGCCCCTCGATGTTGCCGATGAAGTTGAGCGACGAGCCGCGCAGGTCCTCGAAGGCTTCCTTGGTCAGCTCGGTGCCCTTGCCCTCTTCCTCGCCCACCGAGAGCAGGCCGACCCGCGGATTGTCCTTGCCCACGATGTGCGCGCGAGTAGACGTGGCCCATGACCGCGAACTGGAAGAGCTGGCGCGGCTTCGGGTCCACGTTGGCGCCCGCGTCGATGAGCACGGTGTAGCCGGCCAGGCTCGGCAGCGGCGCCGCGATGGCGGGCCGGTCCACCCCGGGCAGCACGCCCATGACGAACATGCTGATGGCCATGGCCGCGCCGGTGTTGCCCGGCGGAGACGATGGCCCCGCACTCGCCGTCCTTCACGAGCTCGGCGGCCACGCGGAGCGAGGAATCGCGCTTGCGACGGAGCGCCTGCGAGGGCGCCTCGGCCATGCCGACCACCTGCGAGGCGTGGCGCACCGTGACCGGCAGGTCCTGGGCCTTGAGCCGCGTGATCTCGCGCTCGATGGCCGCCCGGTCGCCCACGAGCACCGAGGCCAGCCCGAACTCGCGGCACGCGGCCACCGCGCCCTCGACGACGACGGCGGGACCGAAGTCGCCTCCCATGGCGTCGACCGCGATCTTCATGGCGCCGATCTTATGGCACGGCCCGGCTCAGCCGGAAAGACTATTCGCCCTCGACCGAGATGACTTCGCGGCCCTTGTAGAAGCCGCAGTGCGGGCAGATGCGGTGGGGCGGCTTCACCTCGCGGCACTGCGGGCAGAGGGAGCGCGTGGGCGCGACCATCTTGTAGTGCGTGCGCCGCTTGCGGCCGCGCGTCTTGGAGTGTCGTCGCTTCGGCAGAGGCATCGGATGGCTCCTGTTCGGGCTATTTCGACCGGCCGGCCCAGTCCTTGAGGGCCGCCCAGCGCAAGTCGGGCGCGGGCGTCTCGCACGCGCAGTCGGTGGCGTTGCGGTTGCCGCCGCAGACGGGGCAGAGCCCCCGGCAGCCGTCCCGGCAGAGCGGCTTCATGGGCAACGCCAGGGTGGTCTCGGTCTCGAGCAGGGCGGTGAGATCGAGCGTGCCGTGCTGGTAGACGTCGGTCTCGAGCTCGCCCGCGCCCAGCTCCCGCTCCTCGCCGCGCGTCGCCGGCATGGGCACGAAGCGGGCATCCACCGCCGGGTGCACGGTCACCGTGTAGCCCTCGACGCAGCGCCCGCACGTGAGCGGGACCCGCGCGGTGAGATCCCCGCGGACGAACACCGTGTCGCCGTCCTTCTCGACGGTCAGCGCGAGATCGTCGAGCGCCCAGGTGTGGTCCTGGAACGGTCGCGGGAAATCCGCGGTCCCCTCGATGCGCAGACCTTCGGGTGGAATGTCGGCTACCTGGATCAGCACGTGAAGAACCTCGTCTAAGCTTCCGTCAAGTAAGGAGTTTTTCTTACAGACGCGTCAGTATAAGCGTGGGGGTATGCCTTGTCAACCCAAAAGCCCGTAAACGCGCCACTTGCTTGACGGTCTGGGACTCGACTGCTAGCATTCGGACCGGGAGGACGAGCGCATGGCAAATCTCATGAAAACCGGTGTCCTGCTGGCCGCCCTCACGGTGCTGGTCGTGCTCGTCGGCGGGGCGCTCGGCGGTCAGAACGGCATGGTCATGGCCTTCGTGCTGGCCATGGTGATGAACCTCGGCAGCTACTGGTTCTCGGACAAGATCGTGCTGGCGATGTACCGGGCCCAGCCGGTGGACGAGGCCACCGCCCCCGCGCTCTACCGGATCGTCCGGACCCTGGCCACCCGCGCCGGCATGCCGATGCCGCGGGTCTACATCATCCCGGGCGAGGCCCCGAACGCCTTCGCGACCGGCCGCAACCCGCAGCACGCCGCGATCGCCTGCACCGAAGGCATCTTGCGCATCATGAGTGAGGAAGAGCTGGAAGGCGTGCTGGCCCACGAGCTCTCCCACGTGCAGAACCGCGACACCCTGATCATGGCCATCGCGGCCACCCTGGCCGGGGCGATCACCTACATGGCCCACATGGCCCAGTGGGCCGATGATCTTCGGCGGCGGCCGGCGGGACAGCGACGAGGAGGGGTCGGGCGGCGGCGGCCTCATCGGCGGCCTGCTGATGATCGTGCTGGCGCCCATCGCGGCCATGCTGATCCAGATGGCGGTGTCGCGCTCCCGGGAGTACCAGGCCGACGCCAGCGGGGCCCAGATGGCCGGGCAGCCCTGGGGCCTGGCCAAGGCGCTCGAGAAGCTCGAGGTGGCCTCGAAGGTGGCGCCGATGGTGGACGCGACCCCGGCGACGGCGCACCTCTTCATCGTCAATCCGCTCACCGGCGGGGGCTGGACCACGCTGTTCTCGACGCATCCGCCGATCGCGGAGCGGGTGGCGCGCCTGCGCGCCATGGCCTCATCCCAGACCAGATAGGGCGCTCGTCGGATCCAACGCAGTCCTCAGTAGTGGGCCGGGGGAGACGGGACACCGTCTCCCCTTTTTCGCGGACATGATCGCGGCGCGGGAGCTCCGGAAGACCTACGGGTCGAACAGCGTGATCGACGGCGTGTCCTTCGAGCTGGGCGCGGGCCAGTGCCTGGCCCTGCTCGGCCCGAACGGCGCCGGCAAGACCACGCTGCTCCGGATCCTGGCCACCCTGCTGCGTCCCACCGCGGGCACGCTCACGATCGGCGGCGCCGACGCCCTGCGCGAGCCCGAGCGGGCGCGCGCGCTCATCGGCATGGTGGCGCACGGCTCGTACGTCTATGAAGACCTCACCGCGCGGGAGAACCTGCGCTTCTGGGAGACCATGCGGGGCGGCGAGACGACGGCCGCGCGGCTCGACGCCGCGCTCGCCCAGGTGGAGCTCGACGGCGTGGCGGACGAGCGCGTGCGCACGTTCTCGGCGGGCATGAAGCGGCGGCTCGGGCTCGCCCGCGTGCGTGCTGGGCCAGGCGCGGCTGCTCCTGCTCGACGAGCCCTTCACCGGGCTCGACCGGCGCGGGCGCAAGTGGGTGAACGAGTTCCTGCTGGGCTTCAAGGCCGCGGGCGGCGCCGCGGTGGTCGCGACCCACAGCTTCGGCGGCGGGCTCGGCGTCGCCGACCGCGTGGCCATCCTGGGCAGCGGCCGCCTCCTCATGGACCGGCCCGCCGCGGATCTCTCCCCCGAGGAGCTCCATCGGCTCTACGAGAGCCTCACCGACGGCGCCGAGGGCGGCCCGTGACCTACGCCCGGCGCGCGTGGATCATCCTCTGGAAAGACCTGCTGATCGAGCGGCGCGCGAAGGAGCACGCCAACGCGCTCCTCTTCTTCTGCGTGCTGCTGCTCTTCCTGTTCCAGTTCGCGCTGGGCCCGGATCGCGATCGGCTGGCCGCCGCGGTGCCGGGCCTGCTCTGGCTCGGGCTTCATCCTGGCCGGGCTGCTCGGCCTCGGCCGGAGCTTCCTCGGCGAGCGCGAGAACGACTGCTGGGAGGGCCTCGCGCCTCACGCCCGGCGACAAGTCGGCGATCTACCTCGGCAAGCTCGCGGGCAACTGCGTGCTGATGACCGCGGTGGAGATCATCCTGGTCGTCCTCTTCGGCGTGTTCTACGACGTGGACCTGTGGACGCCGGCCGCGCCCGCTGGCCCTGGTGCTGGCCCTCGGCACGATCGGGCTCGCCGCGGTGGGCACGCTCTTCGCGGCCATGACCACGCAGGTGCGCGCGCGCGAGCTGCTCTTCCCGGTGCTGCTGCTGCCCGTGCAGGTGCCGGTGCTGCTGGCCACCGTGAGCGCGACCCAGGCGCTCCTGCTCGGCCAGCCCCTCGCCGACGTCGGCCCACTGGCTCAAGCTGCTGGCCGGCGCCGATCTGGTCTACGTCACGATCGGCCTCCTCACGTTCGAGTTCGTGCTGGAGGGCTGACCGGATGACCCGCGCGCTCGGCTGGCTGACCGTGCTGGGCCTGGTGGCGGGCCTCGCCGCGGGCTTCGGCTACGCGCCCCGCGAGGCCGTGCAGGGCAACGTGCAGCGCATCATGTACCTCCACGTGCCGGCGGTGCTCACCGCCTACCTGGCCTTCGTCCTCGTGCTCCTCGGCAGCATCGGCTACCTGGCCACGCGGCGCGCCGGCTGGGACCGCCTCGCCGCCGCGGCCGGCGAGATCGGCGTGCTCTTCACCGGCCTCACCATCGTCTCCGGCTCCATCTGGGGCAAGCCCACCTGGGGCACGTGGTGGACGTGGGACGCGCGCCTCACCTCGACCGCGGTGCTCTTCTGCGTCTACGTGGGCTACCTGCTGCTGCGCAGCCTGATCGAGGATCCGGAGGCGCGGGCGCGCTACGCCGCGGTGGTCGGCATCGTGGGCGCGGTCAATATCCCGATCGTGCACTTCTCGGTGAAGTGGTGGCGCGCGCTGCACCAGCCCTCCACCATCCTGGGGCCCGAGCGGTCCCCGATCGATCCCGCCATCGGCCTCGCGCTCTTCGTCAACTGGGTGGCCTTCACCCTGCTGTTCGCCTACTTCCTGTCGCGCCGGATGGAGATCGCCCGGCTCGAGGAGCAGACCTGATGCCGTCCAACTGGGGCTACGTCTTCGCCGCGTACGGCATCGCCGCCGTCGCGCTGCTCGTCCTACTGGCGCCACCTGGCGCGCCGGACCCGCGCCCTCGCCACGCGCCGGGCCGCGAAGCCGCGGGCGGCATGAACCGCAAGGCGAAGTTCCTCGCGGGCGGGCTCGTCATCGTGTGCGCGCTCGCGTATCTGGTCTACGCGGGCGTGACCCAGTCGGTCGTCTACTTCGTCACCCCGAGCGAGCTGGGCGCCGCGCCGGTGGCGGGCAAGGCCTATCGCCTGGGCGGCATGGTGCAGCCCGGCACGCTTCAGTGGGATCCCAGGAGCCTCGACCTGCGCTTCACGCTCTCGGACGGCCAGGCCACGGTGCCGGTGCGCCATCGCGGCACGCCGCCCGATCTCTTCGCGGAGGCGCGCGGCGCGGTCGTCGAGGGCACGTGGAGCCGCGACGGCTACTTCCAGGCCTCGACGATCATGGCCAAGCACTCCGAGGAGTACAAGGCGCCGCACGACGCGAGCCAGGCGGGCTACAAGGAGCTGCTCAAGACGCTGCGAGGCGCGGAGCCCAAGCCATGACTCCCGAGCTCGGCTACGCGCTGACGGTGGGCGCGCTCGTGCTGGCGCTGTACGGGGCCGGCGCCGCCGCGCTGGGCGCCTTGAAGGGCCGGCCCGAGCTGCAGGCTCTCGTCGGAGCGCGCGGCCATCGGCGTGTGGCTGCTGATCACCGCGTGCATGCTGCTGCTGGTCTACGCGTTCCTCACCTTCGACTTCTCGGTCCGCTACGTGGCCAACAACACCAACCGCGGCACGCCCTTCTACTACCGCATCACCGCGCTCTGGGGCGCGCTCGAGGGCTCCATCATCCTCTGGGCGTGGATGCTCTCGCTCTACACCCTGATCATGGTGGGCCGCTACCGCCGCACCCAGCCCCAGCTCTACCCGTGGGCGCTCGCGGTGATGCTCGGCATCTCCGCCTTCTTCCTCCTGGTGATGACGATCCCGGCGCCGCCCTTCGAGCGCCTCTCGCCGATTCCCGCCGACGGCCGCGGGCTCAATCCGCTGCTGGAAGACTCCGGGATGATCACGCACCCGGTGGCGCTCTACCTCGGGTTCACCGGCTTCACGGTGCCGTTCGCCTTCGCGATGGCCGCGCTCATCGTCGGCCGCACCGGCGACGAGTGGATCACCATCACCCGGCGCTGGACCATCATCGCCTGGTACTTCCTCTCGCTCGGCCTGCTGATCGGCGGCTGGTGGAGCTACCACGTGCTCGGGCTGGGGCGGCTACTGGGCGTGGGATCCGGTGGAGAACGCGGCCTTCATGCCGTGGCTCACCGCCACCGCGTTCCTGCACTCGGTGATGATCCAGGAGCGGCGGCGCATGCTGAAGCTCTGGAACCTGACGCTCATCATCCTGACCTTCAGCCTCACCCTGTTCGGCACCTTCCTCACCCGCTCCGGCATCATCGGCTCCGTGCACGCCTTCACCCAGGGCTCGATCGGCATCTTCTTCCTCGTGTTCCTCGCCCTGGTGCATGCTCGGCGCCTTCTCGCTGCTGGCCTGGCGGCTCGAGCGGCTGCGCGGCCAGAGCGAGCTCGACTCGATCTTCTCGCGCGAGTCCGCCTTCCTCCTGAACAACCTCTTCCTGATCGCGGCGGCCTTCACCGTGTTCTTCGGCACCGTGTTCCCGCTGCTCTCGGAGGCGGTGAAGGGCCAGAAGGTCAGCGTGGGCGCGCCGTTCTTCAACCTGGTGAACATCCCGATCTTCCTGGCCCTCATCTTCCTGATGGGCGTGGGCCCGCTGATCGCGTGGCGCCGCGCCTCCGCCGAGAACCTGCGCCGCAACTTCCTGCTGCCGGTGGTGATCGGGGTGGTGGGCGCCGCGCTCTGCCGCGCTCTTCGGCGTGGGCAATCTCCTGGTGCTGCTCTGCATGGGCCTCGTGGTGTTCGTGGCCGCCACCATCGCGCTCGACTTCTGGCGCGCCGCCCGCGCCCGCCGGCGCACCGGCGACGGCTGGCTCGACGCCACGTGGGGGCTGGCCCTGCGCCAGAACCGGCGCTACGGCGGCTTCATCGTCCACCTGGGCATCCTGGTCATCGCGCTCGGCGTGGCGGGCTCGCAGGCCTGGTCCACCCAGACCGAGGCCACCATCAACCGCGGCGCGAGCGTGGAGCTGGCCGGCTACAGCATCCGCTTCGACGACCTGCAGCCGGTGGAGGAGTCCAACCACTTCAAGGTGGTCGGCACCTTCACGGTCTCCGACCGCCGCGGCCCCTACACCGTGCTCACGCCGGCCAAGAAGTTCTACCCGCAGGAGCAGACGCCCGATCGCGGCGGTGGACTACCGCCTGGGCTTCATGGAGGACCTCTACCTCGTCCTGGGCGACTTCGCCCGCGACGGCTCCCACGCCACCGTCAAGGTGCAGATCAACCGCATGGTCTCCTGGCTCTGGATCGGCGGCCTGATCCTGACCCTGGGCGCCGCGCTCGCCATCGTGCCCGAGGCCCGGCGGACCGCGACCCGGCCGCGGCCGGATCACGCGGTCCCCGCATGAGCGCGCGCTCCCGCGCGCTGCGCTGGGCGATCCCGCTCGCGGTCGTGCCGGTGCTGGCGCTGCTGGCCTACGGCTTCCGCACCGACCCGCGCGACATCCCCTCGCCGCTGGTCGGCAAGCCCGCCTCGCCCTTCGCGCTGACCACCTTCGACGGCACGCCGGTGAGCCTCGAGGCCCTGCGCGGCAAGGTCGTGGTCGTCAACTTCTGGGCCTCGTGGTGCGTGCCCGCCTGCTACGACGAGGCGCCGAGCCTCGAGCGCGCCTGGCAGGCCTACCGGGACCGCGGCGTCATGCTGATCGGCGTCAACATCCAGGACAAGGAGGAGCCGGCCCGCCGCTTCCTCGCCCAGTTCGGTCACACGTTCCCGAACGCGCCCGATCCCGTCCGGCCGCGTCTCGGTGGACTACGGCGTCTACGGCGTCCCGGAGACGTTCTTCATCGATCGCAAGGGCCGCGTGCGCTTCAAGCAGGTCGGCGCGCGTCACCGACGAGATCATGAAGCAGCAGGTCGAGAAGCTGCTGGCGGAGCCGGCATGAGCCGCGCGCTGGCCCTGACCCTGCTCCTGATCGCGGCGCTCGCGGCGGCCGCGCCGCTCGGCGCCGCGCCGGTCAGCGAGGAGACCGTGCACGAGATCGGCGCCCAGCTCCGCTGCGTGGTCTGCCAGAGCCTCTCGGTGGCCGACTCGCCGTCGGAGACCGCGAACCAGATGCGCGGCATCATCCGCGAGCGGCTGGCCGCGGGCGACTCCCCCGAGCAGGTGAAGGCCTACTTCGTCGAGAAGTACGGCCTCTGGATCCTGCTCGCCCCGCCCCGGCAGGGCTTCAACCTGCTGGTGTGGGTGGTGCCGTTCGTGGCCCTCGGCGCGGGCCTGGTGCTGGTGCTCCTGCTGGTGCGCCGCTGGAGCCGGCGGGCCGCCGACGCCAACCCCGTCCCCGCGCCGGACGCCGCGATGCGCGCGCGCATCCACCGTGAGATGGCGGAGCGCGAGCCGTGACCGCGCTCCAGATCACCCTGATCGCCGCGATCGTGGTGCCCGCGCTCGCGATCGTGCTGTGGCCCCTGCTCGGCGGCCGCCCCGCCGGGGCCGCGTCGTCGCCCGCGCGCGCCTCCGACGACCGCCGCCTCGAGCTGGAAGAGGAGAAGAGCGCGCTCTACCGCGCGCTGCGCGAGCTCGAGTTCGACCACGACGCGGGGCATCTCTCCGATCCCGACTTCCAGAGCCTCCGCGAGCGCTACGAGTCCCGCGCCGGCGTGCTGATCACCGAGCTGGATGCGCTGGGGACTGTCGTACGCGGGGGCCCCGAAATGGCCCCCGCGCTCCCCCAGCCGCGGACACCCGTGCGTGCGCGCGCCGCGCGCCTCCTGGACCCGGCACCCGGCCACGTTCGCGGCCGGCGCGGCGGTGCTGGTGATCTTCGGCGTGATCATCGGCGTCAACGCCGGCCGCTTCACCGAGCGCGACGAGACCTTCACGCCGCCCGGCGCCCGCATCCCGGTGCCCGGCCCGCCGCCGTCGTCGCCGGTGGGGCCGCCCATGGCCCGCCTCGAGCCGGGCAAGCCGATCCCGCCCGAGATGCTGGCCGGCATGCTGCAGGCGGCGCGCCAGAGCCTCTTCGAGGGCCGCTACTCGGAGGCCATCGCCGCCTACCAGGCCGTGCTCAAGCGCGACGAGCGCAACGTGGACGCGATGACCCACCTGGGCCTCATCGTCGCGGTCGGCGGCCACGCCGACTCCGCGCTCGAGACCTTCGACAAGGCGCTCAAGATCGACCCGAAGTACGCGCCCGCCTATCTCTACCGCGGCCAGGTGCTCTACGAGCAGAAGCAGGACTACGCGGGCGCGGTGGCCGCGTGGGAGCGCTTCATGGCGCTGGTGCCCAAGGGCGAGGACCGCGATCGCGTCGCGGAGCTGGTGGCGCGGGCGAAGAACAAGCAGCCGCCGCGGTAGCCATCATTCCGTCGAGGGCTCACTTGCGGGCCCTCACCTACTTCAGGTATCGTGCCGAGCAACATGCGCAGCTCCTCGCGCCGTGAGCCTCGCCGCGACGATGGCCCTCGCCATCGGCCTGCTCGGCCTCGTAGCGCCGCCCGCCGCCGCCGAAACCGCGCGGCATCTCGTCGACGCCGACGGCGTCGTCCACCTCACCAACGTGCCGGCGGATCCGCGCTATCGCGGCCTGCCCGGCGCGACGGGCACCACCACCGGCTGGCTGCGCCTCCCCGCTCGGTCGTTGCCGCGGTACGCGGCCGAGATCCAGGAGATCGCCCGCGAGCACGGCGTGAGCCCGGGGCTGATCACCGCGGTGATGCGCACCGAGTCGGGCTTCGACCCGGCCGCGGTGTCGCCCAAGGGCGCGGGCGGGCTCATGCAGCTCATGCCGGGGACGGCGGCGGCACTCGGCGTGGTGGACCGCTTCAACCCGCGCGAGAACATCAGCGGGGGCGTGCGGCATCTGCGCTACCTGCTCGATCGCTACCAGGGCCGCGTGGCGCTGGCGCTGGCCGCCTACAACGCGGGGGAAGGCGTCGTGGACACCTACCGCGGAATCCCGCCCTACCCGGAGACGCAGCAGTACGTCCGGCGGATCCTGAAGGAGGCGGGCCTGGGCGAGGCCGCCGGCGCGACGCCGCAGACGATCTACCGCTATCAGGGCCCCGACGACACGCTCACCTACACCAATGTTCCGCCGCCTCCGGGCCGCAGCAAGGACCGCCCGCGCCAGTAGACCTGAAGGAATTGCGGGGCAGTCGCCAGGCTGAAGAAGGATAAAGAGGGATAGCGAAGTACCCTCTCAGTGCCCTGCAGGTCCCACCCCGGACGCGCCGTTCAACGCGAAGTATCGTCTCGAGTTGGACATTCGAGGCGCCATCTGCGTGGCACTGGACTTGCTCTTCCGTCCAGCGCCACCGTCACGCAAACGATACAAGTATTGAAAGAAGCGAGGATTGACGACGCGTCTCCGTGGAGTAGACAATCCGGGCACCGTGGAGACCACCCCTCCCAGTCACCAGCGGCTTGGCCAGATCCTGGCGCGTGACCTCGCCATCTCGGCGGAGGTCCTGCAGGAGGCGCTGACCCGGGCGGCGCACGAGCGCGTGCGCCTGGGCGAGGCCCTGGTGGCCATGGGCGCCGCCACCCCGACCGACGTGCTCCGGGCCCTCGCGACCCAGCAGGGGATGGCCTTCCTCTCCGCCGACGAGCTGCCCTCGACGCCGCCCATCCTGAAGGAGCTGTCGCCCAAGTACCTGCGCCAGTACGTCGCCTGCCCGGTCTCGGTCGAGGGCGCCACGGTCACCATCGCGACCGCCGATCCCACCAATCCGCAGCTCCTCGACGATCTCCAGCAGACCCTCGGCCTGTCGGTCAAGCTCTGCGTGGCGCCGGCGCCCGGCCATCCTGGAGGCCATCGAGCGCGCCTACGGGGCCAACACCGCGCTGCAGAAGATCGTCGAGGGCATGGGCGCCGCCGGGAGCGACGGCCACGCCGAGCCCGAGGAGGACGTCAACCACCTGCGCGACATGGCCTTCGAGGCGCCGGTCGTGCGCCTCGTCAACCTGCTGATCGACGGGGCGCTGGCCGCCGACGCCTCCGACATCCACATCGAGCCCTTCGAGGACAGCCTCCGCGTGCGCTATCGCATCGACGGGCTGCTCTACGACCAGGAAGCGCCGCCGCGGCGCCTGCAGGCCGCGCTGACCTCGCGCATCAAGATCATGGCGGAGCTGAACATCGCCGAGCGCCGCCTGCCGCAGGACGGGCGCATCCGCGTGACGGGCCAGGGCGGGCGGCGCGTGGACATCCGCGTCTCCACCGTGCCCACGATCCACGGCGAGTCCATCGTGATGCGGCTGCTCGATCGCTCGTCCGTCTTCCTGCCGTTCGACAAGCTCGGGTTCTCCGCGAAGACCGCGGCCGCCTTCGACGGGCTGATCCGCCGGCCGCACGGCATCCTGCTCGTCACGGGCCCGACCGGCTCCGGCAAGACCACCACGCTCTACGCGGCGCTCGACAAGATCAACCGCCCGGATCTGAAGATCCTCACCGTCGAGGACCCGGTCGAGTACCAGCTCAAGGGCGTCAACCAGATCCCGGTGCGGCCCAAGATCGGCCTGTCGTTCGCGGCCGGGCTCCGGCACATCGTGCGCCAGGATCCCGACGTCATCATGGTCGGCGAGATCCGCGACCTGGAGACGGCCGAGATCGCGATCCAGTCGGCGCTCACCGGCCACCTGGTCTTCTCGACGCTCCACACCAACGACGCGCCCGGCGCGGTGACGCGACTTCAAGATCTGGGCTGCGAGCCGTATCTCGTCTCCTCCGTGCTCTCCGGCGTGCTCGCGCAGCGGCTCGTGCGCCGCATCTGCCAGACGTGCCGCGCGCCCGCGCATCCGGACCCGGCCGAGCTGATCGCGATCGGCGTGACCGACGCGACGGGCGTGGAGCTGTTCCGCGGCAAGGGCTGCGACGAGTGCCGCGGCACCGGGTATCGGGGCCGCGTCGGGATCTACGAGCTGTTCCGGATCACCGACGAATCCCGCAGCCTCATCGTGCGCCGGGCGCCGGCGGGCGAGATCCGCCATCACGCCGTCGCGCAGGGCATGGCGACGCTGCGGGACGACGCCTGGGCCAAGGCCTGCGCGGGCCTGACCACCGTCGAGGAGATCTTGCGCGTCACGCAGGAGGACACGTAAGCCCCTCATCGCCGGGCCCCTCATCGCCGGGCCCCTCACCCTGCCCTCTCCCCCGAGGGGAGAGGGTGTGGAGCGCTAGCGTGGCGGTGTTCGCCTACCGGGCGGCCGATCAGCGCGGGCAGACGGTGGACGGCGTGATGGAAGCGCCCGACGTGCGCGCGGTGGCCGAGCGCCTGCAGCGCGAGGCGTACTTCCCGATCAAGATCGCGCTCCAGCACCAGCGCCGCCGCGTCCTCGGGCTGGCGTGGCCGGAGATGGGCGGCCGCCGGGTGGCCGGCGGCGACCTGGTCTCGCTCACGCAGCAGCTCGCCACCCTGCTGGAGGCGGGCCTGCCGCTCGACCGCGCGCTCGCGATCCAGGCCGAGCTGGCCCCGACCGCGCGGCTCCGCGCCATCATGGCCGACGTGCTGCGCACCGTGCGCGGGGGCAGCTCGCTCGCCGACGCGCTCGCCAAGCACCACCCGCGCCCGTTCTCGCGCCTGTACATCAACATGGTGCGCGCGGGCGAGAAGGGCGGCGTGCTCGAGACCACGCTGCGCCGCCTGGCCGAGTTCCTGGCCGAGTCGCAGGAGTTCCGCGACGCGCTGGTCTCCGCGCTGATCTACCCCGTGCTGCTCACCGGCGTGGGCGCCGCCGCCGTCGTCTTCCTGATGACCTTCGTCATCCCGCGCTTCGCCACCATCTTCAAGGATCTCGGCGCGACGATTCCCCTGCCGACGCTGATCCTGCTCGAGATCAGCGGGGCGCTCCAGCGCTACTGGTGGCTGATCGCTCTCGTCGGGGTGGCGGGCGTGCTCGCGAGCCGGATGTTCCTGGCCACGCCGCGCGGACGCCTCGCGAGCGACCGCGCGCTCCTGCGGGTGCCGATCGTCGGGCAGGTCATCGTCAAGACCGAGGTGGCCCGCTTCACGCGGATCCTGGGCACCCTGCTCCGGAGCGGGCTCGCCGATGATCGGCGCGCTCGCCGTGGTCAAGGACATGCTCGGCAACCAGGTGCTGGCCGGCGCGGTGGACCGGCTGGGCGACGGCGCGCGGCGCGGCGCCGGCCTCGCCCAGCCGATGGCCGACTCGGGCGTCTTCCCCCCGCTCGCCATCCACATGGTGCGCGTGGGCGAGGAGACCGGCCGGCTCGAGGAGATGCTGCTCCGGGTGGCGGCCGACTTCGAGGCGGACACGCGCAAGCTGGTCAAGCGGCTCATCGCGCTCGCGGAGCCCTGCATCATCCTGGTGATGGGCGTGGTGGTGGGCTTCATCGTCGTGGCCATGCTCATGGCCATCCTCTCCGTCACCGATCTCCCCCTATGAAGGCCGCCATGACGCGACTCCTCCGGAACCAGCGGGGCTTCTCGCTGATCGAGCTCCTGGTCGTCATCATCATCCTGGGCCTGATCGCGGGCCTCGTCGGCCCGCGGCTCTTCGGCCGCGTCGGGCAGAGCAAGCAGGCCGCCGCGCGGGCGCAGATCGAGCTGTTCGGCGCGGCCCTCGACCAGTACCGCCTGGACGTCGGCGCCTACCCGCCGGTGGGCGCGGGGCTCCAGGCGCTGGTCCAGAACCCGAACGCGCCCAACTGGAACGGGCCCTATCTCAAGAAGCCGGCCGTCCCGCTCGATCCGTGGGGCCGCCCGTACCAGTACAAGTGCTGCCCCGGCGACCACAGCGACTACGACATCTGGACGCTCGGCGCCGACGGGGCGCCCGGGGGCGACGGCGAGAACCACGACGTCACCTCGTGGGAGACCAAGTGAGCCGCGGCTACTCGCTGATGGAGCTGGTGGTGGTGCTCGCCATCCTGGCGGTGGCCACCGCGCTGGTGATCCCGGCGGTCGGCCGCACCGCGGACGAGGTGCGCGCCCGCGCCGAGGTGGCCTCCGTCGCGGCCTTCCTGCGCTCGGCGCGCGAGCAGGCCGTCACGCGCCGGCAGGCGCTCGAGGTGGTCGTGGACCGCGACGCGCACGCGCTGCTGCTCCAGCGTCCCGCCCGCGACGGCCAGCCCGCCGCGCCGACGCGCCAGGCCTTCTCCGCGCTCCTGCGCGTCGAGGGCAGCGCGCTCTCCCCGGGCGTCACGTTCCTGCCCCACGGCATGTCGAGCGGCGCGCGCTTCGGGGTCGAGACGGTCGGGGCGCGCGCGTACGTGATCTCGGTGGACGCGCTCACCGGACGCGTGACCACGCAGCGAGTGGCGCGGTGAAGCGCGGCTTCACGCTGCTCGAGGTGCTGGTGGCGATGACCATCCTCGGGCTCGCCATCGTCACGCTCATGCAGCTCTCCTCCCAGGGGCTGCGCCTCCTGCGCCTCTCGGACGACTACCAGCAGGCCGTGCTCGTGGCGGATCGGCTCGTCCGCACCGTGGAGGTGCCGCAGGAGGGTGTCGAGGCGGGCCAGGAGGGACCGTTCCAGTGGGAGCGCCGCGTCGCGCTCGTGCCGATGCCGGACGAGCTGACGCCGGGCGCGGGCCCGAAGCCCCTCTTCTATTCGCTCTCGGTCGCGGTGCGATGGGGCGGTACGCGCACGTTCGAGATCGCGAGCCTCCGCACGGTGCCCGGGATCCCGGGGCAGCAATGACGACGCGCGCGCGGGCGAAGGGCTTCACCCTGCTCGAGCTGCTGCTGGCGCTCGGCATCGTGGCCCTGCTGCTGGTCATCGTGTCGGGCGGCCTGCGCGTCGGGCTGACCGCGTGGCAGCGCGGCGAGGAGCGCACCGCGAAGCTCGACCGCGCGCGGAGCCTGGTCGTCCTGCTCGAGCACGCGCTGGCCGGCGCCTTCCCCTACCGGGTCACGACCGAGACGCGAGCAGGAGCCCCGCATCCTCTTCGACGGCCGGCCGGATCGCCTGACCTTCGCCACGCTCTCGCCGCCGCTGCCGATGGGCCCGACGACCGCGTTCAGCGCGGTCCGCTTCACCGCCGACGACGGCGGGCTCGCGCTGCGCCAGCAGGTCCTGCCGAACCGCATCGTGCTGGACCGGCTGGACCCCATGCTGGTGGACGCGCACACCACCGCCATCCGCTTCCGCTACCTGGGTCTGGACCCGGAGTCCTGGCAGGACGCGTGGGACATCACGAAGGAGGAGACCCTGCCGCGGGCGGTGGAGATCACCCTGGTCACCGGCGCCGGCGCGCGGGCCACGCAGCAGACCCTCACCGTGCCCCTCCAGGTCAACCAGCCATGAGGGACGAGCGCGGGGTCGCCCTGATCGTGGTGCTGCTGGTGCTGGCGCTGCTCGCGGTGGTGGTCACCGAGTCCGCCTACTCCGCGCGCCTCGAGGCCTCGATGGTGCGCTCGTACCGGGACGGCGTGGTGGCCCAGCACCTGGCCGAGGCCGGCGTGCACCAGGCCATCCGCGAGATCCTGAGCCAGGCCCAGGTCACCGCGGTGGACGGCGACGGCGCGCTCGTCTTCTACCGCTCCCTGCCCGGGCAGACGACGCCGGCGCGCGTGCCGCCGCTGCCCCGCACCCGCGTCGCGCTGGGCGCCGGAGAATTCTCCTACCGGATCAGCGACGAGGCCGCGCGGCTCGGCCTGAACGGAGCCGACACCACCCGCTTCGACCGGCTGCTGGTCGCGCTCGACGTGGACCGCCAGCAGCGCGACATCATCACCGACTCGCTGCAGGACTGGCGCGACGCCAACGAGCTGCACCGCGCCCACGGCGCCGAGAGCGATTTCTACCTGAAGCTGCCCGTGCCCTACCGCGCGCGCAACGCCAATGTCCAGGACGCGACGGAGCTGCTGCAGATCCGCGGGGTCACGCCGGAGCTCTACTTCGGCGCCGGCGCCCGGCCGGGGCTCGGCGATCTCGTCACCGCGGTCACCGCCAACGCCGTGAACCTCAACACCGCGCCGCCGCTCGTGCTCAAGGCCTACGGGCTCTCGGATGCCGAGATCGGCGACGTGGTGCAGACGCGCGTGCGGGCGCCCTACCCGATGGTGCCGGGGCGCTTCGCGGGGCGCGGCTTCACGGTGGGGAGCGGCACGTTCCGGATCGAGGCCGAGGGCCTGGTGGGCGGCATCGCGCGCAGCCGGATCGTCGCGGTGGTGCGGCGCGGGCGGCCGGGCCGCGTGCTGGATCTGACCGTCGTCTCCTGGCGGCCGGGAGCCGCGTCATGATGCCCGGGCGCATCGGCCTCTTCCTGGACAATGGCCGGCTCACCGTGGTCGGCCTGGCCGGCCGCGACCAGGTCGAGCACTTCGTCGTCGAGGACGCGGAGGACCCGGCGGCCACCCTCGCGGCGGAGCTGCAGGCGCGCGGCCTCACGGGCCGCTACATCCGTGTGGGCCTCGATCGGCGGCTGGCCGTGGTCAAGGCGATCGAGCTGCCGCGCGCGGCCGGCAGCGACATCGGCGCGATGGTCGGCTTCGATCTCGAGCGGCACGTGCCGTTCCCGCCCGAGGGCGTCCGGTTCGACTGGGTCGAGCTGCCGGGCGGCCCCGACGAGCCGCATCACGTGCTGATCGTGGCGGCCGAGCGACGGACGGTGGAGCGACCGCTCGGGCTGCTGGCCGCCGCCCATCGCCGCCCGGCCGCCGTGGTCGTGGCCTGCCACGAGCTGCCCGCCCTGCTCGGCCGTGAGGCGCCGACCGCGCGCGCGGTCTGGGCGCACCGCAACGGCGACGCCACCGACCTGCTCTTCCTCGACGGGCGCCGCCTGCTCATGAGCCGCCGCGTGACGGCCGGCGACCACCGAGCGACCTGGCGCGGGAGATCCGGCGCAGCCTGGCCATGGTGCGCTGGAGCGACTGCGAGGCGGTCTGGCTCTCCGGCAGCGACGCCGAGGCCGAGATCCCCGACCTGGCCGCACTCATGGGCGTCCCGGTCTCCGCGCCCCCGTACGCCGCGGACCGGGCCGCGCTCGTCGCCGCCCTGCCGCCGGAGGCGCAGGGCCCGGCGCTCCTCGCGCTCGCGGTCGCGGTGGGCCCGCGGAGCCCCGCGCTCAACCTGCTCCCGGCGGAGGCGCGGCTCTGGACCCCCTCGCGCGAGCAGCTCGTGACCGCGGGGATCATCGGGGTGACCGCGCTCCTCGGGCTCGCCCTGGCTCTCACCCACGTGATCAAAACCGAGCGCCATCTCGATCGTCTCGCCCAGGAGATCCGCCGGCTCGATCCGGAGGTGAAGGCGGTCGAGCGGCTGGCCGCCGAGCTCGGCCAGAAGCGGCGGGTCCTGGCCGCGCTGCAGGCGGCGCAGGACGGCCGGATCCCCGCGCTGCCGGTCCTGCGCGAGCTGACCGAGACCCTGCCCCAGGGCGCCTGGCTACAGGGGTTGACCCTGGATCGCCAGGGGGTCGAGCTGGTGGGCCAGTCCGACGCGGCGAGCGCCCTGATCCCCCTGCTCGAGGCCACGGCCCGCCTGGAGCGGGTGGAGTTCACCTCGCCGGTGACCAAGACCCAGAACAAGGAGCAGTTCCGGCTCCGGGCGATCTGGGAGACCCGGGAGCGTTAGAATGCCGAGCCTCAGCCCCCGGGAGCGTATCGTCGTCGGAGCCGGAGCGGCCATCGCCTTGGTGGTCGGCGGCTACCTCATGATCGTCGAGCCCATCATGACTCGCGCCCGTACCGCGGAGGCTACCGTGCCCTCACGTGAGGAAATCCTCGAGCGTCGCCGGGACCAGATCCGGCAGCAGGCGCGCCTGGCCGCGGAGCTCGCCGCCGTCAACGCGCGGCTGGAGGCCGAATCGGGGCGCCTGCTGCGGGGGCCCGACCGCGCCGCTGGCCGCCTCCGAGCTCCAGCAGCTCGTCAAGGAGCTGCTGGGCGACGCGGGCGTCGAGGTCCGGAGCGAGCGCGTGCTGCCCGCGTCGGATCTGCAAGGGCTCCAGGAGGTCTCCATCGAGCTGGCCGTCATGGGCAGCATCCGGGACACCGTGACCGCGCTCTCTCGCCTGGAGCGCACTCCGCAGCTCCTGGCGCTGAAGGACGTGAAGATCCGGGTGGTGGCGGTCGGGCAGCCGCGCGAGCTGCTGACCACCGTCGTCATCGCCGGCTATCTCCTGCCCGGGCCGGCGGCGGCCAAGCCCGCGGCCAAGAGCGACTAGCCCGTGTCGCGACGCCGGCTCGCCGTCAACGTGCTGGTGGGGCTCCTCGGCTGCCTCTTCGCCGCCGGGGTGGTCCGCGAGCTGCTCACGCCGCTGCGCCTCCCGCCGCCCTCGGCGCCGCGCGCGGCTCAGCCCGTCCGCGTGGCGCCGCCGGCCCCCGCGCCGCCCGCCGCCGCGGCGTCGTACGCGGTCGTCGCGTCCCGCAACCTCTTCAGCCCGACACGCTCCGAGGCCGCCGCCGGCCCCGCGGTCGCCGCGGGCCCGAAGCCGTACCTGCACGGCGTCGTCATGAATGGCGTGAAGAGCCGCGCGTTCCTGGAGGATCCGGTGGCCAAGCGCACGTTCGGCTACTCGGTCGGCGACACCGTCGCCGGCGGTCGCGTGCAGTCCATCAGCGCCGACCGCGTGATCATCGCCCGGCCCGACGGGCTGCTCGAGGTCCTGCTCCAGGATCCCGCCAAGCCCAGGCCCGCGCCCACGGCACCCGCCGCCGTGCCGGCTGCCGGCGCACCGGCGGCCGGGACACCGGCCGCCCGGCGGATCCCGGGCGCGGCGCCGGAAAGCGAGCAGCGATGACCCGCCGGGTAAAGCCCGCGTGCTGGCTGCTCGTCGCGGCATGGCTGGCGGGCTGCGCCTCCGCCGCCCCGAAGCCCGCGGCCGCGCCGAGCACGAGCCCGCGCGTGGAGGTCCGCACCGAGCCCGCGCCCATGCCGAGCGTCCCGGCCTCCGCCCGCGGCGCCGGCGGTGGCCGAGAGGCCGGAAGCGGCGGCGCCGCCGCCTCCCCCACCCGCGCCGGCGGAAGCGAGCACGCCGCCCCCCGCGACGGCCCCCGTGGCCTCGCCGCCGGCGGCCGCGCGGCCCGCGCGATCGCTCGTGCTCAACTTCGACAACGCCGACGTCGAGGTGGTCATCCAGGCGGCGGCCGAGATCGTGGGCTTCAACTACGTGCTCGCCCCCGGCGCCCGCGGCCGCAAGGTCACCGTCCAGACGAGCGGAAGGATCTCGAGCGACGAGGTGTTCGGGGTGCTGCTCACCATCCTCGACGTCAACGGGCTGGCCGCGGTGCGCTCGGGCAACCTCTACCGCATCATCCCGCGCGAGGGCGCGCCCCAGACCCAGGTGAAGACGGTGGTGGGTCGCGAGGTCAGCGCCGCGGTGCCGCCCGACGAGGTCGTGACCCAGATCGTGCCGCTGCAGTTCATCAACGCGCAGGACGCGGTGACGCTGCTCCGGCCCTTCGTCCCCGCGCAGGGCACGATCTCCGCCCACCGCGAGACGAACCTGCTGATCGTGACCGATACCGCCGGCAATATCCGCCGGCTGCTCGACATGCTGCAGCTCGTGGACGTGGAGGTCTCCCTCAACGAGCTCCAGATCATCGCGCTCAAGCACGCCGACGCCCAGGAAGTCGCCCTGCTGCTCGGGCAGCTCTTCGGCGCCCGGGCCGGCGCGACGCAGCCCGGCGTGCCGGCCCCGCCGCCCCCCCCCGCGCCCGGCGTCACGCCGGTCCCCAGCGCCCCGGCCCCGCTCGGCGGCCTCGGCGGCGAGCGGCCGCTGATCGTGCCCGAGCGCCGCTCCAACTCGCTGGTGATCCAGGCGCGCAAGCAGGACATGGAGACGATCCGGCGGCTGATCGCCAAGCTCGACGTGGACATCTACGGCGGCCAGCGGGTCTTCATCTACTTCGCGGAGAACACCAAGTCGCGGGACCTGGCGACCACGCTCGACGCCATCTACGGCCGCGGCGACCGGGGCCCCGCGATCACCGGCACGCAGCAGACGCAGCGGACGTTCAGCAGCATCTCGAGCCCCTCCAGCCTGAGCGGCGCCCTGCCGCCGCCGCCGTCCGCGCTGCTCGGTCCGGTGCCCATCGTGGGCCAGCCGGGCGCCCGGCCGGCGGTCGGCTTCCCGGGCGTCTCGGGCGAGGGCGTGCCGCCCTCGGCGGATATCCGCTTCGTCGCGGACGAGGTGACCAACGCGGTCATCGTCACCACCTATCCGCGTCTCTGGAAGGAGATCGAGGAGACGATCAAGAAGCTCGACAAGATGCCGCGCCAGGTGCTGATCGAGGTGCTGGCCGCGGAGGTCACGCTGACCGACGACACCAAGCTCGGCATCGAATGGGCGGTGCGCTCGGGCCGCTTCGACGTGAGCTCGTCGCCGTCGGGCCTGCTGCCCGGCCGGCCGGCCCAGTCCCTCATCCCCCTGGGCGGCGCGGTCCCGCTCGGCTTCAACGTCTTCACGTTCGCGGCGGACAAGTTCCTGGCCGCGCTCAACGCGCTCGCCAGCGAGAACCGGGTCAACGTGCTGTCGAACCCGTCCATCATGACCACCGAGAACCGCAAGGCGGTGATCAACGTGTCCACCTCGGTGCCCATCGTCACCTCGCAGCAGGTGCCGGTGGCGACCGGCGGCATCACCGGCAACGCGATCACCCAGACCGTGGAGTACCGCGACGCGGGCATCATCCTCACCGTCACCCCGCGGATCGGCGAGCAGGGCACGGTGGCGCTGGACGTCAAGCAGGAGGTCAACGAGGTCGGCGAGAACGAGCCGCCCCCGATCAACTCGCCGCGGTTCACGAAGCGCGAGGCCGAGACCTCCGTGGTGCTGCTCAACAACCAGACCCTGGTGCTGGGCGGCCTGATCCAGAACAAGCGGACGCGGATCCGGATCGGCATCCCGTGGCTCAGCCGGATCCCGATCGTGGGCTATCTCTTCGGCTCGACCGAGTACAAGATCGAGAAGACCGAGCTGCTGCTCCTGATCACCCCGCGCACGGTGGGCACCGCGCTGGACGCGGCCCGGCTCACCGACCAGATGCGCCGCGTGACGCCGGACCTCGAAGAGTCCATCCGCCTGGCCCCCCGGGTCCCCCCGACCGGCACGCCCCGCTAGCCCGCCGCAAGGGGGCCGCTCCGGGTGTTATCCTGGGGCGCGATGAGCGCTGGCGCGAAGAGTCCTGGACCGCGGCTCGACGAGCTGCGCGAGCAGATCACCCGGCACAACGACCTGTACTACGTCGAGAGCCGGCCCGAGATCTCGGACGCGGAGTACGACCGCCTCTGGCGCGAGCTGGTGGCCCTCGAGGAGGCTCATCCCGAGCTGGTGACACCGGATAGCCCGACCCGGCGGCCGGGCGGGCGCCGGGCCGAGGCCTTCGCCGCCCGTCGAGCACCTGGTGGCGATGCTCTCCCTCGACAACGCCATGAGCGCGGAGGACCTCGCCGAGTTCGAGGCGCGGATCAAGCGGGCGCTGCCCGGCGCCACCCCCGAGTACGTCTGCGAGCCCAAGATCGACGGGCTCGGCGTGGCCCTGCTCTACGAGCGCGGGCGCTTCACCCGCGGCGCCACCCGGGGCGACGGCCGCGTGGGCGAGGACATCACCCAGAACCTCCGGACCATCAAGGCCATTCCGCCCGCCCTGCGCGGGCCGCTCGAGGCGGTGAAGCGGCTCGAGGTGCGCGGCGAGGTCTACATGCCGCGCGAGGCGTTCGCCCGGCTCAACGCGGACCTGGAGGAGGCGGGCCTGCCCGTCTTCGCCAACCCGCGCAACGCGGCGGCGGGCGCCGTCCGGCAGAAGGACCCGGCGATCACCGCCACCCGCCCGCTCGAGATCCTCCTCTACCACGTGAGCGTGCTCGACCCGCCCGCGTTCGACTCGCAGTGGGCGCGGCTCGAGGCCCTGCGGGCGAGCGGCTTCCCGGTCAACGGCCGCTCGGCGCGGTGCCCGGACCTCGACGCGGTGCTCGCCTACTGCCGCCGCTTCGAGGCCGAGCGCGACACGCTCGACTACGACGCCGACGGCGTGGTGGTGAAGGTGGACGATCTGGAGCAGCAGCGGCGCCTCGGCGCCACCGCGCACCACCCGCGCTGGGCCATGGCCTACAAGTTCCAGGCCCGCCAGGCCACCACGCGCGTGCTCGGCATCACGATCAACGTGGGCAAGTCGGGCGCGCTCACGCCGACCGCCCAGCTCGAGCCGGTGGAGCTGGCGGGCGTCACGGTGAGCAATGTCAGCCTGCACAACGAGGACGAGGTGCGCCGCAAGGACGTGCGGGTCGGCGACACGGTGCTGATCGAGCGCGCGGGCGACGTCATCCCGTACCTGGTCCAGGTCATCCCCGGGCAGCGGCCTCCCGACGCCGCGCCCTTCGCCATGCCCACCCACTGCCCGGCCTGCGGCGGGGTGGCGTTCCGCGCGGAGGGCGAGGCGATCTGGCGCTGCACCAACACCGCCTGCCCGGCCCAGCTCAAGGAGCGCCTCTTCCACTGGGGCTCGCGGCGGGCGATGGACATCGAGCACCTGGGCGAGATGGTCATCGGCCAGCTCGTGGACCGCGGGATGGTCGCCGACTTCGCCGATCTCTACGCGCTCGAGGTGGACGCCCTCGCCGACCTCGAGCGCATGGCCAAGAAGTCGGCGCAGAACCTCCACGCCGCCATCCAGGGCTCGAAGGCGCGCGGCCTCACGCGCCTGCTCAACGCGCTCGGCATCCGCATGGTGGGCGAGCGCGCCGCCCAGCTCCTGGCCGCGCGCTTCGGCACCATGGACCGGCTGATGGCCGCCTCGACCGCGGAGCTGGGCGAGATCCACGGGATCGGCCCGCAGATCGCCGAGGCGGTCGCGCGCTTCTTCGCCGAGCCCCGCAACCGCCGCACCATCGAGCGGCTCGCGCGAGGCCGGCGTCGTCATGCAGGAAGACGGGCACACCGAGGGCCCGCGGCCGCTCGACGGCAAGACCCTCGTGCTCACCGGGTCGCTCCGGAGCCTGACCCGCGATCAGGCGCGGGACCTGATCCTCCGGCTGGGCGGGCGCGTCACCGGCTCGGTGTCGAAGAAGACGAGCTACGTGGTGCTCGGCGAGGACGCGGGCTCGAAGGCCGACGACGCCAAGCGCCTCGGGGTGCCGACCCTCGACGAGGCCGCCTTCCTCGAGATGGTCGGCCGCGCATGATCCGCGCCGGCCGGGTGCTCGCGGCGCTGCTCCTGGCGGTCACCGCCTTGGCTCCGATCGGGGCAGGCGCAGCCCAGCGCCGAGCCGGGAGCAGGCCCTCGCGAACATCACGAAGCCGGACGTCGAGACGCGGCGCGAGGCCGCCGCGTGGCTCGGCGACGTCGGCACCATGGCCGACGCGCCCGTCCTGCTCCGCGCCCTGGCCGACGCCGACGAGGTGGTGCGGGCGCTCGCCGAGCACTCGGTCTGGCAGGTGTGGAGCCGCTCCGGCGACACCGAGACGGACCACCTGCTCCAGATGGGCATCGAGCAGATGAGCCGCCGCGACGGGCCCGCCGCGGCCCAGACCTTCTCCGCGGTCATCCAGCGGCGGCCCGACTTCGCCGAGGGCTGGAACAAGCGGGCGACCGTCTACTTCCTGATGGGCGACTACCAGAAGTCGCTCCAGGATTGCGACGAGGTGATGAAGCGCAACCCGAGCCACTTCGGGGCGCTGGCCGGCTACGGCCAGATCTACCTGCAGCTCGACCAGCCCGAGCGCGCGCTCCAGTACTTCCGCCGGGCCCTGCGCGTGAACCCCAACCTCCGCGGCGTCGCGGAGATCATCCCCCAGCTCGAGCGCGCGCTCCTGGAGCGGCGCAAGGGCACCATCTGACCCCATCACCCGGACATCAAAGGAGACGACGGTGACGCTCACGACCCAGCAGATCGACGCGCTCAAGAAGATCACGAGTCCCAGCGTGGCCAACGCCATCGAGACGTTCAAGGTGCGGCCCCGCGAGGAGGGCAACGTCTCCTCGAGCATCCGGGCGCTCTTCCCCGAGATGGGGCCGATGGTGGGCTACGCGGCCACCGCGCTCATCCGCGCCGAGCGGGGCCCGATCGAGGGCCACCGGGCGAGCACCTTCGGCTGGTGGGACTTCGTCCTGAGCATCCCCGCCCCCCGGGTGATCGTGGTCCACGACCTCGACGACCCGCAGGGCCAGGGCGCCCAGTGGGGCGAGGTGCAGGCCAACATCCACCGCGCCCTCGGCTGCGTCGGCGTCGTCACCGACGGCTCGGTGCGCGATCTGGACGAGGTGCGCGCGCTCAACTTCCAGTTCTGCGCCGCGCACGTCTCCGTCTCGCACGCCAACATCCACATGGTGGACTTCGGCCTGCCGGTCAAGGTGGGCGGGGTGTGGATCAAGCCGGGCGACCTCGTGCACGCCGACCAGCACGGCGTCGTCACGGTGCCGCCCGAGATCGCGACCCAGATCCCGGAGGCCATCGCCAAGGTGGAGGCCGACGAGCGCAAGATCATCTCGGCCTGCCAGGCGCCGGGCTTCAGCGCCGAGAAGCTGAAGGCACTCTTCGGGCAGATCCGGCCCGGGACCTACTGACAGCGTGATTTTGCGCTGGCGCAGGCGTCAGCGCCCCGGCCGATCATGATCGAGATCCGACTGCCCCGGGTGGCCGATGAGGTCGGCTGCCGAACCCTCGCCGCCGCCGTCATCGGGGAGGAGCGCGCCGGTGCGTTCATCCGCTCGCATCTGGAGCGCCACCACCTGATCGTCGCCGAGGCCGAGGGTGAGGTCGTGGGCTTCCTCGCGTACCGGTCCGACTGGT
Source organism: uncultured Candidatus Rokubacteria bacterium (assembly GCA_963747235.1). Taxonomy (GTDB): domain Bacteria; phylum Methylomirabilota; class Methylomirabilia; order Rokubacteriales; family CSP1-6; genus CAMLFJ01. The sequence continues at coordinate 208,652 of CAVVEU010000040.1, forward strand.
TCCAGTGCACCTTCGTCAGCCTGGTGGTGGTGCGGGACGACTTCCGCCGCAAGGGCATCGCGCGCGAGTTCTTCAAGTCGGTGGAGGCGGTGTCGCCCACCCCGCGCCTCTTCTCCTCCACCGAGGAGACCAACGCGGTGTCCATCCAGATGCATCGCGGCGCTCGGCTTTCAACCGAGCGGCCACATCGACAACCTGCCCCAGGGGGTCCGCGAGCTGCTCTTCTACAAGCGCATCCCGCCGCGTTCCCTTGGATCAACCAGTTAGACGGAGGCGCGCCGCCATGTCCGAGAAGACGACCCTGCTGAGCGAAGCGGAGACCGAGCTCACCCTGTTCAAGCGCGCGATCGCGGGCCTCGACGAGGCGCGGATGCGCCAGGTGTGGCTCGGGACGTGGAGCGCGCGCGACATCGTGGCCCACATCTCGGGCTGGCACCGCGAGCTGAGCCCGGCGCTCGAGCGGATCGCGCGGGGCGAGCGCCCGATCGCCGAGGGCGTCTCCTACGAGGACGTGGACGCCTGGAACGGCCGCTTCGCGGACGCGAAGAAGACGGCGGCCACCGCCGACATCCTGGCCGAGCTCGACGCCTCGCACGCCGCCTTCATGCGGGCGGCCGCCACCGTGCCCGACGAGCGCTACGTGCCCGGCAAGACCGCCCACAAGATCGTGGACCTCAACAGCCGCCATCACTATCAGGAGCATCGCAGCGCAGATCGAGGCCTGGCGCAAGGCCGGCTAGTGGCCCGCGACACGCTGGGGGGTCCTGGTCGTGCCCGCCCTCCTCTACTTCCTCTCCTACTTCCACCGGGTGGCGCCGGTGGTGGTGGCGGGCGATCTGATGGCGGCCTTCGCGGTCTCCGCGGCCACCCTGGGCGCGCTGTCCGCGATCTATCCCGTACTGCTTCGCAGCCATGGCGCTGCCCGGCGGCAGCCTCGCCGATTTCCTGGGCCCGCGCCGCACGCTCGACCCTGGGCGGGCTCAGCATGAGCGCGGGCTCGGTGCTCTTCGGGCTGGCGCCCGGCTTCGGGGTGGCCTTCGCGGGGCGCCTGCTCGTGGGCCTGGGCGCCTCCGTGATCCTCATCGCCGGGCTGCGGCTGGCCGTCGGAGTGGTTCGGCACCGGGGAGTTCGGCACCGTCGCGGGCGCGGCCCAGAGCGTGGGCTCGATCGGCGCGCTCGCGGGCACCACGCCGCTCGCCCTGCTGGTCGAGCTGATCGGCTGGCGCCGGGGCTTCGTCGCCATCGGCGCGGCCACCGCGCTGCTGGCCGTCGCGTGCTTCCTCACCGTGCGCGACCGGCCGGAGCGCCCGGCCGCGCGGGCGTCCGAGCCGCGCGCGGCGGAGCCGGGGCTGCGCGAGATCATCGCGGGGATCCCGAGCGTGCTCGTCAATCCCCACTCGTGGACGGTGGGCCTCATCTCGGGCGGCATCTACGGCGGCTTCGCCGCCTTCGTGGGCCTCTGGGGCGTGCCGTATCTCACGCAGGTCTACGAGCTGCCGCGCGTGCGGGCCGCCAACCTGGTCGGGCTGGCCGCGCTGGGCCTCCTGGTGGGCGCGCCGCTGATCGGCTGGCTCTCCGACCGCCTGAAGCGTCGCCGACTCCCCCTGATCATGGTCAGCGGCCTCAACGTCTTCACCTGGCTCGCCCTCGTCGCGCCCGGCGACGCCCATCGCGCCCGGTTTCCTGCCGCTCGTCTGCTTCCTCATCGGCCTGGGCTCGAGCGTGGTGGTGCTGGTCTTCGCGGCCATCCGCGAGGTCAACGACCCGCGCTACGTGGGCGTGGCGCTGGGCTTCCACAACGTGCCCACGTTCGTGTCCTTCGGCCTCACGCAGTGGGTGACCGGGATCGTGCTGGACCGCGTACTGGGACGGCGCGCTCGTCGAGGGCGCCCGCGTGTACGGGCACGACGCCTACCGCACCGCCTTCGCCCTCTGCCTGCTGCTGGCCGCGGGCGCCTTCGTCTCGGCCTGCCTGGCGCCCGAGACCCGCGGCCGCAACATCTGGAGCGCGGCCTGATGGGCGCCATCCTCGAGCGCGCCGAGCGGTGCTGGTCGGGCGGCGTCGAGCCGCGCGAGTTCTGGAAGGCGACCGGCGCGACCGAGGAGATCGCCCCCGGCGTCTTCTTCGTGCACGCCTTCGCCAACGTGACGGTGGTGCGCGCCGGGCGCGGGCTCGTGCTGGTGGACACCGCCAACTACGTGGGCCGCGAGCGGACCTTCGCCGCGGTGCGCGCGATCGACCCGGGCCCGGTCCACGCCGCCATCTACACCCACGGCCACGCCGATCACGCCTTCGGGCTGCCGCCGTTCCTCGCCGAGGCGGCCGCCAAGGGCTGGCCGCGGCCCCAGATCGTCGGCCACCGGAGCGTCGCGGCCCGCTTCGACCGCTACCGCGCCACCCTCGGCTACAACGGGCTCATCAACGCGCGGCAGTTCTCCATCCAGGCCTCGTGGCCCACCGAGTACGACTACCCCGACACGGTCTACGATCAGGCGCTGCGCCTCGAGACCGACGGCGTGGCGCTCGAGCTGCAGCACGCGCGGGGCGAGACCGACGACGCCACGTGGGTGTGGTGGCCCGAGCGGCGCATCCTGTGGACGGGCGACCTCTTCATCTGGGTCGCGCCCAACGCGGGCAATCCCCAGAAGGTCCAGCGTTACGCCGCGGAGTGGGCGGCGGCGCTCCGCGAGATGGCGGCGCGCGGCGCGGAGCTGCTCATCCCCGGCCACGGCATGCCCATCGTGGGCGCCGAGCGCGTGCGCCAGGCGCTGACCGACACCGCGGAGTGGCTCGAGGCGCTGGTGAGCCAGACGCTCGCGCTCATGAACGCGGGGGCCACCCTCGAGGAGGTGCTGCGCGCGGTGACGCCGCCGGCTCACCTGGCCGAGCGTCGGTATCTCCAGGCGGTGTACGACGAGCCGGACTACGTCGTCCGCAATCTCTGGCGGCTCTACGGCGGCTGGTACGACGGCGTGCCCTCGCATCTCAAGCCCGCGCCGGAGGCCGAGCTGGGCCGCGAGATCCTGACGCTGGCCGGCGGCATGGACGGCGCTCATCGCGCGGGCGCGCGCGCTGGCCGCCGAGGGCCGCCTGGCCCTCGCCGCCCACCTGATCGACTGGGCCGTCGCGGCCGAGCCCGAGCACCGCGAGGCCCACGCGGCCCGCGCCCAGATCTACGAGCGCCGCGCCGAGGACGCCCGCGCGCTCATGACCCGCGGCATCTTCTCCGCCACCGCCCGCGAGTCCGCCGACAAAGCCCGCGATCCCCTCTCCCCTGAGGGGAGAGGGCCAGGGTGAGGGGTGGTCGTGGCAACCACCTACCGCCTCACCCCAAGCCGCCGCGCCGCGAATCGCCTCGTTCGCGTCCTGCTGAAGCTCGGCCTGATGCCCGGCCCCACGTACCTGCTGACCGTCGCCGGCCGCCGCACCGGCCGCCCGCTGTCGACACCGGTGACCCTGGTGGAGGAAGGCGATGCCCGCTGGCTGGTCGCGCCCTACGGCGACGTCGCCTGGGTCCGCAGCGCCCGCGCCGCGGGCCAGGTCACGCTGAGCCGCGGCGCGCGCTCGGAGACACTCTCGATCCGGGAGCTGCCTGCGGCCGAAGCCGCCCCAGTCCTGCAGCGCTACGTCACCCGCGTCCCCATCACCCGCCCCTACTTCGACGCCAAGCCCGACTCTCCGCTCGCCGCCTTCATCGCCGAAGCCCCCCGCCACCCCGTCTTCCGGCTGGGGCATCAGGGCGGCGTGGAGACGTACGAAATGTCGGAACGTAAGACCTGACCCCGTCAGACGACCTCGTCGGTGCGGGCGAGGACCTCGCCGAAGCGGGCGAGGGCGGGCGGCGGGAGGGTCTTGTAGACCTCGGCGATGCGGAGATTGATCTCGCGGTTGGCGAGGGCGAAGAGGCTCCGGCCCTCCGCGTCGCCCTCCACCAGGAAGGGCCCGAGGCGGTTCGACCTCGAGGACCCAGAGCGCCTGGGCGATCCCCAGCTCGCGCAGCCAGTGGACCTCGCGCACGCGCGTGATCCCGCGCCCGTAGGTCGCGCCCAGCCGTAGCCCACCGTGGTGAGGTAGACCGCGCCGTGGGGCACGAACCACTCGCGATAGGCCAGCTCGGTGAGCCCGGCCTTGCCCACGATGACGCGCGCGCCCGAGCGCTCGAACCACGGCCCCATGGACTTGCCGAACCGGAAGCTCGCGGTGGCGGTCACCGCCTCGACCACGTGGGTGCCGTCCGGGCGCGCTGGCCGCGGCGGGCGAGCAGTGGAAGTTCACGTTGGTCAGCGCGCGCACCGCCTCCGGGAAGCGGCACGCCCTTGTCCACCACCTGGCGGTAGACGCCCTCGCGCGCGGTGTAGAGCGCGCCGCTCAGGTACACCACGTCGCCGAGCTTGAGCGAGCGGATGGCCTCGTCGGACACGGGCGTGGTGAGGTGCACCTCGTCCATCGCGACGTCGTCGAGCCGCGGCGATCGCACGCCCATCACTCGATCCCCTACGCGGCGGTAGTAGTCGGTGAACCACCGCGGGTCGCTCCGGAACTCCACGCGCCCGTCCGGATGGATGCGCGCGGTGGCCCGCCGCGACGAGAGGCAGAACTGGTGGATGCCGATCGGCATGCCGCCGGTGTGCGTGTAGGCCAGCTCCACGTGGGTGGCCACCACCATGGAGGTGCCCGCGAAGCCCATGGCGCCGATGCCGATGTAGTTGCCGAGCGCGGTCAGCTCGTCCTCGAGCGCCGCCGCGGCCGGATCGGGATTGCGGCTGCCGACCAGCGCGCAGGCACGCCGCTTCCTTGCCGAGCCGCACGCAGGTGTCCTTGGCGCCGCCGATGCCCACGCCCACGATGGCGGGCTGGCAGGCGAGGCCCGCGCTTGCCCGACTCGATCAGCGTGTCCACGAAGAAGCGCTTGATGCCCGGCGACGCCGTCGCCCGGGAACAGCATGCGGTAGTCGCTGCCGAAGAGCCCGCCCTTGTGCACGGTGGTCACGTCGATCCAGTCCGCGTCGCGGCTCCACCGCGTAGGTGACCTCGGGGGCGTGGCAGGCCCACGTTGTCGTTGCGGTCCTCCCGGGTGAGCGGGTGCACGCGGTTGGGCCGGAGCGGGATCGGCCTGGGTGGCCTCCGCGGTCGCCTTGCGGAGCGCGCGCTCGAGCGCCACCAGCCCGCCCTCGACCACGGCCTCGTTGCCGAGCTCGCACGTAGTAGCGCGGCAGCCCGGTGTCCGCGCACATCGGCCGCCGGTCGGCGCGTGGCGATGTCCCAGTTGCCGAGCATCTCGGTCGAGCACGAAGCGCGCGAGGCGGTTCTGTCTCCCGGTCGCGCGCGAGGCGCACGCCGTCGCGGTAGTCGGGCGGGATGTCGATCGCCGCGCGCGCGGTCAGCTCGCGCGCGGTGTCCTCGATCAGCTTGGCCGGAATGCCTGACATTTATCCAGAAGAGACGGGGGCGAGGGCCAGGGCGGCGTGGCGGGGGGCGCGCCCGGTGAGTGGGGTATCGAACAAGGGCGTGCTCCCCGCCACGCCGCCCTGGCCCTCGCCCCCTACCGCTTGCCCCTGCTTCTCGTCGCGGCGGAGCTTGTACTCGACCGAGTCCACCAGGGCCTGCCACGAGGCCTCGATGATGTTGTCGGCCACGCCCACCGTGCCCCACGTCTCGTTGCCGTCGCCCGAGGTGATGAGCACGCGCGTCTTGGCCGCGGTGGCCTTCGACTCGTCGAGGATGCGCACCTTGTAGTCGAGCAGCGCCATCTCGCGCAGGTTCGGGTAGAAGTCCTCGAGGGCCTTGCGGAGGGCGTGGTCGAGCGCGTGCACCGGCCCGTTGCCCGGACGCCGCGGTGTGCTCCTCGATGCCCTTCACGCGCAGGCGCACGGTGGCCTCGGCCACCGGCTCGCCGTCGCCCGCGTCCTCCTCCACGATGACGCGATAGCCCTGCGAGCTCGAAGTAGGGCCGGTGGTTGCCGAGGGCGCGCTCCATCAGGAGCTCGAAGGAGGCCTCCGCGCCCTCGAACAGGAAGCCCTCGTCCTCGAGCCGCTTGAGCATCTCGAGGATGCGCCGGGCCTCCGGGCGTGTTCTTGTCGAGGTCGATCCCGTACTCCTTGGCCTTCCAGAGGACGTTGGACTGCCCGGCCAGCTCCGAGACGAGCACGCGCCGCTGGTTGCCCACCGCGTCCGGGTCGACGTGCTCGTAGGTCTCGGGGTGCTTGAGCACCGCGGAGACGTGGATGCCGCCCTTGTGGGCGAACGCGGAGTCGCCGACGTAGGGCTGGGACGACCCACGGCTTGCGGTTGGCCAGCTCGGAGACGAAGCGCGAGACGTCGCGCAGCTCGCGCAGGTTCTGCGGCGGGATGCAGTCGAGCCCCATCTTGAGCATGAGGTTCGGGATGATCGAGACGAGGTTGGCGTTGCCGCAGCGCTCGCCGTAGCCGTTGATCGTCCCCTGCACGTGGCCGATCGCCCTCGGCCACCGCGGCCAGCGACGTCGCCACCGCGCACTCGGTGTCGTTGTGCACGTGGATGCCGAGCGGCGTCTCCGCCTTCACCGCGCTGCTTGACCTCCCGGATGATCTCGGCGACCTCGTGCGGCAGGCACCCGCCGTTGGTGTCGCAGAGCACGAGGCAGTGGGCGCCCGCGGCCTCCGCGGCGAGCAGCGTGCGCATCGCGTAGTCCGGGTTGCGCTTGAAGCCGTCGAAGAAGTGCTCGGCGTCGTAGATGACCTCCTCGAAGTGCTTGAGGAGGTACGCGACCGAGTCGCGCGATCATCGCCACGTTCTCGTCGAGCGTGGTGCCGAGCGCCGCGGTCACGTGGAAGTCCCACGACTTGCCGAAGATGGTGACCACGGGCGGGCCCGCCTCGACGAGCGCCTGGAGGTTGCCGTCCTCCTGCGGCCGCACGCCGGGCCGCCGGGTGGCGCCGAACGCGCTGATCTTCGCGGTCTTGAAGACCGCGTCCTGCACGCGCTTGAAGAAGCGCAGGTCCTTGGGATTGGAGCCGGGCCAGCCGCCCTCGATGTAGTGGACGCCGAGCTGCGTCCAGGCGCTGCGCGATGCGGACCTTGTCCTCCATGGAGAAGGCCACGCCCTCGCCCTGGGTGCCGTCGCGGAGCGTGGTGTCGTAGATCTTGATCTGGCGCGATCTCGGATCTACAGCCATAGGGGGCGTATCATCCCGCCGCCGCCCGGGGGGTGTCAAGTTATGCTCGGGGCCGTGATCGCGGCCCTGATGGCGGCGGTGGTGCTGGGGGCGGCCTTCGTGAAGGGCGCCATCGGCTTCGGGTTCCCCGCCCTCGGCACCCCGCTGCTGAGCCTGATCGTGGACGTCAAGACCGCGGTGGTCGTCCTGATCCTGCCCAATATCGTGATGGACGGCATCCAGTTCGCCCGGCGCGGCACCCCGCTGGCCACCGTGCGCCGCTTCGCGGTCCTGCTCGTGGCCGGCGCCCTGGGCATCGTGCTCGGCACCCGCGCGCTGGTCGTCCTGTCACCGCGGGCCGCGACGCTGATCCTGGGCGCCTTCGTGCTCTGCTTCGTCGCGCTCAACGCGACCGGGCTGACCCCGCGCGTGCCCCCGCACTGGGAGCGCTGGCTCGGGGCGCCCGCCGGCTTCATCGCCGGCGTCATCGGCGGGATCACCAACGCGCCCGCCACCGCGCTCGTGCTCTACTTCCAGGCCATCGGGCTCTCGAAGCACGACTTCGTGTCGTCGGTGGCCTTCACGTTCTTCTTCTACAAGCTGGTGCAGCTCGGCGCGGTGAGCTGGTACGGGCTCCTGCCCTGGTCGCTGCTCTGGCCGTCGCTGGCCCTGACCGTCGTGGGACTCGCCGGCTTCGCGGTGGGCCTGCGCGTGCAGGACCGGCTGGATCAGCGCGGCTTCAACCGCGCGGTGCTGGTCTTCCTCGCGCTGCTCGGCGCCTGGCTGCTGATCCGCAGCCTCTGGTGAGCGCGCGGCTCCGGATCAGGCCGGGCGCATGGTGTAGGTCCAGCACTCTCCTTCCAGCAGCGTGACGCCGTCCTGGTTGGTGATCACCGCGCGGAGCTGGCAGACCGGCTTGTCGGGCTTGAGCGCCAGCACCTCGATCTCCGCGGTCACCGTGTCCCCCAGATAGGTCGGCGCCAGGTACTTGAGCGACTGGCTCATGAACACGGTGCCCGGACCGGGCAGATCCATGGCGACCAGCGCGTTCAGCATCCCCGCCGCGATGCCGCCCTGCGCGACCAGGCGGCCGAAGCGGGTCCGCGCGGCGAAGTCCGCGTCGAAGTGGAGCGGGTTGCGATCGCCCGTGATCTGCGCGTAGAGCTCGACCTCGTGCCCGGTCACGGTCTGGGTGCGGCGCGCGCGCTGCCCGACCTCGAGGCCGAGCGGGCCGATCTGCCTCAGATCGACGCCGCTACACGACACCGGCGGCGCGCAGCTTCTCCACGCGCGCCTTCGGCATGCGCAGGAGCCCGGTCAGGATCGCGTCGGTGTGCTGGCCGAGCAGCGGCGGGGGCAGCGTGGCCGCGCCCGGCGTGTCGTGCAGCCGCACCGGCACGCCCATCACGGTGATCGGCCCCGCCTTGGGATGCGACAGCGAGACCATCATGCCCCGCGCCTTGAGATGCGCGCTCTCGCACACCTCGGCCACCGACTTGATGCGCCCGGCGGGCACGCCCGCCTTGTCCAGCCGCGCGAGCCACTCGTCGGCGGGGCGCGCGCCCAGGATCTCGTTGAGGAGCGGGGACCAGGATCTTCGCGATTCGTCACGCGGTTGGCCTCGGTGTCGAAGCGCGGATCCTTGATCGAGATCCTCGCGCTCCGAGCGCCGCGGCACGTGCGGTCCCACAGCGAGTTGTTGGCGACGCCCAGGGTGATGTAGACGTCCTGCGCCTTGAAGACTTCATAGGGCACGATGGACGGGTGCTCGTTGCCGCGGCGGGCCGGGCGGCCGCCCGCGTTCAGGTAGAGCCCGGCCTGATAGGTGAGCAGCGAGGCCATCACGTCGAGCATGCCGATCTCGACCTTCTGCCCGCGCCCGGTCTTCTCGCGGCTCAGCAGCGCCAGCGTGATGCCCTGCGCGGCGGCCATGCCCGCCACCAGGTCGCCGATCGAGTTGCCGACCTTGACCGGCGGGCCGTCGGGGAACCCGGTGATGTCCATGACGCCGGACTCGCCCTGCACGATCAGGTCGTAGCCGGGCCGGTGCGCCTCGGGGCCGCTCTCGCCGAAGCCGGAGATCGAGCAGTAGACGAGCCGCGGATTCGCCTTCCGGAGCGCCTCGTAGCCGAAGCCCAGGCGCTCCATGGTGCCGGGCCGGAAGTTCTCCAGCACCACGTCGGCCGAGGCGAGCAGCCTGCGGCAGGATCTCCTGCCCCTCGGGCGCCTTCATGTTCAGCGTGAGGCTCTTCTTGTTCCGGTTGACCGAGAGGAAGTAGGTCGCCTCGCCGCTCACGAAGGGCGGCCAGCCGCGCGTGTCGTCGCCCTTGCCGGGCTCCTCGATCTTGATCACCTCGGCGCCCATGTCGCCCAGCGACATGGCGCAGAACGGGCCCGGCCAGCACGCGGGTGAGATCGATGACGCGCACGCCGGCGAGCGGCGGCCGGGCGGACGGCCGGCGGGCCGCGGGCTTCGAGCGGGCGGCGGATGCGGTCTTGCGCGAGCGGGGCTTAGTCTTCGCCACGGGGCCTCCTGTTCCACAAGCCTTTGACGACGCTCTTGCCGATGGCGCCGACCCGCTCGCCACTGGCGCCGGCGCGACGCCAGAAGAGGCGCGCCCGGTCGGTGAATCCCATGTGGGAGAAGTAGAACACGGAGTCTACCGCTTCCACCGACACGTGGGAGCCGATCTTGACGCCCTCGGTGGCGGTGCCGTGGCAGAAGAGCCGGGCGCCGCCTTCGAGCTCGACGAGCGCCAGGTGGAGCGGGGCCCGGAAGCCCTCGGGCGGCGAGTGCAGCGTGGTGAACGAGACCACCTCGCCGAGGGGCGGCAGCGACGCGTCCACCATCCGCACCGGATGATCGGGACAGATGCTGGCCGGCGGCACCACGAGGCGCCGGCAGCGCGGGCAGCGGGAGGCGCGGAGCCGCTCGGGCATCAGCGGCGCGCCTCCAGCAGCGTCACCCAGTTGTTGGTGGCGAGCCCGCCGATGGACTGGGCCAGCGCCACGCGCGCCTCCACCTGGCGCCCGTCGGCCCGCCCGGTGAGCTGCCAGAAGAGCTCCACGATCTGCGAGATGCCGGTCGCGGCGAGCGGGTGGCCGCGCGCCTTGAGCCCGCCGGAGGTGTTCACGGGCAGCCGCCCGTCGATGGCGGTCTCCCCGTCGAGCGTCGCCCGCCCCGCCTTGCCCACCGGCACGAGCCCGGTGTCCTCGAGCGAGATCAGCTCGAACGGGGCGAAGGCGTCGTGGATCTCCGCCACCTCCACCCGCGCCGCGCCCGAAGCCGGCCATGCGATAGGCCGCCTCCGCCGCGGCCTGCGTGGCGCGGAACGAGGTCAGGTCCGTGCGGTAGCGCACCGCGATGGTGTCCGCCCCCTGCCCGATCCCCGCCACCCGCACCGCGCGCCGGTCCAGGGTCAGCAAGATCGCGGCGCGCGCCGTCGGAGATCGGGCAGCAGTGGAAGAGGCGCAGCGGATCGGCCACGAGCCGGCTCTCCATCACCGCCTCGAGCGTCACCGCCTCCTGGAAGTGGGCGTAGGGATTCCGCGCGCCGTGGGCGTGGTTCTTCACCGCCACCTGCGAGATCTCCCGCAGCGAGAGCCCGCGCCGGTGCATGACCGCGCGCGTGATGAGGCCGGCGAGGGCGGGCATGGTGGTGCCGTAGCTTCTCTCGTGCGGATCGATGGAGCGGCCGATGATCTCGGACACGCGCGGCGTCGGCAGGTGGGTCATCTTCTCGCCGCCCACCACGAGCACGGAGCGGTGGAAGCCGGCCGCCATCGCGGCGAAGGCCGCGTAGACGGCGGCCACCCCGGAGGACGTCGCGGTCTCCACGCGCAGCGGCGGGCACGTGCGAGAGGCCGAGGTGCGTGGCGATCAGCGAGCCGTAGTTGCCCTCGCCGGTGAACTCCTCGGGATTCATCGCGGCGACCACGAGGGCGTCGGGCCGCTCGATGCCCGCGTCGTGCAGGGCGGCCAGGCCCGCCTCCGCCATCAGGTCCGGGAGGTTCTCGTCGCGCCGGCCGAAGCGGGTCATCCCCGCGCCGGCGATCCACACGTCGCTCACCCGTCCATTTCAAACCGGGGCGTGACCGGGTGTCAACGTGTTTGCGCCGGCGCGGCGGCCGCCGCCGGTCGGCCCCTCCACCTCCGCGCGCCGCGAGGGCAATGGCCCGGGCGGCGGCACGCGGATCTCGAACTCGCGGATCAGGCGCAGCAGGTACGTGCGCTGGAGGCCCAGCGCCCGCGCCGCGCGCGTGCGGTTGCCGCCCGCCTGCGTGAGCGTGGCCTCGAGCAGCCGGCGCTTGAAGTCGGAGACCGCGCCGTGAAAGCCGGGCAGCGGCCGCGCGGGGGCGGTCGGCACCGCGCTCGATTCGGAGAGGCCCTTGGGCATGCGGGCCGGTGATGGCCGGGGAGCGGTCTCGGGAGCGGGCATCAAGGCTGTCATGCGCGAGCCCTCTCGCAAGGCCTGTGCCACGCGCTGGCAGTGCGCGGAACCCGCGAATTGGCCCGCAGCCGCGCACGTCGCGTGCACCGCGCCGTGTGCAGCCCGCGCGCAGCCGTGCCGTCGCGTCAGGGCACGTGCGCCAGGGCAAAAAAAGAGGGACCCGCGAACGGGCCCCTCGCGACGGCGAACGGACGGCCGAGCCGGCTACGCCTTGGTGGCCGGCTTGACGCCCGGGTTGTCCTTGAAGAACTGCTTGTTCAGCTCGATGTAGTTCTTCCAGTTCGCCGGCGTCTCGTCTTCCGCGAAGATCGCCTTCACCGGGCAGACGGGCTCGCAGGCCCCGCAGTCGATGCACTCATCCGGGTGGATGTAGAGCATGGTCTCGCCCTCGTAGATGCAGTCCACGGGGCAGACCTCGACGCAGGCCTTGTCCTTCACGTTGATGCAGGGCTCCGCGATGATATACGCCATTCCGGCCTCCTGTTAACCGGTGACCCTGGATACCTGCCTGGAAACCCACACATTTCTACCAACTTGCGCCGCAGGTGTCAAGCCGTTTGACCTCACCTAGAGGGTGCGGAGCTTGGGGTCGAGCGCGTCGCGGAGGGAGTCGCCGAACAGGTTGAAGGCGAACACGGCCAGGCTGATGGCCAGGCCCGGGAAGAGCGCCATCCAGGGCGCCGCCTCCGCGAAGTCCACCGCGGCCCCCCGCAGCATGAGCCCCCACGCGGGCGTCGGCTCCTGCACGCCCAGGCCCAGGAACGACAGCGAGGACTCGAGCAGGATGGCCTGGCTCAGGAACGCGGTCAGCATGATCAGGTAGGACGCGACCACGTTCGGCAGCATGTGGCGCAGGATGATGCGCACGTGGCCGAAGCCGGCGGCCCGCGCCGCGTCCACGTAGGGCATCTCGCGGATCGTCAGCGCGGAGGAGCGGATGACGAGCGCGGCGCGCGGGATCATCGGGATCGTGATGGCCATGATCACGTTCGGGATGGAGTTGCCGAGGATCGCCACCAGGGCCAGCGCCAGGATGATCAGCGGGAACGAGAGGAAGATGTCCATGAGGCGCTGGAGGTAGAGATCCACCCGCCCGCCGAAGTAGGCGCTGCCCACGCCCAGGATGGCCCCGATGGTGGCGCCCATCAGCGCGGCGCCGAAGCCCACCAGGAGCGCGGTGCGCGAGCCGTAGATGAGCCGCGAGAGCACGTCGCGGCCGAAGGCGTCGGTGCCGAGCCAGTGCGCGCCGTTGGGCGCGCGCGAGCATGGCGCCGAAGTCCACCGCCACCGGGTCGTAGGGCGCGAGCGGCGCCCGCGAACACCGCCGAGCACGAGCATGAGCAGCACCACCGCCGCGCCCACCGCGCCCAGGGTGCGGTGGCGCGCGAAGTCGCGGGTCGCGGCCACCAGCGGGCTCGCGCGGTTCGGCGCTTCGGCTGCGGCATCGGCGGCGCATGCTTGATCTGGCGTCGAACGGCTGAGCGTTGATGCGCCATGGCAGTCTTACCGGAACCGGATTCGGGGGTCGATCCAGGCGTACATGACGTCCATGACGAAGTTCACGAAGATGAAGATGCCCGGCGACCAGCATCACGAGGGCCTGGATCAGCGTGTAGTCGCGGTGGGCCACCGCCTGCACGAAGAGCAGCCCGATCCCGTTCAGGTTGAAGACCTGCTCGGTCACGACGAGCCCGCCGATGAGGAAGGCGAACTCGAGCGCGATCACGGTCAGCACCGGCAGCATCGCGTTCTTGAGCGCGTGGCGGACCAGGATCAGGCGCTGGGCGAGCCCCTTGGCCCGCGCGGTCCGCATGTAGTCCTCGCGCAGCACCTCGAGCATGGCGGAGCGGGTCATGCGGGTCGCCACCGCCGAGTAGCGGTAGCCGACCGCGAGCGCCGGCCAGACGAGCTGCAGCATGTTCTGCCACGGGTTCACCCAGAACGGGGTGTAGACCATGGGCGGCAGCCACTTGAAGACGATCAGGAACGTGAGGATGAACAGGATGCCGAGCCAGAACGACGGCATCGCCAGGCCCGCGATCGAGAAGATGCGGACGGCGTAGTCCACCCAGGTGTCCTGCTTGAGCGCGGCGAGGACCCCTAACGGCATCGCCAGGAGCACCGCCACGATGGTGGCCATGATCGCCACCTGCAGCGACAGCGCGAAGCGGAGCTTGATCTCCTCGCCAGATCGGCGACCCGGTCCACATCGAGGTGCCGAAGTCGAGGCGGACCACCCCCACATCCACGTCCCGAACTGCTTCCAGAGCGGCTGGTCGAGGCCGAACCGCTCACGCTCCATCTTGATGGCGGCGTCGGAGGCGGCCCCGCGATCGCCGGCGAGCCGGAGCTCGACGACGTCGCCCGGGATCGACGCGGATGAGGACGAAGATGACGACCGCCACCCCGATGAGGGTGGGGAACATGAGGAGGAATCGCTTCAGAGGTACTTCCACATGAGCTGGGAGCGGGCCCGCGCCGGTCGGAGCTCCGGCGCGGGCCCGCCGCGGCCTCGCTTACTCCGACAGCCAGACCGTGTCGAGCTGGTTGTTGAGGTAGTGGCTGGGGGTGATCGTCCAGCCCTTCACCTTCGAGTTGTGCGGGATGATGCGGTGCCACTGGAGCGTCCAGAGCACGTGCACCTCCTCGTCGAGCAGGCGCTTCTCGAAGGCGCGGAGGTACTTCTTGCGCTCCTCCACGTCGGTGGCCCGGGCCTGCTTCTCGAACAGCTCGTCGATCATCTTGTCCTTGTGCTTGCCGTAGTTCGCGTCCGACGTGCTGACGAAACGCGGAAGGTCCAGGTCGGGCTCGACGATGAAGCCGCACTGGAAGTCCATCGCGACCTCGAAGTCTCCGCGCTTGAGCATCGGGTAGTACGCGGACGCCTCGATCATCTCCTGCTTGACGTTGAGCCCGATCTGCCGCCACTGGTCGATGAGCCAGATGCCCACGGGCTCGTACGGGATGCGGGATGCCGCGGTTCTTGAAGGTGAACGAGAAGCCGTCGGGCACGCCCGCCTCGCGCAGCAGGCGCTTGGCCTCGGCGCGGTGGCGTTGATGTCGCGCCCGTAGCCCGCCAGCTTCTCGAGCTCCGCGGGCGGGGTCGCGTACGGGGTGCCCGGCACCTGGATGCCCGCTCACGTCCCTGACGATCGTGATCTTGGAGAGCGTCTTGGAGCCCTCGTAGCGGTCGAGCGCGAGCGAGAGGGCGCGCCGGACCCGCTTGTCGTCGAAGGGCTTCTTCTCGTGGTGCATCGAGACGAAGTTCAGGCAGTCCCAGGGGCTCTCCTGCACCGTGATCTTGTGGCCCAGCGCCTGGACGAGGCTGTCGCGCTCGGCCGGGCTGAAGCCGCGGAACTGGATGTGCGCGCGCTCGCCCCGGATCGCCGCCACCTGCGGCCGAGGACGAGCTCATGAAGATCGCCCGGTAGCCGTCGAGGTAGGGCTTGCCCTTGTCCCAGTAGTCCGGGTTCTTCTTGCCGACCCAGTGCGAGCCCTTGACGTGCTCGACGAAGGTGAAGGGACCGGTCCCCATCGACGTTCTTCTCGTACCAGTGCATGTCCTTGGCGAGGATGTCGGCCTTGTAGATCCAGTTCCAGGGCGAGGCCAGGTTCAGCAGGAAGGACGACTCGGGCCACTTCAGCCGGAAGCGGACGGTGTAGGGCGTCCGGCGCCTCCACCACCTCGACCGAGCGCGTAGGCGTCCTTGCGCAGCGACTTCACGCCCGCGGGCGGGAAGATGATCTTGTCGTAGGAGGCCTTCACGTCCTTGGACGTCATGTCGCTGCCGTCGTGGAACTTCACCCCGTGACGGAGCTTGAACGTGTAGACCAGTCCCGTCCTTGGAGATCGTCCAGGACTCCGCGAGGTCTCCGACCGGCTTGGTGCCCGTCTTGTCGAACGGGTCCACCTTGAGGAGCGTGCTGTAGTGCGGCGCCATCGGGTGGATGACCCCGAAGGTCTCCTCCTCGTGCGCGTCGTAGGAGGGCGGCTCCGAGGGCACCACGAAGAGGAGCTCGCCGCCGGAGCGGGGCTTGTCCTGGGCGACCGCCCCGGTCCAACCACTGGACAGCACCAGAGCCAGTGCGATGAGCGAGTAGCGCAGCCAATTGTGACGCTGGTGCATGAGCCACCTCCCCGATGAGATGTGCGGCCGAGCCTGTTGAGGAATCAATCCGTGAGGATGGATCTATCGGTTCCCGTCTAAGTTTCGCTACTTTAGCGGGCAGCGGCCCGCGCTGTCAAGCCTGACCTACAGCGCGGATACAGGCCGCCAGGTGCCCGGGCTTGATCTCCCGCAGCTCCGGGACGATCTGGCGGCAATCGGCCATGGCGATCGGGCAGCGGGGGTGGAAGACGCACCCCGACGGCGGGTTCAGCGGGCTCGGCACCTCCCCGCCCAGGACCATCGTGCTCCCGCAAGGCCTCCACGGCCGGGTCCGGAATGGGCACCGCCGAGAGCAGGGCCTTCGTATAGGGGTGCTGGGGGTCCTCGTAGAGCGACTTCCGGTCCGTGATCTCCACGATCTTGCCCAGGTACATCACGGCCACCCGGTCGGAGATGTGGCGCACCACCGAGAGGTCGTGGGCCACGAACAGGTAGGTCAGCCCGAACTCGGTCTGGAGCTCCTCCAGGAGGTTGATGATCTGGGCCTGGATCGAGACGTCCAGCGCCGAGACCGGCTCGTCGCAGATGATCAGGCTCGGCTCCATGGCCAGCGCCCGGGCGATGCCGACGCGCTGGCGCTGCCCGCCCGAGAGCTCGTGCGGGTACCGTCGGGCCATGGCTGGGCAGCAGGCCCGCGTGGCGGAGCAGCTCGTGGACCCGCGCGGCGCGGGCGGCCCGGTCCGGCACGATGCCGTGGACGGCCAGCGGCTCCGAGATGATCTGGCCCACGGTCATCCGCGGGTTGAGCGAGCTGTACGGGTCCTGGAAGATGACCTGCATGCGCCGGCGCACCCCGCGCAGCTCGGCGTCCGAGAGCTTCGCCATGTCCCGGCCCTCGAAGATCACCTCGCCGCTGGTGGGCGGCTCCAGCCGGAGGATGCCGCGGCCGGTGGTGGTCTTGCCGCAGCCCGACTCGCCCACCAGGCCCAGCGTCTCGCCGCGGCGGATCGAGAAGCTCACGCCGTCCACCGCCTTCACGGTCGCCGCGCGGCCGCCGAAGAGGCCGCCGCCGATCTGGAAGTGCTTGACCAGGTTCCTGACTTCCAGTATTGCTTCGTCGCCCTTCGGGCTCATCGCGCGTCGGGGCTAACGCGCCGCTCACTTCGGCGCGGGGTCGAGGGTTGGCAGGTCCCGGGCGAGCCAGCAGGCGGAGAGGTGGTCGGCGCTGATCTCGTCGAGCGGGGGCACCTCCGCGCGGCAGCGGTCGACGACGTAGGCGCAGCGCGGCGCGAAGGAGCAGCCCGCGGGCAGGCGCGAGAGGTCGGGGGGCTGGCCGGGAATCGGCTGCAGCTTGGCCCGGCGCGGCTCGTCCAGCCGCGGCACCGAGCGCAGCAGCCCGAGCGTGTAGGGATGGCGCGGGTTGGCGTAGATCTCGCGCGCGCTCGCGCGCTCCACGATCTTGCCCGCGTACATCACGTTCACCCGGTCCGCGTAGCGCGCGACCACGCCCAGGTTGTGCGTGATCATCAGGATCGCGACGCCCAGCCGCCGCGAGAGACTCTTCATGAGCTCGAGAATCTGGGCCTGGATCGTCACGTCGAGCGCGGTGGTCGGCTCGTCGGCCAGGATCAGCGCCGGATCGCAGGCCAGCGCCATCGCGATCATGATCCGCTGCCGCATCCCCCCGCTGAACTGGTGCGGGAACTGGCGGAGGCGCCGCGCCCCGTCCGTGATGCCCACCAGCGAGAGCATCTCGATCGCCCGGGCCTGCGCCTGCGCCCGCGTCATGCCGAGGTGGATCTCGAGCGGCTCGGTGAGCTGGCGCCCGACGGTGAGCACCGGGTTCAGCGAGGTCATGGGCTCCTGGAAGATCATGCCGATCTCCCGCCCGCGCACCTTGCGCATCTCCTCTTCCGGGAGCGCGAGGAGGTTCCGTCCCTTGAAGAGGATCTCGCCTTCGACGATGCGCCCGGCCGGCGCCGACACGAGCCGCATCACGGAGAGCGCGCTGACCGACTTGCCGCAGCCCGACTCGCCCACGAGGGCCACCGTCTCGCCCTTGCGGACATTCCACGACACGCCGTCCACCGCGCGGACCACTCCCGCCTTGGTGTGGAACTGGGTCCGGAGGCCACGGACGTCGAGGAGCACTTCCATATCCGGCGGCGAGTCTACCATACCGCCCGCGGCGATCAGCGGGAGCGCAGCGGAGCCCGCTCCTCGACACCCGGCAGCGCGGTGCGGAAGGTGTCGCAGTCCTGCGCCCGGCCCGACTCGAGCCCGCGCCGGAACCAGCCCGCGCGCTGGCGGGCCGAGCCGTGGGTCCAGGTCTCGGGCGTCATGCGGCTGCCGGCCTGCTTCTGGATGCGGTCGTCGCCCACCGCCGAGGCGGCCGCCAAGGCCTCCTCGACGTCGCCTTCTTCGAGCAGCCGCCGCTCGTTGGTGGAGTGCGCCCAGACGCCGGCCAGGCAGTCGGCCTGCAGCTCGACCCGCACCGACCGCGCGTTGGCGCGGTCGGGACGGGTCTGCTGCCCGCGCTCCTGCCCGATCAGGCCCAGCAGGTGCTGGACGTGATGGCCGATCTCGTGGGCCAGCACGTAGGCCTGGGCGAAGTCGCCCGGGGCCCCGAACCGGTTCCTGAGATCGTGGTAGAAACCCAGGTCGATGTAGACCTTCCGGTCCTCGGGGCAGTAGAAGGGTCCGGCCGCCGCATCCGCCGCGCCGCAGCCGGAGCGGACCGCGTCGGTGAAGAGCACGAGCTTGGCCCGCTCGTACTCCCGGCCGAGGCGGGTGAACTCGCGGGCCCACGTGTTCTGCACGTCGTCGAGGACGAACGACATGAAGTCCGCGGCCTGCTCCTCGGCGGGCGAGCTCTTGCGCGCCGGGTCCGTCGGCGCGCCACCGCCCGGCGACGGCGTGAGGTCCCCGCTGCCGTCGAGCAGCGCGAAGAAGTTCTGGCCGAAGACCAGGCTCAGCACGAGCAGGATGACCGCGCCGCCCAGGCCGATGCCGCCGCCCACGCGCAGCCCCGAACCGCGCCCGGGCGATTCACCTCTCCGGTCCTCGAGGTCCTCGCTGCGGTTCCCCCGCGTCCAGCGCATGACCTATCTCCTAGGGCTGCCCGCCCAGTCGGTCCTAGGCGCGCAGGAGGTGACCCCGAGCTCGGCGACGACTTCGCGGATGGCCTGCAGGGCGCCCGCGCATCTCGGTCTCCCCGAGCGCGCCGATGCAGCCGACACGGAAGCTGTCGGCCACCGTGAGCTTGCCGGGGTAGATCACGTAGCCGCGCCGGGCCAGCCGGTCGTAGAAGGTCTCGAAGTGGAACTTCGGATCGGCGGGCATGCGGACCGTGACGATGATCGGCGCCTGCAGCCGGTCCGGCAGCAGCGTCTCGAAGCCCATGCCGCGCAGGCCCTCCACCAGCAGCGCGCAGTTGCGGCGGTAGCGCGCGCCCCGGCCGGCCACCCCGCCCTCGGCCGTGTGCTGCTCCAGCGCGCGATCGAGCGCCGCGAGGACGTGGGTGGGCGGCGTGAAGCGCCACTGCCCGTTCTTCTCCATCGCGACCCACTGGTCGTGCAGGTCGAGGCTCAGCGACGGCGCCTGGCCGCGCGCCTCCTCCAGCGCCTCGCGCCGGATGATCGCGAAGCCCACGCCCGGAACGCCTTCGAGGCACTTGTTGGCGGAGGCCACCAGGGCGTCGAAGGGCACGCGCCGGGCGTCGAGCGGGATCGCGCCGAAGGCGCTCATCGCGTCGATCAGCAGGCGGCGCCGGTGCCGCGCCGTCACCGCCGCGATCTCCTCGACCGGGTTCAGCACGCCCGAGGTGGTCTCGCAGTGCACCACCACCACGTGCGTCACGGCGGGATCGCGCGCCAGCGCGGCGTCGAGCACCGCCGGGTCGGCCGGCTGATCCTCCGCCGTCTCCTGGACCACACAGGCCCGACGGTAGTACTCGCACATGCGGACCATGCGCCGTCCGTAGGCCCCGTTGACCAGCACCAGGAGCTTGCCCGCCGGCGGCACCAGCGTGCCGATCATGGCCTCGACAACGAATGTGCCGCTGCCCTGCAGCGGGACACACACGTGGCTGCCGTCGCCCGTGCACCAGCTCGGTCAAACGCCGGCGCACCCGCGCGTTCATCGCGATGAACTCGCCGTCGCGCGAGCCCCAGTCGCGCAGCATCGCTTCCTTGGTGGCGCGCGTGGTGGTGAGCGGGCCCGGGGTCAGCAGGAACGGCTCGCGCGGCGTGGCGTCCATGGCTTGGTCCTTTCGCCTCAGCTCTTCACGCGCAGGGAGCGGGGATCGTAGGGCGCGGCCAGGCTCGCCCGCGCCGGGATCCGGTCGCCCCCGACGTCCAGCTCGAAGCGGCCGCCCGTGACGTAGGCTTCGTCCACCCCGCCCGGCTCCCGCACGTAGCCCATCGCCACCGCGCGGCCAAGAGTGTGGCCGAAGGCCGCGGAGGTCACCGTCCCGACCACGCGCCCGTCGCGCAGGATCGGCTCGTCGCCCCACGGGAGCGCCGCCGCGTCGTCGAGCACGAAGGTCAGCAGTCGCTTGGTCAGGATCCGCTCGCGCTGCTCGAGCAGCGCCTCCCGGCCCAGGAACGGCTTGTCGAGCCGCACCGCGAAGCCGAGCCCCGCTTCCCACGGCGTGTCGTCGATGGTGACTTCCCGGCCCCACGCCCGGTACGCCTTCTCCATGCGGAGCGAGTCGAGCGCGTAGTAGCCGGCGTCGCGCAGGCCCAGGTCGCGGCCCGCCTGCGCCAGCTCATCGTACACGAGGCCGGCCTGCTCGACCGGCACGTAGAGCTCCCAGCCGAGCTCGCCGACATAGGTCACGCGCGAGGCGCGCGCGGTCGCCTGGCCGATGGCGATCTCGCGAGAGGTCAGGAAGGGGAACGCGTCCGCGCCGAGATCGGCGTCGCTCACGCGCGCGAGCAGCTCGCGCGAGCGCGGACCCATCAGGCCGAGCACCGCGGAGGCGCCGGTCACGTCGGTGATCGTGGCGCGCGCCCCCGCGGGCAGGTGGCGCCGGATCCAGTCGCAGATCGCGCGTGCCCTGGGCGGACCCGGTCACGATGAGGTAGGCGTCGCCCGCGAGCCGCGTGACGGTCAGGTCGCTCTCGAAGCCGCCGCGCTCGTTCAGCATCGCGGTGTAGACCACCCGGCCGGGCGGCACCGCCACGTCGTTGGCGCAGAGGCGCTGCAGCACCGCCTCCGCGTCCGCGCCCTCGAGCCGGAGCTTGGCGAACGAGGTCTGGTCGAAGACGGCCACCGCCTCGCGCGCCGCCCGGTGCTCGGCGGCCGCATACGGGAACCAGTTCTGGCGACCGAAGGAGTACACCGCCTCCGGCGCGACACCCTCGGGCGCGAACCAGTTGGCGCGCTCCCAGCCCATCTTGGCCCCGAAGCAGGCGCGGCGCTCGCGCAGCCGCTCGTGGAGCGGCGAGCGGCGCAGCCCGCGCCCGCTCGTGAGCTCGCGGTTCGGGAACGCGATGTTGTAGTGCACGCCCACGATCTCGCTGACCCGCTCGCGCAGGAAGCGCCGGTTGCCGTGCAGCGGCGCGAAGCGCCGGATGTCGGCCGCCGAGAGATCCATCGGCGCGCTGGCCCTCGACGATCCACTCCGCGAGCGCCTTCCCCGCCCCACCCGCGGCGGCGATGCCGCCCGAGCAGAAGCCCGCGCCGACGTAGTAACGCCGCACCTCGGGCGCCTCGCCCAGGATGAAGTAGTTGTCGGGGGTGAAGGACTCGGGCCCGTTCAGGAACGTGCGCACCTCCGCGGTCTCGAGCGCGGGCAGCCGCACGAGCGCGTTGCGCATCAGGATGTCGAACTTGTCCCAGTCTTCCTTGAGCGTCCCGAACGAGAAGCCTTCCGGGATGCCGTCCGCGCCCCAGGGCTTGGCCCACGGATCGAAGCCGCCCATGAGGAGGCCGCCCACTTCCTCCTTCACGTAGATGTGGCCGTCGGGATCGCGCAGCACCGGCAGGTCAGAGGCCACGCCCTGGATGGGCTGGGTGACGATGTACATGTGCTCGCAGGCGTGCAGCGGGATCGTCACGCCGCTCATGCGCCCGAGCTCGCGCGCCCACATGCCCGCGCAGTTGACCAGGATCTCGGTCGCGATGGACCCCGCCGAGGTCTCGACCCCGGTGACCGCGCCGTTCGCCACGTTGACGCCGGTGACCCTGACGCCCTCCATCAGCCGCGCCCCGCCCGCGCGGGCCCCGCGCGCCAGCGCCTGCGTGATGTCGGCCGGGTTGGCCTTGCCGTCGCCCGGGATCCACACCGCGCCGACCAGATCGTCGGTGCGCATCAGCGGGTAGCGGGCCGCCGCCTCGTCCAGGCCGATCACGTGGGCCTCGACGCCGTAGGCGTGGCCATCGCGGCATTGCGCTTGAGCTGGATCATGCGCTCCGCGGTCCGGGCGACGCTGACGCTCCCGCAGCGCTTCCAGCCGGTGGCCTGGCCGGTCTCGGCCTCGAGGCGGCTGTAGAGATCCGCGCTGTAGCGGATCAGCCGGGTGAGATTGCTGGAGGATCGGAGCTGGCCGATCAGGCCCGCCGCGTGCCACGTGGTTCCGCCGGAGAGGCTTCCCTGCTCGAGCAGCACCACGTCGCGCCACCCGAGCTGCGTCAGGTGATAGGCGACGCTGGCGCCGACGATGCCGCCGCCTACGATGACGACGCGGGCGTGATCTGGCAAGGACCTACGAGACTTGGTTCAGGGCGAGGTCGAAGATGTCGAAGTTGCGGAGGCGGCGGTCGCCTGGGCACGCCCCTGGTCGGACGGTTCAGGAGCAGGGGCACGACCTGCTCGCTGATGCCACCGTGGGAGCGGAGCGGGGCGTCGAGGCCCGAGAGATCGTGGCGGGCCAGGCTCGTGCCGAGCACCACGTGGCGCTCGGACACCGCGACCAGGTCGCCCACGCGGTCGGGCGGCAGCTCGAAGCGGCGGCAGGCCGCGGCCCGGTCGAGCACGACCTCCATCCCGGCCAGCCCGGCGAGGCGCCGGCGAAGATCCTCCACGATCGCGCCCGTCCGGCAGGTAGACGGTCGCGAAGGAGCCGAGCGCGCCGTGGTGCACGACGTAGGGATCGGTGATGGGCAGGATCACCCGCGCGCGGCCGGCGCCGACCCACCGATCGAGATGGTCCTGGAGGTAGATGACCCGCGGCCGGCCCGCGGCGTCGGTCTTGGCGTTCATGCCGTGGTCGGCGGTGATGGCGAGCGTGGCGCCGAGGCCGTCCAGCTTCGCGTAGTAGCCGTCCATCATGCCGTAGAACTCGTTGGCGTCCGCCGAGCCGGGCGGGTGCTTGTGCTGCACGTAGTCGGTGGTGGAGAGGTACATGATGTCCGGGCGCACCGACTCCATCAGCTTCACGCCCGCCGCGAACACGAACTCGGAGAGATCGGCGCTGTACACCGAGGGCAGCGGCAGGCCCACCAGCTCGAGCCCGTCCGCCACGCCGTGCTCGGCCTCCGTGGTCTCGTCGGCCTTCTCGGCCGAGAAGCAGACGCCGCGCATCTCGTGGCCCAGCAGCCGCCGCAGCTTGTCCTTCGCGGTCACCACCGCGAGCCGCGCGCCTTCGCGGGCGAACGCGGCCAGGATCGTCCCGCAGCGCAGGTAGCGGGGGTCGTTCATCATGACCTCCGCGTTGGCGTCGCGATCGAAGAAGTAGTTGCCGCAGATGCCGTGCGCCGAGGGCGGCACGCCGGTCACGATGGAGAGATTGTTGGGATTCGTGAAGCTCGGCACCACGCAGTCGGCCAGGCGATCGGTCCCGCCCGGCAGCGCCGCGGCCAGGTACGGCATCGCACCCGCCGCGATGGCGCGCCGGATGTAGTCCGGCTCGCTGCCGTCCACGCACACCACGACCAGGGGGCGGTCCGGCCAGGCGTAGCGCCGGCCGTTCACCGTGATGGGGGCTCCACCGGGAGTCGTCATAGCCAGCTCCTGCAGGGGGCGTGGGGGAGATGCTCGCGCGCGGCGGGACGCAGCTCGGAGTAGAGGCGGCAGACCGACTCCGCCACGCACGGCCAGCGGTGCTCGGCGGCCCAGCGCGTGGCCTGCTGGCCGAGCCGCCGGCCCTCCGCGCTACCGAGCAAGGGGATGATGGCGGCGGCCAGCGCGGCCGGATCGCCCTCGGGCACGAGGCGGCCGGTCACCCCGTCCTGCACCGTGGTGGTCAGCCCGCCGACGCGCGAGGCCACGACCGGGCTGCCGCACGCCATGGCCTCGAGCGCCACCATGCCGAAGGATTCGTAGTGCGACGGCATCACGGTGACGTCGGCGGCGGCGTAGAACAGGCGGAGCCGCCGCTGGGGCTGCGCGCGCAGGAAGCGCACGCGCCGCTCGAGGCCGAGGGCCTTCACCTGCGCCCGCAGCGCGGCGCCGTGTCCGTCGTCGGGCTCGTCGTGCTCGCCGCCGACGACCAGGAGATACGCGGGCTCGGGGATCGCGACCATGGCCTCCAGCAGCGTGTCGAGGCCCTTGATGGGCGTGAGCCGCCCCACGTAGAGCAGCAGCGGATCCGGCGGCAGCTCGAGCAGATCGCGGGCCTTCGCGGGATCCATCGGCTGGAAGAGCTCGGTATCCACGCCGCACGGAATCACCGCCACCCGCTCGCTGCGCGCGCCGTAGTACCAGACGAGGTGCGCCCGCTCCACCACGTTGGCGGCCACGATGCGGTCGGCCTCCGCCACGATGCGGGTCTCCTCGTCGATGCGGAGCGCGGGCTCGAGCTCGCCCGGGGTCTCGGCGACCTCGTTCTTGAGCCGGCCGAGGGTGTGGAACATGTGCACGAGGGGCGCGCCCCAGCGCTCGCGCAGCCGCAGTCCCGCCACGCCCGACAGCCAGTAGTGCGAGTGGATGAGGTCGTAGCGAATCCCCTGCTCCCGCGCGAACGCCTCCGCTCCCGCCGCGAACTCGTCGAGATGGGCGTGGAGCGCCTCGCGCGGCATCGGCGCCTCCGGGCCCGCGGGCAGGTGGATCACGCGGGCGCCCGGCCCCAGCTCGACGATCCGGGGAATCGTGGCGATTCTGCGAGCGCGTGAACACGTCCACGCGCACGCCCATGAGGCCCAGCTCGCGCGCGGTCTGCCGCACGTAGACGTTCATGCCGCCCGTCTGCTTGCCGCCGAGGGCGGCGAGCGGGCACGTGTGCACCGAGAGGATCGCGACGGAGAGGTTCACGGGCGATCCCCCCCGGTGACCCGGATATTGAAGACGTCCTCCGGCGACGGGCCGAAGCCGTACTTGTACGGCTCCTCGCCGCGCAGGAAGTCGAAGGTGGGGATGCCGCGCTCGATGGCGTCCTGGATGAGGTGCGCGAGCAGCACGATGCCGGGCGCGAGCTGGGCACGCGCCGGATCGAAGCCCGAGTTGTAGAGCCCGACGCTCCCCGCGTACTCGAGGCAGATGAACGCGGCCACCGCCGCGCCCTCGTACTCGAGGAACCAGAGCCGCGCCCAGCCCTTCGCGGCGAGGATCGCGGTGGCGGCGCGGAAGAAGCGCTCCATGCGCTCGTCCATGAAGCGCGCCTTGCCGACCTTGGAGAGACGGTGCAGCGTCAGGAAGCGCGTCATCGCCTCGTCCCAGCCGGCCGCGTCCGCGTGGGAGCGCACGGTCGCCCCGGGCAGCTCCCGCTCGAGGCGGCGCATCTTGCGCCGGAGCTCGTGCCGGTCCTTGCCGGAGAGCCTGGCCAGGTACTCGTCCCAGGTCTTGGGCAGCGCCAGCACGGGGCAGCGATCCTGCCGCTCCACCGTCGCCCGCAGCCCGTGGGCCGGCGCGAGCGCGGGCAGCACGGTCGCGGTGGCCGAGGCGGCGCGGATGCCGTGCAGATCCCACTCGCCGGGCTGGCCGGCGCGGTGCTGCAGCAGCGCCTGCCAGATCTCTTCCTCGCGTCCGGCGATCGCGATCAGGTCGAGATAGTCGGAGACGTCCACCCCGCCGATGATCCGCTGCCGCCCGGGCCCGTCCTCGTAGAGCGGCAGCACCCCGACCAGGCTGCCGTCGGCGTCGGTCGCGGTCAGGATCTGCTGGGGGCGGTCCGCCGCGAAGGCCCGGCTCCACTCGGTCTGCCACTGCCAGGTGAGGAAGAGCGAGGGCAGGCGCGAGCGGTCGAGCAGGGCGTTCCAGCGGCCCTCGTCCAGGGCCGCGAGGCCGGGCAGCACGTCGATCTTCACGCCGACAGCTCCCCCGCGTCGTCCCCGCCGCCGCCCGGGTCCATCAGGGCGCCGTCGTCATCGCCGGGCCCGCCGCCCTCGCCCATCGCCTCGTCCATGGCCGAGTCGAGGTCCTCGCCCAGGTCCTCCCCCATCTCGTGCCCCATCTTCTTGACGAACCGGGCCACGCTCTGGGGATCGTTCTCGTCGAGGTCGCCGAAGCTGGAGGGGTCGGAGAGGGAGTCGAGGCGGGCGTCTTCGGATTTGACGGTGGCGAAGCGGGACATCAGGCGGGACAGCGCGACGCTGCCGCAGCGCGGACATCGCGGCGCCTCGGCGGCGGACAGGGTCCGGATCAGAAGGCTGACCCGCCGCTGACACCCCTGGCACTCGTACTCGTAAATCGGCACGCGCCTGCCCTCCCGCCCCGTTTGGATGCGCCATTCTATCACGTGGATTCCGGGCGTTCAGGGGCGGGTCGGGGCGCTCCGGCGGCGGCTCCGCCACTCCTGCTCGACGGCCGCGCGATCGGCGGTCTCGAGGCCCAGCAGCTCCTTGATGTCCTCGCCGTTGATGGCGGGCGCGTCCCCGACATTGTTGTTCAGCTTGAAGTAGACGCGACGGGCCTGCCCCTCCAGGGCGCGCCCGCGGGCCACGATTCCCGGCCAGCTCGGCGCGATCGTACAGGTAGCCGTACTTCTCGGCCACGCTCGGGGCCCGACCCTGAAGCTGCTTCATGAAGCCCTCCCGGTTGCGCCCGTGCAGCCGGATGACCGCGGTGGGGGCGGTGAGCGCCACCGCCGTGTCCACCGAGGCGGGCGTGCGCGGCGCGTCCACCGAGACGTAGGCCAGCCCGCGCGCGCTCAGCATCGCGAGCGTCTCCTCGGTGTGCCGCGGCAGCCAGGAGGCGTCGCGGAACTCCACCGCGATCGTCGTCCCGGGCAGGCGGGCGGGCAGCCCGGCGAGGTACTCGAGCGCCCGCTCCCCGTACTTCACCCACGGCGCCATCTGGAAGAGCACGTAGCCGAGCTTGCCCGCGTCGGCCAGCGGCTGCAGCCCCTCCCGGAACGCGGCGAAGGCCCACTCGCGCGCCTCCTCGCCGAAGGCGGCGTTCTCGATCTGGCCCCGCTCGTTGGGCCGGGCGGAGGCGGGCAGCCGCGCGGCGAGCGGCGGCGGCAGCCGCGCGGCGTCCAGGTGATGCCCGGTGAGCAGCGCGTAGGCCTTCACGCTGAAGAGGAAACCGGGCGGCGTCCGCTTCGCCCAGAGCACCGCGTTCTGGGCGGACAGCGGCGCGTAGAACGTGGAGTTGACCTCGACCGCGTCGAAGAAGCGGCTGTACCACCAGAGCCGCTCCTCCGCCTTCATGCTCTTGATCGGGTAGAACGAGCCCTCCTCCACCATGCTCTTGTCCTGCCACGCGCAGAGGCCGACGCGGTACTCCGTCGCGACGGGGCCGTCGGGGTGGTAGCGGATCAGCGGAGGCGCGCCCTCTGACGATCCATCGGGCGCCGACTATCGGGGGACGACTTCGGCATCGGCGCTGCGCTCGGCCAGGCCCAGGCGGCGGTGGAGCGAGACCAGCGGCGCGGGCGCCCACCAGTTCCACCGCCCCATGAGCCGCATGGTGGCGGGCACCAGCAGGGCCCGCACGATGGTGGCGTCGATCACCACCGCGAGCCCGATGCCGATGCCCACCGCCTGGATGATCACCGAGCGCGCGGTCGCGAAGCCGAAGAACACCGCGGCCATGATGGCGGCCGCGCCGGTGATGAGCCGCCCGGTGGACTCGAGCGCCTCGGCCACCGCCCGCGTGGTGTCGCCGGTGCGCTCGTACTCCTCCTTCACCCGGCTCAGCAGCAGGACCTCGTAGTCCATCGAGAGGCCGAAGACGAAACAGAACATGATGAGCGGCGTGGCGGTCTGGATCGGGCCCGGGGTGAAGTGCAGCCAGCTCGCGAGATGCCCCTCCTGGAAGATCCACACCAGCGCGCCGTAGGACGCGCTGATGGACAGGAGGTTCATGATCACGGCCTTGAGCGGCAGCAGCACCGAGCCCAGCAGCAGGAAGAGCACCACGTAGGTCGCGACCATGACGAGGCCGACCGTCATCGGGGCGTGGCGCGTGACCATGTCGATGATGTCGAGATCGAAGGCGGTCTGGCCCGTCACGAGCACCTCGCCCGCGAGCCGCGGGTGCGACGCGCGGATCTCCTCGACCAGGGCACGCGCCTCCGGGCTCGACGGCTTGAGCGCGGTCGAGACCACCAGCAGGGCCAGGCGGCCGCCGACGGTCTGCCGCAGGACCTGGGTCACGCCGGGCGGGCGCATCTCCGCGGGCGCGGTGGCGAGCTGCTGGTACTGCTCGCGCGTCACGCTCGGATCGAGATCCACCAGGCTCTCCACCCGCGCCACGTTGGGCCGCGCGGCGAGCCAGCGGCTGAGATCGTAGAGGCCGCCCACGCGCTCCGCGGTGAGGGGCGTACCGTCCGGGTAGCGCACCACCACCAGGATCCGGTTGCTGTCGGCGCCCGGGAAAGTGCTCGCGGAGCACCTCGTCGCCGCGCCGCGAGACCGCCTCCGGCGGCAGCGCGTTGACGTCGCCCGAGCCCACCTTCAGGTGCAGGAACGGCAGCCCGAGGAACAGCAACAGGGCCGAGACCGAGATGAAGACCGCCCACGGATAGGCCATCACGGTGACCGCGATCTGGTGCCAGATCCCGCGCCCGGTCAGGCGGCGCTCGGGATGGATGAACGGCAGCCGGAGCGCGTTGACCCGCGGCCCGAGCACGGCGAGCAGCGCGGGCAGGAGCGTGAGCGCGTAGAGCACGGCCAGCGAGACGACCACGGTGCCGGCCCAGCCGATCGAGCCGATGTTGCCGAGCCCGAGGAAGACCATGCCGAGCAGCCCGATCGCGACGGTGAGCCCGGAGAAGAGGATGGCCCGCCCGGCGGTGGCCATCGTGCGCTCGAGCGCCTCCGACCCGGGGTGCTCGCGGATCTCCTGGCGGAAGCGGCTCACGATGAAGAGGGAGTAGTCGATGGCCACCCCGAGGCCGATCATGGTCACGATGTTCGGCGCGTAGACCGAGACCGAGGTGTAACGGGCCATGAGCAGCGTGGCCGCGATGGCGCCCGCCATCGAGAGCGCGCCCACCGCCAGCGGCAGGAGCGCGGCCACCACCGAGCCGAACACCAGCAGGAGCAACACCACCACCACGGGCAGGATCACCAGCTCGGCGCGCCGCAGATCGGTGCGCGTCACCTCGGTGAAGTCGTGGTTGAGCGGGATGTTCCCGACCGGCAGCACCTCGAGGGTCTCGGTCTTCACCAGCGCCCGCAGCGAGGGATACACGTCGGGGGGCAGCACCGAGAACTCGAGCGAGGAGAACGCGGCCGCCTCGCCCTTCAGCTCCACCACCACCAGCACCCGCCGGCCGTCGCGCGACACGAGCTGGGCGGCCGGCACCGAAGCGTCGTAGACCGGCGGGTCGTACGCGGTCAGGACGCGGGCCACGCGCGCGTCGCGGCGGAGCGGCGCCACCGCCCGCTCGACTTCCTGGCGAAACGCGGGGTCCTGGGCCGAGCGGGTGGGGCTGCTGAAGATGAAGCTGAACGAGGGCGGCCGGCCTGGCAGCTCACGCCCGATCAGATCGAGCGCGCGGCCGGACTCCGTCGTCGTCGGGATGTCGGTGGTGGCGAGGCGCCCGCCGTGGAAGATCAGCCAGAGCGACGGCACCAGGCTCAGCAGGGACAGGGCGATGATGGCCACCCGGAAGCGATGAACGAGACGGCCCCATCCCGCGAGCATAGGTACTTATCGTACCGCGAACCGACAATCCGCCCGGCGCTTTACGCTCCGGGGCGGCGGCGGGCTGCGCTCGCGGGCGGCCGCTGCCACCACCGCGCCGACCACCACCAGCGCGCCCGCCAGGGACCAGAACACCGGGCGATAGCCGCCCCACCAGCGACCAGGCGCTGAGCGGGCGGTGCCCAGTCGCGCGCGCTCCGTATGAGCGCCCAGGGCCCGCGCCGATCGAGCCAGCGCTCCACCGGCAGGGCGGGAGCGCCGCGACGCCCATGCCGACCCTGAAGGCGCCGATGACCGCGCGCGCGCGAGGGCGCCGAGGTCTCGCGCCATCGAGGCGAGGAAGACGGGGAAGCCGTAGTAGAGGATGCCCCAGGAGACCGTCTCGGCGACGGAGAGCGTCACGACGACGCGCCAGCCGTAGTCAGAGAAGCTGCTCCATGATCAGGACGTCCACCCAGCGGCCGTCGAGCTGGCCCTGCTCGTGGTACACGCCGACCGGCGTGAAGCCCATGCGCCGGTAGAGCGCGAGGCCCGCGTCATTGTAGGGAAAGGTGGCCAGCACCATCTTGTGATAGCCGATCTGGCGCGCGAGCCCGAGCACGTGCTGCAGCAGCGCCTTGCCCACCCCGCGGCCCCGCCAGGCGCGCTCGACGTAGACCGAGAGATCCACCACGTTGTCGTAGGCGGGGCGCGGATTGAACGGGTTGAGGCTCCCCCACCCGACCACCTGGCCGTCGGTGGTCGCGACGACCACGGGGTGACGCGGCCCGCGCGCGGCCATCCACTGTCGCCGCTCCTCCGGGCGTGCGCAGCTCGGTCTCGAGCGTGGCGATGCGGTCCTCGATGCCCTGGTTGTAGATCGCGCAGATCGCCGCGGCGTCGTCCGGCGTCGCGGGGCGTAGCGAGACGTCCCCCATGAGCGTGCCTCCCTTGCCCCGCAGTCTGCCCGCGCGGCCGCGATAAGGGAAATAGATTGTTCTCATACCGACGATGAGAAATACTTTGGGACGGTGGATCTCAATCCCGCCCACGTGCGCACGCTCCGGGAAATTGCGCGCCATGGAAGCTTCTCGCGCGCGGCGGAGAGCCTGCGCCTGAGCCAGCCCGCGGTGAGCCTGCACATGCGCCAGCTCGAGGCCCGCTGCGGCACCGCGCTGCTCGAGCGGGTGGGCAAGCGCGCGTTCCCTACTCCGGCGGGGGTGGTGCTGCTGGAGCACGCCGGGCGGGCGTTCGCCGAGCTCGAGGCCGCGCAGGAGGCGCTCCGCCAGCTCCGCGGGGTGGTCGCGGGGCGGCTGCGCCTCGGCACCGGCGCCACCGCGAGCATCCACCTGCTGCCGCCGCTCCTGCGGCGGATGCGGGCGCGCTACCCCGAGCTCGAGCTGATCGTGGTGACCGGCAACGCGCCCGAGATCGCGGCCGCCGTCGCGGCCAACGAGCTCGACGTGGCCATCGTCACGCTGCCCGTGACGGGCCGCCAGCTCCTGATGACGCCTCTGTTGCTCGACCCGCTGGTGGCGGTGGGCCCGCCCGCGCAGGCATGGCCGCGGCGGGGCGCGCTCACCGCGGCCGAGGTGGCGCGCCACCCGCTCATCGTCTACGAGCGCGGCGGCACCATCCGGCGCGTGATCGACGGCTGGTTCCGTCGCGGGGGCGCGCGGCCCCGGATCGTGATGGAGCTCGGCAACGAGGAGGCCATCAAGAAGCTGGTGGGCGCGGGCCTCGGCGTCTCGGTGAGCCCGGCCATGGCGGTGCGGGACGAGGTGCGCTCGGGCGCGCTCTCCATGCGGCCGCTTTCGCCCGCCCTGGTGCGGCGCCTCGGCCTCGTGCGCCGCCGCGACAAGCCCGAGACCCCGGCGCTTCGCATGTTCCTCACGGCGGTCACCGCGCTCGCTAATGAAAATCGTGCGAAGGGACGCTCGCCAGCCGGTGGCGCAGCGGGGCGAGCCGCTCGGCGCGCACCGAGGTGACGTTGTCCTGGCGCTGTAGAATGCCCTCGATCAGGAGGAAGGGCTCGTTGACGAGGGCCAGCCGGTGGCGATGGAAGAGCGCGGGCCGCACGATGACGTTGACCAGGCCCGTCTCGTCCTCGAGGTTCAGGAACACGAAGCCCTTGGCGGTGCCGGGCCGCTGGCGCACCACCACCGCCCCCGCCACCTTCACCCACGCCCCGTGACGGAAGGCGGCCAGATCCGCCGCGCGCGACACACCCATCCGTAATAGCGCGCCGCGCCGGAAGGCCATCGGGTGCGGCCCGAGCGTGAGGCCGGTGCCCTCGTAGTCGGCGATCAGCCGCTCCTCCGCGCTCATCGGCCGTAGCGGCGAGGGCTCCCGCGGCGCGGGCAGGTCTTCGTAGAGCGCCCCCGCGGGGCGCCCCGCGCGCTCCGCCTCCCAGAGCGCGGCCCGCCGCTCCGGCTCGAGGCTCGCCAGCGCGCCGACCCGCGCGAGCTGGGCCAGCTCGTCGCGCCGCAGCGCGCCCCGCTTCACCACGTCCTCCACCGAGGCTGAAGGGCCGCCGCCGGCGCTCCGCCTCGAGACGCCGCCCCGCCTCTTCCCGCAGCCCGCGCACGTAGCGCAGCCCGAGCCGCACGACGCCGTCCGGCTCGATGGCGCAGAGCCAGCCCGAGAAGTTCACGTCGGCGGGCCGGATCCCCTGCCCGTGCCGGCCCGCGTCGCCGATGATGGTGGCCGGATCGTAGAAGCCCATCGGCTGGTTGTTGAGCAGCGCCGCGTAGAACGCCGCCGGGTGATGCGCCTTGAGATACGCGCTCGCGTACGCCAGCAGGGCGAAGCTCGCCGCGTGGGAGTTGTGGACGATCAGGTCATTGGCCACGAAGTTGTGGTCGCCCTCCACGGTGAGGTCGTACGTCTCCCGCACTCCGACCGGCGCCACGCTCACCACCCGGTCCCAGTCAACGTCGGTCATCTCCGACGTCCGAGGCGCCGCGATGTGGTCGCCGGGGCGCAGGCTCCCGAGCGGCTGCCAGCCGTCGACGGTGAGCAAGGGATGCTCCGGCGTGGCCAGCAGCTCCCGGCCCAGCGCGGTGCGAAGGCGATGGACCATCCGAGGGCCGCTCGCGGTGGCCGCGAGCACCCGGCGCTTCCGGATCTTGAGATCCGCATCGCACGCGAAGGTGTGCGTGAGCGGCACGTTCCCCTTCACCACGTCCTCGATCTTCACCCGGCGTCCGGTCTCCGCGTCGATGACGAGCGTCTCGCCCACCACGCACTCCGGGAAGCCGTACAAGGCGAAGGCGGTGATGGAGTGGATGATGGCCTCGGCGGCGGCGCCCGAGATGCCCTGGCGCGCCATGCCCGCGCGGAGCTTCACCTCCACCTCGCGCATGGCCCGCTCCGAGCGCTTGAAGCCGAAGGCGCGGCGCAGCTCCTCGGCCTCGCCGCCGGTGAAGCCGGCGGTGGCCATCGCCATGCGGAGTAGCTGCTCCTGGAAGAGCGGCACGCCGAGCGTGCGCTCCAGGATGGGCTCGAGCGCGGGATGCGGCACCGTGATCGCCTCGCGGCCCGCGCGGCGGCGCAGGTAGGGATGCACCATGTCGCCCACGATGGGCCCGGGACGGATGATGGCCACCTGCACGACCAGATCGTAGAAGCGCTCGGGGCGCAGGCGCGGCAGCGTCGCCATCTGGGCGCGGCTCTCCACCTGGAAGACGCCGATGGTGTCGGCCTGCTGGAGCATGGCGTAGACCTTGGGATCGTTCTGGGGGAGATGGGCCAGGTCCACCGCGCCGCCGCGGCGCCGGATCATCTCGAGCGCGTCCTGGAGCAGCGACATCATGCCGAGCCCCAGCAGATCCACCTTGACGATGCCGAGCGCGGCGCAGTCGTCCTTGTCCCACTGCACCACGCTGCGGCCGGGCATGGTGGCGGGCTCGAGCGGCACCACGCCGTCGAGGCGCCCCTGGGCGATCACCATGCCGCCCGAGTGCTGGCCCAGGTGCCGCGGCAGATCCTGGATGCCGCTCCAGAGCCGGGCGAAGTGCTGCATGCGCGGCTCGGCGGGATCGCAGCCGGCCTCGCCCAGGTGCGCGAGCAGGCTGTCGCCCGGATCCGTGTACTCCCAGTTGCTCACGAGCTGGGAGAGCCGCTCGATCGTGTCGGCGGGCAGGCCCAGGGTCTTGCCGACCTCCCGCGCCGCGCTGCGCCCGCGATAGGTGATGACGTTGGCGGTCATGGCCGCGCCGAGGCGCCCGTAGCGCTCGTAGACGTACTGGATCACCGTCTCGCGCCGGTCGCCGCTCGGCAGGTCGAGATCGATGTCGGGCCACTCGCCGCGCTCCTCGGAGAGGAAGCGCTCGAAGAGCAGCTCCATGCCGACCGGATCCACCGCGGTGAGGCCGAGCGCGTAGCACACCGCGCTGTTGGCCGCGGAGCCGCGCCCCTGCACCAGCACGTCGTGGGCACGGCAGTACTGGACCAGGTCCCAGACGATGAGGAAATAGCCCGCCAGGTCGAGGCGGCCGATCAGGGCCAGCTCGTGCTCGATCTGCCGCCGCGCCTTCTCGGCGAGCGGGCCCGAGCCGTACCGGTCGCGGGCGCCCGCGTGGGCGAGCTCGCGCAGGAAGCCGATCGGCGTCTCGCCGCGGGGCAGCGGGTAGTCGGGGAAGCGATAGCCCAGGTCCTTCAAGGTGAAGCCGAGCCGCAGCGCCAGCTCGCCGGTATTGGCCACCGCTTCGGGGCAGTCCGCGAAGAGCCGCTCCATCACCCGGCCGCTCTTCATGAAGTGCTCGCTGTTGCGCGCGAGCAGGCGGCCCGCGGCCTCGAGCGTGGTGTGCTCGCGGATGCACGTGAGCACGTCGAGCAGCGGGCGGTCCCCGCGCGCGATCAGCCGGGGCTCGTTGGTGGCGAGCGGGGCCAGGCGGAGTCGCGCGGCCTCGCCGCGCAGCCACTCGTTGCGCGCTTCCTGCGGGCGGCTCAGGTGGCGCTGCAGCTCCGCGAAGACGTTGGAGCGGCCGTAGATGCCGACGAGCCGCTCGAGGCATTCGCGCCCGGCATCCGCGCCGGCGCGCGCGAGCGCGGCCGCCACCGGGCCGCGGCCGCTGCCGGTCAGGCAGACGAGGCCGCCCGAGAACTCGGCCAGCTCTTCGAACGTGGCGGCGCCTTCCCCCTTCGGCGCGCGCATCTTCACCCGGGTCAGCAGGCGGCAGAGGTTCTGGTATCCCTCGCGATCTTCCACCAGCAGCGGCAGCCGGCTGCCGTCGCCCAGCGTGATCTCCGCGCCCACCAGCGCCGAGAGGCCGAGCCGGGTGCAGGCGCGATAGAGCCGGGGCGCGCCGTAGACGCCGTCGGCGTCCAGCAGCGCGACGGCGGGCTGCTCGAGCCGCGCCGCGCGCTCGGCCAGCGCTTCGGGCAGCGCCGCCGCCTCGAGAAAGCTGAAGGCACTCCGGGCATGCAGCTCGACGAACACGGCCAGTCCTGCGAGGGACGCTAGTCGTAGATGCCTTCGAGGCGCCAGGCGGAGCCGTCATGCGCCAGGCGGCACAGCGTGCCGTCGGCCAGCTCCACGTCCCACTCGTCCTGCAGCCACGGCCGTGGGCTCCACCATTCGCCCGAGACGCGCCACGGCCCCACCCCGGCGACGATGCGTCCCGTGAGGCGGCCCGAGCGCACCGCCACCGGCCGGCCGGAGGCGAGCGTCACCGACGCGGGCGCGGGCGGGCGGAGGCGGCGGAGGGCGAGGGCGGGGGCCTCGCCCCTCGTCTTCCTGCCCTCTCCCCTCAGGGGAGAGGGATAGGAGGCGAGGGCGACGGCGTCGGGGCGGTGGGTGTCGAGCAGCGCGGGGGCGCCGATGGCCTCGGCGCCCACGAGTGCCACCAGGCGATTTAATGTGGCGGTGAGCTGACGCGGAGCGGGGCGCGAGCGATCGGTGAGCGACTCCTGCGCGGGCGCGAGCCGCACCGGGCGCGCGCGAAACGTGAGCGCTTCCACCACGCCGCGCGGCGGGCGCGCTTCGAGCGCCAGGCGGAGCAATCCTCCGACCGACCCGGCATCGGTGATCGGCACCGCGGGCGTGAGCGCGCCATCGTGAACGCGGCCGTCGCCGAGCCGGCAGGTCCACTCGAAGCTGTCCGCCGCGAGCCCGGCGGCGCCGAGGCGCGCGCAGACGCGGGCGGCCAGCTCGCGCAGGCGCTCCACCACCGGCTCGAGCGTCTCGAGCCCCCACTCGCACGCGGCCGATTCCTCGAAGAGCGGCACGGGCCGCCACGAGACGAGCGGGCGCGGATCTTCCCCGCGGGCCAGTCGCTGGAGCCGGACGCCGTCGCCGCCGAGTCGCTCGAACAGCCCCGCGGTGGGCAGGGCGGCCAGCTCGCCGAGCGTGCGGAGCCCCCATCGCGACAGGCGCGTGGCCGTCTCCTCCGGCAGATCGAGCAGCGAGAGCGGCGCCGGGGCGAGATAGGCGGCGTCGCCGCCCGGCGCGACGACCAGCACCCCGGGCCCCAGGCGCGCGGCGGCGAGCGCGGCGATGCGGCTCTCCGCGATGCCCACGCGAATCTCCACGCTCGCCGACGCGGCGGCGGCGCGGAGCCGCGCGGCCAGACGTGGCTCGTCGCCGAAGAGCCCTTCGAGGCCGGACGCGTCGAGATAGAGCCGGCCGGCGCCGGCGTCCTCCACGCGGGGGGAATGCGCGAGCGCCACGCGTAGCAGCGCGGGCCGCGCGGGTTGATTCCCCGCGGATTGATTCATGGTCAGCAGGCAGGCGATGCGGGTCATAGCGTCCAGTCGAGCGTCCAGCAGCTCCCCTCACCTTAATCCCCTCACCCTTAATCCCCTCACCCTTCCCTCTCCCCAGAGGGGAGAGGGTATGGGGAAGGGCGGGAGCGGAAGATGGAGACCTCGGAGCGGAGGCCGGCCAGACGGGTGAGCGGGCGGAGCCCCATCCAGCGCGGCGCCGAGCCGCCGCGTGGCCAGGACCAGGGAGGCGGGGCTGCCCTCGCGATGGCGGGCGCTCCGGGTGATCAGGATGGTGTCGCCGCCCTCCACCGCGCGCTGCAGCCGCAGATGGGCCGAGGCGGGCATGGGCCCGAGCTCGTCCAGGTCCAGCACGACCAGGGCGAATCCGGGGCAGCGGACCAGGAGATCGGCGGCGCTGAGCGCCACGCGGAGCCGGCCCCCGCACTTCACCCACAGCAGCGCGGAGAGATCGGCCCCGGCCGACGCGGCGGACGCCGGGTCGAGCGCGTC
The DNA here is from genome assembly GCA_963747235.1 of uncultured Candidatus Rokubacteria bacterium. Classification (GTDB taxonomy): domain Bacteria; phylum Methylomirabilota; class Methylomirabilia; order Rokubacteriales; family CSP1-6; genus CAMLFJ01. The sequence continues at coordinate 245,520 of CAVVEU010000040.1, forward strand.
CATCCCGTCCACGAAGGCCACCTGGCCGCCTGAAGTCGTGATCCGGGCGATGAGAGCCAGGAGCAGGCTGCTGCCTCCGGAGGATCGGGGACCGACGATCTCGCTGAGCCGGCCCGGTGGGAACAGACCGAGCAGGCCGTCGATCCCCTCGCGCTCCCATCCTGGCGGGGATGAGGACTCGATCGGGATAGCCATGAGGCTCTATAAGATGACCAGGCCGTATTACACATCACCTGTTTAGTATATGCAACCACAAAAAAACTACACCTCCCCCACCCGGCCGAGCCCTCCGCGGACCAGCGCCACGTACGCCACCGCGTAGACGAGCACGCCCCACACGTACATCGCCCAGGTCACCGCCCAGATCGGCGAGCCCGCCGACGTATCGCGTGAAGCCCTTCGTACGCGAAGATGCTCAGCGACACGCCCGCCGGGCCCCATCAGCAGCGCCGCGATGATCCGCGACGTGAGCCCTCGCGTGGTCGCCCACGGCGCCAGCAGCAATCCCGCCTGCGAGGCCAGCCCCATCACGCCGAAGATCGCCAGGCTGACCAGGTCGGTGCGCTCCGGCTCCACGCTGCGCCCGAAGCCGTACGCCGCGGCGGCGAAGGCGGTCGCGAGCGACAGCCCGGTGAGCCAGGTGGCCGCGAAGAAGACGACGAGCATGCCGGCGCGCTCAGCCAAGCCAGGGCGCTGCGACACCATTACCGCCCCGCGAACTTCTCCTCGATGCCGTGCCACCAGTCGAAGCCCACGCGACGGAAGATGTCCATCGGGCCCAGCACCGGGCCGGGCTGCCAGTCGGTGCCGTGCTCCTTCAGGAACGCGAGCGACTTCTCCATCGCGGGCACCGCGGCGGCCATGCACACCGCCGGGAAGATCACCATCTTGAAGCCGAGGCGCTCGAGCTCGGCGACCTTGATCGCGGGCGTCTTGCCGCCGATCACCATGTTGGCGAGTAGCGGCGCCTTGATCTCCCTGGCGACCCGGCGGATCTCGTCCTCGGTCTGCGGCGCCTCGAAGAAGATCAGGTCGGCGCCCGCCTGCGCGTAGCGGTTGCCGCGGTCGATCGCGTCCTCGAGCGAGGTCACCGCGCGGGCGTCGGTGCGCGCGATGATGACGAAGTCGGGATCGGTGCGGTACTCGGACGCGGCGCGGATCTTGTCGCAGAACTCCTCGGTCGGGATCACCTGCTTGCCCGCGATGTGCCCGCACTTCTTGGGCGCCACCTGGTCCTCGATGTGGAGCCCCGCCACCCCCGCCTTCTCGTACTCGCGCACGGTGCGCACCACGTTGAGCACGTTGCCGTACCCGGTGTCGGCGTCCGCGACCACCGGCAGCGAGACGCACGAGGCCAGATGCCCCGCGTGATTGGCCATCTCGGTGAGGGTGGCCAGACCCAGGTCGGGCTGGCCCAGGTGCGAGGCGGCGGTGCCCGCGCCGGTCATGTACACCGCCTGGAAGCCGGCCGCCTCGATCAGGCGCGCGGAGAAGCCGTCGTAGGCGCCCGGCGCGACGATGATCCCGGGGGCGTTGAGCAACTGGCGAAGACGCGTCGTGGCTCGCATACGGAAAACCTTTCCCGGGCGTTCGGCCCGACGGGGACGGCGTGGCGATCGGAGGCTCGGCGGCGAGGCCGATTGTCGGCCAGGGGCCTCGCGCTTGTCAAATGCGGCCGGTTCCCCTTGCCACCGGGGCAACAATGGTCCATGCGACGTCACCAACGATCCCAAGCGAGGGCCCGGTCCATGCGACGGTTGACGCTAGCCTTTGTTCCGATGCTGATCCTCGTCCTCTCGCCGGTCGGCCCGGCCCGGGGCGACGAGGTGCTCTTCCTCAATGGCGACCGGCTGTCCGGCAAGATCCTCAAGGCGGCCGGCGGCAAGCTCACGATCAAGACCGAGGGCGCGGGCGACGTCTCGGTGGACATGTCGAAGGTGAAGACCTTCTCCACCGACGCGCCGGTCGCGGTCGGCGTCAAGGCGCAGCCGCCGGTGAGCGCGGACGTGGGCGCGGGGCCCGATCGCTACGTGCGGACCGCGCCCGCGCCCGGGGCGCCGCCGCAACCGGTGGCCATCGCCGACATCAGCGCGATCAATCCCACCCCGCCGGCGTGGACGGGATCGTTCTCCCTGAACGGGCTGCTCACCACCGGAAACTCGGAGACCGAGCAGCTCGGCTTCCGCGGCGCGCTGTCCAAGCGCTGGCCGCACGATCGCCTCACCTTCGGGGCCGAGTATTCCTACGGCCGGCAGGAGGACCCGAGCACCGGCGAGAAGTCCACCACGATCGACTACGCCATGGCGCTGGCGAAGTACGATCACTTCTTCACCAAGAAGTTCTACGGGTACCTCGGCACGAAGGCGGAGCGTGACAAGGTGGCGGAGCTGGAGCTGCGCCTGGCCCCGGGCGCCGGCGTCGGCTACCAGTGGTTCGAGGGCCCCGCCTTCAATCTCTCCAACGAGGCCGGCCTGGTATGGGTCTACGAGAACTACAAGCGGACCGGGTCGAGCGAGTTCTTCGGACCACGCCTGGCCTACTCGGTGGACTGGACCCCGATCCAGCCCCTCATGCTCTACCACAAGCTCGAGTACATGCCGAGCTTCGAGGACCTGGGCGGCGACTACCTGCTCAACATCGACGCGGGGGCGCGCTTGATGGTGTGGAGGGGATTCTTCGCCGAGCTGCGCTACGAGTTCCGCTACGACTCGACACCGGCCTCCGGCCGCCAGCGGACGGACCAGCGCTACATCCTGGGCGCGGGCTGGAACTTCTGACCGCGGCGGCTACTCGGGCAATCCTTCGACCGCGTACATCCCGAGGGTGAGCGGGCTCGGGGCGCCCCACTGGCCGAACCACCGGCGGTAGATGTCGAGCACCTGGCCGGTGCGGTAGAGCCGAGCCAGCGTCCGGTTGACCGCGAGGCGGAACTCGGGATCCCCGCGCCTCAGCATGAGCGCGTACGGCTCGTACGAGAGATAGCGGTCGAGCAGCGCGAACTGCCGCGGGTTGCTCGCGCTCGTCACCAGGCCCATCAGGATCGCGCGGTCGGTGGCGTACACCTCGGCGCGCCGGTCCACCACCGCGGCCAGCCCGTCGGCGTGATCCTGCACCGGGACCAGCTTCGCGTCGGCGGCGGTGGCGCCCATGCTCGCGATCGCGTTCTTGACCATCTGCTCGGTGGTGGTGCCCGGGATCACCGCGATCCGGATCGCGCCGAGCTGGTCGCCCACGTTCGTTCCGGCGAGGGCGAGCAGGCTCGCCCCGGTGATGAAGGTGGTCAGGCTGAAGTCCACCCGCTCCTGGCGCGACAGGGTATTGGTCGTGGACCCGCACTCGAGATCGATCGTGCCGTCCACGAGGGCCCGCACGCGCGTCTCGACGCTCACCGGCACCCAGCGGGCCTGGAGGTCCGGCAGCTTGAGCTCGCTCCGCAGATCCTCGACCACGCGCGTGCAGAGGTCCACCGAGTAGCCCATCGGGCTCCTTGGTGGGACCGACGTACGAGAAGGGAACCGACGAGTCGCGATAGCCGAGCGCGATCGTCTTCGTCGCCCGGATCTTCTCGAGCGTCCCCTCGAGGGGACCCGGCGGAGCAGCACTCGGCCTCGTGGACGCGCAACCGGCCGTCGCCACCACCCCGCCCAGCGCGAGCGCCACCAGGAGTCTTCTCACGGGGGCGAGCATCGACCCGAACCCGCGTCGCCGTCAAGCGGCTCCTTGTTGTACAATCCGCACGGGCCGTTACCCGGATCGGAGCCGAGCCATGCCGTTTGCCGACGTCGGCGGAGTCAAGCTGTTCTACGAGGAGACGGGACAGGGCGCGCCCCTGATCTTCGTCCACGAGTTCGCGGGCGACTACCAGAGCTGGCACCTCCAGGTGCGGTTCTTCGCCCGGCGCTATCGCACCATCGCCTACAACGCGCGCGGCTATCCGCCCTCGGACGTGCCGGACAAGCCGGAGGCGTACTCCCAGGACCGCGCCGCCGATGACATTTTGGGAATCCTGGATCACCTGAAGATCCCGAAGGCCCACATCTGCGGGCTGTCGATGGGCGGCTACGCGGTGCTCCACTTCGGCCTCCGACATCCGGGGCGCGCGCTCTCGCTGACGGTGGCGGGCGCGGGCTACGGCAGCGTGCCGGGCGAGCGCGAGCGGTTCCGGAAGGACGTGGACGAGACCGCGCGGCGCTTCGACACCGAGGGCATGGTGGGCGTGGCGTCTTTCTACACCAAGGGCCCCACCCGCGTGCAGTTCATGGACAAGGACCCGAAGGGCTGGCAGGAGTTCTACGACCAGTTCGTCGCGCAGTCCGCGAAGGGCCACGCGCTCACCATGCGCGGGGTGCAGATGTCGCGGCCGTCCATCTTCGAGCTGGAGGCCGCGATGGAGAAGCTCGAGGTGCCGACCCTGATCGTGACCGGCGACGAGGACGATCCCTGCCTCGAGCCCGGCATCTTCATGAAGCGCAAGATCCGCTCGTCGGGCCTCGTGGTCATGCCGAAGGCCGGGCATACGATCAATCTCGAGGATCCGGAGGTCTTCAACCGGGCGCTGCTCGATTTCCTCACCGCGGTGGACGCCGGCCGCTGGCCGCTCCGGAACCCGCAATCGCAGACCGGCTCGGCGATCATGCCGGCCCAGCCGAAGCCAGGAGGATCGCGATGACGCTGCCGCTGTCGCCGTACACGGTGATCGATCTGACCCGGGCCCGCTCGGGCCCGACCTGCGTTCGCCAGCTCGCGGACATGGGCGCGAGCGTGGTCCAGATCTCCGCGCGCGAGGACGTGGAGGGCGATTTTCCCCGCCGCGGCTTCGACTCGCAGAACCTTCACCGCAACAAGCGCTCGCTCACGCTGGATCTGAAAGCGCCGCGCGGCATCGAGATCATCCACAAGCTCGTCGAGAAGGCCGACGTGGTGGTCGAGAACTTCCGGCCCGACGTGAAGACGCGCCTCGGCATCGACTACGAGACGCTCTCCCGCATCAACCCGCGCCTCGTCTACGGCAGCATCTCCGGCTTCGGCCAGGACGGGCCCTATCGCGACCGGCCGGGCTACGACCAGATCGCCCAGGGCATGGGCGGGCTCATGTCCATCACCGGCCTGCCCGGCCAGGGTCCGGTGCGCGTGGGCATCCCGGTGGCCGATCTGACCGCGGGCATCTTCCTGGCCCAGGGCATCCTGGTGGCGCTGCTCGAGCGCGAGCGCTCGGGCCGCGGCCAGTGGGTGCACACCTCGCTGCTGCAGGCGATGGTGACCATGCTCGATTTCCAGGCCTCGCGCTGGCTCATCGGCAAGGAGATCCCGCCGCAGGCCGGCAACGACCACCCCACCGCGATCCCCACCGGGGTCTTCAAGACCAAGGACGGCCATCTCAACATCGCGGCCTCCGGCCAGCACATGTTCCGCCGGCTCTGCGAGACGCTCGGCACCGAGCCCCTCCTGGAGGATCCGCGCTTCCGCAGCGCGCCGGACCGCTCCAAGAACCGCAAGGCGCTCGCGGTCGAGCTCGAGAAGGCGTTCGGCACCCGCACCACCCAGGAGTGGGTCGAGCTGCTCAACACCAAGGGCGTGCCGTCCGGCCCCATCCTGGACGTCAAGCAGGTCTACGAGAACGAGCAGATCCGGCATCTCAAGATGGCGGTGCCGGTGAAGCACCCGGCGCTCGGCGAGCTTTTCGTGCAGGCCCCGCCGGTCACGCTCTCGCGCACCCCGGGCGGCGTCCGCATGCCCGCCCCCGACACCGGCGAGCACAACGACGAGATCCTGGCCGAGCTGGGCTACTCCCCGGCCGACATCACGTCCCTTCGCAACGACAAGGTCATCTGACAGGAGATCGACGTGAGAGAGAACGCGCTGAAGAAGATCTGGGCCCGCGGCGAGGCGGTCGTCAACGGGTGGCTGTCCATCCCGAGCGGCTTCTCGGCCGAGGTGATGGCCCACCAGGGCTTCGACTCGCTGACCATCGACATGCAGCACGGGGTCGTCGACTACCAGGTGGCGGTCAACATGCTGCAGGGCATTTCCACCCTGGGCGTGGTGCCCCTCGCCCGCGTGCCGTGGAACGATCCGGCCCGCCTCATGAAGATCCTCGACGCGGGCGCCTACGGCGTCATCTGCCCGATGATCAACACCGCGCAGGAGGCGGAGGCGATGGTGCGCGCGTGCAAGTACCCGCCGCGCGGCTTCCGGAGCTGGGGGCCGGTGCGCGCCTCCCTCTACGCCGGCGGGGACTACGGCGACCACGCCAACGTCGAGACCATCGTGATGCCGATGATCGAGACCGCGGAGGCGCTCAAGAACCTCGACGAGATCCTGAGCGTGGACGGCGTGGACGCCATCTACGTGGGCCCCTCCGACCTGAGCCTGGCCATGGGCCTCAAGCCCCGCCTCGACCAGACCGATCCGCCGGTGGTGGACGCCCAGAAGAAGATCGTGGCGGCCTGCAAGCGGCACAACGTCGTCGCGGGCATCCACAACGCCACCGCGACCTACTCGCTCAAGATGATCGCGGAGGGCTACCAGTTCGTGACCATCGCCAGCGACAGCCGCTTCATGGCCGCCAAGGCCGCCGAGGAAGTGGGCATCGTGCGGAAGACCGGCACCAAGACCGGAAAGCTGCCGGCCTACTAGTGCCGGCGCGGCTGGACGGCGCGCTGGTCGACCGGGCGCGCGCCAACCTGGCGTCCTTCGAGCGGCAGGCCCTGCCCGACGACGGGCGCCGCCGGGCCGCGGTGGCCCAGGTGCTGTTGCCCGACGCGGACGGCCGCCCGTGCTTTCTCATCACGCGGCGGGCGGTGACGCTTCGTAAGCACGGTGGTCAATGGGCGTTGCCCGGCGGCCGCATCGACGCGGGCGAGACCGCGGAGGGGGCCGCGCTGCGCGAGCTGCAGGAGGAGGTCGGCCTGACGCTCGACGAGAGCACCGTGCTGGGCGTGCTCGACGACTACGGCACCCGGTCGGGCTTCATCATCACTCCGGTGGTGGTGTGGGCCGAGCCCGACCACGAGCTCGTGCCGAACCCGGCGGAGGTGGCCGGGATCTTCCACGTGCCGCTCGACGATCTGGAGGGGCCGGACGTGCCGCGGCTCATCAACATCCCGGAGAGCGACCGGCCGGTGATCCAGCTTCCCCTGCTCGGCACCCTGATCCACGCGCCGACCGCGGCCGTGCTCTACCAGATGCGCGAGGTGGTCGTGCACGGACGGCCGACGCGCGTGAACCATTTCGAACAGCCCGTCTGGGCCTGGCGCTGAAGCCGGGCCCGCGGACCGGAGGACACACGATGGGAGCGCTCGACGGACAGGTCGCGATCATGACGGGAGGCGGTACCGGCATCGGCCGCGCGGCGGCGCTGATGCTGGCGGCCGAGGGCGCGCAGGTGGTGGTGGCGGGCCGGCGCAAGGCGCCCATCGAGGCGGTGGCGGCCGAGATCGCCAAGGCGGGCGGCCGCGCGGTGGCGCGCGCCTGCGACGTGGCGAAGCCGGCGGAGGCCCGCGCGCTCGCCGAGTGGACGGTGGCCCAGTACGGCCGCGTTGACGTGCTCGTCAACAACGCGGGCCACTCCAGCAAGCGCCGCAACGTGCGATGGGTCGAGCAGGACGACTGGGACGCGGTGGTCGCGGTGAACCTGACCGGCGTCTACGCCCTTACCCAGGCGGTGCTGCCGAGCATGATCGAGCGAGGCGGGGGGACCATCGTGACGGTGAGCTCGCTCGCCGCGCTCAAGCCCGGCCTGATCGGCGGGGCGCCCTACGGCGCGGCCAAGGCGGGGGTGCGCAACCTCATGGGCCACGTCCACACCGTGCTGCGGGAGAAGGGCATCCGCGCGACCACCATCATGCCCGCCGAGGTGGACACCCCGATCCTCGACAACCGTCCCCTGCCCCCGGACGCGAAGGCGCGCGCCACCATGATGCACGCCGAGGACGTGGCCCAGGCCATCATGCTCTGCGTGACGCTGCCCGCGCGCACCGTGATCGAGGAGATGGTGATGAGCCCGACGATCCTGCGAGACCAGAGCGCCGATCTCAAGACCGCGCGCGACCTGGGGGCCACCCCCGGATCGAAATAGGCCGCCCCGGATCGGCCGCGCGGCTCAGCCTCCGGCCGAGCCTCCGCTCGATCCGATCGACGCCTGCTGCACGTGGTTGCGGAAGCCGATCGGGTCACGCACCCGCCGGAAGACCTCGCGGGCGCCCCCGGTCCCGGTGACGGTGAGATCGCCGTAGTTGAGCATGCGGCCCACCAGCCCCTGCTGCACGCCGATGGACTCCACCTTCGAGAGCAGCAGCTCGGTGGTGTAGCGTGAGACCAGCCCCACCTTGAAGATGAGCCGCGAGGTGGTGACCGCGAACTCGGAGGTCATCACCTCGACGTAGTGGACGAGGCCCCAGAACAAGCCCGATCAGCGCGACGGCCGCGCCGATCATCCAGAGCCAGGGAGGATCCTGAACCTGGCGCAGCACGATCGCCAGGATCACCCCAGCCAGTGCCAGCAGCCCCGGCTTGACGAACAGCACCCAGTGCAGCCGCGTCTTGTACAGCACACGCTCACCCGGCAGCAGGTGCCGCTCCACGTACCCCACGGGTGCGCCTAGCTCACGTCGGGCGGCGGCCGTAGAGGTCGCGGTAGTCGCGGTGCCAGAGCGCGACGTAGTCGGTGGCGTTGCGCAGGATGTCGTCCAGCTCCTCCGGGCTCATCTTGCGCACCGGCTTGGCCGGCACCCCCATGACGAGCCAGCCCGCCGGCACCACCTTGCCCGGCGGCACCAGCGCGCCCGCGCCCACCTGCGCGCCCTCCTCGACCACCGCCCCGTCCAGCACCACCGCGCCGATGCCGATCCGCGAGTTGTTCATCACGACGCAGGCGTGGACCACCGCGCGGTGGCCGATCGTCACGTTGTCGCCCACGATGCACGGGAACTGCGGCGTCACGTGGAGCACCGAGTTGTCCTGCACGTTGGAGTTGCGGCCGAGCTTGACGTAGTTGTCCTGATCCCCGCGCAGCACCGTGCCGGGCCACACGCTGGCCCCCGCCTCGATGGTCACGTCGCCGATCACCTGGGCCGCCGGATCCACGTAGGCCTCCGGGTGCACCCGCGGTGTGCGGCCGGGCACCTCGCGGATCATCGGGGACGACTCACTTGCCGCTCCACCGGGGCTTGCGCTTGTCGAGGAAGGCGCGCACCCCCTCGCGGAAGTCGGCGCTCATGTAGGTGGTCGCGATCAGGTCCTCGTCGTCCGGCAGGGTCCGGCTCGCCGCGAGGCGCCGGATCGACTCCTTGGTCACCCAGAGCGTGATCGGCGCGTGCTCGGCGATCTGGTGGGCCAGCGCGGTCACCCGCGCCGCGATCTGCTCCGCGGGCACGATCTCGTGCACGTAGCCCGCCCGGTTTGCCTCCTCGGCGGTGAGCAGGCGCGCGGTGAAGATCAGCTCCTTGAGCCGCGAGGGGCCGAACACGTCCAGGAAGCTCGCGTAGGCGGCCATCGAGAGGCAGTTGCCGAGCGTGCGCGCGATCGGGGCGCCGAAGCGCGCGTCCGGGGTGGCGATGCGCAGGTCGCAGGCGGTGGCGATGCGAAAGCCGCCGCCCACCGCGAAGCCCTCGATCTGGGCGATGACCGGCTTGCGCACGGATTCGAGCCGCGCCATGCGCTTGTCCCCGTCGCGCTCGTAGGCGATGCCGTCCTCGGCGCGGTCGAAGACCTTGAACTGGCTGATGTCCGTCCCCGCCACGAAGGCCTTGCCGCCCGCGCCGCGCAGCACGAGCACCCGCACCGAGTCGTCGGCGTCCACTTCCTCGCAGACTTCGTAGAGGCGATCGTACATGCCCCAGGTCATGGCATTGCGCGCCTCGGGGCGGTTGAAGGTCAGGGTGACCACCGGCCCCTCGCGGGTCAGCAGTGTCTCGTCCGGTGTCGGCACGGCGCGCGCCTCCCTCTCTTCTCGTGATGAATCGCCGCATCGTAACATGCCCGCTCCGCTTTGTCGGAGCGCCCGGGTCGCGTAGCATCGAGCGCATGGCGCGCCCCGCCGGCCTCATCCTCGACTACGGCAACGTGCTCACCCACGCACAGGATCAGGCGTGGATGGACACGGCCGCGCGCCGGCTCGGCGCCGACGTCGCCGCCTTCCGGGCCGCCTACTGGCAGCATCGGCCCGCCTACGATGCCGATCTCACCGCCGCGGCGTACTGGGGCCGCGTCCTCGCCGCGTCGCGCCCGGGCGCCGGCGCCCTGGACACGGAGGATCTCGCGTGGCTGATCGAGGCCGACATCGCGTCGTGGAGCGTCTACCACGACGAGGTCTGGGCGCTCGCCGCGGAGTTTCGCCGGACCGGCGGCCGCACCGCCTTCCTGTCGAATAGTGGCCCCGAGATCATGGCGCGGGTGCGCGCGCGCTGGCCGCTCGAGACGTGGTTCGACGCGGTCATCATCTCGTGCGAGGTGGGGCTTTCGAAGCCGGATCCGCGCATCTATGAGCTCTGCCTCGACCGCCTCGGGCTGCCCGCGCCGGACACCCTCTTCGTGGACGATCGCGCCGACAACATCGAGGGCGCCGCGCGGGTCGGGCTGCGGACGCTGCAGTTCGAGGGGCCCGACGCGCTCGCCCGGCTGCGGGCCCTGGTCGCCTGAGCCCCTGTCCGCGCGACGGGCCAACCTGGGCAATTCCCTTCTGGGCCTGGAGGAAAACTTCCGGACGCAATCCTTGCGGAGCCCACCTAACGTCTTGATTCGCCGATGCGGGAACCGTGGCGTGCCTCTTGCGATGGAGTCGGTAGAGATGCGACCACAACAGGAGAGACATATGAACCGATTGGCGATGGCGGTTGGACTCGGCGCGGGGCTGCTGCTCCTGGCCGGGCAGGCCGATGCGCAGTGGCGCTACACCGACGACAAGGGCGCGAAGGTCACGCAGTACAAGCTCGACATCCCCACGCCGTACCGCGACGCGGCCGAGTGGATCGGGCCGGTCGGGATCGGCAAGCCCGAGCTGAGCGCGGACCAGATCCGCGCGGCGCAGCGCTGGGACGCCATCCAGCGGATCGTGGCCGCGGAGGCCGGGCTCCTGCAGTACAAGACCGTGACGGCCCAGGCGCCGCCGCCCGTGGATCCGGGCGCCGGCCGGCCCCTGGCCACCATGTGCATCGCGGGCGAGCTCCGGAACATGACCTCCCCGGGCATCTGGAAGGTCGTCGGCGGGTGCTCCACCGGCGCCTCCGGCTTCTCGACCGGCTACGGGACCGACGGCTACGGATCCTTCGGCGGCATCATGGTCAGGTGAGCTAGAGACGGAAGCGGGCGCGGATCTCGTCGGGCCGCTCGGAGTAGGGCGGGATCGCCTCGGCCGGATCGAAGGCGATCTCGACCACGATCAGCGCCGGGGCGCCCGCCCCGCGCGCGCGCGTGAACGCCTCGCGCAGCCCCGCGACGTCGCCGACCGAGGCCACGTGGCCGATGCCGGCCGCGCGCGCCAGCGCCGCCCAGTCCACCGCCACCGCGGGGAGCGCCTGCCCGCCGGAGGACTCGTACCGGCCGTTCACCCAGAGCACCATCGTCAGATTCGGCGGCGCGGCCGCGGCCACGGTGGCCAGCACGTTGGGGCTCATCAGCAGCGAGCCGTCGCCCTCGAGCGCGACCACGTGGCGGTCGGGGCGCTGGAGCGCCATGCCGAGCCCGAGCGGGATCGCCGCGCTCATCGAGTCGCACAGCGCGAACACCGGACACGGCACCGTCATGTGCGGCAGGTAGCGGGCGTTGGCGCCCAGGCAGGAGACGAGCACGTCGCGCGGCGTCAGCATCGCGACCAGCGCGTCCAGCAGCGGCTTGCGCGCGGTCACGCGAGATCCTCCCCGCTGATCAGCAGCACGAAGGGCCCGCGCGACTCCACGCAGAACTCGACGCCCTGTTGCACCTGATGGGCCAGGTCGCCCCGGCGGTCCGCGCGCGCGTGAGGCAGCCGCCAGGCGCGCAGCGTCTCCTCGGTCACGCGGCCCTTGGGCGCGTGGTAGTAGACCGGATCGCGATGATCGCCCCTCAGGGACACGATGAAGAAACACGGCAGATGGTAGAGCTCCACGAGCCCGGCCAGGATCCCGCCGCAGTTGAGCAGCCCCGCGTTCTGGATCAGCACCGCGCCGCGCCCGCCGGCCAGGTTGGCGCCGCAGGCCACCGCCACCGCCTCCTCCTCGCGGGCCACGTCCACCGCGCGCAGCCGCGGCGAGCGGCGCACCCCCGCCATCAGCCGGCCGATCCACGTATCCGGCACCGAGGCCACGATCGAGACCTGGGCCGCCTCGAGCCCCGCGACGATCTGCTCGAGCCCGGTCACCGGCCGGCCTCGGCCGTCGCGGACCCGAGCCGCATGAAGGCGTCCGCCGGCAGGTGCACCCGCAGCGCCTGGCCCGACGCGAGCGCGACCGGGGCGGGCTCGGGCACGAACACGAAGAGGCGCTGGCCGCCCGCGATCTCGACGGTCAGATCGGTCTGCACGCCCTGGTAGACCACGCCGGTGACGCGGCCGTCCACCACGTTCTCCCCCGGCCCCCCGGCGAGCCGGACGCGCTCCGGCCGGATGGCCAGCTCGACCGCCTCGCCCGCTCGAAGCCCGGGCACACCCACGACGCGGACCACCTCGCCGCCCGCGAGCGTCACCTGGTCCGCGGCGGTCGCGCGGCCGCGCAGCACGCTGGAGGCGCCGATGAACTCGGCCACGAAGCGCGTCGCCGGCCTCTCGTAGATCTCGCGCGGGGCGCCGAGCTGCTCGATGCGCCCGCCGAGCATCACCGCGATGCGGTCGGAGAGCCCGAGGGCCTCGGCCTGATCGTGGGTGACGAAGATCGTGGTGATGCCGACCGAGCGCTGGATCTCCCGCAGCTCGCTCCGCATCTCCTCGCGCAGCTTCTTGTCGAGCGCGGCGAGCGGCTCGTCCAGCAGCAGCACGCGCGGCTCGTAGACCAGCGCCCGGGCCAGGGCGACCCGCTGCTGCATGCCCCCCGAGAGCTGGGCCGGGCGGGCCTCCGCGCGCGTGTCCAGGCGCACGAGGGCCAGCGCCGCCCGCACCCGCCGCTCGATCTCCGCCCGGGGCGTCCGTCGCTCGCGCAGGCCGAAGGCCACGTTCTCGAACACGGAGAGGTGCGGGAAGAGCGCGTAGGACTGGAACACCACCCCGAGCCTGCGCTGGTGGGCCGGCTGGTCGGTGACGTCCTGGCCGTCGATCCGGATGCGGCCGGCGGTCGGCGGCACGAATCCCGCGATCAGGTTGAGCGTGGTGGTCTTGCCGCAGCCCGACGGGCCGAGCAGCGAGAGCAGCTCGCCCTCGTGGACGACCAGGTCGAGCCCCGCGACCGCGTGGACGCCGCCGTAGTCGCGGGTGCACCCCACCAGCTCGACCACCGCGCGCGCCATCAGCCGAGCCTCCCCGGTGCCCGCTTCATCGGTGATGCAGGAACACGCCGCCCAGGTCCAGGAACCGGTCGGCGAGCCAGACGACCACGAAGGTACCCACGATGAAGAGCGTGGACAGCGCCGCGATGGTCGGATCGGTGTAGTTGACCACGTAGCTGAACATGGCCACCGGCAGGATCTCGGTCAGCCGCGTCGAGATGAAGAGCGAGACCACGAACTCGTTCAGCGACACGATCACCGCGAAGAGCCCCGCCGCGAGGAGACCGGGACGCAGCAGCGGCAGCGTCACCCGGCGGAAGGCCCGCCAGGGCGTGGCGCCCAGGCTGGCCGCGGCCCGCTCCAGCGTCGGGTCCAGATTCTGCACGCTCACCCACACCGAGCGCACCACGAACGGCAGGACGAGGGCCACGTGCGCCGCGATCAGCACGCTCCGGCTGCGCAGCAGGCCGAGCGCGGCCCCCAGGATCAGGAAACCCAGGCCGGCCGCGACGCCGGGCACCACGAGCGGCGAGAGGAGCACCGTGGCCCAGATCGAGGCCCCGCGCACCCGTCCGCGCGCCAGCGCCAGCGCCGCCGCGGTGCCGATCGGAATGGCCAGCGCGACCGCGCCCGCGGTCACCAGGAGGCTGTTCCACATCGCCCGCTGGAACTGGGGATAGGTGACCACGTTCACGTACCAGCGCAGCGACAGCCCGTTCGGCGGGAACGACAGGATCGCGGTCGGGTTGAACGAGACCGCGATCACCACGACGGTCGGCAGCGTCATGAACGCGAGCAGGGCGACCACGACCAGCCGGAACATCTCAGGCGCCCCGATCGGCGACCGCGGTGAGCTTCCCCGCGCCCGCCAGCAGCGCCAGCGTGATCACCAGCGCCAGCAGCGCGAAGGCCGCGCCCCCGGGCCAGTTGAACGAATCGAGCGCCAGGTCGCGGACCACGTTGGCGATCATCTTCACCCGCCCGCCGCCCAGCAGCTCGGGGGTGGCGAAGGCGCTCAGCGTCCAGGCGAAGACGATCACCGAACCGGAGACGATGCCCGGCAGCGACAGCGGCAGGGTCACCCGCCGGAACACGCGGGCCGGGCTCGCGCCCAGGCTGGCCGCCGCGCGCTCGTACACCGGATCGATGTGGCTGATCGCGGCGGCCAGCAGCAGGATCATGGTCGGCATCGAGAAGTGCACGAGCCCCACCAGCACCCCCCGCGGCGTGAACAGCATCGGCACCGGCCAGGTGACCACCGTGTTGCCCAGGACCAGCACCCAGGCGTACGTCCGCACGATCGCGCCGGTGAAGAACGGGGCCAGCACCAGCACGAGGAGCGCCGAGCGCACGCGGGCCGACTGGGTGCGGGCGAGCGCGTAGGCCACCGGGTAGGAGGCGACGAGGGTCAGCCCGGTGGTGGCCGCGCTCAGCACCAGCGTGTCCCACACCGCGCCCAGGTACTGCCGGCTCATGATACCGGTGAAGTTGGCGACGGTGAGGCCGCCGGTCTGCAGCGACCCCGGCACGAACTCGAGCACGCTGTAGCGCAGCAGCGCGGAGAGCGCGGCCGCGAACACCGCGACGACGAGCACGGCCGGGGTCAGGAGCAGACGCACCGCTACTTGACCCCGCTACTTGACGATGTTGGCGGTGAACCACTCGCGCCAGCCGGGAAGGTTCCTGGCCCGCACGTCGTCGTTCAGGATGTAGCCCTTCTCCTTCCACTCGGCCGGGGTCAGGAAGATGCCCGGCTGGCCCCGGAAGGCGGCGGGCACGGTGGCGCCGCCGTTCACCGGCCCCGCCTTGAGCGCCTTCGCCAGCTCGGTCTGGATCTCCGTGGACAGGGCCAGGTTGATGAACTCCTGGGCCGCGTCCGCCTTCTTGGTGCCGGCCATCACCGACATGCAGTCGATCCCCACGATACCCGGATAGTCCTTGGGCTGGACCAGCTTGACCGCGATGCCCTGCTCCTGGAGGTGATAGGCGTTGACCGACAGCATCACCTGCACCGGCGCCTGGCCGGTCTTCATCAGGTCCTGGCTCTGGGCGTCGGTCGAGTAGAAGGCCACGATGCTGGGCTTGAGCGCCTTGAGCCGCTCCTGGCCCTTCTGCCACGTCGTCTCGTTGCCACCCTCCATCAGGGCCGCGATCGTGATGATGTGCGAGGGGTCGAAGTCGGGCATCGCGATCTTGCCCTTCAGCGACGGCTTCCAGAGATCCGACCACGACGTGATCTCCTCCTTCACCAGGTCCGGCCGGTACACGATCGTGTACACGTAGCTCCAGCCGCCCATCTGGAACTCGCTCCGCTGGGCCTCGCGCGCGGCCGCCTTCGCGTTCGGGAGCTTGGCCATGTCGAGCGGGGCGAAGAGCCCGTCCGAGACGTAGAGGCGTCCCACGTGGCTCGTGGTGAACGTGACGTCCACCAGCGGGCTACCCTTGGCCACCCGCGCCTTGGCGAGGCGGTCGATGGTGCCGCCCACCTCGAACTCGACCGGCATGCCGGTCTTGGCGGTGAAGGCCTTCCCGATGACGCGATCCACGGTGTCCTTCCAGTTGCCGCCCCAGACGCTCACCACGAGCGAGTTCTGGGCGTGGGCGGGGGCGACGGCCCCGAAGCACAGCGCGAGCAGGGTCAACACGGCGAGGCGCGCGAGCATATGCATCTCTCCTATGGCGTGCGGGGTTGAGCGACCAGCGCCTGAGCGGCCGCCTCGATGGCCTCGACGATGAAGTGGTAGCCGGTGCAGCGGCAGAGGTGCCCGGCCAGCATCTCGCGGATCTCCTCGCGCGACGGCGCGGGCCGCTCGCGGAGAAACGCGCAGGCGCTCATGATGATACCAGGGGTGCAGTAGCCGCATTGCAGCCCGTGCTTGGCCCAGAAGGCTTCCTGGATCGGGTGGAGCCCGTCGGCGGGGGCGACGCCCTCGATCGTCGAGACACCATGGCCGTCCGCCTGCACCGCCAGCATCAGGCAGGCGCGCACCGGCTCGCCGTCGAGCAGCACCGTGCACGCGCCGCACACCCCGTGCTCGCAGCCCACGTGGGTGCCGGTGAGATCGAGGTCTTCTCTGAGGAAATCGGCCAGGGTCGCGCGCACCTCGACCGTGCGCTCGTGCGCCTGGCCGTTCACGGTCACCCGGATCGCCTTGTTCACGACGCGCTCCCTCCGCACCGCGCGAGCGCCGCGGTCAGCGTGCGCTCGGCCAGGGTGGCCGCCACCTGCCGCCGGTACGACGCGGTGGCGTGGATGTCGCCGTCGGGCGAGAGCCCCGCCGCCGCGGCGCGCGCGGCCTCGCCGATGAGGGCCGGCGTCGGCGCGCGGCCTTCCAGCGCCCGCTCCGCGGCCGCGCCCCGCATGGGCGTCCCGCCCGCGCCGAAGAAGGCCAGCCGCGCCCGCGCCACCGTGCCGTCGGCGGCGCGCGTGAGCACCGCCACCGCGCCCACCAGGGCGAAGTCGCCGTGGCGGCGCGAGACCTCCGCGAAGCCCCAGCCCGAGCCGGCCGGCGGCAGCGTGAAGCGCACCGCGGTGGCCAGCTCGTGGCCGCCGAGCGCGGTGGTCAGCGGGGCGCGGTAGAACCGGTCGGCCGGGATCATGCGCTCGCCCCGGGGCCCGCGCGCGACCACCACGCCGTCGAGGCAGAGCAGCAGCGCGGGCAGCTCCGAGGCCGGATCCGCGTGGACGAGATTGCCCACCACCGTGCCGCGATTGCGGATCGGCGGGTGCGCCACCACCCGGAGCACACTCGGCGAAGAGCGGCGAGCCGGCCCGCCGCCCAGCGCTCGAGCGCGCGCTGGCGCACGAGGGCGCCGATGCTCGAGGATGCCGCGAGGCCTCGCGGATCCCGTCGAGTCCCCGCAGCCGGTTGATGTCCACCAGCACCGCCGGCCGCGCCAGCCGCAGCGCCAGCATCGGGATCAGGCTCTGGCCGCCGGCCAGGATCTTGGCGTCGTCGCCCGCGGTGGCCAGCGCGCCGATCGCGTCGTCGAGCGTGCGCCGGCGCCACGTAGTCGAACGGGGCGGGCTTCATGCGGGCATCGCCTTCCGGGCCGCCGCCTGCTCGAGCAGCCCGAGCACCACCGACGGGCCCAGGGGCGTGCGGGTCACGCGCACGCCGAACGGGGCGAGCGCGTCCTCGACCGCGTTGGCGATGGCGGCGGGCGGCGAGATCGCCCCGCCCTCGCCGATGCCCTTCAGGCCGAGCGGGTTCCGCGGCGACGGGTACTCGAGGTGCACGGTCTCGATCGGCGGCAGCTCCATCGCGGTCGGCACCAGGTAGTCCATGAAGGTCCCGGTCAGGAGCTGCGCCTGCTCGTCGTAGACCATCTCCTCCAGGAGCCCGCCGCCGACGCCCTGCGCGACGCCGCCGTGGATCTGGCCCTCGACGATCACCGGATTGATGAGCGTCCCGCAGTCGTGGGCCACCAGGTAGCGGAGCAGCTTCACCGCCCCGGTGCCGATGTCCACGTCCACCACCGCGACGTGGGTGGCGCTCGTGTAGGTCACGGTCGGCTGGTGATGGTACACCGTCGCCTCGAAGTCGGGCGAGGCCACGCCGGGCTTGGCGAACGTGGGGATCGCGGCCCGGATCACGCTGGCGAGCGGGATCGCCGAGGCCGGCACCCCGCGCACCGACACGACCCCGTCCGCCAGCTCGATGTCGGCGGGCGCGGCCTCGAGCAGCGCGGCGGCGGCCGCGATCAGCTTGTCTCGCACGCGGCCCGAGGCCTCGTGGATGGAGCTGCCCGCGTTGACCGCGCTGCGCGAGGCGAACGTGCCGACCCCGAACGGGATCGCGGCGGTGTCACCGCCCACGATGGTCACCGCCTCGAGCGGGATGCCCAGCGCGTCGGCCGCGATCTGGGCGAACGAGGTCTCGTGCCCCTGCCCCTGGCAGCAGGCCCCGGTGGCGACCACCGCGTGGCCCGAGGCGTCGAGCCGCACCGTCGCGCCTTCGTAGGGCCCGATCGCGGTGCCCTCCACGTAGCTGGAGATGCCGATGCCGCGATGGATCCCCCGCTCGCGCAGCCGCGCCTGCTCGGCCCGCAGGGCGTCGTAGCCGACCGCGCGAAGGGCCGCCTCGAGGCCGGCCTTGAAGTCGCCGCTGTCGTAGACCAGCGGGTTGCCGTCGCGATACGGGATGCCGCAGCTCGTACGGCAGGTCGGCCGCGGACAGGAAGTTGCGCCGGCGCAGCTCGGCCGGGTCCATGCGCGAGCTCGCGCGCCAGGCAGTCCACGATGCGGTCCATCGCGAACACGGTCTCGGGGCGGCCCGCGCCGCGATAGGGCGCGTTCGGCGTCTTGGTGGTCACCACGCCGAGGCACTCGACGTCGAGGTTCGCCACGCGATGCGGGCCCAGCAGATGCGCCACCGTGTTGTAGGGCAGCACGATGCCCCAGGAGTTGTAGGCGCCCAGGTCCACCCAGATGCGATCGCGCACGGCCAGCATGGTCCCGTCCCGCCGCGCCGCGATCTCGATGTCGTGCACCTGGTGCGCGCGCGTGGGCCGAGCCCATCATGTGCTCGCGCCGGTCCTCGGTCCACTTCACCGGCCGGCGCGCCAGCGATGGCCGCGGCGGGGATCAGCAGGTCCTCCGCGTAGCCGTTGGCCTTGGTGCCGAAGCCGCCGCCCACGTCGGGGGCGATGACGCGGATCTTGTGCGGCGGCAGCCCGAGCGCGGCCACCAGGCCCTGCTGCACGAAGTGGACGACCTGGGTGCCGTTCCACGTGGTGAGCGTGCCGTCCCGCGCATCCCACTGGGCGACCACGCCGCGCGTCTCGATCGGCATGCCCACGTAGCGCGGGATCACGAAGCGCTCGCGCACCCGCGCGTCGGCCTGGCGGAAGGCCGCCTCGACGTCGCCGAAGCCCGGTCTTGAACGAGAGGGCGATGTTGTCGCCCCACGCCGGATAGAGCACGGGCGCGTCGGGCCGCGCGGCCGCCTCCACGTCGGCCAGCGCGGGCAGCGGCTCGTAGTCGACCTCGATCAGCTCGCAGCCGTCCTCGGCCACCGCGCGGCCTGACGGCCAGCACCATGGCCACGATCTCGCCCACGTGCCGCGCCTCGTCCCGGCACATCGCGAGCTGGTGGGGCTGCTTCATGGTGACGACGACGCGCGCGGCCAGGCCGGGCGGGATCGCGCCGAAGAGCGGCAGCGGCTTCATCCACCGCTCGAGATCGGCGAAGGTGAAGACGTGGGCGACGCCGGGCGAGCCGCCGGGCCGCGTCGGTGCGGATCGCCGCGATGCGCGCGTGGGCGTGCGGGCTGCGCACGAACGCCGACGTGGAGCATCCCGGGCAGCTTGATGTCGTCCACGAAGCGGCCCTCGCCGCGGAGGTAGCGCGGGTCTTCCTTGCGTCTTACCGATGCTCCGAAGTACTTGGCGCCCATGTGTTCGCCTGGCGGCTCCTGTCTCCTGCGGACTTCGGTTTACTTCTTCAAGCTCTTCATCTGCGGGGGCCCAGACATGGCCCCCGCACTCCCCCATGGCGGACAACCGTTTACTTCTTGAAGCTCTTCATCTGCGGGGGCCCAGACATGGCCCCCGCACTCCCCCAGATGGCGGACAACCGTTTCGGCGCTTGGACTTCTGCTTAGCCGCCCAAGTATGCCTTCTTCACGTGGTCGTTCTGCATCAGGTCCTTGGCGGGGCCTTCGAGGGTGATGCGGCCGGTTTCCATGACGTAGGCGCGGCTGGCGAGCTGGAGCGCCATGTAGGCGTTCTGCTCGACCATCAGCACCGTGGTGCCCTCGCGCTGGATGCCCGCGATGATCTGGAACACGGTCTCGGTGACCGTGGGAGCCAGGCCGAGGGAGGGCTCGTCGAACAGGATGAGCCGCGGGCGGGCCATGAGGCAGCGGCCGATGGCGAGCATCTGCTGCTCGCCGCCCGAGAGCGTGCCCGCGGCCTGGCGGCGCCGCTCGGCCAGGATCGGGAAGTGGCCGAAGACGCGGTCCCGGTCCGCCGTCACCGCCGCGGTGTCGGTGCGAACGTAGGCGCCCATCTGGAGGTTCTCCTCCACGGTCATGTGCGGGAACACGCGCCGGCCTTCCGGGCAATGCGCGATCCCGCGCCGCAGGATCTCCTGCGGGGCCAGGTCCTGGATCTCCTGCCCGTCGAAGACGATGCGACCGGCGGCGGCCCGCACGAGGCCCGAGATGGTCTTGAGCGTGGTGGTCTTGCCCGCGCCGTTGGCGCCGATGAGGCAGACGAACTCGGCGGCGCCCACCGTGAGCGACACCGAGTCGAGCGCGGCGATGCGCCCGTAGCGCGCGGAGAGCCGCTCAAGGGTGAGCATGGGCACCCGCTCCCAGGTAGGCGCGGATCACCTCGGGGTCGCGCTGCACCGCGGCCGGGTCCCCGTCGGCGATGAGCCGGCCGTAGTTCAAGACCAGCACGCGGTCCGAGATGCCCATGACCAGGCGCATGTCGTGCTCGACCAGGAACACCGTGATGCCCTCGTCGCGGATGCGGCCGATCAGCGCGGCCACCGCCATCTTCTCGGAGGCGGTCATGCCCGACGCGGGCTCGTCGAGCAGCAGCAGGCGGGGCCGCGCGGCCAGGCCGACCGCCAGCTCCAGCAGCCGCTGCTCGCCGTAGGAGAGCGCGGTGGCCGACTCCTCGCGGCGCGCCCCCAGGCCCACGAAGTCCATCACCCGATCCGCCTCCGCGCCGAGCTCGCCGCTCCTCGGCGCGCACCCGCCCGCGGGCCAGCAGCGCGGCGGTCACGCCCACGCGCCCGCGCAGGTGGAGGCCGGTGAGCACGTTCTCCCGCACCGTCAGCCCGGGGAAGAGGCTCGTCTTCTGGAAGGTGCGCACGAGGCCCCGCGCCGCGATGCGATGCGGCCGCCACCCGGTGATGGCCTGCGCCGTCGTGGTGCACCGTCCCCTGGGTCGCGCGCTGAAACCCGGTGATCACATTGAACGCGGTGGTCTTCCCCGCGCCGTTGGGGCCGATCAGGCTCGTCACCGTGCCGGGCGCGACCGCGAAGCTCACGCCGGCCAGCGCGGCCACGCCGCCGAAGCGCACCGTGAGATCCCGCGCCTCGAGCGTCACGACGGCCGCCACCGCCGACGCAGGGCGGGCCAGCCGCCCGCAGGGCTGGCCAAGCTGCCCGCAGGGCTGGGACGATCCCCTCCGGCATGAAGAACAGCACCGCGATCAGCAGGACGCCGTAGAGCAGCATCTGCCACTGGTACGAGGTCAGCTCGCGCAGCACCTCCGGCAGCACCGTGAAGAGCACGGCGCCCACCACGGGCCCGGCCAGCGTCCCCTTGCCGCCCGCCACCACCATGATCACCATCGTGACCGTGTAGGTGAAGAGGAAGACCTCCGGGCTGACGAAGCGCGTGTAGTGCGCGTAGAGGCCGCCCGCGAAGCCGGCCATCGCGGCGCTCGCCACCGCGGCCAGCACCAGGTAGTGGGTCGCGTCGATCCCCACCGAGGCGGCGAGGGTCTCGTTCTCCCGGAGCGCCACCAGGGCGCGGCCGACCCGCGAGCGAATCAGACCCAGGCAGAGCAGATAGGCCAGCACCACCGCGGCCAGCACCAGGTAGTAGTAGGCGCTCTTGGTGCGCAGCGACAGGGCGGCGAGCCCGGGCAGCGCGATCTCCACCGGCGGCACGCCCGGGATGCCGAGCGGCCCGTTCGTCAGGTCCATCCAGTTCACGCTCACCAGCGAGACGCAGCCCGCGAAGGAGATGGTCAGCAGCACGAAGTAGGCGCCGCGCAGCTTCAGCGCGAGCCGGCCGATGACGTAGCCGGCCAGGCCCGGCAGCACGATGGCGGCCAGCAGGCCGAGCCACGGCGACCACTCGAGCTTGACGCTCAGCAGGGCGGAGGCGTAGGCGCCGATGCCGAAGAAGGCGGCGTGGCCGAGCGAGAGCTGCCCGGTATAGCCCAGCAGGAGATTCAGGCTCAGCGCGAGCACCGCGAAGATGCCGGCCATGATCAGCGTGTGGAGGTGATACGGGTTCCACACCCAGGCGGGCGCGGTCAGGACAACCGCGATGCCGATCACGCGCGCGAGGACGCCTCATCCCACGCGCTCGGCGCGGGCGAAGAGGCCCGAGGGGCGCAGCAGCAGCACCGCGACGATCATCAGGAAGCCGACCGCGTCGCGGTAGCCGGAGGAGATGTAGCCGGCGCCCAGCTCCTCCGCGATCCCCAGCACGAGACCGCCCAGCGCGGCGCCGCCGAAATTGCCCAGGCCCCCCAGGATGACCACCGAGAACGCCTTGAGCGAGGCCAGGTCGCCCATGGACGGGTAGAGCAGGAACACCGGGCCCAGCAACGCGCCCGCCGCCGCGGCCAGCCCGGCCCCGAACGCGAAGGTCACGGTGTGGATGCGCTCGATGCTCACCCCCATGAGCGCCGCGGTCTCCCGGTCCTGGAAGGTGGCGCGCATGGCGCGGCCGAGCTTGGTGCGGCTCAGCAGGAGATGCGCGCCCAGGATCAGGAGGCCCGAGACCACGAACACGAAGATGCGGAGCGGCGCCACCGACACCGCGCCCAGCACCACCGGCTGGGTGGGGAAGGGCGTGGGCACGCTCTTGGCCACCCCGCCCCAGCCGAGCAGCTCCGCGTTCTGCATCGCGATCCAGAGGCCGATCATGACGAGCATGACCGTGTCGATGGACTGGCCGCGCAGGGGTCGCAGCAGCACCCGCTCGCAGACCGCGCCCGGCCAGCGCGCCCGGCCACGATGGCGAGCGGGATCGCGAGGAAGAAGTGCACCGAGGCGAGCGCGAGCGCGGCGAACGCGGCGTAGGCCCCGAACGTGTAGAACTCGCCGTGGGCGAAGTTCACCACGTTCATCAGCCCGAAGACCAGCGTGAGGCCGATCCCGAGCAGGCTGTAGGTGGCGCCCAGCAGCAGCCCGTTCAGCAGGTGCTGGAGAAGCTGGTCCAAGCGCCCGCGATCGCCGGTCGCGCTACTTCTTGGCCGAGAACGCCGGCAGCGCGATCTTGCCGTCCTTCACCTGGACGATGAAGATGCTGGGCTTGCTCTGCCCGCTCTCCTTGCCGGCCGGCCCGTCCTTCTCGAACTTGATGGGCCCGTTGACGCCCATCACGTTCACCTGCCAGAGCGCGGCCTGCACCGCCTTCGGATCCGCCTTGCCCGCGATGCGGATGCCCTCCACCGCGGTGAGCACGCCGTCGTGGCCGCGGAAGCCCTCGGTCAGCCCCTCGAAGGGATGGCCCCGCTTGGCCCACTCGTCCACGAAGGCCTTCGCCAGCTTGCCGTCGGGCATGGCCTCCGGGAACCACGGCAGGAAGAACAGGATGTGGTACGTCCCCTCCGCCGCCGCGCCCGCCTGCTTGATGAGCTGGGACGGCGACGAGCTGCCGCCGGTGGTGATGACCTTGCGGACGAGCCGCTGCTCCTGCGCCTGCTTCAGGACCAGCGTGATCTGCTCGACGCTCGTGGTGAGGAAGAGCGTGTCGGCGCCGCCCGCCTTCACCTTGGTGATCTGCGCGTTCATGTCGGTGGCCGCCTGCTCCATGAACTCGGCGGTGCCCACCTGCGCGCCCGAGCGCTTGAGCAGGTCGCCGAAGGCCCCGACCGCGCCGCGGCCCCAGTCCGTGTTCACCGCGAGGAAGTCGGCCTGCTTGATCCCCAGGTCCTTCATGTACTTCTCGAGGCCGAGCGCTTCCATCTCGCTGGGCGGGCTGATGCGGAAGATCCACGGGTTGCCGCGCTTGGTGATGGTGGAGGCGCTCGAGGTCTCCACCACCATCGGCACGCCGTATTCCTCGAGCTTCGGCATGGCCGCGAGCGTCATCGAGCTACCCCAGGCGCCCACGATCACCGGCACCTTGTCGCGCACGATCAGCTTCTCGGCCGCGGTGGCGGCTTCCTTCGGGTCGGACTTGTTGTCCTCGATCAGCAGCTCGACCTTGCGGCCGAGCACGCCGCCCTTGGCATTGATCCAGTCCCGCCCGATCTCGGCGCCCATCCGGACGTAGTTGCCGGAGGCGGCCACCGAGCCCGACAGCGGCTGGATGACGCCGATCTTCACGGCTTCCTGGGCGGGCGCCGGCGCCGCGAGCGCGGCGACGACGGACAGCGCGACGAACAGGGCTCGGATTGCCTGCTTCATGACCGACCTCCTCTGACCCTTACCTGGTTAGGTTCGTCCGCCACGCTGCGGTGTTCTAGGAATCGCGTAGTTATCCTATGTTTCATGTCACATGTCAAACGAAGACCCCGATTGACATTGCCGCAGGCCGCCCCAAGAATACGGCACCATGCCACCCGCGAGATCCACCGCGCCCCGCGCCCCGATCACGCCGCTCATGCACGAGAGCCTCGGCGAGCGAGTATACCGGACCGTCCGCGACCTGATCCTGAGCCAGGTCTTCCCGCCCGGCTCCAAGCTCAATGTCGAGCAGATCTGCCGCGACCTGGGCGTGAGCCGCACCCCGGTCTGGGACACGATGCGGCGGCTCGAGAGCGAGGGCCTGGTCAACACGGTGCCCCGCCACGGCGTCTTCGTGCTGAACTACGGCGCCGACCAGATCCGCGATCTCTTCGCGGTGCGCGGCGCACTGGAAGCCCTCGCGGTGCGCCAGGCCGCGCGAGAATCTGG
Organism: uncultured Candidatus Rokubacteria bacterium; assembly: GCA_963747235.1. GTDB lineage: Bacteria > Methylomirabilota > Methylomirabilia > Rokubacteriales > CSP1-6 > CAMLFJ01. The sequence continues at coordinate 270,510 of CAVVEU010000040.1, forward strand.
ACGACGACGCGCGCGGCGCGCTCGAGGCGGCCGTGGCAGGAGATGGAGCGCGCGGCCGGCGCGGCCGAGATCGAGCAGTACTCGCGCGCGGCCATCGACTTCCACGACCGCGTGCTCGTTGCGGCGCGGAACCCGGTGCTCAGCCGGCTCCTCGAGAACGTCTACGCCCAGATCCTGGTCCTGCGCCTGCGGTCGCTCTACCTGCCCGAGCGGGTCGAGTCGAGCGTGGCCGAGCACCGCGAGATCTTCGAGGCGGTGCTGGCCGGCGACGCCGAGCGCGGCGAGCGCCTCGCCCGGGCCCACGCGGAGCACGTGCTGCAGGACGCGCTCGAGTTCACACGCCGGCGGCCCGAGCACGCGAGCCTCACGTCATGAGCGCCGCAGGCCGGGACGCCCTGGGATCGCTACGCCGCGGCGCTGCCGGCGCATCGCGGCCGCGGTGGGCCGCACCCCGCTCGTGCGCCTGAACCGCCTCACCCGCGACGTGACGCCCGCGATCTACGTGAAGGTGGAGTGGTACGGGGCGACCGGCAGCCTCAAGGACCGCATCTATCTCCACATGTTCGAGCGGGCGGAGGCGCGCGGCGATCTCAAGCCGGGCATGCAGGTGCTCGAGTGCTCGACCGGCAACGCGGGGATCGCCTGCGCCTGGGTCGTCGGCGGTCAAGGGCTACCCCTGCACCATCGTGATGCCGGAGGGCATGAGCGAGGAGCGCAAGAAGATCATGCGCGCCTACGGCGCCGAGCTGGTCTTCACCCCGGGCGGCGAGAGCGACGTGGATCTCTCGCTCGAGCGGCTCGCGGCAGATCCGCGACGCCGACGCCGGGGCGCTACTGGGTGCCGGGCCAGTTCGACAACCCGGACAACGTCGAGGCCCACGTCCTCACCACCGGGCCCGAGCTCTGGGAGCAGATCGGGCGGCCGCATCGGCGCCTTCGTGGACTCGCAGGGCTCGGGCGGCCTGCTCACCGGGGTCGGCCGCTACCTGCGGAGCCGCGACCCCCAGGTGAAGCTCTACGCGGTCGAGCCCGCCGAGTGCGCGCTGCTCTCGCGCCGGGCGTGGGGCCATCACGGCATCGAGGGCATCGGCGACGGCTTCGTGCCCCGCAACCTCGACGTCTCGCTGCTCACCGGCGTGATCACCACCACCACCGAGGAGAGCGTGGACATCGCCCGGCGGCTCGCGCGCGAGGAAGGCCTCTTCTGCGGCATCTCGAGCGGCTGCAACGTGGCCGCCGCGCTCAAGCTCGCCCGCCGGCATCCCGGAGCTGCCGTCGATGGTGACGATCCTCAACGACACCGGCCAGCGCTACTTCACGACGCCCGCTCTGCGGGGAGGCCAAGCACGTGGACATCCCGGAGCGGGAGCATCCGCTGGATCCCTACACCGTCGAGCAGCTCGACCGCTACCAGAAGACCTGGGAAGTGCTCGCGTGACGATCGCGCCGCGCGAGTACGACTTCGTCGCCGCGCGCGAGCGCCTCGAGGCGAAGCCCAAGTCCGCCGGACCCAAGCTCGGCTCCCTGGAGGACGCGGTCGCGCGCGTGAAGGACGGCGACCACCTGGCCATCGGCGGCTGCCTCTACTCGCGCACGCCGCTGGCCCTGGTGTGGGCGCTGCTCCGCCGCCGCCCGACGGGCCTCACCTTCTCGCGCAACCTCATGTGCTACGAGGGCGAGTGGGGCATGGTCTCGGGCGCGGTGAGCAAGGTCGTCACGTCCTGGATGGGCATCGGGCTGCCGTGGGGCCTCTCGCGCATCCAGCGCGAGTTCGTCGAGGCCGGGCGCGTGGAGTTCGAGGAGTGGAGCCACCTGGCACTCGGCCTGCGCTATCCGCGCCGCCGCCATGGGCGTGCCCTTCCTGCCCTCGCTCACCATGCTGGGCTCGGATCTCATGGGCGTGGGCGGCTCCAAGACGATCGACTGCCCCTACACCGGCGCGAACGCTCCACGCGGTGCCCGCGCTCTTCCCCGACGTGGCGCTGCTCCACGTGCAGAAGGCCGATCGCCTCGGCAACTGCCAGATCGACGGCTACCCGCACATGGACGCCGACATCGCCCGCGCCGCCGCCACCGTGCTGGTGACCGCCGAGGAGATCGTGTCCGAGGACGAGATTCGCCTCCACCCGGACCGGACGGTGCTGCCCGGCTTCCTGGTGGACGCGCTCGCCCACGTGCCCGTACGGCTCCTATCCGCACGAGTGCTACGGCGTCTACGACGCCGAGCCCGACCACTTCACGACCTACGTGGACGCGCATCCTCGCGCGCGGCGCCGCCGGCGTGGCCGACTATCTCGAGCGCTACGTCTACGCCCCGTCGAGCCACGCGGACTACCTGGCGCTCTTCGGCGAGGCGCGCCGGGCGGACGCCGCGGCCCGGGCCCGGATGCTGACGCACATGACGCGTCAGCGCGAACGAGCTGCTCGCGGTGATGGGCGCCCGCGAGCTCCGCAACGACACCACCGTGTTCACCGGCGTCGGCGCGCCCATGATGGCCTCGGTGCTGGCCCAGCGCACCCACGCCCCGCGGCTCACCATGATGATCGAGGGCGGCGTCGTCGGGCCCACCTGGAAGCCGGGCGAGCTGCCCATCTCCACCAACGAGATGCGCGCGGCCTACCGGGCCCAGATGCTGCCCGGCATCACCGACGCGTTCCTGCTCGCCCAGCGCGGCTTCTTCGACGTGGGCTTCATCGGCGGCGCCCAGATCGACCGGCACGGCAACCTCAACACCAGCGCCATCGGCGGCTACGCGCGCCCCAAGGTGCGGCTGCCGGGCAGCGGCGGGGCCAACGACATCATCTCGCTCTGCCGCGAGGTGATGATCCTCACCGTGCACGAGAAGCGCCGCTTCACCGAGCGCGTGGACTTCGTCACGAGCCCGGGCTATCTCGAGGGCGGCGACTCACGCCGGCGCGCCGGCCTGCTCTTCGGCGGCGTCTCCCGCGTGGTGACCACGCTCGGCATCTTCGGCTTCCACCCGGAGAGCCGCCGCATGCGGCTCCTGGCCCTGCACCCCGGCGCGACGGTGGAGCAGGTGCGCGAGCACACCGGCTTCGAGGTCCTCGTGAGCCCGATCGCTCACCACCACGAAGCCGCCGACCGACGAGGAGCTGTCGATCCTGCGCATGCTCGACCCCAAGCGGCAGTTCATCGGATGAGCGCACGATCCATTGCCCGAGGCCCCCTCACCCTGGCCCTCTCCCCCAAGGGGGAGAGGGGATCTCGATATCTCCCTCTCCCCTGAGGGAGAGGGCAGGGTGAGGGGCGCGGAGACCTCATGACCGACTTCGGTCTGGCGATTCGCAACTTCGTGGGACCCGGCGAGGTGCCGGACATTCAGGGCGTCTACGCCTACGCGGAGCGGGCCGAGGCGCTCGGCTTCGAGTCGCTCTGGGCCTGGGACCACGTGCTGCTCGGCGTCGAGCCCTCCTTCCCGATCGTGGACTCGATCACGATGCTGGGCGCGGTCGCGGCGCGGACGCGCACGATCAAGCTCGGCACCGGGGTGCTGGTGCTGCCGCTGCGCAACCCGGTGGTGGCGGCCAAGGCTCTCGGCAGCCTCGACGTGATCTCGGGCGGCCGCCTCATCCTGGGCGTGGCCGCGGGCTGGTACGCGCGCGAGTTCGACGCGGTCGGCGTGCCCTTCAAGCAGCGCGGCCGGCAGTTCGAGCGCAACCTCGACATCCTGATGCGCCTCTGGACCCAGGACCGCGTGACCCTGAAGGTGGACGAGTTCAACCTGCGCGAGGCGGTGATGGTCCCCCGCACCGCGCAGCGGCCCCGGCCGCCCGTGCTCATCGGCGGCTACGTGGACGCGGTGCTCAAGCGGGCGGGCACGGTGGGCGACGGCTGGCTCACCTACTTCTACACGCCGGAGAGCTTCACCAAGGGATGGGAGAAGGTGAAGGCCTTCGCCCGCGAGGCCGGCCGCGACCCCGCCAAGCTCACCGCCACCAACCAGCTCGCGATCTACGTGGGACGCTCCCGGGCCGAGACCACCGCGGACATGCGCCAGTGGCTCTCCACCGAGTGGGACACCGCGGCCTGGAGCGAGTCCACGATCGACCACGCCATCCACGGCTCGGTCCCGGAGTGCATCGAGCAGCTCCGCGCCCACGTGAAAACCGGCGTGCACCGGATTATCCTGATCCCGTACCGCTATCAGCCCGAGCAGGTCGAGCGGATCGCCAAGGAGGTCTTGCCCAAGCTATGAGCCAGCCCATCCACATCGACATCAACTGCGACATGGGAGAGAGCTACGGCCGCTGGACGCTCGGTCACGACGAGGAGGTGATGCCCAACATCACCTCGGCCAATATCGCCTGCGGCTTCCACGGCGGCGACCCGCACGTGATGCGCCGCACCGTGGAGCTGGCCGTCCAGCACGGCGTCGCGGTGGGGGCGCACCCGGGGCTGCCGGACCTGATGGGCTTCGGCCGGCGCCGCATGGACGTCTCCCCGGCCGAGCTGAAGGACATCCACCGCTACCAGATCGGCGCCCTGGCCGCCTTCGCCCAGGCCGCGGGCACCCGGATCCAGCACGTCAAGCCGCACGGCATCCAGTACCACATGTTCGAGGAGAACCTCCCGCTCGGGCGCGCCACCGCCGAGCAGCTCCTCGAGCTCGATCCCCAGCTCATCCTGATGACCATGGCCATGACGAAGTACGACGCGGAGGCCCGCAAGGTGAAGGGCGTCCGCATCGCGGCCGAGGGCTTCGCGGACCGCGTCTACGCCGACGACGGCCAGCTCGTCACCCGCAAGCTCGGCAAGGACGCGCTGATCACCGATCCGGCCAAGGCCGCCGACCAGGCCGTCCGCATGGCCATGGAGGGCAAGGTGCGCACGATCACCGGCAAGGTCATCGACGCCAGGGTCGAGACCATCTGCATCCACGGCGACAGCCCGGGCTCGGACAAGATCGTGGCCGCGGTCCGCGAGGGCCTGGTCAAGGCCGGCGCGATCGTGAAGCCGCTCCGGGACTGGCTGCCGCGCTAGCAGTTCCCGACGCAGATCCTGCAGGGCCGGGTCGGACCGTCCGAAATCGGTACACTGTATTCCGATACTCGTCAGTCACCTCCGGCGACCCCGCCGGGGAGTGTTCCGTAAGGTACCATCGCAACGTCCCTTTCCCCCCTCCCAGAAATGGCACCGAGTTTGCCCTAGGGTAAGTCGGCGCAACCATGGCGGACTACGCGGACGGCAGCAGCGTGAAGGGTGTGAGACACGGCGGATGCCGGCCCGGCGAGATCAAGTCGGGCGCGGGCAGTCGCGGACATCGTCTCTCGAACCCGCACGGGCCCCGCGGAGCCTTCAGGGAGCGCCACGTCGGCCAGATCGCGCGGGCTCACCGGCTCCCGCATCACCAGCGCGGTCTGGATCGATGAGCAGTCAGGCGGAAGCCGGGAACGCCATAGGGGAGGAAATCATGTCAACCACCACACTGAGACTGCTGACGGGATCGGGTTACCGGCGCGAGCCGAGCGCGATGCCTTCGGACTCGCAGATCGCGCATGCCCTGTATGACGCGCAGAGTGCTCAAACCCAGAGAAGCCTCGACGAGATCCTGGCCATGGCTCAGCGGAGCTCGGGCTGGACGCAGGTCTTCAAGCAGCTCAAGACGGAAGGCCTGATCGAGGAGCAGACGCTGGGTCACGTGGTGGCCCGCTGGACCAATCGCACGATTCGCACCCGGCGGCCCGCGCTGGCGTCGGTCGAGAACATCTCCGCCTAAGCAGTCCCGCTAAGAGCGCTACCGCACGGCCAGGATCAGCTCCAGCCGCGCGGTAGCGCGTTCCCAGTCGAACTGAGTCCCCACGAAGTCCTGCCCCTGCCGCGCGATCCGCTGTCGTAGCTCCTGATCCTCCACCAGACGGGTGAGCCCCCAGGCCAGCGCGTCCAGATCGCGCCGCGGCGACACCACCGCGGTGCGGCCGTCGATGGCGTAGTCGCGACAGCCCCCGTTGTCGTAGGTGCAGAGCGCGGCGCCGCAGGCCATCGCCTCCATCGCGGGCATGCCGAGCCCCTCGTCCCACGACGGGCAGAGGTAGATCGGGCAGCGGCTGTAGAGCCACGCCAGGCGCTCCTGCGGCAGGTTCTCGTGGAACTCGGCGAACGGCAGCTTGCGCGGCGGCGGCTTCACGCCGAAGCCCACCAGGCTCAGCTCGGGATGGCGCGCCCGCACGCGGGCGAAGGCCTCGAGACCGTCGGCCACGCCCTTCCAGGGATACTCGTGGAAGAGCATCAGCACGCGAAGGCGCCCGTCCTCCTCGACCGGCACCGGGCGGAAGAGCGCGCGGTCCACCGGGGTGACCACCACCGCGGCCGGCGTCTCGAAGCGCTCGGCCATGATGTCGGCGAGCCACGTCGAGATCACGATCTTCCGCAGCGGGACGCGGTAGGTCGCGTCCACCCGCGCCGCCTCGCCGTGGTAGAGGCTCTCGTAGTGCTGGATGAAGTAGAACTTCCGGCCGCAGCGGGTCGGGGCCGCCGCCACCGGCTCCACCGACTGCCACGAGGTGGCGATCACCGCGTCGCCATCGGGCAGCGCCGCCGCGCTCCACTCCGGCACCCATCGCACCCGGGCCCCGAGCGTCGGCATCCACTCCGGCGCGCGCTGGAAGCGATTGCGCCACCACGCGGTCAGCGCCCGGCGGGCCGGGACGACCACGGTCACGTCGTGGCCGCGCCCGGCCAGCCGGTCCGCGTGGGTGAGGATCGCCCGCACCCCGCCCGCGATCCGCAGATGCGGACAGAGGAAGGTGATCTTCATATGGCCATGCTGACCTGGCCGGTGCGCCGGTACGCGGCCGGGTCCAGCACCACGTTGACGCAGTAGACCTCCCCCGAGCCCAGCGCGCGCTCCAGCGCCGGACGGAGCTGGCCGGGCTCGGTCACGTGGATCCCCTTGCCGCCGAGCGCCTCCACCATGCGCTCGAAGCGGGTGAACGGCAGCGAGGTGCCCACCGCCCGCTCCGCGCCGAAGAAGGAGAGCTGCGGGTTGCGGATCTGGCCCCAGCCGCCGTCATTGCCGATCACCACCGTCATGGGCAGGCCGAAGCGCACCGCGGTCTCCATCTCCATGCCGTTGAGCCCGAAGGCCCCGTCGCCCGCGATCAGCAGCACGCGCTGGGACGGCCGCAGCAGCTTGGCCGCGATCGCGAACGACGGGCCCGACGCCGAGGCAGCCGAAGGGCCCCGGATCGAGCCACTGGCCCGGGCGCGCGAGCGGCACGATCTTGGACGCGCAGCCCACCACGTCGCCGCCGTCGCCCACCACCGTGGTGTCGGCGTCCACCACCGCGGCGATCTCGTGGCCCAGGCGGTAGTGGCTGATCGGCACGTCGTCCGAGAGCCGCTCGGTCATGAGCCGGGCCTGCGCGTCGGCCTCCTTCCGCCGCACCGCGGCCTGCCAGGGCTGCGACGCGCGCCGCCAGGTCCGCGCGGCAGCGCGTCGGCGAGCGCCCGCGAGCGTCAGCCCGATGTGGCTGGCGAGGCCCACCGCCAGCGGGCGGTTGCGCCCCAGCTCGACCGGGTCGCAGTCCACCATGGCCACCTGCACGTGCTCGGCGAAGGACGGCGGGCGGCCGTAGCCCAGCCGGAAGTCGAGCGGCGTGCCCAGGATCAGCACGAAGTCGGCCTGGCCGAGCGCGAAGCCGCGCGCCTGGGCGAAGGCCTGCGGGTGATCGTGCGGGAGGCTGCCGCGCCCCGCGCCGTTCATGAACACGGGCACGCCCGCGCGCTCGGCCAGCGCCGCGAGCTCCTTCGCCGCGTCGTCCCAGTAGACGCCGCTGCCCGCCATGATCACGGGGCGCTCCGCGCGGGCCAGCAGCGCGGCCAGCTCCTGGACGGACTCGGGGTCCGGCGCGGTGGGGCGGCGGTGCGCGTAGGCGGTCGGGATCGGGGCCAGGCGGTCCTCCACCACGGTCATCAGCAGGTCCACCGGGATCTCGACGAAGACCGGGCCCGGCCGCCCGGTCAGCGCGTGCCGGATGGCGGTGGTCAGCACCTCCGGGATCTGGCGCGTCTCGCTCACCGTCCACGAGCCCTTGGTGATGGGCCGCAGCAGGTCCACCTGCTCCACCTCCTGGAGCGAGCCGAGCCCGCGCAGGCCGAGCGGCGCGGCCCCGCCGATCAGGAGCACCGGGCTGCGCGCGGAGTAGGCGTTGGCGATGCCGGTGACCGCGTCGGTGACGCCCGGCCCCGCCGTCACCACCGCCACGCCGATATTGCGGGTGAGCCGCGCGTAGGCGTCGGCGGCGTGCGCGCAGGCCTGCTCGTGGCGCATGTCCACGACCTGGACGCTTCTCGGTGATGCAGCCGTCGTAGATCGGCAGGATGTGGCCGCCGCACAGCGTGAAGATGTGGCCGACGCCCGCCTGCTTGAGCGTGCGCGCGACGAGGTGCCCCCCATTCAGCTCCGCTCAGATCCGCCATGCTCAGGCCGGCGGCGCGGTCGGGATATGCACGATCTCGAGCTTCACCCGGTCCGGATCCTCGAAGAACACCGCGTAGTAGCCCGGGCGGTACTCCGGGAACTCGCGCGGGGTCCCGTAGAGCGGGGCGAGCCTGCGCGGGGCCAGGAACTCGGCCTGGAAGCGATCCACGTCCTCGCGGCGGTCCACGCGGAAGGCCAGGTGGTTGAGGCCGGCCCGCTTGCGGTGAAAGCCCGGCCCGGCGTGGCGCCGGCGCCGCGGCGCCCACCCAGATGTCGGTCCCACGCCCGGAGAAGCCGGCCATCGCGTCGGTGTCGTACACGGTGCGGTACTCGAGGTACCCGAAGAGCGCCTTGTAGAACGGCAGCGAGCGCGAGGCGTCCGCCACGTTGATCTGGAGATGGTAGAGCTGCGCCTTCACCAGAACTTCTCCCACTTGACGCTCTTGCGGTCCATGCCCTTCCTGACGAGCACGTCGCGCACCTTGTTGATGGTCTCCCCGCCCCCGCACACGTAGACCACGAGCTTGTCCACGCCGTACACGAGGCGCTCCACCGCCTCCGCGGGCTCGCCCTTCTCGCCGCGCCAGGTCGCGGGCGGCTCGCGCAGCACCGGCAGGTAGGAGAAGCCCGGGTAGCGGCGCGCGAGCGAGCGGAAGTCGGCGTCGTAGACGAGCCAGCCGGGATTGCGCGCCCAGTAGATCAGCGCGGTGGGCCGCCCGTAGCCCGTCTCGTAGAGGTGGGCCAGGATCGAGCGGATCGGGACGATCCCGATCTCCTCGGCCACGAAGACGGCGCGGCGCGGGTCGGCGCGGTTGAAGACGAAGCCGCCGGTCGGCCCCTTGAACTGCACCGGATCGCCCGGCTTGAGCGCGCGCACCCACTGCGAGCCGATCCCGCCGGGGGCGACGTCGATCGAGAGCGTGAGGCCCTTGCGGGTGGGCGACGAGACCATGCTCCACGCGCGCACGATCTTGGGGCCGAAGGGCACCGAGATCCACTGCCCCGCCTCGAAGGTGAACTCCGGCGGGCTCGAGCACGCGGAGGTCCACCTCCATGATCTCGGGCGTCAGCCGCGCGCACCGCGGTCACTTCCGCCTTGCACTCGCGCGGCTTCATGCCACCGTCTGCGCGCGCGGGATGACCTCGCTCGCGATGGTCTCGAGCTGCTCCCGCTCGTCCTCGGGATCGCAGATCGCGTTCATCACGAAGTAGTGGCAGCCGGCGCGCGCGAAGCGCTCCATCTGCTCGGCGCACTGCTCGGGCGTGCCGATCACCCCGTACTTGCGGGCGAGCGGGCCGAAGTCCTGCGCGTAGCGCCGCGAGAGGATTCGCACCCAGGTCCGCTCGGCGCTCTCGTAGTCGCGGCCCACCGTGATGAACGTGAGGTGGGCGGCCACGAAGCCGTCCAGGCGGCGCCCCGCCTGCTCCGCGGCCTCGCGGATCTTGGCCAGGCTCTGGGCATAGCGCTCGGGCTGGACGACATAGGACACCCAGCCGTCGCCCTGACGCCCGGCCCGCTTCAGCGCGGCGTCCGAGCGGCCCCCGACCCAGATCGGCGGCCCGGCCGCTGCACCGGCTTGGGATCGATGCTCACGCCCTCGAACTCGGTGAAGCGCCCCTTGAACGAGGCCGGCGTGTCCCGCCAGAGCGCCCGCACCACGTCGATGCCCTCGGTGACCCGGGCCCCGCGCTCGGTGTGGGGAATCCCGCAGGCCTCGAACTCCTTCGGATTCTCGCCGCCCACCCCCACCCCGAAGATGAGCCGGCCGCCGGAGAGCGCGTCGAGCGTGGAGGTGATCTTGGCGACCACCGTCGGCTGGCGCAGGGCGAGCAGGTACACGCCACTGCCCAGCTTGATGCGCGTGGTGATCCCGGCGTAGGAGGCCAGGAGCGTCAGCGACTCGTAGATCGGACCGTGGAAGGAGACGTGGTCGCCCGTCCACAGCGAGTCGAGCCCCAGCTCCTCGCAGCGCCGGGCGAGCGCGAACTGCTCCTCCGGCGGATGGAGCGCGAGAAATGCGCCGAACCGCACCTTAGCGGGGGAAGGCATCCTTGACACCGCCGTCCACCGTGATCGTGCAGCCCGTGGTCTTGGCCGAGCGGTCCGAGGCCAGGAAGAGCACCGCCTCCGCGACGTCCTCCGGCAGGATCGGCCGGGCGAGGATGTTGCGCTTGCGGTAGAAGTCCTCGAGGTCGTCCACCGAGATGCCCTGCGCCCGCGCCCGCTCGCGCCGCACGTCCTCCGACCAGAGCTTGGAGTCGCGGAAGACGGCGTCCGGGTTCACGATGTTGGACCGGATGCCGTGGGGCCCGCCCTCGAGCGCCAGCACCTTGGCGAGCTGCGCCTCCGCGGCCTTGGACGCGGAGTAGGCCGAGAAGTCCTTGCCGGGCGACATCACGTTCTTGGTCGCCACGAAGACGAACGCGCCGCCCAGCCCCTGGGCCTTGAGCACCCGCATGCCTTCGCGCGCCACCAGGAAGTGCCCGGTGGAGTTCACCGCGAAGGAGCGCTCCCAGTCGGCGAGCTCCATCCGGTCCACCGGCGAGGAGTGCGCGGTGCCCGCGTTGGAGACCACGATGTCCACGCCGCCGTAGGTCAGCACCGCGGTCTCGAAGGCGGCGCGCACCGAGGCCTCGCTGGTCACGTCCATGCCGAGCCCCACCGCCCGGCCCGCGCCCACGGCGCGCCACGATCTCCTCGGACGCCTTGCGCGCGCCCGCGGCGTCCAGGTCGGTCACCACCACGTGCGCGCCCTCGGCGGCCAGCCGCTGGGCCGCCGCGCGCCCGATGCCGCTGGCGCCCCCGGTGACCAGCGCGATGCGCCGGGCCAGCTCCTTCTCGGGCGGGGCCAGCGAGAGCTTGTAGAGCTCGAGCGGCCAGTACTCGACGTCGAAGGCGTCCTTGGCGGTCAGCGAGACGTAGCTCCCGAAGGACGTGGCCGCGCCCAGGACCGAGATCGTGTGGTGGTAGATGTCGTCCACGATGCCGGCGGTGCGCCGGTCCTTGCCGGTGGCGAAGAGGCCGAGCCCGCCCACCACGACGACCCGGGGGAACGGGATCCGTCAGCTCGGCGCCCGCCGTGTTGTGGGCCTCGAAGTAGGCGGTGTAGTCGGCCACGAAGCGCTCGACCGCCTTCGTGACGCCGGCGCGGACCGACTCCGGATCCGCCGGGTTCTCGACCGGGGCGAAGCACGGCAGCCGCTTGGTGAAGATCGTGTGGTCCGGCGTGGCGGGCCCGATTTGACAGAGGGCCTCGGCCTCGCGCGAGCCCGCGAACTCCAGCACGTCCGGCGCGTCGTCGAAGAACAGCACCTGGCGCCGGTCGCGCCCGACCAGCCCGCGCAGGTGCGGCGCCACCGCGAGGGCCACGCGCCGCCGCTCCTCCGGCGGGCGGGCTCGCGAGCGCGACGCCGCCGAAGCGCGCGCGCCCCCGGGCGCGATGGGCGATCGCCTCCTCGGCGCGGCTGATCAGCTCGATCGTGGCGAGGTAGGCCTCCTTCACGGTGGCCCCCCAGCAGATCGTCCCGTGCTTCTCGAGCAGCAGCGCGCGCGCCTTCGGATGCGCCTCGAAGGTCTGCGCGACTTCCCGCGAGATGAGGAACCCGGGGCGCCGGTACGAGAGCGGGATGACGTCGTCTCCGTAGACCTCGCGGAGCACGTCACGGCTGCGGTGGTTGTTGGTGAGCGACACCACCGCGTCGGCGTGGGTGTGGATCACCGCCGTCGCGGGCAGGAAGCCGTGCAGCAGGGTCTCGATGGACGGGCGCGGGCTCGCGGGCTCCTGGAGCGCGTGGGCGAGATAGTCCACCATCTCCTGGTCGCCCATGTCCTGCCGCTCGAGGAGCGCCAGCACGTCGTCCATGCGCACGCCGGGGAAGTCCTTCGTCGGCGATGCTCTTGAGATCGGAGCCGCTGCCCTTCACGCGCAGCACGCGCGTCGGCCGGTTGCGGTGATCCCGCTCGTCCCGCTTCACGGACGTGTTGCCGCCGCCCCACACCACCAGCGTGGTCTCGGCGCCGATCAGGCGAGAGGCGTAGACGAGGAGATCGAGATCGTTCTTGCCCTGCGCGTCCGCGTCGCTCCATCGGGAGTTCATGGCGCCATCACCATACCCGAATCTTCCCGCCAAATCACCTGGCCCGAATCACCTGGCCCAATTCACCTGTCAACATTGACACCTCCGCGCGCGGCTCCTATCGTAGGCGCGTGACCGCGTGGACGCGGCGGGCTCTCGCGCTGGGCGCGGCGCTGACTTTCACGGTGATGGGCACCGGCATCGGCCCTGGCGATCCCGGGCCGCGCGCCGCCCGCGCCGACGGGATCATGCTCATCCAGGCCGGCGCGTTCTGGATGGGGAGCGACGACGGCGCCCCCGACGAGCGCGCCGCTCCACCGCGTCTTCGTCCGCGTCTTCTGGCTGGACCGCCACAAGGTCACGAACCGGGAGGTCGCGCTCTTCCTCGAGGCGCGCGGCCTCCGGAGCGCCGAGGGCATGGACTACTTCGACGCCGGCGACCCCGATGCCCGCATCCACCGGCGCGACGGCCGCTTCACCGCCGACCCGGGCTTCGAGGACCATCCGGCCGTGGAGGTCTCCTGGTACGGCGCCCGCGACTACTGCCTCTGGCAGGGCAAGCGGCTGCCCACCGAGGCCGAGTGGGAGAAGGCGGCCCGGGGGGCGGACCGCCGCCGCTACCCCTGGGGCGACAGCCCGCCCGGGCCCGAGCACGCGGTCTTCGGACGCGCCCTACAACGCGACCGACCGGACCGATGGCCGTCCCTCGGGCGCCGGGCCGACCGGGGTCCAGGATCTCCTCGGCAACCTGCGGGAGTGGACCGCCTCCGAGTACCGCCCCTACCCCTACCGCCCGGACGACGGCCGCGAGGCGGCCGGCCCCCGCGCCGCGCGCGTGGTGCGGGGCGCCAGCCACGACGATCCCCCGGAGACGTTGCGGGTGACGATCCGGCGCTTCTACTCGTATGATGGACCCCACCGCGGCCTGGCCCGTGGCCACCACCACGTCGGGTTTCGCTGCGCGACCTCGGAGGACCTGGGAGGATATTGACGCGATGAAAGGCCTGATGATGGATTACCCGCTCACGCTCACCCAGTTCTTCGAGCGCACGCGGCGGCTCTTCCACCGGAAGACCATGGCCACGCGGGTGCCGGGCGTGGGGCTCACGCGCTACACCTACGGCGACTACGCGGACCGCGTCTGCCGTCTGGCCGGCGCGCTGCGGGGGCTCGGCCTGGCCAAGGGCGCACGCGTCGGGACCTTCGCGTGGAACTCGCACCGGCACATGGAGGTGTACTTCGCGGCGCCGCTCATGGGCATGGTGCTCCACACCGTGAACATCCGGCTCTCCGCCCAGGACATCACCTACATCATCAACCACGCGGGCGACGAGGTGCTGATCGTCGACGCGAGCCTCTGGCACATCCTCGAGCCGATCCGGAAGGACCTCACCACCGTCAAGCACGTGATCGTGATGAAGGACACCCCGAGCGCGGAGCTGCCCCCGGGCGCGCTCGACTACGAGCAGCTCGTGACGGCCACCGCACCGGTCACCGAGTGGCCGCGCATCGAGGAGACCGACGCGGCCGGCATCTGCTACACGTCGGGCACCACCGGCCACCCGAAGGGCGTGCTCTACACCCACCGCGCGATCTACCTGCACTGCTTCGCCTCGTCCACGGTGGACGTGCTCGGCATCTGCGAGCGCGACGTGATCCTGCACATCGTGCCGATGTTCCACGCCAACGCCTGGTGCGTGCCGTTCGCGGGCGTCATGAACGGATCCACCCAGATCTTCGGCGGGCCGAACCCGCAGCCGCGCGACATCATCGAGATCGTCCACCACGAGAAGGTCACGCTGGTGGGCGCGGTGCCGACGGTGTGGATCGCCATCAATGGCATCCTCGAGAAAGAGCCCCAGTGGGACATCTCCTCGATCCGCTGCATCCCCATCGGCGGATCGGCGGCGCCGCGGAGCCTGATCGAGCTCTTCGACAAGAAGTACGGCGCCTACATGCTGCACGCCTGGGGCATGACCGAGATGACGCCGCTCGGCAGCGTGTGCCGGCCGCGCTCCTACATGGACGCGCTGCCCGAGGACGAGCGCTACGCGGTGCGGGCCAAGCAGGGCGCGCCCGTCGCGGGCGTGGACATGAGGATCGTGGACGACGCCGGGCACGGTGCTGCCGTGGGACGGGCAAGAGCGCGGGCGAGATCCAGGTGCGCGGGCCGTGGGTCACCAGCGGCTACTACAACAACGCCGAGGGCGCGGCCCAGTTCACCGAGGACGGCTGGTTCCGCACCGGCGACGTGGCCTCGCTCGACCCCGACGGCTACATCCAGATCACCGACCGCACCAAGGACCTGATCAAGTCCGGCGGCGAGTGGATCTCGAGCGTGGACATGGAGACCACCATCATGGGCCACCCCAAGGTGCTGGAGGCCGCGGTCATCGCGGTGCCGCACGAGCGCTGGGTGGAGCGGCCGCTGGCCTGCATCGTGCCCAAGCCGGAGTTCAAGGACGCGCTCACCGGAGCCGAGATCATGGAGTATCTCAGGCCCCGCGTGGCCAAGTGGTGGCTCCCCGACGAGGTCATCTTCATCGACGCGGTCCCCAAGACCAGCGTCGGCAAGTTCGACAAGAAGGTCCTCCGCGAGCGCTTCAAGAACTGGCAGCCGAAATAGGATGGGGTCAGGTCTTGAACTACGACATTCGTAGACGGCTGGCGGCGCCCGCCTAGCAGCGTTTGGTGAGGGCGGGCCAGTCTTCGCGTGGCAGGACGGGCTCGAACGGGCCGGGCCTGGTGGCGGCCAGGGCCTTGAGGCGGGCGATGCGCTCGGCGGGCATCGGGTGCGAGGAGAGATAGGTGAGGGCCTTCGGCTGGGCGCCCTCCTCCTTCTGCATCTTCTCGAAGAAGGCGATCAGGCCGGCGGGGTCCACGCGGGCGGCCAGCAGCATCTTCATCCCCTCGACGTCGGCCTCCTCCTCGTTCCGCCGCGAGTAGCGCAGATCGCCGAGCGCGCGGGCGGCCTCGAGCCCGTACGCGAGCGGGCCCGTCACGTCGCCGGTCAGCGCCATCAGCAGGAGCCCGGTGCCCACGTCCTGGATGACCGCGCGCGTGGTGTGGCGTCGCAGGATGTGCTGGAGCTCGTGGGCCATCACCCCCGCCAGCTCCTCGGGCGTGCCCGTGCGCTCGAGCAGGCCGTGGAAGATCACCACGTGGCCGCCCGGCGCGGCCAGCGCGTTCACCACCGGCCGGTTCACCACGTAGACCCGCATCGTGTAGGGTGACGGCGGTCCCGCGGCCACGAGCCGCGCCACGATCGCGTCCATCGCCGCGCCCAGGGCGGGGTCGCCGCAGCGCCGCGCGGGCGGCGCCAGGTAGGCCACCGCGGACCGGCCCAGGGTCTCCTCCCAGGCCACCGGCACGCGCGGCGTGACGAGCGCGGCCAGCAACGGGATGCCCCAGAGATAGAGCGCGACGGTGGCCGCGAGCACGCCGCCCGCCGCCACGATCGTCCACCGCAGGCGCGCGGAACGCCGGCGCGGGTCGTGGAAGCGCGCGCCCACGTGGGGCGAGGCCTCGTGCAGGCTCTGGAGGAACGCGGCGTCGGCAACCAGCAGCGTCTCGGGCAGCTCCCCGCCCCGCTCGAGCCGCACCTCCTCGCCCGCGTAGGAGCCCTGCGTCTGACGCAGCTCGCGGTAGGGCCAGAGGCGCGCCCCGCCCGCCGCGGTGGTGAGCTCGAGGCCCTCGCGCATCAGGCGGATGGTCGCCGGCTGGCGCGCCGCGGTCCGCCCGTCCAGATAGGTGCCCTGCCAGTCGGTGCGCATCAGGACGGGGACGCCACGCGGGTCAGGCGAGATCGAAGCCGGAGTCGAAGAAGCCGGAGAGCCCCTCGCCCATGGTCGACACGCGCTGCGCCTCCTGCTGGATGCGCGCGAGATCGAGCGGGCCCAGCAGCGACAGGTTGCGGAACGCGAAGTGGATGTTCCGCACGCGCACCCAGGGCCACGCGATGCCGAGCGTGCCCACGAGCAGCAGCAGGTTCACCGCCCAGAGGCTCAGCAGGGCCCGGCCGGTCACCGTGCAGGAGAAGCGCGCGGCGCCGAACGAGGTGTGGTCCCAGAAGTAGCGGCGCTTGCGCGCGATGTACCACACCCAGCACAACCCGAGCGTCGGCAGGGTGAGCAGGATCGCCTGCACGTAGACCCAGAAGAGATCCCGCCCGCGGCCCACGAAGTCGAACCGCTCGCTCCCGAAGTACGAGTTCGAGATCATGAACGCCTGCCGCTTCACCAGGAGGATCGGATAGTAGAGCCCCAGGGTGAGGCCGGTCAGGAAGGTGCCCACGATGACGATCTTCACCAGGTCCCACACGCGCCCCCGGAACGAGAAGCGGATCCCGCGCCACGAGGTCCGGCCCAGCCGGTAGCGGCGCGCCCCCACCATCGCGACCGGGAAGAGCACGAAGAGCAGGCTGCCCGAGAGCACCCCGGCAAAAACCTTGAGGAGCACGGGCACGTCCAGCACGTCGCGGATGATGTTGAGCAGGTAGATCGGCATGCCGAAGACGAGCACCGCCTTGAGCGTGCCCAGGAGCAGCTCCCGTCCCGTGCCGTGATAGGCAAAGCGATCGCCGTCGATCTCGGTCTGGCCGAAGAGGTACCGCCGCAGGCGCGTCTTGGCCCAGAAGTAGTAGAAGCCGATCGTCACGATCGTCAGCAGCGTGTTGACGACGTGGATGCCGAAGAGCGTGCCGCCCGTGCCGTGGAAGCTCGGGCGCCGCAGCGTGTCGGAGGGCGGCACGGGCAGGTTCTCGGGGGCACCCGGCGTGAGCGGCCGCGCCGGTGATGGCGGTACGGGCGGCGGCGGCGCGATCGGCCGGCGGGGAGCGGAACTCCCGTCGGGCGCGGGCTTGCGGAAGAACGACGGCCGCTCCGCGGATTCCTGCCCGTCCATAGGCTCCGACTATGGGCGGAATCCGCGCGGCGAGTCAACTTTTGCCCGTCAGTTGGCCGCGAACCGCTCCAGGTGATGCTCGGCGTCGCCGAAGAGCT
This sequence comes from uncultured Candidatus Rokubacteria bacterium, assembly GCA_963747235.1. GTDB lineage: Bacteria > Methylomirabilota > Methylomirabilia > Rokubacteriales > CSP1-6 > CAMLFJ01. The sequence continues at coordinate 288,028 of CAVVEU010000040.1, forward strand.
GGCCGATCATGGTGAGCCGCCGGAACGTGTGGCTGATCTTCAGCTCCTCGGTCATGCCCATGCCGCCGTGGAGCTGGACCGCCTCCTGGCTGACGTGCCGGCAGGCGTCCGCCACCTTGATCTTGGCCGCGGAGACCGCGCGGGTGCGCTCCGCGGGCGGTGCGCTGTCCACCTTCACGCACGCCAGGCACGCCATGGACCGCGCCTGCTCGTAGCTGATCACCATGTCCACCATGCGGTGCTGGAGCGCCTGGAAGCTGCCGATCGGCACCCCGAACTGCCGGCGCGTCTTGAGGTACTCGAGCGTGGCCTCGTTGGCGTAGCGGATGGCGCCCACCGCCTCCGCGCAGAGCAGCGCGGTGGCGTAGTCGGCCGCGTCCTCGATCAGCGGCAGCGCGCGGCCCTCTTCGCCCAGGAGCGCGTCCGCGGGCACCGTCACGTCGGTGAGCCAGACGTCGGCGGCCCGCAGCTCGTCGATCGTGCGGTACTCCTTGAGGGTCACGCCCTTCGCCCCGCGGTCCACCAGGAACAGGCTGATGCCGGCCGCGTCGGTGTCGCCGCCCGACGTGCGCGCGGAGACGATCAGCGTGTCGGCGGAGCCGCCGTGGAGCACCGCGCGCTTCTCGCCGTTCAGCGTGAAGCCGCCCCCGCCACGCTTGGCCCGCGTGCCCACGTGGCCGAGGTCGTAGCGGGCACTGCTCTCGGTGTGGGCGAAGGCCAGGCGGTGCTTGCCCTGGATCAGCTCGGGCAGGATGCGCTTCTGCTGGGCCACCGAGCCGCCGTGGGCGATCAGGCGCCCGCCGAGGCCGACGTTGACCCAGTACGGCTCGACCACGAGGCCCTCGCCGAGCGCTTCCATGACCAGCATCACGTCCACCGCGGTGCCGCCGAAGCCGCCGTGCTCCTCCGCGAAGGGCACGCCCAGCAGCCCCATCTCGGCGAAGGCCGCCCACACCGTCTCGCTCCAGCCGGTGGCGGAATCCACGATCTTGGCCCGCGTGTCGATCGAGTACTCGTTGGTCAGGTACCGCTTGAGGCTGTCGGCCAGGAGCTGCTGCTCTTCGGTCAGATCGAAGTTCATAGCCCCAGCGTCGCCTTCGCGATGATGTTCCGCTGGATCTCGTTGGAGCCCGCGTAGATCGTGGCTTTTCTCAGGTTGCAGTACCGAGGCGCGAGGCGGGCGGTGAAGTGGTCGAAGTCCATCGCGTCCACCGGCCGGAAGGCCTGGGCCAGCGGGCCCGCGGCCTGCATCATCAGCTCGGTGATGGCCTGCTGGATCTCGGTGCCCTTGATCTTGAGCATGGAGACGTCGGCGCCCGGGGGCTTCCCGCTGCGCCGCATCTGGTCGAGGAAGCGGAGGTTGGTGATCTCGAGCGCCATCAGCTCGACCTCCACGCGCGTGAGCCGGTCGCGGAAGCGCGGGTCCTCCATCAGCGGACGCCCGTCCTTCATCTGCTCGCCCGCCAGCTCCTTCAGCTTGGTCAGCTCGCGCTTGGAGGCGCCGATGCGACCGGTGCCCATGCGCTCGTAGCCCAGCAGGTACTTGGCCACCGTCCAGCCCTTGCCTTCCTCGTGCACGAGGTTCTCGGCGGGCACCTTGACCTCGTCGAAGAAGACCTCGTTGACCTCCTTGCTGCCGTCCATCAGGACGATCGGCCGCACGCTGATGCCGGGCGTCTTCATGTCGATCAGCAGGAAGGAGATGCCGTCCTGGCGCTTGCCGGTGCCGTCGGTCCGCACGAGGCAGAAGATCCAGTCGGCGTGCTGGGCCAGGGTCGTCCAGATCTTCTGGCCGGTCACCACGTAGTGATCGCCCTGGCGCACCGCGCGCGTCTTGAGCGAGGCCAGGTCCGAGCCCGAGCCCGGCTCCGAGTACCCCTGGCACCAGAAGTCCTCGCCCTGGAAGATGCGGGGCAGGAACTTCTTCTTCTGGGCGTCGGTGCCGAACTGCAGCAGCACCGGCGCGCACATGCGGAGCCCGAACGGGATGAGCGGCGGCGTGGCCGCGAAGCCGCACTCCTCCTCCCAGATGTAGCGCTGGACCAGGTTCCAGTCGGTGCCGCCCCACTCGGTCGGCCAGTCCGGCGCGACCCAGCCCTTCCTGGCCAGGATCTTGTGCCAGCGCAGGAGATCGTCCTTCGAGAGCTCCTGGTAGCCTTCCATCTTGGCGCGCAGCTCGTCCGGCAGGTTGCTCTTCAACCAGCCGCGGACCTCGTCGCGGAAGGCCAGCTCGTCGGGCGAATAGTTCAGATCCATGTCAGGGCTCCTGTGGAATCGTCGTTGATCGTGCGGCTCGACCGACCGCCATGCTATCGCAGGGCGCGAACGAGGTCCAGCAACCGGCCCAGGGTGGCGAGCCGGGCCGCGAGCCCCTCGCCGCCGGGCTCGACCCGCAGCGTGGTGACGCCGGCGCGCTGGTAGGCCAGAAGCCGCGCGCGCACCATGGCGTCGGTGCCGAGCAGGTTGGTCTGGAGCACCAGCTCGTCGGGCACGCGGGCCGTCGGCGTCGTCGCGCCGGCCGTCGAGCCACAGGCGCTGCACCTCGGTGGCCGCGTCCACGTAGCCCGCCCGGCGGTAGGCGTCGTTGTAGAAGTTGTGCTGGCGCGAGCCCATGGCGCCCAGGCTGAAGGCCAGGCCGGGCTTGCGCGGCGGGATCAGCCGCTCCACGTCGTCGCCGAAGGCGACGTAGCCGCCCGCCTGCAGGTCGAGCTGCGCGAGCGAGCGGCCCGCGCGCGCCGCGCCGGCGGCCAGCGAGTCGAAGAAGACGTGGGCGTGCTCGGGCATGAACGAGGTGCCGAGCCAGCCGTCGGCGATCTCGCCCGTCATCTCGAGGCTCTTCGGCGAGAGCGTGGCCAGGTAGATCGGCAGGTTCGGCTGGGGCGGCGCGGCGGAGCGGAGGGCCTTGCCCTCGCCGCCGGGCAGCGGCAGCTCGTAGACCTTGCCCTTGTACTCGAGGCGCTCGCCCCGGATCGCCCGCCGGACGATCTCGACGGTCTCGCGCATGCGCTGCACCGGCCGGTCGAAGCGGATGCCGTGCCAGCCCTCGATCACCTGCGGTCCGCTCACGCCCAGGCCCAGCAGGAAGCGGCCATTGGACATGGACTGCATGCTCATCGCGGTCATGGCCAGCAGCGCGGGCGTGCGGGTGCCGGCCTGCATGATGCCGGTGCCGAGGCGGATGCGCGAGGTGCGCGCGGCCATGAAGGCCAGCGGGGTGACGCCGTCGTGGCCCCAGGCCTCCGCGGACCAGACGTCGTCCACGCCCAGGCGCTCGGCCTCGGTCACGTAGCTGCTCGCCTCCGCCCAGTCGGTCTGGGCCAGGCGCAGCGAGATCGAGACGCGCATCAGGCGGGGCGCGACGCCGCGAGAGCCGTCGCGATCTTCTGGAGCTGGCCGGCGTGATCGAGGTCGTGCAGCCGGGTGAAGAGCAGCGTCTCCCGCCAGGTGAGCGGGCCGAACATCGGGTGCTCGATCCGCGCATCGGGGCCGGCGGCCGGATCGGCGGCGAGGACCTTCGCGAACAGAGCGCCGCGCTGCTCCGCGAGGAGGCGACACCACGCCTCGGCCGAGCGCACGGGCGCGTCCTCGATGATCCCGCGCCCGTCTGATCGCGGGAGCGGCGGCCCGCCATCGAGCACGCTCACGATGCTGCCGGCGAAGTAGAGATCGGCCGCCAGCACGTGGGCCATCACCTCGTTGCCGCTCCACTCCTCGGGCGCGGGCCGCTCGCCGAAGCGCGCCGCCGGCACCGCCGCGGCCGCCGCCTTCAGGTCCGCCATCGCCTGCTGCACCTTCTCCACGATGGCCGCGGGCGTCAGCTTGGCCCCCTGCGCCACCAGATACCCCCGGATCCGCGCCTGCTCCTCGTCCATGGCGGCTGACTCTATCCCGCCCCCGCCCGCCCCGCAATGGGGGTCAGGTCTTGAATTACGACATTTCCGCTCGGCCGGACTTCGCCGTGAGGCGGCTAAATGTCGTAATTCAAGACCTGACCCCATCTAGACGCCGACGGTGGCGAGGAAGGCGGCGATGACGGCCTGGACTTCGGCGCGGTGGGTGCGGTTGGGGAAGTGGGGGCCGCCCTCCACCACGTGCAGACGGGCGCCGGGGATGGCGTCGGCGACGCGGCGGGACATGGCCACGGTGGGGAAGCTGTCCTCGGAGCCCGCGATGACCTGGACCGGGCAGCGGATGCGGCGGCAGTCGTCCAGCCACTCGACGCGGCTGTAGGTCTCGTCGAGCAGCGCGAGGAGCGAGGCCACCGAGTGGCGGCGGAGCGCGCCGGTCAGCTCCGCGTACCGATCGGGCCGCGCCTTGAGCCGGGCCAGCGCGGCCTCGCCCATGCGCAGGCGCACGTTGGCGTCGAAGTACTCCTCGAAGCGGCCCTCTTCCACCAGGGGCCGCTGGCGGGCCCACCAGGCCTTGTCCTCGTCGCTCGGCACGAAGGGCGGCCCGCTGATGGAGATGACCGCCCGCGCGCGCTCCGGGGCGTGCGCCGCGATCCACAGCGAGAGCGCGCCGCCCATGGACACCCCGCCCCACACCGCCTCGCGGATCCCGAGGCCGTCGAGCCACGCCAGCAGGTCCTCTGCCTTGCGCGCGTAGGTGTAGTCCTCCACCCGCTCGAAGCGCGAGGAGAGCCCGTGGCCGCGCGTGTCGGGGAAGAGCGCGCGCACGCGCCCGAAGAAGGGCTCGAGATCCGCCACCATCACCGAGGAGTCTTCCACCGAGCCCCCGTGAATCCACACCACGACCGGAGCAGCAACAGGGCCCGCGGCGAGGCCGGCCTCCCGCCAGTGCAGGCGGACGCCGGTGGGCAGGACGACTTCAGGCAGGGCCGATCCTCTTCTCCAGGTAGCGCGCGTAGCGGGACATGGAGTAGGTGCAGACCCAGTAGACCACCGCGATGAAGAGGTAGAGCGGGAAGGGGCGGATCTCGCGGTTGTTCACCACCTGGGCGGCCTTGGTCAGGTCCATGAAGCCGATGATGGAGGCGAGCGAGGTGTCCTTGAAGAGCACGATGAACTGGGTCACCAGCGACGGGATCATGTTCTTGAGCGCCTGGGGCAGGATCACGTAGCGCATGCCCTGCGACCCGCTGAGCCCGAGCGCGGTGCCCGCCTCGACCTGGCCGCGCGGCACCGACTGGATGCCCGCGCGCACGATCTCGCCCAGGTAGGCCGCCTCGAAGACCACGAACGCGGTCAGCGCCACCCCGAACTCCGGGATGGACGTCTTGAGCACGATGGGCATGATGAACCACATCCAGAAGATCACCATGACCAGCGGGACGCCTCTGAAGAACTCCACGTATACGGTCGCCGGCATGCGGATCCACCACTGGGGGGCCAGGCGCGCGATGCCGATGAAGATGCCGAGGAGGAAGCCCAGGATGATGGACGGGATGGCCAGGCGCAGGGTGCCGCCCACGAAGTTGCCGATGCCCAGGAAGCCCTGGAGCATCAGGAACGGCAGGTTGCGCCAGATGACGTCGAGATCGAGCATGGCTAGCGCCGCTGCCGCCCGCCGACGATGAGGCCGGGGATCGCGGTGCGCCGCTCCACCCAGGACATGATCGAGGCGAGGGAGACGCAGAGCACCAGGTAGATGAGCGTGCCCGCGGTGAGCGCCTCGATGGCCTTGGCGGTGTAGGTCTCGATCTGGCGCGTCTGGAACGTGAGCTCGGCCACGCTGATGGTGAGCGCGACCGACGAGTTCTTGAGCAGGTTCAGGGACTCGTTGGTGCCCGGCGGAATGATGAGCCGGAGCGCCACCGGCAGGATCACGTAGCGGTAGGCCTGGAAGGTCGTGAGCCCGGAGGCCACCGACGGCCTCGAGCTGCGTCTTCGGGATGGACTGGATGCCGGAGCGGAGGACCTCGGAGAAGCGCGCGCCGCTGTAGACGCCGAGCGCGAACACCGCGGCCCAGAACTCGAGCCCGTTGGCGAAGAGCCACTGCTGGACCGCCTCGGGCAGCAGCGGCGGCACCGCGAAGTACCAGAAGAACATCCAGACCAGCAGCGGCACGTTGCGGAAGAACTCCACGTAGAACGTGGCGGCCGCGCGCAGGGGCCAGAAGCGCACGGTGCGGAGCGAGCCGGAGACGATCCCGAGCGCGACCGCGATCAGCCAGGCGACGGCCGAGAGCTCGAGCGTCATGATGAGGCCGCTCAGCAGCCACTGGCCGGACTCGCCGGTCCAGAGCACCGACCACTTGAACTGGTAGTTCACCCGGCTCCTTCAGCCTTCAGCCCCCTCACCCTGCCCTCTCCCCTGAGGGGAGAGGGCAGGGTGAGGGGTGGTTCGCGTGCCTTACTTGGGGACGACCTGGAGGAGCATGAAGCTGCGGACCTGGGGCGCCATCGGGTACGGCAGCTCGCCCTTGGCCCCGAACCACTTCTCGTAGATCTCGAAGAACTTGCCGGACTCGATGCCGTCCATCAGCCCGCCGTTGACGACGTTGCGGAAATCCGCGTCGCCTTTCCGCATGGCCATGCCGTAGGGCTCGTAGGAGTAGAAGTCGCCGACGATGTCCCACAGCGGCCGGATCCGGCGCCTTGGCCTTGAGCCCGGCGAGCTGGATGCCGTCATTGGTGTAGGCGTCCACCTGCCCCTGCACCAGCGCCTGGAAGGCGGCCGGCTGGTCCGGGAACTCACGCAGGATGCGCCTTGGGCGCCTTCTCCCGGATGATGCGGGCGTTGGTCGAGCCCTGCTGGGCGGCGATGCGCTTGCCGTCGATGTCCTTGATGCCCTTGATCGGGCTGCCCTTCTTGACCAGGAACTGCGCGCCGGTGACGAAGAACGTGATCGAGAAGTCCACGCTGTCGCGCCGCGTCCGCGTGTCCGTCATCGTCTCGGCGATCAGGTCCACCGCGCCGGAGGACAGGAGCGGGATCCGGGTCGGCGGCGCGCTCTCCTTCTTCTCGACCTTGATCGGCTTGCCGAGCTTCTTCTCGACCGCGGGCCTGATCAGCTCCTCGACCAGGTCGATGGAGAAGCCGACCCACTCGTTCCGGGCATTGACGTACGCGAACGGCGGCGACCCGGTCCGGGTGCCGATCGTCAGCGGCCCGTCTCGCTGATCTTGTCGAGGGTCATCTTCGTTTGCGCCGCCGCGGGCATCACCGACACGGCCAGCAGCGCCAGCACCATCACCACTCCAATGAATCTCCGCATGCACATCCTCCTTGGTGAAGTCTCAGTGCGACAGGATCTTGGACAGGAAGTCCTTGGCCCGCTCCGACTGCGGGGCGGCGAAGAACGCTTCCGGCTTCTGCACCTCCACGATCCGGCCGTAGTCCATGAACACGACGCGGCTCGCCACGCGACGGGCGAAGCCCATCTCGTGGGTCACCACCATCATGGTCATGCCCTCCTTGGCCAGATCGGTCATGACGTCCAGCACCTCGTTGATCATCTCGGGGTCGAGCGCCGAGGTGGGCTCGTCGAACAGCATGATGCGCGGCTGCATGGCGAGGGCGCGGGCGATGGCCACGCGCTGCTGCTGGCCGCCCGAGAGATTGGCCGGGTAGTAGTCGGCCCGATCGGGGATGCGCACCCGCTCGAGCAGGGCGCGCGCGATCTTCTCCGCCTCGGCCGCGCCCAGCCCCTTCACCTTGCGCGGCGCCAGCATGATGTTCTGCAGCACCGTCATGTGGGGGAAGAGGTTGAAGGACTGGAACACCATCCCGACCTCGGTGCGCAGCTTGACCAGGTTGACGCCACCGGGCGCGGTGATGGACTGGCCGTGCACGAGGATGTCGCCCTTCTGGGTCGGCTCCAGGCGGTTGACGCAGCGGATGAGCGTGCTCTTGCCCGAGCCGGAGGGGCCGCAGACCACGATGACCTCGCCCGCGTCCACGCTCAGGTCCACGTCCACCAGGACGTGGTGCTGGCCGAACCACTTGTTGACGCCCTTGAACTCGATCGCGAGCGCCATGGCTATTCGATAACCAGCAGGACGTCCCCGGGGTTCACCACCTGGCCGGCCGCGACGCGAATCTCCTTCACCGTCCCCGCCACCTGCGCCTTGAACTCGTTCTCCATCTTCATGGCCTCCAGCACGATGAGCCCGTCGCCGGGCGCGACGGCCTGGCCCACCGCGACCTCGATCAGCGTCACCTTCCCCGGCATCGGCGCCTTCAGCACCTGGCCCGCCACGTTGCCCTGGGCCCCGCGCGTCCGGATGATGTAGCGCGATTCCTCCTCGACGCGGATCGCGTAGCGCTCGCCCGCCACGTCCACCACGTAGACGCCGTCCTGCTCGGTGACGTCGGCCACGTGCGAGGCGCCGCCCAGCAGGATGGACCAGATGCCCTCGCCGGTCTCGCGCGCGTCCACCGCGAGGCGCTCGTCGCCGATGGTGACGGTGAAGCGGCCCTCGGCGCCCGCGATCTCGATGGGGATCGTCTCCCCGCCCGCCTGCGCCTCGAACTTCACCGAGCTCCTCCAGCCCGGCCGCAGCGCCTGCCGCCAGGCGCCGGGCGTCGTGGCGGGCCCGCTGGGCGAGCCTCCGGCGGACGCCGGGCGCCCCGCGCGCTCGTAGGCGGTCAGCGCCGCCGCGATCAGCGCGATCGTGCGGTGCCGGCCCGCCGCCTCCGGCTTGTCCGCCGCCAGCAGGCGCTCCATGAAGCCGGTGGAGAGGCGACCCGCCACGAAATCCGGGTGCGCGATGATGCGCTGGAGGATCGGGATCGTGGTCTGCACGCCGGCCACCGTGTACTCGCCGAGCGCGCGCGCCATCCGCGCGATCGCCGCGTCGCGGTCGGGGCCCCAGACGATCAGCTTGGCCATCAGCGTGTCGTAGAAGCGCGGGATCGTGCAGCCCGCGTAGACGCCGGTGTCGTCGCGCACCCAGGGCCCGCCGGGCGCCCGCAGCCCCACGACCTTGCCGGGCGACGGGATGAACCCCGCGAACGGGTCCTCCGCGTTGACGCGGCACTCGATGGCCCAGCCGTGGAGCGCGACGTCGTCCTGGCCGAAGCCGAGCTTCTCTCCCGCCGCGATGCGGAGCTGGTCTCGCACGAGATCGCGCCCGGTCACCAGCTCGGTCACCGGATGCTCCACCTGCAGGCGCGTGTTCATCTCGAGGAAGTAGAAGTTGCGCTCGCGGTCCACCAGGAACTCCACGGTGCCCGCGTTCACGTAGCCGACCGCGGCGGCCACCTGACAGGCGGCCTCGCCCATGCGACGCCGCATCTCGGGCGTGACGAAGGGCGACGGGCTCTCCTCCACCAGCTTCTGGTGGCGGCGCTGGATCGAGCACTCGCGCTCGCCCAGGTACACGACGCCGCCGTGCGCGTCGGCCAGCACCTGGATCTCGATGTGCCGCGGCTCCTCCACGTAACGCTCGATGTAGACCGCGGCGTCGCCGAACGCGGCGCCCGCCTCCGAGCGCGCGGCCCGCAGCGCGCCGGTCAGCTCGCCGGGCGTGCGCACCAGGCGCATGCCCTTGCCGCCGCCGCCCATGGCCGCCTTCAGCATGACCGGGATAGCCCACGCGCTCGGCCACGCGCACCGCCTCCGCGTCGTCCGAGACCGGCTCCTCGGTGCCGGGCACCACCGGCACGCCCATCTTGATGGCCACGCGGCGGGCGGCCATCTTGTCGCCCATCGCCCGGATGGCGGCCGGCGGCGGCCCGATGAAGGTCAGCTTCGCGTCGAGACAGGCCTGGGCGAACTTCGCGTTCTCGGCCAGGAAGCCGTAGCCCGGGTGCACCGCCTCGGCCCCGGTGGCGCGGGCGGCGGCGATCAGCTTGTCGATGACGAGGTAGCTCTCGGCGGCCGGCGGCGGCCCGATCGGCACCGCCTCGTCCGCGAGCAGCACGTGGAGGGACTCGCGATCGGCTTCGGAGAAGACGGCGACGGTCTGGATGCCGAGCTCGCGGCACGCCCGGATGACCCGGACGGCGATCTCGCCGCGATTCGCGATGAGGACCTTCCCGAACGGGGCGCTCACGTCAGCGAGCATGATAGCAGCTAAACCCGCGCCCCCGCTGACTTATTTGTCGAGCGCCTTGACGGCCTCCTCCACGAAGGAGGTGTCCACGATGGACCGCAGCGGCAGCGTCTTCTTCATGAAGCCGTTGGCCGTCCACCAGGCCATCTGCCGCTCGATGTCGGTCACGAGCAGGCGACCGTTGCGGTCCTGGAACGGAAAGCCGAGCCTGATGTTCTCGGGCCGGGCCCCCGTGTACTTCGCCGTGATCTGCACGACCTCTTCGTAGCCGGCGCCGGGCACGAGGCGGCCGTCCTTCTGCACCAGCGCGGCGTCGTGGTAGTGGCGCGAGGCCTTCACGTAGCCCTTCATGAAGGCCACCGCGCGGGCGCGATCGGTCGCGAGCTTGCCGGAGTAGAAGATGGTCGCGATCTGCCAGGGGTAGAGGTCCCCCGCCCACGCCATGATCTTGCCGAAGCCCTGCGCCTCCGCGGCGCCCGGGAAGGGCTGCGGCACCAGGATGGCGTCCACCTGCTTGCCCTTCAGCGCCTCCATGGTGGCCGGCATGGCCTGGAGCGGCACGATCTTCACGTCGGCCAGCGTCAGCCCGTCCTTCTCCAGGATGTTGCCGATGTGGTAGTGGAACGTGGAGCCGATCTGGGTGACGCCGATCCGCTTGCCCCGGAGATCCTTGATGGTCCGCAGCGCGCCGCTGTCCCACAGCTCCTTCTGCACCACGATGGCCACCAGCGGGTACCCCGGCCACTCGCGCCCCTTGTCGGCCACGATCCAGAGCTTCTCGCCGCCCAGCACGATGTTGTAGAGCGCGGCGGTGAGGCCGGTGGCGCCCACGTCGAGCTGGCCCGCGGCCAGCGCGGTGGCGATGGGCGCCGCCGCCTGGAAGTAGACCAGCTCGGGCTCGACGCCGAACTCCTTGAAGTAGCCCTTCTCGACGCCGATGAAGATCGGCGCGGAGGACGTGAGCTTGAGCACGCCGACCTTGAGCGGCGCGGGCGCCTGCGCCTCCGCGCCGGGCGAGAGAGCGATGCCGCCCGCGAGTGCCGCGAGAGCCAGGACCAGCCAGGAGAGTCGTCGCATACGAGCAGCCTCCGATCAGGTGTGACGCCAGCGGATCACCGCGCGCTCGAGCCCGGAGAGCCCCCAGTGCGAGAGGACGCCGAGCAGCGAGAGCACGACGATGCCGACCATGAGCTTGGTGGTTTCCATCAGGTTGCCGGACTGCAGAATCAGGAAGCCGATGCCCGCGTCGGCCGCGATCTGCTCGGCGGCCACCAGCAGGAGCAGCGCGATCCCCGCGCCCAGCCGCAAGCCCGCGAAGACCATGGGCAGCGCCGAGGGCAGGATGACCTTGCGGATCACGCTCCACCGCCCCGCGCCGAAGGAGACGGCGGCCCGGATCAGCAGCGGATCGGCCTGGCGGACGCCCGAGTAGGTGTTGATGGCCATCGGAAAGAAGACGCCGAGCGCCACCACCGCGACCTTGGAGGCCTCGCCGATGCCGAGCCAGAGGATCAGCAGCGGCAGCAGCGCGATCTTGGGGATCGGGAACGTGGCCGCGATGAGCGGCTGCACCACCGCGTCGGCGAGCGAGAAGAAGCCCACCGCCACGCCCACGCTGATGCCGGCCAGCGCCCCGATCGCGAAGCCCCAGGCCAGGCGCTCGAGGCTGGTCACGAGGTGCACGTGGAGCTGGCCGGAGACGGCCATGTCCCAGCCCTCCGCCAGCACGCCGATCGGCGACGGCAGGAAGAGCGAGGAGACGAGACCGGTGCGCGTGATCAGCTCCCACAGCACGACCAGGCCCACCAGGGCGAGGACGCGCACCGTGCGGTAGTCGGGCCGGCGCAGGAACGCGGTGCGGTCGTCCACGATGAAGCGCTCCACCGCCATCAGCCGCGCTCCGCCAGCGCGTCGCCCTCGAGCAGCGCGGCCTGCGCCTGCGACTTGATCAGCCCCCAGATGCGGTCGCTGGCCTGGATGAACGCGGGGTCGCCCTGCTGGTGCTCCCCGCGCGGGCGCGGGAGCCGGATCGGCACCGTGTCGAGCACCTCGCCCGGCCGCCGCGAGAGCACGATCACCCGGTCGGCCATGAACACCGCCTCCTGGATGTTGTGCGTCACGTACAGGATCGACTGCCGCGTGCGGGCCCAGATGCCGAGCAGCTCCTCCATCATCAGCGTGCGGGTCTGGGCGTCCAGCGCCGAGAACGGCTCGTCCAGCAGCAGCACCGCCGGCTCCACCGCCAGCGCCCGCGCGATGCCCACGCGCTGGCGCATGCCGCCCGAGAGCTGGTGCGGGTACTTGCCCTCGAAGCCGGCCAGGCCGGTCATGTCGAGGTAGTGCCGCGTGCGCTCCGCCCGCTCGAAACCGGAGACGCCCAGCTCCTCCAGGCCGAACTCCACGTTGGCCCGCACCGTCCGCCAGGGGAAGAGCGCGAACTCCTGGAACACGGTGGCCGCCATCGGCCGGCCCTCGCGCGGCTCGCCCTCGAAGTAGACGCGCCCCGAGCTGGCCGGCAGGAGCCCCCCGATGATGTTGAGGAGCGTGGACTTGCCGCAGCCCGACGGGCCCAGCAGGGCCACGAACTCCTCGGTCTCCACCGCGAGGTCCACCTGGCTCAGCGCCACCACGTCGCGGCCGCGGCGATCCGTGTAGGTCTTGGAGACGCGCTCGACGACGACACGCATCCTAGCGCCGCCGCAAGGCGAACCGCTGGATCTTGCCGGTCGTGGTCTTGGGCAGCTCGGCCACGAAGTCCACCCAGCGCGGCGACTTGTAGCCCGCCAGGCGCTTGCGCACCAGCGCCTGCAGCTCGGCGGCGAGCGCGTCGGTGCCGGGCTCGCCGTCGCGCAGCACGCAGAAGGCGTGGGCCTTGGTGAGCCCGTCGGCGTCCCCGCGCCCGACCACCGCGGCCTCCAGCACCGCCGGGTGCTCGCCCAGGCACGCCTCGATCTCGACCGGCGACACCCACATACCGCCGACTTTCAGCATGTCGTCGCCCCGGCCGCAGAAGTAGAAGTAGCCGTCGGTGTCCTGGTAGAACATGTCGCCGGTGCGCAGCCACTCGCCCTGCATCGTGGCCCGGGTGCGCTCGTGGCGGTTCCAGTAGTACGCCGCGGTGGAGTCGCCCTTGATCAGGAGCTGGCCCACGAAGCCCGGCGCCACCGGCCGGTCCTGGTCGTCCACCAGCCGCGCCTCGTAGCCCGGGATCACCCGCCCACTCGAGCCCGGCCGCGCCTCGCCCGGCCGGTTGGCGATGTAGTCGTGCAGCGCCTCGGTGGAGCCCACCACGTCCAGCAGCTCGTGGCCGAAGCGCGACTTCCAGGCGTGGAAGATCGCCGGCGGGCAGCGCCTCGCCGGAGGACACGCAGAGCCGGAGCGAGGAGAGATCGAACCGCCGCTCCGCCCCTTCGACCTGCAAGAGCCGGCGATACATGGTGGCCACCGCGAACAGCATGCGTGGGTCGCTCGGCCTGGATCAGCTCGAAGATCGCGCTCGGCCTCCAGGCGCTCCGGCACCAGCACCGACGCGGCGCCCACCAGCGCCGGGAAGTAGAGCGAGTTGCCGAGGCCGAACGCGAAGTGGAGCTTCGACGCCGAGAAGATCACGTCGTCCGCCGCGATGCCGAAGGTCCCCCGCCCCACCCGCTCCGCCGCGTGGACCAGGTTGCGATGCAGGTGCACCGCGGCCTTCGGGCGCCCGGTCGAGCCCGAGGTGTAGAGCCAGAGCGCCACGTCGTCGCGGCTCGTGTCCGCCGCGGCCAGCTCGGGCGAGGCCTTCTCCAGCAGCCGCTCGTACTCGAGCGCGCCGCGCCGGCGGCCGCCCACCACGATCACGCTCTCCAGCGCCGGGCACTGGGCGCCGGATCTTCAGGATCTCGGCGGCGGCCGTCTCGGAGGCGATCACCGCCCGGGCACGGCTGTCCTGGAGCAGGAACGCCAGCTCCTCGGCGGGCAGCGCGTCGCTCACCGGCACCGGCACCGCGCCGATCTTCATCGTGCCCCAGAAGGCCTCGGCGAACTCGGGCCGGTCCGGCAGGGCCAGGAGCACGCGCTGCTCCATCTGGACGTCGCGGGCCAGGAGCGCGTTGCCGAGACGGTTGGCGCGGAGGGCGATCTCGCCGTAGGTGACGTCGCGGCCGGCGAAGCGGAAGGCGGTGCGGGCGCCGCGGCCCTCGGTGACGTGGCGGTCGAGGAAGTGGGTGGCGGCGTTGAACCGATCGGGGACGTCGATGGCCGCCGCCATGCGCCCGATTCTAGCAGCACCTCCCCGATCCGCGCGCTCTTGACTGCCCCGCGGCGTCGGGCACGCCGGGGCCCTCGAGCCCGACGGATCTAGAGGGCGCGACCGATCCGATCGTGGCGGAGGTAGTGGAGTGAGCCGTCCCACGACCAGTAGATGACGAAGACTCGACCGACGATCTTGTCCCGCCGGATGACGCCCCAGTATCGGCTATCCTGGGAGTTGCCTCGATTGTCACCCATCACGAAGTACGACCCCACCGGCACCGTGACCGGCTCGCATCCGTATGCGAACTCGCACCGGCCGGCGAGCGGCACGCCGGCGCCCTTGAGGTAGGGCTCGGCGAGCAACTCGCCGCCGATGTAGACCTCATTGCCGCGGACGAGGAGCTGATCGCCCGGCATGCCAACGATCCGCTTGACGAAGTCCCGCCGCTCATCCTGCGGGTACTTGAAGACGATGATGTCTCCGCGCCGGGGCGCCCCGCCGCGATAGACGGAGTTGTCGGTCAGCACGTAGTCACCGATGAGCAGGGTCGGCTCCATCCCCGCGGACGGAATCGTGAACCCCTGCGCGCCGTGGGCGCGGTAGTACGCTCGGAGCGGCGCGTCGATCGCCCAGCCGCCGACCAGGATCGCCACCCACGCGACGAGCACAACCTTCCACGACATCCGGCCGGCGGGCATCAGCCCTGTGTCCATCACGCAGACCAGGCGTGTCACGATCCCGAACGCGACGATCCCCACGAGGGTCCAGAAACTGACCGGGAGGAGAACCAGGAGGCCCAGACCAATAACTGGCGCACCAACCGCCCAGGCCACGCCGCGCCGATTGCGGCCCAGCAGGAAGTGTCCGGATCCCGGCGAGACGAGCGACAAGACACACGCGACTACACGCCGCGTGCGCTCGAAACGCTGCCCCTTGATCTCTTCCCGTGAACCCATCGTCCTCCTTCCCGGCGGGACGCTCTTCAGGCAACGCTAGTCGTCGCATCCTTACTTTGTCCAGGCTCGCGTGCCCTTACACGGTGGTCACCACCAGGCGCGCCTACCTGGTCGTGAAGAAGTAGTAGTCCGCCGTGTAGTTGATGCGGGCCGAGGTCCCGGCGGTGGCCTCGGAGCAGCCCGTCGTGGGCACGACGCTCTGATCTACCTCTTCCGCGTCTTCAAACCGCGCTAGGGCAGCTTCAGGTGTCATCTGAGGGCCTCGATTTCCACCGCCGTCTGCTCCAGCCAGAACTGCATATCCATCTCGCGGTAGCTCGCCGTCGCCATGGTGAGGTACTCGCGGGCCTGCGCGAGCCTGTCGGTACGCCGATAGAGCTTGCCGAGGCCGAGGTGGCAGTGGGCGACGAGCGGGCGCATGCCGCGCGGCTCGGCGAGCGCCAGGGCCTCGCGATAGTAACCCTCGCCACGGTCGGCGTCGAAGCAGTCGGAATGGGTCGCGATCTCGCCGAGCAGATGTATTGCATGGGCAACGGTGCCACGGCGAAACGAAGTGTCTCTGACCGCGCGTTCGCTCAGACTCCGCGCCTCGTCGAGCCGGCCGAGCAGGAAAGCCGCCTGTCCCAGCGACATGAGACCTCCGACGCCACGCGCCGGCGAACGTTCGAGGAGCTGCTCGCCCTCGCGGAGTTGGGTCAGCGCCTCGGCGGACTCGCCGAGCTGGGCCAAGATCCAGGCGGACGAAGCGATGGCGGCCGGGAGGTTGAGCACGACGTTTCCCGCTCGAACCACGGCAATCCCACGCTCGACCAGTGAGTTCGCCTTCGCCCAGTCACCTTTGTGGAGGTCGATCCAGCTCGCGCAGAAGTAGGCTTCGGCGATGGTGAACGGGCGCTGCGTTGGCTCCGCGAGCCGGAGCACGTCCGCCGCATAGTGGGTGGCTTCCGCGAATCGGCCGAGTTCGGCGAGGCTGTACACGAGCCACAGGCGATTGTAGGCCGGGATCGGCATGCTGATGCTTCCCGGCTCGTCGACCCAGTCGGCGGGCAACGCCGCGAGGTTATCGGTGGCCAGCTCGACCGCCCGGGCGAAGTCGCCCCGATAGAAGTGGGTCTGCGCGAGATAGGTCGTGGCCCATATCTGGATTCGCAGGTCCCCGGAACGTACCGCAATCTCCAGCGCGCGGGCGCCAGCCACCAGCGCCTCGTCCAGCTCGCCGAGCAGGGCGAGGACGTTCACCATGAACAGGCGGACACGCCCCCGCCTGCGGTCGTCGTCCAGGCGCTCGGCGAGGACCTCCGCCTCGCGTAGCCGCTCGAGCACCTGCCGCACACTACCGAGCAGGTTCAGCACCCGTCGAAGCTCGAGGCGGACATCGAACCCCTGCTCCAGTGTGGACGAGCTTTCCGGCAACCTGTCGAGTACGGCCAGGGCCTGCTCGAAGCAGACCCTGGCTTCCTGGAGCGCCGACCGTTCGGCCGCCTTGAGTCCAGCCCGCCTGAGATACGGGACCGCCATCTCCCATGCCTCGGCGCAGAGCGCGTGATGGGCGAGCCGCTCGATGTGCTCCCCGAGACGATCTCGGTAGAGGCGTTCCATGGTCTCCGCGATCCGAGCGTGGAGGCTGCGCCGCCGATCGGCAAGGAGGCTCCCATAGGCCATCTCGTGGGTCAGCGCGTGCTTGAAGCTGTAGGCGAGATCGGGGAAGAGAGACGCCTCATGGACGAACTCGGCCGCTTGAAGATGAGCCAGCCCACGACGGAGCGTCTCCTCGCTCTCGTCCGCGACAGCCTGCAGGAGGGTGAGGGGGAAGTCCCTCCCGATCACCGCGGCAATCTCGAGGAGCCGCTTCTCCCCGGCCGGCAGGCGGTCGATACGCGCGGTCAAGATGGCCTGCACCGTGCCGGGCACCTGGATTGCGGGCAGGTCGTGCGCCAGCTGGTACTTGCCGCGCTCGCCCGTCAAGGCACCCGTCTCGGCCAATGCCCGGACGCTCTCCTCGACGAAGAGCGGATTGCCCTCCGTGCGCTCGATCAGGAGCTGCTTGAGCGGACCCAGCCCGGGGGCGGTCCCGAGGAGCACCTCGAGCAGCACTTCGGCACTCGGCCGTGGCAGCGGGTCGATCCGGAGCTGGGTGTAGGAGGTCTGGCCGGGCCCGCCATGCGAATACTCGGGCCGATGGCTGACGAGCAGCAGGAGTCGCGCACCCGGGAGGCTCTCGAACAGGGTCTCGAGCAGCGCCTGCGTCGCGCCGTCGATCCACTGCAGGTCCTCGAACACGAGCGCCAGCGGCTGCACCTGGCTCTCCCGCAGCAGCAGGCGCTTGAGAGCATCCAGGGTCCGCCGCCGGCGCCCGCCGGGGTCGAGCGCGTGCCATTCCGGGTCGTCCACCGGGACGTCGAGCAGGGTGAGGAACGCCGGCAGCGCGACCTCGAACGCCGGGTCCAGGGCGAGGATCTTGCCGGTAACCTTCTCGCGGATCGCGCGCGGGTCATCGCGCTCGCCGATCCCGCAGTAACCCTTGAGCAGGTCGATCACGGGGAGATAGGGCGTGGTCTTGCCGTAGGGGACGGCGCCCGCTTCCAGCACGAGCCAGCCGGCGACGTGCACCGAGTGGGTGAACTCCCACAGAAGGCGTGACTTGCCCACCCCGGGCTCCCCGACGACGGCCACCGCCTGGCCATGCCCGTGCGCCGCGGCAGCCAAGCGGCCCCGCAAGACCTCGAGCTCGTCATGACGTCCGACGAACTGCGTCATCGCGCCCCACAGCCCCAACCCTCCGCGTTCCTGCCCCGTGAGGCGATAGATCTGGTCCGCGCTCCCGGCTCCGCCGCCGATCGGGACGAGCTCGAACCGGCGCTCCAGGAAGGGCGCGGCGCCTGCACTCGCCACCGTCTCGTCCGTCCCGGCGGTCCTCAGGAGCTGATCGAGGAGCGGCCCCTGCGCGCGCTGCGCATCCGCGTCGATGTCGAGACCGCTCGCCGAGCGGGCAACGAGAACTTGAGCCACGTGTATGCCGATCTTGACCCCGGGCAGCCCGCTCTTGTCCCCGTGGGCGCGCCCGGCGGTCTTGTGAATGACGATCGCGGTGTGTGCAGCGCGCCGCGGCGCATCCTCGACCGGATCGACCCCGAACGAGGCCACGACCCTGGTCGGGGTCAGCTCTTCGACGCGGCCGCCGAACGTCTGCAGCTTGTCGATCACGACCTCGAGCGCCCGGCTCGTGTGCGTCCTCGCGTCGCCCCCGTCCGGCTCCCCGAGGGCGGCGCAGAGGAGCGTGATCCGCCGGCGTTCCCACTGAATCTGCGTGCCCGTGGGCGCCGGGGCCATGGCGGACGCGGGCCGAGCGCGGCGGTGGGGATGACCGCGATGGCCACGCACGCCGTACTTCTCGAGGCGCGCGTAGAGCGTGTTGCGCGCGATACCCAGCCGGGCCGCGGCGTGCGAGATGTTCCCCGCACTCTGCTCCAGCACACCCGCGAGATACTGGCGCATCACCGCTTCGGGCGTGACGGCGCCGGCGCTCGCGCCGACCGCGGGAGCCGCTGGGTGGGTCGCTTCCGCGGACAGCGGCTCCAGCATCGCTCCGGTGACCACGGGAGAATCGGCGAAGAGCGCCGCGCGCTCCATCACGTTGGCGAGCTCGCGGATATTCCCGGGCCAGCGATAGGCGAGCAGGCGGGCCAGCGCCTGCTCGCCCAGGGTCTTCGGCGGCAGCCCATGGTCGGCGCAGGCGCGGGCGAGGAACCGCTGGGCGAGGAGGAGCACGTCGCGCCCCCGTTCCCGCAGCGCGGGCATGTCGAGCGTGATCACCGCCAGCCGGTGATAGAGGTCCTCCCGGAAGCGCCGCGCGCGAAGAGCCGCCCGCAGGTCGGTGTTCGTGGCACTGATGAAGCAGACGTCGACCGCCTCCGGCCGGGTGCTGCCGAGGCGGCGGACGACACGCTCCTCGATGACGGTGAGGAGCTTGGCCTGGGCCGATTCGGGCAAGAGGCCGACCTCGTCGAGGAAGAGCGTGCCCCGGTGCGCAGTCTGAAGGAGGCCGGGCTTGGCGCGGCGGGCGTCCGTGAAGGCGCCCTGCTCGAAGCCGAACAGCTCCGCTTCGAGGAGCGTCTCCGGCATCGCCGGGCAGTTGATGTCCACGAACCGGCCGTCCTTCCGTGGCCCCATGCGATGCACGAGCCGGGCGACGAGTCCCTTGCCGGTGCCGGTCTCCCCCTGTAGGAGGATCGCGGGCAGGCGGCCCCCGGCCGGCGGGTGCTTCAGGAGCTGGCGCAGCTTCTCCCGGACGGCGTTGATAGCCGGGCTCTCACCGAGCAACTCAGCCAGCCCTTCCATGGCCGGCTAGCCTACTCGCCTGCTCAAGTCACTGCTCAGATTTCCGAACACTCTGAGCAGTGATCGGCCGCGCTGCCGCCGGCCGCGCGCCGCAAGTCCTCGGAATGCCTCGAACCAGGGCGGTCCACGAGATGGAACGCTTTGCGCATCCTTGGATACCGGAGGGCAGGTGCGCGGAGTGTCCGCAGGCGGTCCTTCTCGAACCAATCACTTCGATCCAAAGGAGGAAACAGATGCGCTCAGTCAGAAGTCTCCTGGTGGTGACCGGCACCATGTTGGCGCTCGCGATCCTCACCCCATCGCGGCCCTCTGCCGCCGACGGACCCGTTACCATCGTCATAGACAAGGAATGCTCTGAATTCACCGGCAACGTCCCCAGCTTTTGCACGATCACCGGATCGACCTTCTCCGCGATCCCTGCGGGAACCAAGGTCCTCTACTGGGGGCCGCTGATCAGCGACCCCGACTACACTAGCAGCGTGGTCGTCATCAACGCCGGGCGCGGCAACAGAGCGACCGGTTACTGCAGCCTCCTGGGCGATGTCGGAGCGTGCTCATTCTGGGAGGGGAGCGGGACCTTGCGGGGGTTTCATGCAGCCTTCCAGGTCACGCATCCCGGCGGACCAAACTTCATCTGGACCGGGACGTACCGCTTGGACCATCAGCGCTGAGCTGAAGCGGCCAGCGGCAGCGGATCGCCCGTTACCGCCCGGCAGGCCTGTTCCGGTACGGCTCGAGAGGGAGCCGGGGACGTGATCCCCGGCTCCTTCGCGCCCGCCGATGGAGGCGTCTTCACGCGTCGGCGCGGCACCACCAGCGCGGCACGAATCAGGCCGGCCACCCGGGCCCGCGCGTCCTCTAGGTTTCGCCCCTGGTTGCGCGTGACCTGGCTGACGACGACCAGGTGTCCGTCGGCGTCGAGCCGGTTCTGCGCCAACCGGTAGAGCCGCGCCCGTGCGTCGTCTGGCAGACCCTCGATCGCGGGAAGGTCCACGCGCAGATCGATCTTGATCGAGACCTTGTTGACGTTCTGGCCGCCCGGCCCCGAGGCCCGCGCCGCGTGCACGTGGAGCGCGGAGGCCGGCACGCGGACGTCCGCGGTCACGACGATCGGGTCGGCCATGGCGCGGGCCCGGTGGGAAGCTCGGCGTGGAGCGCGGTGACGAACTCGTCGGGCCGCCTCGGCGAGAGCACGACGAGCCCGCCGCGGGTGGGCAGGTACACTAGGTCGTCGGTATTGGTGATCGCGAGGTAGTGCCAGCCGGTGCGCGGATTCCAGCGCGGCCCGTGGGAGCAGAAGAGGTCGTTGACGCCGGCGGCGCGCAGGCCGCCGATCGCGCGCGGCTCGCGATCGCAGCCCGTGATGCACTCGTAGGGGATGAGCTTGCGCGCCCAGCGGCGCTCGAGCCGCAGGCCGCCCTCCTCGAGGGTGTAGCCGCTCTCGTCGCGAAGCCTCGCCAATAGGCCGCCCTTCCCCCGATGGCCCTCTCCCCTGCGACGGGGAGAGGGCCAGATGAGCCGGACCGGCCCTCGAGCGCTTCCGGCCACTCCGTCCGCAAGAAACCGCGAGTGCCAGCGTCGTCCTGGCGGTCTACCATAGACCTCGCCATGACCGACCTCCTCGCCGCCCGCTCGCAGATGGCGATGCCGCTCGGCTTCCTCGGTGGCTGGGCGCCCGCCCAGTACCCCAAGCAGTCCCCGGCCCGGCCGTGAGCCTCACCGTCTTCTCGCTCGCGGTCCTCTTCACGTCGGTCGGGGCGGGCGCGGTCGGCTCCATCCTGGGCCTGGGCGGCGGCATCCTGCTGATCCCGATCCTCACGATCTTCTACGGGGTGGATCTCCACTACGCGATGGGGGCCAGCATCATCTCGGTGATCGCCACGTCGAGCGGCGCGGCCGCCTCGTACCTGCGCACCGGGCTCAGCAACCTGCGCGTCGGCCTCTTCCTGGTCATGGCCACCATCAGCGGCGCGCTGGTGGGCGCGCTCCTGGCCGGGGTGGTGCCGGTGCGCGCGCTCGAGCTGATCCTGGGCCTGGCGCTCTCCTACTCCGCGTTCACCACCATCCGGCAGCTCCACGACGAGCTGCCGGAACACCTTTCCGAAGATCGCCTCGCGCTCCGCTTCGGCCTCGAAGGCCGCTACCACGACCTCCGGCTGGAGCACGAGGTGGCTTATCGAGCCCAGCGGGTGGCCCCGGGCTTCGTGGCCATGTTCGGGGCGGGCCTGCTTTCGGGCATGCTGGGCATCGGCAGCGGCGCGTTCAAGGTGCTCGCCATGGACTACCTCATGCGGCTCCCGATGAAGGTCTCGACCGCGACCAGCAACTTCATGATCGGCCTCACCGCCTCGGCCAGCGCCGGCATCTACTGGAGCCGCGGCGACATCAACGTGCTGATCGTCGCGCCGGTGGCCATGGGCGTGCTGGCCGGGGCGTACCTGGG
The DNA here is from genome assembly GCA_963747235.1 of uncultured Candidatus Rokubacteria bacterium. Lineage (GTDB taxonomy): Bacteria > Methylomirabilota > Methylomirabilia > Rokubacteriales > CSP1-6 > CAMLFJ01. The sequence continues at coordinate 309,955 of CAVVEU010000040.1, forward strand.
GACGATGCTGATGGCGCGGATGCGCAACACCACCGTGCGGAAGCTGTTCCTGCCCATCGTGGTGTACCTGGCGCTTTCGATGATCCTGCGTGGCCTGGGCATCCACCTGTTATGAGCGTGCGGTCCGTCGAGTACCTCGTCGCGCGCACGCTCCTGGCGGGCGGGCTCATCGGCATCGCGCTGATCCTCGCCGGAGGCGCGCTCTACGCGCTCCACGGAGGCTTTCACCACCACGCGGTCCACCTGACCCGGCCGGGCGACGGCAGGGCGCCGGGCGTCTTCACCTCTGTGCGCCAGGTGGTTGATGGGCTCCGCGGGCGGCCCATGGATGCCCTCGCGGTGACCGCGCTCGGGCTCGTCGCGCTGATGGCCACGCCGATCGTCGCGGTCGCGCTGGCGATCCCGGCCTTCCTGCGTGCGGGCGACCGGCGCTATGCCGCGATCGCCGCGATCGTGCTCGCGATGCTCGTGGTGAGCCTGGCCGTGGCGGGCGGCATTCACTAGCGCCGGGCGGGCTCAGTCCCCCTCGCCCGGCCGCGCCCGCCAGCGCTTCACGTTCGCCCGCCGCTTCTTGCCCGCCAGCCGCCGCCCTTTCGCGCCCGCGGAGGGCCGCGTCTTCACGCGCCGGCGCGGCACCACGAGTGCGGCGCGGATCAGCTCGGCCACGCGGGCGCGCGCGTCCTCCAGGTTGCGCGCCTGGTTGCGCGTCACCTGGCTGACGACCATCAGGCGCCCTTCCGCGTCGAGCCGGTTCTGGGCGAGGCGAAGCAGGCGCGCCCGCGCGTCGTCGGGCAGCCCCTCGATCGCGGGCAGGTCCACGCGCAGGTCGATCTTGGTCGAGACCTTGTTCACGTTCTGGCCACCCGGCCCCGACGCCCGCGCCGCGTGCACGGTCAGCGCGGAGGCCGGCACGCGCACGTCCGCGGTCACGACGATCGCGTCGGCCATGGCGCGGGTGTCGCGGGCAGTGCGGCGTGGAGCGCGGTGACGAACTCGTCGGGCGCGGCTCGGCGAGAGCACGACGAGGCCACCCCGAGTGTGGACGAACACCAGGTCGTCGGTATTGGTGATCGCCAGATAGTGCCAGCCGGTGCGCGGGTTCCAGCGCGGCCCGTGCGAGCCGAAGAGGCCGTTGACGCCGGCGGAGAGCAGGCCGCCGATCGGGCGCGGCTCGCGGTCGCAGCCGGTGATGCGATCGTAGGGGATGAGCCGCCTCGCCCAGCGCCGCTCGAGGCGCAGGCCGCCTTCATCGAGCGTGTAGCCGCTCGGCGCGAAGCCCTGGATCATCCAGAGCGCGCCCAGGAACGGCAGCGGCAGGATGAGCAGGCTCGCGTCGCCGGAGCTGGCGACCAGCGCGACCGACAGGAGAAACGGCCCGCCGAAGCCGAGCCCGATGCCCACCACCCCGGCGAGGAGTCGCTGCTTTCGCCCGAGGACGGCCGGGAAGTGCACGCGGCCTCCCCGGCTAGCGGGGGAAGATCTCGAGCGCGCCGAAGAAGTAGGGGATCTCGAAGGCGGCCGACTCGGGCGAGTCGGAGCCGTGGACCGCGTTGGCCTCGATCGACGACGCGAAGTCCTTGCGAATCGTCCCCGCCGCGGCCTTGGCCGGATCCGTGGCGCCCATCAGCTCGCGCAGGCGCGTGATCGCGCTCTCGCCCTCGAGCACGATCGGCATGCACGGGCCCTGGGTCATGAACGCGCAGAGGCTCGCGTAGAACGGCCGCTCCTTGTGCACGATGTAGAAACCGCCGGCCTGGGCCGCGCTCAGATGGATCAGCTTGGCGGCGAGCACCTTGAGGCCCTCCTGCTCGAAGCGGGCGATGATCTGCCCCGACACGCCCTTGGCGACGGCATCCGGCTTGATGATGGTGAGAGTGCGCTGGACGGCCATCGCGGAGGGGTCCCTACCCTTTCTTGCCCACCACACGCGCCACGGTGGCGCCCATGTCGGCGGGGCTCTTGACGGTGGTGATGCCGGCGGCCTCCATGGCGGCCATCTTCTCCGCGGCGGTGCCCTTGCCGCCCGCGATGATGGCGCCGGCGTGGCCCATGCGGCGGCCGGGCGGCGCGGTTTGACCACAGATGAACCCGACGACCGGCTTGGTGACGTGGGCCTTGATGTAGGCGGCAGCCTCTTCCTCGGCGGTGCCGCCGATCTCGCCGATCATCATGATCGAGGTCGTCTCGGGATCGGCCTGGAAGAGCTTCAGCACGTCGATGAAGTTGGTGCCGTTGACCGGGTCGCCCCCGATGCCGACGCAGGAGGACTGCCCGAGCCCGCGCTGGGTGAGCTGGTGGACGACCTCGTAGGTCAGCGTGCCGCTGCGCGAGACCACGCCCACGTTGCCGACCTTGTGGATGTGGCCCGGCATGATCCCGATCTTGGCCTGGCCCGGCGTGATCAGCCCCGGGCAGTTCGGCCCGATGAGGCGGCTCGAGGTGCGGGCGAGAAAGGCCTTCACGCGCACCATGTCCGCGACGGGCACGCCCTCGGTGATGCAGACGACGAGCGGCACGCCCGCGTCGGCCGCTTCCATCATGGCGTCGGCCGCGGCGGGCGGCGGCACGAAGATCAGCGCGCAGTCGGCGCCGGTGGCCTTGACCGCCTCCTCCACCGTGTTCCAGACCGCGAAGCCCTCGTGGGTCGTCCCGCCCTTGCCCGGCGTCACGCCACCCACCACCTGGGTGCCGTACTCCTTGCACCGCGCGGCGTGGAAGGCGCCCTCCTTGCCGGTGATGCCCTGCACCAGCACCCGCGTGTTCTTGTCGACCAGGATGCTCATCTATCTAGCCTTACCGCGATCTTTCTTCGGTTTGGCGGTTGGGCCTCTTCGCCCGGCGGGCTCATCGGGGCGCCTGATCATCGCGATGCCCCCCGCGCGAGCGCGACCACCTTCTGCGCGCCCTCGCCCATGTCGTTGACCATGACGAGGGCCAGGCCCGACTCGGCCAGCATCTTCTTGCCCTGCTCCACGTTGGTGCCCTCGGCGCGCAGCACCACCGGCAGCGTCAGGCCCAGCTTCTTGACCGCTGAGATGATGCCCTCGGCGAGCCGGTCCACCCGGAGGATCCCCCCGAAGACATTGATGAAGATCGCCTTCACGCTCGGTCCGACGAGATGATGCGGAAGGCGCTCTCGATCTGCTCGGGCGAGGCGCCGCCGCCCACGTCCAGGAAGTTGGCGGGCTCGCCGCCGGCCAGCTTGACGATGTCCATGGTGGCCATCGCGAGGCCCGCCCCGTTGACCATGCAGCCCACGTTGCCGTCGAGCTTGATGTAGTTGAGGCCGTGCTTCGAGGCCTCCACGTCGAGCGGCGTCTCCTCGTTGATGTCGCGGAGCGCGACGACGTCCTTGTGGCGGTAGAGCGCGTTGTCGTCGAAGTTGAGCTTGGCGTCGAGCGCCAGGACGCGCCCGTCCTTGGTGACCACCAGAGGGTTGATCTCGGCCAGCGAGCAGTCCTCGGTCGAGATAGGCCCGGAAGAGATTCATGATCAGGGCCACGCCCGCCTTGAACTGATCGCCCGTGAGCCCCAGGCCGAAGGCCAGGTTGCGGGCCTGGAAGGCCTGCAGCCCGAGCGCGGGGTCCGTCCACTCCCGGATGATCCGCTCCGGGTGCGTGGCCGCGACCTCCTCGATGTCCATGCCGCCGGCCTGCGAGGCCATCACCACGTGGGTGCCGCGGCCGCGGTCGAGCGTCATCGAGAGGTAGAGCTCGGTGGCGATCGGCGAGGCCTCCTCCACCAGCACCTTGAGCACCTTGATGCCCTCGGGCGGGGTCTGCGGGGTCTTGAGCATCATGCCGAGGATCTGCTTGGCCGCGGCCTCGGCGCCCGCCGCGTCGTCGGCCAGCTTCACGCCGCCGGCCTTGCCGCGCCCGCCCGCGTGCACCTGGGCCTTCACCACGACTCGGCCGCCCAGCTTCTGGGCAATGGCGCGGGCCTGGGCCGGGGTCTCGGCCACGTCCCCGTTCGGCACGGGCACGCCGAACTCCTTCAGGATCGCCTTGCCCTGATACTCGTGGATCTTCATGCGATCAGGGCGTCGCCTTCTTGTGGCCCCGGAGCTTCCGGACCACCCACACGATAGGATCGAAGTTGTCGGCCATCCGCTCCTTGAGCGGGATGATGCCGTTGTCGGTGATGTGGATGTGCTCGGGGCAGACCTCGGTGCAGCACTTGGTGATGTTGCAGAGCCCGACCCCCGCCTGCTCGCGCATGAACTCGGTGCGGTCCCGGGTGTCGAGCGGGTGCATCTCGAGCCCGGCGATCTTGATGAAGAAGCGCGGGCCCGAGAAGCTCTTCTTCAGGTCGTGGTCGCGGATGACGTGGCAGACGTCCTGGCACAGGAAGCACTCGATGCACTTGTGGAATTCCTGGCCGCGATCGACGTCCTCCTGCATCATCCGGTACTTGCCGTCGGCATCCGGCGGCTTCAGTCGCAGCGGCGGCACCTGCTTGGCCTTCTCGTAGTTGTAGGAGACGTCGGTGACCAGGTCCCGGATCAACGGGAAGGCCCGGATGGGCGCCACCGAGATGGGTTCGCCCTCCTTGAAGATGTCCATCCGGGTCATGCACATGAGCCGGGGCTTGCCGTTGATCTCCGCGCTGCACGAGCCGCACTTGCCCGCCTTGCAGTTCCAGCGGCAGGCCAGGTCGTGGGCCTGGGTGGCCTGGATGCGGTGGATGACGTCGAGCACGACCATGCCCTCGCCGCCCTCGACCTGGTACTCCTTGAAGTCGCCGGCCTCCGGGCTGCCGCGGAACACGCGCATCGTGAAGGTCGTCGCCATCACTTTCTCTCCTGGAAGAGGGCCCGGAGCTCGGCGGGCATCTGGGGCAGCGGCTCGCGCCGGAGCTCGAGCGCGCCGTCGCGCTGGCGCAGCACCAGGTTGACGGTGCCCCACTGGTCGTCCGTGTACGGGTGGTCCTCGCGGGTGTGGCCTCCGCGGCTCTCCTTGCGCTCGAGCGCCGCCATCGCGCAGCACTCGGCCACCGTGAGCAGCGAGCCGAGGTCGAGCGCGGTGTGCCAGGCCGGGTTGTAGATTCGCCCGCCCTCCACGCGCACCTTCCCGGCGCGCTGCTTGAGCCCTTCGAGCTTCTTGAGGGCCTCCTTGAGCTCCGCCTCGACGCGGATGATCCCGACCAGGTTCTGCATCGTCTCCTGCAGATCGGCCTGGATCGAGTAGGGATTCTCGCTGCCGGTGCGGCTGAAGGGCTCGAGGATCTGCCGGGCGAGGGACTCCACCTGCCCCGAGTCCACCGCGATCTGCCCGCCCATGTTCTTGGCATAGAGTGCCGCGTGCAGTCCCGCGCGGCGGCCGAAAACCAGGAGATCCGAGAGTGAGTTGCCGCCGAGACGATTGGAGCCGTGGAGCCCGCCGGCCGCCTCGCCGGCCGCGAAGAGACCGGGCACCGTGGCGGCGGTGGAGTCGGCATCGACCCGCACCCCGCCCATCACGTAGTGGCAGGTGGGCCCGACCTCCATCGGCTCCTTGGTGATATCCACGCCCGCCAGCTCCTTGAACTGATGGTACATGGACGGGAGCCGCTTCCGGATGTAGTCGACCGGCCGGCGCGAGGCGATGTCGAGGAAGACGCCGCCGTGCGGGCTTCCCCGACCGGCCTTCACCTCCGAGTTGATGGCGCGGGCGACCTCGTCCCGGGGCAGCAGGTCGGCGGTGCGGCGATTGTTCTTCTTGTCGGTGTACCAGCGGTCGGCTTCTTCTTCGTTGTCCGCGGTCTCTCCCTTGAAGAACTCGGGGATGTAGTTGAACATGAACCGCTCACCCTTGTTGTTCTTGAGCGTCCCGCCGTCACCCCGCACGCTCTCCGTCACCAGGATGCCGCGCACCGACGGGGGCCATACCATGCCCGTCGGGTGGAACTGGACGAACTCCATGTCGATCAGGTCCGCCCCCGCCCAGAGCGCCAGCGATTGGCCGTCGCCGGTGTACTCCCAGGAGTTGGAGGTGATCTTCCAGGCCTTGCCGATGCCGCCGGTGGCCAGCACCACCGCCTTGGCCTTGAAGAGGACGAACTTGCCGGTATTGCGCCAGTAGCCGAAGGCGCCGGCGACGCGGTCGCCGTCCTTGAGCAGCCGCTCGATCTTGCACTCCATGTACACGTCGATGCCCTGGTGGATGCTGTGGTACTGGAGCGTGCGGATCATCTCGAGCCCGGTGCGGTCGCCCACGTGGGCCAGGCGCGCGTACCGGTGCCCGCCGAAATCACGCTGGAGGATGAGGCCGTCCTTGGTGCGGTCGAAGAGCGCGCCGTAGCGCTCCAGCTCCAGCACGCGGTCCGGCGCCTCCTGGGCGTGGAGCTGGGCCATGCGCCAGTTGTTGAGCATCTTGCCGCCGCGCATGGTGTCCCGGAAGTGGACCTGCCAGTTGTCCTCCGGGTAGACGTTGCCCATGGCCGCGGCGATGCCGCCCTCGGCCATCACGGTGTGGGCCTTGCCGAGGAGCGACTTGCAGACGAGCCCCACCGACGCGCCCTGAGCGGCCGCCTCGATGGCCGCCCGCAGGCCGGCGCCGCCCGCCCCGATGACCAGGACGTCGTGCTCGTGCGTCTCGTATTCCACGGTCGCCATCAGATGATCCTCCAGTCGCGGATGATCCCCATGGAGACCAGCCGGATGTAGAGATCCGTCAGGCCCACGCTGAAGAGGGACAGCCAGGCGAACATCGGGTGCTTCTCGTTGAGCCGGGTGATCCCGCGCCACAGGCTATGCCGCACCGGAGCCTTCGAGAAGACGTCCACCACCCCGCCGCACACGTGCCGGCAGGAGTGGCAGGAGAACGTGTAGCCGGCCAGGAACACCACGTTGATCCACATCACGATGGTCCCGACCCCGATCCCGAAGCCGTCCTTGAAGCGGAAGGCCAGGATCGCGTCCCAGGTCAGCATCACGATGAACAGCACCGCCACGTACCAGGTGTAGCGGTGGAAGTTCTGGAGGAAGAGCGGGAAGCGCGTCTCCCCGGAGTATCCGGACTTGGCGTCCCGCACCGCGCAGGCCGCCGGGGCCAGCCAGAAGGAGCGGTAGTAGGCCTTGCGGTAGTAGTAGCAGGTGAGGCGGAAGAGGCCCGGGCCCCCCAGGATGAGGAACGCGGGCGACACCACGCCGATGATCGGGAACGTGAAGTCGGGCAGGGTCCACCCGCCGAAGCTGTGGTGCAGGCACGCCTTGGTGAGGCAGGGCGAGTAGAAGGGCGAGAGATACGGGTCCACGAAGTAGTGCGCGCCCTGGAACGCGGCCCACGTCGAGTAGACGATGAAGGACAGCAGGACCACCACCACCGTGAGCGGCAGCGCCCACCACGAATCCTTCCGCAGGTGCGCCGCCGCGATCGGCGGCCGCGCCTCCCCGAGGATCCGCCCGCCCTGCCTCTGCGCCGTTGCGCCGTTCATGCGTTCTCCCTCGCGTAGGCCTTCATGCCGTCCTGGTAGAGATCGCCGCCGTGGCAGTCGTTGACCACGATGGCGGGGAACCCCGCGACCTCGAGCCGGCGGATGGCCTCGGTGCCCAGATCCTCGTAGGCCACGATCTCGAGCTTCTTCACGAAGCCCGAGAGCACCGCGCCCGCGCCGCCGATGGCCCCGAAGTAGACGCCCTTGTGCTGGCGGAGCGCGTCCTTGACCGGCTGGGAGCGCACGCCCTTGCCGAGCGTGCCCTTGAGCCCCAGGGCCAGGAGCTTCGGGGTGAACTTGTCCATGCGCCCGCCGGTGGTGGGGCCGATGGAGCCCACCACGTCGCCGGGCCGCGCGGGCGAGGGCCCGGTGTAGTAGATGATCTGGCCCCGCACGTCGATGGGCAGCGGCTGGCCCGCGTCCATCAGCGGCAGCAGGCGCGCGTGCGCCGCGTCGCGCGCGGTGTACATCACCCCGGTGATGCGCACCCGGTCCCCCGCCTGGAGCGATTCGATGTCGGCGTCGCTGAGCGGCGGCGTGACGTCCTTGATCCCGTCCGCGCCGGTGGTGATCATCGTCCCGCTCTCCCCTCTCCCCTCTGGGGAGAGGGCCAGGGTGAAGGGCTCGAACGCGCGAGCCCTTCCACCCTCACCCCTACCCTCTCCCTGGAAGGGAGAGGGGGTCGGAACGCTCACAGCGAGACCTCCTTGTGGCGATGCGCGTGGCACTCGATCGTCACCGCCACCGGCAGGCTCGTGATGTGGCAGGGGTACGTGAGGATGTGGATGCCGAACGCGGTGGTGTCGCCGCCGTAGCCCTGGGGCCCGATGCCGAGCCGGTTGGCGCGCTCGAGGACTTCATGCTCGATCGCCGCGACCGTCGGGTCCGGATTGGGCGCGCCCAGCTCGCGGAAGAGCGCCTTCTTGCTGAGCCGCGCGGCCTGCTCGAAGGTGCCGCCCACGCCGACGCCCGCGATCAGCGGCGGGCAGGCGTCGGGGCCCGCGGTGCGGATGCACTCGAGGATCCACTCCTTGACGCCGTCCACGCCCTCGGCGGGGGTGAGCATCTTGTACTTCGAGCGGTTCTCGCAGCCGCCCCCCTTGGCCATGATCTGGATGTGGAGCTCGCTGCCCGGCACCACGTCCAGGTGGATCACCGCCGGCGTGTTGTCGCCGGTGTTCACCCGGTCGAAGGGCGAGCGCACGATGGAGGCGCGGAGGTAGCCCTCCTTGTAGCCCTGGCGCACGCCCTCGTTGATGGCCTCGTAGAGGCCGCCGCCGGTGACGTGCACGTCCTGCCCCAGCTCGAGGAAGCAGACCACGAAGCCGGTGTCCTGGCAGTACGGGATCTTCTTGGTCCGCGCCAGCTCCGCGTTCTGCTGGAGGATCTGGAGCACCTGCCGCCCGGCCGGGGAGCGCTCGGTCTGGAGCGCGCCCGCGAAGGCCCGCAGCATGTCGGGCTCGAGCGAATAGTTCGCCTCCATGCAGAGCTTCTTGACCGCGTCGACGATCGCGGAGACGTGGATCTCGCGCATCGGATTCGGCTAGAGCTTGAGCTTGTCGACCAGCTCGCGCACCGCGGCGGCCGACTTGTCGAAGGCGGCCTGCTCGTCGGTCGGGAGCTTGATCTCGATGATCTGCTCGACGCCCTTGCGGCCGAGCTTGACCGGCACGCCCACGTAGAGCCCCTTGGTGCCGTACTGGCCGGTCAGGTAGGCCGCGCAGGGCAGGATCTTCTTCTTGTCCTTGAGGATCGCCTCCACCATCTCCACCGCGGAGGCGGCCGGCGCGTAGTAGGCGCTGCCCGACTTGAGGAACGCCACGATCTCGGCCCCGCCGTTGGCGGTGCGCGTGACCAGGGCCTGGATCCGATCCGCCGGCAGCAGGTCCGTGATCGGGATGCCCGCCACCGTGGAGTAGCGCGGCAGCGGCACCATGGTGTCGCCGTGGCCGCCCAGCACGAACGCGGTCACGTTCTCCACCGACACCTGCGAGCTCCTGGGCGATGAAGGTGCGGAAGCGCGCGGAGTCGAGCACCCCCGCCATGCCGATGACCCGCTCGGTGCGGGAAGCCCGACTTCTTCCAGGCGAGCTGCACCATGGCGTCGAGCGGGTTGGTGACCAGGATCAGGATCGCGTTCTTCGAGCGGCTCACCACCTGCTCGACCACCGAGCCCACGATCTCCGCGTTCTTGAACAGGAGGTCGTCGCGGGTCATGCCCGGCTTCCGGGCCAGGCCCGCGGTGATCACCACGATGTCGGAGTCCGCCGTCTCGTCGTAGCCGTTGGTGCCGATCAGGCGGGAGTCGTAGCCGTGGATCGGGCCCGGCCTGGGCCAGGTCGAGCGCCTTGCCCTGCGGGATCCCCTCGACCACGTCCACCAGGACCACGTCGCCCAGCTCCCGCTCGACGGTGTACTGGGCGACGGAGGCGCCGACGTTGCCGGCGCCGATGACCGAGATCTTGGGCCGCGCCATTTACAGGCGTCTCCATGCTCTTGATGATGGCGGTGCCGAACTCCGAGCACTTCACTTCCTTGGCCCCGTCCATCAGTCGGGCCAGGTCGTAGGTCACGACCTTCTGGCCGATGGTCTTCTCGATGCCCGCGATGATCCGGTCGGCCGCCTCGTTCCACCCCATGTAGCGCAGCATCATCTCGCCGGAGAGGATGACCGAGCCCGGGTTGACCTTGTCCTGGCCCGTGTACTTGGGCGCGGTGCCGTGGGTGGCCTCGAACAGCGCGTGGCCGGTGTCGTAGTTGATGTTGGCTCCCGGCGCGATGCCGATGCCGCCCACCTGCGCGGCCAGCGCGTCCGAGATCAGATCGCCGGTCAGGTTGCAGCACGGGATCACGTCGAACTCGTCGGGCCGGGTCAGGATCTGCTGCAGGAACGCGTCCGTGATGGCGTCCTTGACCAGGATCTTCCCCGCCGGCGGCTTGCCGCCGCAGTCGTCCCAGGAGACCAGCCGGTCCGAGAACTCGCGCTTGGCCAGCGCGTACCCCCACTTCATGAACATCCCTTCCGTGTACTTCTGGATGTTCCCCTTGTGGACGAGCGTCACGTTGCGGCGACCGTTCTCGACCGCGTACCGCATGGCCGCCCGGATCAGCCGCTCCGACCCTTCCTTCGAGACCGGCTTGATGCCGATGGAGGAGCTGCCCGGGAAGCGGATATTCTTGACGCCCATCTCCCTCTGGAGGAACTCGACCACCTTCTTGGCCTCGGGCGTCCCCGTCATCCACTCGATGCCCGCGTAGATGTCTTCCGTGTTCTCGCGGAAGATCACCATGTCGATCTTCTCGGGGTGCTTCACCGGCGAGGGCACGCCCTTGAACCAGCGCACCGGCCGGAGGCAGACGTAGAGGTCGAGCTCCTGGCGGAGGCTGACGTTCAGCGAGCGGAAGCCCTCGCCGACCGGCGTGGTCAGCGGGCCCTTGATGGCCACCAGGTACTCGCGGATGACGTCGAGGGTCTCGGGGGGCAGCAGGTTCGGCGGGCAGTCCTTGCCGTACACCGTCGCCGCCTTCTCCCCCGCGTACACCTCGGCCCACGCGATCTTGCGGCGCCCCTTGTAGGCCTGGGCCACCGCCGCGTCGAGCACGCGGACCGACGCGGCCCAGATGTCGGGCCCGACGCCGTCGCCCTCGATGAACGCGACGATCGGGTGGTCGGGCACCTGCAGCTTGCCGTGGCTGATCGTGATCTTCTCGCCCGCCGGAATCTTGACTCTCGCTGCCGCCATTGGAGCGTCTCCCCTTGCTCAAAGTTATGTGAGGGCGTTCAAGGCTGAGCCCGCCTTGAACCACCCGATCTGCTCGTCGGTCATCGTCTGCAGACACTGAATGGTGACGGTCTTGCCGTCCGGCTTGTGGATCACCACCTCCACCGGCTTGCCGGGCGCGAGCGCGGCCAGCCCGCGCACGCTCACGCGGTCTCCCTGCTCGAAGAGGTCGTAGTCCGACGTCTTGGCGAAGGTCAGGGGCAGGATCCCCTGCTTCTTGAGGTTCGTCTCGTGGATGCGCGCGAAGCTCTTGACGATGACCACCTTGCAGCCCAGGTAGCGGGGCGACATGGCGGCGTGCTCGCGGCTCGACCCCTCGCCGTAGTTCTCGTCGCCGATCACGATCCAGCTGATCCCCTTGGCCTTCAGATCCCGCGCGTTCGCGGTGAAGGTCTTGACCTCGCCGGTGATCGGGTTGGCGCCCTTGCCCGCCTCCCCGGTGAACGCGTTGACCGCGCCCAGGAACATGTTGTCGCTGATGCGGTCGAGGTGCCCGCGGAAGCGCAGCCAGGCGCCGGCGGGGGAGATGTGGTCGGTGGTGGTCTTGCCCTTGGTCTTCACCAAGATGGGAAGCTCACCGAAATCTCTGCCATCCCAGCGCGGGAACGGCTGCAGGAGCTGCAGCCGCTCGCTGTTCGGCGCGATCGCGACCTGCACGCGGTCGCCGTCGGACGCGGGCGCCTCGAAGCCCGCGTCGCCGCCCGCGAAGCCCTGGGCCGGCAGCTCCTCGCCCTCCGGCGCGGTGAAGCGGAACGGCTTGCCGTCCGGCCCGGGAATCGTCCCGTGCACCGGGTCGAACTCGAGCGTGCCCCCGAAGGCCAGCGCGGTGACGATCTCCGGGCTGGTCAGGAACGAGAGCGTGGAGGCGCTGCCGTCGTTGCGCCCCGGGAAGTTCCGGTTGAACGAGGAGACGATGGTGTTGGTCTCCTCCTTGCCGACGTCGCTGCGCTTCCACTGCCCGATGCAGGGGCCGCACGCGTTGGCGAGCACGGTGCCCCCGATCTTCTGGAAGGTGTCCACCATGCCGTCGCGCTTGATCGTCTGGTAGATGCGCTCCGAGCCCGGCGTCACCAGGAACGGGGTCTTGGCCTTGACCCCGGCCTTGAGCGCCTGCATCGCGATGTGGGCGGCCCGCTTCATGTCCTCGTACGAGGAGTTGGTGCAGGAGCCGATCAGCGCCTGGCGGATGCCCGCGGGCCAGCCTTCCTTCTTCACCTCGGCGGCCAGCTTCGAGATCGGCCGCGCCCGGTCCGGCGAGTGCGGGCCCACGATGTGCGGCTCGAGCTCCGAGAGGTTGATCTCCACCACCTCGTCGTAGTACTTCTGCGGGTCGCGGATGACCTCGGGATCGGCCACCAGGTGCTGGCGGTGCTGCTCGGCGAGCCGCGCGATGTCCGCGCGATCGGTGGCGCGCAGGTAGGCGGCCATGCGGTCGTCGAAGTGGAAGAGCGAGGTGGTGGCGCCCAGCTCCGCGCCCATGTTGCAGATGGTGCCCTTGCCGGTGGCGCTGATGGACTCGGCGCCCGGCCCGAAGTACTCGATGATCTTGTTGGTGCCGCCCTTGACGGTCAGCAGCCCGCAGAGATAGGTGATGACGTCCTTGGGGGAGCTCCAGCCGGTGAGCTTGCCGGTGAGGTGCACGCCGATCAGCTTGGGATCGAGGACTTCCCACGCCAGCCCCGCCATGGCCTCGCCGCAGTCCGCGCCGCCGACGCCGATGGCGACCATGCCGAGGCCGCCCGCGTTGGGGGTGTGGGAGTCCGCGCCGATCATGAGGCCGCCCGGGAAGGCGTAGTTCTCGAGCACCACCTGGTGGATGATGCCGGCGCCCGGCTTCCAGAACCCGATGCCGTACTTCTTCGAGGTCGAGTGCAGGAAGTCGTAGACCTCGCGGTTCTCGTTGATGGCGCGCTGCATGTCCTCGGCCGCGCCGCTCTCCGCCCGGATCAGGTGGTCGCAGTGCACCGTGCTGGGCACCGCCACCTGCTTCTTGCCCGCCTGCATGAACTGCAGGAGGGCCATCTGGCCCGTGGCGTCCTGGAGGGCGACCCGGTCCACCCGCAGCCGGAGCTGGGCCTTGCCCCGGCTCCATTCCTGCTTGGCGAAGTCGTCGGCGTGGGCGACCAGGATCTTCTCGGCCAGGGTGAGGGGGCGGCCGAAGCGCCGGCGCGCCTGATCGAGCTTGCCGGGCATGGATTCGTACAGCCGCTTGACCTGGTCAACCGACATGGTGGGCCTCCTCGACCGGCAGACATACGTATCGCCTCCAACCCGCGGTCAGGCAGGAGGCGACTAGATAAAATCCGCACTTACGCTAACATGACGCCCCGGGGAGGTCAAGGGAACGGGCCCCGGCGACCGCCTCCGCGATCCGCCGGCGCACGTCCTCCATCTCGGCCGGGTCGGCGTAGCGCCCGCGCGGCCAGAAGAAGCCGCGAAGCCCGTCGCCCCGCCGCCGCGGCACCACGTGCACGTGGAGATGCGGCACGCTCTGGCTCACCCGGTTGTTGACCGCCACGAAGGAGCCGTCGGCGCCGAGCGCCCCCTCCACCGCCCGCGCGAGCACGCGCACCGCGTCCCAGAGCGGCGCGGTCAGCGCGGCGGGCAGATCGCCGATGGTCTCCACGTGCTCGCGGGGGACCACGAGGCAGTGGCCGGGGAAGAGCGGCCGGTGATCGAGGAACGCCACCACCGCGCGCGTCTCGAGCACGAGGGCGCCCGGCTCTTCCGAGCGCGCGATGCGGCAGAAGAGGCAGCCCGCGACCGGGTCCGGGCTCACGGGTCCGCGGTCAGCCGAGCAGGCCGCGCACCGCGCGGCGCCGCAGCGCCAGGATGGACTCGGTCGGCGAGATCTCCATCGGGCAGACGTCGGTGCAGTTGGCCTGGCTGTGGCAGCGCATCAGCGTGTCCTCCGAGACCAGCACCGCCGCGCGGTCGGCGTGGCCGGCGTCCCGGCTGTCGGTGGCCACCGTGAAGAGGCGGTTCAGCGCGGCCGGGCCCGGGAAGCGCTCGTCGTTCGCCACCATGGTGCAGGCCGACACGCACATGCCGCAGCCGATGCACTCGATCGCGGGATCGATGCGCTGCCGCTCCGGCGCGTCCGCGCCGACCGGAGCGAAGGCCGCCGGCTCCTCCTTCGGCACGAAGGTGGCGCCCACGCGCGCGGTCTGCTCGGCGAGCGGCGCCAGGTCCACCACCAGGTCGCGGATGAGCGGGAAATGGTAGAGCGGGCGCACGGTCACGATGCGGGTCTTGAGGCTCTTCAGCAGGGTCCGGCAGGCCCAGCGCTCGCGCCCGTTGATGACCATCCCGCACGAGCCGCACATGCCCACGCGGCAGGCGTAGCGGAAGGCCAGGGTCGGGTCGAGGCGGCGCTGGACGTCCACCAGCGCGTCGAGCACCGTCATGCCCTCCTTGGCGGGCACCCAGAAGCGCTGGATCCGCTCGCGGAAACCGGGAGACCAGCGGAAGACCTTCAGGACCATCGCCACCCCCACACCGCGGCGAAGATGAGCGCGGCCAGCGCCACCGCGATCACGAGCAGGAGCCGGTGCCAGCGCACCGGCAGGCCGAAGTCGAGCAGGATGGCCCGCGCGCCGAGCAGGCCGTGCACGAGCACGAGGGCCAGCAGGATCCCCTGCACCGTGCGCCAGTACGGCGTGCGCACGTGGAGCACGATCACCCCGAGGAGGGCCACCGCGGCGGCGCGCTGCACCAGCCAGGCCCACATCCCGGCCCGCGTGCCGCGCCAGCCCTCGGTGGTGGCCCACCGGCGCCGCAGGATCCGCCGGGGCCGCTTCGGCATCAGTCGCCGACGTCCACCGTCGTGGGCCGGCGCGCCGCGTCCGGCTTGAGCCGCGTGTAGCGCACCGGCTCGGTCCACACCTTCGGGCCCGCGCCGTCGGCAAAGCCGGCCAGCACCGCCACCGGCTCGCCCGCCGTCGCCGGGAAGTCGCGCCGGTAGTGCGAGCCGCGGCTCTCGGTGCGCTCGAGCGCGCTGCGGGCGATCAGCCACGACGCGGTGGCCTGGTTCTGGAGATTGATCCAGTCCTGCCACGCGAGGTTATAGGCCCCGCCGCCCCGGACCGCCACGCTCTCGAGCCGGCTCGAGATGTCCTCGATCTCGGTCAGCGCCAGCTTGAGGCCCTCGCCGGCGCGGATCAGCCCCACGTGATCCCACATGACCTGCCGGAGCCGCGCCTGCAGGGCGTAGAGGCTCTCGCTCCCCTCGCTGCGCGCGAGCGGCGCGGTGGTGGCCGCGACGGCCGCGTCCACGTGCGCGCGCGAGAGCTGCGGCAGCGGGCGCCCGACCACCCAGTCCGCCATCACGTCGCCCGCGATGCCGCCGAACACGGTGGACTCCGCGACCCCGTTGCCGCCGAGCCGGTTGGCGCCGTGCACGCCCCCGGTGTCCTCGCCGGCCGCGAAGAGGCCCTCCACGTCGGTGCGGCAGGCGCGGTCGATCACGATGCCGCCCATCATGAAGTGGGCGGTCGGCCCCACCTCGACCGGCTCGCGCGCGAGGTCGCGGCCGAAGTCGCGGCAGCGCCGCACCATGCCGCGGAAGCTCTTCTCGACCACCTCGGCGCCCAGGTGCGAGACGTCGATCCACACGCCGCCGTTGGCGGTGCCGCGGCCTTCCAGCACCTCGGTGTGGCAGGCGCGCGCCACCAGGTCGCGGGTGGACCGCTCGAGGCGCGTGGCGTCGTAGCGCTGCATGAACCGCTCGCCGCGGCCGTTGAGGAGCCGGCCGCCCGCCCCGCGCAGCCCCTCCTCGAGCAGCGCGCCGGTCATGAGCGAGTTGGGCACGATGAGCCCGGTCGGGTGGAACTGCACCATCTCCATGTCGCGCAGGCGCACGCCCGCGTGCAGGCCGAGCGCGATGCCGTCGGAGGACTTGTCGGCCGAGCAGGCGATGACCTTGTACATGGTCGGGCCGCCGCCCATCGCGAGCAGGATGGCGCGGGCGCGCACCACCACGAAGGTGCCGCGGCGCACGTCGAGCAGCAGCACGCCGCCCACCTGGCCGCCGTCGGCGCGGAGCAGCTCCACCGCCCGGTGCTCCTCGAGCGGCCGGATGGACGGGCGCCGCCAGACCTGCTCGGTCAGGCGGTTCATGATCTCGATGCCGGTGAGGTCGCCCTTGTGGATGGTGCGGTCGTGGCTCTGCCCCGCGAAGGGCTTCTGGTGGATGCGCCCGTCCGGGTGACGGTCGAAGAAGCAGCCGTAGCGCGCCTCCAGCTCGAGCACGCGGCCGGGCGCCTCGTGGACCAGGGTCCACACCAGCTCCTGGTCGTTGATCCACGCCCCGCCCTGCAGCGTGTCGAGCAGGTGCGCGTCGAGCGAGTCGGGCGCCGCGAGCACCGCGTTGTACCCGCCCTGCACCATGCGGGTGCAGCCGGCGCGGCCGAGCAGGCCCTTCACCGCCACCGTCACCGTGAGGCGTGGCGCGCGATCCGCGGCGTGGAGCGCGGCGCAGAGCCCGGCGCCGCCCGCGCCGAGCACGAGGATGTCGGTATCGAGGCTGTCGAGGACGAGATCGGTGGCCATCGGTCCGTGGCCCCGAGACTACTTCGCCGGCGCGGCCACCAGGGCGTCGAGGAAGGCGCGGCCGGCCTTGCCGTCCCACTCGCGGGTGCCCGCGGCCCGGGCGACCAGGCGCCCGTCGCGGCCGATCACGATGGTGGTCGGCGTGGCCCGCACCCGGTACTCGCGCGCGACCGCGCCGTCGCCGTCCAGGAGCACGGACGAGGTCACGCCCGCGCCCTTCACGTAGCTGGCCACCAGGTCCCGCGGCTCCTCGATGCTCACCGCGAGCACCGTGAACGGCTGGCCCTTCCGCTCGCGGACGATCTTCTCGATGGCGACGGGCAGCTCCTTGCGGCAGTAGCCGCACCAGGTGGCCCAGAAGTAGACGAGCACGACCTTGCCCTGCTGCTCGGCCAGGGACGTCTTGCCGCCGCCGTCCACCTTCGGCAGCGAGAAGCCGGGGGCCCGCTCGCCGGGCAGCGCGTTGAGCTGGAGCTCGCGCAGGTACCGGTCGATCTCGTCGGCCGCCGCGGGCGCGGCCCAGGCGAGGCTTCCGGCCAGCAGCGCGCCCAGCACCACCCGTCTCACGTGACCTTGACCTCCGCGGTGCCCTCGAACTTCACGCCGTGCGAATCGACGAACGTCACCTTGAGGGGCCCCGCCTCCGTGGCGCGAAAGGGAATCGTGAACATCGGGTTCTCGCTGACCGCCGTGGACGGCTCGATCACGGCGATCTCGCGGCCGAGGTACGTTACCACGATGCGGTTGACGAAGCGGTAGTTGCGATCCACCGACCGCCCGCCCTGTCGCTCCACCCGCTCCTGGGGATGGATGACCAGGGCCCGCACCCGCGCCACGCTGCCCCGGCGGACGCTGCCCGGCACGGCCAGCTTCACGGTCCCGATGTCGGCCATGGCTCAGGCCGCGCAGCCCGCCACCGTGACGCGGACGTCGCGGGCGGCGATCCAGAGCGTTCCGTCGCCGGTCTCGGCGACGACGCGGACCGGCCCGCTGTCGGCCAGGCGCAGGTTGGTCGCCACGTAGGCCTGGCCGGCGGCCGGCGTCAGGCTGATCTTCACGTTGAGCGGGCGCGGGTTCTTCTCGGCGAGGATGTAGATCGCCTTGACGTGGTTCTCCGGCGTCATCGGCGACTTCACCTCGACCGCGATCGGCACCGAGGCGCCGTCCTCCGCGATGAGCGGCATGTCGATCGTGATGAGCGCGGCGCCGTCCTTGATCGGGCGGCCGCCGAAGAGCCGCTTCATCGTCTCGGCGATCGGCTCTTCCGGCGCCAGGTTGGCGAGGTAGCCCTGCGCGCGGGCGGGCCACGGGCGCCACGCCGCCGACGGCGGCGCCGAGCGCGGCCAGGCCCAGCCATGCGCGGCGCGTGAGCAGAGAGGTCATGGCTCTCAGGATGCCTTCGATCGTAGCCTTGTCAACGCCTTCACTCGATGCGGTAGGCCGACGCGTCGGGCTTGAACGCGCGCGGCAGCCAGAGCGGCCGGCGCAGCCCGTCGGGACCCGGCGCGGGCCGGGCCATCGCGAGCCACTTGCGATAGACCTCGAAGGACTTGTTGGTGTCCACCACCACGTCGCCGTAGCGATCGTTCGGGCCGGGCCGGCTCACCGTCACCTTCTGATGCCAGCAGTGCTGGCCGCTCACCGGATCGGGATGCACCGGGAACGTCAGGTTCTGGTGCACGCCCGCGTCCTCCCACCACACGCGCTGCGAATCGGGATCGGCGCTCTCGAAGGGCCGCACCCCGTGCACGTGACGGAGACGCCACTCGCCCGCCCGCGGGTTCTCGAGCGTCACCAGCGCGGTGGACCAGCGCTCGCCGCCGGTCTGCTCGGCGAGGCGCCAGCGCCCCAGGTGATGCGAGCACGCGAGCACGCCCGGCCGGATCGACTCGGTCACCCACACCCGGTCCACGAAGTGCCCGATCTCGGTCGTGACCTTCAAAAGGTCGCCGGTCGTCACGTTATGCCGCGCCGCATCCTCCGGATGCAGCCAGAGCGGGTTGTTGTGGGAGATCTCGTAGAGCCACTTGGCGTTGCCGGAGCGCGAGTGGATCAGGGTCGGCAGCCGGAAGGTGGGCAGGAGCGCCATCTCGCCCGCGGCCCGGTTCATCTCGCGCCAGTGCACGTGGCTGCGCGCGTAGGTGGGCACCGCGTGCTCCGGCCACTTCCACTCCTTGAGCGTCCGCGAGTAGAACTCGAGCTTGCGCGACGGCGTCGGGAAGCCGCCCATCCACTGCCCGTCCACCTCCACGCCCTCCCCCGCCGCGACCGGCGTCTCGTGGGTGCGGTAGACGTTCTCCTGGATCAGGAACGCGCCGTACTTGCGCATGTACGCGAGCGGGGCCAGGCCCTCGCGCTCGGCGGCCGCGGGCAGGCCGGGCACGCTGTGCTCGAAGATCCAGCGGTAGAACTCCTCGATGCGGAGCTTCTCGCCGGGACGATAGGGCGACTCGAAGTACTTGCGGATCCCGAGCGCGCCGTCCGGATCGATGCGCCACGACAGCTCGATCCAGAACTCGTCCTCCTCCCACACCTGCCCGAGCCCCGCCGCCTCGTGCGCCTGCCAGGTGAGGTCGAAGCGCTGGCCCTGCTTCTCGAGCGCCACCCGCAGCACCGGCTGGCGGAAGCCGATCCAGCGCGCGGCGTGGGTCTCCTGGCTCATGAGGTCGTGGCGCTCGGAGGCGTGCCCCATCGGCAGCACGTAGTCGGCGAACCACGCGGTCTCGCTCCACGTGGGGGTGAGGCAGGCGTGGCGCTCCACCTTGGCCTCGTCGGTCAGCATCTCGATCCACGACATGCCGTCCGGATTGGTCCACACCGGGTTGTAGACGCGGGTGAAGTACATCGCGAGCTTGCCGCGACCTTCCTTCAGGAAATGCGGCAGGAGAAAGCTCATCTCGAAGAACGCGAGCGGGTACTCCCGCGGCATCAGGAGCTCGCTCCAGATCTTGCCCGGCGGCGGCATCATCGGCGGGGTCGGGCACCGCCTTGTTCCAGCCGGAGGGCGCGGTGCCGCCCGGCGTGGCCACCGCGCCCGCCAGCACCACCACCAGCTCGAGCGCCCGCGCCACTTCCCAGCCGTGGAGGTTGCCCGCGGCGGCGTTGCGCCAGACGTGGGTGGAGAGCGCGCTGCCGGCGCGGCCGACCTCGCGCGCCACCTCCTCGATGCGCGCGGCGGGCACCCCCGACTCGCTCTCCGCGAACGCGGGGGTGTACTCGGCGTAGAGCGTCTTCAGCGCCTCTTCGAAGGAGGCCATGGTGACCGGCAGCTCCGGCCGCTCTTCCCGCAGGTACTGCTCCCAGTTGACCCAGCGGCGGACGAACTCGCGGTCCCATGTGCCGTCGCGCAGCATGCAGTGGGCGATGGCCAGGAGCAGCGCGGCCTCGGTGCCCGGCCAGGGCGAGAGCCAGTAGTCGGCCATCGAGGCGGTATTGCTGAGGCGCGTGTCCAGCACGCAGATCTTGGCCCCCGCCATCTTGCCCTCCATGATGCGCTGGGCGTGCGGGTTGAAGTAGTGGCCGGCCTCGAGGTGCGAGGAGAGCAGCAGGATGAAGCGCGCCTTGCTGTGATCGGGCGAGGGCCGGTCGAGCCCGTGCCAGAAGGCGTAGCCCGCGCGCGCGGAGGCGGAGCAGACATTGGTGTGGCTGTTGTGGCCGTCGATGCCCCAGGCGTGGAAGACGCGCTGCAGATAGATGAGCTCGTGGCCCGGCCGCCCGAGGTGATACATCACTTCCTTCTGGCGGCCCTCGACCAGCGCCTTCCGGATGCGCCCGCCGATGTCGTCGAGCACCTCGTCCCAGGTCACGCGCTCCCACTTGCCCTCGCCGCGCTTCCCGGCCCGCCGCAGCGGGTAGAGGATGCGCTCGGGATCCGTGATCTGGTTGAGCGTCGCGGGCCCCTTGGCGCAGTTGCGCCCGCGGCTGCCCGGGTGCACCGGGTTGCCCTCGAACTTGTGGATCTGCATCGTCTTGGGATCCACGTAGGCCAGCAGCCCGCAGCCCGCCTCGCAGTTGAAGCAGATGGTCGGGATGAGCTGGAACCGCCGCTTGACCTTGGCCGGCCACGCCTTGGCGTCGAACTCCTCCCAGTCATCCCACCGCGCCGCCGGCGGGAACCGCTCGAGGCCGGAGGCCGGCGCCGCCAGCCCCCGCGCCACCGGGTGCAACGGCTCTGCTCTGGGGTCAGGTCTTGCATTACGACATTTCCTCTGCGGTTTGAGGTTAGGGTCTAGCTGAGCGGGAGCATCTGGCCGGCGCGGATCCAGAGCTCCTCCCAGAGCCAGAGGCCGGCCAGCGCCAGGCCCGCGGCCAGCTCGGAGCCGAAGGGCACCGACGCGCTCAGCAGCAGCACGAGCGGCAGCGCGATGCCCGCGGCCGCCACGCCGCCCCAGAGCGGCGCGCGCAGCGGGCCGTGCGTCAGGAGCCGCGCCGCACGCCGCGCTTCCTCCGTGCCGTGCGCGCCGAAGAGCTCGGCGCCCAGCACCAGCGCGCTCACCAGCAGCGAGGCCCAGAGCACGAGCCCCAGGCCGCCCACGATGAACGACGCGCTGCCGACCACGCGCGCGGCGAGCAGCAGGCTGGCCGAGCCCCCGACGAGCGCGGCCACCAGCAGGTGCGGCAGCAGCAGCGGGCTCTGCCAGAAGTCGCGGCCCTCGGCCTGGCCGAAGAGAAACGCGCTGTAGCCCGCGGTCGCCGCCGCCACCACCGCCATGGGCCAGGCCAGCAGGTGCAGCGCCACGAGATTGCCGATGAGGCCGGCCAGCAGCCACAACGTGCCCAGCACGCCGGCCGCGAACAGGATGAAGCCGCCCAGCACGAGCCACGAGCGCGGATTCGGCTTGAAGATCAGGAAGAGGAAGCGCTCCGGCCGCTTGAGATCGAGCACGAGGAGCAGCGAGGTCAGCAGCAGGAAGGCCAGGCCGATCGCGGGCACCGCGAGGCCGGTCAGCGCGTCCGCGGTGAGGAAGCCGGCGCCGATGCCGAGCGAGGCGACCAGGAAGGCGCCCGCCGCGATGGACTTGGTCCAGAGATACGCGGCGACCTTCCAGCCCCACGGCCGCTCGGGGTGCGCGACATCGTAGACGGTACGCGCCAGCGCCAGCAGATCCATTCCGTCGGTCGCGGCCGTGACGCGGTCGGCACCGCCGGCTGCGCGACGGGACGATTCGGCTTGCCCGGGATTCGGGATGCGCCCGACCTGCGAGAACAGGTAGCCGCCGCGCCGCTCCTGCATCTCCGGCGTGAGCGCGGCCGACTCCGCGCCCACGTAGAAGAGCTTCGGCCGCGTCCCCTGCTCCGGCTTGCGCACCTGGGTCTGCTGCGAGGCCACGAGCCGCGCGATCGTGCTCCCCGGATCGTCGAGATCGCCGGGCACGATGGCCTGCACCGGGCACACCACGACGCAGGCCGGCTCGAGCCCCGACTCCACGCGATGGGCGCAGTAGTGGCACTTGGCCGCGGTGTTCGTCTCGGGATCGATGTAGAGCGCGTCGTAGGGGCACGCCTGCATGCACGACTTGCAGCCGATGCACCGCGAGCCGTCGAAGTCCACGATGCCGTCGGGCCGGCGGTAGAGCGCCACCGTCGGGCAGATGGTCACGCAGGGCGCGTTGTCGCAGTGGTTGCAGCGCATCACCGTGAAGTAGCGCCGCGTGTCCGGGAAGGTGCCCTTCTCGATGTACTTCACCCAGGTGCGGTTGACGCCCAGCGGAACCTGGTTCTCCTCCTTGCAGGCCACCGTGCAGGCGTGGCAGCCGATGCACTTCCGCTGGTCGATCACGAAGCCGTAGCGCATGTCAGTGGCCGATCACGTCGTACCAGACGCGGAGCATGACCAGCGTGATGATCCCCGCGAGCACGCCCCGCAGCACCAGCACCGGCACGCGCCGGCTCACCCGGCTGCCCAGCGGCGCGCCGGTGAGCGAGCCCAGCACCACGGTCAGCGCGGGCCACCACGGGACCTGGCCGGTCAGCGCCTTGCCCAGGAAGCCGGTCACCGCGGAGATGCCCACCATGGCCAGCGAGGTGCCGATGCTGAGCCGCATCGGGAGGCGCAGCACGCCCACCAGCACCGGCACCACGAGGAACGCCCCGCCCGCGCCGACGAATCCGGCCACGACGCCGATGGCCCCGAAGAGCGCGATCACGACCGCGCGGCTGAAGGTCATCGGGGCCCGGTCGTCACCGCCCCGCGGATCGGCGGGTGCGACAAGCATGAGCGGCAGCGCGATCGTGGTCATGAGCGCGAACGTGACGAGGAGCAGCGCGCCCGGACACGTGGGAGGAGAGGATCGCGCCCAGCCAGCGAGCCCACCGCCATCGCGGCACCCCCGGTCAGCGCCAGCCCGCGGTGCACCAGCGCGTGCCGCCCGTGACTCCACGTGCCCACCGCCGCGGCCGCGAGCACCTGGGTCATGCTGAGCCCGGCCACCGCCTTGATCGGCAGCTCGCCCGCGCCCACCAGCGGCGGAACGTAGTAGAGCAGCGGGATCATCACGATGGCGCCGCCCACGCCGACGAGCCCGGAGACGAAGGCGCCGCAGAAGGCGAGGACGAAGAGGGTGATCTCCAGCGTCGGCGTCACGCGTGCGCCTGCCGCAGGGCATGGTGGCTCATGAGGGCCACCATGATAGCGCGACTGGCCCGTTCGAGCGCCGCTTACCTGAGGCTCGAGTAGTACGCGGCCAGGTCCCCGAGGGTCTCGTCGGGGATCGTCTTCAGCAGCGCCTTGAGCGCGGCCAGCGCCGGGTCGCCCGGGCTGCGCCGATCCTGCTTGAACAGCAGCATCTGCTCGCGCAGATAGCCGGGCGCCTGCCCGGCCAGGTTCGGAATCAGCTTGGCCGCGTCGCCCTGTCCCTGCGGGCCGTGACAGATCGCGCACTGGGCCGCCGCGCTGCCGCCCGCGGGCCACCGCGTCGGCGGGCGACTGGATGGGCGTGGGCTCGCGTCGGCGGGAGGCGAAGTAGGCCGCGACGTCGTCCACGCCCAGGTTCAGCACCTGCTTGGCGTAGGGCTCCATCTCGGCCGAGAGCCGCTTGCCCGCCGCGTAGTCCTGCGATCTGCTTCTTCAGATACGCCGCGTCCTGGCCCGCGATGATCGGCATCGCGCTCGAGCGGCTATTGCCCGCCTGCCCGTGGCAGGCCGCGCAGGTGACGGACTTGAGCGCGCCGCGCTCGTCGAGCGGGCCCGCGGCGTGAGCGGCGCCGCCGGCCAGCGCGGCCAGCGTGAGCGCGACGACCAGAGCGAGACCACGTGGCGTGACACGCATGGCGCTCATGCCAGGATGTCCGCCCAGATGGACTGGGTCCAGCCGATGGCCCGCTGGGCCACCAGCGGGCTCTGCGCCGGCGTGAGCTTCTGCTCGATCTGCACGACCTTGCCGTTCTCGATGCGGTACGCGTTCACCACCGCGATGGCCTCCCGGTCGCTGACCCAGCTATAGCAGGTGTTGCCGGGCGCGAGTGTCGGCGCCTCCTTGCCGTTGATCAGGCTGACCACCGAGGCGGCGGTGATCTTGCCCATCGCATTGGCCACGTTGCCCGACTTCGGCACGGGCAGGCCGATGGTGGCGTCGCCGATCACGTGGATGCCCGGCTGCTTCACCGACTCGTAGGTGACGTGGTTGACCTCGCACCAGCGCTTGTCGCCGCCGACCAGGTCGGCCTGCACCGCGATGGCGCCCGCGCGCTGGGGCGGGATCACGTTGACCACGTCGTAGCGGATCTTGTCGAACTCGGTGCGGACTTCCTTGTTGCCCGGATCCACCCCGACCACGCGGCTCGCGGCGCGGTAGTCGATGTTCGGATAGGCCTGCCACGCGGTCCGGAAGAGCGCGGTCTTGGAGATGATGTTCTGGTTGGCGTCCAGCACGATCAGCTTCGACCTGGGCTTGTTGGTCTTGAGGTACCAGGCCACCATCGAGGTGCGCTCGTAGGGGCCGGGCGGGCACCGGTAGGCCGCGAGCGGGATGCTCAGCACGAACACGCCGCCGTCGGGCATCGCCGCGAGCTGCTGGGCGAGCTGCACGGTCTGGGGACCCGCCTTCCACGCGTGCAGGACCTTGTCCTGGTTCTGGGCGAGCCCTTCCACCTGCTCCCACTGGAAGTCCACGCCGGGCGAGACGATGAGGCGGTCGTACTGCGAGATATCCCTCGCCGAGCCGCACGCGCTTCTGGTCGGGCTCGATGGCGGTGGCCGTCTCGTGGATGATCCGCACCCCGTGCTTGCGCAGGCCGTCGTAGCCCATCGTGAGCGAGTCGATCGAGCGCAGGCCCGCCAGGACCAGATTGCTGAACGGGCAGGAGATGAACTCGCGGTTGGGCTCGATCAGCACCACCTCGATGTTCGGGTCGAGCAGGCGCACGTACTTGGCCGCCGTCGCCCCGCCCCAGCCGCCGCCGATCACGACGACGCGCGGGCCCTTCTTCGGGGCGAAGTCGCCCTTGATCGCGGTGGCGCATCCGGTGAGCCCGGCGCCGGCCAGCACGCCGAGTCCGAGGCCGGACGACCGCAGGAATGCCCTTCGCGTGACCACGCTCGTCATTGTGCCGCCGCCTCCCTGGTGCCGCGTCGAATTCTCAATTCTTGACCGGGATCGACGAGAATCTACCGAGGCGACCTGGACCTGTCAAGCCGATTGGGCGGTTCCGAGCACCTGCCTGACCCGCTCCAGGATCTCCTCGGGTGCCCCCGCGAGGTGAACGGGCGGCGGGAGCGGGGGCGGCGGGTGCTTGATCCCGGCTCCGGTCAGGACGAGCACGATGCGCGCCGTGGCGTCGACCTGGCGCTCGTCCAGCATCTGGAGGAGGGCGGCCAGGGTCGCGGCGGCCTCGGGTGCCGTCCAGATCCCCTCGACCCGGGCGAGCAGCTGCTGGGCATCCACGATCGCCTGCTCGCTGACCGTCTGTGGAAAGCCCCCGCTCTCTCGCAGGATGCGCAGCATCTGCCGGCCCGCGAAGGGTCCGGGCACGCGCAGGCCGGGCGCGTTCGTGAACGGGTTCTCCACCGCGGTGGTGGTCTCGGCCTTGTCTTCCCACGCGCGCGCCAGCGGCGCGCAGCCCTCCGCCTGCACCGCGACGAAGCGCGGCGGCGCGGCCGCGACCCAGCCCATGGCCGCGAGCTCCTCGTAGGCTTTCCAGATGCCGACGAGACCGGTGCCTCCGCCGGTCGGGTAGAGGAGCCAGTCCGGAGCATCCCACCCGAGCTGCTCCGCGAGCTCGAGGCCCATCGTCTTCTTGCCCTCGAGCCGGTACGGCTCCTTGAGCGTGGCCAGATCGAACCAGCCGATCCGCGGCGCGACCGCGGCGATGGCGCGGCCGGCGGTGGCGATCGTGCCGTCCACGGTGAAGACGTGGGCGCCGGCCAGCATCGCCTCCGCCACCGCGGCCTCCGGCGTGTCGCGGGGCACCACCACCGCGATCGGAGAGGCCGGCGCGGGCCCCGTAGACCGCGGCGGCGCCGCCCGCGTTGCCCGCCGAGGGGATCATCAGGCCGGTGACGCCGAGCGTGCGCGCGCGGGTGATGGCCATCCCGAGCCCGCGCGCCTTGAACGTGCCGGTCGGGTTCTGCCCCTCGTCCTTGGCCCAGAGATGCCGCAGGCCCAGATGCGCGGCGAGCCGGGGCAGCGCGAGCAGCGGCGTGCCGCCCTCGCCGAGCGTGATCGGCTCCTCGCCGTCGGCGAGCGGCAGCAGCTCGCGGAAGCGGTACATCCCGGGCGGACGGCGCGCGAGATCGTCCCGGGTGAGGGCCGCGGCGACGCGCGGCAGATCGTAGCGGACCGCGAGCATCTGGCCGCACTGCTCGCAGACGGTGAGCAGGCGGTGGTGGTCGTGGCGCCGGGCGCAGACCGTGCACTCGACGTGCGTGACGAAGCTCGTCTTAGTGCTTCTCTTTCTCGGCCCGGTGAGAAGCGACGACCTTCTCGGCCTGCTGGTTCGGCACCTCTTCGTAGTGCGAGAACTCCATCGAGTAGCCGCCGCGGCCGCCGGTCATCGAGCGCAGGCTCGACTCGTAGGTGAGCATCTCCGACATCGGGACCTGCGCGCGCACCGCCACCACGTCGCCGTCCGGCTCCATGCCCACGATGCGGCCGCGCCGGCCGTTGAGATCGCCGATGACGTCGCCCGCGCCCTCCGACGGCGCGGTGACCTCCACGTTCATCACCGGCTCGAGCAGGCAGGGCTTGGCCTCCATGAAGCCCTTCTGCAGGCCCATCGAGGCCGCGATCTGGAACGCCATGTCCGAGGAGTCCACGTCGTGATAGGAGCCGTCGTAGAGCGTGACCTTCAGATCCACCACCGGGTAGCCCGCGAGGATGCCGCGCTTCATGCAGTCGCGCACGCCCTTCTCCACCGAGGGGATGAAGTTGCGCGGAATCGCGCCGCCGAAGATGTCGTCCACGAACTCGAAGCCGCCGCCGCGGGTGAGCGGCTCGACGCGGATCCAGGTGTCGCCGTACTGGCCGCGCCCGCCGGTCTGCTTCTTGTACTTGCCCTGCACCTCGGCGCGGCCCTTGACCGTCTCCCGGTAAGGAATGCGCGGCGGGAGCAGGGACACGTCCACGTTGTACTTCCGCTTCATCCGCTCCACCACGACCTCGACGTGGAGCTGGCCCATGCCCGAGACCAGGAGCTGCTTGGTCTCCGGGTCGTAGTGGTGGTGCAGCGTGGGGTCTTCCTCGGCCATGCGGTGCAGCGCGGTCGAGATCTTGTCCTCGTCGCCGCGGGTCTTCGGCTGGATCGCGAAGGAGATCGCGGGCTCCGGGAAGGAGATGCCGGGCAGCACGACCGGATGCGCCTCGTCGGAGAGCGTGTCGCCGGTGAGCGTGTCCTTGAGCTTGGCCACCACACCGATCTCGCCCGGCCCGAGCGCCTCGACGTGCTTCTGGGTCTTGCCGGAGAGCCAGCCGAGATGCCCGATCCGCTCGCGGCTGTCGCGGCTCGCGTTGTAGACCTGGCTGTCGGCGCGCAGCGTCCCCGAGTAGACCCGGAAGACGGAGAGCTTGCCCACGTGCGGGTCCGAGATGGTCTTGAACACCACCGCGCTGAGCGGGGCCTTGGGATCGGCGGCGCGCCGGGCCGCGGCCTTGGTGCGCGGCTCCGTGCCCTCCACCTCCGCCGCGTCGGCGGGCGACGGGAATTCCTTCACGAGGAGGTCGAGCAGCGGCGCGATCCCGATCCCGCGCGTGGCCGAGCTGGCCAGGATGGGCACGAGATCGCCGGACATGATGGCCCGGCGCAGCGCGGCCAGCATCTCGGGCTCGCCGATCGAGCCCTCCTCCAGGTACTTCGCGAGCAGATCGTCGTCGGTCTCCGCGGCGGCCTCGACCAGCTTCTCGCGGTAGGACTTCGCGGTCTCGACGAGATCGGCCGGGATCTCGGCTTCCTTGACCTTGCCGTCAGCCAGGACCAGCGCCCGCATCGCGATCAGGTCCACCACCCCAATGAAGCTGTTCTCGGCGCCGATCGGGAGCTGCATTGGGACGAGCCGGCCCTTCAGACGCTTCTGCAGCGACTCGAGCGTGCGGAAGAAGTCGGCCCGCTCGCGGTCGAGCCGGTTCACCACGATCGCGCGCGGCAGCGCGAAGTCGTTGGCGAACTTCCAGACCTTCTCGGTCTGCACCTGCACCCCCGCCACCGCGTCCACCACCACCACCGCGGCGCCCGCCACCCGCAGGCCCGCGCGCGCGTCGGCCACGAAGTCGCCGTAGCCGGGGGTGTCGATGAGGTTGAGCCGGTGGCCCTGGTGATCGGCGAAGCCGACCGCGGTGTTCAGCGAGATCTTGCGCTTGATCTCGTCGGGGTCGAAGTCGGTGGTCGTGGTCCCGTCGTCCACACGCCCGAGCCGGGTGCTGGCTCCGCACGCGAACAGGATCGCCTCGACCAGGGAGGTCTTGCCCACGCCGCCGTGGCCAACGAATGCGACATTGCGGATCTTGGCGATGTCCATGCCTACCTCCTGGGGAGGAAGAAGGACGATGCGGTCTGTGTGGCGGGGATGCTACCACAGCGTTTCGGGGCCTTCCAGCGGTCAAGATGATGCGCTGTGCCGTACCTCCGCGCCGACGGCGTGGAGCAGCCGCTCCGGCGTGTCCGGATTGATCGAGCAATCGGGCCCGAGCAGGAAGCCGCCGGCGCTCATCTCGCGCGTGGCGGCGCGCGCCCGCTCGACGAGGGCGGCCTCGGTCATCCCCGCGATCTCGGGCTTGGCCGGGAGCCCGCCCACCACCGCGCGGCCGGTGCGCGCGCGCACCTCCGCGAGGGTCGGGTTGCCCGGCACGGTGGCGAAGCTCCACGCGGTGACCGGGTAGTCGGCGAACTCCTCGAAGTGGATGCCCGTGCCGCAGACGTGGAGCAGGTTGAACGGAGCGTGCTCGACCGATTTCAGTATGCGCAGGTCCCACGGGCGCTGCCAGCGGCGGCACTCCTCCGCGCTCATCAGCGCCCGCGTCGCCACGTTCGTGGCGTAGAAGAGCCCGTCCGCGCCGGCGGCCAGGCAGAGGCGCGCGTACTCCGCGAGCGTCTCCGCCATCACGTCGAACGCGCGCGCCGGTTTCACGCGGGGCGTCACGGAGGAAGCGCATCGCCTGGTCGCGGCCACCCCGGGCCAGCATCGGCAGGATCATCGGCGGCGCGAAGATCGTCCAGATGATCGGCACGTCGGGGCCGACCGCGGCGCGGATGAGCCGGAGCGCCTCGAGCTGCTCGCCGAGCGCGCCCTCGCGGGGATCCACCGCGGGCAGCCGCGCGAGATCGTCCGCCGAGCCCACCGGCGCGTGAGTGACGGTGTACGGCGTCGCCTTCTCGCCCGACGGCGCGTAGGTGAGCCCCCACATCTCGGCGAAGCACTGGGCGCGCGACTGCGGCTTGAGGAAGTCCCAGTCGAAGGCGCGCGCGAGCCGCAGCGTCTCGTCGGCCAGGCCCTTGGCCGAGTTCTCGGTCGCGAAGTTGTGGAGCCAGAACGCGAGCGGGATGCGGTCCACCGCCTGGCCCGCGAGCGCCGCCGTCACCCGCTGACGCTTCGTCATCGTGCCGGTCGGCTCATCGATCGGGTGATCTGTAGAGGCCGTCCACTTCCGGGATGCTCGTGTAGGTGTAGACCGCGAGCAGCAGCAGGAGCCCGAGGGCGAGCGATCGCCTCACGCGCGCGCCCGGTGGATGGGAAAGGCGGGCGGGACGATCTGGTCCACGGTGGCGCCGTCCCATCGCCAGCCCGGTACCCGGCTCCAGTAGTGCTGGGTGACCTCGCGCGCCTTCGCGTACACCGCGTCCTCGTCCACGCGCGTGGCCCGCCCACCCTGCACCAGCACCTGGCCGTCCACGATGGCGGTGTCCACGTCACGCCCGGACGCCGAGTCCACCAGCGCCTTGATCGGATCCGCGTAGAGCGAGCCGCCGACGTGATCCAGGTTGATCAGCAGGATGTCGGCCTTGGCGCCCGGGGCCAGGCGCCCCAGGTCCTCGCGCCCCAGGAAGCGGCAGCCCCCGACGGTGGCCGCGTTGAAGACGTCGCGGGCGAGGCCGGCCTGGTAGTTGGCGTCGGTGACCCTGGCCAGGATGGACGCCCACCGGAGCTCGGACACCATGTCGAGCGGATAGGTGTCGGTGCCCAGCGCCAGCGTCACGCCCGCGTCCAGATAGCGCTGGAAGGAGTGGAGCGTCATCGCCATCTTTGCGTACTTGTACGGGCAGTGGCCCACGGTGGACCCGCGCTCGGCCAGCACGGCCAGGTCGTCGCCGAACGGGTAGCGCGTCCAGTCGTGCGCGGTGGTGAAGACCGCGTGCCCGAGCAGGGTGCGGTCGTCGAGGAAGCCGATGTCGGCCAGGAAGCGGATCGGCGTCTTGCGGTACTCGTCCATGATGCGCTGGAACTCGACGAGGTTGCCGCCCGCGTGGGTGTGGATCGGGGCGTTCTGCGCACGCGCCGCGTCCTTGCCGGCCCGCAGCAGCGGCTCGCTGCACGTCTCGACCTGGGCCGCGTTGAAGAGCACGCGCAGCCGGCCCCCGGCCGCGCCGTCGAACTTCCGCCCGAAGTCCACCGCCTCCTGCAGGCGCGAGCGGCCCACCGCGGCGTCCTCCTCGTAGTAGAGCCGGCCCTGCGCGTCCGTGTAGGTGTCGCGGTCGCGGAACGGCGGGCCACCGTAGACCCGGACGCCGAGATCGTCCACCAGACGCGCGTAGCCCTCCCAGTCGCCGCGCAGGCCGCCCACGTCGATGACGGTGGTGGTCCCGTTCTTCAGCGCGTGCAGGAAGGTGAAGGCGCGGATCGCCGCGGTGGGCTCGGCGGGGGGCGGCGTCATCTTGCCCTTGAGCGGCGCCGCGAAGGCCATGTAGTTGGCGGTGCGGTAGTCGTTCTTGGCCATGTCGAGCAGCAGGTAGTCACCCCCGCCGCCCGCGGTGTGCACGTGGGTATTGATGAAGCCGGGCGAGACCAGCTTGCCACGCGCGGCGATCCTCGCGTCGGCCGTCCCCGTCCACGCGGGCCCCGCGTGCACGACCCGATCCCCCTCGAACACCACGCTCCCCTGCTCGTGCACCTCGTGGCTCTTCCCATTCCAGGCCACGACCCACCCACCCTCGATCACCGTCCGCATGGCCAAGCCCTCCGGCCCCGCATGCTAGCCCGGCCAAGGCTCACCCGCAATCAGGCCGGAGCACTTGACGGTGGAGGGTAACCGGGGCGTCGAGAAGGGTGCAGCTGCGAGGCGGCGCCCGAAGGCCGGGCGCGAAGCGTACTCCTGTACGTTGAGCGGGCAGTCGAGGGCGCCAACGAAGCAGACGGCCCCTTATCGGCGGCCCGGCCTAGGGGCGGACTATCTTGCTGTGGAGGATGCCGATCTGCTCGACTTCCGCCTCGAGCCGGTCTCCCGCCTTGAGGAAATTCCCGCTCGCCGCGCCGACACCCTCGGGCGTCCCGGTGGCGATGATGTCCCCGGGCAGGAGCGTCATGCCCTGCGAGAGCACCTCGATGCACTGCGCGACCGGGAAGATCATCTTGGACGTGTTGCTCGACTGGCGGACCTGGCCGTTGACCCGGAGCGAGATCGCGAGGGCCTGCGGGTCCGGGATCTCGTCGGCGGTGACCAGCACCGGGCCCATCGGGCAGAAGGTGTCGAGCGACTTGCCCTTGAACCACTGCTGGTGGCGCTTCTGCAGATCCCGCGCGGTCACGTCGTTGATGATGGTGTAGCCGAAGACGTGCTTGAGCGCTTCGGCGCGCGGGATGTCGCGCCCGCCGGTGCCGATCACCGCGGTGAGCTCGACCTCGTAGTCGAGCTCCTTGGTGATGGCGTGGTGCACCACGTCGTCGCCCGGCCCCACCACCGCGGTCGCGGGCTTGGTGAAGTACACCGGATGCTCGGGCGCGGCCGCGCCCCGCTCGGCGGCGTGGTCGGCGTAGTTGCGGCCGAGGCAGAAGACGTTGCGGGCCGGCGACGGGATCGGCGCGAGCAGCCGCACGCGCTTGGCCGGGTAGGCCAGCCGGCGCTGGGCCAGCTCCTCGGCGGCGGTCTGTCCCACGAGCCGCTGGCCGTACTCCCAGGCCTCGCGGGTGAGCGCCAGCACCGCCTCGCCGCCCTGCACGATCTCGAGGACGGTGCGGGGAAATCCGCCACGTCCCCGGCGCGCGGTGCCGCGCTGGGTCGCGAGCTCCTTGGCGAGGCCGGTGAGGTCGAGCACGTGCTCCTGCCAGAGCGCGCCCGGCTTGGGCTCGCCGCGCCCGCGCCGGAAGGTGACGAGCCGCATGGCCTAGTGGCTCACCGCCACCGCGCCGCTGCGCGGCGGCAGCGGCTTGCCCGCGGCCTTGGCGATGTCCTCCAGCTCCCGGGGCAGACCGAAGCGCACGTCCTCCTCGACCACGTGGACCTCCTGCACGTTGGAGCCGCGCTGGCGCCGCAGCTCCTCCACCACCTCGGTCACCAGGTGCTCGGGCGTGGAGGCGCCCGCGGTGACCCCGACGCGGTTGGCTCCCTCGAGCCACTCCGGCCGGATGTCGTTCTTGTCGTTGATCAGATAGGACGGCGTGCCCATGACGGTGGAGACCTCGACGAGGCGGTTGGCGTTCGAGCTGTTGGCCGCGCCGATGACCAGCAGCACGTCCACCGCGCCCGCGACCGTCTTCACCGCGGCCTGGCGGTTCTGGGTCGCGTAGCAGATGTCGTCCTTGGCGGGCCCGACGATCTTGGGGAAGCGGCGCCGCAGCGCCTCGATGCAGTCCCGGGTGTCGTCCACCGACAGCGTGGTCTGGGTGAGATAGGCCACCTTGTCGGGATCGGCCACCTTGAGCTTGTCCACGTCCTCCGGGTGGGCGATCAGGAACATGCGGTCCGGCGCCTCGCCCATGGTGCCCACCACCTCGTCGTGATCGGCGTGGCCGACCAGGATGATGGAGTAGCCCTCGCGCGCGTAGCGGACGGCCTCCAGATGCACCTTGGTGACGAGCGGGCACGTGGCGTCGATCACCCGCAGCCCGCGCCGGTGGGCCTCCGCGCGCACCGCGGGCGAGATGCCGTGGGCGCTGAAGATCACGGTGGCGTCGTCCGGCACCTCGTCCAGCTCGTCCACGAAGTGGGCGCCCTTGGCCCGGAGGGCCTCGACCACGTGCCGGTTGTGCACGATCTCCTTGCGCACGTACACGGGAGGCGGGCACACCTGGAGCGCGAGCTCGACGATGTCGATGGCGCGGTCCACCCCGGCGCAGAAGCCCCGGGGGCCGGCCAGCACGATCTGTTGCAGCGGAAGCGGCGTGGTCATCTTGCCCTCACTTGAAATAGAACGAAACACCGCCTATCCCCGAGTCGGAGTTGAACCCCCGGTTCGGGCTCGAGGTGTGTCCGTTCGAGATGTGCTGGAAACGATAGCCCAGATTCAACGCGACCGTGTCCGTGACGAAGTACGACAGCCCCGCCCCGGCCTCGACCACGAAGACGAACGTCGAGTCGATCTCCCTCACTTTGAGGCTCGTCCCCCCCGCTCCCGCCGTACCCTCGAGATACGGGACCAGCCGGCCGAAGCCAATCAGATGATACCGCATCGCGACCTTGATGCCCTGAGCGGTTGCCTCGTGCGGCGAGAGGTAGTACTGGAACCACCCCTCGATGCCCGGCTCGACCGCGCTCCGGAGGAGGCCGCTCCCGAAGGGGGAGAAGAACAGGTGGGACACCCGCGGGGTCGCGGTCAGGAACGAGATGTCGCTGACCGTCCGGTGGCCCTCGGCATTGTTGGCCGCGCCACCCCCGACCTGCACGCCGAAGATCGTGGTCCCCCGGGCGAACGTGGCGTCCGGGTCAAAAGCCGGCGCCGGGCGCGCCAGGGCCAGCACGGCCAAGGTGATCGCGGCCGCCATCGCCCGTGCGTGTCCGGTTCGTGCTTGTCCTCATTGCCAGGGGTCCACCAGCACCTTCATGGTCTCACCACGCTCCATCAGGGCCAGCGCTTCTTTCACCTGCCCCAGCCCCATGCGATGAGTCAGCAGCCCCGAAGGCTCGATCGCCTTCGATTCAAGGAGTTCCACCGCGCGTCGGATCATGGCCGGGGTGTGGTGGAAGGCGCCCACCAGCGTGAGCTCTTCGTAGTGCGCCCGACGCGTGTCCACCCGCACCGAGGTGCCTGGCGCGCAGCCACCAAACAGTAGCACGGTGCCTCCGCGGCCCACGCCATCGATGGCTTGCTCCCAGACCTCCGGCCGGCCGGTCGCGTCCACGGTGACGTCGGGCCCCGGCCCGCCCGTCAGCCCCCGCAGGTGCTCCACCATGTCCGGGACGGAGAGGGCGTCCACGCAGGTGCCCAGTCCCAGCTCGCGGACCCGGTCCAGGCGCCAGCCCGCCTTGCCCACGATGACCACCCGGGCCCCGCGCTGCCGGGCCGCCAGGGCCAGCAGGCAGCCCAGGGGACCGTGGCCCCAGATCGCCACGGTCATGCCGGCCTCGACCCGGCCCCGCTCGACCCCAAGCAGGGCACAGGCCAGCGGCTCGGCGAAGGCGGCGCTCGAGGCGGCCAGCCCGGGCCCGATCGGCACCACGTTCCGGGCGACCAGGCGCGGGGGCAGCGCGATGTACTGGCCGTAGGCCCCGTTGACGAAGAGGAGGTCCTCGCAGAGGTTCGGTCGGCCGGCCGCGCAGAGGCGGCACCGGCCGCACGGCGCCGAGTTGGCGGCGACGATCCGGTCGCCTTCCTTCGCGCCGGGAGCGCCGCGCCCCACCGCGGTGACCACGCCGGCCAGCTCGTGGCCGAACACGGTGGGCACGTGCGGGATCATCACGGGATGGCCGCGGCGCAGGGTCTTGACGTCGGTGCCGCAGGTGAGCGCCGCGTCCACCCGCACCACGAGGCCGCCCGGCTCGGGCTCGGGCACCGGGAGCTCCTCGAAGCGGAGATCGCCCGGGCCATGGAACACCTGGGCCCGCATGGCTACGGGATCACGTAGACCTTCACCGCCTCGTGGCGGCGCATCAGCTCCACACCTTCGCCCAGGCGCCCGAGCGGGAGCCGGTGGCTGATGAGGCCATCCACCCGGATCCGGTCCCCCGCCAGCAGCGCGAAGGCCTCCTCGAGCTCGGCGGGCGAGGACGAATAGGTGGCGGTGAGGGTCAGCTCGCGATGGTAGAGCGCGCCCAGCGACAACGGCAGGCTGTCCCCCGCCCCGCCCGCGAAGTAGTGCAGCGTCCCGCCGTCGCGCACGCGCGCGGCCGCGGCGGGCAGCACGGCCGCGCCACCCGCGGTGACGATCACCAGGTCGGCGCCGCGCCCCTCGGTGGCCTCGCGCAGCGCCGCGTCCAGCGCCGGGTCGGCCTCGAAGACCCGCGCGCCCATGCGGCGCCCCAGCGCGCGGCGCGGCTCGAGCAGGTCGGAGGCGAACACCCGCGCGCCCTCGAGCGCCAGGAGCTGCGCGAGCAGGCAGCCGATCGAGCCCAGGCCCACCACGAGCGCGGTGTCACCCGCGGCCACGCGGCTGCGCTTCACCGCGCGCAGGCAGCAGGCCAGCGGCTCGGTGAAGGACGCGGTCTCCTCGGTCATCTCCGCGGGCAGGCGGAAGGCGGCGTGCTCCACGTTGGGCGCGGGCACGCGCACCCGCTCCGCGAAGCCGCCCGGATCGAGATTGACGCGCTTGAAGTGCCGGCACATGGACGGGCTGCCGCGCCGGCAGTAGTGGCAGTGAAAGCACGGCACGTGATGGGCGACGACGAGCCGGTCGCCCGGCGCGAAGCGCCGTACGCCGGCCCCGACCTCCAAGACCTGGCCCACCACCTCGTGGCCGAGGACGGCCGGCCCGGGCGCGGCCGCGTTGATCTTGAGGATGTCGGACCCGCAGAGCCCGCAGCCGCTCACGCGCAGCAGGAGCTCGCCGGGGCCCGGGACCGGCTCGGGCCACTCGCGCAGCTCGATGGCGCCCGCGTCGCAGACCGCGGCCTTCACGAGGTGGCCAGGCGGGCGCCGAGCCAGCCGCGGAAGGCGATGGCGAGGCGGCGCGGCGTGGACAGGGTCACGCGACGGGCGAAGACGTCGAAGCGGCGCGCCTCGATCGCCCGGAGCAGCGCGAAGTAGGTACGTCCCATGATCTCGGCCGCGAACAGCCGACGCGCGTCCGCCGCGGGCAGCGCCGCCCACGCGCGCGCGTAGTACTCGTGGGCGCGGGCCGCCTCGAAGGTCATGAGCTGGACGAACCCGGGCGTGTACCGGCCCTGGGCCAGATCCTCCGCGGTCACGCCGAAGCGCCGCAGGTCCGCCTGGGGGAGGTAGACGCGCCCGATGCGCGCGTCCACCTGGACGTCCCGGAGGATGTTGGTGATCTGGAGCGCGACGCCCAGGTTCACCGCGTACTCGCGCGCCCGCGGGTCCGAGTAGCCGAAGATCTCGATGCAGCAGAGACCCACCGCGGAGGCCACGCGATAGCAGTAGGGATAGAGCGCGTCGAAGGTCTCGTAGGTGGGATGGTCCATGTCCATCTCCACCCCCGCGATGATCTCCTCGAGCGCGGCGCGCGGGATCGGGAAGCGGCGCACCGCCACCTGGAGCCGCTGGCCGGCCGGATGCTCGGGCCGCCCCTCGTAGACGCGCGCGATCTCCTCGCGCCAGCGCCCGAGCTCCGCGCGCTGCTTCTCGCGGTCCGACACCTCGTCCACCGCGTCGTCCACGATACGGCAGAAGGCATAGCAGGCGTAGATGGCCTCGCGCTGGGCCCGCGGCAGGCAGAGGAACGCGTAGAAGAAGTTCGAGCGGCTCTTGCGGGTGAGGCGCGAGACGAACTGGTGCGCGTTCATCTGATATGCGGGGGCCCAGAAATGGCCCCCGCACTCCCCCGATTCCGTTTGGCGTTCGCATAACCGCGGGCGGTGAACCAAGCAACCGCGTCCTTCAGGGCGGTCTCCGCCGGGGTCTGCGGCAGGCCCAGTTCGCGGATGGCCTTGTCGGCGCTGAAGTACATGCGCTTGCGGGCCATGCGGACCGCGGTGAGGGGGACGGCGGGCGGGCGGCGCGTGATCAGGGACGACGCCTTCCATCGCCGCCGCGGCCATCCACGCGACCGCGTAGGGGACGCGGAAGCGGGGGGCGGGCACGCCGGTCAGCGTCGAGAGCATCTGGAAGATCTCGAGGAGAGACAGGTTGCGGTGGCCCAGGATGTAGCGCTCGCCCACCCGGCCCTTCTCGGCGGCCAGGATGTGACCGCGGGCGACATCGCGCACGTGGACCACGTTGAGCCCGGTGTCCACCGAGCCGACCATCTTGCCGTTGAGGAAGTCCACGATCATCTGCCCGGTCGGGGTGGGCTTGACGTCCCACGGGCCGATCGGCGCCGACGGGTTGACGATGATCACCGGCGCGCCGCGCGCCGCCCATTCGTCGGCCACGCGCTCGGCCAGGAACTTGGACGCCTTGTAGGCGCCCACCATGTCCGCGAGCGACACCGGCGTCGTCTCGTCGCCCGGCGTGCCGTCCTTGGGAATGCCGACCGCGCCCACCGTCGACGTGTAGACGATGCGCTCGGCGCCCGCCTCGGCCGCCGCGGCCAGCAGGTGCCGCGTGCCGTCCACGTTCGCGCGGTAGAGCACCTTCAAGTCCGGCGCCCAGAGCCGGTAGTCGGCGGCCACGTGGTAGACGTGACGGGCGCCGGCCACCGCGACGCGGAGCGAGCGCTCATCCAGCAGATCGCCCTCGACGATGTCCACCGCGCAGCCCTCGAGCGCGCGCCGGTCGCCGCCGGGCCGCGCCAGGACGCGCACCGTGTGGCCGTCCGCGAGGAGCTCGCGGACCAGGTTGGCCCCCACGAACCCGGTGCCGCCGGTGACGAGGACGTTCACGGCCGCGAAGCGGCCGCGAGCCCGGCGAGCACCCGCGCGACCGCGGTGAGCGCGCGCCGGGTGGCCTGGCCCAGGGCCAGGGCGCGCGGCAGCAGGCGCGGCCGCGTGACCGTCAGCGCCAGCGCGCGCACCGGGCGCAGCTTGCCCGCCGGTGTCATCAGCCCGATGAGCTCGAGGGGCACGCTCTCGCTCGCCGCGTCCGACACGCCGCGCACGACCAGCGTCGGGCAGCCCGCGGCCGCCGCGTGGGCGAGGATGACGGCCGACTCCATGTCCACCGCCACCGCGCCGCTGCTCGCGAAGAGCGCGGACTTGGCCTCGGCCGTCGCCACCACCTCGCGCGAGGTCACGAGCGTGCCGCCGCGCGCGGTGCCGGCCAGGAGGATGGCCTGCCGGTGCGGCGTGGGCGTCACGTTGAGCCGCTCGCCGCTGGGCCCGAGCACGCTCTCGGGCAGGACCAGATCGCCCGCGCTCAGATCGGGCGCGAGGCCCCCGCAGACGCCGCCCGAGACCACGAGCGGATAGTTGAAGCCGGCGAGGAGCCGCGGCCAGCGCGAGACGAGGAGACCGGCCCGGAGGCCGACCGGAGCGACCCGGAGCAGCCCGCGACCGAAGGCGGGAAAGGGCAGCACGGTGATGGGCGGGAGCTCGAGCCGGCGGGCCAGGACCCGCGCCTCGAGCTCAACCGCGGTGAGGATCAGGATCCCGGACACTCCCGGCGGCCGCGCCCTTCTCGGCCTTCTCCCGCTCCTTGCGCTCGAGCCACGCCCGCCAGCTATTCCCGGCCGCGGTGTCCTTGCCGGAGAACTTGATGTTGGCGATCTCGGCGTAGCGGAGCGTGATGGGTCCCTCGCCGCTCTCGTCGAAGTACTCGAGGAAGGGCTCGGGCCCGTAGGTGTTGCGGTTGAAGATGTACCCGACCACCTCGGTGCCGTCGGTCCGGACGATCGTGGTGTTGCCCCGGTAGTCGAAGGCGAACTCCACCACTTCCGCCAGCGTGAGGTACTGCCCGACGTCGGGCACCCAGCCCTCGAGGGTCACGCGGCGCCCCCTACAGCTTGCCGGTCAGCGTGACCCCGACCGTTTCCACGAAGCCCTTCATCGAGCTGAACGTGTAGTCCACGGCCGTGGCCTCGTACCCGCAGTGCACCATGCAGTCCCGGCACTTCTCGTTGCCGCTCTTCTTGCCGTAGTTCTCCCAGGGGGTGGTGTCCATCAGCTCCCGGAAGGTCTTCGTGTACCCCTCTTGCAGCAGGTAGCACGGGCGCTGCCACCCGAACATGTTGTAGGTCGGGTTGCCCCACGGGGTGCACTCGAAGTCGTGCTTGCCCATCAGGAACCGGAGGAAGAGCGGCGACTGGTTGAACCGCCAGCGCTTCTTCGGCTGCGAGAGCATCTTGGTGAAGAGCTCGTGGGTGCGGGACTGCAGCAGGAAGTGCTCCTGGTCGGGCGCCTTCGAGTAGCTGTAGCCCGGGGAGATCATCATGCCCTCGACGCCCAGGGTCATCATCTCGTCGAAGAACTCGCGCATCCGCAGCGGCGAGGCCCCGTCGAAGAGCGTGCTGTTCGTCGTCACCCGGAAGCCGCGCGCCACCGCTTCCCGGATCGCGGGGACCGCCTGGTCGTAGACGCCGTCGCGGCACACCGCCTCGTCGTGCTCCTCGCGCAGGCCGTCCATGTGGACGCTGAACGAGAGGTACTTCGACGGGGTGAAGAGGTCGAGCTTCTCCTTCAGCAGGATGGCGTTGGTGCACAGATACACGTACTTCTTCCGCTTCACCAGCTCCGCCACCAGACGATCGATCTCCGGGTACATGAGCGGCTCGCCGCCCGGGATGCTGACCATCGGCGCCCCGCACTCCTCCACCGCGGCGAGGCACTTCTCGACGCTCAGGTGCTTGCGGAGGATCTGGGCCGGATACTGGATCTTGCCGCACCCCGCGCAGGCCAGGTTGCAGCGGAAGAGCGGCTCGAGCATCAGAACGAGCGGATAGCGCTTGCGCCCGGCCAGCTTCTGGCGCAGGACGTACGTCGCCACCGTCCACATCTGAGACACCGGAACGCCCATAGGTGACGGACCCTTTCGTCCTTCAGTGGGTGACGGACAGCCGCCCGGCCGACCGTCGGCCGGGCGCGACCCGACTGAGACTGTACAGTAGCAGAAAGACCACCGACTGGACCACTATTCCCGCGGCGGCAATGAGCAATTCGCCGATCCACAGCGTCACGGTCAGGTTGACCGCCAGGACCAGATAGTAGAGCGCGATCCCCAGGCGGGGCGAGCCCAGCCGCCGCTCCCCGACCAGCCAGACGTAGCCACCCACCGTGGCCCAGCCGACCAGGAGCCAGCCGGCGAAATTGGAGAGCGGGACCCCGAAGTAGAGGCCCCCCTCCGGGTAGGTGAAGAGATGGCCGAGGAACCAGCGCTCGCCCCGCACCGCCAGCGGATCGATCACCACGTCCAGCAAGGTCATCAGCACGCCCGACAGGGCCACCAGGCGAAGCCGCCCCACGCCGCTTCCGGCCCAGCCGGGGCCGAGCGCGCGGCGGGCGAGGCAGAAGGAGGCATAGGCCAGGAACGGGAACGACAGCGGCGAGAAGAACGGGACGTTCCCGAGGAACAGCTCCGCGCCCGCGGTCGCGCCGGTGTAGTGGTAGAGCCCGAAGGGCAGCCCCCCGCGCGTGGACGAGAGCTCGGCCACCAGCGCGACGAGAAAGCCCCAGAGCAGGAACCCGAGGGTGCGGGCGCGTCCAAGGTCACGGATGCCCGCGGACAGGAAGAAGGCCAGGAAGCCGACCACGTACGGTCGCAGCACGACGGTGCCCCCGAGCAGACTCACGACCGACCAGACCGTGTCCAGTGAGTTCGCCACGGATTCACGATACGGAATTGGTCGGTTTTTTTCAAGGACGGCGGCTGGTTGGCGCAGCTCTGTGCTAGTATCGGGCGATGTTTTCGACGTCCACGCCCGAACTGTGGCCGGCGCCGCTTCGCCCGATCGCGGCGCTAGGTGGTGTGACGCTCAATCTTGTCTCGGCGCTGGGTCGTTTCGGCCGCTTCTTCGGGCAGGCAGTCGGCTACGTCGTGGTGCCGCCCTTCAAGGTCGGCCGGCTGATCGACCGCATCCACTTCATCGGCTTCCGGTCGCTGACCATCGTCATCCTGACCGGGGCGTTCACCGGCATGGTGCTGGGCCTGCAGATCTTCCTCACCCTGTCGCGATTCGGCTCGGAGGCCTATCTGGGCCCCGCGGTGGCCCTGTCCTTGATCCGCGAGCTGGGCCCGGTGCTCTGCGCGGTGTTCGTCACCGGCCTCGCCGGCTCGGCGCTGACCGCCGAGATCGGCATCATGAAGATCACCGAGCAGATCGACGCGCTCCACGTCATGGCGCTCAACCCCATGCGCTACCTCGTATCGCCGGCCCTCGTGGCGGGCGTGATCACCTTCCCGCTCCTGACCGCGATCTTCGACGTGGTGGGCATCTTCGGTGGCTACCTGGTCGGGGTCGAGCTCCTCGGGCTCTCGCCCGGCACCTACTTCGGCGAGATGAAGACCTTCGTCAACATGTCCGATCTGATGACCGGGTACTGGAAGGCGATCTCGTTCGGGATCATCGTGCCCTGGGTCTGCACGTACAAGGGCTTCAACTGCGGGCACGGCGCCGAGGGAGTCGCGCGGGCCACCACCCAGGCGGTGGTCCTGACCTCCATCCTCATCCTGGTCTGGGACTACTTCCTGGGGTCCGTGCTGCCGTGATCCGGGTCCACCGCCTGCACAAGAGCTTCGGCAGCCAGCCGGTCCTGCGCGGCATCGATCTCGACATCGCCACCGGCGAGATCATGGTGGTGATCGGCCGGAGCGGCGGCGGCAAGTCGGTCCTCCTCAAGCACCTCATCGGGCTGCTCCGACCCGACTCGGGCACGATCGCGGTGGACGGCACCGAGATCACGCGCCTGCGCGGGAGCGATCTCGACCGGGTGCGCGAGCGCTACGGGGTGGTCTTCCAGGGGGGCGCCCTCTTCGATTCCATGTCGGTCGCCGACAACGTGGCCTTCCCTCTCCGAGAGAAAAGCCGCCTGAAGCCGGCCGAGATCAAGAGCCGGGTGGACGAGAAGCTGGAGCAGGTCGGGCTGTCCGACATGGGGCACAAGAACCCCGCCGAGATCTCGGGCGGCATGCGCAAGCGCGTGGCGATCGCGCGGGCCCTGGTCACCGAGCCCGAGATCGTCTTCTTCGACGAGCCGACCACCGGGCTCGATCCGATCCTGGTCAATACCATCCACCACCTCATCGTGGAGCTGCACCGCAAGTTCCGCTTCACCGCGGTCATGGTCAGCCACGAGATCCCGGAGATCTTCGAGATCGCGGATCGCGTCGCCATGCTCCACGAGGGCGTGATCGTCGAGGTCGGGCCGCCGGACGCGGTGCGCGCTTCCGCCAATCCCATCGTCCAGCAGTTCATCCGCGGGGACATCGAGATGGTGCCCGCGGGGCAACGGCGCTAGCCGGGAGAACAGAATGAAGCGTTCCGTACTGGATCTGAGCGTCGGCGTCTTCGTGCTCGTCGGGCTCCTCGCCCTCGGCTGGATGTCCGTGAAGCTCGGGCGCGTGGATCTCCTGGGTAACCGGGGCTACGTGATCAGCGCCGATTTCCCGTCGGTGGGCGGCCTCAAGGCGGGGTCCTCCATCGAGATCGCGGGCGTCGAGATCGGCCGGGTGGACAAGATCCTGCTGCAGGACTACCAGGCCCGGGTGGTGATGGTCATCCAGCCCGGCATCAAGCTCCAGGACGACTCGATCGCGTCCATCAAGACCAAGGGGCTGATCGGCGAGCGGTACGTGCGCATCAGCCCGGGCGGATCGGAGAAGATCATCGGGCCCAACGGGCGGATCCGCGAGGTCGAGCCGCCCGTCGACATCGAGGAGCTGCTGTCCA
Organism: uncultured Candidatus Rokubacteria bacterium; assembly: GCA_963747235.1. Taxonomy (GTDB): domain Bacteria; phylum Methylomirabilota; class Methylomirabilia; order Rokubacteriales; family CSP1-6; genus CAMLFJ01. Next base: position 352,930 of record CAVVEU010000040.1, read on the forward strand.
AGTACATCTTCGGCAAGGTCTAGACTCGACTCTCCAAGGGAGGCACTCGATGAACTGGCTTCGCATGGGGGCAATGGTGCTGGCGGGCGCGCTGGTGGTCGGGGTGAGCGCGGCGCCCGCCGCGGCGGGGGTGCCCACCGACCAGCTCAAGGGCGCGGTGGAACGGGTCCTCAAGACCCTGGACGACCCGACGCTCAAGGGTGAGGCGCGGCTGCCCGAGCGGCGGGTGGCCGTCCGCAAGATCGCCAACGAGATCTTCGACTTCAGCGAGATCGCCAAGCGATCCATGGCCCGGCACTGGCAGCCGCTCTCCGAAGCCCAGCGGACCGAGTTCGTGGGCCTGTTCGCCGAGCTGCTCGAGCGCTCCTACATCTCCAAGATCGAGACGTACGGCGGCGAGAAGATCCAGTACACCGCCGAGCGCGCGGACGGCGAGTTCGCCACCGTGTCCACCCGCATCATCACCAAGAACGGCACCGAGGTCCCGGTGGACTACCGCATGATCAAGCGGGCCGACCGCTGGCTCGTCTACGACGTGAGCATCGAGGGCGTCAGCCTCGTGTCGAACTACCGGACCCAGTTCAACAAGATCATCCAGACCACGTCCTACAACGAGCTGGTCTCGAAGCTCCGGAACAAGCAGGACGAGCTGCTCGCCGAGGACAAGAAGAAGAAGCCGTGAACGGCGCCGCGTTCGCGGCGCGGCTGGAAGCGCAGGGCTACGACTTCTTCACCGGCGTGCCCTGCTCGATGATCGCGGGCCTCATCGCCACGCTGGAGACGCACCCGCGCCTGCCCTATGTCCCGGCGGTGCGCGAGGACGTGGCGGTGGGGCTGGCCGCGGGGGCCTGGCTGGCCGGGCGGCGGCCGATGGTCCTCATGCAGAACTCGGGCCTCGGCACGAGCCTCAACGCGCTGGTCTCGCTGTCGCTCATGTACCGCCTCCCCGCGCTGCTGCTCGTGACCTGGCGCGGCCACGCGGGCAAGGACGCCCCCGAGCACCTGCTGATGGGCGAGATCTCGCCGAGCCTGCTCGAGATGATCCGCATCCCGCACCGCGTGCTCTCGGCCAAGACCATCGCGGACGACATCGCGTGGGGCCGAGCCGAGTCGGAGCGCCTGAGCCAGCCCGTCGCCCTTCTGTTACCGCCCGGCATGCTCGAAACGGAAGAACGCGGGGCAGTGGCAGGGCGAGGTGAAGCCGAAGGCGAGCCGAGCGGATATAAAAATAGAGGGCGCCTGTCAGAAGCGCCATGGACTGACCGCACGCCCACCGCCCGCATCTCCCGCTTCGAAGCCCTGCGCGCCGCGGTCTCGGCGCTGACGTCCGAGCCGGTGGTCCACGCCAACGGCTACGTCTGCCGCGAGTCGTTCGCGGTCAAGGACCGGATCGAGAACTTCTACATGATCGGCTCGATGGGCATGGCCTCCGCGATCGGCCTGGGCGTGGCGCTCGCGGCGCCGTCGCGCCCCACCGTGATCTGGGACGGCGACGGCAACCTGCTCATGAGCCTGGGCATCCTGCCGATGATCGGCGGCGGCCCGGTGATGGGGCGCGGCCGGCCGGCCAACCTGACGCACGTGGTGTTCGACAACGCCCTCTACGGCTCCACCGGCAACCAGGCGTCGCCCTCGCGCACGGTCGGCCTCCACCACATCGCGCGGGCCGCCGGCTACGAGCGCGCCACCGCCGTCGCGGGCGCCGACGAGCTGCACGCCGCCGTCGCCACCGCCGTCGCGGGCGGCGGACCGAGCTTCATCCTGGCGCGCGTGACCGGAGAGGAGCAGCCGGCGCCCCGCATCCCCTACTCCCCGGAAGAGATCCGCGATCGCTTCCGCTCGTCCCTGGTCAACCGGTGAAGGCCATCATCCTGGTCGCCGGCGTCGCGCGGCGGCTGGCGCCGCTCACCGATTCCACCCACAAGGCCCTGCTGGAGGTGGGCGGCCGCTCCCTGCTCGATCGCATGCTGGAAGGGCTCGCGGCGTGCGGAGTGGAGGAGTCGGTGCTCGTGGTCGGGCACTGCCAGGACCAGGTGCGCCGCGCCGCGGGCGCGTCGCGCGGCGCCATGCGGATCAGCTACGTCGAGAACCCGGATTATCAAAAGGGCTCGATCCTGTCCCTGTGGCACGCCCGCGAGGCCATGCTGAACGGCTCCACCCTGATCATGGACGCCGACGTGCTCTTCCCGGAGCGCTTCCTGACCCGGCTCATCGCCGCGCCCGCGCCGAGCGCGCTGCTCCTCGACCGCGGCTTCGAGGACACCGGCGAGGAGGTCAAGCTCTACGCGGTGGGCGATCGGGTCATCGCGCTCGGCAAGAAGTTCGTGCCCGAGGCCTGGGACGTGATCGGCGAGGGCATCGGGTTCTTCAAGTGCGGCGCGGCCCACGCTCCGGAGTACGTGCGCCTCCTGGAGGAATCCATCCAGGAAACGGGCGGGGCCAACGAGTACGAGGACGCCCTGCACCGGCTCCTCGCGCGGGTGCCCGTGGGCTGGGTGGACGTCACGGGCCTGCCGTGGACCGAGGTGGACTTCACGGAGGACCTGCGCCGGGCCGAGACGCAGGTCCTCCCCAAGATCGAGAGTCTCGGGCGCTGATGTGGTCCGCGCCCTTCTCTATCTCCCCGACGACGCGGCGCCGGCCCTAGCCGCCGCCGCCGTCTCCGGACGCCCGCTCGCCGTCCGCGCCATGGTCGCGGCTCTACGCGCCGGCGCCTCCCTGATCGCGGCGCCCTCGACGCTGCGCGACGCGGAGGCCGAGCGCGCGCTGCGCCGGATGCCCGCGCTGGCCGCCGCGGTGAGCTGGCTCACGCCGGGCGCACCCGCACCCGCGGAGGAGCCCGGCGCGTGGCTGCTCCTCCCCGCCTCCTCGCTGATCCACGTGAGCGCCCTCGCCGGCCTCTTCGCCGCGCCCGCGCCGCGGGGCGCGGTGCTGGCGCCCTCGGCCGGCGGGCCGGCGCCGGTGGCGCTCGTCCCCGCGCCGCTCGTCGCCGAGCTCTGGACGGACCTGGCAGCCGGTCGGCCGGTCGGGGCCCTGCTCGCGCGACGGCTCCTGGACGCCGGGGCCCCGGCCCGCGAGGCGACGGGCCCCCACGTCGCCGTCCGCGAGGCGTCGGACCTGGCCCGCGCGGAAGCAGCGCTCGAGGCCACGCTGGGCATCGCGGTGGATTCCGGCGTGGACCGATACCTCCACCGGCGCGGCTCGCGCTGGATCAGCCGGCTCCTGGTGCGCACGCCCGGTGGCGCCGAATCACGTGAGCCTCGTGAGCCTGGCGATCGGCCTGGTCGCCATCTGGTGCTTCTGGCACGCGACCGCCGCGAGCGCCCTGCTGGGCGTGCTGGTCTACGCGCTCGCCTGCATCGTCGACCATGCCGACGGCGAGATCGCCCGGCTGACGTTCCAGGAGTCGCGCCTGGGGGCCAACCTCGACTGGACGATCGACACGATCATCCACGCGGGCATCGTGTTCGGCATCGGCGTCAGCTCGGGAGGACGGCTCATGGCCGTGGTCGGGTTCCTGGCCGCGGTCGGGGTGACATTGAGCGCGGTCTTCGCCCGCTACCTCCCCCGGGAGATCGAGGTCGGTCCCTCCGTGGGCGGCCTGCTCACGCACATCGCCAACCGGGATCTCTTCTACCTCGTGCTGCTCTCCTTCGCGGCCCTGCGATGGCTGGCGCCGTCGCTCGTCTTCGTGGTGGCGGTGGTCGTCGCGGTGGGCTCGCAGGTCTACTGGGTGGGCTGCCTCGCCCGTATCTGGAGGCCGCGCCCCTAGTGTCCCGCTGGTTCCGCCCGCTTCTCATCGTCACCGGCCTGGCCCTCGTGGGCTACCTGGTCGCGCAGATCGGCCCTGCCGCGATCTGGTCCTCGTTCGTCACGCTCGGCTGGCGCCTGCCGATCGTGCTCGCCTTCCCGTACGCGCTGGCCGCGGCGGTGGACACGCTGGCCTGGCGGCTCCTCCTGCCCACGCCGGTGCCCTTTCTCCTCCTCCTGCGCGCGCGTCTTGCCGGGGAGGCGGTGAGCCTGGCCACGCCCACGATGTCGGTGGGCGGCGATCCGCTCAAGGCCTACCTGCTGCGGCCGCGGCTCCCCCTGCTCGACGGCTTCGTCTCGGTGATCGCGGACAAGACCACCGTGGTGGCCGGCCAGGTGATCTTCCTCGCCCTGGGGCTCCTGGCCGCGACGTCTATGGCGGCGCCTCCGGAGGGCCGGCTCCTGCCGGTGATGGCCGGGCTGCTGGTGGTGGAGGTGCTCGCGGTCGGCGGCTTCGCGCTGGTGCAGGCCAGCGGCGCGCTGGGCGGCGGCGGGCGCCTGCTCGGCCGGCTCGCCAAGCGCGTGGGCGTGGGCGGCGCCGAACGCTTCGAGCAGGGCCTGGACGACCTGGACCGGGCGCTGGCCGGGCTCTATCGCCACCGGTGGCGGCGCCTCGTCGCCTCCGCGATCGTCCACGCGGTGGCCTGGGCCACCGGCGGCCTCGAGATCTACCTGGTGCTGAGCCTGCTGGGGACGCCGGCGCCGCTCGGCATCGCCCTGATCGTCGAGTCCTTCGCGAGCGGCGTGAAGTTCGCCAGCTTCATGGTGCCCGCCTCGCTCGGGGTGCTCGAGGGCGGCTACGTGGTCTTCTTCGAGGCCTTCGGCCTGGGGGCCACCGCCGGCCTCTCCTACGTGCTGGTGCGGCGGCTCCGCGAGATCACGTGGGCCGTCGTGGGGTTCCTCGCCCTGGGCGCCGAGCGCCCACCGGCCTAGGTCTGCGGCCGGCCCTCGGGGCGTGTGCTAGACTCTGTGGGTCTGACGCGTCGCCGCATGTCGCGGTGACGAAGCGCTGAGGAGGCGGCCGTGGGATCTGTTCGCGTTGCGGTGGTCGGTGTCGGTAACTGCGCATCCGCCCTCGTCCAGGGTGTCCACTACTACAAGGGTGCGCCCGACGACGGCTTCATCCCTGGTCTCATGCGTCCCCGGCTGGGCGGCTATCACGTCGGGGATATCGAGTTCGTGGCCGCCTTCGACATCGACGCCAACAAGGTGGGCCTGGACCTGGGCGAGGCCATCGGGGTCAAGCCCAACAACACCGTCCGCTTCGCGGAGGTCCCCCGCCTGGGGGTGCCGGTGCAGCGGGGCATGACCCACGACGGGCTCGGGCACTACCTGTCCCAGATCATCACCAAGGCCCCCGGCAGCACCGCCGACATCAAGAGCATCCTGCGGGAGACCCGCACCGACGTGGTGGTCAACTTTCTGCCGGTGGGCAGCGAGATGGCCACCAAGTGGTACGTCGAGCAGGTGCTCGACGCGGGCTGCGGCTTCGTCAACTGCATCCCGGTGTTCATCGCCCGGGAGGAGTACTGGCGCCGCCGCTTCGAGGATCGCGGGCTGCCGGTGGTGGGCGACGACGTGAAGTCGCAGGTGGGCGCCACCATCATCCACCGCATCCTGACCAAGCTCTTCATGGACCGCGGGGTGCGGCTCGAGCGGACCAGCCAGCTCAACGTGGGCGGCAACACCGACTTCTACAACATGCTGGAGCGCCAGCGGCTGCACTCCAAGAAGATCTCCAAGACGGACGCGGTCCGCTCCCAGCTCGCCCACGACATGGCCGACGACAACATCCACATCGGCCCGAGCGACTACGTGCCGTGGCTCGAGGACCGGAAGTGGGCGCACATCCGCCTGGAGGGCCGCAGCTTCGGGGACCAGCCCATCAACGTCGAGCTGAAGCTCGAGGTGTGGGACTCGCCCAACTCGGCGGGCGTGGTCATCGACGCGATCCGCTCCTGCAAGATCGCGATGGACCGCGGGATCAAGGGCGCCCTGCTCGCGCCCTCCGCCTACCTGATGAAGTCTCCGCCCGAGCAGTGGTCGGACGAGGTGGCGCACACGCGCCTGGAAACGTTCATCAACGGCGCCGAGTAACCGCGCCGTCGTCGGTTCCGCTTCATGATCGCGATTTCCCGGACCGGCCGCGTTCTCCGCCGGCTGGTTCGGCTGTCCTGCCGCCGGCCCGCCGTCACGGTGGCGATCTCCCTCCTGCTCGCCGCCGCCGCGATCGCCTACACCACCCACGCGCTGACCTTCAAGACCTCCACCCGCGCCCTGCTGCCCCAGGACGCGGGCTACGTGGTGCGCTACGCGGAGTACGCCAAGGAGTTCGGCGAGCTCGAGGACATCGTGGTGGTGGTGGAGGCCGGCTCCTTCGAGGGCGCGCGCGCCTACGCGGCGCGCCTCACCGAGGAGCTCCGGCAGGCGCCGGTCAAGTTCCAGCGGGTCGCCTACCGGATCGACCCCAAGCGGTTCGAGGGCCGCCAGCTCCTCTACCTGACGACCCCCGAGCTGCGCGAGATCCGCGACAAGATCTTCGACCACCAGGAGTTCATGGAGAGCTTCGCGGGCGACCCGAGCCTGGCCCGCCTGCTCGAGGGCGTGAACACCCAGATGGCGGCCGCCTTCGTCTCCAACCTCTTCGACATCGGGCTCCAGGACAAGGACCTGCCGGTGGACACGCGCTTCCTGCGCGTGCTCCTGGACCAGATGGCGAGCCGCCTGGAGCGGCCCGCGCCCTACCGCTCGCCCTGGGGCACGCTCTTCTCCTTCGGCGAGGACCCGCCCGACGACGCCGGCTACTTCCTCTCCGAGGACAAGAGCCTGCTCTTCATCCTGGTGGAGACCCCGCCCAGCGAGAAGGGCAGCTTCATGGGCGACCAGGCCGCCATCGAGACGATTCGCGAGGCGGTCGCCAAGCTGCGGCCCGCCTTCCCGAACGTGCAGGCCGGCGTGACCGGCGCGCCCGCGCTGTCCAACGACGAGATGACGGCGGCCTTCCACGACAGCAGCATCTCGGACGTGCTGGCCTTCGCCCTCACGCTGCTGGTCATGACCCTGGCCTTCATGCGGGTGGGCAAGCCGGTGCTCATGCTGGGCGTGCTCGCGGTGACGCTGGCCTGGTCCATGGGCGTGGTCACCCTCACGGTGGGACACCTCACCCTCTTCTCGGTGATGTTCATCTCCATCGTGGTCGGCATCGGCATCGACTACGGCATCTACTATCTCTTCCGCTACGAGGAGGAGATCTTCCTGGGCCGGAACCTCCGCGAAGCCCTCGAGCACACCGCGGCGCGCACCGGCCCCGGCATGCTGGCGGGCGCGCTGACCGCGGCCGGGACGTTCTTCGTGCTGATGCTCACCGATTTCCGGGGCATCCAGGAGCTGGGCTTCATCGCGGGCATCGCGATCCTGATCGCCTGGGTCGGGATGATGACGCTCTTCCCCGCGATCCTGGTGTTCGTGGACAGCCACCACGCGGACCGCCCGCGGGGGCAGCGGCCCCGCGCGCACCAGCTCGAGCGCATCCGCGTGCCGCTCCTGGACCGCCTGGTCACCTACCCCCGCACCGTCCTGATCGGCGGCGGGCCTCCTCACCGCGTTCTCGATCTGGGCGGTGCCCCGCGTGGGCTTCGACTACAACGTGCTCAACCTGCAGGCCAAGGGCACCGAGTCGGTGGCGTGGGAGCGCCGCATCCTCGCGAGCACCGGCCGCTCCGGCTTCAACGCCTTGTCCTCCGCCTCGTCTCTCGAAGAGCTGCGCGCCAAGCAGGCCGCCTTCGAGAAGCTGCCGTCGGTCTCCGACACCGATTCGGTCCTGCGCGTGATCCCGGACGATCAGGCCGAGAAGATCGCCCTGATCAAGAGCTTCGGCCCCCTGGTGGCCCCGATCCGCGTCGGCCGCTCGAGCCCGGTGGATCTCGACCGCCTCAAGCAGGCGCTCGCCGACATCAAGCGGCGCTTCGACGTGGTCGCGGTCGAGGCGGGGGCCAAGCTGCCCGCCGAGATCCGGGTGGTCCGCGACAAGACCATCGCGGTGCAGCGCCTGCTCGCGCGCAGCAACCGCGACTCGGCGGAGGCGGCGCTGAACTACCTGCAGGCCCAGCTCTACCGGGACTTCGTGAACAAGTTCTACAGCCTCCAGCGCAACCTCAAGCCCACCTCCGTGACCATCAAGGACGTGCCGGAAGAGCTCCAGCGCAAGTTCATCGGCGAGAACGGCCGCTTCCTCATCCAGATCCATCCCAAGGTGGACATCTGGGAGAAGGCGGGCGCGGCCCAGTTCGTGCGGGACCTGCGCACGGTGGATCCCGACGTCACCGGCCCGCCCATCATCACCTACGAGGCCACGGTGCTGATGGAGCGCGCCTACCTCACCGGGAGCCTCTACGCCTTCGTCCTCGTCGGCGGCCTCAGCATTCTCATGATCCGGCGCATGCGCGAGAGCCTGCTCGGGCTCGTGCCGATGGTGCTGGGCGTCCTCTGGACCGTGGGCCTGATGCAGGTCTTCGGCATCAAGTTCAACCTGGCCAATATCTGGGGCCTGCCGCTCATCATCGGCACCGCGGCCGAGTTCGGCCTCAACGTGATCCTGAGCCACCTGGAGGGCCGCGCCCACGGCGGCCCGCTCGTCGCCCGCAGCGCGGTGCTGGGCGTCGCGCTGAACGGCATCACCACCATGGTGGGCTTCGGCAGCCTCATGATCGCCACCCACCAGGGCATCTTCAGCCTGGGCCTGCTGCTGACCCTGGGCTCGGCCTGCGGGCTCGTGGCCGCGCTGATCGTCCTGCCGGTGGTGCTCAAGCTGCTGATGAAGCCGGTGGAGCAGCAGGCCGCGCCGATCGAGAAGCCGTCGGCCGCGTAACGCGACCCGCCGGCAGCCCTTCGGCGGTCGCCGGGCGCGATCCGAACAAAGTTGGATCTCATGCGTGGTCGACCTTCCTATCCGCGCCCCCTCACCCTGCCCTCTCCCCAGAGGGGAGAGGGAGGTGACTACAGCGCGTCGGGGCCGGTGGCGATGCGGTCGAGGTCGGCGCGCGTGTAGGAGCCGAGGCTGCGGTAGTCGAGGTCCACGTAGTTCTTGATCCAGCGCTGGGCGATCTTCACCGCCTTGCGGTAGCGCTCCTCGGTCTGGGCGTCGCGGGTCTTCATCAGGCGCAGGATGTCGTCGCACTCCTCCTGGAGGAGGCGCTTCACCAGCGCCGCGTCGTGGGTCGCCGCGGGGCCTTGAGTGGTCTTCACCGCGATGCCGGATGCGCTGCGCGATCTGGGCGACCGACATGCGCCCGGTGGCCAGGTCCTCCATCAGGGCCGGGTGCACGCCGGGCTTGCCCGCGAGGCTGTCGATGCCCTTGGCGCCGCGGCCCTGCAGCCAGCCCTCGACGTACTCGATCGACCATGCGGGCGTTGCGGCGCGTGCCCTCGAGCGTGATCGGGCCCGCCGGCACCTCGATGCGCACCGGGTAGCTCTCGGGCTTCAGCCATCTCGGGCCTGGGCTTCCAGGTGCCGCTGCCGTGCACCCGCTTGAAGGGCTCGGCCGCGGTCTTCATGTGGAAGATGTGGGCCACCCAGGCGCGGATGAAGCCCTGCTCGGCCTCCCACACCTTGTCGGCCTTGATGGACTCCGCGGCCACCCGGTTCACCTCCGGGTCGGGGTTGGGCAGGGCGGTGGCCATGCCGCCGATGGGGACGGCGCCGTGCTTGAGGCAGACCGCGACCAGCCGGCGGAAGATGTTCGAGAGGAACGGCGTGGTCTTGATGTCCACCCCGAAGCGGTCCGGCCACACCGAGTTGGGATCGGCCATCACGAACTCGAAGATGCTCGCCTTGAGGTCCCAGCGGGCCGCGTTGAGCCCGGCCGCGTACGGGCCCGAGCGCGTGGAGCATCTCCTCCATCTCGTAGACCGCGGGCAGCGCCTCGACGAGGGGGATCGCGCGGATCGTCGCGTCCTTCAGAAACGGCAGGAGCGCGCGGCTCCGGTCGAAGACGTCGCGGTACCAGGCGCACTCCTCGGCCCCGTCCACCTTGGGCAGGTAGAAGTAGATGCCCTGCCCGCGGCTGGCCTGGGCGCGGCCCGGGTAGTAGAGCGTCAGCGCGGTGCCGAGGATCGCGGCGGAGACCGGCCGGCCGTCCACCGTGACCTCGGGCTCGTCGAGATGCAGGCCGCGCTCGCGGTGCATGAAGAACGGCAGCTCGCCGGGCGCGATGCGGTACTCCCGGTTCCGCTCGCGGTCCACGTACTGCAGCTCGTGGTTCACCGCGGCGAGCCGGTTGTGGCAGGCGCGCACCGTGTCGATCAGGCGATGCCCGGCCGAGTCCTCGTCGTCGTCGAGGTCGCCCTCGGCGCGCTCGCCCTCCGGCCCCGGGTTGAGCGCGTTGATGAACATGCTGGTGATCGAGCACGGGCCCGAGATCTCGATGCCGGGGGTGGCCAGGTCCTTCGGCACCGGCGGCACCTTCCAGTCGGACGTGGTGGCCGCGCTCGGCGGGCAGCGGCTCGGGCAGCCGGCCCTGCTTGAGCGCGCGCACGAGGCGCTCGTCCCGCTTGGCCCGCAGCGCGTGCGCGCGCGGGGTGAACTCGTCGCACAGGCGGACGAGGTAGTCGCGGAACTCGGGGGTGAAGAGGGCGGCGGCGCCCTCCACCGGGGCGACCTGCACCCGGTCGGCCGCGTTGCGAGAGGCTCCTGGATTCGCCGGCATTGGCGTGGCTCCGTTCGGTATCAGGATTCGGCCTGGACGCGGGCCTGGAGGTCGCGCGCGCGGCCGCGGCCTCGCAGGAGCGCGCGGATCCCGAAGTAGGCGAAGGCGTCCTTGAGGTTGGAGTACAGCCGCTGGAGCGCGCCCCATCTCCTGGCTGGTCACGTACTCCATCGTGTACACGACGCGGCGCTCGCCCTCCCCGAGACGGGCTCACCCCGTGGTAGACCTTGTCGCCGTTGAAGATGACCAGCGAGCCGGGCTCGGTGGCCACCGCGAGCTCGAGCGGGGCGCGGCCGGCGGTTCGCGTGTGCAGCCGGCACTGGAGCCGGCTCGCGGAGTCCTGCACGAGCCCGACGAGCACGGTGTAGCGCGCGCCCCGGTAGTAGGACGTGTCGTAGTGATAGCCCATGTGATCGCCGGGCTCGGTGTAGAAGTAGAGCGCGCAGGCGTGGGGATCCTCGTCCGGGCAGAGCTTGAGGTCGGCCCGCACCAGCCCGCCGAGGAACCGGCGGAACCGCTCGGAGCGGTAGAAGGCGAGCAGCGCCGGCCCCTCGTCGGCGATCGCGTAGTGGCTGACGCTGCCGCCCTTCTTGTGGCGCGGGATGTAGTTGCGGTTGAGCCCGGGCTCGAGGCGGCGCACGTCGTCGAGGAGCGCGCCGACCGCGACCGGCGGCAGGAACCGCGGGATGAACAGGAACTCGTCCTGCGCCCAGTACTCGCGCTCGAGCGCGGGCACGTCGAGGCGGTCGAGCGCCGCGTCGATCTCGGCCGCGAACGCGCGCGTCGCGGGCGATCATCCGAGGCGCTCCACCTGCACCAGGTTGGAGTGCAGCGCCGGCCCGCCGCCCATGTCCGCGGTGCGGTCGTCGGTGAGCGCGTTGACCCCGCGCCCGCCCGGCTGGTGCTTGTTCCACCAGATCCCCTCCACCACCGCCACCCCCTCGCGCGTGTCGTCGGTCAGCTCGGCGGTGAACCGCGCCTCGCCGCGTGCGCTCCGCACCAGCACCGCGTCGCCGGTCTGGATGCCGCGGGCCGCGCCGTCGGCCGGATGCAGCAGCACCGCGGGCCCGCGCTGGCGCCGGCGCATGAGCTCGGACTGGCTGAACGAGGAGTTCAGGAAGAAGCGGTTGGGCGGCACGATGCACTGCAGCGGATAGCGCCGCGTGAGCTCGGCGTGCTCCGGCCCCTCCACCAGCGGCGTGTAGGTGGGCAGCGCGGGCAGGCCCGCCCGGGCCAGCGTCTCCGAGAGGAACTCGACCTTGCCGGACGGCGTGGGCGCCCCGTTGGCGAAGGGCAGGTACGGCCGGCCGATGCGGAGTCGCACCGAGTGCTCCGCCTCGAGCCGCTCCAGCGTGATGCCCTCGATCGAGGGATCGCCCGAGGCGAGCGCCTCGCGGATGAGATCGTCCTCGCTCTTGCTGAAGTGCGGGTCGCGCAGCCCCATCGCCGGCGCGAGCAGCCGGGTCACGGCCCAGTTCGAGCGCGCCTCCCCCTCCGGCGCGATGACCGGGCGGGCGAGCTGCACGTAGAAGTGGCCGTAGGACTTGTAGCAGTCGGTGTGCTCCATGGACGTGGTGGCCGGGAGCACCAGGTCGGCGTAGTCGGTGGTGTCGGTGAGGTGCTGCTCGTGCACCACCGTGAAGAGGTCCTCACGCGCGAGGCCCCTGGAGCACCAGCTCCTGGTTGGGCACGATCGAGGCCGGGTTGGCGTTGTAGACGTAGAGCGCCTTGACCGGCGGCGTCAGGTCCGGATCGGTGAGCGCGCGCCCGAGCTGGATCATGTTGATCACCCGCGGCGCCGGCTGCGGGGATCAGGTCCGGCCGCTCGACCACCGCGTTCGAGAGGCCGAACGCGCCGCTGGACGCCAGCAGGGCGCCGCCCGCGGGATGCGCGTAGGCCCCGGTCAGCGCGGGCAGGCACGCGATGGTCCGGCACGTCATGCCGCCGTTGTCGTGGCGGGAGAGCCCGATCCCGACGCGGATGAACGCGGCGCGCGTGGCCCCGTAGCGGTGGGCGAAGGCCACGATGTCCGAGACGGTGAGCCCGGTGATCGCGGCCACGCGCTCGGGATCGTACTGCTTGACGTGCTGGGCCAGCGCCGTGAAGCCGAGCGTGGCGCGCTGGATGTAGTCCTGGTCCACGCGCCCCTCGCCGATGAGCACGTGCATGACGCCCAGGGCCAGGGCCCCGTCCGTTCCCGGCCGCGGCATGAGATGCCAGTCGGCCTGGCGCGCGGTCGGGGTCCGGTAGGGATCCACGCAGACCACGAAGGCGCCGCGCCGGCGCGCCTGCTTCACCAGCGTCATCGCGTTGATGTGGGTGTGGGAGGCGTTGATGCCCCAGAGCACGATCAGGTCCGACTCCGCCATCTGCTCGGAGTCGTTGCCGGTCACGGTGCCGAGCGTGCCCTGCCAGCCCGCATAGGCGGTGCTGACGCAGATGGTGCGGTCGAGCCGCGACGCGCCGAGCGCGTAGAAGAGCGCATGGCCCGCCCGGTTCTGCACGAGGCCGAGCGTGCCGCCGTAGGAGAACGGCAGGATGGCCTCGGCGCCCCACTGGGCGATCACGCGCCGCCAGCGGTGGGCGATCTCGTCCACCGCCTCGTCCCAGCCGATCGGCTCGAAGCGTCCCTCGCCCTTGGGCCCGACGCGTCGAAGGGGCGTCAGCACCCGTGTCGGGCCGTAGACGCGCTCGGCGTAGTCGTGGACCTTGCCGCAGATCACGCCCCGTGTGAAGGGATGCCGGGCATCGCCGACGACGTCGGTGATGCGCCCCGCCTCCACCGTGACCTGGAGCGCGCACTGCGACGGGCAGTCGTGCGGACAGACGGACGGCAACGTGGCTCGCATCGAGACGCTAGATTATCATGGGCCATGCGCGAGCACCCCTTCCAGAGCCTCGAGGCCCGCCGGCTCGCGCTGCTCTTCGCGATCGTCTACTTCGCCCAGGGCATGATCTACCTGCCCGACCAGGTCGTCTCGATCGTGTTCAAGGAGCGCGGCCTCACCGCCGGCCAGCTCGCCGCGTTCACCTGGATCACCACGATCCCGTGGTTCATCAAGCCGGTCTACGGCCTGCTGTCGGACTTCGTGCCGCTGTTCGGCACCCGGCGGCGGAGCTACTTCCTGATCATGTCCGCGATGGCCGCGCTGGCCGCGGTCGCCCTGAGCCTGATGCCCGGCGCGTCCTACGCCCAGCTCGCCGCCATGATCACCCTGCTCTGGCTGGGGGTGGGCTTCACCGACGTCCTGACCGACGCGCTCATGGTGGAGAACGGCAAGCGGGTGGGGCTGACCGGCGCGTTCCAGTCCGTGCAGTGGGGCGCGCTGAGCGCGGCCTCGATCCTGGTCGGGGTGGGCGGCGGCTACCTCGCCGAGCGCCGCGCCTTCGCGGCCGCATTCGCGCTGGTGGCCTGCTTCCCCGTCGTCTCGTTCCTGATGGCCCTCCTCGTGGTGCGGGAGCCACCCGCGCGCCCGACCCTCGAGGGCTTCGGCGAGACCTGGAGCGCGGTCCGCGCGGCGCTCACGCGGCGCGACCTGTGGGCGGTGGCGGGCTTCACGTTCTTCTGGGCGTTCAGCCCGTCGTTCGGGCCCGCGTTCTTCTACTACCAGACCGACGTCCTCGGCTTCTCGCAGACGTTCATCGGCGTGCTCTCGTCGCTGGGGGCCGCCGCGAGCATCGCGGGCGCCTGGGCCTACGCGCGCCTGTCGCGGGCCTACTCGCTGAAGCGCCTGATCGTCTGGTCGATCGGCGCCGGCGTGGTGGGCACGCTCGCCTATCTCGTCTACCGGGGCCCGGTGTCGGGGATCATCATCACGGTGGTCTTCGGCGCGATCGGCATGACCACCCAGCTCGCGTTCCTGGACCTGGCCGCCAAGGCCTGCCCGCGTCGCGCGGAGGCCACCTTCTTCGCGCTCCTGATGTCGGTCTACAACCTCGGGATGCGCAGCGCGGAGTGGACCGGCGCGAACCTGTACGACTGGGTGGGCTACGCGCCGCTGGTGCTGATCTCGACCGCGTTCACCGCGGCCGCGTGGCTCCTGGTGCCGCTCGTGCCCATCGACGCCATCCAGGCCGCGGCTCAGGAATCCACGCGCTCCTCCCGCTCCACCGCCTCCTTGGCCGACTCGTAGGAGCGCCGCAGCCAGCGGATGGCGCGCCCGGTGTCGCGCGGGTCCTCCACGCGGCACTCGACCCAGCCCATCGCGCTCATGCGCCGGTGGGGCGAGCAGCCCGCCGCGAGCGCGCGCCGCTGGTCCTCGGGCGTGAGGCGGATCCAGAGATCGCTGTCCTTGGCGCGCAGCGGGAAGCAGGCGAACAGGCGGGGGCCGACGAAGTAGCCCCAGCGCCCGAACATCGGGGTGATCCGCACCCGGGGCCACTTGCCGAGCGTCTGGTTCAGCTCGGCGGCCGGCCCGGTCCCGCCGCGCTCGAGCGTCCGGCGAGTCTTCCGCGCGGAGCCGAGGCCGCGGAACGGCCGGCGGGGATCCACCGCTAGCTCAGGGGATTCGTGGGGCCGAGCGCGGTGAGCCCGCCGTCCACGATCGTGGTGTAGCCGGTCACGGCCCCGTTGGCGAGCAGGAACACCACCGCCTCCGCGACCTCGTCCACCGTCGCGGGTCGGCCGATCGGCGTGAGGCTCCCGATCTGGTCGAGCAGGTCTCGCGTGATGAGGCCGCCGCCGAAGCCGGTGGCGAGCACGCCCGGGGCCACCGCGTTGACCCGGATGCGCGAGGGCGCCAGCGCGCGGGCCAGCGATTTCGTCAGCGCGTCGAGGCCGGCCTTGGACGCCGCGTAGGCCATGGACGAGCCGGTGCCGGTGAACGTCGCCACCGAGGTGATGTTGACGATGGCGCCCGCCGCCCCGCCGCTCCATGTGGGGCACCGCGGCGCGCACGCAGTAGAAGGCGCCGCGCAGGTTGGTGGCCAGGGCGCGGTCCCAGATCTCGTCGGTGAGGTCCTCGAATCGGCGGTGTGGCACGCGCTGCGTCCAGCCCGCGTTGTTCACCAGGCAGTCGAGGCCGCCCAGCTCGCGCGCGACCAGGTCGGCCATCGCCCGCACCTCGGCATCGCGCGTGATGTCGGCCTGGACCGGCAGGGCCCGGACGCCGGCCTCCTCGGCGAGCTTGGCCGTCTCGTCGGCCGCCGCCTTCGACCTGGAGTAGTTGACCGCCACCGCGGCGCCTTCGCGGGCCAGCGCCAGCACCGTCGCGCGCCCGATGCCGGTGGCGCCCCCGGTGACCAGCGCGACCTTGCCGGCCAGCCTCGCGATCAGGGGAAGTGGTACCGGGAGATGTGGAGATGCACGCCGTGGGAGGACTGGGGCTCGACGGTGAGCTCGCCCGCCCCGAGCAGCAGCGCGGCCTGCGCTTTCTCCAGGCGCGCGACCAGCGGCGGCATGTCCGGCGCCACCATGGACAGCGCGACCATGCCTTCCATCCCGCCCACCTCGCTCGCCGGCACCATCAGGAGCGTGCTGCCGCCGGGCCAGCCGAGCATGGTGCGCGGCCCGCCGTTGACCTCGACCTCCGGGAGGCCGAAGAGATCCTGGTAGGTCTTGGCGGTGTCGTGCGGCGCGGGCGACCCGATCACGAGCCGCTTGAAGCGCACCGGCGACTCCGGGAGGGCCTCCCCGGACGCGGGGGTGGCGAGCTCCACGAGCACGCCGTGGCAGGACTTCGGATGCAGGAACCCGATGCGGCCGGCGAGCCCGTCGCGCGGGGCGGTGTCGAGCAGGGCCACGCTCTTGGAGTGGAGCGCGCTCAGATCGCCCGCCACGTCGGCGGTCTTGAAGCAGAGATGGTGGAGCCCTTCACCGCGCTTGGCCAGGAACTTCCCGATCGGGCTCTCCGCGCCGAGCGGCTCCAGCAGCTCGATCTCGCTGTCGCCCGCGGCCAGCAGGGCCGCGCGCACGCCCTGTTCCTTGACGGCCGCCTCGCGCACGAGCGGCAGGCCCAGCGTGTCCCGCCAGAAGCCGTAGGCCTGCGAGAGGCTCTTCACCGCGATACCGACGTGATGGATGCTGGTCACCATGGCGTGGTCACGACGCTCACGCTAGCCGACGAGGCCCGGATTTTCAAGGTCTTTCGCCCTCAGGCCTGGGAAAAGAGCTTCTCGCTCGGCACCGGGGGCACGGCGACCAATCCCGCGTTCTCCTCGACGTGGGCCAGGCTCCGCATCCCGCAGAGCGCGGTCCCCACCCCGGGCGTGGACCGCACGAACTGCAGCGCGCGCTGCGCGTCCGTCCGCAGCCCTTCCAGCACCTGGGCGAGGGCCGGCGGCAGGTTCTGGGCCAGCTTGCCCTGGAGAATGGACGCGGAGGTCATCACGTAGAGGCCGAGCTGCTCGGCCGCCTGCATGATCGGAATGGTGGTCGTGCCGACGCGCTGGTTGGCCACCGTGATCGCCTCGGTCATGGCGAGGTTGTACGGGAGCTGGATCATGCCGAAGTGATGCCCCTCGCCCGCCACCTCGTGCGCGAGGCCGAGCAGCCCGGGCAGCGAGAGATGATCGGCCGCCGTCGCGGGCTGGCGGAAGCCGGTCCACGTGGCGACCCCGTAGCAGCGGATCTTGCCGTCGCGCACCGCGCCTTCCAGGAGCTCGAAGGCGGCGCGCATGCGGGTCTGGAAGGTGGCCTGGTCCACCGCGCCGAGCTGGGTCTCCGGGTTGTGCACGAAGTAGACGTCGATGGTCTCGAGGCCCAGGTTGGCGCGGCTCCGGTCGAGCTGGTCGGCGAGGAAGCGCGGGGCGATGCAGTGGCCGTCGCCCACGACCTCGTCGGGCTTGACGATCCCGGCCTTCACGTAGGCCTCCACCGGATGCGGCATGAATCCGCCCTTGGTCGCGATCAGCACGTCCTCGCGCGCGATCCGGACCTCCCGCGCCAGCGCGCGGAGCACCGCGCCCACGTTGCGCTCGCTGCGCTGGTGGCGATAGTTGATCGCGGAGTCCACCACGTTGAACCCCAGCTCGAGCGCGCGCCGCACCGAGGCCTGGTAGGCGCGGTCGGTCGCCTCGTCCTCCGCGCCCAGATACGTCCCGATGCCGACCGAGGACAGCGTGAGGCCCTGCCACGTCCGGAAATGGCCCTCGCCGGCCCGGGCGCCCCGCCGCGTGCGGTAGCCCGCGGTGCCCTCCACCGTCGCGAAGCCTCGGATCAGGGCCGCGTCGGCCATCACGTCTCCCGGTACACGAGCAGGATCAGCCCGACCGCGGTCATGCACGCGGCCCAGATCCAGCCGGGGATGCGGCCGTCGGCGGCGGGCAGCCGCACCTCGAGCCAGCGGCCCCAGGCCATGACCACGCCGAGCAGCCCCATGGGCGCGTGCGAGACCTCGGCGAGGAACTCGGTCTTGAGATTGAACATGGCGTGCGAGTGCGTCAGGAGCAGCGCGCCTCCCGACGCGCAGAGCAGCGGAAACACCAGGCGCCCGCCGGGCCGCGTGAGCCGCGCGGAGCGCACCATCCACTCGAACACCGCGAGCGCCACCACCAGCAGCACCACCAGCCGGTGCTGCAGCACGTCGGGCAGGACCATGCTCTCCCAGAACCCGGCCGGCCCCAGCGGCCACGCGCGCGGGTCGTTGCGCACGAACAGGAACGCGGCCAGGCCGAGGAAGCCGAGCGGCCAGTGCCGCGCCCAGCGCGCGCGACCCGTCCGATCGAGCAGGGCGAGCAGCCCCATGGTGAACACGAAGAAGCCCGCCGCGTGGTGATTGTACTCGGACCACGCGTATTCTTCCGGCTGGCGTGTGGCCAGGGTGTCTTCCATGGGCGCCGCCGCGGCCAGGAGCTGCGCGATGGGCGGCGAGCTGAGCCGCGGCATCGCGGGCCGGAAGCGGGCGGCCACCTCGGCCGGCGTGGCGCGATCGGCCACCACGTCCACCGACGGCGGCAGCGACGTCAGCGAGGCGGCCGCCAGCAGGAGCGTGAGGCCCAGGCCCACCTCGGCCTCGAGCAAGGCCGGCACGCGCGCCGCGATCGCCCCCGCTCCCGCTGTCGCCCCGGCGCAGGACGAGGAAGTTCAGACCGCCCAGGATCAGCGCGCAGCCGAGCAGCGCCACCTTGGTCAGCACCATGACCCCGTAGCCGGTGCCGATCAGGCCGCCCCACCCGCCCACGTAGCTCCAGGACAGGTAGAGGCCGGGCCCGAGCACCAGGACGAGGGCGGCGATGGCCACCACCGAGAAGCGCGCGAGCACGCGCACGCCGAGCGGCTCGGCCGCCGGGCCGCCCGCGCGGCGCCAGAGCAGCGCGAAGCCGACCAGGTGGAGGAGCCCGCCCACCCACACCATCGCGCCGAGCTGATGCAGCACGGTGCCCACCATGAGCGGGCCGCGATCGTGCAGGCGGCTCACCGCGTGGGCGAGCCAGGCCGAATTCGCCATCAACAGGAGACCGAGGCCGAGCGCCACCGTGAAGCCGAGCGTGCGGTCGGGCGCGCGCCGGATCCCGCGCGCGCACACCGCCAGGGCCAGCGCCAGCGCGACACGGCCGAGCCCCGCGAGGCCGAACTCGGTGGTGAGGAACTCGCGCAGCGGCCAGCGCCCCGAGTCCTCGGCCAGCGCCCAGGGATGCACGAGCAGCAGGAGGAGCAGCTCGGCGCCCGCCGCGAGCAGCGCGCCCGCC
This sequence comes from uncultured Candidatus Rokubacteria bacterium, assembly GCA_963747235.1. Classification (GTDB taxonomy): domain Bacteria; phylum Methylomirabilota; class Methylomirabilia; order Rokubacteriales; family CSP1-6; genus CAMLFJ01. The sequence continues at coordinate 372,073 of CAVVEU010000040.1, forward strand.
GCGATGAGGGTCAGCGCGCGCCCGCGCGCGGCGGCCACGAGGCCCCCCGCGCCGGCCGGCGGCCGCAGCACCAGCCACAGGTAGACGAGCCCGCCGACCGCCGCGGCGAGCCCCACCGTCCCGAAGCCGCGCAGCAGGACGTCGAGAAAGCCCGCCAGCTGCGTCATGCCGCTAGCGGCCGGCGCCGACCGTGAAGCGCAGCGCGCCCTCGGTGATGTGGCCGTCCACCGCGAGCACGCGATACCGCAGGACGTAGACGCCGGGGCCGAGCGGCTGGAGCGGGATCGTGAGCCGGTCGGGCGTCGCCTCCGCGTCGCCGGGGGGCACCGCCACCGCCACCGGCGCCCGGTCCGCGAGGGCCAGCGTCACCCGGGTGAAGCGCTTCTCGATCCGGCTATTGAAGCGGAGCGTCACCCGCGCAGGCGGTTGCGGCAGCACCGCGTCGTGGGTCGGGGACGACTCGAGCACGATGGCGTGCGGGGACGCCGCGCGGGGCGCGGCGAGCGTGAGACAGGCCATCAGCAGCAGGGCCGCCGCGGAGGCCGGCCGGAACGGGAACGCCACGCGGATCAGCGCCAGTCGTCCAGCACCAGATCGCTGGCGTCCTCGTAGTCCTCCTGCTTGCCCCGCTTCATGCGGACCATGGTGAAGTCCACGTGGTAGCCGCGCTCGAGGAGCGTCTGGTACGCGGTCCAGTAATACGTGTAGGCAGGCACGACGACGCGCTGGAGCTGGGCGGAGGCCGCCATCTCCTCCACGCCCGGCGATCAGGGCCTGCAGGTGCTCGGGCTTGCGATGCGCGCTGTCGATCGCCAGCAGCTTGACGTAGGCGCTGCCGTGGGGCGCCTCGCTGTTGGGCGGCAGGTGGCAGACCGCGAAGCCGATCACCTCCCGGCCCTTCTCGAGCAGGAGCGTGTCGCCCAGGGTGAGACCGTCCACGATCTCGATCTCCTTGCTCACGTCGAGCCCGCGCCAGAAGTGATTCGTGATGCGCCGGATCTTCTGCATCACCTGCTTCTTGCGCGCTTCCTCGAGCGTCGAGTACCGGCGCACGCCGGCCCCGGGCTTGGCCGCGGGCTTCGCGACGCCCACCGGCGCTCGATCGAGCGCCTTGCTGGTCACCACCACCAGGCCCTTCGGCCGGTAGCCGTACTTCTGGTAGAAGATCAGGTGCTTGGGGCTGTAGGGATAGGTCGCCACGCCCTGCAGCGTCGCCTTGTTCTCGTCGAAGAACTCCTGGCACGCGGTGAGGAGCTGCTGGCCGATGTCCTGGTTCTGGTAGTGGGTCAGCACCGCCACCGGGCCGATCACGCCCACCGTGCCCCACATGACCGCGACGGCGGCGCCGACGATCTTGCCGTCGCCCTCCTCGGCCACGAAGCAGCCCCACGGCTCCATGAGCCAGCGATGGTGCACGTACTGCGCCCCGCCGAACACCTGGCGCGGCCGCGTGCCCACCTGGCGCTCGAAGAAATCGCCGAAGGCCTGCTCGATGACGTCGCGGACCTTGGAGAGATCGCCCTTCCGGACACGGCGGATCTTGATGAGGGGCGAGCGGCCTTGCGAATCGAGGCCCGGGCGGTCGACGGTCGCCCTCATGATTGCTCCGGCACGCCCGCCAGCTCCTCGAGCAGCGTGATCACGCCGGAGTGGTCGAGCCCGCCCTTGCCCTTGACCCGCATGGCGTTGAACAGCTCCTGCACCACCGCGGTGGTCGGCAGCGGCACGCCGAGGGCGCGGGACGACTCCATGATGAGGCCCAGGTCCTTGAAGTGCAGATCGATCTTGAAGCCGGGGTTGTAGGTCCCCGCCACGTAGTTGGCCGTCTTCTGCTCGAGGCACTTCGAGCCGGCGAGGCCGCCGCCGAGCGCCTTGAGGGTGAGCGCGCGATCGAGGCCGGCCTTGCGCGCCAGCGTCAGCGCCTCGCCCAGCGCGGTGAGATTCACCGCCACGATGATCTGGTTGGCGAGCTTGGTGAACCCGCCCGCGCCCAGCGGCCCGAGGTGCGTGATCGTCTTGCCGAGCGCCTGGAACACCGGCAGCGCGGCGTCGAAGTCGGCCTTCTCACCCCCGACCATGATGGACAGCGCCGCGTCGATGGCGCCCTTCTCGCCGCCCGAGACCGGCGCGTCGAGCATGCGCACGCCCTTCGCCCCGAGGGCCTTGCCGACCTTCTGCGAGACCAGCGGCGAGATCGTGGACATGTCGGCGAAGAGCTGCCCACGCTTGACGCCCTCGATCAGGCCATCCTTGCCGAGCGCCACCAGCTCCACGTCCGGAGAGTTCGGCAGCATGGCGATGATGACGTCGGACTGGGCCGCGACGTCCTTTGGACTGGAGGCCGCTTTGGCCCCCGCCCCGACCAGCTCCTGCACCGGTCCCTGGCTCCGGCTGTGGACAACCAGTGGATATCCGGCCTTCAGCAAGTTCTTAGCCATGGGACGGCCCATGATACCAAGCCCAATGAATCCAACGACTTGCGCCATGGTGACCTCGTGGGGACCGAATTGGGAGGAGCTGCAGCGGCCCGGAGGTTGGAGTAACACAGACGCGCGCGGTGAGTCAAGCCATTCCCCAGCCCCCCGCACTCCCCCCGCACTCTTATTGACAGGCGCCGCGGTTCCTGCGACTCTTCGGCTCGTGAAATCGACGCGCGCGGCGGCCTGGTCTTGGTGGTGGCCCTGCCCCTGAGGGGTGGGCCCGCCGGCCAGCGCAAGCGCGATCTAGGCGAGACCGGAGCCGCCCCCAGGCTGGGGCGGCTTTTGCGTTTTCCCGCCCCCGCCTGGGAGCCGGCTCCTCAGGAGAGAGGAGAGTCCGGCCATGAGCAGTGACAGCTACCTCACGGGTGGGGGCATCCGCGTCCACCGCACGGTGGAGCCCCTCCCGATGGCGAATGCCATCGAGCCGATCGTGGACGCCCTCGACGCGCGCCGCGGCGTGCTGCTCGCGTCGAGCTACGAGTACCCCGGTCGCTACACCCGCTGGGACATGGGGTTCGTGGATCCGCCGCTCGCCCTCGTGGCTCGCGGCCGCCGCCTCCGCGCCGAGGCGCTGAACCCCCGCGGCCTCGTCCTGCTCCCCGCCATCGCCCAGGCGCTCCAGAGCCTCGATCAGATCGAAGGCTTCGAGCGGACGGACGACGCGGTCGCGGTGACGGTGCGCGCCCCGGCGACGGGCTTCGCGGAAGAGGATCGAAGCCGCCAGCCCTCGGTGTTCTCGCTGCTGCGCGCGCTGATCGCGCTCTTCCGGCACGCCGAGGAGCCGCACCTCGGGCTCTACGGCGCCTTCGGCTACGATCTCGCGTTCCAGTTCGAGCCGATCCGCGCGCGCCTGCCGCGCCCCGCCGACCAGCGCGACCTGGTCCTCTACCTGCCCGACGAGCTGATCATCGTGGACCACCGGCGCGAGATGGCCCAGCGGCGCCGCTACGAGTTCGAGGCGGGCGGCCGCGCCACCGCCGGCCTGCCCCGCGCGGGGGCGGCGTCGCATCCGTTCACGGGCGCCCTCGCCGTGCCGCGCGCGGGCGACCACGAGCCGGGCGCGTACGCGGCGGTCGTCCACGTGGCGCGCGAGGCCTTCGCGCGAGGCGATCTCTTCGAGGTGGTCCCCGGCCAGACCTTCTTCGAGCCCTGCCCCTCGCCGCCGTCGGAGCTGTTCCGTCGCCTGCGCGAGCGCAATCCCGCGCCCTACGGCTTCCTGATGAACCTCGGGGAGGCGGAGTACCTGGTGGGCGCCTCGCCCGAGATGTACGTGCGCGTGGACGGCGACCGCGTGGAGACCTGCCCGATCTCGGGCACGATCGCGCGCGGCCGCGACGCCATCGCCGACGCGGTCCAGATCCAGGCGCTGCTCAACTCGGCCAAGGACGAGTCGGAGCTCACGATGTGCACCGACGTGGACCGCAACGACAAGTCGCGCATCTGCGTGCCGGGCAGCGTGCGGGTGATCGGGCGGCGCCAGATCGAGATGTACGCGCGCCTCATCCACACCGTGGATCACGTGGAGGGGCGGCTCCGTCCCGAGTTCGACGCGCTCGACGCGTTCCTGGCGCACACGTGGGCGGTCACCGTCACCGGAGCGCCGAAGGCCTGGGCCATGCAGTTCATCGAGGATCACGAGCGGTCGCCCCGCGCCTGGTACGGCGGCGCGGTCGGGCTCCTCGGCTTCGACGGCAACCTGAATACCGGGCTCACCCTCCGGACGATCCGGGTCAAGGACGGTGCCGCCGAGGTGCGCGCCGGGGCCACGCTCCTCTACGACTCCGATCCAGACGCGGAAGAAGAGGAGACGCGGCTCAAGGCCTCCGCGTTCCTCGACGCGCTCCGGCGGCCCCGCGGGGTGGAAGCGGGAACGCGGGTGGAGGCGCCGCGCCCAGGCGCGGGGCGCCGCGTGCTCCTGGTGGACCACCAGGATTCGTTCGTCCACACGCTGGCGAACTATCTCCGCCAGACCGGCGCCGAGGTGACGACGCGGCGGGCCGGCTTCCCGGCGAGCGTGCTCGACGAGCTGCGGCCCGACCTGGTGGTGCTCTCGCCCGGGCCCGGCACGCCGGGCGACTTCGATCTGTCGGGGACGCTGAAGGCGCTGCTGGAGCGCGGGATCCCGACGTTCGGGGTCTGCCTGGGGCTGCAGGGCATCGTGGAGCACCTGGGCGGCGAGCTCGGCGTGCTCGACTACCCGATGCACGGCAAGGCCTCGCGCATCCAGGTCCGCGGCGGGCGCCTCTTCGCCGGGCTGCCCGGCGAGTTCACCGCGGGCCGCTACCACTCCCTCTTCGCGCTCCGCGAGAAGCTGCCCGCCGCGCTCGAGGTGACGGCGGAGAGCGACGACGGGATCGTGATGGCGGTGGAGCACGCGCATCTGCCGCTGGCCGCGGTGCAGTTCCATCCGGAGTCCATCATGTCGCTCGAGGGCGACGTCGGGCTGCGGCTGCTCCGGAACGTGGTGACCGGCCTGGTCGCGGATCGCCCTAGCGGATCCGCGCCGGCTCCTCCTGCGCTCGGCGGCGCACCCATTCCGGGTCGAACTCGCTGATCTGCCAGCCGCGGTCGGCCTGGCGGCTCATCCGGAACCGGACCGGGCCCTGGGCGGGATCGCGGTAGGTGACCCAGACGTCGGGCCCGGCGCTCGAGATCTGGAAGGCCCGGAAGACCGCGATGGCGCCCACCGGCAGCACGAGGGCGGTCGCCTGGATGCCGGCCCGCTCCACGCTGCGCCGGATCTCGAGCCGGATCCGCGTCACCACCTGCGGCCGCACGCGGCGCTTGGCCATGCTGGCCGCGAGCTGGCGCCCGTTCGACTCGGCGGTGGTGGTGGGCTCGGGCTGGCGCGCGAGGTAGTCGCCCACGATCACCTCGGCGGCGCGGTCGGCGATCCGCTCCACGTCGAAGTAGCGCTCCGCCGCCGCCACGTCGTGCCGCTGCATGGCCACGCCCAGGCGGTAGAGCGCGTAGCGGGGCGTGGACGTGGCGTAGAAGCATCCGACGGCGGCCAGCACGAGCACCGCGGCCGGCACGCCCCACGTCCACGCGCGTCTCGACATCGCCCGGCCACGCTACCGCACCCCCCGCGGCCCGCGCAACCGAGCCCCGGAAAATCGGCCCTTGACCGAGCCGGGCTCCGGATGTATTAATATTCACTATGAACAATACATATTCATCAAGCCGGCGGCGGCGCGAGATCCTGGCCCAGGTCGCGCAGGGCGGGGTGCGCTCCCAGGAGGAGCTGCAGCGCCGGCTGCGGCGCCGCGGGATCGCGGTCGCCCAGCCGACCCTGTCGCGCGACCTCAAGACGCTCGGGCTCGCCAAGACCCCGACCGGCTACGTGACCACGCCCGCGGGCGCCTTCGTGCCCGCCGAGACCCGGCGCGGCGCGCTCGACCGGGCGGTGGGCGAGTTCGTGCTCTCGGTGCGGGCCGCTTCCTCCCTCGTGGTGGTGCGCACGCCGCCCGCGGGCGCCCATCCCCTGGCCCGGGCCCTCGACGAGGCCGATCTGCCCGAGGTGGTCGGCACCATCGCGGGCGACGACACCGTGTTCGTGGCCGCCACCGGGCCGGCGACCGCCCGGCTGCTCGAGCGGCGCCTGCGCGCCCCCCTCGGGGCGAGGAAGGGAGCGTGAGCCGCATGCACCACGAGCGGCACGACGGCGACATCCTGGTCAGCACGGATCCGGCGCGGCTCGACCTGGACACGATCCACCGCTTCCTCTCCGGGTCGTCCTACTGGGCCACCGGAATTCCGCGGGAGACCATGGAGCGGTCCATCCGCCACTCGATCTGCTTCGGCGCCTTCGACGGCGGCCGGCAGGTGGGGTTCGCCCGCGTCATCAGCGACCACGCGACGTTCGCCTACGTGTGCGACGTCTTCGTGCTGGACAGCCACCGCGGCCGGGGCATCGGCGGGCGGATCATGGCCTGCATCACGAGTCACCCGGAGCTACAGAACCTGCGCCTCTGGACCCTGTTCACGCGGGACGCCCACGGGCTGTACCGCCAGCACGGCTTCCGCGACGCGCGCCACCCGGACCGGCTCATGGAGCGGCGCGCCGAGCGCCCCTATGCCCTGAGCGCGGCCGGCCACTCACAAGAAGAGAGGACCGCATGAGCACCGATCTGACCGCAGTCATGAAGGTGGCGGACCGGCCCCCCGTGGTCATGGTGGAGGGGCACGGATCCTGGCTCCAGGACGAGGACGGCAAGAGCTATCTCGACTTCGTGCAGGGCTGGGCGGTGAACTGCCTCGGGCACTCCCCGTCCGTCATGACCGAGGCGATCGCGTTCCAGGCCGGGCGCCTGATCAACTGCAGCCCCGCCTACTACAACGCGGAGATGGCGCGGCTGGCGCGCCTGCTCGCGGACCGCGCCGGGCTCGCGCAGGTCTTCTTCTGCAACAGCGGCGCGGAGGCCAACGAGGGCGCGATCAAGCTGGCGCGGAAGTGGGGCGCGCGCTACCGCGACGGCGCGCACGAGATCATCACGATGGATCACGGCTTCCACGGCCGCACGCTGGCCACCATGGCCGCCTCGGGCAAGCCCGCGTGGGAGGCGCTCTTCGAGCCCAAGGTTGGGGGCTTCACCAAGGTGCCGCTCGGCGATCTCGACGCGGTCAAGCGCGCGATCACCCCGCGCACGGTGGCGGTCATGCTCGAGCCCATCCAGGGCGAGGCCGGCGTCTACCCGGCGGGCGACGACTTCATCCGCGGGCTCCGCGCGGTCACGAAGGAGGCCGGCATGCTGCTGATCCTCGACGAGATCCAGACCGGCATCGGGCGCACGGGGCGATTCTTCGCCTTCGAGCACGCGGGCGTCGAGCCCGACATCCTGACCCTCGGCAAGGGGCTGGGCGGCGGCGTGCCGCTCGCGGCCCTGCTGGCCGCCGAGCCCGTGTGCTGCTTCGAGTACGGCGACCAGGGCGGCACCTTCAACGGCTCCCCGCTCATGACCGCCATCGGCAGCGCGGTGGTCGAGACCGTGGGCCGCCCCGCGTTCCTGGCCGACGTGGTCGCCACCGGCGAGTACCTGGCGGATCGGCTGCGCGAGCTGTCCGCTGCCCTCGGCCACGGCGAGGTGCGCGGACGTGGTCTTCTGCTCGCGCTCGAGCTCCGGGGCAAGGACGCGGCGAAGGTCGCGCGCAGCGCGATGGACCACGGCCTGCTGATCAACGCGCCGCGGCCGGACACGCTGCGCTTCATGCCCGCGCTGAACGTGACGCGCGAGGAGATCGACCAGATGCTCTTCTTGCTCTCGGGGGTGCTTCGCGAGAGCTAGCGTGCCGGCGGGGCGGGGGCCCCGCTACCCGCCCATGAACTGCCCGAGTAGCGTGATGCGCTCGCCGCCGATCAGCGGCGTGTCCAGGTCGTAGGTGACGCCGAGGACCTCGTCGTTGACGAGGACTTCGATGTGGGAGCCGAGCTCGGAGTGGTCGGGGCTCCAGAGGGCGGCGTCGAGCTCGGGGAAGCGGGCGGTGAAGCGGCGGAGGACCGTGCGCGGGGTGTCACCTCGCCCGATCGGCTTCGTCGAAGAGCTTGCTGCCGGTGCCGTCGCCGCCGGCGTGCTTGGTCACCCATGTGGTGACTTCTATATGCGCTCGGGACGGTATATCCGCTCGGCTCGCCTTCGGCTGCGCCTCGCCAGGCAACTGCTTGCTCTCCACCCGTCTACTTCTTGCCGTAGAGGTCCTTGGCGAGCCAGTCGAGGTCGAGGGAGCGCAGGAGCTCTTTCTTGGGCTTGCCGGTCTTGCGGTCGTAGTTGACCGTCTCGTACCAGACCTCGAGCATGCGGTCCCACTGCTTGCGGACGTCGTGCTCCTTCGCGGGGCCGTCCACCGGCTGCGAGCCATAGCGGGCCGACGGGTACTCCACCTCGGTGCCGATGCCGCAGCGCAGGTTGAAGGCGCGCAGGATCGCGGCGGTGCGGTTGCCGAAGCGCACCGCGTCGTTCAGACGATAGTCCCAGCCCGTCGCGGCCGATAGCGCGCTGGCCAGGTTCGCGATGCGGGTGCGGAAGGTGAACGAGCAGCCGCCCAGGGAGTCCTCGAAGTGGCGCCGGCCGCGAATCATGCCGACCAGCTTGGCCACCTGCTCGCCGTCGAAGGGATTGATGCGGCCGGGGGCGCCCACCTCGGTCTGGAACGTCGGGTTGGCGCTCTCCATGGTCCCGTTGGACGACGTGCACGTGTCGAGCATCTCCTCCCACCGGCCCCGGTGATCGTGGCCGCGGGGCGAGGCGCCCTTCATGGTGTAGACCGCGCACTCGGCCGCCTTGCCGCCGATCTTCTCGGAGGCGCGCTTGACGCCCTCGGCCAGGATGTCGCCGAAGCCCTGCCGATGGCTGATCATCTGGAGCAGCTTGTTGGCGCCCTCGACGTCGCCCCACGTGAGGCGGAAGCCCACCTGCTTCTCGGTGAGGTAGCCCTTCTCCATGCACTCCATCACCCAGCCGCAGACCCAGCCGAACTCGTTGACGTCCACGCAGGCGCGATCGATGCGCGTGTTCAGCCAGGAGACCGGGACCTTGTCGGTGAGGCCGATCGTCCAGCCCGCACCCGACCAGCCCTCGTACTCCGGCTCGTCGACGCGCTCACCCGCGTGCGGACCGCTCGGGATCACCTGGATGTGGCAGTGGCGCATGCCGCAGGCGTTGCACTGATGCCCGCGGTGATCGAAGCCCTCGCGGAGCTTCCTGCCTTCCCACTCCTTCATGTCCACGTCGCCGGTGAGATTGGTCGTGTAGTTCTTGATCGGCAGCGCCCCGAGCCTCGAGAGGTTCACCACGCCCGGGAGCGTCCCCAGGTTGTAGAGCGTGGACGTCGAGGGGTCGGTCTTGAGATCGTGCGCGATGTCGTCGGCCACCTGGATGAGCCCGCGGGCGTCGTGGGCGGCCAGCGCCTTGGTCCCGCGCACGATGCACACCGCCTTGAGCTTCTTCTTGCCCATCACCGCGCCGCAGCCGTTCTTGGAGGCCACGTGCCCGTAGTCGCCGTGGATGGCCGCGAAGCGCACCAGGTTCTCGCCCGCGGGCCCGATCCCATAGACCGAGAGCCGATGGCCGGCGAGGCCGTGCTCGGCCTCGAGCGCCTGCTGCGTTTCCCAGGTGTCCTTGCCGGCCAGATGGGCCGCGTCGCGCACCTCGACCACGTCGTCGTTGATGTAGAGGTAGGAGAGCTTCTTGGCCTGCCCCTGCATCACGATGGCGTCGTAGCCCGAGTACTTGAGCGCGGCGCCGAAGAAGCCGTTGGCCTGCGTGGACGTGGCGCCGCCCGTCAGCGCGCCGCGCGTGATGACGGTGAGCCCGCCCGTCCCCCACACCGGCAGGCCGGCCAGCGGACCGGTGGCCATGATGAGGCGGTTGTCGGGATGGTCCCACTGCACCTTCGGGCCGACCTCGTCGTAGAGGATCTTGGCGCCGAGCCCGATGCCGCCGACGTACTCGCGCCGATCCGCCTCGCTCCAGGCCTCGGTCCAGGTCTTGCCGGTGGACAGGTTCACGCGGAGGAGCTTGCCGGCATAGGCGTAGATCGGCGTCGCCGCGGGCTTGGCGGCGGCGCGGGTCGTGGTCGCGGTCGGGCTCATAGGGCCACCGTTTGGGGGAGCTGGGGTGATTGAGACGGCCGGCCCAGGATGGTCTGGGGCAGCAGCCGCGAGGTCGTGTGCAGCGCGATGAACGCGGGCTTGATGTCGAACGGATTCGCCTTGAGGTGCGCCTTCCAGGTCGAGCAATCCACGCCCGAGTAGACGAGGCCCTTCAGCATGCCGACGTCGTTGGTGGTCCACACCGCCTCGGCCGGCCCGCAGATCACCGCGCCGGTCAGACGCCCGCCGTGGAAGAGCAGCTTGCGATACTCCGAGCGGCCGGCGCGCAGCGCGGTGTAGACCTCGGCCTTCGGGTCCTCCCACTGGCCGAACGAGGCCACGTCCAGATGCGCGACCTCGACGATGTTCATGAGCAGGCTGCCGCGATAGGCCACGTCGCGGCCCGTCATGTTGGCGCCGACCACGCGCCCGTGCTCCTGAGCGGTCGGCTCGATGGCGTGCACCTCGGCCGCGCCGGTGATCAGGTTGCGCCCGCGCGCCACGTCGCCCGCCGCGTAGACGGTCTTGACGCTCGAGCGCAGGTGATCGTCCACGATGATCCCGCCGGGGGCCTCGGTGCCCATCTCGATGCCCGAGCCCTGCAGCCACTCGAGGTTGGTCCGGATGCCGGTGGCCATGATCACCAGGTCGGCGGTGAGCGGCTCGCCCTTCTTGAAGGAGAGCTTCCGCTTGCCGCCCGCCTGCTCGATCTTGGTCACGGTGGCGCCGGTGCGCACCGCCACGTCGTGGTCCTCGAGCCACCGCTGCACGATGCCCGCGCAGGCGTCGTCCACCATGCGGGGCAGGATGCGGGGGGCCACTTCCACGATCGTGAGCTTGGCCCCGCGGGCCAGGATCGCGTTCAGGATCGTGAACGCGATGAAGCCGGCCCCGATCATGACCACGCGGCTGCCCGGCGCGATGCCGGCCACCACGTCCTTGGCCTCGTCGAGGGTCCAGAAGCAGTGGATCCCGGGGCCGTCGGCGCCGGGGATGGGCGCCTTGGCGGCCCGCGAGCCGGTGGCGATCAGGCAGTCGTCGAACTCGACCTTGGCGTCGTCGTCCAGGGTGAGAGTCCGGGCCGCCGGGTCGAGGGCCTTCGCCTTCCGCCCGACCAGCGGTTTCACCTTCCAGGCGGTCAGGGAAGCCGGCGGCGCAGTATACACATGGCTCTCGGAGATGGTCCCCCAGAGGTAGTACGGCAGGACCATCCGGGAGTAGGGGCGCTCCGCGGAGACCAGGGTGATCTCGGAAGCGTCCATGCCGACGCATCCGCTCTTCTTCTCGGATCGTCCGGATCGCGTTCAGCCCCGCGGTGCCGCCGCCGACGATCAGGTGACGGGCCGGCATCAGCGGGCCTCCACCGCGAGCACCCGCGCGGTGCGCTCGGCCGCGAAGTCGCCGATCCAGTCGGCGGTCTCCACGTCCTCGAAGGTGATCGCCTCGGTCGGGCAGGCGGAGGCGCACGCGGGCGCGCCGCCGCAGAGGTTGCACTTGTAGGCCTTCTGGGTGTCGCCGTCGTAGAACATCGTCCCGTAGGGGCACGCGATCGTACAGAGCTTGCACCCCACGCAGGTGTCGTCCATCACGTCCTTGGCGCCCGCCGCGTTGATCTGGATCGCGCCCACCGGGCAGGCGGTCATGCACCAGCCCTCGGCGCACTGGGTGCAGGTGTACGGCGCGTAGGAGGTGTAGCCCTCGAAGGGCGAGACGCGGATCACCGACTTGGACGGCTGGAAGAGGCCGGTCTGCATGTAGGAGCAGGCCAGCTCGCACCGGAGGCAGCCGGTGCACTTCTCGGGGTGGAGCGCGAGGACTTTCACGGTCGGCGACGCTTCCCTTTCCGTCCCGGCGCGGATCGACTGCGCTCGAGGCGACTGATGAAGGTGTCGAGCGGGATGGCGGGCATCGTCATCATCTGCACCGAGCCGCGCGCTCCCATCTCGATGGAGATGGACGAGACCGTCTCGTTGTCGGGCGCTTCCAGGATCGTCACGAAGTCGTAGGGGCCGAGCACCGCGTACTGGGCGATGACGCGGGCGCCGCGGCGGGACAGCTCGCGATTGACCTTGCGGATCCAGCCGGGCCGGGCGTGGAGAACCTTGCGGCCTGCCTCGCTCAGCGTACTCAGCATCACGTAGTGAGCCACCGCGCACCTCCTCGGAGCGACGAACGGCGCGCGTAGTATAGCAGAACGCTCAGTCGACCTCCCCGCCGATGCCGAACTCCACGCGCCCGCCCGCCGACGGCGACGCGGCGCCCGCCGCCGCCGCGCTCGGCGCGTCCGCGGGCGCGGGGGTCGCGGCGGCCGCGGGCGCGGCCAGCGCCTGCACCCGCGCCTCCGGAATGCCCTCCACCTTGGTGAGCCGCTCGCGGGTCACGTCGAGCCGGCGCTGGCGCAGCTCGGCGAGCGGGCCGGTCGGCTCCGGCTCGCGCTTGCGCAGCAGCACGAGCTGCTCCTCCACCGACATCGGGAGCTGGGCGTCCTTGACGATGACCTGGTAGTAGCGCCGCAGCGCGGCCGCCTGGTCCGCGATCCCCTGCTCCTGCTGGAACTTCTGCAGGCGCGCCGCCACCGCGCGCTCCTTGAGCGTCTCGACGTCGGCGGGCGAGGTCACCGAGGCCAGGGTCAGGCTCACGTAGGGCGAGCGGCGGAGGAAGTCGCCGACCCGGACGGTCTGGCGCTCCAGCTCCGGGCTCAGCACCGCGCTGCCCGCCGCGAAGACCACCGGATCCACCTTGATCTCGTCGATCTTGTCGCCGCTCGGTGAAGAGGCCGCCGATGGCCCGGAAGGGCGCCTTCAGGATGTTGACGATGACGTTCCGGACCGCGGTCCAGATCGCGTCGCTGAAGTCGAACTGCTTGTCGGTGAGGGTGCCGGTGATGGGCACGTTGACGTGGATGTTGCCGTCGCCGTCCTTGAGCAGGGCCACGACCAGCCCCAGCGGCAGGCCGATCCGCTTCTTGACCTCGTCGGATTCCTTGGCGGGCGCGACCCGCAGGTTGCCGACCAGGATGTCGTTCTTGGCGTCGAGCTTGTCCTGCTCGATCTTGTACTCGAGCTTGGTGGTCAGCTCGCCGCGCCGGATGATCCAGCCGATCATGCCCTCCACGTAGGGATTGGCGGCGGGCAGGGCCAGCTTCTTCAGCTCGCCCACCATGTCCACGTAGGTGGGCGCGCCGATCGCGGACAGGTCGCCGCGGAGGTCCAGCGCCGAGTCGCCGCCGATGAGCGCCTGCACGAGCAGGTTGGCCCGCTGGCTCTTCTTGTTGGAGAGGTCCTTGACCGTCACGGTCAGCTTGGAGATGTCCTGGGAGAACGGCGGCTGGGTCGTGCGGTCGAGGAACCGCACGTACCCGTCCTCGACCACGATCTCCTTGAAGTAGAGCTCCATCGTCTCCAGCAGCCCCGGCGACTTGGCAGTCGCGCTGGAAGTCGAAGCGGCAGGAGGCGCGGCAGTTGCCTGGGGAGGCGCAGCCGAAGGCGAGCCGACCGGATTCGAGACCATGAAGAGCTTCTGCACGTTGATGCCGTCGGGCCCGCGGTCCAGCTCGGCCACCGGGGCCTTCAGGCGCACCTTCGCCACGCGCGCGTGGGTCGGCCAGCCGAAGTCGATGCCGGTGATCTCCATCCGCTCGAGCCGCAGCGGGGCCTCCTTGCCGTCGGGGGTCTTCACGGCCAGGTCGGTGGCCCAGCTATTGCCGCGAGAGAGCGCGGTCAGCTTGCCGTTGGTGATGCGCACCCGGTTCTGGCTGTCCGAGTTGAACCGGCCCGAGAAGCTCGCCGGAAACGGAAAGTACGCGCGATACGGCTCGATCGGCGCGTTGCGGGTGGTGAGCGTCAGGGTCAGGTCGAGCGGCTCGATCTTCACCGCCCCCTTCGCGTTGACCTTCCCTCCACCGGGCAGGTCCACCGCGACCGCGAGCTTCATGGGCCGGATGTTCGGCCAGGTCACGTCGTCGACCTGCACGCCGAGGTTGCTCAGCTTCAGCACCGTGGGCGGCGTCGATATCGCCTCGTCGGTGAACGTCGCTCCGCCCTTCAGCGTGACCTTCTCGACCGTGATCTTGAACTCCGGCTCGGCCTTGGCCGGAGCGGGCGAGCGGGTGGACCGGGAGCGGGGGCCGCCGGCTTCGCGGGACGCCGCCTGCGAGCCGCCGCGCGGCTTCCGGCTTCTTGGTCAGCTCGAGCAAATCGATCTGCTCCTGCTTGTCGCGCACCGCCTTGAGGTCGAGCCCTTCGATGTCCACGCTCGAGATCGTGACGACGCGGGACACCAGGTTGACCTCCTTGAGCCCCACCGCGATGCGCGGCACGGTGAGGAACGGGACCGGCTTCCCGGGCTGGGCCAGCGCCAGGCTGGTCAGCGTCAGGTCGCCCGTGATGAGACCGACCGCGAGCCCACCCTTCCCCAGCTCGAGCTTGAGCGCCATGGTGATGCCCGCGATGCCCGACTCCAGCGAAGCCGGCAGCGTGGGCGGAAGATAGGGTCGCACCTGCAGCAGGCTGAAGTTCTGGATGGAGAACTTCCCACCGAAGGAGGTCGGGGTCAGGTCGATGTCCTGGGCCGAGAACTCGACCGGCGAGTTGTTGAGCGCGCCGTGCACCGCCAGCTTGCCGACCGGCCCCGACGGCTTCGTCGTGAGATTGCCGGCCTCGATCGAGAGGTCCTGCACCTTCCACTCGCTCACCGGCGTGACCGCGCGATCGGTGCCGGTGAGATTGGCCCGGATCAGGGCGAACCGCTCGATCCCGATCGTCCAGCGCGACTTGGCCGGGGGCTCGGTGGGCGGCGGCGGCGGCGGCCCCGCGGTGGTGGCGAGCCGGGCCAGGATGTCGGAGAAGTTGAACACGGTCGGGCTCACGCGCACCAGCTTCACGGTGGGGGCGGTGAGCACCAGCTCCGCGACCCGGATGTGGCCGAAGATCGACGACCACGGGACGACGCGCACGTCCAGCCGCTCGAACTCGACGAAGGCCTGGGCCGGGTCCGGCTCGGCGAGCCGGAACTTCTTGATCGCCACCCGCCCGGTGAACAGGTTGATGTCGATGTCCTCGATGGCGACGACCCGCCCGGTGATCGCGGGGATCTGCTTGAGCGCCTGCCACTTCACGATCTCGGGCAGCGTCCAGATGAAGGCGATGCCCACCACCAGCAGGGCGGCCAGGACGATCAGCCAGCGCTTCAGCCGGCGGCTCAGCTCGCGCATGGCCGCCTAGACCGGGGCCTGGCCCGAGGACGGCTTGAGGAAGGCGTAGACGCTCGTGAAGTCGCGGCGCCCGAGGCCGTGGGACGACGCGAGGCGGTAGACCTGCTGCGCCGCGGGGGTCACGAAGAGCGGCACCCGGAGATTCCGCGCCGCGTCCACCGCCAACCCCAGGTCCTTGCACATGAGATCGGTCATGAAGCCCGGCTTGTACTCGTTGCTGGAGGCCGCGGTCGGCATCATGCCCGGCACCGGGTGCATGAAGCCCATCAGGAACGTGTTGCCGGAGGACTTGGAGATGACGTCGGTGACCACCTTGGGGTCCATGCCGAAGCCCTCCGCGATGCGGAACGCCTCGCTCACCGCGACCCCGCAGACACCCGCGATCAGGTTGTTGCAGAGCTTGACGACCTCGCCGCTGCCGACCGCGCCCACGTGGATGACGTTGGTGCCCATCGCGGCCAGCGCGGGCTTGGCGTCCTCGAAATCGGTGGCGGCCCCGCCCACCATGATCGCGAGCGTGCCGTCGGTGGCCCGCGGCGTCCCGCCCGAGACCGGCGCGTCCATGAAGCGCACGCCCCGCTCCTGCGCGGCCTTCGCCACCCGCTGCGACACCGCGGGGTCGATGGTGGACATGTCCACGCACAGCGTGCCCCGGCGCGCGGCGGCCAGCACGCCGCCGTCGCCGGTGTACACCGATTCCACGTGCGGCGAGGACGGCAGCATGGTCACCACGATGTCCGCGGTGGCCACCGCCTCCGCCGCGCTCGCCGCGGCGGTCATGCCCGCCGCGGCGGCGGCCTTCACCGCCTCCGGGTTGGCGTCGAACGCGGTCACGATGAAGCCCTTCTTCACGAGGTTCTTCGCCATGGGCAGCCCCATGGTGCCCACGCCGATGAAGCCGATGCGCGTCATGCCTGGCCTCCCTGGGATCGGAGCGAGACGCCCGCCCACTCCTCGATGATGCGGGCGATCGCGGTGTGGTCCTGCTCGGCCATGCCGCGGGCCATGGCGACACGGTAGACCTCGGCGGCGGCGCGGGCCACCGGCGAGGGCACCCCCACCTCCTGGGCGAGACGGCCGTAGCCGTCGAGGTCCTTCATCATGAGACGGATCGCGAAGCCCGCGTCGAAGGCGCCGTTGAGGATGAACCGGGGGAACTTGTTGTCGCTCGCGTTGGAGCGCCCGCTCGAGGCCTGGAGGATCTCCACCGCGCGCGTCGGATCCACCCCGGCCCGGGCCGCCACCGCGACCGCCTCGATGGTCAGCGCGAGGATGCCGCCCGAGCACATGTTGTTCACCAGCTTGATCGCGTGCCCCGCGCCGACCGGACCGGCGTGGAAGATGTTCTTGCCCATGCAGGCCAGCACCGGGCGCGCGCGCTCGAGCAGCGCGGGGTCGCCGCCGACCATGATGGCGAGCGTGCCCTCGACCGCGCCGCGCACACCGCCGGAGACCGGCGCGTCGATGAGCGCGGACCCGCGCGCGACCACCTCGCGCTCGAGCTCGCGCGTGAGCGACGGATCGGCCGAGGTCATCTCGAGCACGAGGCTCCCGGGCCGGAGCGCGTCCAGCAGGCCCTTGGCGCCCAGCAGCACCTCGCGCACCTCCCGCGAGGTCGGCAGGATCGTGATGACGGTCTGCGCGGCCGCCGCGACCTCGGCGGGCGAGGCGGCCCAGGTGGCGCCGCGGGCCAGCAGCGCGCGCGCCGCGTCCTGGCGAAGATCGTTGACCACCAGAGAATACCCGCCGTCTATCAGGCGGCCCGCCATCGGCACGCCCATGTTGCCAAGCCCGATGAACCCGATCGTCTCACTCATCTTCGAGGTCGTGCCTCCTGTATGCTCGTGCCGGTATGTTGCTCGGTCTTGTTCTCATCGCGATCGCCGCCGCGTCGTGGGGCACGACCGGCGCCACCATGACTCTACTCTCGCGCGAGGCCGCCGTGTCGCCGCTTCTCGTCGGCTGGAGCCGCCTCGCCATCGCGGCGCCGGTCCTCGTGCTGGCCGCCGCCGGCGTCGGCCGCTTCGGCGCGCGCCATCCTCGACGAAGCTCCTGGCCCTCGCTCGCCGACCTGCCGCTCTGCGCCGCACTCGGCCTGGCCATGGCCGCGTACCAGGTCTGCTACTTCCGCGCGGTCACCCTCGTCGGCGTGGCGCCCGCCGCGCTCCTCGCCATCTGCTCCGCCCCGCTCCTGATCGCGGTGCTGGCCGCCCTCTTCCTCGGCGAGCGGCTGACCCCACTCGTGCGGCTATCGCTCGGAATGGCGGTCGCCGGGACCACGCTGCTCGTGGTCGGCCCGCGCGGATTCGGCGAGATCGCGGGCCACTTCGGGCTGGGGGCGCTGCTCGCGCTCGGCGCGGGGGTATCTTACGCCGTGTACGCGGTGGCCGCAAAGGGGCTTCTGGCTCGCGTGACACCGCTCGCGGTGTCCGCGATCACGTTCGCGCTGGCCGCGCTGTTCCTCGCGCCCGCGCTGCTCGGCGAGACGGCGCCCGCGCGCGCGCTGGCGGCGGGCTGGCCGCTGCTGCTCTACCTGGGAATCGGGCCCACCGCGGTGGCCTACGTGATGTTCACCGCGGGGCTGGGCCGCGTGCCCGCCACCGCGGCCGGCATCGTGTCGCTACTGGAGCCGCTCACCGCCACCACGCTCGGCCTGCTGGTCTTCGGCGAGCGCCTGGGGCCGATCGGCATCGCGGGCGCCGTCCTCCTCCTGGCCGCCCTGGCTCTCCTCACCCTCGCGCGCTCTGGGGTCAGGTCTTGAAATACGGCATTTCCGCGCGCGCCGGCTGCACCTGGCGCGATGAAAATGTCGTATTTCAAGACCTGACCCCGATCAGATGCGGTCGAGGACGCGGCTGACCGCGCGGCTGAACGTGCAGTTGGGCACCACGCAGGAGTGCTTGCCCGAGCCGCCGCCGACCATCACGTAGATGTCGTCGGCCGAGGGCACCCGCGGCAGCCGCACCGACTCGTCGGTCTCCTTCGGCCATCCACGTGGGCCAGTCGTGCATGCCCCACATGCCGCCGAGCTTCATGCGGCCGAGCGGCATGCGCGCGTTCTCGAAGACGAAGCGCTGCACGTCGGCGCGGGTGAACCCGTCGGCCGCGATGGTCGCGGCGTGCTCGGGCCCGAGCACGACCAGGATCTGGCTCTGCGAGAGGTACCAGCCCACGTTGGAGCCCAGCGAGGTGGCCACGTCGGCCACGTTGTTGAGGATGCCGGGCGCGGTGGTGGACACGTGGTCGTTGACGTTGTGCGGGCCCTCGCCGCCGAACACGGTGACCACGCTCTGGTCCGCCTTGAAGCCGAGCGCCACGTGCAGCGGCTCCCACGGCGAGTCCTCGCGCTCGGTGATCGCGTAGGAGAACTTGGCCGGGCTGCCCTGGGTGGCCATGTCGCCGCGGCCCGGCCAGCCGCCGCCCACGTTCATCAGGATCAGCCGGATCGCGCGCCCGATGGTGGCATTGGCGCGGAAGCCGGGCCCGAAGAGGCCGGAGCCCGAGTGCAGCCCGATCGTGCGCGCGTAGGGACCGCTCACCACGATCAGCGGCGCCACCGGATGCGTGGTGGCCTGCACGCCGTACAGATTGAAGGCGGGATCGAGCAGGGCCTGGACGGCGGCCACGATCACCGGGAAGTAGGCAGGCTCGCAGCCGGCCATGACCGCGTTGATCGCGAGCTTCTCGACCGCGCACTCGCGCCAGAGCGGCGGCATCACCCCGAGCGACTCGGCGGGCTTGCGTCCGGGCCCCCGCCAGCATCGCGCGCACGCGCTCCGCGGTGGGCGGCACGAACGGGAGCCCGTCGCACCACTCCCGCTTGCAGAATTCCGCGTAGACGTCCTCTTCCGGCAGGGTCAGCGCCGTCTCGACCACCTCGCCCATCGCGGCTCACCGCGGGCCGAGCATGGCGTCGATCTGCTCCACCGCCTGCGCGATCCGGCGGCTCACGCCCTCCGGCGCCTCACCGCCCAGCGGATGCTGGACGACCAGCAGCGGCAGCCCGGTGGCGCCGAGCGCGGCCATCTCGCCCAGGGCCAGGCGCTGGAACACGGTGGTGGTGATCAGTCCCGCGGGCGTGCCCGCCTTCGCCAGCTCCAGCGAGTCGTGGAGACTCCACGACGTGCAGGAGCCTCAGTCCGCGGATCCGGCGAAGACGAGATCACACTCCTTCGCCAGCTCCTCGATGATCGAGTGGGCGGCCCCGGTGGCCGCGTTGGCCTTCCGGAGGATCACCACGCGCTCGACGCCGTGGCGCTCCTTGAGCGCCTCGCCGATGCCGGTGACCAGGCGGTCGAAGTTGTGCTTGGTGTTGTCGAGGAAGCCCACCGTGAGGCCGCGCAGATCGGCGGGCAGCGACGGAATCGCCGTGGTCGCCGTCCGCAGCTCGGCCACCGGGCTCAGCACCGTGATGAGGGACATGTCGGTCTCCTACCTGTCGGGTGAACGGCGTGGCGCTATAGTACCGCACATGCTCGTCCTGGCGCTGGACGTCGGCACCAGCTCCGCCCGCGCCCGCGTCTTCGACGAGGCCGGCCGCGCGCAGCCGGGCGCGGAGGGCCAGGTCGCCTACGAGCCGCGCACCACGCCGGACGGCGGCGTCGAGCTGGACGCCGACGCCCTGCTCGCCGCGGTGACGCGCGCGCTCGACGCCTGCCTCGCGGGCTGCGGCGCGCGCGCGGCCGAGATCGCGGCGGTGGGCGCCTCTGTCTTCTGGCACAGCCTGCTCGCCCTCGACCGCGCGGGCCGCCCGCTCACCCCGGTCATCACCTGGGCCGACACCCGCAGCGCGACCGCCGCCGCCGCGCTCCGCCGCGAGCACGACGAGCGCCGCATTCACGCGCGCACCGGCGCGCCCTTGCACTCCGCGTTCTTCCCCGCCAAGCTCCGCTGGCTGCGCGACGCGCCGCCCCGAGGTCTTCGCGCGCGCCGCCGTCTGGTGTGGCTTCGGGGAGTACCTGCACGCGCAGCTCACCGGGCATCCGGCCGCGAGCCTCTCGATGGCCTCCGGCACCGGCCTCCTCGATCAGATCGCGGGCGGCTGGGACGCCGACATGCTGGCCGTGTCCGGGATCGCCGCCGCGCAGCTCCCGCCCATCGACGACACCGCCGCGCCCGGGCCTGATCGCCCCGCACGCCGCGCGCTGGCCCGCGCTCGCGCGCGCGCCCTGGCATCCCGCGCGCGGGGACGGGGCGTGCTCGAACGTGGGCTCCGACTGCTGGAGCCCGCGGCGCGTCGCGCTCAATGTCGGGACCTCCGCCGCGCTCCGCGTCATCCTGCCCGAGCCGCTGGGGCCGCACGCGGCCACGCCGTGGGGGCTCTGGCGCTACCGGGTGGACGCCCGGCGCGCGCTGGTCGGGGGCGCGACGTCGGAGGGCGGCAACGTGCTGGCCTGGTGCCGCCGGCACCTGGCCCTGCCCGGCGATCCCGCGGCCCTCGAGGCCGCGCTCGGCGCGGCCGAGCCGGACGGGCACGGGCTCACCGCGCTGCCCTTCCTGGCCGGCGAGCGGAGCCCGGGCTGGCGGCCGGAGGCGCGGGCCGCCGTGACGGGCCTCTCCCTGGACACGGGGGCCGTCGAGATCGCCCGGGCGCTGCTCGAGAGCGTGGCGTTCCGCCTGGCCGAGGTCTACGACCGGCTGCGCCCGCTGGCCGCGCCCGATCACGTGCGTGGTGGCCTCCGGCGGGGCCCTGGCCCATTCACCGACCTGGGCGCGGATCGTGACCGACGCCCTCGGCGTCCCGGTGGCCCTGGGGGGTGACGCGGAGGCCTCGGCCCGGGGGGCGGCCCTGCTGGCCCTCGAGGCCCTGGGGGTGGCCGTCCCGGAGGCTCCGGCGCCCCTCCGGGTCCTCCAGCCGGCCCCCGACCGCCATGCCCGGTACCGGGCGGCGAGGGAGCGGCAGCGCCTGCTCTACGACAACATTGTCGGGTTTAAGCAGTCCTGAGAGAATAGCCGCTGCGGGACCATGCGAATCGCCATCGGCTGTGATGACACCGGCTTGGCCCTCAAGGAGCCCCTCGTGGCGGCGCTCGAGGCCGACGGGCATGACGTCCTCGACCTCGGCACCTTCTCGACCGACCCGGTGGATTATCCGGACTACGCCCGGGCCGTCGGCCAGGCGGTGCTCCGGGGCTTCGTGGACGCGAGCCTGCTCCTCTGCGCCAGCGGGACCGGTGGGGTCATCGCGGCCAACAAGATGCGGGGCATCCGCGCGGCCATGTGCCACGACGTGGACTCCGCCCGCCGCAGCCGCGAGGAAGTGGACGCCAACGTGCTCTGCCTGGCCGCGGCCGGGCTCGAGCCCAAGACCGCCATCGAGATCGCCCAGACCTTCATCGGGACCCAGTTCCAGGCGGGCGACCCGCAGTCGCGGCAGGTGGCGAAGATCGGCCAGCTCGAGGCCGGCCTGCTCGGGGCCGACAAGGCGCCGCTGAAGCCGGCGGAGGAGAAGGGCGGCCCGAAGGCCACCACCCCCAGGCCGCCATCCGCGAAGCCGGCCGCGCCCTTGCGCGAAGCCGTATCGATGCGCGAGGCATCGGCGGGGCGCACGGGGGCGGCGACCCCATCGCCCGCGCCCCGACCCACGGCGCCCGCGGTCACGGCGCCGGCGCTGGTGCTGCCGGACCCGCTCAAGCTGCCCGCGGTGGAGGAGACACTCCGCTTCCTCGAGCAGCACGAGTTCCTGGACCGCCTGTGGGTGAAGGACGCCACGCTGTGGAAGGGCGACGCGGCCACCGTGCGCAACCGGCTCGGCTGGCTCACCTCGCCCACCATCATGCGCAGCCACGCCGAGGACATCCGCACGTTCGCCGACGAGATCCGCCGGCTGCAGTACTCCCAGGTGGTCCTCCTCGGCATGGGCGGCTCCTCCCTGACCGGCGAGGTCCTGAACGAGACCTTCGGCTCCAAGATGGGCTTCCCGGACATGCTCATCCTCGACTCCACGGACCCGGGCGCGGTCAAGCAGACCCTCGACGCCTGCAACCTGGGCCGCGCGCTCTTCGTGGTCTCGAGCAAGTCCGGCACCACCACGGAGACGCTGGCCGCCTACTCGTTCTTCCGCGGCCAGGTCGAGACCGCGGCGTCGCCGCGGCCCGGCATGCAGTTCGTCGCCATCACCGACCCGGGGCGCCCGCTCGACAAGCTGGCCACCGAGACCGGCTTCCGCCGCACCTTCCTCAATCCCGCGTCCATCGGCGGGCGCTTCTCCGCGCTGTCGTTCTTCGGGCTGGTGCCGGCGGCCCTGATCGGCGTGGACATCAAGGTCCTGCTCGAGCGCGCCCACAGCATGGTGGAGACGTGCGGCAACGAGGTGGGCGTGCGCGGCAATCCCGCCGTGCAGCTCGGCGCGGTCCTGGCCGGACTGGCCCGGGCCGGCCGCGACAAGGTCACCCTGGTGCTCTCCGAGAAGATCCGCGCGCTCGGAAGCTGGATCGAGCAGCTCCTGGCCGAGTCGCTCGGCAAGGACGGCACCGGCCTCGTGCCGGTGGCGGACGAGCCGCTCGGCGCGCCGAACGTGTACGGGGACGACCGGATCTTCGTGTCCATCGTGCTCGAGGGCGACCGGACCCACGACGCGGCCCTCGCGAAGCTCTCGGACGCCGGCCACCCCGTGCTGCGGCTGACCCTGAAAGATCCCATGGATCTCGGCGCCGAGTTCTTCCGGTGGGAGCTGGCCACCGCCACCGCGGGCGCCGTGCTCGGGGTGAATCCCTTCGACGAGCCGGACGTGGCGCGCGGCAAGGAGCAGACGAGCACGCTGCTCACCGAGTGGCGGCGCTCGCGGCGCCTGCCCGAGTGGCCCTCGGACGTCGAGGAAGACGGCCTCGTGCTCATGACCAAGTCGAACAAGAAGGCGACGTCGGTCAGCAAGGGCCTGGCCGCGCACCTGGCCCAGGCGGTCCCGGGCGACTACCTGGCCATCCAGGCCTATCTCACGCCGACGCCGGAGGCGTGGCGGATCCTCCAGGAGATCCGAGTGGCCCTGCGCGACCGGCTGCGCATCGCGACCACGTTCGGCTGGGGCCCGCGCTACCTCCACTCGACGGGCCAGCTCCACAAGGGCGGGCCCACGAGCGGCCTGTTCATCCAGATCACCGGGGACGACCGTGAGGACCTGGCCATCCCGGGCGCGGGCTACGGATTCTCGACTCTCAAGGCCGCCCAGGCGCTGGGCGATCTCCAGAGTCTGCGCGACGGAGCGCGCCGGGTCATCCGGCTTCATCTCACCGGCAAGCAGTCCCAGGCCCTGCCGCAGCTCCTGCAGATGGTCCAGGGACTGACCAAGAGGCTCTGACGCGCATGACGACTCCCACGCACGACGAATCCTGCACCCTGGTCATCTTCGGCGCCTCGGGCGATCTCACCAAGCGCAAGCTGATCCCCGCGCTCTGGTCCATGTTCCAGAGCCGCGTGCTCCCCGAGCCGTTCGCGGTGGTCGGGGCGGCGCGCTCGGAGATGACCAACGAGCAGTTCCGCACGCGCATGCGCGAGGCCATCTCCGACTTCGCGCGCGTGCAGCCGCCCTCGGCGCGCGTGTGGGACCGCTTCGCGCAGGCCCTCTTCTACTATTCCGGGGACCCCGCCGACGCCGCGACGTATCCCGGCCTCGCCACCTACCTGAAGCAGGTCGAGCAGGAGCGCGGCACCAGCGGCAACCGGCTCTTCTACGTGTCCACCCCGCCCTCGGTGTACCCGCACCTCGTCACGCGGCTGGGCGAGGCGGGGCTCAACCGGCCGACCGAGCCCACCAACGGGTGGGTGCGCATCATCATCGAGAAGCCCTTCGGCCGCGACCTCGCGTCCGCGGCCTCGCTCAACCAGGTGGTCGCCTCCGCGTTCACCGAGGACCAGGTCTACCGGATCGATCACTACCTGGGCAAGGAGACGGTCCAGAACATCCTCGTGTTCCGGTGGGCCAACGGCATCTTCGAGCCGCTCTGGAACCGCAACCACGTCGATCACGTGCAGATCACGGTGGGCGAGGCCATCGGGGTCGAGGGCCGCGGCGCCTACTACGAGGAATCGGGCGCGCTGCGCGACATGATCCAGAACCACATCCTGCAGCTCCTCTGCCTGGTCGCGATGGAGCCGCCGGTCACCTTCGACTCCGATCCGGTGCGCGACGAGAAGACCAAGGTGATGCGCGCGATCCGCCCCATCGCGGCGGACGAGGTGGACCGCGTCGCGGTGCGCGGCCAGTATGGGCCCGGCTTCGTGGGCGGGCAGCGGGTGGTGGGCTACCGCGAGGAGAAGGGCGTCTCCGCCGAGTCCCTCACCGAGTCCTACGCGGCCCTCCGGCTCGAGATCGAGAACTGGCGGTGGGCGGGCGTGCCGTTCTACCTGCGCACCGGCAAGCGGCTGCCCAAGCGCGCGAGCGAGATCGCGGTGCAGTTCAAGCGGACTCCGCATCTGGTGTTCCGGCGCAACCCGGAGATCCTCGCCGAGCCCAACCTGCTCGTGCTCCGCATCCAGCCCGACGAGGGCATGTCGCTCTCGTTCGGGGCCAAGCTGCCGGGCTCCGAGCTGCGGATCAAGCCGGTGGAGATGGAGTTCGACTACGGCAAGGCCTTCGGCGGCGAGCCGCCCGAAGCGTACGAGCGCCTGCTGCTGGACGCGATGAAGGGAGACGCGACGCTCTACGCGCGGGGCGACTGGGTCACGATGGCGTGGGAGCTGCTGCAGCCCGTGCTCGACACCTGGGCCGGCGGAGATCCGCGCAAGTTCCCCAACTACGAGGCGGGCACGTGGGGCCCGGCCGAGGCCGACACGCTGATCGAGCGCAGCGGACGGCGCTGGCGGCGCCCCTGAGCGGGCGCCGCCGCCGTGGCGCCGGGACTACGGCTTGAGCTGCGCCGACGCCTGACCGACCATCCGCGTCGCCGACATCTCGACCCAGGTGTAGTACCAGCTCTCGTAGATCAGGACCTGGAGCGAGCTGCCGGTCTTCTCGTACACCTGCGTGGTGCCCTTGTCGGACGCGGTCGTCGACGACAGGTGCTTCCAGCCGTTGGCCTCGAGCGTGGTGCGGAACGCGACCGAGAGGCTATCCGGCTCGATGCGGCCCTTGTAGAAGATGCGGGCCGCCTTCACCGACGGCGACTCGATGATCGTGGAGCGGTTCAGGTCCACCGCGAGGCCCTTGGGCACCGGGATGTCCTCGAACTCGCTGCGCTGCACCTTGGGCGGCGTCGACGCGCACGCGGTCAGCGCGAGAACGGTCACGGACAGGACGACAAAACGTCGCATGGGTAGTACCTCCTGCGGGTCATCGTACAGTCCGTGGGGGGTCCGCCCCAAGCTTTTGGAAGCGCGAAGGGCGCGCGAGCCCCGCCGGTGACCCGGCGCACGGTCCGGGTCGCGCTGATCGCCCTGCTCGCGCTCGCGGGCCTGGCCGCGCTCGCCCACCGTCCCCTGCTGCGCGCGACCGGCCAGGCCCTCGTGGTGGACGATCCGCGCGAGCGGGCCGACGCGATCGTGGTGGTGGCGGGCAGCACGCCCAGCCGCGAGGAGACGGCCGCGGGGCTCTACCGCGAGGGCTGGGCTCCGCGGGTGCTGGTCTCGCGCCAGCTCGTGCCCGGCCGCACCCAGCGGCTCATCGACATGGGGGTCCGCCGGCTCGACTTCCAGGGCGAATCGGTGGCCGCGCTGGAGAAGTACGGCGTGCCCCGGGACGCCATCGTCACCCTCGACCAGCCGGTGGAGATCACGGAGACGGAGCTGCGCGCGGTGGCCGCGGCGGCCCGGGACCGCGGCTGGCGACGGGTCATCCTGGTCACGAGCGCGTTCCACGCCCGCCGCGTGCAGCTCATCTGGCGGCGCGAGAGCGGCGGCATCGAGGGGCGCCTGGCGGCGGTGCCGGACGAGTGCGCCGGCGGCGACGCCTGGTGGCGCCGCCGCCGCTGCAGCGAATCCGTGCTGCACGAGTACCTGGGACTCCTCGCGCTCTACCTCCACATCTCGAGCTTGATGCGCTGATCCCGCGTCAGGACCCGATGCGGCGATAGAGGATGTGCTGGCGATTGCGCGTGTGCGGCCGCACCTGGGCCGGCCAGCGCCCCTTCTCGACCGCCTTGGCCCACGCCTCGGTCACCAGCACGTCGGGCGTCTCGATTTCGTAGAGGGCGCCGTACTTTGGCGCGCCCTCGATCACGATGGTCTTGAGCTGCCCGCCGATGCTCATGGTGAGCGGCTGCATCTCGTAGCGCGACACCGCGATGACCCCGGGCACGGTGAGCAGGCTCGGCACGTGCTCCTGGTCGTAGACCTCGTTGAAGAGGCGCTCCTGGGCGGGCTCGACGTCCATGGCGGCGCTGAACAGGTAGCGGGTCTTGATGGGCATCGTGGTGGCTCCGTGTCTCCCCCTCTCCCCTCAGGGGAGAGGGCTGGGGTGAGGGGTGAAGGGTGGGTGGTGAGGGTGGATGGTGAGCGGGCGGGTCGGTCAGGCCGACTCGCGCGCGCTGCGCCGCGCGCTTGGGCGCCGGAGTGGCCTTGGCCGCGCCGGCGCGGCCGTAGTCGTCCTGGCGGCGGATGATGTCGTCCTCGCCGAGGTACGGCCCGTGCTGGACCTCGATGAGGATGGCCGGGACGCGGCCGGGGTTCTCGATGCGGTGCCAGGCCCCGCGCGGGACGTCCACCGCGCCCCGGGGCTTGAGCCGCTTCGGGCGGCCCGCGATGATCACGCGCGGCGAGCCCGAGACCACCACCCAGTGCTCGGCGCGGAACCGGTGCCGCTGCAGGCTCAACCGCTGGCCGGGCCGGACGAACAGCCGCTTGACCTTGTAGCCGCGGCCCTCCTCCACCGTGATGAACCCACCCCAGGGCCGCGTCTCGAAGACGCCGACCGGGGTCTCGTCCGCGCGCTTCCGGGGCACCTTCACAGCCGGATCACCCGCGCGAAATCGGCCTCCACGCTCTTGCTCACCTCTTCCATGACCTCCGTGGGAACGTCGTCGTCCAGCAGCAGCACCACGATGGCACGGCCCCGGCGCGTGCGCCGGCCCACGTGCATCGAGGCGATGTTGACGTTGTGGCGGCCCAGGATCGACCCGATCCGGCCCACCATGCCGGGCCGATCCTCGTAGGCCAGCACCAGGATATGCCCCTCCGGGATGAACTCGATATGAAGATCGCGCAGGCGCACGATGCGGGGCACCCCGTCGAACACGGTGCCCGCGATGATCTTCCGCCCGTCGCCCGCCTGGGTCGTGACCGTGATGAGGTTGGTGTAGCCGGAGGCGGCCTCCGCATCGGCCCGCACCTCCACCACGAGCCCCCGGTCGCGCGCGATCAGGTGGGCATTGACCAGGTTCACCGCCTGCACCGTCACGCCTTCGAGGAGCCCCTTCAGCACCGCGCGGCCCAGCAGCTCGGTGTCCACGCGGGCCAGGTGCCCGGCGACCTCGATCTCCACCCGCTCGACGTTCTCCGGCTCGAGCTGCAGGCAGAAGCGGCCCAGCACCTCGGCCAGGCGCAGGAACGGGCGCTGCTCGGCCATGGTCTCGCGGTCGCCCACCGGGATGTTCACCGCGTGCTCGACCAGCTCGCCGTCGCGGAAGGCCACGAGCTGCCGGGCCACGTCCACCGCCACGTTGACCTGCGCCTCCTGGGTGTTGGCGCCCAGGTGCGGCGTGACCACCACGCGCGGATGCTGGATCAGGCGCTTGACCGCGGGCGACTGCGGCGGCTCCTCGCTCCACACGTCCACCGCGGCGCCCGCCACGTGGCCCGAGTCGAGCGCGGCCAGCAGGTCCACCTCGTTGACGATGCCGCCGCGCGCGCAGTTGACGACGCGCGCGCCCGGCTTGAGCGCGGCGAGCTCGCGCGCCCCGATCATGTTCTCGGTCTCGTCGGTGAGCGGCACGTGCACGGTCAGGATGTCGGCCCGGCTCAGCACCGTCTGCAGGTCGGTCAGCCGCACGCCCAGGTCCCGCGCCCGGCTCTCCGGAATGAACGGATCGTAGACCAGGATCTCCATGTCGAAGGCCCGCAGCCGGGCCGCCACCCGCGAGCCCACCTTGCCGAGCCCGAGCACGCCCGCCGTCTTGCGATAGAGCTCGGAACCGTAGATGCCCCGGTCCCACTGGAGCTGCTTGAGCGAGTCGTGGGCGGCCGGGATCTTGCGCACGAGGGCCAGCAGCATGCCCACGGTGTGCTCGGCCGCGGAGACCACGTTGCCGTAGGGCGCGTTGACCACCACCACGCCCTGGCGCGAGCAGGCGTCCACGTCGATGTTGTCCACGCCGACCCCGGCCCGCCCCAGGATGCGCAGCCGGCGGGCCCGGCCCAGGAACTCCGGGGTCACCGCGGTGGAGGAGCGCGTGACGATCGCCTCGTAGTCCGCCGAGCCGCGCGTGCAGCTCCTCCTTCGGCAGCTTGCTCGAGACCTGGTCCACCTGGAACCCGCGCTCGGCGAGATACGCGATGCCCTCGGCGCGCGATGGTGTCGATCACGAGCACTTTCATGTGCGGTGCGAGCGCAGGAACTTCAGGAAGTCGCGGCCCTCCGCGAGGCGGCGCTTCATGACCTGGCGGTCGCGGAGCATCTCGGCGCCGAGGGAGAGCATCTTGCGGGGGCGGAAGTAGAAGCGGCGGTAGAACTGGTCCACCGAGCGGAAGATCTCGGTGCGCGAGAGGTGCGGGTAGCCGATCGCGCTCACCTGCACCCCGGCGCCGTCCACCAGCTCGTCGGACTCGAGCCAGCCGTTGCGCTGCGCTTCCTCGTAGAGCGCGGTGCCCGGATAGGGCGCGGCCAGCGAGACCTGGATGGTGCCGGGATCGATCTCGGTCGCGAAGCGGATGGTCTCCGCGATGGTCTCGCGCGTCTCGCCGGGCAGGCCCAGGATGAAGGTGCCGTGGATCGCGATGCCGAGCGACCGGGCGTCGCGCGTGAACCGCCGCGCCACGTCGAGGCGCACGCCCTTCTTCACGTTGTTGAGGATGGCCTGGTTGCCCGACTCGTAGCCCACGAGGAGGAGCCGGAGCCCGTTGTCCTTGAGCACCTTGAGGGTCGCGTACGGCACGTTGGCCTTGGCGTTGACCGACCAGGTGATGCCGAGCCGGCCGAGCCGCTTCGCGATGGCCTCGGCGCGCGGCAGGTCGTCGGTGAACGTGTCGTCGTCGAAGAAGAACTCGCGCACCTGCGGGAACAGCCGGGCCGCCTGCGCCATCTCCTCGGCCACGTGCTCGGGGCTGCGGGTGCGGTAGCGCTGCCCGCCCACCGTCTGCGGCCAGAGGCAGAAGGTGCACTTCGATCGGCAGCCGCGCCCGGTGTAGAGCGAGACGTACGGATGCTGGAGGTAGCCGATGGCGTAGTGCTCGACGGTGAGGTCGCGCTTGTAGACCGGCGTCACGAAGGGCAGCGCGTCCATGTTCTCGAGCGTCGGGCGCTCCGGCGTGTGCTCCACGTGGCCGTTGACCCGGTAGGAGAGCCCGCGCACGTCGGCGAAGCGGCCGGCCCTGCGCCACCTCCTGGATCGTGAAATCGAACTCGTTCCGGGCCACGAACGCCAGCGCGGCGCTCGCGCGGAGCGAGGCCTCCGGGGCCACCGCCACCGCGGCCCCCACGAGCCCGATGACGAGCGCGGGGTTCTCGGCCTTGAGCGCCTCGGCCACCCGCACGTCGGAGGCGAACGAGGGCGTGCTGGTGTGCATGACGCAGAGGTCGTAGCGCTTGGCGAGCGGCCGCACGTCGTCCACGGTGAGGCCGTCCGGCGGGGCGTCCACGAGCCGCGAGCCCGGCACCAGCGCGGCGGGCTGGGCCAGCCAGGTCGGGTACCAGAACGACCGGATCTCGCGCTTGGCCTGATAGCGCGAGCCCGCTCCGCCGTCGAAGCCGGCTACCGCGGGCGGATGGAGAAACAGCGTGCGCAGGTAGTCGGTCACGATTGGCTCACGATACCACAGCGGCCGGCGCGGCTCCGCGGGCCGCCCGGCTAGCCGCGGCGCCGTCGGCGCCAGAGCACCACGAGCCACCCCGCCGCGACCAGCAGGACCGTACCGCCGATCCAGAGCTGCAGCTCGTGCACGCGGGCGAGCGCCACCGCCACCGAGTCCGCGACCGCGTAGGCCAGGCCGAACGCCAGCGGCACGCTCAGCAGCACCGCGGCCACGTCCACCAGGAGAAACCGGGGAAACGGGACCCGGACCAGCCCCGCGGTCAGGAAGGCGGCCGCGCGCAGCCCCATGACGAGCCGGGCCATGATCACGAACTTCAGGCCGTGGCGGTGGTAGGCCTCCATCACGCGGGTCTCGCGCTCCGGGGTCAGGATGCGCCGCGCCGTCGGCCACTCGAGGATGCGGCGGCCGAAGTGCCGGCCCACCCAGTAGAGCAGCATGTCGCCGGCGAGCACGCCGCCCAGGCAGGAGAGCAGCGCGCCCCACCAGTGCATCACCTGCCAGCGCGACATCATGGCCGCGATGACGATCGGCAGCTCCTCCGGGATCGGCAGCCCCAGGCCGGTGGCGAGGAGGACCAGGAACACGCCCGGATAGCTGAACTGGATGATCAGATCGGTCAGCATCAGCGCGAGCCCGGCCCCGCGTCGGCGGGAGCGCGGCCGTACAGCCAGCGGCCGTTGTGGGCGAAGAGCAGCCGGGCGCTCCGCGGCGGCAGCGAGGCCACGATGCTCTGCGCGGGCTCGCGGGTGGTCAGGAGATAGGGCGGCCGGGCCGAGGCCCAGGCCTCCGCGAAGCGCGGCGGCGCTCCAGAAGGTCCCCGCCGCGTCGGCGAAGGTGGCGCCGATGCCGAGCACGCTGCGGGCCGCGTCGAGCAGGACCGGACGATGCCCCGAGTAGAATTCCACCGCGCCCGCGTTCTCGATGGGCCCTTCGAGCACGAGCAGATCCCCGGGCCCGAGCCGCGCCCGGATCTCCGCGGCCATCACCGTGACCGCGCGGGCCGAGGAGGTCACCGCGAGCCCGATCGCCACCACCGGCACCAGCAGGAGCATCACCGCCACCACCGTCCACGCGCCCAGGCGCGCGGAGCGGCGCGCCGCCGCGGCGGCCAGAACCGCGGCGCCCGCGAGCAGCACCACCGCCGCCCACGCCACCAGCGGCTGCAGCGACGACCACGCGGGATAGGGCGAGGCCTGCCCGAGCGCCGCCTCCTTCCGCGAGTACACGTCGGAGACGCCGAACACCGCCTCGGTGAAGACCCGCCCATCGCCCGCCGCGGCCCACGCGCAGCCCGCCCCCGCGAGCGCGAAGAGGACGAGATGCGCCGCGATCAGCCCGCGCGGGCGCGGCGCCACGTCGCGCCACGCGCGCGCCGCGAGCAGCGCCAGCGCGGGATAGGCGGGCAGGCCGTAGTGCGGCAGCTTGAACGGCGAGACCGTGAAGAAGGCCAGCACGCCCACCGCCCAGACCGCCAGCGCCACCCACGGCAGCTCGTCGCGATCACGCCAGGCGCGCGCGCGAACGAGCGCGCCCACCGCCACCACCGCGGCCAGGATCCACGGGAAGGCCCCGAAGCCCGCCGCGGTGAGGAACTCGAGCGCGGAGAGCGGCACGTCCTCGTCGGGGAACTGCCGCATGCGCGCGACGTTCAGCACGTGGTTGTCCACCACCGTGTACCAGAGGAACGCGGGCTCGCGCACCGCGGCCACCACGTACCAGCCGAAGCCGATGACGACCATGAGCGCGACGCCGACGGGCGGCAGCCACGCGCGCACCGGCCGGAGCCGCCCCGCCAGCGCCGCCGCGATCGCGATGGTCACGAGCGGCCCGAGCAATCCCAGCGGATCCTTCGCGAGGGCCGCGATACCGAGCGCCGCGCAGCCGAGAACCGGCCAGACCCCGCCGGAACGAGTGCCCGCCAAGAGCAGCCCCGCGAAACCCCAGGCAATAGCCGCCACGAACAAACTTTCCGGCCTCACGTACCGACCGAACGCCACGAACAGCGCGCAGGACAGCAACGCGAGACCGCCGAGCGCGCCCCCAGCCGGGTCCGAGTAGTCTGACGCCCAGCAGCGCGGTCCCCGCCACGGCGAGCAGCGCGCCCAGCAGCGGGGCCAGGCGCGCCGCGCCCTCGGTGAGGCCGAAGAGGTGGAAGGACACCGCGGTCAGCCAGTAGAGCAGCGGCGGCTTGTCGAAGTAGCGCACGCCGTTCAGGCGCAGCGTGAGCCAGCTTCCGCCCAGCAGCTCCCGGGCGATCTCGGCGTGCTGGCCCTCGCCGGGATCGTCGAACGGAGCCCGGCCCAGCCCCGGGGCCAGCAGCACCGCGGCCAGGGTCACGACCAGGAGGACGGCGACACTGCCGTCACGCCACCCCACTAGAGGCTGCGGCCGATCATGAGTGCCCGTCGCCCCCTTGCGATTCGAGCCGGCCCTCGCGCATATGGAGGGCGCGATCCGCGCGGGCGGCCGCGTCGGCCCGGTGCGTGACGAGGATCACCGAGGTCCCGCGGTCCCGGCAGAGCGCGCGCAGCTCGGCCAGGATCACCGCGGCGTGGCCTTCGTCCAGGTTGCCGGTCGGCTCGTCGGCCAGCACGAGGGGCGGCGCGTTGAGGACCGCGCGGCAGTAGGCCACCCGCTGCTGCTCGCCGCCCGAGAGCTGCGCCGGGTAGTGATCCGCTCGATGCGCGACCCCGAGCCGGTCCATGAGGACGCGCGCCTCCGACAGCGCCGACGGCCGCGGGCGCCCGACGTAGCGCGCCGCGAGCAGCACGTTCTCGAGCGCGGTGAGCCCGGCGATCAGCATGAACGACTGGAAGACGTACCCGATGGAGCGCCCCCGCACCCCGCACTGGGCGCGGCGTGAGAGCCGGCTCACGCACACGTCGTCGAGCCAGATCTCGCCCGCGTCGAGCGGCTCGAGCAGCCCGAGCAGGTTCAGCAGGGTGGACTTGCCGCAGCCCGACGGTCCGGCCACCGCCACGAACTCGCCCGCCTTCACCTCCACGTCCACGCCGCGAAGCACCGGGACCGGCCGGCCGTCGGGGCCGCGGAACGTCTTGGTGAGCCCGCGCGCGCGGACGATCACCTCTAGGCCCCGCGCCGGATGGCCTCGGCGGGCGACAGGCGCACGATCCGGAGGGTGGCGTAGGTGGCGGCGAGCCCGCCCAGGATGATCGAGAAGCCGAGCGAGAAGCCGAGCAGGCGCGGCGAGAAGAGGAAGAGCTGCTGGCCGTCCCCGCGCGCGTCCACGAGGATGCCGACCGCGAGGGCCAGCCCCACCCCGAGCAGCCCGCCCGAGACGGACACCCCGAGGGCTTCGCCCAGGATCTCGCGCAGGAGCTGCCCGTCGGTGGCCCCGAGGGCGCGCTTGATGCCGAAATCGCGGATGCGCTCGAAGACCGCCGCGGTCACCGTGTTGGAGAGGGAGAGCCCGCCGATGACGAGGCCGAGCGCGCCGACGCCGAAGAGCAGCGCCGAGAAGAACGCGGTGGACTGCCGGAGCAGGCGGCTCAGCTCACCGGGGATCGTCACGTTGAGGCCGGGCACCTCGGCCTGGATCCGTCGCGCGAGCGTGTCCGGATCCACCCCGTCCGCCCACGCGACCGCGGCCCCCGTGTTCAGATCGCGCCGCCCGAGGCCCCCGGCGCCGCCCGCGAAGACCTGGACCAGCAGCGGGTCGCGCCGCAGCCAGAGGTCGCGCGCGTCGTCCAGCGGCACGATCGCGAACCGATCGGGGGCGGTCAGCGTCTTGTCGAGCACGCCCACCACCTGGAACGTCCGGCCGGTCGCCAGGTCGAGCGTCCCGCCCGGCCGCAGGCGGCGCGAGGCCGCGAAGTCGGCGCCGACCACCACCACCCCCCGATCGCCCGGCCGAAGGAAGCGCCCGTCGCGCACCGGGAGCTCGCGGAACTCGCGATTGGACATGCGCACCGCCGGATCCACGCCCAGGATCAGCTCCTGGGTGAGGGTCAGGAACTGCGACGTGGTGGGATTGAGCGGCAGCATCACCTGCCCCTGCACCGCGGCCACCCCGGGCACCCGCGCGATCTGCTCGATCTTGGACGCGCGCAGCAGGCCGCCCGCGGTGAAGCCGGTGCCCATGCCCATGCCCTCGCCCGCCACCGAGATCTGGCCCAGCACGAAGCGGTCGCCGCCGTCGATGAAGCGCGTGATGCGCTCGGCCATGGCGCCCAGCGCGACCAGGCCGGCCACGCCGACCGCGATCCCCAGCACCGTGAAGAGGTAGCCCCGCGGGAGGAGCCGGCGGATCGCTACCATTCGACGCGGGATTCCGTGGTCAGGCCCCGGCGGCGACGGACGAAGCGATTGATGCGGACGATGATGAAGAAGACCTCGAGGCCGACCTTCAGCTTGAGCGAGCGGCGCACGAAGGCGCCCCCCGCCAGCACCGCGATGACCGCGTCCACCATGCCCACGATCTCGCGCGGCTTGAGAAAGATCTCGATGAACGAGGGATCGTAGAAGCTCCGGATGAAGCGCTGGAAGGAGCCGACGCCGTTGCGGACGCGGCGCTGGTAGCCGCGGAAGCGGCGCTCGACGAAGCGGTTCTCCCGGAACGCCTTCAGGATCTCCACCGACGCCATCTCGGCCGACTGGGACGAGACGTAGACCCCGGAGGAGAAGATCGGGTCCACGAAGGCGAGGGCGTCCCCCACGCACACGAAGCGGTCGCCGATGGCGGGATCGGTCCGGTACGAGAAGTTGGCCGCGCTGTGCACCTTCGTGATGCGGGGCGCGTCGCCGAGCGCCTCCTGGAGCGCGCGGCACTGCGGGAATCATGGAGTCGTAGAGCTGCTCCAGGTCCCCGTCGCGCCCGCGCACCGTCCGCGCGTGGAGCACGCAGCCCACGCTGCGTCGTCCCGTCGGCGAACGGGATGTACCAGAACCAGCCCGCCGGGAAGATGAGGATGCGGATATTGCCCTCCTCCAGTCCGGGCCAGCGGCGCCCCCCGCGGAAGTGGGCGAAGAGCGCGACCTTGCCGAGCCCCGGGATCGGGCGGCGGTGGCCGTGGCGGGCGGCCAGGAAGGAGTCGCGCCCGCTCGCGTCCACGAGGAAGCGCGCGCGCACCTCGCGCGGGCCGGCGGCGTCGGTGACCTGCGCGGTCACCCCGTCGGCGTCGAAGGCCACGCGCTCCACCGTCGCGGGCTGGAGCAGCGTCACGTTCGGCTGGCGGGCCGCGTGGTCGAGCAGGATCTTGTCGAAGTCGCCGCGCTGGACCTCGAAGGCGTGGGAGGGCCACGGCTTGCCTTCCCGGAACATGAAGTGATGGCCCAGGTCCATGTCCTGGTCGTGGAAGTAGGCCCCGTACTTCGGGATGAAGCCGTGCTGCTTGACCGCGTCGAGGACGCCGAGACGCTCCAGGACCGTCACGTTGCAGGGCAGGAGCGACTCGCCCACGTGAAAGCGCGGGAAGACCTCGCGCTCGACCACCGCCACCGTGAGGCCGCCGCGCGAGAGGAAGGTCGCCGCGCTCGACCCGCCGGGGCCGCCGCCCACCACCAGCACGTCGTAGTCCGCGGAGCGCGCGGCCGCCGCGGTCCGGGCCGCCGGGACCTCCAGGGTGGCGCCGAGCTCCTCCTGGCGGTAGAGCCGCCGCACCGCCGGGCTGAGCCAGTCGATGCCGACGGCGGCGAGCGCGCTCCGGCTCAGCGCGAGCGCGAGCATGAGCGGGGTCGCCGCGGTGGCCAGGGCGGCGAGGCGCAGGCCGCGCGCGTGCGGGGAGCGCCAGCCGTCCTCGACGGACCGGATCGCCCGATCCGCGATGAACGTGCCGATGGCCAGCGCCCAGCCGGGCGGGTTGGAGCGGTGCGGCGCCGCGAACGCGTACATCTCCCGGTGCCGCGCCCGGAGGCGCGGGGGGCTGAAGATCCCGATCACGTAGAGCGCGCCCGCGGCGGCCTCGCGCGCCCAGCGCGTCACGATGCGGCGGGCCAGGAAGGCGCCGACCGCGAGGCCGTCGCGTCCCGGGCGGAAGCGGCTCCGCCGATCCTCGAAGTGGATCGGCGTGATGGGCACCTCGATGATCCGGCACCCCAGCGCGGCGGCGCGCAGCAGCATCTCGCTCTCCAGCACGAACCCGCCGTGACGCGGCGCCACCGCGGCGAGGAGGCGCGCCGGGTAGACGCGGAAGCCGGACTGGGTGTCGGCGACCGGGACGCCCGCCCAGCCAGTCGATGAAGAAGCCCGCCACGCGCAGCGCCGCGAGCCGGCCGGCGGGCATCACCTTCGCCGGCGCGTCCGCGAGCCGGCCCAGGCGCCCGCCGATGACGAAGGCCCCGGGCTCCTCCACCGCGGCCTTGAGCAGGCGCGGGATGTCGTCGGGATCGTGCTGGCCGTCGCCGTCGAGCGTCACCAGCCACTCGACCCCGCGCTTCCGCCCCTCGGCGAAGGCGTGACGCAGCGCCGCGCCCTTGCCCCGCCGCCGGCCCAGCGAGACGACCTCCGCTCCGGCCGCGGCGGCCACCGCGGCACTCCGGTCGGTCGAGCCGTCGTCCACCACCAGCACCGGGCCGTGCAGCCGGGCCCGCTCCACGATGTCGCCGATGGTGGCGGCCTCGTTGAAGACCGGGATCACGATCAGGCGCTCGCTGACTGGATTCACGCGGCCGGCTCCACCACCAGCGCGGTCCGGCAGCCGCCGCGCGCGATGCCGTGCACGAGCACCGCGGACGTGCCGCGCGCCGCGTCCAGCGCGGCCGCGCCCACGCGCAGCGCGCCGAGCCCGCCGTGCTGGCCGAAGAGCGGCGCCAGCGAGACCGGCGGCACCAGGTCGTCGGGCGCGGCCAGCTCGCGGCCCAGCAGCGCGCGCTCCCAGTCGTCCACCGCGGGATCGCCGTTGCCGGCGCCGTAGCAGCGCGCGACGCCGGTCTTCCCACGCTCGCGGATCAGCCGCGCCACCGGGGAGCCCGGATCCCTCCGCCCCGGGTGGCCGGTGTGGGGCGCGACCGGCACGTTGCCCCAGGCGGTCGCCGCGATCTCGGCGATGATCCGCGCACCGCGCGCCCGCGCCCCCTCCCGCTCCTCGAGCACCAGGAAGGTGGCGCCCTCGCCCAGCACCGGGCCATTGTGATCGGCCGCGAAGGGCCGGCAGCCCTCGGCCCCGCGCCCGCGCATCGGGGAGAGCGCGCCCATCTGGGCCAGCCGCTCGTACACGTCGTGGAACAGCTCGTCCACGCCGCCCGCCACCACCGCCTCCGCGCGGCCGTCGGCGACCAGGCGCGCGCCGCGCGCGATCGCGAGATCGCCCGCGAGGGTGGCCTGGTTCACCGTGATGGACGGGGCCTTGGCGCCGATCGCGATGGCCGCGATGGAGGCCATCGTGTTCATCACGGTGTTGGGGAAGATCATCGGCGAGAGGCCGGCCGGGCCCCGGCGCAGGAAGCCCAGGGCGAAGTCGCGGCTCGAGGTGAAGTCGCCGTGCTCGGTGCCCACCACGATGCCGAGGCCGGGCCCGCCCGGCACGTCGGCGTCGCGCACCGCGAGGAGACAGGCGCCGAGGGCGAGGCGGCAGATGCGGGAGAGGCGTCGGGCCGCGTCCCGATCCACGAGGGACGCGAGCGTGGCCTCGTCCACCTCGGCGGCGAGGCGGCTCGACATCGCCGCGGTGTCGAACGCGCGGACCGGACCGATCGCGGAGCGGCCGAGGGCCAGCGCGCCCGCGAGCGCGTCCCGCCCGCCCGCGGTGGACGCGTTGACGGTGCCGATCCCGGTGACGACCACGCGGCGGATCATGTATCCGCTCGGCTCGCCTTCGGCTGCGCCTCGCCCAACTCGGCTTCTCGAAGATCGAGGCTCACGTTCTGGCCGCCGAAGCCGAACGAGTTCGACAGCGCGGCGGTCACATCGGCGGGGCGCGCGACGCCGGGCAGGCAGTCGAAGGGCACGTCGGGATCCACCTGCTCGAGGTTCGCGGTCGGCGGCAGCAGCCCGTGCTGGAGCGCCAGGATCGTGGCGGTCGCCTCCACGCTGCCCGCCGCCGCCATCGTGTGGCCCACCAGCGACTTGGTGGAGCTGACCAGCACGCCGCCCTCGCCGAAGACGCGGCGGAGGGCCAGCGCCTCCGCGCGGTCGTTCTGCGGAGTGCCGGTGCCGTGGGCGTTGACGTAGCCGACCTCGCGGGCGTCGAGCCCGGCGGCGTCCAGGGCCTGCTGCATCGCGTGGATCATCCCCTCACCTTCGGGATGCGGCGCGGTGACGTGATACGCGTCGGTGGTCATCCCGTAGCCGGCGAGCCGCGCGTGGACACGCCCGCCGCGCGCCCGGCAGTGCTCCGCGTCCTCGATGACCAGGAACGCGGCGGCCTCCCCGATGGACATCCCGCGCCGATCGCGGTCGAACGGGCGACACGGCGTGGGATCGAGCAGCTTGAGCGCGTTGAAGCCCATGAAGCAGATGTGGGTCAGCGCGTCCACGCCCCCCACCAGCGCGGTCGGCGTCACGCCGGCGCGGATGAGATCGGCGCCCAGCGCGATCGAGGCCGCGCCGGAGGCGCAGGCCATGACCACCGTCTCCTTCGGCCCGGTGAGGCCGAGGCGCCAGCCGAGGGTCTCGGCGTGCGAGAACGGCAGGATCGAGCGCAGCGCGCCCATCCGCGAGGAGGGGCGGCCGCGCGCGACGTCCCAGTACCAGCCCTCGCCCTCGAGCATGCCGCCGCCGACCGCGCCGACGAGCAGCGCGGCCTCCCGGCGCGCGGCGCCCTCGAGGCCCGCGTCGGCCAGGGCCTCGCCCGCGGCCGCGAGCGCGATCCGGTCCGCGCGCGAGCGGCGGCGCGACGAGCCGAGCGTGGCGATGACCTCGGCGGGAATCTCGGCCGCGATGCGCGAGCGAAAGCCCTCGGTCTCGATGACGGTGATGGGCTTGATCGCGCAGGTGCCGGCGGCGAGCCCGCTCCAGAAG
Source organism: uncultured Candidatus Rokubacteria bacterium (assembly GCA_963747235.1). GTDB lineage: Bacteria > Methylomirabilota > Methylomirabilia > Rokubacteriales > CSP1-6 > CAMLFJ01. Next base: position 411,168 of record CAVVEU010000040.1, read on the forward strand.
CTCTTCACCCCGGCCCCGTAGGGACTCACGATCCCGAGGCCGCTGACCACGACCTCCGCCCGGCCGTCGCGGGCCGCCGACCGGCTCATGCCACGCTCATCGCCCGGGGCTGGGCCTCGAGCCCTCAGGCCTGGCCGTTCTTGGCCAGGATGAACCGGGACAGGGAATCCAGCGAGAGGAACTCGTCCGTGAGGTCGTGGGCCTCGTCGATCGTGATCCCGAAGCGCTCCTCGATGGCCACCGACAGCTCGATGAAATCGAGCGAGTCCAGGCCCAGCGAGCCGTCGACGCCCTTGGGGAGCGTCGTCTCGAGCGTCATCTCGGCCGCCCGGCGCGGGTCGAACTTGAGCCGCTCGACGACGAGCCCCTTCAGCTCGTCCAGGACTTCCTTCTGCGTCATCGACACAACCTCCGTTTCACGCCGCGCTGCCGCGCGCGTGGGATTTCTCCGGGCTCCAGTGGAGCCGCGCCTGCTCTCCCCGCCAGCGTCCCGACAGCTCGACCGGCCCCGTCGTCCCTCGCGCGCGCCAGTCGCGCAGATCCGCGAGCGGGCCCGCCGCGAAGCGCTCGCCCGGCCCGGCGGCTCCGGCCACCCGCCGGCCGTCGCGCGCCGACTCGAACGAGATCGCGCCCGCGCCCCGCTCCAGCCACAGGCACGCCGCGGTCTCCACCAGCGGCCACCGATAGGAACGGCGGTGGCGCGCGTAGAGGTCCGCGCACTCCTCGAAGATCTCGACCGCCAGGACCAGGGCCCGGTCGCAGGTGCCGGCCTCCAGCAGCCGGGCCGCCTGCTCGATGGCCCTGAGCGTCGCGGGCGCCCCGCCGATCAGGATCCCGTACGGGCCGGCCACCCCGAACTCGATCGCCACCTCCGCCGGCACCACCGCGGGCGCGGTGTAGGCGAAGTGCATCACCCCGCCCCGGCGCTCGATGAACGCGCGGTTGGAGGCGCCGTAGGCGGCGGCGGTCACGTACAGCAGCGCCGTCCGCTCGCCCGCGATGGCCTCCCGCGAAGCCTTCCCATCTTCAAGCATCGCGTCCACGGCCGCAAGGGCCAGGAGGCATTCGCGGGTGGCGCGCCGGAAGCGGTCGCCGGGGCGGTCCGGACGGGGGAGGGCGAGACGCGGTCACCGTTTCGTTCGGCTCATGCGGGCGCCCGGAATGGCCACAGCGCCTTGCCTCGGCCGGACAGGATGCCCAGGCCGCGGATCGCGGGGGCGGCGCATCAGGCGGCCTCGAGGACGAGGGCGCCGTTGCAGCCGCCGAAGCCCATGGACGTGCTCAGCATCACGCGGGGCCGTCCGGGGCGCGCCCGGCCGGGCACGTAGTCGAGATCGCACTCCGGATCGGGCTCCTCCAGGTGCAGCGTGGGTGGAATCAGGCCCCGCTGCGCCGAGAGCAGGCACATGAAGGCCTCGAGCGCGGCGGCGGCCCCCATGGTGTGCCCGAGGCTGCCCTTGATGGAGTTGATCGGGATCTCGTGCGCCCGGCGTCCCAGCGCGCGCTTGAGCGCGGCCGTCTCGATCCGGTCGTTGAGCTGCGTGGCGGTGCCGTGCGCGCTCACCAGGTCGATGTCCGCGGCCGACACCCGCGCGTCCGCGAGCGCGGCCCGGATGGCCCGCTCGAGGCCGCGGCCCTCGGGCTCGGGCGCCGCGATGTGGAAGCCGTCGCTGGCGCTGCCGTAGCCCAGGAGCGTGCCGAGCCGCGGGCCCCGCGCGTCGCGCTCGCGGACCAGCAGGGCGAGCGCGCCCGCCTCGCCCAGGAGCAGGCCGCTGCGGCGCCGGTCGAACGGCCGGACCTCGTCGCGGGTGAGCGAGCGCAGGGCGTCGAAGCCGCGCAGCACGAAGCGGCAGAGCGCGTCGTAGCCGCCCGCCACCACCGCGTCCGCCTCGCCCGAGCGCAGCAGATCGGCGCCGACCGCCATCGCGGTGGCGCCGGACGCGCACGCGGTGGACACCGTGATCACCGGGCCGCGCGCGCCGAGCCAGCGCGCGAGGGCCCAGCCCGGGCCGTCGTAGAGCGCCTGGGACAGCCGGCGGCGGTCCCGGTCGCCCGCGAGCGCCTTCTCGCCTTCCTCCACGCCGCCGAGGGCGGTGCCCACCACCACCCCGACCCGCGCCGGATCGAGCGGCAGTGGGCGGAACGCGGCCTGCGCGCAGAGGTCGTCGGCCGCCGCGATCAGCAGGCGGCTCGCGCGACAGTCGGGCACGCCGCGCCAGTCCTTGATGCGGCCGAGCTTCTTGACCTCGCCGCCGCGCTGCACGCGCAGGTCGGCCACCGGCACGCGCTCGATCTGCGAGATGCCCGAGGCGCCGGTGACCAGCGACGACCAGAAGGCCTCGAGGTCCTGGCCGATCGGGGTCACCACCCCGGCGGCGGCGATCACCACGCGCTCAGGCGTGGCCACCGGGCGGGCTCCAGGCGTCGAAGAAGTTGAACCACTGGGTCGGGTAGGCGCGGATCACGCGCTCGAGCGCGGCGACCACGGTGGCGAGGCCGGCCTGCTCTTCCCCGGGCTTCACCCAGATCGGCGGATCGATCTCGAGCCGGTAGCGTCCGCCCGGCGCCATCGCGCAGAAGGCGGGGACCACCGCCGCGCCCGCCGCGCGCGCCAGCACGAAGGGCCCCAGCGGGAACGCGGCGGGCTCGCCGAAGAAGGGCACGATCGCGTCGCCGCGCCCGCCGCTGGGCCGGTCCGCCTGCATCGCCACCAGCTCGCCGCGCCGGAGCGCGGCCAGCAGCCCGAGGGTGGACGTCGCGTGATGCCGCGTCACGAAGCGGAGCTGCGGGCTGTCGAGCCGCAGGTAGCGCTCGAGCGCCGCGTCCTGCTCGGCGGAGAGCACCACGTGGGCGGTGCGGCCACCCCGGGAGGAGAGGAGCCGCCCCGCGAACTCCCAGTTGCCGAGGTGCGCGGTGAGCAGGACCACGCCCCGCCCCGCCGCGATGGCCGCGTCGAGATGATGCTCACCCTCCGCGGAGGCGACGTAGTCGCGGAGATCGGCGCCAGGGCGGCGATTGAGCGTCAGCAGATCCGCGAAGAACGCGCCGAAGTTGGCGAAGGTCTCGCGCACCCGCGCGTCGATCACGCCCGGCGGCGCGCCCGCGAGCACGCGGCCGAGATTGCTCCGCACCGCGCGGCGCTCGGCGGGCAGGGCGCGCGCGAGCAGCCGGCCGAGGCCGCGCGCGAGGCGCAGGCGCGCGGGCCGCGGCAGCGCCGCCGCGGCGGCGGTGGCCAGCCGGTAGTAGCGCGACACGGTTCAGCCCGTGCGAGTACCAGTCGGGCGCGGGCTCGCTCGCCATCAGCCTAGAGCAGCGCCCAGTAGTACATGCGGAACGCCCGGATCGGCCCCGGCTCGGTGTCGTGGAGCCGGCTCGCCTCGAAGCGGCGCTCGACCCGATCGAAGGTGACGCGCCCGGGCTCGGCGGGATCGTTCGGATCGTAGACCGAGAAGCGCACGTTGCCGGCCGCGTCGAGCGTGTACGCGTACGCGAGCACGGTGTGGTTGAGCTCCCACGTGGGGAAGTTCGTCACGAGAAACTGCACCGGCCGACCCTCGGCCAGCTCGGCGAGCGTCTCGCGCGCGACCCGCTCCTGCTGCCAGCGCGGCATCGGGAACACCACGCGCCAGTTGGTCCAGTGCACGAGGGTCCAGAATCGCCCGACCATCCCCTCCTTCACCGCCGCCTCCTGGGCGCGGGAGAACTCGTGCAGCGAGGCGTAGCCGGGGATCACGATCCGCCGGTCGGCGGGCCACGGCTCGTCCCAGGGAGCGATGGCGACCACCTGCTTGACGCGCGCGACGTACTCCTCGGGCGTCGAGCCGGGGCGCGGCGGGCTCGAAGCGGGCGAAGCGCTGGAACTGCGTGACCGCCCGCACCATCACGAAGCAGTAGTTGGCGTAGAGGTCGGGCTTGCCGGGATTCTTGCTGCGGCTCTCGTTGGCGAACGCGAAGGTGTCCACCCCGAAGCGCAGCAGGTCGGGCGGGGCCGGGCGGCGCACCGCCGCGTCGATCGGGGCGACCGACGCGCAGCCGGACACCGCCAGAGCCACCAGGAAGAGTCGCGTCGACGCCCACATCACGCGTCGTGCAGTGTACCGCACTTCAGCCCTGGATCGAATAGCCTCCGTCCACCGGAATCGCGGTTCCGGTGACGAAATCGGAGGCGGGCCCGCCGAGAAACACCGCGACGCCGGAGAGATCGTCGGGCACGCCCCAGCGCGCGGCGGGCGTGCGCGCGAGCACGCGGTCGTGGAGGCCCGCGACCTCGCGGCGCGCGTTGGTGGTGAGCTCGGTGTCGATCCAGCCGGGCAGCACCGCGTTGACCTGGATGTTGTCGCGGGCCCACGCGGACGCGGTCGCCTTGGTGAGCTGCACGATGCCGCCCTTGGAGGCGGCGTAGGCGGGCGCGAACGAGGTGCCGAAGATGGACATCATCGAGCCGATGTTGATGATCTTCCCGCCCCCGTTCTTCTTCATGATCGGGTAGACCGCGCGGCTCGTGAGGAACGCGCTCGTGAGGTTGGTGTCGAGCACCTGGCGCCACTCCGCGAGGGTCAGCTCGTGCACCGGCTTGCGGATGTTCATGCCCGCGTTGTTGACGAGGATGTCGAGGCGGCCGAAGCGATCCACGGTGGCGCGCACCAGCGCGTTCACCGCCGCCTCGTCGGCCACGTCGGCCTCGATCGCCACCGCGGCGGCCCCGAGCTTGACGAGCTCGGCGACCGCGCCCCGGCTCTTCTCCGCGTTGCGGCCCGACACCACGACCGCCGCGCCGGCGCCGGCGAGCCCGCGCGCCATCCCGAGGCCGATCCCGCCGTTGCCGCCCGTCACCACCGCCACCCGCCCCTTGAGCGCTCCGTCCGCCACGATGCCCGCCTCCTCGCCAGTGTGGTGTGCCGCGCGTGGCAGTCTACAGGGGTCAGGTCTTGAATTCCGACATTTTCGCCTGGCGCGACATCAGCCCTCGCGTTCCAAAATGTCGGAATTCAAGACCTGACCCCAGATCACTACCAGATCAGCGGCGGGCGTGGATGAACTCGTGCCAGGTGACCCGGTGGCCGCGGAGGAAGTAGCCCATCATCACGAGCACGGCCAGGAGATTGCCCGCCAGGATGGTCCACCAGGGAACCGCCTCCAGCAGCCACTCGGCGAGGATCGCCACCATCGCGGCGAAGAAGACCTCGAAGCAGCAGAGCAGCATGACGAAGGCGAAGAGCAGGCGCGGCTCGCGGTCGGCGAGCGCCAGCATGCCCGCCGCGGCCAGGCCGAAGAGCACGAAGGCGGCGCCGTGGATCACGGTGTACTGCAGCACGAGGGGCATCGTGATCACCAGCGCCCCCGGCTCGCGCAGGCCGTGGAAGAGCGCGGCGCCCAGCAGGGCCGGGGTGCGCAGGGGCACCCCCGCGGCCGCGTCGTAGGCGAGGAACCAGAGCGCGACCGCGACGGCGCCCAGGAGCCCGGCCACGAGACCCTCGCGCACCACGCGCGTCCAGAGCGGCCCCAGCAGGGCGCGCCCGAGCGCGCGGTGGCCGACGAAGAAGTAGATGAGCATGCCGCCGGCGGCGAGCGCGTTGGCGACGAGGATCGCCCACCAGGCGAGCTCGCCGAGCACCGGATGCGCGAGCCACGTCAGCACCGCCAGGAAGAACACCTCGAAGCACATCAGCGCGATGAACAGGATCAGCACGCGGCTCGGCTCGCGCTGGGCCGAGGCGATCAGGTAGGCGATGAGCACGCCGATCAGAGCGAAGACCACCCCGTGCAGCACCGTGTACTGCACCACCAGGCTGGTCGCGGTGGGCACCGCGGCCGGATCCTTCACGCCCTGGAACGTGGCGGCGCCGAGCAACGCGGGCGTGCGGAACGGCTGCCCCATCGCCGCGTCGTAGATGAGGAACCAGACCGCCACGAGCGCGGCCCCGATCAGGCCGGCGATGATCCCTTCGCGAAGGTAGCGGGAATCGGAGGCCATGGGGACCCTCCCTTCCGATCTGGATCTGCTGATGCGAGCGCGACCGATCCAGACCTGACCTCAGCGGTACCACCAACCGGTACCGAGAGCAAGCCGGCCCCGCCGGGAGCGTCAGGCGATCGCGAGCGCCTTCAGCAGATCCGCGCCGAAGAGGCCCACGCGCCAGTCGCGCACGCCCTCGACCTGTCGCAGCGCGGCAAGATCGGCGGGCGGGGCCGCGGCGAGCCGGTCGATGAGGCGCTGGGGAAAGAGCACGCCCGGATCGAGGCCGATCTCCTTCGAGGCCTTGGTGCGCCACTCGCGCAGCGCCTCCCCGCGCCTCCGCTGGGCCGCGGGCACGTGGGGCCGCGGGGTCGGGCGGTAGGCGGGCAGCTCCGCGTCGGGCAGCGCGAGCGCGCGCGTGATCGCCTCGAGGATGGCGGGCCCGGCGCGCCGTACCACCGGCGGCGTGCAGCCCGGCACCGCCAGGATGCCCTCCGCGTCCAGGGGCCGGCGGGCCGCGAGCACGACGAGGCTCTCGTTGCCCACGATCATGAACGGCGGGCGATCGAGCCGCAGCGCCAGCGTCTCGCGCGCGGCGTACAGCTCGCGCAGCACCGCGAGCCCGCGCGCGTCCAGCTCGCGCGCGCCCTTGATCTTCATGTACGCGTCGGGGTCCACCGGCTTCTCGGGCACCACCAGCGCGGCGAGCCCGGCGCATTCCTCCTCCACCCACTGCGCGCGCCCGATCGCGTCGAGGGCTTCCAGCAGGCGCTCGCGCAGCGGGATGAGATGGAGCACGTCGTCGAGGGCGTAGGCCTCCTGGTCCGCGGTGAGCGGCCGCCGGGACCAGTCGTCCTTCTGGCGCGACTTCACCGCGGTGACGCCGAGGTACTGGGTGAGCAGCCCCTCGAGCCCGAGCGCGGGCGCGCCGAGGAAGCGGGCCGCGACCGCGGTGTCGAAGAGCGAGGCCACCGACACTCCGTACAGGCGCTTGAGGTAGGCCAGATCGTTGTCGGCAGCGTGCAGCACCTTGAGCGTGCCCGGATCGGCCAGCGCCGGCCCCAGCGGCGAGAGATCGCGCAGCGCGAGTGGATCCACGAGGTGCCCGCGTCCGCGCTCGTCGGCGATCTGCACCAGGCAGAGCTTGCCCGGGTAGTGATGCAGGCTGTCGGCCTCGGTGTCGATGGCCAGGGCCCCCGCGCCTTCGAGCTGGCGGGCCAGGGCCTGCAGGTCGTCAGGGGTCCGGATCCAGAGGGGAAGCGGCATGGTCGGCTCGGTTATACTACACCGTCGGCGACGGTACCCTGCCCGACGGCACTCTGGAGGAGGAGGACGGCATGCAGATCGCGGGATCGACCACGGTGATCACGGGCGGCGCCTCCGGTCTCGGCCGGGCGACCGCGGAGCGCCTGCACGGCGGCGGCGGCGCGGTGGTGCTGCTCGATCTCGCCAAGTCGCCGGGCGTCCAGGTCGCCGGCGCGCTCGGCGAACGGGCCCTGTTCGCGCCCGCCGACGTCACCAATCCCGACGAGGTGACCGCGGCCCTCGAGGCGGCGGTGGCGCGCTTCGGGGCGGTCACCGCCCTCGTCAACTGCGCGGGCATCGGCACCGCGGACAAGACCTTCGGCAAGCGCGGGCCCGCCGACCTGGCCGGGTTCGCCCGGACCATCCAGGTCAACCTCATCGGCACCTTCAACTGCATCCGGCTCGCCGCGGCCCAGATGGCCAAGAACGCGCCCAACGCCGAGGGCGAGCGCGGTGTGGTGATCAACACCGCGTCGGTGGCCGCCTTCGACGGCCAGATCGGCCAGGCTGCCTACTCCGCCTCCAAGGGCGGCGTGGTCGGGATGACGCTGCCGATCGCCCGCGACCTGGCCGAGCTGGGCATCCGGGTCATGACCATCGCCCCCGGCCTCTTCGAGACGCCCATGCTGGCCGGCCTGCCCGAGCCCGCGCGGATCTCGCTGGGCAAGCAGGTGCCCTTCCCGTCCCGGCTGGGGCGGCCGGTCGAGTACGCCGCGCTCGCGGCCCACATCATCGAGAACCCGATGCTCAACGGCGAAGTGATCCGTCTCGACGGCGCCATCCGCATGCAGCCCCGCTGACCAGAGGAGCGACCATGTACCATCCCCCGATCTTCTTCGATCCGCAGTTCACGATGGGCGTGATGGCGGGCTGGCTGCTCCAGGCCGCGGGCGTCGGCGCGCTGCTGCTGGCCGGCCTCTGGTTCTCGATCGCGGGCGAGTGGCGCCGCGGGACCCCGGCGCCCACCGCGTTCCGGGCACTCACCGGCCTCGGGCTCGTGATGTTCCTGGGCGGGATCGTCTGGCAGTTCGTCGGCTACTTCCGGACCGGCACGCTCAGCTGGTAAGGCAGTCGCGCACCTTCCGCATCAGCACGTCGGGCGTGAAGGGTTTCTGCAGCCAGGCGTCCCACCCGGCCGCGCCGTCGATCGCGCCCGTCCATGTTCTCCGGATAGCCCGACATGCAGAGCACGCGCAGGCCCGGCCGGTGCGCGCGCAGCCGCCGCGCCAGCTCCGGGCCGCTGGTGCCCGGCATCACCACGTCGGTGATCAGCAGGTCGATCGTCCCGGGATGCGTCTGCGCGAGGCGGGTGGCGTCGGCCACGTCGAGGGCCTCCAGCACCTGGAAGCCGTTCATCTCGAGAACGTCGCGCGCGAGCGCGCGCACTTCTTCCTCGTCTTCGACGACCAGGATCGTGGCCGGAGGAGTCTCCGGATCAGGCATCGGGGAGCCGGCGCGTAGCCGAGGCTCGGATTAGCACTATCGCGACGATGCGCGTCCGACGGTACTTTCGTCTATTCGTACAGGTACGTAATTTCCGGCGCGCGGCTCAACCGTCGACCGTGAGGATGCCCCGCCCCACCGCGTAGCGGACCAGATCGCTCTGGCCCCGCAGCCGCAGCTTGCGTAGCAGGTTGGCCCGGTGGACCTCGACCGTGCGCGGGCTGATGTTCAGCCGCGCCCCGATCTGGCCGCTGGTCTGCCCCTCCGCGGCCAGGTGCAGGACCTCGCGCTCCCGCTGGGTGAGCGTGCGGTAGAGATCGAGACCGGTGGGCACCGCGCGCTGCGCGTAGGCCTCCACCATCTCTTCCGAGAGCGGCGGGCTCAGGTGCCGGAAGCCGTCCGCCACCGCCCGGATCGCCCGCACCAGCTCCGCCGCGCTCGAGCCCTTGAGCACGTACCCGGCGGCCCCGCTCTGCATGGCCTCGACGACGTAGGCCGGGTTCGCGTGCATGGACAGCACGAGCGCGCGCGTGCGCGGGGAGACCCGGGCCACCCGCCGGATGATGTCGGGCGCGTTCAGCCCGGGCATCACGAAGTCCACCACCAGCACGTCCGGCTTCACGCGCTCGACGAGATCGCCCACGTCGAGGCCGCTCGCCGCCTCGCCCACCACCTCGAGGTCGGGCTCGGCCGCGAGCAGGGCGCGCAGGCCCTGCCGGACGACATGGTGATCCTCGGCCAGCACCACGCTGATCGTCTTCATCAGTCACCGGCCCTTCGCAAGGACCCGTTGAGCGGGACCTCGGCGGTCAGTCGCACGCCGCGGCCCGGATGCGTCTCCACCGTGAGGTGCCCGTTGAGCAGGGCGGCCCGCTCGCGCAGACCCGCGAGCCCGCCGCCCCGGCCCGCGCCGAGCACCGCGTCCGGGTCGAAGCCGGCGCCGTGGTCCTCGACCTGGACGCCCAGCACGTCGTCGGTGGCCCAGAGGCGCACCGTCACCTCGTCCACGTGGCCGTGCCGCGCCACGTTGGTCAGCGCCTCCTGGACGATGCGGTAGACGCCGGTCTCGGTCTCCGGGGCGAAGCGCCGGTCGAGCCCGCTGTGCTCCAGGTGGACGCGGATCTTGGTCTGGCTCATGTAGCGCTCGATGTTGTCGAGCAGCGCGGGCAGCACCCCCAGATCGTCCAGGATGCTCGGGCGCAGGTCGAGCGAGAGCGCGCGGATGCGCTCGAGCAGCTCCTGCACGAGGGCCTGGGCCTGCCCGAGCCGCTCGGCCAGCGCGGGCGACGGCGGCTCGGGCACGTCGAGGGTGAGGCGCAGCCCGGTGAGGAGCTGGCCGATCTCGTCGTGGAGCTCGCGGGCCAGGTGGCGCCGCTCCGCCTCCTGCACCTCCATCAGGCGCCCGGAGAGCCCCTGCAGGCGGCTGTAGAGGGTGGCGTTCTGGATCGCGATGGCCGCGTGGTCGGCCAGGCGGATCAGGATCGCCTCGTCGCGGTCGGTGAAGGGGCGATCGGCGCGGTTGGAGACGTAGAGGAGGCCCTCGACCTGCCCGCTGATCCAGATCGGGACCACGAGGGTGGCGATGACGCCTTCCCGCCTGGCCGCCTCGGGGTAGTCGTCGCGCACCCGCGGGTCGTCGGGCCGGTTCGCGGTGCGGAAGGGCCGGCCCGTGCTCCACGCCTGGCCCCCCGCACCCCGGCCGCGCACGATGCGCGGCGCGTCCGCCTCGCCCACCGCGTGGCCCACCCCGTAGCGGGCGAACATCGTGTCGGACTCGACATCCCGGAGCAGGATGTGGGCGATATCGCTCCCGCACAGCTCCCGGGCGGCGACCGCCACCCGGCGCAGCACCGAGGTGGGATCGAGCGTGGCGGTGATGGTGCGCACCAGCCCGGACAGCGTCTCGGCCTCGACCCGGCGCCGCTCGGCGTCCGCGTAGAGCCTCGCGTTCTCCAGCGCCACCGCCGCCTGGTCCGCGAAGGCCTGGACGAGGCGCACGTCGTCCTCGGTGAAGACCCGGCCGCTCACGTCCACCAGGCCGAGCGCGCCGATCACCTGCTCCTTCACGATGAGCGGGACCGCGAGGATGGCCCGGATCGGCGAGGCCTCGAGGAACGCGCGCACGTCCGGGGAGAACTGCAGGCGCGGGTCGGCCAGGACATTGTTCGAGACCACCGCCCGTCGCTCCGTCACCGCCAGCCCCACCGCCCCGGTGCCGCGCGGAAACCGCGGCCGCCGGTCGCGAAACGGGCGACAGCCCCGAGAACGCCGTCTGCTCCAGCACGCCCGACTCGGCATCGAGGCGGAACACGGAGGCCGCGAGCCCGCCGACCAGCTCCCGCACGCAGTCCACCACCCGCTGGGCGACCCCGCCGGGATGGAGGGACTGGGCGAGGGTCTGGCTCACGTTGCCGAGCGCCAGGCTCTCGCGACGCCGCCGCTCGGTCTCCGCGAAGAGCCGCGCGTTCTCGAGCGCCACCGCGGCCTGGTCCGCGAAGGTCTGGGCCAGCAGAAGATCGTCGTCGGTGTAGACGCGGCCGAGAGAATCGCCCACCGTGAAGCCGCCCACCACCTGCCCCTTCACCACCAGCGGCAGCGAGAGCACCGACGGGCACAGGGTCTGCCCCGGGCGCATGCTCGCGGTGGACGCGATCCGGGTATCCACCCGCACGTCGGGCGTGACCACCGGCTGCCGGCGGTTCACGGCCAGGCCGACCACGCCGTGGCCCGCGGGAATCACGACGCCCGGGTCCCAGAAGCGCTCCGCCTCCCCTGCGCGGCCGATCACCTCGAGATCGCCCGAGCCCGGGCTGGAGGCGGTAGAGCACGGCGGCGCGCACGCGCAGGGCGCGCAGCACCACGTCGGCGATGCGCTGGCCGAGCGCGACCACGTCGAAGGTCTCGGAGAGGAACCGCCACACCTCCGCGAGGGCCTCCGCGGTCCGGCGCCGGGTCTCGCTCTCCGCGAAGAGCCGCGCGTTGCCGATCGCCACCGCGGCGTGGCTCGCGAGCAGGTCCACGATCTCGCGCTCCTCCGCGGTGGGCGGCGCGGTCTCGGAGAGGGCCACGCTGAGCACGCCCATCAGCTCCCCGCCCGCGCTGATCGGCACCCCGTAGTAGACCTTGAGGCCTCGCTCCTCCCGCCACATCGCGGACACCAGCCGCGGATCGCCGAGCGCGTCGGGCAGCAGCACCGGCTGCCCGCTCTGCGCGACCGCGTGGGTGATCCCGCTCCCGAAGGGGATGACCTCGGCCACGGTCTCGACGTCAGCGTCGTCGTCGTGCACGCCGCCCTTGGCCGCGAGCCGGTACCCGCCCCGCTCGATGTCCACCAGGCGCACCACGCAGAAGGCGCGCGGCCGCAGCGAGAGCACCGCCTCCACGACCTGCCGGAGGACGGTGTCCACGTCGAGCGCGCTGGCCACCGAACGGGCCAGGTTCGCCACCTGCCGGAGTCGATCGAGGGAAACGTTCTGCATCACTGCGGATTTGGACGTTAGCGGCCCGCTGCCGCCGTGTCAAGCCGTAGGAAACCGGCCGAGACGCAGGTCCTGGATGTCGAGCGTCGAGCGGCCGTCGAGCAGCACCTCGGCCACCGTCTCGCCCACCCCGGGGGAATGCTGAAACCCGTGGCCGCAGAAACCGACCGCGAGGTACAGGCCCTCCACGCCCGGGGCCCAGTCGAGGATGGCGCGGCCGTCCGGCGTGAGCGGCCGCAGCCCGGCCCACGCGTGGCGCACCTGGGCGCCCTCGAGCGCGGGGATGCGCCGCATCGCCTTCTCGACCGCCACCTCCAGCATGGCCCAGTCCACCTGCGCCTCGTACTCGGTGGTGGCCCCGATGTCGCCCGGGCTCATCAGGATGGCCCCCTGCTCGCTCCGGCAGTAGAACCCGCTGCCGGTGTCGGTGACGAGCGGCATCGGATGGCGGATCCCGTCGAAGGCGTCGGTCACGAAGATGTGGCGCCGCCGCGGATCCACCGGCAGCGTCGAGGCCGGCCATCCGGCCGACCAGCGGCGCCCAGGGTCCGGCCGCGTTGACCACGAGCCGCGTCGCGATGGTGCCCGCCGGGGTGACGACACCCGTCACCCGGCCGTGCTCCAGCGTGATCCCGGTCACCGGCGTGTCCTCCACGATGCGCACGCCGCGGGCCCGCGCCTGGGCCGCGTAGGCCTGCACCACGTCGTTGGGCGAGGCGTGGCCGTCCATGGGCCCCCACACCGCGGCGATGGCGTCGTCCACGTTGAGCGACGGCACCAGGGCGCGCGCGTCGTCCGGCGCGATCACCCGCACGTCTCCGCCCATGCTCCGCTGGAGGGCGACGTTGTCGCGAAAGCGGGCCAGGGTCGGCTCGTCGGTGATCACGAAGAGGTAGCCCTCCTGGTGGAAATCGCAGGGCACCCCCATCTCGTCCTCGAAGCGCTTGAAGAAGGCGATGCCGCGGAGGGAGAGCTCGATCTCCACGCGCGTCGCGAACTGCACGCGGATGCCGCCCGCCGCCTTGCTGGTCGAGCCGGCGCCAATAGTGTCGCGCTCGAGCACCACCACGTCGCGCGCTCCGCGCCGGCCGAGCTGGTAGGCGATGCTGGCGCCGATGGCGCCGGCCCCGATGATCACGATGTCGGCGCTGCGCGGGAGCGCGGGGCTCATCGAGCGGTCAGATCAGTACAGCGTCTTCCGCAGGCGCTCCTGCTGGTCGCGCTCGTAGTCCTCGACGCAGGCGTGCCCGGTCGGCTTGGCCTCGATCTGGTCCCACAGCATGCGGGCCATCGACGGCAGCCCGGCCACGTCGGGCCAGCGCTCCCGCTCCCAGAGGCCGGAGCGCTTGAAGGCCTTCGCGCAGTGGAGAAAACACTCCTCCACCTCGACCCCGATCGCGACCTTGGGCCGCTTGCCCTGGACCTCGAGGCGGTCGAGGATCTCCGCGTCGCGCACGATGGAAGCGCGTCCGTTGACGCGCAACGTATCCTCGCGGCCGGGGATCAGGAAGATCATCCCCACGTGCGGGTTCTCCACGATATTGGTGAACCCGTCGATGCGGTTGTTGCCGGGCCGGTCGGGCACCACCAGGTGGTGGTCGTCCAGCACCAGCACGAAGCCGGGCGCGTCGCCCTTGGGCGAGACGTCGCAGCGTCCGGCCGCGCCCGCGGTGGCGATCAGCACGAACGGCGCGCTCGCGATGAAGGCGCGGGAGTGGACGTCGAGGCTCGCCCGCTCCTTGAGCACCGCGCGCTCCATGGGCGCGCCGAAGATGGCCCGCAGCTCCTCCCGGGACGTCACGGTGTCCTTGAACAAGGCGCGGTCCTCCTCGCGGGCTAGCCGCGCGTGAGCGGCTTGTAGCGGATGCGGTGCGGCGTGTCGGCCGCCGAGCCCAGCCGCTTGTGCCGGTCGGCCTCGTAGTCTTCGTAGTTGCCCTCGAACCAGACCACCCCGCTGTCGCCCTCGAAGGCCAGCATGTGGGTGGCGACCCGGTTGAGGAACCAGCGGTCGTGGCTGATCACCACCGCGCAGCCCGCGAAGGACAGCAGCGCGTCCTCGAGGGCGCGCAGGGTGTCCACGTCGAGGTCGTTGGTGGGCTCGTCGAGCAGGAGCAGGTTGCCGCCGCTCTTGAGCAGGGTGGCCAGGTGCACGCGGTTGCGCTCGCCCCCCGAGAGATCGCCCACCTTCTTCTGCTGGTCGGAGCCCTTGAAGTTGAAGGAGGCCACGTAGGCCCGCGAGGCCATCTGGCGCGTGCCGAGCTGGAGCAGCTCGGCGCCCCCCGAGATCTCCTGCCAGACGTTCTTGCTCGGATCGAGGCTGTCGCGGCTCTGGTCCACGTAGGCCAGGCGCACCGTCTCGCCGACCTGCAGCGTGCCGCGGTCGGGCTTCTCCTGGCCGGTGATCATGCGGAAGAGCGTGGTCTTGCCCGCCCCGTTGGGGCCGATGACGCCCACGATGCCGCCGCGCGGGAGGCTGAACGAGAGGTCCTCGATCAGCAGCCGGTCGCCGTAGCCCTTGACGAGATGCTCGACCTGCACCACCACGTCGCCCAGCCGCGGGCCGGCCGGGATGATGATCTCGGCCTGGCCCTCGCGATCGCTGCCGCCCTCCGCGAGGAGCTGCTCGTAGGCCTGCAGGCGCGACTTGGACTTGGCCTGGCGCGCGCGCGGCGACATGCGCACCCACTCGAGCTCGCGCTCGAGCGTCCGCTGGCGCGCGCTCTCCTGCTTCTCCTCGACCGCGAGCCGCTGCTTCTTCTGGTCGAGCCAGGAGGTGTAGTTGCCCTCCCACGGGATGCCCGCGCCGCGGTCCAGCTCGAGGATCCAGCCCGCCACGTTGTCGAGGAAGTAGCGGTCGTGGGTGATCGCCACCACCGTGCCCGGGTACTCCTTCAGGAACTGCTCGAGCCAGGCCACCGATTCCGCGTCGAGATGGTTGGTGGGCTCGTCCAGCAGCAGGAGGTCGGGCTTCTGGAGAAGCAGCCGGCACAGCGCCACCCGCCTGACCTCGCCGCCGGACAAGGTGCCGACTGCTGCGTCACCCGGCGGGCAGCGGAGGGCGTCCATCGCGATCTCGACCGTGCGGTCCAGGTCCCAGCCGTTGGCGGCCTCGATCGCGTCCTGCACCCGGGCCTGCTCGGCCAAGACCTTCTCCATCTCGTCGTCGTCGAGGGGCTCGCCGAGCTTGGCGTTGATCTCGTCGAAGCGGGTGAGCAGGCCGCGAACCTCCGCCACGCCCTCCTCGACGTTGCCGCGCACGTCCTTCGCGGGGTCGAGCCGGGGCTCCTGGGGCAGATGGCCCACCCGGACGCCGTCGGCGGGCCACGCCTCGCCGAGAAAGTCCTTGTCCGCTCCGGCCATGATGCGCAGCAGCGTGCTCTTGCCCGCGCCGTTGCCGCCGATCACGCCGATCTTGGCCCCGGGGTAGAACGACAGCCAGATGCCCTTCAGGATCTCCCGCTTGGGCGGGACGATCTTCTTCAGGTCCTTCATCACGAAGATGTACTGGTGCGCCATAGACCCCGGATGATACCAGCGAAGTGGCGTTTAGGATTGACAAAAGCGCCGCCCACCACCTATAAGATACGAACCGTGAATGCGGCCGTGGGCGCCGATATTCTGTCCGTGCGGAACGTCTCGATGCGCTTCGGGGGTATCGTCGCCCTCGACGACGTCTCCTTCGACATGGCGCCGGGCCACATCGTCGGGCTGATCGGCCCCAACGGCGCGGGCAAGACCACGCTGTTCAACTGCGTGAGCCGGCTCTACACGCCGAACAGCGGCGACCTGCTCTACGAGGGCCAGCTCGATCATCCGCGACACCCCGCATCACGTGGCCGCGCTCGGCATCGGCCGCACGTTCCAGAACCTCGCGCTGTTCCCCAGCATGACCGTGCTCCAGAACGTGATGGTGGGCGTGCACGCGCGCACCGGGAGCGACTTCCTGAGCAACGCGCTCCGCCTGCCGTCGGTGCGGCGCGAGGAGCGGATGATGCGCGACGCCGCGATGGAGGTCATCGGCTTCCTCGAGCTCGAGCGCGTCGCCGCGCATCCCGCCGCGGGCCTGCCGTTCGGCACGCTCAAGCGCGTGGAGCTGGCGCGCGCCCTCGCGGGCAATCCCAAGCTCCTGCTGGTGGACGAGCCGGCGGGCGGCCTCAACCACGAAGAGGTCGGGACGCTCGGCGGCATCCTGCGCGCCATCCGGGACCGGCGAGGCGTGACCGTGCTCCTGGTGGAGCATCACATGAGCCTGGTCATGCAGGTGTCCGACCGGGTGGTGGTGCTCGACTTCGGCCGGAAGATCGCGGAGGGGCCGCCCGCCGCGATCCAGCGCGATCCCGAAGTGATCCGCGCCTATCTCGGGAGCGCGGCCTGATGCCCGCCCTGCTGGAGGCGCAGGACCTGGAGGCGCAGTACGGGTGGACCAAGGTCCTGCACGGCCTCTCGTTCGCGGTGGAGACGGGCGGGATCACCACCATCCTGGGCGCCAACGGAGCCGGCAAGACGACGACGCTCCGGGCCGTCTGTCAGATGGTCAAGACCAGCGGCCAGGTGCGCTTCGACGGCCAGCGCATCGACGGCAAGACCACCGAGGACATCGTCCGCCTCGGCATCGCCCACACCCCGGAGGGACGCGGCACCTTCGTGGACCTGACGGTGGAGGAGAACCTCCGGCTCGGCGCCTACGCGCGCCGGGACAAGTCCAGGCTCGCGGAGCGACTACGAGAAGATCTACGAGTACTTCCCGGTGCTCGCGCAGCGGCGCCGGCAGCAGGCGGGCACGCTCTCCGGGCGGCGAGCAGCAGATGCTCGCGGTGGCGCGCGAGCCTCATGTCGCGCCCGCGACTCCTGCTGCTGGACGAGCCCTCCCTGGGCCTGGCCCCGCTCGTGGTCCGGGAGATCTTTCGCATCGTGCGAACCATCAATCAGGAGGAAAGCGTGAGTGTGCTACTGGTGGAACAGAACGCGGCCATGGCGCTCGATCTGGCCGACCACGCTTACCTGCTCGAGACGGGCCGGGTGGTCATGTCGGGCCCGGCCGCCGATCTGAAGAAGGACGATGCGATCCGCCGCTCCTACCTGGGATACTGACCCGTGGACATCCTGATCCAGCAGATCGTGTCGGGGCTGGCCACCGGCGGCATCTACGCGAGCCTCGCCCTGGCTCTCGTGATGATCTACCAGGCCACCGACGTCGTGAACTTCGCTCAGGGCAACATGGCCATGTTCAGCACCTATCTCGCCTGGTCCCTGCTGCAGGCGGGCCTGCCCTACTGGGTGACGTTCGGCGCGACGGTGATCATCGCCTTCGTGGGCGGACTCCTGATCGAGCGCGTGGTGATCCGGCCGGTGGAGGGCGCCCCCATCCTCACCATCGTGATCGTGACCCTGGGACTGCTCGTCATCTTCACCAGCGTGGCCGGCTGGATCTACTCCTATATCCAGAAGCCGTTCCCGAGCCCCTTCCCGGACAAGCCGATCAAGATCGGCAACATCGTCTTCGGCGCCCATGACCTGGGGGCGATCGGCATCACCTTGATCGTCCTGCTCCTGCTCTTCCTCTTCTTCCGCTTCACGACGCTCGGACTGGCCATGCGCGCCGCCGCGCAGAATCCGGTCTCGAGCCGGCTGTGCGGCATCCGCGTGAGCTGGATGCTCGGGCTCGGGTGGGGGCTGGCCGCCGCCTTCGGGGCGGTGGCGGGCATGATGGTGGCGCCGGTGGTCTTCCTCGACCCGAACATGATGGGCGGCATCCAGATCTACGCCTTCGCGGCGGCGACGGTGGGCGGCTTCACGAGCCCGATGGGCGCCGTGGTCGGCGGCTTCCTGGTGGGCGTGACCGAGAACCTCGTGGGAACCTACGTCTCGTTCATCGGCACCGAGCTCAAGCTCACGGTGGCGCTGGCCATGATCATCATCGTGCTGCTCGTGAGGCCCACCGGTCTCTTCGGCCGCACCACCGTGCGCCGGGTCTAGCTGGCGGGCCCGGCTGGCGGCGAAGCGGTCGGCGGGCGGTCGCGCCGCATCCGGCGCCGCAGTCGCCCCTGGCTGGTCGCGTGTCGCGGTCCTGCGTGGCGGCAACGCTCCCCTTCTTCGTGAGCGGCTTCCGGCTCTTCCAGTTCACCCAGGTCCTGACCTACGCCATCGCGCTCCTCGGACTCAACATGCTGACCGGCTACAACGGCCAGTTCTCGCTCGGGCCACGGCGCCTTCTACGGGATCGGAGCCTACACCACCGCCATCATGATCGACCGCTGGGACATCGGGTACGGCTGGACGATTCTCGCCGCCGGGATCGTCTGCCTGGTCGTCGGGTTCCTCTTCGGCCGGCCCGCCCTGCGGCTGGAAGGCCTCTACCTCGCCCTCGCCACCTTCTCGCTGGCTCTGGCGGTGCCGCAGATCCTCAAGTACTTCGAGCACTGGACCGGCGGCTCCCAGGGGATCGTGCTGAGCAAGCCCAAGGCGCCCTTCGGCCTGCGGCTCACCGAGGACCAGTGGCTCTACTTCCTGACGCTCGCGGTGACGATCGTGCTCTTCGTCCTGGCCCGGAACCTCCTGCGGCGGGCGCGTCGGGCGCGCCATCGTGGCCATCCGGGACAACCACATCGCCGCCGAGGCCATGGGTGTCGACAACGCCCTCTACAAGTCGGTGGTGTTCGGGGTCAGCGCGGCCTACACCGGGATCGCGGGGCGCCCTCAGCGCGCTCGCCATCGCCTTCGTGGCGCCCGACACCTTCGACGTCTTCCTGTCCATCACGCTCCTGACCGGGATCGTCATCGGCGGATTCGGCGACGATCTCGGGCGCCATCTACGGCGCCTGTTCATCCAGTTCGTGCCCAACTGGGCCCAGGACATCTCCAAGGCCGCTCCCTGGGCCATCTTCGGCGTCTTCCTGATCCTCTTCATGTACGTGATGCCCCGCGGCATCGCCGGCTTCCTGCACCTGGTGTGGATCCGGCTGACCGCGTCGGCAGTTTCAAGAGAGCAGGGCCGGTGAGCGGAGGCCAGGGGCCCGCCCGGCAGTCACCCTCAACCTGAACGGGAGGCAAACATGAGTGCTATTCACGCGGTTCATTGCGCTGCTGCTGGTGGGCGGCCTGGCCGGCGCCGGCGGGGCGGCGGCCCAGACGGTGGTCGGCGTCACCGCCACCGAGATCAAGATCGGCAACACCAACCCCTACAGCGGTCCGGCGTCCGCCTACGGGACCATCGGCAAGGTCATCGGCGCCTACTTCAAGAAGGTCAACGACGAGGGCGGGGTCAACGGCCGCAAGATCAACTACATCACCCTCGACGACGAGTACAGCCCGCCCAAGACGGTGGAGATGGTCCGGCGGCTCGTCGAGCAGGACCAGGTGGCGCTCCTCTTCCAGACCCTGGGCACGCCTCCCAACAGCGCCATCCACAAGTACGTGAACCAGCAGAAGGTGCCGCACCTCTTCGTGGCCACCGGCGCCACCAAGTGGAACGACCCGAAGAACTTCCCGTGGACCATGGGCTACCAGCCCAACTACCAGACCGAGGGCCGGATCTACGCGGCGTACGTGCTCAAGAACGTGCCCGACGCCAAGGTCGGCATCCTGTACCAGAACGACGACTACGGGAAGGACTACCTGAAGGGCTTCGAGGACGGACTCGGGGACGCGGCCAAGAAGCTGATCGTGATGAAGCAGAGCTACGAGGTGACCGATCCCACGATCGACTCGCAGATCGTGAACCTCAAGAACAGCGGCGCCAACGTGTTCTTCAACATCACGATCCCGAAGTTCGCGGTGCAGGCCATCAAGAAGGCCACACGACATCGGCTGGAAGCCGCTGCACTTCCTGAACAACGTGTCGAGCTCGCTCGGCACCGTGCTGAAGCCGGCCGGCCTCGAGGCCTCCCGGGGCCTGATCACCGCGCTCTACATGAAGGAGATCACCGACCCTCAGTGGAAGAACGACAAGGGCTTCACCGACTGGGTCGCCTTCATGAAGAAGTACTATCCGGAGGGCGCGATGGACGACCAGGCCAACGCCTTCGGCTACAACGTGGCGATCCTGATGACCCAGGTGCTCAAGCAGTGCGGCAACGACCTGTCCCGCGAGAACATCATGAGGCAGGCGGCCAACGTGAAGAACTTCGAGCTGCCGCTCCTGCTGCCCGGCATCAAGGTCAACACGAGCCCGACCGACTCACGCCCCCATCGAGCAGGAGCAGCTCGCCAAGTTCGACGGCGAGAAGTGGGCGCTATTCGGCGAGGTGCTCGACGCCTTCCGCAAGTAAGCAGTCTGCTGGACGGCAACACAAGACCGGCGGGGTCACCCCCGCCGGTCGTTTCTTGCCCGGATCCGGTTACTGGCCCTGGACCGCGGAGGGGAGCACGGCGGGAGCGGGGGCGGCCGACGCATGGCCGGGCTCGAGGCCCATCGGGCCGCCGCAGCCCATCGGGCCGGAGGCCTGCCCGGACGGGCACGACCCCAGCGCGGCGAGCGCGGTCGGTCGCGGAGCATTGCCACCGTCGGTGGCCATGGGGCTCTCCGGCGCGGCGGTGGTCGCGAACGCGGCGGGGACCGATTTGTCCGAGCCCGGACCGCCACAACCCATCGGACCGGACGCCTCCCGCTCGCTGCAGGTATAGATGCCCTCCAGCGAGGCGGCGCGCTGCTTCTCGCGGCCGTTGGCCACGATGAGGTAGCCCACGATCAGCGCGATGGCGCCCGCCGCGGAGGCCATGGCCAGCATGAGCTGGGGATCCATGGCGTGCGCCGGGGCCGGCGCGGCCAGCGTCAGCAGCCCGACCAGGACCAGGGCCACGGCCACGAGCTGGAACCAGGGGGTGTGGCGTTCCATGCCCCCGAGTATATGCCAGGCTCTTTTTCTCTCCACCAGGGAAAGCACCAGCCCTGGCGGGGGCCTAGAAGACGGCGATCGGGTTGACCGGGGAGCCGGTCACGCCCTTGAGCCGGAGCGGGGCGATGGTCAGCAGGAACTCCCAGCGCTTGAGCCGGACCGCCGTCCGGGCCAGGTCCTCCAGGTTGGCGTTGTCGATCAGCCAGAGGCCCATGGCCACCAGGCAGACCACGTGGAAGGAGTTACCCATCGACGGGTACGGCAGCGGGGTGACGTCGTTGTGGGTGTCGGTGCCGACCATGGCCACCCCCCGCTCGCGCAGCCAGGGGCAGCACGCCGCGTGGAGCGCCGGGTTGCCGGCCTGGAGCGGGTTCACCGGGCCCTCCGCGAGCCGCCGGCCATAGTAGCCGGTGCGCACCAGGAGGATATCGCCCGGCTCCACGCGGACCCCGGCGGCCTTCTCGGCCGCCTCGAGATCCTCCGGCATCACGCCCACCCCCGCCTCGAGCCACGGCACGCCCTTCGTTCGCGCGACATCCAGCAGCACCCCGCGGCTGACTACCCCGTCGCGCAGCACCTCCACCGAGTTCACGGTGGCCCCCTCGCGCGAGGTCACCGCGTTGCACGAGCGGCCGTTGTAGAGCTTGCCGTCCCAGAAGTAGTGCGACGGCGCGTCCACGTGGGTGATGGAGTAGCCGTGGAAGACCATGCCGATGAACTCGGCCGCCCCGCGGCGCTGCAGCGCGCGCTCCGGGGACACGGTGTCGCGGCCCTCGCCGGAGTCGACCATGAAGCGCATGGGCTGGACGGTGGTGTCGGCGGCGATGTCGGTGGTGATGGGGCGGGCGCAGGTGACGCTCTCGCCGTGGGTGACGAGGCGCCCCGCGGCCTGGCGCTTGGCGGGGGTGATGAGATTGATGGTGCCCAGCTCGTCCTCGCTCCCCCAGCGGCCCCAGTTCGAGAGCGTCTTCAGGTACTCGCGGACTTCTGATTCCGAGGGCGCCTCCGGGGGAGCGGGCACGATGGCCGGGCCGGGCGCTACTTCTTCTCGCCCGAGTAGATCTTCATCACGGTGTCCAGGAACCGCAGCGCGTGGTCGCGCGGCCGCTGGAACGAGTTGCGCCCGATGATGGAGCCGAAGCCGCCGCCGTCGCGGATGCCGCGGCACTCGTCGAAGATCGCCTCGTCGTTCTCCTTGGTGGCTCCGCCCGAGAAGATCACGATGCGGCGTCCGTTGAAGGAGGACTGCACCACGTGCCGCACCCGCTCGCTGAGGGTGGCCATCGGCACCTTGGCCTTCTCGTAGGCCTTCTTGGCCTCGGCCTGCTCGATGTGATCGGTGGGCGGCTTCACCTTGATGACGTGGGCGCCGAGCTGGGCCGCGATCTGGGCCGCGTAGGCCACCACGTCCAGCCCGGTTTCACCGGCCTTGCTCACGTCCGTGCCGCGCGGATAGGACCACACCACCGCGGCGAGCCCGCTGGCCTTGGCCTCCTGGATCATCTCGCGGCACTGCTGGTACATGATCTGGGCCTGCGACGAGCCCGGGTAGATCGTGAAGCCCACCGCCACGCAGCCGAGCCGGAGCGCGTCCTTGACCGAGCCGGTCACCGCGGAGAGCGGGTCCTTCTCGTCGTGGAGCACGTCGTGGTTGTTCATCTTGAGGATCAGCGGCACCTCGCCCGCGAACTCGGCGGCCCCCGCCTCCAGGAAGCCGAGCGGCGCCGCGTAGGCGTTGCAGCCGGCGTCGATGGCGAGCTGGAAGTGATACGACGGGTCGTAGCCGGCGGGGTTCACCGCGAAGCTGCGCGCGGGGCCGTGCTCGAAGCCCTGGTCCACCGGCAGGATGACCAGCTTCCCGGTGCCGGCCAGGCGTCCGTGATTCAGCAGCCGCGCGATGTTGGTGCGCGTGCCCGGGCTGTCGCTGCTGTACCAGCTCAGGATCTCCTTCACTCGCGATTCCATGGTGCCCGCTCCTTTCCCGACCCGGAGGTCAGCGACGGTAGATACGTCGTCGGCCGTCGCCACGTCCTCGGAGCTGCCGAGGATGACCGCCGCGCGCTGGTGATATTCGGTGGCGACCAGATCGAGCACGCGCTCGAGCCCGGTGCTCGCGCGGCCGCCCGCCTGCTCGCAGATCAGGGCCATCGGCGCGACCTCGTAGAGCAGCCGCAGCTTGGCCTTCGGCTTCTTCGGATCGCTCCAGTCCGCGGGGTACATGAAGAGCCCGCCGTCCAGCAGGGTGCGGTGCACGTCGGCGACCATCGCCCCCGAGTAGCGGAGCGAGTAGGGCCGGCCCGCCGCCTTGTCCGGCGTCTTCAGATGCTCGACGAAGGCGCGCTGGCCCGGATGCCACGAGTGGAGGTTGCCCTCGTTGATCCCGTAGGTCTTGCCGCGCCGGGGAATCCGCATGTCGGGATGCGTGAGCAGGAACTCGCCGGACTCCCGATCGAGGGTGAAGCCGTGCGTGCCCTGCCCCACCGTGTAGACGAGCGTGGTGGCGGGCCCGTACATCACGTAGCCGGCCGCGATCTGATCGGTGCCGCGCCCGAGCGCGGCCGGCCCCGCGGGCGTCTTGCCCCTCGACGGCCGCAGCGAGAAGATCGTGCCCACCGCCCCGTTGACGTCGAGGTTCGAGGAGCCGTCCACCGGATCCGCGCAGACCACGAGGGCGTGCGTGCCGCCCGCGTCCATCTCGACCGGCTCGGCGGCTTCCTCGGAGATCAGCGCGGCGCACGCGCCGGTCTCCCGGAGCGCGCTCACCATGGTGTCGTGGCCCCAGACGTCGAGCTTCTTGACCTGGTCGCCGGTGGCGTTGTCGCCGCCCACGTAGCCGAGCTGATCGCGGAGCGCGGCGTGGGCCAGCTCCTGCGCGATCACGGCGGCGACGCGCCCGATACGACCGACGACGGCGGCCACGTTCCGGGCATGCTCGGTCGAGAGCGAGGCTTGCTGGGTCGAGAGATGTTCCGATAGCGTCATCGGCGAGTCGGCCATGGAATCCTCTCGTCGTTGAGTCGGATGGCGCGATGCAGAGCGCCTCTCGACGATGCTAGACGATCACCCGTACTCAGTCAACACACGCAGGTCTTGCGGACTTGTGCTTAGATGCACAAATCATGGACGGAGGATCGGCTCGCTGGAAGGCGCTCGCCCTGCTATCGCTGGCCGAGCTGTTGGCGCTTTCGCTCTGGTTCAGCGCCTCCGCGGTGCTGCCCGCCCTCTCCCGCGAGTGGGCCCTGGGCGACGGCGGCCGCGCGGGCCTGACCATCGCGGTGCAGGCCGGCTTCATCGTCGGCACCCTCGCCGCCGCGCTCACCAACCTGCCGGACCTCGTGCCGGCCCGCGCGCTCATGATGTGGGGGGCGCTCGCGGGCGCAGTGACGAACGCGGCGCTGGCCCTCTGGGTGGATCACCTGACCCCCGCGCTCGTCCTGCGCTTTCTCACCGGCGTCTGCCTGGCCGGGACCTACCCACCCGCGATGAAGATCGCCGCCACCTGGTTTCGCGAGGGCCGCGGGCTCGCGATCGGGCTGCTGGTCGCCGCGCTCACGGTGGGCTCGGCCGCGCCGCACCTCATCCGCGGCCTCACCGATCTGCCCTGGCGCCACACCCTCGTCGCCGCCTCGGTGGCGGCCGCGCTCGGCGCCCTCACGGTCACGCTCGTCGGCGAGGGGCCGCATCGCTTCCCGCCCGCCCGCTTCGACCTGCGCATGGCCGTCGCGGTGCTGCGCGAGCGCGGGCCGCGGCTGGCCTGCTTCGGCTACTTCGGCCACATGTGGGAGCTCTACGCGATGTGGGCCTGGCTGGCCACCTTCCTGGCCGCGAGCCTCGAGGCCCGCGGCGGCGGGAGCTACGCGGGACTCAACGCCAGCGCGGCCACCTTCGCCTGCGCGGGGCTGGCCGGCGGCCTCGGCGCCTGGGCCGGGGGCGCGCTCGCCGACCGCTGGGGCCGCACCACGCTCACCATGGCGGCCATGGCGCTCTCGGGCCTGTGCGCCGTCCTGATCGGCCTCACCTTCGGCGGCCCGCCGCCGCTGACCCTGCTGGTGGCGGTGGTCTGGGGCGCCACCGTGATCGCGGACTCGGCCCAGTTCTCCACCGCGGTGACGGAGCTGGCGCCCGCCGCGTACGTCGGCACCGCGCTCACCACGCAGACCTGTCTGGGCTTCGCGCTGACCATGGTCTCCATCTGGCTGATCCCCCCGGCGGTCGCCTGGGCCGGCTGGCGCTGGGCGTTCGCCCTGCTGGCGGTCGGGCCCGCGCTGGGGGTGGTCGCCATGGCGCGGCTGCGGGCCATGCCCGAGGCCCGGCTCATGGCGGGCGGCCGGGGCTGAGGCATTCGTATCCCGGGCGCATCCCGGGGCATCCCCGGGGCATCATAGGGAACGGGAGGCGATCATCCATGAAGACGATCACGGCGCTCGGGCTGGTGGCGGCGGTGATCATGGCCCTGGGCCTGACCACGATGCCGACGCCCGCGGCGGCGGTGAGCGCGCCGTCGGGCATCGATTCGCGGATCCGGCTCGACTGGGAGGCGGGAACCCGGCGCGGGGGCAAGCCGGCGATCCAGGGCTACGTCTACAACGACTACGGCCGCCCGGCGACGGACGTCCACCTGCTGGTGGAGACGCTCGACGCCTCCGGCGCGGTGATCGCGAAGACGATCGGCTTCGTGCAGGGCGTCGTCCAGTTCAACGATCGCGTCTACTTCGAGGTGCCGCTCAAGGCGACCGGCGCATCCTACCGGGTCACCGTGACCTCGTTCGACTGGAAGGGCGGCGGCGGCGGGATGTAATCAGGTGACTTTGCTGTACACGCCGGGGGGGATCACCCGGTAGATCGGGAGCGGCTGCGAGACGTTCTTGAAGCTGCGCTCGCCGAGCGATTCCAGCACGAAGAGCCCGGCGATGCGGTCCGCGGTCACCTGGCCCACCACGATGTCGCCGCCCTCCGCGGCGCCCGCGAACCGCGCCGCGATGTTGGTGGTGGGGCCGGTCGCGGTGAACGTCCAGCGCTCCGACGCCGCCCCGCTCAGCTTGGTGGCGCCCACCAGCGCCTGGCCGGTATTGATCCCCATGTGCAGCGCGATGGCCGGGAACACGCCCTCGTACTCCTCGTTCAGCGCGGTGGTCTTCTGGCGGATCGCGAAGGCGGCCCGGGTCGCGTTGAGCGCGTGGTCCTCGTCGCCCCCGCCGGGCCCGCGCGGCTGCTTCTGGAAGATCACCATGAGCCCGTCGCCCGCGGTCTCGTTCACGTCTCCGTGGTGCCGGCGGATGATCTCGAGGAAGCTCGAGAAGTAGGTCTGGACGAGCTGGTTGAGCCGCTTGGCCTCGAGCTGCTCGGAGAGCCGCGTGTAGCCCGCGATGTCGAGGAAGAGCACCGAGACCTCCTCGTTGCGCTTCTCCAGCGCGGTCGCGCTGGGATCCCGCTCCAGCAGCTCCTTGACCGCGTCGGGCACGAACTTGGAGAGCTCGCCCTTGAGCTGCTCGAGCACCTCGAGCCGCTGCCGCGAGGCCTGCAGGTTCTCGAGCGCGGTGGCCAGCTCGGTATTGCGGGCCGCCAAGCTCTGCTGGGCGAGTTCAAGGTGGCCGGTCATGTCGTTGAGCGCGCCCCCGAGCTCGGCCACCTCGTCGCCGGAGCCGGCGCGCGCCCGCACCGCGAAGTCGCCCCCGCCGATGCGCCGGGCCACCGCGGCCAGCTCGTGGATCGGCCGCACCACCACGTAGCGCATGGCCACCGCGAGCACCGCGGCCGCCGCCACGATGGTCAGGAGCCCGATCATGATCTGCCGATTCCGCTGCATGCGCACCTCGGCCATCACCGGCTCCATGGAGGTCGCCGCCTGGATGACCGCGCGCACCTTGTGGTCCGAGCCGTGGCAGCCCTGGCAGCGCTCCTGGTTGGGGATCGGCTGGTACACCGTGAACATGGTGACGCCGTCGCGGGACTCGAGCGCCTCCTGGGTCTGCAGCGTCTCGAGCGCCCGGCTGAAGAGCGGCCCCGCCATCGTGCGACCCGGCTCGCGGCGCATCTTCTCGATCGAGGCCATCACGTCCTTCGGGAGCTCGGCTTCCTTCGAGACCTCGCGTAGCGTCGCCAGGTCGGTGAAGGCTTCCACCCCGTTACGCCGATAGACGACCAGGCCCTGGACGAGCTTTGAATTGCGTAGATCGTCGATGAGGCCGCGGGTGATGTCGGGCCGCTCGGAGAGCATGGCGGTCTCGATGCTCGAGACCAGGGTGCCGATGAGCTGGCGCGCCGACATCTTGTTCTGCTCGACGAGCAGCTCGCTCTCCCGCTTGATGGTCAGGACGGTCGCGATCCCGAACCCGACGATCAACACCAGGATGATCAGGACGGTGATCTTGGCGGTGAGCCGGATGCGCATGCGGGTGGGCCTCAGACGCGCGACGCGCGCCCGGCCCAGTAGGGCTCGCGGAGCTGGCGCTTGAGCAGCTTGCCCGCCGCGTCGCGCGGGAAGACGTCGTGGAAGGAGACCTCGCGGGGCACCTTGTAGCCGGCCATGTGCTCCCGGCAGAACGCGCTGATCGCCTCGGCGGTCAGGGTCTCCCCGGGGCGCACGTGGAGGGCGGCGTGCACGCGCTCGCCCCACTCGTCGTCGGGCACCCCGAAGACGGCCGCGTCGAGCACCTTGGGGTGACGGTGCAGCACGTCCTCGATCTCGGCCGGGTAGATGTTGACGCCCGCCGAGATGATCATGTCGCGCTTGCGGTCGCAGATGTAGTAGAAGCCGTCCGCGTCCACGTAGGCCACGTCGCCCACCGTGTACCAGTCGCCCCGGCGCATCTTCTCGGTCGCGTCGGGATCGCGGTAGTACTCGTCGAGGATGCCGGGGAACCGGCGCACGTAGAGCTCGCCCGGCTCGCCGGTCGGCACCGGCCGGCCGTCGTCGTCGAGCAGCGCGATCTCCTTGCCCGGCGCCGCGCGCCCGCAGGAGCCCGGCTTGCGCAGCACGTCCTCGGGCCGCAGCACCGTGTTCACCCCGAGCTCGCTCGAGCCGTAGAACTCGTAGAGCGCGGGCCCGAAGTGCGCCACCACGCCCTCCTTCACGCGCATCGGGCACGGCGCCGCCGCCACGATGATGGCGCGCATCGAGGACACGTCGTAGCGCGCCCGCACCGCCGCGGGCAGGTCCACGATGCGCTTGAGCAGGGTCGGAGCCATGAAGGTGCTCGTGCAGCGGTGCCGCTCGATCTCGGCCAGCGCCTGCTCCGGATCGAACTTCGGCATGATGACCACGGTGCCGCCGACCAGGTGCGTGTAGAGCGCGAACCCGCCCGGCGCCGAGTGGTACATGGGGCCGGCCACCAGGTGCACATGGGCCGGATCGAGCAGGTCCATGGCTCCCAGCGTGTCCATCAAGTCTTGGGGATTGATCCCGCGCCGCAGGGCCCCCTTGGGCTTCCCGGTGGTCCCGCCGGTATAGATGATGGACGCGCCGAAGCCCTCGCCCCCCCGGGGCTCCACCGGATCGGGCCGTCCCGCGGCCAGCAGGTCGTCCACGTGCACGCCCCAGGGCCGGCGCGCCGACCCCAGCAGGATCCACTGCCGCACCTTCCTGGCCTGGGCGCGGATGGCCTCGACCACGGGCAGGAAGCGATCGCTCACCAGCACCGCGACCGCGTCGGAGTGCTCGAGGATGTAGAGCGCCTCCTCGGCCACGAGGCGGTGATTCATCGGCGCCGGGATCAACCCCGCCGCGCGCGCGGCGACGCCGGCCAGGTAGTGCTCCAGCGAGTTCTCCGCGTAGACGATGACGTGGCCGCCGGGCGGCAGGCCCAGGCCGATGAGGCCGTGGGCCAGCCGGTTGCGCCGGGCGACGAGCTCGGCCCAGCTCCAGGCGCGCTCGCCTTCGAGGAGAGCCGGCTTCTCGGGATGCCGGGCGGCGTGCGCGGCGAGAACGTCCATCGCTTCCGCGTGTGTAGCATGAATCGGGCGGGGGCGGCAACCGATGGGCGCTTCACACGCGCCCCCGGTCGGTGTCACAATGGCGTGGGCTCCATCACAGCGAGGGAGGATGCCCATGGCGGCGGATCGATCGTACGTGGCGGAGAACCAGGCGCAGCTCGAGCGGCTCCGCGCCCTCATCGACAAGCTGAGCGACCAGCAGCTCGCCGGGCCGATGGAGGCGGGCTGGACGGTGGCCGGCGTCCTGGCCCACCTCGCCTTCTGGGACGAGCGGATCGTGACCCTGCATCGACGCGCTGGGACGGAGGACGCGGCACTCCGCCGCCGGGCTACGACGAGGCGGGGGTGGACTGGATCAACGACGCGGGCAAGCCGCTCTGCCTGGCGCTGCCGCCGCGGGTCGCCGCGCGGATGGCGGTGGAGGCGGCGGTCGCCGCGGACGAGCGGCGTGGCCGGCCTGTCGGAGGCGCAGCTCGCGGCGAACGCGGCCGCGGGCAGCCCGATCAGCGTGCTGCGCGCCGAGCACCGGCGCGAGCACCTGGACGAGATCGAGCACATCCTGGCGCGCCGCTAGCGGCGGGCCGGGACGCGAGGCCTACCAGCCGGTAACCGCACTCGTCAGCCGGACTACCGGGCGATCGACCGACCTGATGCGACTTACCAGCCCGCGTAGATCCCCTCGCGGGTGGTGGGCGCGGTCCCGCGCGTCTGGTCCCACTGCTTCTGCATCAGGATCTGGTAGAGGCCGATCGAGCCGGTCGCGAAGGCCGCCGACGAGCACGTGAGGTAGAGGAGCCAGGTCCGGTAGACCTGCTCGCCCACGATCGCGCGCGCCTCGTCCGCGCGGGCCTTGAGACGCTCCGCCCACTGCCGGCACGTGCGCGCGTAGTGCGGCCGCAGGTTCTCCAGATCGAGCAGCTCCCAGCCCGCCCGCTCCATCTCGGTGAGCGTCTCGGTCACGCCGGAGAGATCGCCGTTGGGGAAGACGTGGCGATAGAGGAAGTCGGTCTGGCTGGTGCGCTTCCAGTGGAACTCGTGGTGGATGCCGTGGTTGAGGTAGAGGCCCCCGTCCACCAGCATCTCCTTCACCCGCGCGAAGAACGACGGGTAGTTCGGGATGCCCACGTGCTCGATCACCCCGATGGCCGCGACCTTGTCGTAGCGCGCGTCCGCGGGCAGGTCCCGCACGTCGCGGTACTCGACGAGGCACCGGTCCTCGAGCCCTTCCCGCTTGATCCGCGCGGTCGCCCACTCCGCCTGCGCCCTGGAGAGCGTGACCCCGTGGGCGCGGACGCCGTAGTGCTGGGCGGCCCAGATGCTGAAGCCGCCCCAGCCGCAGCCGATGTCGAGCACCCGCTCGCCCGGCTGCAGTCGCAGCTTCCGGCAGACCAGGTCGAGCTTGTCCTCCTGCGCCTGCTCGAGCTTGCCGTCCGCGTCGCGGTAGTACGCGCACGTGTAGACCATCAGCGGGTCCAGGAACAGCGCGTAGAAGTCATTCGAGACGTCGTAGTGATGCGCGATCGATCGGGCGTCGTGATCCTTGGATCGAGCCTGTGTCATGGCGCCACCTCTCGCATGCCGAAGATGGAATCGAACACGATCCGTCGCCGCGCCGCCTCCGAGCCCAGGACCACCCGCACCCCGAGCCGGGCCAGCGCGTCGGGGAGATTCGAGAGCTTCCGCTGGAGCCAGCCGGCCTCACCGGGGCCATAGCGCGCCACGATCTCCCGCGCATAGCCGTCGAGCGGCGTGCCCTGGCGAATGAGCGCCGTCACGGCCGCCGCGGCCAGCCGGCCGCTCCGGATGGCGGGCCCGATCCCCTCGCCCGACAGGTCGCGGGCGAGCCCGGCCGCATCGCCGATGAGGCAGAACCGGCGGCCAGCCAGGCGCCGGGGCGCCTGCCGCCGCACCACGTACGCGTGCCCCTTGAACGGCTCGAGCGGGATCCCGTCCGGCAGGCGGCCCGACGCGCGCAAGCTCGCCATCAGCGCGTCGCGCCGCCGGGGCAGGCTACCGTCGCCGCCCTGGGTGCAGCCGACGCCGATATTGATGAAGTCGCGCTTCGGGAAGTACCAGCCGTAGCCGCGCAGGTCGGGCTCGATGTAGAGCTCGGGCGCGTGCAGGAACGGCTCGAGGCGCGCGACCCACTCGGGCGGCAGCCGCGTTTCGCTCTCCTGCGCCACCACGACCTCCTCGCGCCCGGAGACCTGCCCGAGCACGCGCGCCACCGGGCAGCGATGGCCGCCCGCGCCGATCACCACCGGCGCTTCGAAGGCCCCGCGATCGGTCTCGACCCGGACCCGGTCCGCCTGCTCGGCCACGTCGGTCACCCGGACGCCCCAGCGCACGTCCGCCCCCGCGGCCGCGGCCCGCTCGAGCAGATAGTGATCGAACTCGCGGCGGATGATGCCGTAGCTGGTGGGCCGGCGCCAGCCCGTCTCGTGCCGGGCCCCCGCGAACTCCAGCACGCACTGGTCGAACGGCTGGATGGTCCTCGGGTACTTGTCGGGGTCCACCTCGAGGTCGACGAGCGCTTCCGGGGTCACCCAGCCCGCGCAGATCTTCACCCGCGGGAAGACCGCCGCGTCGAGCACGAGGGGGCGCAGGCCCGCCAGGGCCAGCCGCCAGGCCGCGGTGCTCCCGCCCGGCCCGCCCCCGACCACGATCGCGTCGTAACTCATCACCGCCTCCACAGCGACAGCAAGATCGACAACTTCTGGAGCGGCGTCACCTTCAGGTCCTCGACCACGTTGGCCACGTCCATCGCCCGGAACAGGTCGCCTTCCAGGTCGATCCGGCTCTGCACGTAGGCCTCGGCGAAATTGTACGGCGAAGGGTCCCGGATCAGGGCCAGGAACGTTTCCGGGCTCTTGATGACCGCGATGCACTCGGGCCGGTCCGAGCCGAAGCGCACCTCCTGGCCGTCCCAGAGCCGGAAGGCGAACGCGGCGGGCAGGCTCCCGAAGACCCGTCGCAGGATCGCGGCGGCCCGGGCGGGAGTCGGGGTGGGGGTCAGGAAGGCCAGCATCACCCGCGGAGGGTCTTCATGACGTCGGGGTTCTCGAACGCACGCCTGGGCTCTCCTTCGAAGATGATCTCGCCGCGGTCGATAGCATACAACCGATCGGCCACCCGGGAGGCGGTCATCAAATTGGACTCGGCGATCAGGAGGGAGATGCCCATGGCCTTGATTTGCTTGACCGCGTCGATGAACCGGCTCACCACCACCGGGGCCAGCCCCTCGAACGGCTCGTCCAGCAGCAGGATGGACGGCGAGAGCGTCATGGCCCGGCCGATCGCCACCATCTTCTTCTGGCCACCCGACAGGAAGAGCCCCCGCCGGCCCGTGAAATCGCCGATCTCGGGGAAGAGCCTCAGCACGCGCTCGTCGATGCCGTTGCCCGCCAGCACCGCGCCCCCCTTCCCGGCGGACCGGGCGAGCGACTGGCTGATGCGGAAATTCTCCGCGACGGTCAGATCGGGGAAGATCCCCGCGTCCTCCGGCGAGTAGCCGATGCCCGCGAGCGCCCGCCGATGCGTGGGCAGCTTCGTGATGTCGCGGCCCCCGAGGGCGACCCGGCCGCTGCGCACGGGCAGCAGGCCCATGATGCCGTCGATGGTGGTCGTCTTGCCCGCGCCGTTGCGCCCGACCAGGCAGACCGATTCGCGGTCCCCGACGGTCAGCGAGAGGTTCCGCAGCACCTGGGCGGGCCCGCGGAAGACGTTCAGCCCCTCGAGCTCGAGCATTCGGTCAGGCGGTCGGGGCGCCGAGCAGGTTGGCGGTCACCTGGGGGTGGTTCCGGATCTGGTCCGGCGTGCCGTCGGCCAGGATGGCGCCCTGGTGCATGGCCACGATCCGGGGGCAATAGGTGAAGACCACGTCCATGTCGTGCTCGACGATGACCGCGGTGATGCCGCCCGAGCGGACCACCGCGGTGATGATGTCCATGATCGGCGCCTTCTCGCGCGTGCTGACCCCGCTGGTCGGCTCGTCCAGGAAGAGGAGCTTGGGCCGGAGCGCGTAGGCCACCGCCACGTCGAGCAGCTTGCGCTCGCCCTGGGACAGGCCGCCCGCGGGCGACCCGGTGCGGGCGTCGAGCCCGAACTGCTTGAGCACCGCCACCGCCTCGTCCCGCACCGCGGTGTCGGCGGCGGCCAGCCTGAACAACCGCCGCGTGCGCCCTTCGCGGGAGAAGATGGCCAGCGTCACGTTGTCGTGCACGCTCAGCTGGTCGAACAGGTTGACGAGCTGGAAGCTGCGCGCGATCCCGAGCTCGATCTTGTGGTGGATGGAGGCCCGCGTGATGTCGGCCCCCTGGAACTCGATGCGGCCGGAGTCGGGCGGGATGAGCCCGCTGATCAGGTTGATCAGGGTCGTCTTCCCCGCGCCGTTGGAGCCGATGAGGGCCAGCACCTCGCCCGCGGTCACCGTGAAGTCCACGTGGTCCACCGCGTGGGTCTCCCCGAAGGACTTGCTGAGCTGGGTGGTCTTGAGGATGTCCACGCTCAGGCCGCCTTGGCCGGGCGCACCGCGAAGCGCCGCACGGTCCCCACGATCCCCGCGGGCAGTGCCAGCACCAGCACCACCAGCACGATGCCCAGCACCATCTGCCAGTACACGGTGTGGCCCACCGCGTAGGTCTCGAGGTAGTTGAAGATGATCGCGCCGATGATCGGGCCGAAGAAGGTCTGGAAACCGCCCAGCACCGTGAAGAAGACCATCTTGCCCGAGAAGGTCCAGTGCAGGATGTCGGGGGTGGTGAGCCCGTTGAGCGGCACCCACAGCGCGCCGGCCAGCCCGGTGAAGATCCCGGAGATCAGGAAGGCCACCCAGCGGTAGTGCCAGACCTGCACGCCCACGAACTCGGCGCGCGTCTCGTTGTCGCGGATCGCCTGGAGCGCCTTGCCGAAGGGGGAGTGCACGATGACCCACATCACGGCCACGCAGACCACGAAGACCGCGAGGACGTAGAAGTAGTACCGGTGGGAGAGGAACTCGAACTTGTCGCCGCCCGCCCGCACGAATCCGCCGAGCAGGGTGGGCGTCGGCACGCGGAGGCCGTCGCTGCCGCCGGTCACCCAGAAGAACTTGAACGCGAGGCTCCACAGCACCTGCGACAGCGCCATCGTGAGAATGCCGAAGAAGATCTTGGTGTAGCGCACGCAGAGCAGCCCGAAGAGCGCGGCCACCGCTCCCGAGGCGAGGATGCCGGCCAGGAGGAAGGCCTCCATGGACTCGAGCTTGAGGTACTTGACGGTGAAGGCCACCGCGTAGGCGCCCATGCCGAAGTAGGCGGAGTGGCCGAAGGACAGCAGGCCGGTGTAGCCCAGCAGCAGGTTGAAGCCGAGCGCGGCGATCGCGAAGACCAGGCCGTAGGTGAGCAGCACGGTCTGGTACGGGGGCACCACGTACGGCAGGACGATCAGCGCGAGCAGCACCGGCGCCGACCAGGTGAGCACGCGGCGCGGCGGCCCCGTCATGGGCCTGGCTCATGCCTGGGCCTTCATGCGCGGCCCAGGATCCCCGCGGGACGGATCATGAGCACGGCCGCCGCCATCAGGTAGAGCACGGCCAGCTCGACCTCCGGGAAGAACGTGATGCCGGCCTCGCGCACGAAGCCCACCATGAGCGCGCCGATCAGCGCGCCCTCGAGGCTGCCGAGCCCGCCGATGACCACCACCACGAACGCGAGGATCAGCGCGTCCACCCCCATGCCGAGCACCGCGCCCTGCTGGGGCACGATCACCGACCCGCCGAGGCCCGCCATGAAGCAGCCGAGCGTGAAGGCCTGCACGTAGACGCGGTTGACGTTGACGCCGAGGGCGGAGGCCATGCGCATGTTCTGGGACGTGGCGCGCAGCACGACGCCGAACTGGGTGCGATAGACGAAGGCCCAGAGCCCGGCGGCCGCGACCCCGCCGATGACGATCACCACCAGGTTGTAGGTCGGGTAGATGGACTCGCCGAAGGTGAGGCTGCCGAGGCCCTCGTAGAGCGCGCTCGCCTGCAGCGGATAGGGGCCCCAGATGAGCCGCATGAGGTCTTCCAGGATCAGGAGCAGGCCGAAGGTGATGAGGAGCTGATACTCCTCCGCGCGGCGATAGAGCGGCCGCAGCAGCGTGGGCTCGAGCACCGCGCCCAGCGCGGCGGCGGCGATCGCGCCGACCGGCAGGAGCGCGTACATCCAGATGCTGGCCTCGGTGGCGCCGCCGAGCGCGCGTGCCCACCGCCCACGCGGTCACGTAGGCGCCGAAGGCGTAGAGGTTGCCGTGCGCGAGATTGACGATGCGCATGACCCCGTAGATCAGGCTCAACCCGCCCGCGATCAGGAACATCACCGACGCGTAGAGGAGCGCGTTGAGGACGTGGACGACCAGGGTGTCCATGGGCCCCGATAAGATGCCCTAGTTCATGGGGCGGCATCAACCCGGAACTGCGCGGTCGCCACTTCCGGGCCGACGAGGTTGTCGCCCAGGGCCAGCGCCACCAGGGCCGTGTAGGCGCCCGGCCTGAGCCGGCCCTTGAGATCCACGATCAGGCGATGGGCCTGCACGTCGCGGGACACCCCGGCGGCGGCCACCGTGCCGTCGGCGCCCAGGATCACGTAGCGGCAGGCGGGCAGATCGGGGCGCTCCTCCTCGCCGCGGGAGCCCAGCGGCTCGCGGACGAGGCGGTACTCCCGGAGGAACTTCTCCAGCCGCTCGATCTCCGGCACGATCTCGAGGCGGTCGCCCCGCGCGGTGATGCGCGTAACGTAGGCACGCCGCGGGATCGCGAAGCGATCGTAGCTGCCGACGCCGAGCGGGTTGTTCATGTCCCGGAAGACGCCGAGCACGACCGCCCCGTCGGTCCACTTCTCGAGCTGGTAGGGCCCGTTCGTGACCAGGTAGTGCCCCCGGCGCTGGGCGAACTGGCGGAGCGCGGCCCAGCGGGCCTGCGCCTCGTCGGCCGCCACCAGCCGCTTGAGCGCCTCCGGGACGTAGTTCTGGCGCGCGAGGCCGTCCAGGATCGCGCCGAGCTCCTCGCGCGTCTTCGGGTCGCGCGCGAGATCGAGCCAGCGCACCCCGCGCCGGCGCGCCTCGGCCGCCGAGAACGCGCCGACGCCCCGCTTGACCGCTTCCTCCATCAGCACCATCACGTGCCAGGGCGTGGCGCTCCAGGGCGGCGCCAGCGCGGCCAGCTCCGCGGTGTCCGCGGTGGCCGCGTTGAGGTAGACCTCCACCACCGGCACCACGTAGGTGAACGTGATGTCGCTGTAGCGCCGCACCTCGCTGTCCACCTTCACCAGCCGCACGCCGACGAGGGCCTGGCGCGCGGTCTCGGTGGCCGCCTCGACCGCGGGATCGTGCTCGACGTGGCCGGGCGCGCGCCGGGCGCTCCAGCGCGCGGCGAAGATGTACGGATAGAGCGCGTCGGCGGCCGAGACGCGCGTGTTGTCGTGGGCCGCCGAGCCCCAGAGGCGATAGGTCACGCGGGCCTTCGCGGTCTTCCCCTTCCCCACCGGCAGCAGCGCGCCGGTCCCGGCCTCCGGCAGCAGCGCGTCCTCGGGGATCTCGAAGCCCGACGGGCCCGCCACCGCGACCTGGGCGGGCACCGCGCGATGGGGAATGAACCCGGCCGCGTAGGGGGCCGGGATCAGGCCGGGATCGCCGACCGCGGCCCAGAGCAGCCGCCCGGGCGCGTCGGTGAAGCCCGCGACCGGATTCCAGGCCGCGGTGGCGCGCCCGGCCACGCCGACCTTGAGCCACCCGTTCCACGGAAAATCCTTGAGCTTGGCGGTGCGCACGAAGATCTCGGAGTTGAAGCCCCGCTGGGAATCCCAGCCGATGTTCTCGATGCCCTGCGAGAACTCCGAGTTGAAGGGCTCGCGCCGCACCGTGTAGCCCAGCACGGGCCGCTCGCACCCGGCCGCGAGCCGCTGGACGAGCCGGCGCTCGAGCTCCGCGCGCTCCGCCGCGCCGTCGTAGGCGAACGTGGTGAGGCGCCGGTAGAGGCCCTCGACGGCCTGGCGGGCGGCCGGGTCCGTGATGGCGGGCGCCTGGAGCAGGTAGGCGTGAAACCATCCCTCCTTGAGCCAGGGCGGCGCGAAGGTGCCGCCCGCGCCGATCGCGTGCGCGGCCAGCAGGCCCTGGAGGTCCACCTCCTCGACGGTCACCGGCCGGGACGGCGGGCCCGCGGGTGCCGTCTCGACGGCCTTGCGCGCGGCCTGGGCGAGATCCCAGTGCTGGAGATAGTCCGCGTGATAGGGCGTGATCGCGTACGGATGCGCGACGTGACCGGCGCGCGGACCGCCCAGGCTCTTGCCGGCACGCGAGGCGGCGGCGCAGCGGGCCGGGGCGTCGGCCGGCGCCGGGTTGAACCGCGCGACCAGGTAGCCCCCGAGCGAGTCCACGGAGGTGACGTGGGCCGGGAGCCGGCCGCCCGCGAAGGGATCGCCGCCGACATAGGCGTGCAGCGTGCCGTTGCGCAGGAGCGGCACCGCGGCGGCCGGGGAGAGCGCCTCGATGCGGATCTCCTGCGGGTAGTAGCCGGGATAGAACGGCAGCTCGTGCCCGGCGCGCGCGGGAGGCGCGCCGCCGGCGAACACGAGCATCAACGCAACGGCGAGACCGCGGGTGAACACAGGAGCCCCCTCACCCCGGCCCTCTCCCCGACGGGGAGAGGGGGCAGCGAGACTCCCTCTCCCCCGCGAGGGGGAGAGGGCAGGGTGAGGGGGCGTGTCCGTGTGACCTAGGCCTTCATCTGCGGCCAGGTCTTGTCGATCCAGGTATACGTGGAGGTCGGCTCCCCCTTCGGCCAGCCGGGAGGCGCCGTGATGTTGCGGATCGGGATCGTGATGATGCGGGTCGGATCCAGGATCTGGAACGGATAGTCGGGCGAGTTCATGCTGAAGCCCGTCATCGCGTCCTTG
The DNA here is from genome assembly GCA_963747235.1 of uncultured Candidatus Rokubacteria bacterium. Taxonomy (GTDB): domain Bacteria; phylum Methylomirabilota; class Methylomirabilia; order Rokubacteriales; family CSP1-6; genus CAMLFJ01. The sequence continues at coordinate 449,029 of CAVVEU010000040.1, forward strand.
TAGCCCTGGTGCGTATCGGGCCGGATGTACACGTAGCCGGCGGGCCCGGCGTGCATCGCGCCCTCGAGCTGGCTGATGATCGCGTCGTCGTCCGGCCAGCCGCCCATCAGCTTGTTGGCCTTCTCGACCGCGGTCTTCAGCATGTACAGCGTCGAGTACGCGCCCTCCGACTGGAAGTTCGGATACTCCTTCCACCGGTCGAAGTACTTCTTCACGAACTCGGTGTTGAGCGGCCAGCGATTGTTCGGCGGGTAGTTGAAGTAGTAGTTGGAGTGCACGCCCGCGATCGCGCCCTCGGGATGATCCTTGCCGATCGCGTGCGGGGCCACTCCGAAGGCGATGGTGGAGGCGAACTTCATCTTCTTGAACATGTCGTAGCGGAGCGCCTGCTTGTACATGGCCACGTAGTCGCCGCCCCACACCGAGGACACCAGGAGGTCCGGCTTCGACGAGATGGCCTTGGTGATGTGGGAGGTGAAGTCGGTGGTCCCGAGCTTGGGCCAGCCCTCCGACACCACCTGGGCCCCCGGCACCATCTTCTTCATCACGATGTTGAAGTGGTCGAAGGCGTTCCGCCCGTAGGAGTAATCGGGATGGATGTGGGCGACCCGCTTGATCTGTTTGCCCCACGTCATGGCCGCGGCGACCGCGCAGGTGACGCCGTCGGCCGACTGGATATTGGTGATGCGGAAGATGTAGTGCGGGTTCGGCACCGCCTTGTCGAAGAGAAAGTCGGTGCAGCCGTCCACGAAGATGGTGAGCAGCTTCAGCTCCTCGGCCACCGGCCCGAGCGCGGGCGTGTTGCCGCTCGAGATGACCCCGGTGAAGAGGTCGACCTTCTCCGACAGCTTGAGCCGCCGCATCTCCTTCACGTTGGCGTCGGTGCCCGCGTTCTCGTCGGCCTTGAACGTCTCGATCTTGCGCTTGCCGAGCAGGCCGCCCTGCGCATTGATCTCCTCCGCGGCGAGCGTGTGCCCCTTGAAGGAGGGCTCGCCCAGCACCGCGGCGGCGCCGGTGAAGAAGGTCATGTGGGCGATCTTGTACGGCGTGTCCGGGATCGTGCCCTTGGGCTGCGCGTGCGCTTGCGAGATCAGCGGCACGGCGGCGAGGGGTACGCCGGCGGCGGTGGCGGCGCCGGCGGCGGCGGTGCCGACGGTCACGCCCAGACGGGCCAGGAAATCTCGACGGCTCACTTCTTGGGTCATGTGTGCTCCCTCCTCATGGAGAGGCCGGTTAAGGACAGTCGGGCAGGTACCGGGCGGATCATCCGTCGCCATACTGCCCCAGCCACCGAGGCAACCGCAAGGATCTCGCGCACCGGCTATAATCGGGCCCGGGGTCCGGGCCATGGGCGTGGTGAGACGAGTTCTGACGGGAATCGGCCGGGCGCTGCGCGCGCGGCCACGGCTCTTCGTCGGCGTGGCCGCCGCGGTCCTGGTCCTGGACGTCCTGGTGCCGGTCGCGGTCCTCTCGATCGCTCGCGTCCGGGTGGACTACTTCACCTTCAATCCCTGGCTCGGGAACCTGCCGGGCTACCTGGCCTCCGGCAAGGGCACGCTCGGGGAGCGGCTGGGACGGGCCTGGGAGCTGGCGCTCTTCTGGTTCTCGGCCGACGGCGTCTTCGGCATCGACTGGGGCTTCGCGGTGACCACCGCCGATCTCGCCCGCTTCCTCCTGATGGGCGCGCTGGTCGGCGCCTACTTCGCGCTCTGGGCGCACCGGCGCGCCGGGGCCGGCGGGGCGGCGGGCTGGCGGATGCGCGCGGGTAGGCAGGGCGGGATGCTCGGCGCGGCGGGCAGCGTGTGCGGGCTGGCCACCGGCGGCTGCACCGTCATGGGCTGCGGCGCGCCGGTGATCCCGGTCGTGGGCCTGGCCTTCGTCGGGCTCTCGAGCACCACGCTCACCCTGTTCGCCCAGGTCTCGACCTACGCGACGCTCGCGGTGATCGGGGGACTCACGGCCGGGGTGATTTACCTCGCGTGGCGCGTGGGCGCCGCGCCCCCTCACCCTGCCCTCTCCCCCTCCGGGGGCGAGGGTTCAGCCTCCCTCTCCCCTCTGGGGAGAGGGTCGGGGTGAGGGGCCCGATTCTAGCGGCCCTTGAACTGGGGCTCGCGCTTCTCGACGAAGGCGCGCGCGGCCTCGCGGTGATCCTCGGTCATGCCGGTGCGCGTGTGGTTCCACGCCTCGAGGTCGAGCATGTCTTTCAGGGACGCGGTTTCCGCGGCGTTCATGTTCCGCTTCATGTAGCGATAGGCCACGCGCGGCCCGCGGGCCAGGCGTGAGGCGAGCGCCATCGTCTCCTCCTCGAGGCGCGCGTCGGCCACCACCCGGTTCACCAGGCCCAGGCCGAGCGCCTGCTGCGCGTCGAGCAGGTCCGCGGTGAAGTAGAGCTCGCGCGCCTTGGCGGTGCCCACGAGCTGGGTCAGGTAGTAGCTGCCGCCGAAGTCGCCGGAGTAGCCGACGCGCGCGAAGGCGGTGCCGAGCTTCACGGTGTCGCTCGCGATGCGCATGTCGCAGGCCATCGCCAGCGAGAGCCCGGCGCCCGCGGCCGGCCCCCGCATCATCGCGATGGTGGGCTTGGGCATCTCGTGGAGCCACCGCGAGGTCTCCATCCGCGAGCGCAGCGCCTGCGCCCGATCCTCCATGGTCTGGCCGCCCAGCTCGTTGCCCTCCGCCATGGCCTTGACGTCGCCGCCCGCGCAGAAGCCGCGGCCGGCCCCGGTGAGCACGACCACGCCGACCGCCGGATCCTCGGCCAGCCGCGGGAGGGCTTCCAGCAGCGCGTCCAGCATCGGCCGCGACATCGCGTTCAACCGATCGGGGCGGTTGAGGGTCAGCACGGCCACTCCGTCCTTCACCTGCTCGATCAGATCGGTGCTCATCGTGGGTCTCCTCCGGCGGCGCCGCCGGATCGTCGTGAGAAATCGGATAGCGTGGACGGGTGATTGTACAATGAAGGCCCGACCATGAAGCACGCGATGGTGTGGCTGATCGCGGTGGCGTGCAGCGCGGCCGCGGTGCCGTCCACGGCGGCGGACCGCGCGACCCAGTCGCACACGCTCGAGGTCGACGGCCTCACCCGCACCTACCTGCTGCACGTGCCGCCGACCCTGCCCGCGGGCCCCGCGCCGCTCGTGCTCGTCTTTCACGGCGGGGGCGGCAACGGCCCCGGCACCGAGCGCCTCACCCGCTTCAGCGAGCTGGCCGATCGCGAGGGCGTCCTCGTCGCGTATCCGGAAGGCGTCGGCCGGAACTGGTACGACGGGCGCGAGTTCGCCAGCGGCTCGCGCGCCCACCGCGAGCGGATCGACGACGTGGGGTTCGTGGCCGCGCTGCTGGACGCCATCGCGCGCGCGCACGCGGTGGACCCGCGGCGGATCTACGCCACCGGCATCTCCAACGGCGCGGTCTTCTCCCACTATCTCGCCGCGCACCTCTCCGCGCGCATCGCGGCCATCGCGCCGGTGGTCGGCGGGATCGCCGATCCGCCCGACGCCTGGCTGCGGCCCGAGCGGCCGGTCTCGGTGCTGATCCTGCAGGGCACGGCGGATCCGCTGGTGCCGTACCGGGGCGGCGCCATCGCCTTCGGACGCGGCCGGATCATCGACACGGAGGACGCGACGCGCCGCTGGGCCCGGCTCAACGGGACCGCGACCGAGCCCCGGCCGACGGTGCTGCCCGCGCCCGGACCAGCGCCCGGAAAGGATCACTGCGGGGGCCTCCGGCTCACGTACTCGGGCGGGCGCGACGGCAGCGAGGTGGTGCTGGTGCGGCTCGACGGCGGCGGCCACACGTGGCCCGGCGGCGGCCAGTATCTCCCGGAGGGGCTCATCGGCCGCGTGTGCCGCGATTTCAGCGCCACCACGGTCATCTGGGAGTTCTTCCGCACCCATCCGAAGCCGTAGCACGGTATGCTCGCGCGAATCCACCCACGGAGGCCGCGCGACCAGTGATCGCCCCGGATGAGATCGAGCAGCGGGTACGGCAGGTCCTCGACGGCCTCGGCCTGCCCCACGAGATGGTCGAGATCGATCCGCAGTACGCCGACACCGCCGCGTTCTGCGCGCAGTACGGCTACCCGCCGGAGCAATCGGCCAACACTATCATCGTCGGCTCCAAGAAGGAGCCGAAGCAGTACTGCGCCTGCGTGGTCCGCGCCACCCGGCGGGTGGACGTCAATCACACGGTGCGCAAGCTGCTCGGCGTCTCCCGGCTCTCCTTCGCGGATCCGGAGGAGACCCGCGCGCTCACCGGCATGATGCTGGGCGGCGTCACCGTGTTCGCGCTGCCCGCCGATCTGCCGATCTACGTGGACGAAGGGCTGATGCCCCTGCCCTGGATCATCCTGGGCGGCGGGAGCCGCTCGCTGAAGGTGAAGATCTCGCCGGAGGTGTTCCGCGTGCTGCCCGGCGCGACGGTCACGCCGGGGCTGGTGACGGAGCCGTAGAGCCCGACCCTCACCCTGCCCTCTCCCCAGAGGGGAGAGGGCGCTATTCGCGCAGGGCGCCGGCCAGGAGGCCGCGGACCAGGTAGCGCTGAAAGCCCACCACGATCAGGATGGGCGGCAGGCTCGCCAGCAGCGAGGCGGCCGCGATGTCGCCCCAGGGCACCTCGAACACGCCGGGAAAGAGCGCCAGCGCGACCGGCACCGTGCGGCTGGCCTCGGTGGCCGTGAAGCTGTAGGCGAACAGGAACTCGTTCCACGAGAACAGGAACGCGAGCAGCGCGGCGGACGCCATGCCCGGCGCCACCAGCGGTAGAACAACCCATCTGAGAATCGCCAGGCGGTCGGCGCCATCCGTCGCCGCCGCCTCCTCGAGTGCCCGGGGGATCTCGCGGATGAAACCGGTGAGCAGCCAGATCACCAGCGGCAGGGCGAACGAGCCATTCGCCAGGATGAGGGCCAGCCACGTGTCACGCAGGCCCAGCGCGCGCATCAGGAGATACAGCGGGCTCACGGTGGCGATCTGCGGAAACGCGGTGGCCGCGATCATCGCGAGCAGGATCACGCCGCGGCCCCGCACCGGCAGCCGCGCGAGCGCGTAGGCGGCCAGCGCCCCGAGCCCCACCGCGAGCAGCGTGCTGAGGAGCGCGATGCCCAGGCTGTTGACGAGGGCGCGCGGCATCAGGCTCTGGCGGAACACCACGTCGTAGTGCGCCCACGTGAGATGGCTCGGCAGGAGCCGCGTCAAGGGCAGCAGCTCGGCGTCGGGCCGCACCGAGGTCAGCGCCTGCCAGAAGAAGGGCGACGCGTAGCACGCCAGGGCGAGCAGCACCAGGCCGTCGCGCAGCCGGCCCGCCCTCACGCGGTCCGCTCCTGCCGGCCGATCAGGCGCAGGTAGAGGGCCGCGACGACCATCACGAGCGCGAAGACCACGACGCCGATGGCGGAGCCGAAGCCGATCTGGAGCGTCTGGAACAGGGCGCGATAGGCGTAGACCGTCAGCGACTCGGTGCTGCCCGCCGGCCCCCCGCCGGTCAGCACGAACATGATGTCGAAGGCGCGGATCGCGTCGAGCGTGCGGAAGAGCAGGGTCACGAGGAGGATCGGCCGCACGAGGGGCCAGGTGATGCGGGCGAAGGCCTGGAGCCCCGCGGCGCCGTCCACCTCGGCGGCCTCGTAGAGCTCGGGCGGAATCGTCAGGAGCCGCGCGTAGCAGAGCAGCGCCACGAACGGCGTCGCGCGCCACACGTCGGCCAGGATCAGCGACGGCAGGGCCAGGTCCGGATCGCCGAGCCAGTTGATCGCGCGGCCGCCCAGCAGGAAGTTCACGAGCCCGCCCGCGGGATGGTAGAGCCACTCGAACATCTTGGCCGTCACCACCGACGGCAGCGCCCAGGCCAGGAGCAGCAGCGCCAGCGCGGTGCGACGCCCGTCACGCTGCCCGCGGAGCGCCACCGCGATGGCCAGGCCCAGCGCGCCCTCCAGCGCGACGGAGGCCACCGTGAACACGCCGGTCACCCACGCCGCGTTCCAGAAGCGCGTGTCCACCGCGAGAAACGCGAAGTGCTCGAGCCCGGCCCAGCGCGCGATGCCGAACACCGGGATGCGGTACTGGAGCGCGAGCCACAGCACCCAGAGCGCGGGGTACACGGTGAGCGTGCCGAGGACGAGCAGGGCCGGTGACAGGAGAAGCCAGGCCAGGCCGCGGTCGCTCACGGCGCCACGGAGCGCAGGAGGTGCTGGATCTGGGCGGTGGCGTCGCGCATCGCGCGGTCGGGGGACTTGCGGCCGACCAGGACCGCGGAGAACTCGGGCTGGAGCGTGGTGGAGAGCATCAGGTAGTAGGGCGTGATCGGGCGCGGGTGGCCGCGGAGCATCAGTCCGTGGAGCGCGGGCAGGCTCGGATCGCGCGCGACCAGCGCGGCGTCGCGATAGAGCGCGGGGCGCGAGGGGCGGAGCGCGGCGCCCTCGGTCATCGCGCGCTGGGCGGCCTCGCTGGTGAGAAAGCGCACGAGCGCCACCGCCAGGTCCCGGTGCCGCGTGCGCGCGCTCACCGCCAGGTGCGCGCCGCCGGTGGAGGCGGCGCCGACCGGGCCGTGGCGCAGGCGCGGGATCGGCGCCACGCCCACCTTGCCGCGCACGCGCGAGCCCGGCAGCTCGAAGAGATCGAGCGCGTAGGGCCAGCCCCGCAGGAAGATGGCGCGGCCGTCGCCGAAGGGCCGGCGCGTCAGCTCCTCGTCCGCCGCGGTGACCCAGGCCGGGCTCACGCCGCTCTCGATGAGGTCGCGCAGGAAGGCGAGCGATTCGCGCGCCCGCTCGGGTTCGGGGAACGGCCGCCCCGCCTCGTCGAGGAGCCGCGCCCCGTTGGCCCAGAGCGCCTCCAGCACGTTGACCATGCCGCCCTCGTACTGCTTGCCCTGCCAGAGATAGCCGTCGAGCTTCGGATCGCGCTCCCCCGCCTGGATCCGCCGCACCTGCCCGGTCAGCTCGTCGTAGGTCTCGGGCGGGCGGAAGCCGTACTTGGTCAGCAGGTCGGCGCGGTAGTAGAGCAGACCCACGTTCATGAACCAGGGCAGCGCCCAGAGCCGCCCGTCCTGCCGCGCGGGCTCGATCGCGGTCGGGAAGTGCGCGTCGCGCTCGGCCGGGGTCACCGACGCGGTGAGATCCAGGATCCAGCCCGCGCGCGCGAACTCGGGCACCCAGATCACGTCGAGCATCATCACGTCGAAGGGCGGGCCGCCGCCTTCGAGGTTGATCACGTAGAACTGATGCTGCTCGTCCGAGCTCCAGGTGAGCGCCTCGCTCTGCACGCGCACGCCGGGGTGCTCGGCCTCGAAGCGCCGCAGCAAGCCGGGCACCGGGTCGGCGGGCCCCAGGATCTTGGCGTGCTTGAAGACCAGCGTGATCGGCGCGCCCGCGACAGGACGCTCCCGGCACCCGCCCAGCACGAGGGCGAGGAGCAATGAGACGAGGAGGCCGGCGGCCGCGGCGCGCGCCGGACAGGGCGCCATGGGCGGCGGCCCCGCGGGCTAGCCCGCGCCCAGCATGTCGCGCAGGGCGCCGCCCTCGGTCTTGAAGTAGTCGAACAGCACGCTCACGTCCCAGCCCATGCAGAAGTGCCGGACGCCCTGGTCGAGATAGGCCTTCGCCTCGCTCGGATGCGAGATCTCGGCGCGCGGAGCGATGCCGAGCCGGAGCGCGGTCTTGATCACGTGCCGCTCCGCCTCGATCACGCGCGGATGGTTCCACTGCCCCGGCAGGCCGATGCTCATCGAGTAGTCGGCGGGGCCGAACTGGACCATGTCCACCCCCTTCACCGACAGCATCGCCTCCAGGTTCTCCACCGCGGAGGCCTTCTCGATCATCACCGCCACCACCGCGTCCTCGAGCGCCTGGACGAACGCGGGCGAGCCCACGTCCATCACGTAGCCCACGTCGCGGCGCATCCCCACGCCGTGGATGCCGCCCGCCTCGGGCGTCTCGGCGCGCACGCTCCGCACGCACTCGCGCACGTCCTCGGGCGTGCGCGGATCGGCGAAGAGCACGTTCTGGATGCCCGAGCCGATGGCCCGCACCGCGAGGTAGGTGCGCGGCTGCTGCTCGACCTTGAACATGGCCGACATGTGGTCGAAGGTGTTCACCGCCCGCCCCAGGTTCTCGAGCGCGAAGAGATCATAGGGCGCGTACTCGCCCGCGAACTCCACGTAGTCGAAGACCCCCGCGTGACCCGCCAGCTCCACCACCGCCGGCCACGCCGAATGGATGTGCGTGCCCAGCGTGGGCCGTCCCGCCCGCAGCAGCTCCCGGAGTCGATTGGGTCGCATGCGCCGAGTCTAGGGGGGCAGGTGCGCCCCGTCAATCGCCGCGCTATACTCCCCCGGTGCGCGCCCCCGGCCCGCTCTCCGATCTGGTCGTCCTCGATCTCACCCGCGTGCTCGCCGGCCCCTACTGCACGCGCCTGCTCGCCGACCTGGGCGCGCGCGTGGTCAAGATCGAGCGGCCGGGCGAGGGCGACGACATGCGGAAGAACCACCTCCAGATCGAGCCCGGCCGCGCCGACCAGTCCACCTACTTCATCCGCATCAACGTGGGCAAGGAGAGCGTCGCGGTGGACCTGAGCCACCCGCAGGGCCGCGGCGTGGTGGCCGATCTCTGCCGGGTCGCCGACGTCTTCGTCGAGAACTTCGCCCCCGGCGTGGTCGAGAAGCTCGGCCTGGGCCATGCCGCGATGGCCGCCATCAAGCGCGATCTCGTCTACTGCTCGATCTCGGGCTTCGGCCAGACCGGCCCGTGGCGCGAGCGGCAGGCCTTCGCCCACATCATCAACGCGGCCTCCGGCATGATGCACCTCGACCAGGGCGATCAGCCGTCGCCCCGCGCGTCGAATCTCCAGGCCGCCGACGTGCTGGCCGGCACCCACGCCTTCGGCGCGATCCTGGCCGCGCTGCGCCGGCGCGATCGCACCGGGCAGGGCGCCTACCTCGACGTCTCGATGCTGGAGGCCCTGATCGCGGCCGACGACGTGTCCTACGCGGCGGTGCTCAACGGCGGCGAGGCGCAGGGCTCCCCTCGCCCGGCCATGGGCGTCTTCGCGGTGGGCGGCCGGCATCTGGCGCTCCAGACCGGCGGCGCCGCCGCGCTGTGGCCGCGGCTGCAGGCGCTGCTCGGCCGGCCCGACCTGGCCGCCGATCCGCGCTTCGAGACGCCGGACCAGCGGCGGCGCAACTGGCCCGCGCTCCGCGACATCATCGGCCTCTGGCTCGCGCGCTTCGCCACCGTGGACGCCGCGCTGGAGGCGCTCCGCGGCGCCCGCATCCCCGCCGCCGCGGTGCTGATGCCCGAGGAGGTCGTCGCGCACCCGCACCTGCAGGCGCGCGGCGCATTCCCCACCGTGCCGCATCCGGCCCGCGGCGAGGTCCGCGTCACCGCCGCGCCGTTCCAGCTCGATGGCCAACCGGTCACGCCGGCGGGACCGGCGCCGTACCGGGTCGGCGAGCATACCCGCTCCGTGTTGACCGAGCTGCTTGGTTACAAGGAACGTGAGATCGACGATCTCGCCCAGGCCGGCGCCGTACAGGCGCCCTGAGGCGGGGCCACAGGAGAGACGAGACATGGCGGCGACACCGATGACGGGCGGCGAAGCGCTGGTACGCTCCCTCTACACCGAAGGCGTCCGCGTGATCTTCGGGCTGCCCGGCGTGCAGCTCTACGGCGTGATGGCGGCGCTGCGCGACGAGCCACGCATCCGCTTCATCACCACGCGCCACGAGCAGGCCACGAGCTTCATGGCCGACGGCTACGCGCGCGCGGGCGGGAGCTTCGGCACCGCCCTCGTGGTGCCGGGCCCGGGCCTGCTCAACGCGATGTCCGGACTCTCCACCGCCTACTCGGCCTCCTCGCCGGTGCTGATCCTCTCCGGCCAGATCCCGCGCGATAGCATCGGGAAGGACATCGGGCTGCTCCACGAGGTGAACGACCAGCTCGACTGCATCACGCCGGTCACCAAGTGGCGCAAGCGCGTGCTGCAGGTCGCCGACATTCCCGCCGCGGTGCGCGAGGCGGTCATCCAGCTCCGGTCGGGCCGGCCGCGCCCGGTCGAGCTCGAGATGCCGCCCGAGACGATGGAGGACGAGGGCCTCGCCGAGCTGCTGCCGCCGACCGAGGTGCCCCGGCCCGCCGCGGCTGCGCGCGACGTGGACCGCGCGGCCGAGCTGCTGCTCGGCGCGCGCGCGCCGCTGATCTACGCGGGCGGCGGCGTCCATCTCTCCGGCGCGCACGACGCGCTCGCGGCGGTGGCCGAGCACCTGCAGGCCGGCGTGGCCCAGTCCGCCGAGGGCAAGGGCGCGGTGAGCGACCACAACACGCTGTCGCTCGGCGCCGCCTACTGGCGCGACTCGCCGCTGCGCAATCACGTGCAGGACGCCGACGTGGTGCTGGCGGTGGGCACGCGCCTGGCCCTGGTGACCTTCAAGCCGGGCACGCGCATCGTCCAGATCGACGCGGACGAGCGGGAGATCGGGCGCAACCACAAGGACACGCTCGGCCTGGTCGGCGACGCGCGGGCCACCCTCGAGGCCCTGCTCGAGCGGCTGCGCGCGGCGTCCCCGCCCCGGGCCTCGCGCAAGGCGGAGCACGAGGCGCTCCGCGCGAGGATCGCGGCCGACAACACGATGGAGCCCAACGCGTCGATCATCAAGACCCTCCGGGCCGCGACCCCCGAGAACGCCATCCTGGTGGCGGGCATGACCCAGATCGGCTACTACTCGCGACCGTTCTGGCCGGTCTACGAGCCGCGGACGTATCTCTCCTCGTCGTACTCCGGCAACCTCGGCTACGCCTATCCGGTGGCCCTCGGGGCCAAGGTCGCCCGCCCGGACCGTCCGGTGGTCTCGGTCTCGGGCGACGGCGGCTTCCTCTTCAACGCGCAGGAGCTGTCCACCGCCGCCCGCTACGGCATCAACGTGGTGGCGGTGGTCTTCAACGACAGCTCGTACGGCAACGTGGCGCGCGATCTCGACGAGTCCTGGGGCGGCCAGTACGGCGCGGAGCTGAAGAACCCGGACTTCATGAAGCTGGCCGACGCCTACGGCGTCCTCGGCATGCGCGCCAAGGACCCGACCGAGGTCGGACGCCTCGTGCGCGAGGCCATCGACAAGGATCGCCCGGCGCTGGTAGAAGTGCCGGTCGGCCGGATGAACCGCCCGATGTTCTTCGCCCCGCGGCGGACGCCGGCCAAGCACCCGCGCTAGTGAGACGCCCCGGCGAGGGATAGGCGGCATGGAAGCGCCGGCCTCGGGCGAGCGCGGCTCCGCGGACCGGCTGCAGTTCCTGGACGCGGTGCGGGGCTTCGCCCTGCTGCTGATGATCGCGAACCACACCGGCCGCTGGTGGCAGGACGGCGCCATGGGCTGGCCGCGCTACAACCTGATCTACGCGACGATGGCGGTGGGCGCGCCGCTCTTCCTGTTCCTGGTCGGCTTCTGCCTGCCCCTGTCGTTCGCGCCGCGCCGCCAGGCGGGCGCGCCGCTCAGCCCCGGCGTGGCCGCGAAGTTCCTCCAGCGCGGGGCGAAGCTCGTGCTGGCGGGCTGGGCGCTCAACCTGGTCGTCTTCCGCGACGAGCCGTTCTGGGAAGGCGGCGTGCTCCAGACCATCGGGCTCGGCATCATCCTGGCCCTGCCCCCGATGCTGATCCTGCACCGACGGGTGGCCCGCTATCTCCTCGTGGGGTTCGCGCTCGCCTTCTACGCGCTGTTCTCGATCTTCCACTCGAGTATCGAGGCCTGGCTGCCCACCCATCGCGCCCTCGGGCGCATCTTCTTCTTCGAGTTTCCTCCGTGGCCCTGGATCGCCATCGTGTGGATCGGGCTCTCGCTGGGCTGGGTCTTCGCGCTCCAGGACACGCCCGAGCGGCGCGCCCGCTACCTCACCCGCATGACCGCGGCGGGCCTCGCCGGCCTCGCCGTCTTCGCGATCTGGGACTGGGCGCACGGCACGCCGCTCCATCTCTCGCTGGCCTTCAAGCGCGACTTCGTCGTCAACAACCACTGGACCGCGCGCGGGATCACGACGTTTCTGTGCGTCGGCTCGGTCTTCTGCCTGCTCGGCCTCGCGTACTACCTGGTCGAGGTCAAGCGCCTGCCCGCCGGATGGCTGGTGATCCTCGGACGCACGTCGCTGATGCTCTACTTCCTCCATCACCTGATCGTGCTCACGCTCGCCAAGGAATGGCTCGGTCTCAAGCTGAACAACTGGTGGTGGTACGCGCTCGCGAACGCGGTGCTGCTGGTTCTCCTCGTGGGAATCGGCCGGCTCTGGCTGGCCATCCGCGCCGTCGCGGCTCGGCGGCGCCTCCAGCCCGCGTAGCGCCGGTGCTCTTTTCCGGCCGGGCCCTGACGATTTCTGGAGCCTCGTTCCGCTCTCGCGGCTGAACCGGCTGATTTCCCTGCCGCATCCCGCTGGCCCGCGTCTTGCTCTCTCAAGGGGCATGGCCGCTCCCGCATCGCGCCCGAAAATTCTCGTGGTGGACGACGAGCCCATCATCGCGCAGCTCATCACCGACGTGCTGACCGGTGATGGCTACGACGTCGACACCGCGTCGGACGGCCTCGTCGCGCTCGAGCACATCGGCCGCCACGCGTACGACCTCATCCTCAGCGATCTGCGCATGCCCGGGCTCGACGGGCTCGGCCTCTACCGCGAGCTGGAGCAGAGCCGGCCCGAGCTGGCGCGCCGCTTCGTCTTCATCACCGGCACCTCCGAGCACACCGACTACGCGGGGCTCATCGGAGACCTCGCCGTGCCCATCCTCACCAAGCCGTTCGACATGTCGGCGCTCCAGCGCGTCGCCCGCGAGACTCTGGCCGCCTCCGTTTCCTGACCCGTCCGGCTCCTGACGGGCGTCCCGCCGCTGACAAACCGCGTCACTCCGCGTCGCGGTAGGGCTCACAAATCCAGCCGCTTAGCCGGCCTCTCGCCTGGCATGCGCCATGCTCTGTCTCAAGCCGGGGAGTGATCCCCCGGAGGGAATCATGCAAAAGGCACTGGCGATGTGGCTCCTGCTCGCGGCGAGCGGTGGCGCGCAACCCGAGGTGAGTCCGACCCAGGTGGTGCAGAAAGCCACCGAGCAGGTCTTGCAGGTCGTCCAGGATGGCCAGCTGGCCGCGTCGGCCAGCCCGGAGCACCGGCGCCTCGAGGTCCAGCGCATCGCCGACCGCCTCTTCGACTTCCAGGAGATGTCCCGACGCTCGCTGGCGCTGCACTGGCGCGAGCGCACCCCGCAGGAGCAGGCCGAGTTCGTCGCGGTGTTCAAGCAGCTCCTCGGCCGCGCCTACATCGGACGGCTGGAGAACTACTCCGGCGAGCAGATCGTGTACCTGAGCGAGCACGTGGATGGCGAGTTCGCCACTGTCCGCTCCAAGATCGTGACCGGACGCGGCGCGGAGATCCCGGTGGACTACCGTCTCCACCAGGTGGGCGCGCGCTGGGTGGTCTATGACGTCGCGGTGTCCGGCGTGAGCTTCGTCGCGAACTACCGCGGGCAGTTCGACAAGATCATCCGGAGCTCGTCGTACGCGGCCCTGATGCGCGACCTGAAGGTGAAGTACGCGGAGATGACCGGCCGCGCGGCGGCGCCCCCGCTTGCTGCCCCGGTTGCTCCCCAAGTTACTCCTGTGGTTGCTCCCGCCGCCGCGCCCGCCCCGAAGAATCCGTAGCCCGCCCGGCCGAGACCGGCGGGCCGCGCCGCGGGCCCGCGCTCGGATCGGCACCCGCCCGATCCGCCGTCCGCCCACCCACCTGCCCCGGCCTCTCGACCACCGATCGCTCCTCGATCCGCCCCGCCGAATTCGCGGGGCCACTCTGATAGACTCGGGCAGCCGGATCGGGCCGACCCCGTTCGTGGGGCCGACCCGTCCTCAAGGAGGAGCGCGATGACCCGAGCGTGGGCGGGGCTGCTGGTCTGTGTGCTCGCGGTCGGCCTTGTCGTGGGGTGCAGCCGCAGCAAGGAAGATCTCATCCAGAAGTCGCGCGGCGTCGGCACGCGCGCGGAGCTCGAGCGGGCGCTCGGCAAGCCGAGCGACATCAGCAAGCTGGGCCCGGTGGAACGGTGGACCTACCAGGCCTCGAACGGGAACGTGGTCTTCCTCATCGTGGGCGACACGGTCACGATGCAGGCCACCATGAGCCCGGACGAGAAGAAAGACCAGAAGTAGGAGGACTCGACGTGAGCGAATCCATCTCCGACCATCTCACGCGACGGCTCGATCGCCTGGAGCGCGAGAACCGGCGCCTCAAGCTCCTGGGCGGCCTCGCGCTGCTCGGGCTCGCCGCCCTGACCGTGATGGGCCAGACCGCGCCCACCTCGGTGGCCAACACGCTCGAGGCGGAGCGCTTCGTCCTCCGTGACAACGCGGGCAACGTGCGCGCCACCCTCGGCCTCCGCCCGGACGGCACCGCCGCGCTGGCGCTGGCCGACGACACCCAGCAGGACCGCGCGGTGCTGAGCGTCACCGCGCCCGGCCTGGCGAGCGTCGATCTCTCCGATCGCGCCGGGCACCTGCGCGCCGGCCTGGGGGTGCGCGCGGACGGCGCGGCCCTGCTCTCGCTCCTCGATCAGACCGATCGGCCCCGCCTCGAGCTCCGGACGTACGGCGACGGGCGCCCGAGCGTCGCCCTGCTCGACCAGGGTGGCCGGCCCCGGTCGCTGCTCGCGCTCACCGCCGAGGGCGCCACCGGGCTCACGCTCTACGACCGCAACGGGCGGCGGCGCGGCGCGATGGGGACGGAGCCGGCGGGCGCGCCCGCGGTGTGGCTCTACGACGTCGAAGGCAACGGCCGCGCCATGCTCGCGGTCACCGGCGACGGGCAGCCCACGCTCAATCTCACCGACGCGGGCGGCAAGGGACGGCTCTGGCTGCGCGTGAGCGCGGATCTTCCAGCTTCCGTTCTTGAGCCTGCACGATCGGGACGGCAAGCAGCGCGTGGCCATGCTCCTGTAGCAGGGCGGCGTGCCGAGGCTGGCCCTCGGCGACGCCGCCGAGCGGGTGATCTGGAAGGCCCCCTAGGCCCGCATGCCCGGCACCAATGTCCTGGTGCTGGTCGGCCTCGTCTTCTACCTGGCCGCCAGCCTTCTGCTCTGGCGGCTGCTCCTCAAGGAGTCGCCGCCGATGGGGCCGCGCCGGAGCCGGCCGCGCTGGCCCCGCCGTCTCGCGAAGGCCTTCGCGACCCTCGTCGGCGGCACCGCCGCGGGCGCGGCCTCGCTGCTCGTCGTCGCGACCGTCGTCAACGCGGGCAAGCCCGGCACCTTGTCCTCGCACGAGATGCTCGCGGTCTGGGCGGTGGCGTCGGTGATCGCGATGCTCTTCATCGGACGCGCCCCGCTGATCCGGAGGGTGGTGACGCGCGCCTGCCTCGCCGTGGGGGTGCAGGGCGTGATCCTGCCGCTGGCCAGCCTGCTGTCCTTCGTCGTGGCGGGCGAGCGCCTGGCCGGCTCCGCGGGCACCGGCGCCGAGCGAACGGTGGAAGTGCTCGGGGTGCGACTGGTGGGCAACCTGCCCGCGGTCTGGATCGGGCTCGGCGGGTTCTGCGTCGGCCTGACCCTCGTGTTCATCGGCGACCGGGCGCACCGCCAGGTCGCCCGGCGCCGCGCGCGGCGGAACTTCCGCTCCTCGCGCGCGGGCATCATCTCCGCCCGCCGTCGCCACCGCTAGGAGGGGGCTGAAAAGGCCCCTCTGCTTCGTCGGCGCCCTCCGGGAACCGCTAGCGGGGGGGCGCGGGCTCGCTCCGGGCGAGGCGGGCGCGGGCTTCTTCGAGCGCGAGCGCGACGTGCAGGCGGCAGTGGTAGACGTCGCGCTGATGCGGCAGGGAGAGGCGGCGGGCCAGGCCCTCGATCTGGCCCCGCAGTGACTCGAGGCGCGTGACTTCCTGGCGGAGCGCCTCCGGGCCCGGCGCCGACGCGACCGCGGCCTCGGCGTCCCGCAGCAGCGCGTAGTGCCGCTCGAGGATGCGGTTGCCGCGCCACCGCAGGAGCCACGGCAGGATCTTGAAGAGCGGCACCCAGATCGCGATGAGAGGCAGCAGGAGCACGCGAAGCTGGATCACCCACCGGAGCGCCCAGTACGGCAGCACGCGCGAGAGGAACGACTCGCCGCGGGCCAGGTAGGAATCCGCCGCGTCGTGCAGCGGGACGTCCACACCCTCGCGGGTGGGAAAGCGTCCCGGGGGATCGAGGAGGCTCCCCGCGCCGTGCACCGCCTGGGCCACCGTGAGGATCTGCTCGACCGCGCGAGGATGGAGCGTCTCGCGGCAGACCAGCAGGGCCGCCGGCGCCATCAGCGTGATCGCCTCCCGCGGCAGGCCGGCCTTCAGGTCGAGCAGCCCCGGCGGGATCCGCATCGCGGAGAGATAGCGGAAGTTGCCGCTGAAGGCGGCGTCGCGCTGGAAGCTCAGCAGGCGGACGTCCGGCCGGTGGAGGAGCGCCGCGACGTTGGCGTCGCGGTAGGAGGACACGAAGAAGGCCGCGTCGATCTCGCCGCTCTCGAGGCGCCCGCGCGCCTCGGTGCCCGGCAGGCTCACGAGGTTCGGACCCGAGGTCGGCAGACCGACGCCCTCGAGCAGCGCCCGGGCGATCGCCTCCGTCCCGCTGCCGGGCGCGCCGACCGCGATGCGCCGGCCGGCCAGCGCGCCGAGGTCGTCGGTCACCACCTTGCCGCGATAGAAGATCCAGAGGGGCTCGCGATACAGCGCGGCCATCCCGCGCAGCCGGCCGTCCACGTCCTTCGCGAGCGGGTAGGTGCCGCCCTGCACGAAGGCCACGTCCACCTCGCCGCGCAGCAGGCGCTCCAGGTTCTCGACCGAGCCCGCGGTGCGGCGGAGGTCCACGCGCAGGCCCTCACGGGCGAGCCGCCGCTGGTACTCGCGGCCGAAGTCGTCGTAGGCGCCCCCCGGCTGGCCGGTGGCCAGCACGATGCGGGTGGGCGGGAACGGATCCACGAAGCGGAGGCTGAGGCCGACGACGGCGACGGTGAGCACCGCCGCCACCGCCCAGAGCGCGAGCCGGCCCTTCACCGGCGCCGGAACTCCTCCTTCGTGGCCGCGAGCCGGGACGGATCGGCGAGCAGGTCCGCCGCGCTGAGCGCCATCAGCTTGGCGCCCGCGAGCAGTCCCGTCCGCGCGGCCGGCGCCACCGCGGCGGCGGCGAACTCGCGCGTGTGGATCGCGGTCCCCAGCGGCGCGATGGCCACCCACGCGTGGATCGTCGGCGTCACCTGGCTCACGTTCCCGATGTCCGAGGAGGCGACGCGATCCGGCGCGGCCGGGCCCTCGGCCAGCCCGGCGGCGGCCAGATTGCCCGCGAAGACGTCGTTGAGCGCCTGGTTGCGCCGGAGCGGCTCGTAGATGTCGGTGTGCTGGAAGGCGGTGAGGCGCGTGGACGTGGCGGCGGCCGCGGCCTCCGCGGCGGCGACCACGCGGCGGTAGAGCGCCCACATCGCGTCCAGGCTCGGCCCGCGCACGTTGAAGTCGGCGACCGCGCGCTCCGGGATGATGTTGGCGGCGGCGCCGCCCTCCGCGACGACCCCGTGGATGCGGCAGTCGGGCCGCATCTGCTGGCGAAGCATGGCCACCGCGTTGAAGGTCGCGACGCAGGCGTCGAGCGCGTTCACGCCCTCCCACGGATCGGTCGAGGCGTGGGCGGCGCGGCCCGCCCACTCGAACGTCACGCGCACCACGCCGAGCAGGTCCTGGTGGAGCAGCGTGCGATCGAAGCCGTGGATCATCATGGCCGCGTCCACGCCCTTGAAGACGCCCGCCTCCACGAGCACGCCCTTGCCCCCGCCCCGCTCCTCGGCGGGCGTGCCGATCACCTGGATGCGTCCGCCGGGCAGGCGGTCGCGCACCGCCATCAGCGCGGCGCCCGCGCCGGCCCCGGCGGCGGCGATGACGTTGTGCCCGCAGGCGTGGCCGATGCCGGGCAGCGCGTCGTACTCGCAGAGGATGGCGAGCGTGGGACCCGGGCCGGTGTCGAGGCTCGCGCGGAACGCGGTCTCGACGCCGCCCACGCCGGTCTCCACCTGGAAGCCGTGCTTGGCGAGGAACTCGCCGATCCAGCCGCAGGCGCGCCGCTCCTCGAAGGCCAGCTCGGGATGCGCGTGGATGCGCGACGACAGCGCGGCGAGCTCGTCGCCCAGCCCGTCCACCGACTCCGCGATGCGTTGCTTGAGGGCGTCCATCGGCCCACCACGATACCATGAGCCATGCGCAGGCGACGGGGATGGGCGGGCCGGCTGCTCGCCCTCGTGCTGCTGGCGGCCGCGATCTGGATCGGCGTGGAGATCTGGCGATGGCCCGCGGTGGGACGGCTCGCCACCGAGCGCCCCACGACCACCGCGTTCATCGAGCGGTACCGCGCGCAGCAGCGCGCGACCGGCCGCCCGGCCCGCGTCGCCTGGACCTGGACGCCCTATGCCGCGATCTCGCCCGCGCTCAAGCGCGCGGTGCTGGTGGCGGAGGACATCGGCTTCTTCTCCCACCACGGCTTCGCGCTCGCCGAGATGCAGAACGCCCTCGAGGACGCGCTGCGCGACCGCGAGCTGCCGCGCGGGGCATCCACCATCACCCAGCAGCTCGCCAAGAACCTCTGGCTCTCCCCGTCCCGCAACCCGCTGCGCAAGGGGAAGGAGGCGCTGCTGACCTGGCAGCTCGAGCGCGCGCTCTCCAAGCGGCGCATTCTCGAGCTCTATCTCAACGTGGTGGAGCTCGGGCCGGGCATCTACGGGGTGGGCGCGGCGAGCCAGCGCTACTTCGGCAAGGCGCCCGCCGATCTCGACGAGAGCGAGGCCGCGCTGCTCGCCGCCGCGCTGCCGAATCCGAGCGCGTGGCATCCCGGCGCGACCAGCGCGGCCTACCGACGCCACGTGGCGACCATCGAGCGGCGCATGAGCCGCGCCGCCTTCCTCCTCAAGCAGATCTAGAGGCAGCGTCGAGCAGGTCGGGGAGCGCGGTCAGGCGGTGGTCCGCCTCGCGGAAGTCCTGGTGGCGGGTGTGGGCGCAGGGCACCACCGCGCAGGCCATGCCCGCGGCCTTGGCCGCGAGCAGGCCGTTGCGCGAGTCCTCGATCACGAGGCAGCGGTCGGGCGCCACCGCGAGCCGCTCGGCCGCGGCCAGGAACACGTCGGGCGCGGGCTTGCCGCGCGCCACCTGGGTGCCGGAGACCACCGCCTCGAAGAGCGGGGCGAGCGCGAGCGCGGTGAGGTTGGCCTGGATCACCCGCACCTCCGCGGACGAGGCCAGGGCCATCCGGTATCCCGCCGCGCGCACCCGCTCCAGCACGTCGGGCACGCCGGGCATCGGAATCGGGCCGTCGCCGATCTGCGCGAGCATGCCGTCGATGTAGAAGCCGGCCAGCGTCTCCGCCGAGTCCGGCAGCGCGTGGCGGGCCTTCAGGATGCGGCACGACTCGAGCGTGGTGCGCCCGAGGAACTCCGCGTTCTCCTCCTCCGAGTACCCGAGCCCGTAGCGGGCCATCACCCGGCGCAGGGCCTCGAAGCCGAACGGCTCCGAGTCCACGAGCACGCCGTCCATGTCGAAGATGACGGCCTGGACCTTCACCGGGCGAGCGCATGAGGGCGGCGCCTCCCGCGGCCGACGCCCAGGCCCGCCTCGTCGAGGAGGGCCGCGATCGCCTCACGCGCCGCGGGCGACGCGGGCACGAGCGGCGGCGCCGGGCGGCCATTGCCCAGCCCCAGCATGGCGCACGCGGCCTTGAGCGCGGACAGCCACGGCCCCTGCTGGTAGATCCGCGCGAGCGCGGTGACCTGCCGCTGGAGCTCCGCGCACTCCGGCGCCGCGCCGCGGTCGGCGGCGGCCTGCAGGCGGACGAAGAGCGCGGGCGCGAGATTGGCCATGCCCGGCACCATGCCGTCGCCGCCCTGCAGCAGGCTCGCGGCGGCCAGCGACTCGTGGCCCTGCAGCACGCGGAAGTGCGGGCGCTCCCGCTTGATCGCGAGCAGCTTCTGGAAGGCCTCGAAGTCGCCCGCCGAGTCCTTGATGCCGAGCACGCGCGGATCCCGGGCCAGCCGGGCCACCGTGTCGGCGGGCAGCACGTGGTGCGTGCACTGGGGAATGTTGTAGAGCAGCGCGGGCAGCGGCGTGGCGGCCAGCACCGCTTCCACGTGACGCTCCTGCGCGGCGGGCTCCACCCCGAAGTAGTACGGCGAGCCGACCACGAGCGCGTCCGCCCCTTCGCCCGCGGCCTGGCGGGCGGCCTCGACCGCGGGCCCGGTGGCGGGCAGCATCACGCCGGCCAGCACCGGCGCGCGTCCGGCGGCCGCGCGCGCCGCCTCCCGCACCACGGCGCCACGCTGCGCGGTGGTGAGCCAGGCGCCCTCGCCGCAGCCACCCAGCATGAACAGGCCGGAGCAGCCGCCGCCGATCACGTGGTCCACCAGCGCGGCCATGGCGCCCGCGTCCGGCGCGCCCGCGTCGTCCAGCGGCGAGATCAGGGGTGGAATGATGCCGTGAAGCTGCCGTGCCCAGTTCCAGTCGCGCTCGCTCATATCCGAGGAGCATAGCAGAGTGGCCTCGGCGGCCGCCCTGATGTAGGCTCTACCGGGAGGAGGACCCCTCATGTTCGGTTTGAAGAAGCGTGGTTTGCCGTCGGCCGCCGAGGCGCTCCCCGGCCGCCAGGAGCGCATGCCGGTACCCGCCACCCACTTCGTGACCGGCGCCCGTCTCGAGCCGCCCTTCCCGGCGGGCACCGAGCGCGCCGTCTTCGGCATGGGCTGCTTCTGGGGCGAGGAGAAGAAGTTCTGGGGAATCCCGGGCGTCTACTCGACCTCCGTCGGCTACGCGGGCGGCCACACGCCGAACCCGACCTACGAAGAGGTCTGCAGCGGGGCGACCGGCCACACCGAGGCCGTGCAGGTCGTCTTCGATCCGGCCAAGGTGTCCTACGAGTCCCTGCTGCGCGTCTTCTGGGAGGGCCACGATCCGACGCAGGGCATGCGCCAGGGCAACGACGTGGGGACCCAGTACCGCTCGGCCATCTACTGCTACGGGCCCGCCCAGCAGGAAGCGGCGGAGGCCTCGCGCAAGGCGTACCAGGCGGTGCTCGAGAAGGCGGGCTACGGTCCGATCACGACCGAGATCCGCCAGGCCCCCGAGTACTACTACGCCGAGGACTATCACCAGCAGTACCTGGCCAAGAATCCGTGGGGCTACTGCGGCGTCGGCGGCACCGGCGTCGCCTGTCCGACGGGTCTCGTGCAGTCCACCTGAGGCGCCCGCCCGCCCCACTCGTGACCGACGACTCCCTGCCGCTGCACGGCCTGCTGGTCGTGGATCTGACCCGCGTGCTCGCCGGCCCCTACTGCACGCGCCTGCTCTCGGATCTGGGCGCCCGCGTCATCAAGATCGAGCGCCCGATCGAGGGTGACGAGATGCGCCACAACCCGCATCAGATCGAGGCCGGGCGCGACGACCAGTCCACCTACTTCGCGCGCGTGAACGCGGGCAAGGAGAGCGTGGCGGTGGACCTGAGCCGGCCCGACGGGCGCGACGTGGTGCTCGGGCTCGCGGGCCACGCGGACGTGTTCATCGAGAACTTCGCGCCCGGCGTGGCCGGCAAGCTCGGCCTGGCGTACGAGGCGGTCCGCGCCGCCAAGCCCGACATCGTCTACTGCTCGATCTCGGGCTTCGGCCAGACCGGGCCGTGGCGCGAGCGCCCCGCCTTCGCCCACATCATCAACGCCGCCTCCGGCATGATGGCGCTCGAGCAGGGCGACGAGGCCGCCCCGCGGGCCTCGAATCTCCAGGCCGCGGACGTCCTGGCGGCCGCCCACGCGATGGGCGCGATCATGGCCGCGCTCTGGCGGCGGGCCCGGACCGGGCAGGGCGCGCACCTCGACGTCTCGATGCTGGAAGCGCTGGTCGGCGCCGACAGCGTCACCTACGCCTCGGTGCTGAACGGCGGCGAGGAGCACGGCAATCCGCGGCCGGGCATGATCGTGCACAAGCTCGGCGATCGCTACATGGCGATGCAGATCGTGGGGGCGCCGCGGCTCTGGCAGCGGCTGCTCGGGCTCATGAAGCGGCCGGAGCTGGCCGAGGATCCGCGCTTCACCACCGCGCTCACGCGCCGGCGGCACTGGCGCGACCTGCGCTCGGTCATCACCGGGTGGCTCGACACGTTCCCCAGCGCGGACGCGGCGCTCGCGGTGCTCACCGCCGCGCGCATCCCCTGCGCCCCGGTGCTGCGACCGGCCGAGGTCATCGCCACCGAGCACCTGGCCACGCGGGGCTTCTTCCCGGTGCTGCCGCATCCGGGCCTGCCCTCGCTGCGCGTGACCGCCAGCCCGTATCACCTGGACGGACGCCCCACCCACCCCCGGGGCCCGGCCGCCTATCACGTGGGCCAGCACACGCGCGCCGTGCTCCGCGACGTGCTCGGCTACAAGGACGAGCGGATCGCGGAGCTCATCGCGGCGGGCACCGTCGAGGGCCCGGCGTGAGCTACCGGCGCACATGAACTACCGAGAAGAAGCGCTCCAGCGGACCGAGAAGGAGATCATCGCGGAGAAGGCGGCCACGCTCGGCCGCGCGGGCGAGCGCCTGGAGGCCGCCCTGCGCCTGGCCGCCGCAGCTGCACGACGCGATGCGAGAAGCACCCGAGGGCGACGCGCGGGAGCTCGCGCGCGAGCGGTACCGCCAGGCCCGGACGCGAGCTCTCGAGGCGCGCCGCATCCTGATCATCCAGCGTGAGGCGATCGGCCTCCGCAATCACCGCCTCGTGGATCAGCAATTCCCGGAGCCGCCCCGCCTCGACGTCTGATCGAGCAGAAATTTCCCGGTTGTCTCTGGGACTGACGCAATTCTCTTGACGCGACCACCGACCTAACACCCTGATTCTCCGACCCGTTCGTCCATGGCCTGCCTCTTGCTCCTCTGAGCGTCCGCGGAAGGAGCCTGCCATGACCCGGGCCATCGTTCTGACGTGCACCGTTTTGCTATGCAGTGGATTTACATGGCCGCCCGACTACGCCGAGCAGTCGCAGGCGGACGTGACCACGTGCGTGAGCTACGCGCAGCGAACCTCCCCCACCTTCGAGGCGCGAGTGCGCGGGGTGGACCTCCAGACCGGTCACGTGGACATCGAGCGCGCCGCCATCGACGACGCGCGAGGCGAGCGCGCGTTCTCGCGCTGCCTGCTCGCGGTGCGCCAGTGGCGTCTGATCGAGCGCAACCTGCCGAAGCCCGGCGAGCCTGGCGAGCCCGATCCGGCCACGATGGCCGGCGGAGGGCCCGATTCGCTGACCCGGTAGGACAATCTCGGGGACCCGCTGGCAGGGCGTGGTAGGCTCCCGCCCATGAAGCTCGGGATCTGCCTGCCCCACTACGGACGTCCCATCGAGCCCTCGCGGCTCGCCCAGATCGCCGCCCGCGCCGAGGAGATGAGCCTCGACTCGATCTGGGTGACCGACCACGTCATCGTGCCGCGCGACGTGCCGCTGATCTATCGCAGCGACATGCTGGACCCGCTCGCGATGCTGCCCTGGCTGGCCGGCGTCACCGAGCGCATCGCGCTCGGCACCAGCGTGATCGTCCTGCCCTACCGATCGCCCCTGCCCGTGGCCAAGCTCCTCGCCAGCGTGGACGTGCTCTCCGGCGGCCGCCTCATCGTCGGCGTCGCGGTCGGCTGGGTCGAAGGCGAATTCGACGCCCTCAACATCCCCTTCCGCGAGCGCGGCCGCCGCACCGACGAAGCCATCGAGCTCTTCCGCACGGTGTGGACCCAGGAATACCCCGAGATCAAAACCGCGAACCACACCCTGACCAACGTGAAGGCCTCACCGATGCCGCTCCAGAAACCGCGTCCCCCGATCCTGGTGGGTGGCGCCTCAGAGGCGGCCCTCCGCCGCGTCGCTCGGCTGGGCGACGGCTGGCACGCCTCCGGCATGCCACCCGTCAACGTTCCGCGCCAGCGCCCTCGCCGTCGGAAACCTCTGGAAAGAAGCCAAGCGCGAAGGCGAGCCGCATCTGAGCCTGCGCATCCCGATCCTGATCGACGGAGTCCATCAAGCCGCGGTCGACACCGCCCTGCTCGGCACGCGCCACGTCCTCCGCGGCCCACTTCAAAACATCGTCCGCGAGCTCCGCCAGTACCAAACCGCGGGCTGCGAGCACGTCGCGCTAGAAGTCAGCTACAGCACCTACCCCGCGATACTAGAAACGATCGACATCATCGCCGAGGAAATCCGCCCAGCCCTCGAACAGCAGCGCGAACGCTAGGGAATCAAGAGACCACACGGGAAGGCGGCCGCCAGCCGGGCGGGGGTGGGGGGCATGGGGGTCGGTTCACCCGTTCCCCGCCAAGGCAAGCCAGGAAGCTCCCCAACCCGGATTGGGAACTCCTCCCCGCGGCAAGACGAAACAACGTGTCGTGGTGAGAGACCCCCTGCCCCCCACCCCCGCCCGGCTGGCGGCCGCCGCTTCACGCGCGCAGCTTCTCCAGTCCCTTCCAGTCAAACTCAATGCCGTGGCCGAGGCGATCTGGCGCGATGGCGCGACCGTCTTCGATGCGGAGTGGGTTGGCGATGTAGCGGTCGAGCCCGAAGCCGTGCGCTTCGAGGTAGGAGCGGTTCGGGACGGCGCCGAGCAGGTGGACCGTGACGTCGTGAGCGCCGTGTGAGGTCACCGGGAGGTTGAAGGCCTCCGCGAGGTGGCAGATCTTCATGAATGACGTGATGCCGCCGCAGTTGGTGACGTCGGGCTCGGGGAAGGTCACGCCACCGGCCGCGATGAGCGCGCGGAACTCGTAGAGCGTGTGGAGGTTCTCGCCCGCCGCGATGGGCAGGCCCCCCTCGCGGACGATGCGGGCGTGGCCCGGGATGTCGTCGGGGATGGTCGGCTCCTCGAGCCAGACCGGGTTGAGGTCCTGGAGCGCGCGCGCCGCGCGGATGGCGTCGTCCACGCTCCAGCGCATGTTGGCGTCCACCATCAAGGGAAACTCAGGGCCCAGATGTCCGCGCATGGCGCGGACGCGCTCGACGTCCTCGCGGAGCGAGGGGCGGCCCACCTTCATCTTGATCGCGCGGAAGCCGCGGGCCAGGTTGTCGTCGGTCTGGCGCAGCAGGGCGTCGAGCGGGAACTCGAGGTCGATGCCGCCCGCGTAGCAGGGCACGCGCGGGTCGAAGCCGCCCAGCACGCGCCAGAGCGGGGCGCCCTGCCGCCGCGCGCGCAGGTCCCACAGGGCGATGTCCACCGCCGACATCGCGAAGCCCTGCGCGCCGCCGCGGCCGCCGTAGTGGAGCGCCCACCACATGGCCTGCCACAGCTCCTCGATACGCTCGGCATCGCGACCGGCCAGGCGGGGCGCCAGGTCCCGCGCGAGGATCGCGTGCACCGCGGCGCCGCCGGTGCCCACCGTGTACGTGTAGCCGACGCCCTCGGCGCCGTCCTCGTCGCGCAGGCGCACCGTGATCAGCTCGAAGCCCTCGATCACGCCGTGGGTGCTGTCGGAGAGCGCGACCGGCAGCGGGATGCGGTAGTGGTCGGCCCGCACCTCCTGGAGCCGCATCAGGTCCCCAGCGCCGCGCGCTCGGCCTTCCGCGGCCGCCACGCGCCCATGAGGCTCCCGACGATACCCTTGGGCAGGAACACGATGAAGAGCACGAGCAGGACCCCGTAGACGAGGTTGTCCCAGCCCACCGCGCGGGTGCCGAACGAGATGCGCAGCACCTCGGCGAGGAGAATGGTGATGACCGCCCCCACGGTGGGCCCGAGCGAGACGTAGATGCCGCCCACCACGACCGCGAACACCATCTGCAACGAGATGGAGATGCCGCTCACGGTGTCCGGCGAGATGAACATCTGGTACTGGCAGTAGAGCGCGCCCGCCAGCGCGGTCATCATGGCGCTCAGGACCGTGATCTTGAGCTTCTCCGCGGTGACGTGCACCCCCGCCGCCGCGGCGCCGTCCTCGTCCTCCGAGATCGCCTCGAGCGCGTAGCGCATCATGCTGCGGTCCACCCGGTACCATACGTACAGCCCCGCCCCCCAGACCGCGAGCGCGATGAGATACCAGGTGGTCTTGCCGGTGAACTGCAGGGCGTAGAGCGAGCTGCCCCCCTGGTGCCGCGTCGGGGTGTAGCCGAGCGAGCCCCCGGTGTGATCGCGCGTGGCCGTGATCACCTGCAGCACGATGCCGGACAGCGCGAGGGTGACCAGCGCGAAGTAGTGGCCGGTGATACGGAAGCGGAAGCACGGGTAGGCCACCAGCAGCGCCAGGATGCCTCCCGCCAGCAGGGCGAGCGGGATGCCGATCCAGGGCGTGAGGCCCGCGTGGTTCCACGCCAGCGCCGTCACGTACGCTCCGATGCCCATGAACCCGCCGTGGCCGAGAGAGACCAGACCGAAGCGCCCCATGACCGACCAGGACGTGTAGGCGAACGACCACAGCAGGATGACGACCATGATGTGGAGATGGTAGGGCTGCTGGTAGACGAACGGCAGAACGACCAGCCCCGCCCCCGCGATCCAGCCCAGGTAGCGGGTCATGACCGGCGGGCCATCAGGCCCTCGGGCCGCACGAACATCATCACGATGAAGAACACGAAGGCGAACACGTAGCCCCATTCGAGATCGAGGTAGAGCCCGCCGAGAGAGATCAGCTCCGCGAAGACGAAGGCGGCCGCGAAGCCGCCCACGAAGTTGCCGAGGCCACCGAGCACGCAGATCAGGAAGGTGATCGGCCCGAACGACAATCCCACGAACGGATGCACGTCGTACTGGAGCACGAGCAGGCAGGACGCGAGCCCGGCGAGCCCTCCGCCCAGCGCGGAGGTGATGAGGTAGATCCGTCGCGTATCCACGCCCATCAGCACCATGATCTGCCGGTCCTGGGCGATGGCGCGGATGGCCGCGCCGGTATACGTGCGGGTCAGGAGCAGGTAGACGAGCACCATCCCGATCAGGGCCGCCGCGAAGGCGAGCAGCCGGGAATAGCTGATGAACATGCCGGCCAGCTTCAGCACCGGCAGGCGCAGGCCCAGGTTGCGGAACTCGATGCTGAACAGCACGGTCGCGGCCGACTGCAGGAAGAACAGGACCCCGCCGGTGGCCAGGAGCTGATTGATCGGCGCCGCGCCGAGCAGCGGCGCGATCACGAGCACGTGGAGCATCACCCCCAGGAGACCCACCCCCACGATGCAGACCACCGCCGCGGCGAGGATCGGCCAGTGATACACCGTGTAGAGGAAGTACATCCCGTACATGCCGAACATGATCAGCTCGGCGTAGCAGATCCAGACCACGTCGATGACACCGAAGACCAGGTTGAGCCCGAGCGACAGCAGCGCGAGCACGCCGCCCAGCAGCACGCCGTTGATGAGGGCCTCCAGCAGGAAGACGTCGAAGATGGCCATGTCAGACTCCCAGGTAGGCCTCGCGGAGCGTGTCGCTCGACAGCAGCTCGGACGCGGGGCCGGCCGCGCGAATGCTCCCCGCCTTCAGCAGGTACGCCCGGTCCACCACCCGGAGCACCTGCCGCACGTTCTGCTCGACGATCAGCACGTTCAGGCCGCCGGCCCGGATCCGCTTCACGAGGTCGAACACCTGCTCCACGATGACGGGCGCCAGGCCCGCGGACGGCTCGTCCAGCAGGAGGAGCTTCGGATCCGACATCAGGGCGCGGCCGATCGCGCACATCTGCTGCTCCCCGCCCGACATGGTGCCCGCGAGCTGGCGACGGCGCTCGCGCATTCGCGGGAACAGGTCGTACACGAAATCGAGGCGCTCCCGGTACTTGGCCCGCGCCGACGGCAGGAAGCCACCCATCTTGAGGTTGTCCTCCACGGTCATCCGCGGGAAGAGGCGCCGGCTCTCCGGCACGTGCGCGATGCCCACCGCCACGATGCGGTGCGCGGGCGTCGCGACCAGGTCCACCCCTTCCATGGCGATGGAGCCGGCGGTGGGCCGGATCAGCCCCGAGATCACCCGCAGGAGCGTGGTCTTGCCCGCTCCGTTGGGACCGATCACCCCGACCGCTTCCCCGTGGCGGACCTCGAGCGAGACGTCGAACAGGGCCTGGAATCCGCCGTACCCCGCGCGGACCGATCGGAGCTCGAGCATGGATCAGAGGCGGGCGGCCGCGACCGCGCCGGCGGCGCCCGACTGGGTACCGAGGTACACCTCGATCACCCGGGGATCCGCCGCGACCTTCGCCGGAGTTCCCTCCGCGATCTTCTCGCCGTGATCGAGCACCATCACGCGGTCCACCACGCGCATCAGGACTCCCATGATGTGCTCGACCCAGATGATGGTGATCCCGAGGTCCTTGCAGATCCGGTGCAGCATCAGCGCGGCCTGATCCATCTCCTGCTCGTCGAGTCCGCTCAGGCTTTCATCGGCGAGCAGGAGCTTGGGCTCGGTGGCCAGCGCCTTCGCCAGCTCGAGCTTCTTGAGCGCGGCCGCGCCGAGCCCGTCCACCGTCGCCGCCGGGTCGGCGGGCAGGCCCACCAGCCCGAGGGCGCGCTCGGCGGACTCGAAGGCCCGGCGCCGGGAAGTCCGGCCCTGGCCGAAGAAGCCGGCGAGCACCACGTTCTCGAGCAGGGAGAGGCGACGGAACGGCCGCGGAATCTGGAAGGTCCGGCCGATGCCGAGGTTGATGATCCGGTGCGGCGGCTGCCCGGCGATCTCGCGCCCTTCGAAGCGGATCGACCCCGCGTTGGGCACGAGCGCGCCGGAGAGCAGGTTGAAGATCGTGCTCTTGCCGGACCCATTGGGCCCGATCAGCCCGAGGATCTCGCCCGGCTCGACCTTGAACGACACCTCGTTCACGGCCGTGAAGCCGCCGAAGCGCCGGGTCAGCCCCTCGACGGTCAGCACGGCCCCACGCCAGGACAGATCACGCGATAGGTCCCGGCTCCGTCAGTTCGCCGCGTAGGGCGAGGACGCCGGCAAGGGCAGCACCGGCTCACGGATCTGGAGGCTCTTGGGCCACACCACGTACGGCTTGTCGTCCACGTACTGCACGATGACCGGGAAGGCGCGCTCGTTCTGGCCGGCCATGGGCGCGCCGTCGCCCACGAACTTCACGCCGAAGCCCAGCATGGTGCCGCCTTCGGGCAAGTTCACCTCGAGCGCGGCCTTGCGGAGCGAGTCGGCGTCCACGCCCCCGTACTTCTTGATCGCGCGCGGCAGCACCTCGGTCATGAACACGTAGGTGTTGCTGGCCGCCATGCCGACGTGGGCCGAGCGGACGCTGGTGCCCGGCCGGGCCTTCTCGTACTCGTCCCCCACCATCTTGATCAGGGGCAGCAGCTCGGGCTTGAGCGCCTTCTCGTTGGCGAGCCAGATCGAGATCGGATCCACGTTGTAGAAGTAGTTGACGTCCTTGCCGAGCGCTTCCTTCAGCTTGTCGTAGACGCCGTAGCCGGCGCCGTGCCCCACCAGCGCGTTGAAGCGCAGCCCCAGCTCGCGCGCCTGGCGCAGGAACAGGGAGATGTCCGGATTGTAGCCGGTGTGGAAGATGACGTCGGGCCGCGCGCGCTTCAGCTTGGTGACGAGCGGGGCCAGGTCGGGCGCGGTCGCCGCGTAGCCCTCCTTCAGCACCACGTTGAAGCCCGCCTTCTTCGCTCCCTCCTCGTTGCCCTTGGAGACGTCCACCCCGTAGGCGCCGTCCTCGTGGATGATCGCGACCCGCAGGTCCTTCGGCTCCTTGCCGAGCTTGGCCTTCGCGTTCTGGGCGATGAAGTCGGTGGACATCAGGCCGAACTGCCGCCCGCTCGGCTGGATCCGGAACACGTACTTGAGATTGCGATTCTCGAGGACCGCCGAGGAGATGCAGGTGGTGATCCACATGAACTTCTGGAGCTGTTCCACCCGGCCGGCCACCGGCACGCACTGGGCCGACGAGTAGAAGCCCAGCAGCATGTCCACCTTCTCCTGCTCGATCAGGCGCACCGCCTCGTTGATGGCGATCTCGGGCTTGCTCTGGGCGTCCGCGTAGATCGCCTCGATCTTGTAGCCCTCGACCCCGCCCTTCTTGGCGAAGTGGTCGATCATGATCTTGGCGCCGAGGGCGTGCAGATCGGAGCCGCCTCCCGCGAGCGGGCCGGTGTAGTCGAAGATCACCCCGATCTTCAGCTTCTTGGCCTGAGCGTGCACGGGAGGGATCGGGGACGCGGCGGCGAGCAACCCCGCCAGCACCAGCCCGGAAACCAGCAGCAGCCATACGGTCGATCTGCGCAGGGACATGATGATCCTCCCAAGCGGCGTCGGTCGGGATTCGAGCGTGGGCGGCATTACAAACCGCCGCCCTCGACTTGTCAAGGACCGGCGAGAACGATCTTGCCGAACTGCCCGGCCTCTTCCATGCGCCGGTGGGCGGCGGACACCTCGGCGAGCGGGTAGACCCGGTCCACGACCGGGCGGAGGCCGTCGCGCGCGTAGAGCTCCAGCATGTCCGCGAACTCGGCCGGGCTGCCCATGGTGGTGCCCAGCACCGAGATCTGCCGCCAGAAGATCGAGCGCAGCACCATCTGGGGCACCGGGCCCGTGGTGGCGCCGTAGGTCGCGATGCGCCCGCCCGGCCGCAGCAGGTCCACCGCGCGCGCGAACGTCTCGCCGCCCACGCTGTCGATGACCACGTCGGGCCCGCGGCCCCCGGTGAGCGCGAGGATCTCCTTCACCCAGTCCTGGGTGCGGTAGTTGGCCCCGCCCGCCGCGCCGAGCTCGCGGGCGCGGGCCAGCTTGGCGTCGCTGCCCGACGTCACCAGCACGCGGGCGCCCCGCCGGGCCGCGATCTGGAGCGCGAACGTCGACACCCCGCCGCCGATGCCGGTGACGAGCACGGTCTCCCCCGCCCGCACCTGGGCGCGGCTGACCACCGCGCGGTAGGCGGTGAGGCCGGCGAGCGGGAGGGCGGCGGCCTCCTCGAAGGAGAGCGCGGCGGGCTTGGGGTGCACGTTGCGGGCCGGCACCCGGATCTGCTGCGCGTAGGTGCCGTCGTCGGGCAGGCCCAGGATGCGAAACTCCGGACCCTGGGCGACACCGTCGTCGCCCCAGTCGAGGCTCGGATTGATGACCACCGCGCGGCCGGCCAGCGCCGGGTCGGCGCCCGCGCCGACGGCGGAGACCTCCCCGGCGCCGTCCGAGCCCAGGATGACGCGCTGGCGGAATCCGCCCGCGTACGCGCCGGTGCCGCTGCGAATCCACACGTCACGATGATTGAGGGCGGCGGCGCGGAGCCGGACCACGACCTCCCCCGGGCCGGGCGTGGGATCGTCCACGTCCTCCAGCCGCAGGTTCTCGGCCGGGCCCGGCTCGCGCAGCACCGCCGCCCTCATCGCGCTACGCCTCGTAGATCTTCTTGAGCTCGATCTCCGCCCAGTGCACGGCGTCCTCCGCCTTCATGCCCTGCGCGGCCTTGGCGTACATGTCGGTGATGATGTACTTGGTGAAGACCTCGGTGGACTTGGCGGTCGACGGCCCCGCGTAGCCGAAGAGGCGGCTGCTGCGCGCGGCGGTGCGGAACATCTTGAGCGGCTCGTCCACCCGGCCCCACATCGCGTGGTTCTCCCAGACCTTGGTGGCGCCCACGCTGTAGGCCTCCTGGGTGAGGAACCACTTCTCGTAGTTCTCCTTCTTGTGCACCCAGCGGATCAGGTCCTTGGCCAGCTTCGGGTTCTTGCTGTGCTTCATGACCGCGTGGCCGTGGTTCAGGAAGAGCAGGTAGGCCCCCGCCGGGCCGGCCGGGAGCGGAGCGTGGTCGATGTCGGTCCACATCGGCTCGCCCTTGTCGTCCTTGATCTTCTCCTTCTGCCGCTTGGCCACCAGGTAGATGCTGGCCCCGTTCAGCGTCGCGGAGAGCTCCCCCGCGTGGAAGGCACGGTTGTTGTTGGTGTCGTCCCAGGCGAGCCCGCCCTCGTCGCACGCGTCCTTCCAGAAGGCCTGCATGAACTTCACCGCCTCGATCGCGCCCTTGCTGTTGAGCACGACCTTCTTGCCGGTCTGATCGGTCTCCGCCCCGCCGAAGGCCCAGAGCATGGTGTAGGTGAACACCGGCGCGTCGCCGAAGGTGTGGCCGAGGGTCTGGCCGTAGGGCTTGCCCTTCTTCTTGAGCGCGGTGAAGACCTTGCGGGCCTCGTCCCACGTCTTCGGGTACTGCGTGGCGCCCACTTCCTTGAGCCACGACTTCCGGTACGCCACCGCGTTGCCCACGATCGAGTGCGGCACCGCGAGCCACTTGCCGTTGACCTGCATGGACGGCGGGTAGATGTCGTAGAAGCCGCCCTCCGCCTTGGCCAGATCGCCCGCCACGTCGCTCACGTCCACCACCGCGTTCTGGTAGAGGTGCGCCCAGTTGTACTGGAACATGAAGATGTCGGCGCCGGAGCCGGACTGGATCGCGGCGGTGATGCGCGGCTGCAGGTCGTTGGCGTTGATCGTCTCCAGCACCACCTCGGCCCCGAGGGCCTTGGAGGCCTCCGGCATCTGCCGCTTCAGCTCGACGTCGGACTCGGGCACGAAGTCCACCCAGCGCACCCAGTGCAGCTTGGTTCCCTGCGCGAAGGCGGGGGCCCGGCGCGCGGCCAGGATGCCCTCGATGCCGCCCGCGACCGCGGCGGCCGCGCCGGCGGTCTTGAGGAAGGCGCGACGACCGACCGGCGTCGCGCTCACCGAGTCCTTGCTCTCTTCGAGATCAGCCATGCTGTGTCCTCCTGGACGTGGGATGTGGGGATTTCGACCTACCGGAGCACGCCGGCGCCCTGGAGCGCCGCCCGGATCGCGGTGGCCTGGGCCGGCGACGTGGCCGGCATGGGCGCGCGCGGCACGCCGGCGGGGCGGCCCATGAGGGCCTGACAGTGCTTCACGTTCGCGGGCAGGTTGTCGTGGAAGATCGCGTTCCAGATCGGCAGCAGCTTGCCGTGCAGCGCCAGCGCCTGCTTGTGATCGCCCGCCTGCACCGCGTCCCAGAGCTGCACGCAGAGACCGGGCACCGCGGTGAGGATCGCCGCGATCGCGCCGTGGGCGCCCAGGATGAACGAGGGATACAGGAGCGCGTCCACCGCGGTCATGATGCGGGCATCGTCGCCCACCAGCAGCAACAAATCGGCGAGCAGCTTCATGTCGCCCGCGCTCTGCTTGACCCCGATCACCCCGGGCACCGTCTTGATGATGCGGGCCAGGAGCTGCGGCGAGAGATACGTCCACGGGACGACGTTGTAGATGATGATCGGCATGCCGGTGCGGGTGGCCAGGGTGTCGAAGTGGCGAACCATCGCGTCGTCGTCCGGCCGGAACAGGTAGTGCACCGGCGTCACCTGGAGCGCGGCCACCCCCAGGTCCTTCACCGCCAGCCCCCGCTCCACCGCGGAGGCGGTGCTGTCGGTGATGACGCCGGTGATCACCGGCACGCGGCCCCGCACTTCCTCGACCACCGCGGCGGTGATGCGGCGCACCTCGTCGGTGGAGAGGACGTGGCCCTCGCCGGTGCTGCCGGTCACCGCGAGGCCGTGCACCCGCGCGGTCTCGACCATGAAGCGCGCCTCCGCGCGCAACGCCGCTCTCGTCGATGGTGTCGTCGGGACGAAACGGGGTGGTCATCGGGGGAACGATGCCGAAGATCCGATCAGGGCTGTTCATGTGAGCCTTTCTGGATTCCGTCTCCGTCTCTCTAGACCGGT
The DNA here is from genome assembly GCA_963747235.1 of uncultured Candidatus Rokubacteria bacterium. GTDB lineage: Bacteria > Methylomirabilota > Methylomirabilia > Rokubacteriales > CSP1-6 > CAMLFJ01. Next base: position 482,653 of record CAVVEU010000040.1, read on the forward strand.
GGGGGGCGTCCGGGGAGGAGCGGCGGTCGCTCCCCCCGGATTAGACTAGACCACCAGGCGCTCGTACATGCCCTGCACGTCGGCGGCGTGGAAGCGCGCCACGTGATTGGTCGGGGGCAGCGCCTCCGCGTAGAAGAACTCGGGCAGCTCGTCGTCCTTGGCGGTGAAGCCGGCCCGCTTGTTGAACTCGTGCTCGAGCTTGAGCGTCTCGCGGCCGAGGGCCTCGAAGAAGTCCTTGGTGAGGCTCGTGCCGTGGGCCGCGTTGATCGTGTCGGTGAGCCACTCGGTGTTCGGGATTGGTCACGCTCATGCCGAAGATGCAGAGGCCGAGCGAGTCGTTGGCCGCCACCCGCGCCTGGTGGGCCACGCTCTGCTCCACGATGGCGGGCGTCTCCATCTCGCGGGTCTTGAGCCGCGGCAGGTTGCCCGCGGTGTGATCGGCGCCCTGGGCGGTGGCCATCATGGTGATGCCGGTGGCCTCGACCACGCGGGGATCGTAGGCGCTGATCGCCTGCTTCTTGATGACCGGCACGCGCTTGACCTTGTAGTGCTCGCCCACCCGCCAGGTGCCCTGGGCCCAGATGCGGCCCTTCTCGGAGCCCTGCCGGATCTCGGCCAGGCAGTCGGCCATGAACGCGCACGTCGCCGAACGCGCCGAGCCCCGCCTCCATCAGCACCGCGATCATGGCCCCGAGTCTCGATGGTGTCCACGCCCAGGTCGTTGGCGATGTAGTTCATCTGGGCGAGATCGTCGGGATCGGTGAGCCCGCAGTTGGTGCCGAGCAGCCCGAGGGTCTCGTACTCGACCGGCGAGACCACTTCCTTGCCGTTCGCGTCCGCGTAGATGTTGCTGCACTGGATCACGCAGCCGGGCATGCAGGCGTGGGTGTGCTCGCCCCCGCGCGAGACGTTGAGCTGGCTGATGTACTCGCCGCCCATCTTGAACTTCTCGCCCGTGGAGACGTCCACCTGCTGGCCCACGCTGAAGTTGTTGACCGGCAGGCCGCCCAGGGTGTTCTGCAGATCCGCCATGCCCATGGTGCCGACCTTCGCGTAGAAGTTGGTCACCATGGAGTCGGCCTGCAGCATCTTCGCGTAGTTCTTGATGGCCGCGTTGACCTTCTTCGGATCGGAGAACGGCGGGATCTTGTCGAGGTCCACCACGACGGCCTTGACCTTCTTCGATCCCATCACCGCGCCCACGCCACCCCGGGCCGAGAGGCGCGCCGGGCGGCCGTCCTTGTCGCTGAACGCGATGCCCGCGATCAGGCCCTGGTACTCGCCGACCGGGCCGCAGAGCCCGATCGTGACCTTCTTGCCGTACTTGGCGTGCAGCATGTTCTGGGCCTCGAAGTTGCCCTTGCCGAGATACGGCGCCGCGTCGTCGAACTCGATCGTGCCGTCCTTCTTGAAGTGGATGACCACCCAGTCGGGCGAGGCGTCCAGCAGGGTGAAGCCGGCGATCTTCTGCTGGCCGAGCCCGTAGCTGAAGCTGCCGCCCCCGTTGGCCTCCTTGATGCCGCCGGTGAGCGGGCTCTTGCAGCCCACGCTGGTGCGATTGGCGTTGGAGAAGCTGGTCCCCGCGAAGGGCCCGGCCGAGAAGATCAGCGGATTGGCCGGCGAGAGCGGATCCACCGTCGCGGCGCCCAGCTCGAGCAGGGTCTTGGCGATGAAGTAGCGGCCGGCCTTCACGATGGCCTCGCCTTCCAGCTCGCGCTTCGTGATCGTTCCGGTCGCTCAGGCGGATGTCGTAGTAGGTGCGCATCGCGTGCTCCTCTTGTTCGGTCAGGATGATGGAGGCTTGGCCTGCGGCTGCAGCTCGGCGCTCGTCGACTGCTCGCTCGCGCCCGGCTCGACCAGCTCGATACTCTCCGCGGGCGGCATCTGGGACGGCTCCAGCGGCCGCCGGGCCCGGAAGCGGATCTGGGGCAGCCGGCCCACCGCCTGGCGGAGGGCCTGCTCCCAGCGCATGCCGATCTTGATGAGGTCGGGGTCGCCGGCGGGAAACCGGCGCAGCCGGGTGATCTCGAGCTCGTCCACCTCGTAGGCGAGCAGGTCCACCGGCGGGCCCACCGTGACGTTCGAGCGCATCGTCGAGTCGAGCGAGAGCAGCGCGTACTTCGCCGCTTCCTCGAGCGTGGTGCGCTCGAAGCGGATGCCGCGGTCGAGGATCGGCCGGCCGTACTTGGTCTCGCCGATCTGCAGATACGGCGAGTCCACGCTCGCCTGCAGCGGGTTGCCCTGCGGGTAGATGATGAAGAGCCCGGGCGACTCGCCCCGCACCTGCCCGCCCAGCACCAGGTTCACGTTGAACTTGAAGTCGTCGCGCTCGAGCGCGTCGCGGTCCATGTCGGAGACGCGGCGCACCTGCTCGCCGATGATCCGGGCCGCGTCGTAGAGGGACGGGGCCTGCGCGAGCCCCCGGCCCTGGTCGAAGTCCCGCTGGATCAGGGTGATGATGGACTGGGTGCAGGAGAGGCTGCCGCTGCTGAGCAGGATGAACACGCGCTCGCCCGGCTGGACGAAGGTGTGCATCTTGCGCGCGACGTTGACCTGGTCGTGGCCCGCGTTGGTCCGGGAGTCCGACGCCATCACCAGCCCGTACTTGGTCCAGATCCCGACACAGTAGGTCATAAACCCCTTGAGTCTCTCTATATCCGCTCGGCTCGCCGTTGGCTGCACCTCGCCCAACGGGAGTCATGTTACCAGAACCGCGCGCGATCCGATTGACCGGCACACCAGCGAGGATTACCGTGGCCTCATGCGGATCCACATCGGGCACGAGCTCGTCTTCGAGGTGCCCCGACCCACGCCGATGCTCCTCATGCTCTATGTCCGACCGGAGGTGGCGTCGGCGCTTCAACAGCCGGAGGGCATCGTGGCCGACCCGGCCGGAAATGTCGAGAGCTTCGTGGACTGGTTCGGCAACCGAGCCGCTCGGATCGTGGCGCCCGCCGGCTCGCTCCGCCTCCGCTACGACAACGTCGTGGAAGACTCGGGCCGGCCCGACCCGACCATCGAGGGGCTGCCACTCCGGCCGATGGCGGAGCTGCCCGCCGAGAGCTGGCGGTATCTGCTCGCGAGCCGGTACTGCGAGGTCGACCGCATGTCGGCGATCGCCTGGGACCTCTTCGGCTCGACACCCGAGTCCTGGGAGCGCGTGCAGGCGGTGCTGGAGTGGGTGCACAACAACGTGACCTTCGGCTACCAGTACTCCCGGCCCACCAAGACCGCCTTCGACGTCTTCACCGAGCGGCAGGGCGTCTGCCGGGACTTCCAGCACCTGGCCATCACCTTCCTGCGCGCGCTGAACATCCCGGCCCGCTACACCACCGGGTACCTGGGCGATATCGGCGTGCCGCCGGATCAGAACCCCATGGACTTCTCGGCCTGGCTCGAGGCCTATCTGGGCGACGGCTGGCACACGCTGGATGCCCGGCACAACAAGCCGCGCATCGGGCGCGTGCTCATGGGCCGCGGCCGGGACGCGGTGGATGTGGCGCTGACCACCTCCTTCGGCAGCACCACCTTGACGAAGTTCACCGTCTGGACCAGCCAGCTTCCCGAGAGCGCATGATCGCGACGCCCGAAGGCCATTTCACGATCGACACCGCGGGCCCCGCCACCGGCCCGCTGGTCCTGCTCCTCCACGGCTACCCGCAGACGCGGCACACGTGGCGCCACCAGCTCCCCGCGCTCGGCGCGGCCGGCTATCGCGCGGTCGCGCCCGACCAGCGCGGCTACTCCCCCGGCGTGCGGCCGGATCCGGCCAAGGGCCTCGACGCCTACGCGATCGACCGGCTGGTCCAGGACGTCCTCGACCTGGCCGACGCGGCCGCCGCGCCCGGCGAGCGGTTCCACCTGGTCGGGCACGACTGGGGCGGGCACGTGAGCTGGGTCACCGCGCACCGCCATCCCGCGCGCATCCGCTCGCTGACCGTCCTCTCGCGCCCGCATCCCGCGGCCTTCCGGCGGGCCTTCAAGGAAAACGCCGACGAGCAGCGGCACCGCTCCCGCCACCACAAGATCTTCCACGACCCGACCACGGGCCCCCGGCTCCTGGAGGACGGGGCGCGCCGCCTGCGGGCCCGGCTCAGCGAGCAGGGCGTCCCGGAGGCCGCGGTGGCCGAGTACCTCTCGGTGCTGGGAGAGCCCGCCGCCCTGGAGGCCGCGCTGGCCTGGTACCGGGCCGCGGGGACCCTCACCGCGGTGGACGTGGGCCCCGTCACGGTGCCGACGCTCTACTTCTGGGGCGACGCGGACGCCACCGTCGGCCCCTCCGCGGCCCGCTTCACCGCCGATTTCGTCACCGGCCCCTTCCGGTTCGAGGTGCTGCCCGGAATCGGCCACTTCGTCACCGACCAGGACCCGGAGGCGGTCACCCGCGGGCTCCTCTCCCACCTCGCCCGCCATCGGTGATATTCTCTCTGCGGTCGGGCGCCGCACCGCAGGGGCGCCGACAACGGAGGATTCCATCGTGGCGAAAGACCTCAAGATCTGGATGAACGGGCGGCTCGTCCCCCAGGCCGAGGCCGTCCTGCCCGTGAACAGCGCGGCCGTGTTCTACGCGACCAACGTGTTCGAGGGGCTGCGGGCCTACTGGAACGAAGCCGACGGCGAGGTCTACTGCTTCCGCCTCGGCGAGCACTTCGCGCGCCTGCGCGAGTCCATGAAGATGATGCGCTTCACGGTCCCCTACACCGACATGGACCTCTACGAGGCGGTGCGGGAGGTGCTGCGCGGCAACGAGATCCACGAGGACGTCCACATGCACCTGGTGGCCTACGTGGCCGGTCCCGGGCTCGACGCGACCACCCCGACCGGGCTCTACATCAATCCCCGGCGGCGCGCCCGCATCATCGACGGCCATGGGCTCCGCTGCTGCATCACCTCGTGGCAGCGCACGAGCGACAACGCGATCCCGATTCGCCTCAAGTGCGGCGCCAACTACCAGAACGGCCGGCTCGCCACGCTGCAGGCCAAGGCCGACGGCTACGACGCGCCGATCTTCCTGAACCAGCACGGCACGGTCGCGGAGGGCTCGGGCGCCACGTTCTTCATGGTGCGCCGCGGCCAGCTCGTGACGCCGCCGATCACCAGCGACATCCTCGAGTCCATCACCCGCACCACCCTGATCGACGCGGTGGCGCCGGCGCTGGGCATGGACGTGGTGGAGCGCGACATCGCGCGCACCGAGCTGTACGTGGCCGACGAGGCCTTCTTCTGCGGCAGCGGCTACGAGATCACCCCGATCCTCTCGGTGGACAAGTTCCCGCTCGGCGACGGCGGCGTCGGCCCCATCACCCAGCGGCTGCTCACCGCCTACATGAACGTGGTCCGGGGCGCGGACCGGCGATTCCCCGAGTGGCGGATGCCGGTCTACAAGCCCGTCACGGTCTGATCCTTCGCCCCTGTCCTCCCTCTCCCCCGCCGAGGGGGAGAGGGCAGGGTGAGGGGGCTCCCCCGGTGAAGCAAGGAGACTCCCCCATGCCCAACGCCGTGCGTGTCCTCGCGCTCCTCCTGATCCTCTCCGGCCTCGCCGCGCTGCCTGCCGCCGCGCAGGCCCCGGCGCCCACGGTGCGGGAAGGCAAGCCGGGCGGCATCCTGCGCATGGTGCTCCGCGAGGACCTGCCCCAGGGCTTCTCCGTCCACGAGACCGCGACCAACTCGGTCACGTGGCCGTCCATGCCCTGCTACAGCAACCTCGTCGTCTACGATCAGACCAAGCGGCTCGGGCGGATGGATACCATCGTCCCCGAGCTGGCCGAGAAGTGGTCGTGGCAGGACAACTACCGGAACCTCGTCTTCTTTCTCAGAAAAGACGTCAAGTGGCACGACGGCCAGCCCTTCACCTCGAAGGACGTGAAGTTCACCTTCGACACCGTGCGCGAGGCCGCCGACGCCCCCGCCAAGCTGCGCATCAACCCGAGAAAAGAGTGGTACGCCAACGTGGACGCGGTGGAGGCGCCCGATCCGCACACGGTGGTATTCCGCCTCAAGCGGCCGCAGCCCTCGCTGGTCGCCATGCTCGCCTCCGGCTACTCGCCGGTGATCCCGGCCCACGTGCCGATCGCCGAGCACCGCGCGCGCTGCATCGGCACCGGCCCCTTCAAGTTCAAGGAGTGGAAGCGCGGCCAGACGGTCGACCTGGTGCGCAACCCGGACTACTTCGTCAAGGGCCGGCCCTACCTCGACGGCGTGCGCTACACCGTCATCGTCGAGCGCGGCACGCGGGTCGCCGCGCTCCAGGCCAACCAGATCGACGTGGCCTACCCGGGCGAGACCACGCTCTCCATCGCGGAGCAGCTCAAGGGCGCGGTCCCGAGCATGGTCTTCACCGAGACCGCGAGCAACGTCAGCGAGAACCTCCTGCTCAACACCAAGAAGCCGCCCTTCGACAACGTCAAGGTGCGGCGCGCGCTCAGCTTCGCGATCGACCGCCGCGCCTATACCCAGACCGTGCACCGCGGGGCCGCGGTCATCGGCGCCTCGCTGGCGCCCAAGCCGTGGGGCGTGTGGGGCCTGGTGGACAAGGATCTCAACCAGCTCCCGGGCTACGGGGGCGCCGCGGAGGGCCGCGCGACGGCCAGGAAGCTGCTGGCCGAGGCCGGGTTCGGACCGGGCAACCCGCTCAAGGTCGAGATCGTCACGCGCGCCATCGCGATCTACCTCGACTTCTCGGGCTTCGTGGTCAGCGACCTGAAGCAGGTGGGCGTGGAGGCCACGCTCAAGCAGATCGAGACCGCGCAGTGGCACCCGATGGTCACGCGCCGCGAGTTCCACATCGGCGCCAATCTCACCGGCCTCGGGGTGGACGATCCCGACGCGAACTTCTACGAGAACTACGCGTGCGGCTCGTCCCGGAACTACGGGGACTATTGCAACGAGGAAGTGAGCAAGCTCATCGAGCAACAGTCGCAGGAGATCGATCAGAAGAAGCGCCTCGCCCTCGTCTGGCAGATCCAGAAGAAGCTCGAGGAGGACGCGGCCCGCCCGACCATGGGCTGGCGCACCGACCGCTTCGCGCACTACCCGTACGTGAAGAACCTGATCCCGAACCAGGTCACCTACAACTGCTGCCGGCTGCAGGAAGTCTGGCTCGACAAGTAGCCGGAGCGCCGGATGCGGGTCGTCTTCTGGAACATCCGCGCGGGGGGCGGCGTGCGCGCCGCCGCCATCGCGCGGCAGATCGCGGCCTGGGAGGCGGACGCGGTGGCGCTGGCCGAGTTCCGCGGCACGCCGCCCAGCGGGGAGCTGGCCCGCGACCTGGCCCGGCTCGGGCTTCCCTACCAGTGGACCACCGCGGACCCCGCGCGGCCCGGCGTCAACGGCCTCTTGCTGGCCTCACGCTGGCCGCTGCGCCGGCTCCGGCTCCCCTGCGCGCCCAGCGAGCCGTGCCGCTGGCTGCTGGCCCGCGTCCTGGCCCCGGAGCCGCTCGCGCTCGGCGTGATGCACGTGCCCAACCGGGTCGGCGGCCGCAAGTACCCGTTCCTCGACGCGGTGCTCACCACCGCGCGGCGGCGCTGGGCCACCCCCGCCCTGCTGGTCGGCGACACCAACTCGGGCCGCATCGGCCTCGACGAGGAGGTCCCCGCGTTCAACCGGATCGAAGACGGCTGGATGCGCGAGCTCGACGAGGCGGGCTGGACCGACGCTTACCGCCATCTGCGGGGCACCGCGCGGGCCTACACCTGGTACTCCCCGAACGGCGGGAACGGCTTCCGGATCGACCAGGCCTTCCTCAATCGCGCGCTACAACCCCGCCTGCGCCGCTTCCGCTACGACTGGGGCCGACGGTCCCGTCTCACCGGCCGCCCCGCAAGCGATCACGCGGCCATGATCCTCGACCTGGCCGGCTGACCTAGTCGCGAGGGCGGCGCACTCGCGCAGATGGGCCTGTTTCGCGCCCTCGCCCGGCGGGCGTCGCGTTGGCTTCCTGGCAGAGCCGCTTCCAGTCCGTGGCGTTCAGCGAGCAGTCGATCGTCGCGGTGTTCGCCTCCGCGACCCGGCCCGTCTTGCGGAGCAGCCGGATCTTGTGGGGCATCCAGCGCGGGGCGCCGCCGAAGGCCTTCGAGGCCTGGTCGGTCCACTCGAGCGCGGCGGGCAGGTTGCCGGCGCCCTCGTGGGCCACGATCAGGTCCTCGTACACGTTGGGCACCGGCTCGCTCGAGGTGACCGCGCGCCGGAGCGCCTCGATGCCCTCGCGCGAGCGGCCGAGCGCGAAGGCCGCGCGGGCGAGCACCCAGTTCGGGTACGCGTCGGTGGCGGTGCGCCCGGTGATCGCGGTCCGCGCGGTGGCATAGGCCTCCTGGTTCTTGCCCTGGTCGAGCTGCTTCTTGGCCAGGAACGCCTGCTTGTAGTTGCGCAGCACCAGGGCCACCTCGGGCCGGGCCCGCAGCGCCTTCCACGATGCGCTCGCGGGCTCCACCAGCGCGCGGGTGCCGTAGTGCCGCTCGAAGTACTCCGCGGCGTCGGTGATCCGCTCCTCGGTCTTGGGGTGGCTCACCGACACCGAGCTGAGCATCTTCTGGTACGCCATCCCCATCGCTTCGTTGACGTTCCGCTGCGAGGTCTGGCTCATGCGGTTCCAGAACGCCTCGTCGGTCTCCGCGGTGGCCTTCTCCCACGCCTGGAGCTTCTCGAGCATGGTCACCAGCGCGGGCGCCGACTGGCGGGTCTCCGCGAGCAGGTCCAGGCCGAGGAGATCCGCCTCCTTCTCCTGGCCGCGGCCCCACGCGGGCAGCACGAGCTTGTCGGTGGCGTCGGTGGCGAGCTGCACCTGCTGGATGGTCCGGGCGTCGCTCTTGGCCACCGTGCTCCGGCCGCTGAGCGCCGCCTTGGCGCCCACGCCCATCTCGAAGAGGGCCTGCCCCTTCTTCTGCATGTCGCCGAGCACGTCGGAGGTGTGATGCTTGAGCAGCACGTGCGCGGTCTCGTGGGCGAGGATCGCCGACACCTCGTCCGCGTTCTCGAGCGTCTCGATCAGCCCCATCGCCAGGTACACGTTGCCGTCGGGGGTCGAGAACGCGACGAAGCCGGGATTGGCGAGGATCATCACCTTGCCCGGCACCCCGGTCTTGCCGACCGCCGCGATGAGGCGCGCCCGCGCCTCGTTCAGGTACTGCTCGAGGACCGCCGATCGCACGAACCCGAGGCCGTCGCCCCGGTGCTGGGCGATGTCCTTCGCCTCGCCGATGGCCAGCGTGGACGGCTCGTAGGGACCGGGCTTGACGGTGGAGAACACGGTCACGTTGGCGGGCTTGCCGCCCAGCCAGGTCGGCGCGGAGACACCGCTCCCCTGGCCGCCGCCCGCGCTCGTCCCCGCGCAGCCGGAGAGGACGAGCAGCGCCAGGCTCGCCGCGAGGCGACCGATCACTTGCACTCTCCGACCCCGCGGGTGGCCCCGGTCTTCGGGAGCTTGCCCGCCACCATGGCCCCGCACTCCCGGTCCCGGTCGATCACCACCGGCTTCTCGGTCTCGACCGCGAAGGCGCGGACGCAGTACTCCACGCGATCCACCTGCACCTTGAGGTAGAGCGGCGAGGCCGGATCGCGCGTGGCCATCCACGGGCCCTTGAAGTCCTTGCGGGCCACGTCCATCTGCGGCTTGCGCTTGTCCCGGTCCGGGTTGCAGTCGTAGAGCGTCACCTTCTCGGTGCGCAGCCCCTTGACCGTCCAGGTCTCCTCGGCGGCCGCGGCGGGCCCGGCGCTCGTGCCCCCCAGGAGCAGCGCGATTCCGAGCGCCTCACGCCACCGCATGCGTCGTCTCCCCATGAGTCGTCTCCTCGTGATCCCCTCGCACGCAGAGCGTGAAGAGCCAGTCCACCGCGGCGAGCACCCCCGGCCCGACGCCCCACTCCTCGGGCCGCGGGTGGGCCCGGCGGAGCGCGAAGTACTTCCCGGCCGCCTCGTCGGCGTGCCGCATGAGATGCCGCGCGATCTCGAAGAAGGCCACGTACGCCACGATGTTGCGCGGACCCAGGTTGATCGGCGGCAGGAAGCTCACCACCGCCGCGCCCACGAAGAGCACCGAGGTCGCCACGAAGAGCACGTCGCGCGCGACCAGCGCCTTGTAGATGAAGTAGCCGGGCAGCACCACGAGCAGCAGGCCCGCCTCGACCCCGTACCGCGTGTCGACGAGCAGGAAGAGCACGGCGGCCACCGCCAGGATGCCGACGCCGAGGAACGAGACCCGCAGGAACTGTCTAGCTGAGACCGGCTGGGGCGGGCGGGTGGCGGCCAGGTGCAGGACCGCGACCACCCCCAGCAGCAGCGGGACCAGGAGCAGCACCGCCGACAGGCTCGTCGGGAAGGCGAACGTGATCCCGATCAGCAGCAGGGCCACCCCGAGCGCGAGCCACTTGATCGCGGGACGCACCGCGGCGAGCTGTTCGAGCAGGGCCCGGGCGAACGCGGGGGGCTTGTCCACCAGCAGCAGCAGCACGACCGTGAAGAGGAGGAGCAGGCCGTTGACCACGCTCGAGAGCGAGAGCCCGTGGTGATCGGCGCGCTTGTAGGCGGCCTTGAAGGTCACCAGGTTGTCGTAGGCCATCGCGTGGAGGTAGACGCCCGGAAGATCGTCGTAGACCGGCGAGATCACCCGGTCGCCCACCATCTGGAAGTTGCCCCCGTAGAAGATCGCCTTCTTCCCGACGGCCTTCTCCACCCCGGTGTTGTGGGGCCCGAGGAGGTGGAGCACCGAGATCGTGTTCGTGTGCGGGCACGTCCGCTTGGCCGCGAGCGGGTTCTCCCGGAGGATGTTGACGAGGTGGCGCAGCGCCCCCTCGCTGGAGCAGTGCATCCAGCTCTCGTTCAGGTCCGAGGCGAGATTGCCCCAGATGATCTCCATCGGCTGGGCGTCCTTCGGCGAGAGCCGCGGCTTGGACTCGGCGCGGGCGTACACGTCGTACATCGCGAAGGCGGGGGTCCACGTGAACCCGGAGGTCCCCCCGCCGTGCGCGTAGGTGAGCACGCCGCTCACCCCACGCTCGGCGTCCATCTGCGCGTTCACCGCCTCCGCGCACTCGAGCAGCGCCGGGTTGACCCGGACGCCCTCGTCGCGGCCTCCGCTCGGGGCGGGCGCGGCCAGGTAGACCGGCACCTTCCCGCGCGCGTTCAGATCGCAGATCGCGCGCGTGAGCAGCGCCTGATCCTCGGGGCTGCGCGCGTCGATGAAGGCGAAGTCCACGAACACCGCGCGCGGCCCGTAGCTGGCCAGCGCCTCGAGCACCTCGGCGTGGCGCGCGTAGGAAACGGGGAAGGACTCGCCGAGCTCGGCGAGGTTCTCCTCCCGGAACAGGACCACGGTGGTGTCGCGCTGCCCGGTGGCCGGGTACGCGTACTTCACGACGCCGTTGACGATGGCCTGCGACCACGGCGTCAGGTGGAGCGAGATGCCGTGGAACATGAAGAGCATGGCGCCGACCGCGGAAAGGAAGAGGAACTGGGCGATGGCGCGCGCCGCCGGGCCCGGCCGCCGGACGCGGACGGCAGCGGACTCGATGACCGCCGATCCGTCTCCTACGAGGGGCTGACTCACGCGACCTCCTACCGAAAGAGTTTCAACAGTCTAGACGGAAATCGGCCGCCGTCAAGTGAGCCGCGCCCCTTGCGACGCTCCCGGCCATGTGCTAGACGAGAGGGCCACCGACCCACCGATCCCCCGTGCCGGGAGAATGAGCATGGACGTCACTGTCACCCCCCACCGCCGCACCGCCGTCGTGCTGCTGGCCGTCACGCTGCTGGCCGGCTGCGTGTCCCAGGACTACTACCGCGCCACCGGCCAGAGCGCCGCCGCCGGCGCCATGCAGGGCGTGCGGGAGGGGATTGCCGGCATCCAGGAGCCGCTCCGGCAGACTTTGCATGGGGCCCTCGTCGATGACCCGATGCTGAAGGACGCCGCCCGCGACATGACCCGGTCCGCGATGGAGGTCCTCGAGGCGCGCCTCGGCTCGCCCGAGATGCGCCGACAGGTGGACGCGCTCGTGGCCCAGGCGATGGCAAGCCTCCAGCGCGACAGCGACAAGACGGTCCGGGAGCTCGTCACGGCGGCGGGGGGCACGCTGGAGGCGGAGCTCCGCCGCGTGGCCACCGCCAGCATCCTGGCCGCGACCACCACCCTGCGTGACTCGCTCGAGCGGGACGTGACCCCGGCCGCGCAGCGGCTGGCCAGCCGCATGGGGGAGGAGCTCGTGATCTCGGTGGTCAAGGGCCTGGAGGGCCCGCTCCAGAAGACCATGCTGCAGGCCGGGCGCAACATGTCGCAGGCCCTGATCAAGGGCGCGGCGGAGGGCGCCGAGGATCCGATCAACCAGGCCGGGTTCGGCGGGCTCACCAACCACGTGATGCTGCAGGCGGTGCGCGGGGCGCGGCAGGGCATGACCGAGGGCCTGCCCGACCAGGCGCAGATCGCGCTCATCTCCGGCATGGTCCTGCTCGGCGCGCTGGTGCTGGCGACCAGCGGCGGCCTCGGCTTCTTCTGGTGGCGCTACCAGCAGAGCGCCAAGACCCTGACCATCGTGGCCAAGAGCATCAACAATCATCAGTCGGGCGCGCTCAAGGACACGATCAAGAAGAGCACCCACGACAACTACGTCGGCCCCTGGTTCAGCAGCTTCCTGAAGCGCCGCGGCCTCTGATCCGGTGAGGCTCCCTCGCGTCGTCGCCGGCGCCCTCGCCGTCGCGATGCTGCTGTCCGTCCCGGCCCACGCCGGGCTCGCCGAGGACCTCGCGCGGTGCCAGAACACGGTGTGGCCGCGCTTCGCCGGCTGGTCGCTCTCGCGCCAGCAGGGGCCGGACAGCCCGCGGACGCCGGACGACTTCTACTGCCTGGCCCTCGGCCACTGGTCCGGCCAGGGCCCGTTCCAGGGCAAGGATCCGGTGAAGGCCGCCGGGTACGCGCGGACCGCGGCCGAGCAGAACCATCCGGGCGCGCAGGGCCTGCTGGGCTTCTTTCTGAGCAAGGGCATCGGCGTGAAGGCCGACCCGGCCGCCGCGGTCGACTGGTGGCGCAAGGGCGCGGCGCAGGGGCACGCGGACAGCCTCAACGCGCTCGCCGCCGCGTACGAGAGCGGCGAGGGCGTGGCCGCCGACCGGCAGGAGGCGGTGCGCCTCTATCGCCAGGCCGCGGAGCGCGGGAGCAAGGAGGCGCAGCAGCGGCTGGCCGCGCTGGGGCCGGCGAAGGCAGCGGCGGCCGGCCAGGCCGAGTTCGACGAGGGCACGCGTCTGTACAAGGCGGGCCAGCACGCCGCCGCGGCGAAGCAGTTCCTGCGCGCGGCCGAGCTCGGCCACGCGCGCGCGCAGCTCCAGATCGGCTACCAGTACAACTACGGCGAGGGCGTGCCGGTCAACGCGAGCGAGGCGGTGAAATGGTACACGCGCGCGGCCGGCCAGGGCGACGCGACCGCGCAGTCCAACCTCGGCAGCATGTACGAGCACGGCGGAGGCGTGCGCGAGGACTGGGTCGAGGCCGCGCGCTGGTACGCCAGGAGCGCCGCCCAGGACCACGCGGCGGGCCAGTTCAGCCTGGGCCGCGCCTACCAGTTCGGCATCGGCGTGCCGCAGAACCGCAAGCTCGCCATCGAGTGGTTCCAGAAGGCCTCGTTCCAGGGGCACGCGCAGGCGCGCTTCTTCGCGCAGCATCTCCTGAGCCGGGGGAACTTCATCGGCTTCCGCGACGAGCAGGAGGAGGCGCACGTGATCGCGGGGAAGCTGCGCACCGGGCTGCTGTGGGAGGAACCGGTCGGCATGCTCTTCCACCACTCGGGCGAGCGGCTCGCCTACATCAAGAACCTGCGCTACCGCGTGGACCGCTACGAGGCCTACACGGCGTGGGTGCTGCGGCGGAACGACTACGACGACTGCCAGCGCAGCAGCCGGTCGGGCTGCCGCGATCCGGGGCCGGCCCCGCCGTAGCGCGTCAGCCGGCCAGGAGCGCGTCCACCGCCCGCGGGTCCACCGGCTTGGCGAGGTGGACGTCGAAGCCGGCGTCACGCGTCTTCTGGCGATCCGCGTCGGTCCCGTAGCCGGTGAGCGCCACCAGCCGCGGCGAGCCCAGCTCGTCCATCATCCGCACCCGGCGCGCCACGTCGTAGCCGCTCATCCCGGGCAGCCCCAGGTCGAGGAACACCACGTCGGGGCGATAGCGCTCGATCTCGTCGAGCGCGCTCGGCCCGTCGTGCGCGGTGCGCACCTCGTGGCCGCGCAGGCGGAGGAAGAGGGCCAGCGAGTCGGTGGAGTCCTGGTGGTCGTCCACGACCAGGATGCGACGGGCCGGGCCCGCCGGGCCGTTCGCCGCCGCCGGCTCCGCCACCACCGCAGGCTCGGTGGCCTCCGCGGCCACGCGTGGCAGGCGAATCGTGAAGGCGCTGCCGAGCCCCGGCCCGGCGCTCGCCGCCTCCACGCGCCCCCCGTGCATCTCCACCAGCCGGCGCACGAGGGTCAGGCCGAGGCCGAGCCCGCCCTGCTTGCGCTCGAGCGAGCGGTCGGCCTGGATGAAGAGATCGAAGACGTGCGGCAGGAGCTCGGGATCGATGCCCACGCCCGCTGTCCTCGACCACGATCACGACCTCGTCCGCCTCGCTCCGCGCCCGGAGCCGGACCCGTCCGCCGTCGTCCGTGTACTTGATCGCGTTGTCCAGGAGGTTGCCGACCGCCTGGGCCAGCCGCGCCGGATCGCCGTCCACCCAGCCCGCGTCCTCGGGCACGTCCACCTCGAGCGCCTGCCCCCGGCTCTCCGCGGGCGGGCGCGCCGCCTCCACCGCCTGGGCCAGGACCTCGCGCACCGACACCGTCGCGCGCTGCAGCGTGATCTTGCCCGACGTGATGCGGGAGACGTCGAGCAGATCGTCCACGAGCCGGGTCATGAGCCCGACCTGCCGCTCGATGACGCCCGAGACCCAGCGCACCCGGTCGTCGCCCGTGCCGAGCAGGGCCAGCGTGTGGGCCGCGTTGCGGATGGGCGCGAGCGGGTTCCGCAGCTCGTGGGCCAGCATGGCGAGGAACTCGTCCTTGCGCCGGTCGGCGTCCTCCAGCGCGCGCTCCGTGCCCCGCCGCTCGGTGATGTCGCGGAAGACCAGCACCACGCCCACGATGCGGCCGCGGGTGTCGCGGATCGGCGCGCCGCTGTCGTCGATGGGCAGCTCGCGGCTGCCGTCCTTGGCGATCAGCACGGTGTGGTTGGCGAGGCCCACGATCGTGCCGAGGCGGATCACCTGCCTCACCGGGTTCTCCACCGTCTCGCGCGTCGCCTCGTTGACGATGCGGAACACCGTGTCCAGGGGCTGGCCCAGCGCCTCGCCGCCCCAGCCGGTGAGGGCCTGCGCCACCGGGTTCAGCAGGGTGATCCGCCCCTGCGCGTCGGTCACCACGACCGCGTCGCCGATGCTGGTGAGCGTGGTGCGGAAGCGCTCGCGCTCGGCGTGCAGCACGTCGGCGGCCCGCTGCCGGGCGGCCAGGTTGCGCGCGACGAGCGCGATGACCATCGTGACCAGCACGAGCCCCAGCCCGAGCCCGACGATCGTGGTCGCGAGCGCGGTGCGGGTATTGGCGCGCGAGGCCGCGTCCCGCCGGGCGAGCAGCGCGCGCTCGAGCTGCTGCATGCCGTAGATCTCGTCGCGGATCAGGTCCATCAGGCGCTTGCCCTCGCCCTGGAGCAGGTACTGCCGGGACAGCGTGAGGGCCCGGGTCTTGTCGGGCTCGGCCTGGAAGCGGTCGATCCCCCGCCGGAGCACCGCCAGCCGCTCGGCGGTGAGCTGCTCGAGCTTGAGCGCGTGCGCGGTCTGCGGGGGGTTGTCGATGGTGAGGTCGCGAAGCCGGTCGAGCTGCCCCCGGATTCGCGCCACCGCCTGCTCGTACGGGTCGAGGTAGGGGCGTTCTCCGGTCAGGAGATAGCCGCGCTGGCCGGTCTCGGCGTCCTTGAGGGTGGAGACCACCTGCTCGAGCTGGCCCAGCACCTCGTGGGTGTGGGACACCCACTGCACGCTGGTGGCGACCTCGCGGATATTGTGCAGCGTGAGGACCGCGTCCGTCAGGAGCGCGGCGACCAGCAGGACGATCGCGACGGTCTGGCCGCGCGTCAGGCTCCAGGGCATGCGAGGCGTCCCCGCGAGCGCGTCAGCGGCCGCCCGCGAGGGCGGGCGCCACCTCGGCCAGGAACCGCTTGAGCTGGCCGCGCTGGTCCCAGGACGTGAGCCGGAGCGCGATGTGGCCGAGGCCCGCCTCCGCGTAGTCGCGCAGCTCGGCGATGCACTGGGCCGGGCTCCCCGCCACCGTCCAGCCCTCGACGAAGGCGGGCGAGAACTTGGACGTGTAGTAGGTGTCGAGGAACGCCTTGCTCTCCTCGAGCGCCCGCCGCGCGGTCCTCGTTGATGTTGATGTTGTGGTAGAGCGCGCTGCCGAGGGCGTCGGGGTTGCGGCCTTCCTCCCGCGCCATCTTCGCGATCCGCGCCCACTGCTCGCGGAACTGGGCCGGGCTCACCTTGTTGGTCATCCAGCCGTCGGCGTAGCGGGCCACGCGGCGGAGACCGCGCTCCACCGCCGCGTCGGAGGCGCTGGCCCCGCCCTTCCAGGTCAGGCCGGTCGGGTTGCTCGCGATCCAGATCGGGCACGGCTGCTGCGCCGGCCGGGGCTCGATCTTGACGCCCTCGAACTGGTAGAACTCGCCCTGGTGCGAGACCTTCTCGCCGCTCCAGACCTTCCGGAGGATCTGGATGCCTTCCTCCAGGCGGCCCACGCGCTCGCTCGAGCGCACGCCCATGACCTTGTGCTCGAGCGCCTGCGCGGCGCTCTGCTCGTCGGGCCCGCCCAGGCAGACCGCCAGCAACGCGCGACCGCCCGAGATCACGTCGAGGCTCGCCCACTGCTGCGCGAAGAGCAGCGGGTGACGGTGCACGAAGGTGGCGAGGCAGCCGACCGCGAGCTTGAGGCGCGAGGTGGCGCCGGCCAGGGCGGCGAGGAGGGCCACCGCCTCCAGGCGCGGCTTGGCCAGGAGGCTGTCGCCGACCCAGAGCGTGTCGAAGGCCCCCGACGTCTCGGCCTGCTGCGACAGCTCGATCAGATCGCGGGCCTGGATCGCGCCCAGCACCACCGCTCGATTCGCCAGGATCAGCCCGAAGGATGCGCGCGCCATGAGGTCCTCCCCCGCGCCAATTTAGGGGTCGCGATGGGACACGTCAAGCGCGAGCCCGGGTGGGCGCGGGCCGCGAGATCACCGGGAACATTTCTACCCGATTGACCCGTGACCGGACTCCTCGGCTACGGTCTCCGGCGGAGACAGAGGATCGATGAGCGCTCAGCCGGCCTTCTCCGTGGCTCTCAGCCTGACCTGGTTCGCGCTGTCGCTCGGCGCGGCGCTCACCCAGGCCGTGCAGTTCGCCGTCGTCAAGGGACGCGCGCGGGAGATCCCCCCGCTGGTGATCGTCGCGTGGACGCAGGCCGTGGCCTGCGCGGCGTGGGTGGTCTTCTTCGTGGTCTCGGGTCACGCGTTCGTGCCGCCCGGCGCCGCCTGGCCCGCCATCGCCGCCTCGTCGCTGCTCGTGATCGGGATGAGCGGCCTGCTCGCGCGGGCCAGCGCGCGGGGCGACATCTCGATCGTCGGGCCGATCCTGGCCCTGAGCCCGATTTTCACGATCCTGCCGGACGCGGTGCTCTCCGGCGGGTGGCCCAGCGCGCTCGGCTGGATCGGGCTGGGCCTGTCTCTCACCGGCACCGTCAGCCTGTCCGGCGGGCCCGGCGCGGTGGGCCTGCTCGGGCGCGTCCGCGTCCTCTTCGCGCGGCGCGATGCCCTCGACGCGCTCGGGGCCGCGTTCTTCCTGGGCTTCCTGGCCGCGGTGGACCGCTGGGCCGCGCTGGCCATCGGGCCGCCCAGCTATCTCGTGTCCTCGCACGGCACGACCGCGGTGGTCACGACGTTGATCGTGCTGCTGACCAACCCGCGCGGGCTGGCCGCGAGTTTCGTGCCGCGCAACCTGGTCACCCTGGTGAGCCACGGGCTCCTCGGCGTCACCGGCACCGGGATGCAGACGCACGCGCTCACGATGGCGCCCGCGGCCTACGTGAACGCGATCCGCCGCATGTCCGCGGTGCTGGCCGTCCTCCTCGGCCGCACGCTCTTCGGCGAGCCCGACCTCGCCCGCCGCCTCACCGCCGCCCTCCTCGCCTGCCTCGGCGCCGCCTGCCTCCTCCTCGCGTCGGGGCGAAGTAATCGGGGTCAGGTCTTGCATTCCGACATTTCGGCCGCGCCCGAGGCACTCGTGGCCGCGAAATGTCGGAATTCAAGACCTGACCCCAAGCTAGTCGTAGAGGTGGCAGGCTACCAGACGGTCGGACGTCCGGCGGAGGGCGGGCGGGTCGGTGGCGCAGCGGGGCATCACGTGAGGGCAGCGCGTGTGGAAGCGGCAGCCCGCGGGCGGGGCGAGCGGGCTCGGCACCTCGCCGGCGAGCACGATCTCCTGGCGGGGCGTGTCGAAGTCGATCGGCAGCGCCGCCGCGAAGAGGGCCTGGGTGTAGGGATGGCGTGGCGTGAGCGCCACCGCCGCCGCGTCGCCCCACTCCACGATCTGGCCCAGGTACATCACCGCGATGGTGTGGCTCATGTGCGCGACCGCGGCCAGGTCGTGGGCGATGAACAGGTACGACACGCCGAGCCGCTGCTGCAGATCGCGCAGCAGGTTCAGGATCTGCGCGCGGATGGAGACGTCGAGCGCGGAGACCGGCTCGTCCAGCACCACCAGGCGCGGCGACAGCGCGAGCGCCCGCGCGATGGCCACGCGCTGCCGCTGGCCGCCCGAGAACTCGTGCGGGAAGAGCTCGGCCGCGCGCGCGGGCAGGCCGACCAGGTCCAGCAGCTCGAGCACGCGCCGGCGGCGCGCGGTCCGGTCCATGGGATCGTTGATCACGAGGGGCTCGGCGACGATCGCGCCCACGCGCATGCGCGGATCGAGCGACGCGTACGGATCCTGGAACACCGCCTGGACTCGCCGGCGGTAGCGCCGCATCCCGACGCGATCGAGCGTCAGCACGTCCTCGCCCTCGAACCGGATGGCCCCCGCGGTCGGCCGCTCGAGGCCCAGCACCAGCTTGGACGTGGTGGTCTTGCCGCAGCCCGACTCGCCCACCAGGCCGAACGTGGTGCCGGTCTCGATCGTGAACGAGATCGAATCGACCGCGCGGACCAGCCCGGTGGACCGGCCCAGCAGCCCGCGGCGGACCGGAAAATGCTTGGTCAGCCCCTCGACCTCGAGCAGCGCGCTCACGCCGGCGCCTCGAGCCAGCAGCGCGCCACGTGCCCGTCGCCGACGGGCGCTCGGGCGGCGCCTCCACCCGGCACCGCTCCATGACGTGCGGGCAGCGCGGCGCGAACGCGCAGCCGCCGGGCAGCCGCGCCAGGTCCGGCGGCTGGCCCTCGATGGCGGTGAGGCGCTCCGCGCGCGCGCCGAGGCGCGGGATGGACTCGAGCAGCGCCCGGCTGTAGGGATGCGCGGGCCGGGTGAAGAGGCGCCGCACCGGCCCCATCTCCACGATGCGCCCGGCGTACATCACGGCCACCCGGTCGCAGATCCTCGCCACGATCCCGAGATTGTGCGTGACGAAGACGAGGGCGAACCGGTGCCGCTGCTGGAGCTCCTTGAGCAGGCCCAGGTACTGCGCCTGGATCGTGAGATCGAGGCTCGTGGTCGGCTCGTCCGCGATGAGCAGGCGCGGCGGCGCCGCGATGGCCATGGCCCCCACCACCCGCTGGCGCATGCCGCCCGAGAGCTGGTGCGGGAACGCGCGCAGCCGCTGGCGCGGCGACGGGATGCGCACCGCGGCCAGCAGCGCGGCCGCCCGCTCGGTGAGCGCCCGCCCGCGGAGGCCGTGATAGAGCGCGACCGGCTCGCGCATCTGCATGCCGATCGAGAACACCGGGTTGAGCGAGCTCATCGGATCCTGCAGGATCATGCCGATCCGCCGGCCGCGGATCTCCCGCATCTCGTCCTCGCTCCGGGTGAGGAGGTCCAGGCCGTCGAGCAGCACCTGCCCGCCCAGGATGCGCGCGGCGGGCCGCGGCACCAGCCGCACCAGGCTCAGGCACGTCATGCTCTTGCCCGAGCCGGATTCGCCCACGAGCCCGAGCGTCTCCCCTTCCCCGATGGCGAACGAGACCCCGTCCACCGCCTTCACGGTGCCCCAGCGGGTGACGATGTGGGTGCGGAGGTCGCGGACGTCGATCACGGGGGGCGGCGTCACGGAGGATCGGGCGCTCAGAGCTGGCGGAGCTTCGGGTCGAACGTGTCGCGCAGCCAGTCCCCGAGCAGGTTGAACGCGAGGACGACGAGCAGGATCGCCAGTCCGGGAAACAGCGACACCCACCACGCGCTCGTCACGACGTCGCGGCCCTCCGCGATCATGGAGCCCCAGGCCGGCGTGGGCGGCGGGATGCCCGCGCCCAGGAAGGAGAGCGAGGCCTCCACGATGATCACGTAGCCGATCTGCAGCGTCACCAGCACCATCAGGGTGCCGAGCGTGTTCGGCAGGAGGTGCCGGGTGATGATGCGCCAGGCCCCCGCGCCCGCGATGCGGGCCTGCGCGATGAAGTCGAGCTGCATCAGGGTCAGCACCTGGCCACGGATGACGCGGGCGTAGCGCGCCCACAGGATCACCGCGATGGCCACCACCACGTTGGTGAAGCTCGGGCCCACCGTCACGGCCAGGATCAGGGCCAGCAGGATGACCGGGAAGGACATCGTCGCGTCGGTCACGCGCATCAGCACCGCGTCCACGCGGCCGCCGTAGTAGCCCGCGGTCAGCCCCACCGCGGCGCCGAAGGCGCTGGCGAGCAGGACGGTGACCACGCCCGCCGAGAGCGAGATCCGCGAGCCCCAGACGATCCGCGAGAGCATGTCGCGGCCCAGCCGGTCGGTGCCCAGCGGATGGGTCCAGCTCCCGGCTTCCTCCCACACCGGCGGCTTGAAGCGATTCCGCAGCGATTGCGCGTGCGGGTCCGGCAGGCCGAGCAGCGGGGCCACCAGGGCCATCAGCAGGAAGAGGCCGATGACCCCGAGCGGGAACATGGGCAGCCGCCACCCGCGGGAGGCGGGCGGGGCCGCGACCTCGGGCAGGACGAGGGCCGCCGGCTCAGCGGGCATAGCGGATGCGCGGGTCGATCCACGCGTAGAGGCAGTCCACGCCGAGGTTCACCACCGCGACGATCGCCGCGGTCGTCAGCACCACCGCCTGGATCACGGGAAAGTCGCGCGAGCTGATGCCCTCGTAGGCCAGGCGCCCGATGCCGGGCCACGCGAACACGGTCTCGACCACGATGGCGGTGGTGACCAGGATCGCGAAGTAGATCCCCGCGAAGGTGACCACCGGGATCAGCGCGTTGCGGAGGGCGTGCAGCCAGATGACCCGGCGCTCCGACACGCCCTTCACCCGCGCCAGCTTCACGTACTCCGAGTCGAGGACCTCCAGCATGCCGGAGCGGAGCAGGCGCATGAGCCCGGCCACCACGAACCACCCGAGGGTGAAGCCGGGCAGCACGTAGCTGGAGAAGCCGCTGATGCCGCCCGCGGGCAGCCACTGCAGCCGCCCGGCCACGAACTCCACCAGGAGAATGGCCACCCAGAAGGTGGGCAGCGATTGCCCGAGCACCGAGATGACCTGGGCGGTGCGATCGAGCCCGGTGCCCTTCTTCACCGCGGCCATGATGCCGAGCGGGAACGCCATCGCGAGGGACACGCCCATCGCGAAGGCGGCGAGCTTGAGCGAGTTGGGCAGGCGCTCCCGGATCAGCTCGCTCACCGGGCGCCGCGCGCGCAGCGACATCCCGAAGTCGCCGGTGACCGCGCGCCCCACGAAGGAGAGGTACTGCTCGACGTAGGGGCGGTCGAGCCCCAGGTAGCGGCGGGCGTTGTCGAAGTCCTCCTGGGACGCCGACATCGGGAGGATCAGGTAGAGCGGGTCCCCGGTGGCCCGCGCCAGCACGAAGACGACCACCGACACGATGGCGAGCGCGATCAGGGACTGCAGCAGGCGGGCGGCGATGAAGCGGAGCATGGCGCGGGGTACGGTTACCGTTTAGAGCCTTGAGGCTTGTTCTAATGGGGGGGAGCGGCGGCGCTCCTCCCCCATGCCCCCACCACACGATCATCCGCGCGCGACCATTCCGGCGTTCGCTTATTTGCCGGAGGCGAGCTGGTCGAAGAAGAGGTCGTACATGACGCTGCCCACGTTCCACTTGGCCAGGCTCTTGGACGTCGCGTACGGCGAGTGCAGGTAGACCACCGGCACGCCGTAGTGCTCGCTGCGCAGCCGCGTGTAGACATTGCGCATCAGCGCGTTGATCTTTTCCCGGTCCGTCTGGCGCATCACCTGCGACAGCATCCCGTCGATCTCCGCGTCGTTGACGGTGTCGGAGGGCTTCGACGCCGAGTACGCCTGCTTCTCGAGCAGGGCGTAGGCGCCGATCCAGTCCCGGTTGGCGATGTTGAAGTAGCCGACCGCGCCGGGGGCGCTGCGATCGAACCACGCCTTCCGGAAGGCCGGATAGTCCACCGGGATCAGCCGCGTCTTGATCCCGAGCTTCTCCCAGTAGCCGGCGACCGCCTCCGCCATCGTCTTGCCTTCGGGGAGCCCGGGGAGCTGGTAGGCGTACATGTCCAGATTGAAGCCCGCGCCCACGCCCGCGTCGGCCAGCAGCTTCCTGGCGCGCGGCACATCGTAGGGGTACATCATGTCCTGCGTCGGCTTGAAGCCCACGTCCTTGAAGGACCAGGAGAGCCCGAGCGGGACGGACGCGGGCTCGGCCTTGCCCCCGAAGATGGACTGGGCGATCTCGGCGCGATCGATCGCGAGGTTGAGCGCCTCCCGGACCCGCTTGTCCTTCGACGGCCCCACCCGCCCGTCCGGTCCCAGGACCCACCACATGGTGAGGATGGATTCCTCGCGCCGGTAGTGGATCGGGAATCCGTCCTTCTCCACGTCCTTCACCCGCTCGCGGCTCAGCTCGGCCACGTCCACCTCGCCCCGGCGCAGCAGCGCGATGCGGGTGGTCTCCTCGGGCACCAGCCGGAAGGTCATGGTCTTGTACTTCGGGGTGCCGATGCGCCAGTGGTTGTCCCCCGCGGTCAGCGTGATGTGCGAGCCGGTCACCTGCTCCACGAACTTGTAGGGCCCGCTGCCGATCGGCTTGCGCGCGAAGACGTCGTCCCCCACCGACTCGATGTACTTCTTCGGCGTGATCATGCCCTCGGTGGAGAGCGAGCGGGACAGGTAGAGCGGGATGATCAGCGTGGGCTCCTTGGTCACGATGACCACCCGGTCGGGAGCGGGCGTCTCGATGTCCTGGATCAGGGTGCGCAGCGGCCCCGCGTACCCGGTGGTGGAGCGCTTGCCGATGTCGCGCATGATGCTGAACTTCACGTCCTCGGACGTGAGCTCGTCCCCGTTGTGGAACTTGACGCCCTTCCGCAGGTGGAAGGTCCAGCGCTTGAAGTCCGCCGAGTTCTCCCAGCGGGTGGCGATGCCGCCATCGCGGGAGGGCTGGCCGTCCGGCGTCGTGCCCACGAGGTAGTCGAACATCATCGAGAGGTAGTACTTCACGAGGTGGCCCCCCAGGGGCGGATCGAGCACCTCGGTGGCGAAGCTCGACAGGGCGATCGTGAGCTCGGTCTTGGGCTGGGCCCAGCCGGTTCCGACCACCACCATGCCCAGGAGCGCCAGGACCAGCAGGAAGACTCGGGCCATCGCCGTCGCACGCTTCATGTCGGACGCTCCTCGGTTGGGGGGCCGGTGAAGTTTC
This sequence comes from uncultured Candidatus Rokubacteria bacterium, assembly GCA_963747235.1. GTDB lineage: Bacteria > Methylomirabilota > Methylomirabilia > Rokubacteriales > CSP1-6 > CAMLFJ01. The sequence continues at coordinate 506,432 of CAVVEU010000040.1, forward strand.
ACTCGCGGGCAAACCTTAGCCCGGGAGGGGGCCCGACGGCAAGCCCCGCGGGCGGCGATCAGTCCCGCGGGGCGCTGGACTTGGTGAGGTCGAGGACGGCGGGAAGCTGCGGGGCCTGGCGGGACAGCTCGAGCCGGGTGATGCGGGACATGTTCCGGACGGTGTCGCGGATCTGCTCGGCCGACTTGATCGCGCGCTGGACGTACGCGGCCGCCGGCTCGGGCACCTGCCCGCGCGCCATCATGAGCTGGAGGCTCGCCATGATCACGGTGAGCGGGTTGTTGATCTCGTGCGCGGTCGCGAGCGCGAGCTGGCCGACGGAGCGCAGGGCCTCCGCCTCGCCCGCCCGCGCATCGGACCGCTTGATGTCGGTGATGTCGTGGGCGTGGCCGAGCACGTAGTCCGGCCCGCCGGGCTCCCGGCCGCGCACGTTGCTGTACGTCCAGATGCGCTCGTCCCCGTCCCGCGTCACCACGAGCATGAGCCCCTCGTCGGTGGCATCGCGCCGGATCCGGGCGAGGTACTCGGGGAAGAGATGCCGGACCGGGGGGGCGAGCAGGTCGCCCATGCTGCGCCCGACCAGCTCGTCCGGGGTGTAGCCGAGGCGCTCGGCCGCGGCGCGATTGACCGAGAGCAGGACCCCGGCCAGATCGTGGGTGCAGATCAGGCCGCGGCTCTGCTCCACCAGCTCGCGATAGCGCTGCGGGGACAGCTCGACGCGGGGCACCGCGGGCTCTCCGCTCAGGCCAGCGAGAAGGCCCGCTGCACCGCGCCGACCAGGTCGGCGATGGTGAAGGGCTTGGCGAGCACGGGCACGCCGCTCTGCCGGAGGAACTCGTCGTACTCCTCGGCCTCCGCGTACCCGGTGACGAACACGAGGCGGCTCTGCGAGGCCGGGTAGTGTAGCTCGACCTCGCGGAAGAGCCCGCGCCCGTCCATCTTCGGCATCGCGAGATCGCTCACGATCGCGGAGTAGACGTTCTCGGCCAGGAGCCGCAGCGCGTCCGTGCCGTCCACCGCGGTGTCCACGTGCTCCCACTCCTCCCGCAGGATCTCCGCCTCCAGCTCCCGGACGTTCGTCTCATCCTCGACCACCAGAATGCGCGGTTCGGACACGGGCTGCTCCTCTCGGTACCGGAAATGGCCGGGCTCACGGGCCCGGCGCGGCATTTTTGTGCAAGAAGTGCACCACGGGCCAGGCCACACAAATCAAGGGCTTATCAGGGACTTACGAGACCGGCGGGAGCGGGGAGACTGCTGGGAAATGTCAGTGCGGGCGCGCCTACGGTCAGCGTGGGCGCGCTTGCGCGCGGCGCGGGTCTCGGCCTCCTCGACGGAGTGCGACGCGGTGAGCGTCGTATCGCGCTTGGCGATCTGGGCGAGCGTCTGGTAGTGCCGGTGCAGGGTCGCCACCTCGTGCTCGGTCAGATCCTCGACGTTGATCAGCCGGTTGCTCGCGCCCTGCAGCACCGCCACGATCTCGTTCAGCTTGAGATGGATCGCCAGCGAGTCCTTGTTCTGCGAGCGCTGGATCAGGAACACCATGAGGAAGGTGACGATGGTGGTGCCGGTATTGATGACGAGCTGCCAGGTATCCGAGAAGTGGAAGACCGGCCCGAGCAGGGCCCAGACGATGATGACGCCGACCGCGCCCGCGAAGGCCTGCGAGCTACCCGTCCAGACCGTGACCGCCCGCGCGGAGCGCTCCAGCCACCTGCTCCCGTCCGTCTGCCGTCGCTTGGCCATCGCGTGATCCTCCGGAGCGCTCAGCTCATCGGCCAGCGGGAGCGCGGGAACGAGACGCCGGTGCGGGCCTGCAGCCGCTCGCCGATCTCCTGCACGCGCGCGAAGAGGCGCGGCTCGTCCACGAAGCTCTGCCGGTAGGCGTCCACCACCACCCGCCCGTCGATCACCACGGTGTGCACGCTGCGGCCGTCCGCGTTGTAGACCAGATTGTTGACCGGGTTCCAGAGCGCCTGCCATTCCGGGCGCAGGGTGTCGAAGCAGACGAGATCGGCCTTCTTCCCGACCTCGATCGAGCCCAGCTCGTCGCCCAGCCCCATCGCCTGCGCGCCCTGGAGCGTCGCCATCTCGAGCGCGGTCTCCGCGGGGACCTGGCGCGTGTCCTGGCGCGCGTCCTTGTACTGGATCGCCGCCATGTTCATGGTGCGCACCATGTCGAGGTGGTTCGAGTTGTTGGGCGAGTCGCAGCCGAGCGCGACCTTCACGCCGCGGGCGAGGAACTCGGGCATGCGGCCGTGCTGCGGCACGCCGCGGCCGCCCTTGGCCGCGGTGACCGGGCACATCGCGATCGCGGTGCCGGTCTGCGCGACCACGTCGATCTCCGCCTCGTCGAGGCCCAGGCAGTGGGCCAGCAGCACGTTCGGCCCCAGCACCCCGATGGACTGCAGGTAGGCGGTCGGGCTGTGCCCGTACCGGGCCACCGCGTCCTCGCGCGCCTTGGTCCCGCTGTTGTGGTGCAGCGTGAGGCCGCTGCCGCGCTCGTCCACCACCCGCTTGAGCGCCTGCAGCAGGCCCGCGCTGCACGTCTCGTACGAGAACGGCATCGCCCACGCCCGGATCCGCCCGTCGAGCCGGCCGTTCCACTTCTCGATGAACGACGTGGTGCGGGCCACCGCCTCCGGCGCCGGGTAGCGCGGGCAGCTTCCACGGCGCCTCCTGGTCGGTCACCGCCTCTCCGAGCACGACGCGGATGCCCGCGTCCTCGTAGGCCTGCAGGCACGCGTCGGGGAACTGCGTGCTCCCGGGGTCGAGGAAGCACACCGTGCCGTTGCGGACCAGCTCGACCAGGCCGAGCAGGGTGGCGTGGTACTCCTCGTCCTCCGTCATCGCCGATTGCAGGTTGAAGACGTGGAGCAGCGGGCTCGCCTGCTCGTCGGGAAAGATGCCGCGCACCGGATGCGCGTAGCTGATGTGCATGTGCCCGTTGAAGAAGCCGGGGGTGATCACGAGATGGCGCCCGTCGATGACGCGGGCGGCGCGCGCGTCGGCCAGCTCGGCCGCCTTGCCCACCCGGGTGATGCGGCCGCCCTCCACCAGGATGGCGCCGTCCTGGATGATGCGGCGCTGGCGATCGACGGTCAGGATGTACCGCGCGTGATCGATCTTGAGACTCTCTGCCATGGAGCGCCGCCTCCCGGAACGGGGATGATGAGCCGCCCGGAGTCTACGTCGGCGGGCGGGCCTTGTCCATCGGACGCCCCTCCCCGATGGTCGGACGTCATGGATGCTATGGTCGGGCGTCATGACGCTCGCGCATACGGCCCTCGTGCTCGCGGTGGTGGTCATCTGGGGCCTCGCCTTCGTCGCCACCCGATGGGCGCTCGACGACTTCTCGCCGCCCCAGCTCACCGCGCTGCGCTTCCTCATCGCGGCCGCGCCCGCGCTCGTGCTGGCGCGCCCGCGCGTGCCCTGGCGCATCCTCGTTCCGATCGGCCTCACGCTGTTCATGGGCCAGTTCCTCCTGCAGTTCTTCGGGATCGCCTCGGGCATGCCGCCCGGCCTCGCCGCGATCGTGGTCCAGACCCAGGCGCTCTTCACGATCCTCTTCGCCGCGCTGGCCCTGGGCGAGCGCCCCGGCCGCCGCGAGTGGACCGGCACCGCGCTCGCGTTCGCCGGCCTCGGGCTGATCGCGCTCACCGTCGGTCGCGACCTGACCGCGGCGGGCCTCGCGCTGACCGGGCTCTCCGCGGTGAGCTGGGGCGTCGGCAACGTGCTCGTCAAGCGGCTGCCGCCGGTGGACATGCTGCGGCTCATGGTGTGGCTGAGCGTGATCCCGCCGCTGCCGTCGCTCGCGCTGTCCCTCGCGCTCGACGGCCCGCGCGCGCTCGGCGACGCCCTCGCGGCCAGCTCGTGGCTCGGCCGCGGCGCCGCGCTCTACCTGGGCCTGGTCGCCACCGTGCTCGCGTACGCGATCTGGGGCGGCCTGCTGCGCCGCTACCCCGCCGCGACCGTCGCGCCGTTCGCGCTCCTGATCCCGTTCGTCGCGGCCTACGCTTCCTCGCTCGCGTTCGGCGAGCGGTTCGGCCCGCTCCGTCTCGCGGGCATGGGGCTCGTCCTGCTCGGACTCGCGGTGATCGTGGCGCCGATCGGCGCGACGGGCCGGGCCCGTCGCATTCCGGTGACACCGGGTAAAACCGCCCGGGAAGAAACTTCCCGGAGGCCGGCCGGAGGGGCCACGCCCTCGGGCGCACTCCGCCATGGTGACGCGGGTTTCTCCACGCACGGTCGCTGGCACGTCAGTTGCTGTTCACTCTCCGCCCATGTCCGATCCGGAGCCGTTCGAGCACTTCGTACAATTCTACGAGGCGGATCCCTCTCTCTACGACTCGCTGGTGACCTTCATCGGCGGCGGCCTCGCGGCCGGCGAAGCCGGGATCGTGGTCGCCACCCCCGAGCACCGGGACGAGCTCGAGCGGCGCCTGCGCGCGACGGGCATCGACCTGGACGCGGCGCGCGCCGCCGGGACCTACGTGACCCTCGACGCCGACGAGACCCTCGCGCGGATCATGGTGGACGGCATGCCGGATCCGCAGCGCTTCGCCGAGGTGATCGGCGGCGAGCTGACGCGCGCCGCGCGGGGCGGGCGCGGGCTCCGCGTGTTCGGCGAGATGGTCGGCCTGCTGCTCGCGCGCGGCCACGCCTCCGCCACCATTCGCCTCGAGGAGCTCTGGAACGAGCTGCGACGGACACACGCGTTCCGGCTCTTCTGCGCCTATCCCCTCGACCGGCTCGGAGACCGCGGGCTGGCGCACCCGATCGCGGAGGTCTGCGCCCGCCACTCCCGCGTCATTCCCGCCGGGAGCCACGCGTCCGACGCCGCCGCCAGCGAGCGGCTGGGCGAGCTCGAGGCGCAGATCGAGGATCTCCGCCAGCTCCACGAGACCAGCGTGCGCCTGACCAGCCTGCTCGACGTGGAGTCCGTGCTGCGCGAGGTCCTGCGCGCGGCCATGGCGGTGCAGGCCACCGGGCTCGGCCTGCTCTCCCTCTGCGATCCGGAGCAGGCCGGCCTGCGCCTCGGGGTGCACGCGGGGCTCGACGACGAGTTTCTCCGGCAGCGTCGCGGCGGTGCCCCCGGGCGGCGGCGCCTGCGGCACCGCCTACGCGGAGCGGCGACGGGTGGTGGTCGAGGACACCGAGGCGGATCCGATCTACGCGCCCTATCGCGAGGCGGCCCGCAAGGCCGGCTTCCGCGCCTGCCACAGCACGCCCCTGATCAGCCGGCGCGGTGACATGATCGGCGTGCTGTCCGTCCTGTTCGTGGAGCCGCATCGGCCGTCGGACCGCGAGACGCGTCTCATGGATCTCTACGCGCGGATCGCGGCCGACTCGATCGAGAATGCCCGGCTGCACCAGCGCCTGCAGCAGGAGCTCGAAGACCGCCGGCAGTCGCTGACCCGCGAGCACACCGCGCGCGCGGAGGCCGAGACCGCCAACCGGATGAAGGACGAGTTCCTGGCCACCGTCTCGCACGAGCTGCGGACGCCGCTCAACGCGATCCTGGGCTGGTCGCACATCCTTGCGCTCGGGCAAGCCCGACGAGGCCACGGTGGCCCGGGGCGTCGAGGTGATCGAGCGCAATGCCCAGACCCAGGCCCAGCTCATCGAGGACATCCTCGACGCCTCGCGCGTGATCACCGGCAGCCTGCGCCTCAACCGCGGCCCGGTGGACCTGGCCACCGTGATCAATGCCGCGGCCGACTCGGTGCGGCTGGGCGCGGAGGCCAAGGGCATCCAGCTCGCGGTGATCCTCGATCCCGCCGCGCGCCACCTCACCGGCGACGCAAGCCGTCTCCAGCAGGTGGTCTGGAACCTGCTCGCGAACGCCATCAAGTTCACCGCCGCCGGCGGCCGGGTGGAGGTGCGGCTCGAGCGGGCGGGCGGCCAGGCCCAGATCACGGTCACCGATACCGGGGAAGGCGTCGCGGCCGAGTTCCTCCCCTTCATCTTCGACCGCTTCCGCCAGGCCGACGCGACCATCACGCGGCGCCACGGTGGCCTGGGCCTGGGCCTCGCCATCGTCCGCAACCTCGTCGAGCTGCACGAGGGCAGCGTCCAGGCCGAGAGCGCGGGCGAGGGCTACGGCGCCTCGTTCATCGTGCGGCTGCCCCTGGCCGAGACGGTCGAGGGCGCGCGGACCGGTCGCCGCCGCCGCCGACGGCAATCGGCCGGCCCTGCAGGGGACGCAGATCCTGGTGGTGGACGACGACCAGGACGCGCTCGACATGCTCACGGTCGTGCTCACCGAGGCGGGCGCGGCGGTGCGCACCGCCGCCTCCGCGACGGAGGCGCTGGCCCTGCTGCGCTGGATCCGGCCGGACGTGCTGGTCTCGGACCTCGCGATGCCCGACGAGGACGGGTACTCCCTGATCCGCAACCTCCGGGCGATCGAGCGCGCGAGCGGGCGCGAGACCCCCGCGGTGGCCCTCACCGCCTATGTGCGCGTCCAGGACCGCGCCCGCGCGGAGGCCGCCGGCTTCAACGTGTTCGTGGAGAAGCCGGTGGATCCCGAGGAGCTGATCGCGGTTCTCGCGGGGATCGCCGAGTCGCGCGGGGGGAAGTCGCCGCGGGCCCCGACGAGCGGCCTCGCCCTCGGCCACGAGCTGAGCCGCGGGCCAGCCTGCCCGAGGGCATCCGGGCAGGTCGGCCGCCGTCACTCCGTAGACGCTACAGCATCTCCTTGCGGGCCTGCTTGGCCCGCGCCGCGCCGATGGCGGTCTTGACCTCGCGCTCCTCCTCGGGCGGCGGCAGCACCGCCGGGAGGCCGAGCGACGCGATCCACAGCTCCCGCGTCCATCCCTGCGTGTGGTAGAGGTGCTCGTCCTCGTCCTCCTCCACGTCTTCCACCGCCTGCTTGAGCGCCTTGCCCTTCTCCCCCTTGACCGCGTCGGAGGCCTGGTGGAGCAGCTCCCAGTTCAGGTGGTCCTTCGTCTCCGCCTCCACCACGCACTCGGCGGCCACGAGCTGCGCGGCCTCCGGATTGCCGGACTCGAGCGCCATCTCCATCGCCCGCACCAGCGACTCCCCGATGTGGCGCACCACCCGGCGGCCCGGCGTGTCCGCTTCGGGATCGAGCTCGAACGCCTCGAACACCCGCAGCACGCTCCGCTCGTGCCGGCGGGTCTGCTCCAGATACTCCTGCCACTCCTCCTTCAGCTCCTCGTTGACGACGCAGCGCAGCGCCGTCTCGTACACCTGGATCCCGCCCTGCTCCGTCTCCAGGGCCTGGTACAGCAACTCGTTGAGCTGTTCGGTCTTCATGACGATGCTTCGTCGTCTCCCTGACGGGCGGTACGTGGTTTCGTCGCTGGAATACGGCGTCTATCCCCGGCGCCCGGCCTTCTCCGTCTTGCTTCGCGCATCTCCCGGCCCGCCTCCTCGAGGCGCGCCCGGTCCCAGAGCTGGCCGATCCGCGGGAAGATGTCCTGCTCCTCCTGCCGGATGTGATTCTCGAGCGCGGCCTTGATCTGCCGCACGGTGGCCAGCCAGCGCCCGTCGTGCGGGTCGAGGCCCTCGGTCTCCTTGATCAGGCCCTCGACCTCGTACACCTCGTCCTGATGGCGGTCCGACACCCACTCGGACAGCGCGCGATCCGACGCGCCGTCCCGGGCGAGCGGCCCGTAGAGGCACTGCTCCTCGATCTTCTCGTGGGCCTTCAACTCCGGCTTCAGCTCGCTCCAGAGCGCGCCCCGCGCCTCGGGCGCGGCGGCCACCAGCGTCTCGAACGCGCGCTTCGCCTTCTGGTGCTCCCGCTGGAGAAACTCGATCGCGTCCATGGCGGTCTCCTTTTCGGAGAGAAGCCAAAGCATTTCGCGTGCTAGATGCGCGGGTGGCGGAGGAGGCCGTTGCGCGGCCGGATGAGGGCCGCGCCCGGCTCCGGAGCGGTAACGCTTACCGGGAAGGAGCGAGGGCCCGGGAAGGTCTTACTACGCGAACTTCGGATCATGGCTGGTCCTTTCGGGTCGCGAGCGGCGGATCGACGCGCCCGCCCAGGAGGGCCGAGATGGCGCGCGCGGTGGCCCGCACCTCCGCGGCGAGCGCCTTGAGCCGCGGGCGGACGCGATCGGTGGGCCCGCCGATCGCGCAGGCGCCGGCCACGCGGCCGTCGCGGTCGAAGATGGGCGCCGCGATGCCCGCCGCGCCCAGCGCCAGCTCGTCGAGGTTCACGCAGACCCCGGTCTGGCGCACGTCCTCGAGCGCGGCGCGCAGCGCGGGCAGGCTCGTCACGGTGCGGTCGGTGTAGCGCTTGAGCGGAAGCGCGCGGAGGATCCGCTCGCGCTCCGGAGCCGGGCAGGAAGGCCAGGATCACCTTGCCGCTCGAGGTGGCGTGGAGCGCCCGCCGATCGCCCACCCCCGCGGCGTAGCGGATGACCTGCTCGCTCTCGACCTTGTCCACGAAGACCACCGCGGTGCCGTCGCCGCCGAGGGCCCCGAGGAAGACGGTCTCCCCGGTGCGCTGCATCAGCGCCCGCAGCGCGGGCCGCGCGATCTCCGGCCACGCGCGGTGGGCGGGCGAGCCCATTCCCTGCTCGAGCGCCTTCGGGCCGAGCCGGTACTCGCCGAGCTGCCCCTGCTCGAGATAGCCCCGGGCGGTCAGGGTGCGCAGCAGCGGGAGCAGGCTGCTCTTCGGCGCCTCGAGCTGCGCGCTCAGCTCGCGCAGGGCCAGCCCCTCGCGGGTGCGGACAACGAGTTCGAGGATGTCCATCACGCGCCCGGCCGCGCGATGGGCGCCGGTGGCCGCGCCGTGACGCTCGCGGACCGCGCCGGTGGTCACGCGCGCCCCGCCGGCACCTCGAAGCCGAAGAAGCGCGCCGCGTTGAGCCCGAGCACGTTGGCCCGCGCGGTCTCCGACAGGTGACCCATGGTGCGCTCGATCGCCTGAGCCGAATGCGGCCAGGTGCCCTCGTGGTGCGGGTAGTCGTTGCCCCACATGAAGCGGTCGGCCAGGCGCATGGGCTCGGCGAGCGCGAGCCCGGCCGGGTCCTCCTGGAACGACGCCCAGCAGTGCTCCCGGTAATACTCGCTCGGCAGGCGCTTGAGCTTCGGCCGCACCCAGAAGTGGTGCTTCTTGTAGGCCTCGTCCATCGCGCCCAGGAACCAGGCGATCCAGCCGATACCCGCCTCGATGGTCGCCGCGCGCAGGCGCGGGAACCGCTCGAACACGCCGGAGGCGCAGAGGTTGGCCACCGGCTCGATGGTGGGCGAGAGCGAGTGCGAGACGTAGTTGATCACCGCGCCGCCGTTGCCGCGCGCGGCGCGCGGGTCGCGCCCGGTCGAGACGTGGAAGGTCACCGGCAGGTTCACGTCCTGGATCACGCTCCAGAGCGGGTCGAACATCGGCAGGTTGTAGTTCGGGTGATCCACGTCGTGCCCGCCCCAGATCGGCTTGCACGGCAGCGTGAGCACGCGGAAGCCGAGCTTCGCCACGCGCTTCACCTCGGCGATGGAGCCCTCCAGATCGCCGGTGGCCAGCGCGGCCGCCGGAGCCATGCGGTCGCGGAAGGGGCCGAAGGTCTCGTGCGCCCAGTCGTTGTAGACGCGGCACTGGGCCATGGCGAAGACGGAATCGGGCGTGGCCCACATCGCGAGGCCCTTGTTGGGGAAGATCACCTCGATGTCGATGCCGTCCCGGTCCATGTCGGCCAGGCGCTCCACCGGATCGGCGCCCACCCGCTGGCGGAGCCCGTCCTCGCCCTCGAGGGCGTCGGTGCGCAGGCGGTCCGGCCGGTGGCCCTCGGAGACGCGCCACTTCACACCGTTCTCGTCGGTGATCACCTTGGGCACGCGCGCCCGGTACTTCTCCTCGATCCGCGTCGCCCAGAGGTCGTGGGGCTCGTTGGCGTGGCAGTCCGCCGAGACCATGAAGTACTTCCGCGGATCGTCGGGGCGGGCGCTGCGGGGCCAGCCCGCGTGCCCGGGCGTCGTGAGCCGCCACTGGTTGGGCTCGTTGACCACGATGTCGGTGGGCGTCATGGCGTCATCCTCCACTGGACGAGCGTGAACGGCGGCGTGGCCTCGTCGTGCGGCTCGAACACCGCCTCGACCGGCCCGCCGATCTGGACTGCTTGCCGGGGATCTCCGAGCAGGTTGCCGAGCATCCGCACGCCGCCCGCGTCGGGCAGCTCCACCAGCACCACGATGTACGGCCCGTGATCCTTCAAGGCCGGGTGCACCGGATGCCAGGCGCGCTCCCACGAATAGATGCGGCCGCGCGGGGCCACCGTCACCCATTCGAGATCGAAGGCGAGACAGCGATGGCAGATCCACTCCGGCCCCCACTGCCAGCCGTGGCAGGCGCGGCAGCGCTGGATCCGCAGCTCCCCCGCCCGCGTGCCCTCCCAGTACGGCCGGTCGAGGCCGTCGGGCTCGGCGACGGGGCGCGGCATCCCCGCGGGCAGATAGCTGGTCGCGCTCACCGGATTGCCTCCGTGCCCAGCAGCATGCTGGAGACCGGCGTCACCATCGGGCCGGAGATGACCAGCGCGGTCCGCGCCCCCGGCACCTGGTTGGGCGACTCGCCGCGGAGCTGGCGCACCGCCTCGATCTGCAGCTCGAGCCCGTGCATGTAGCACTCGGCGAGATTGCCGCCGCTGGTGTTCAGCGGCAGCCGGCCGGCGGGCGCGATCAGGTTCTCCGGCGTGAGGAAGTCGTTGGCCTCCTCGGGCGCGAAGAAGCCGTGCTCCACCAGGCTCATGAGCACGCCGCCGGTGAAGTTCTCGTAGCTCTGGACCACGTCCACGTCCTTCGGCCCCAGGCCCGCCATCTCCCAGAGATGCGGCGCCACCGTGGTGAAGCTCGAGCTGGCGTAGACCGGCGCGTTGTGGCCGCGCGCCGCGTTGCGGTGCTCGGAGCCCTGCGCGACACCCAGGACGTACGCGGGAGGCCGGCGCAGGTCGCGCCCACGCTCCGCGGAGACCAGCACGAGCGCGGCGGCGCCGTCGTTCTCCATGCAGCAGTCGAAGAGGCGGAAGGGCTCGACGATCCAGCGCGAGGCGTCGTAGGCCTCCGCGGTCAGCGGCCGCCCGTGCATGACCGCTCTGGGGTTGGCCTGCGCATGATGGTAGGAGGCCAGCGCGATCGCCCGCTGCGCCTCCTGGCGCACCCCGTGATCGTGCATGAAGCGCATCACGCGCATCGCGAAGCGCTGCGCGGGCGAGATGAGCCCGTACGGGAAGGTGAGCGCGGCCTCGCCGCTGACGGTGCCGCCGGGCGGGGCGGCGCCGAAGCGCTGGAACTGGCCCTGGGCGAGCGCGCGGAAGACCACGACGCAATCGGCGTACCCCGCGGCCACCGCGGCCGCCGCGTTGCCCACCGCCGCCGAGCCCCCGCCCCCGCCGCCGCCCCACTGCATGTTCGAGAAGCGCAGCTCGGGCAGGCCGAGGGCGGCGGCCAGCCGCGAGGGATCGTTGCGGTCGTTGCTGTAGGAGGCGAAGCCGTCCACCTGCCTCGGGTCGATCCCCGCGTCCTCGCAGGCTCGGAGGATGGCCTGGAGCGCCAGGGCGAACTCGGACTCGGGCGCCCGGCCGTGCTTGTAGTAGGTCGTCTCCCCCACCCCGACGACCGCGACCTGCCCTCGGATGGTCCGCTCCCGGGTCATTTCCCCTGGCCCTCCGCGCTCCGGCTGGAGTCGCCCATTCACATTACCGAATACCATTCCGCATTCGGCACGAGCACCTTAGTCGAGGCGCCCCGGCTTGTCACGCCCGATCTGCGGGCGCGCCCTCAGTGCGGCGAGCCCGAGGACACGGGCAGGAACGGCTCGTGCGCGCGGACCCACGGCACGTCCAGGCGACGGAGCAGCCGCTCGACGACGGGCTCGTCGGGCACGAGCAGGCGGCCGCCGGCCACCGCGAGGGCAGCATGGAGCCGGCCGACCTCGAGCGCCACGCGCAGCCCCTCGCGCGGGGTCCGCGGCGTGATCGCCAGCAGCGCCTCGGGCGCGGCCTCCACCGTCACGTACCACCCGGGCCCCACGTGCAGCACGCGGCCGGGCACGAGCACGTCGCCCGCGGGGAGCGCGAGCGTGAAGACGCGCCCGGCCCGCGTGACCACGCGGCGCCGGGCGCGCCGGCGCTCCTGCGCGGTCAGCTCGACCGCGTCCGCCTCGAGCCCGGCCAGCTCCCGCGCGTCGGGCGCGGGAGGCAGGGCCGCGATCAGGATCGCGTCTCCCGCGCCGATTCGAGATGCTCCCGCCAGTAGTGATGCGTCTTCGCCACCACCGTGATCACGCTCTTGACCTGGTCCTCGAGGGCGAACCCCGGGCCGGCCGGCACGAGGAGCCGCGGGCCCTCCATCCGCGCGTCCACGTTCTCCAGGATGATGGTGGCGCAGAGCCAGGCCGCCATGCGCGGGCTCGCGCACGTGATCGCGATCCACCCCGGCTCGGCCGGCCCCGCCGGCTCGGTCGCGAGCCCGGTCGTCTCCTCGATCCCGCGCCGGAGCTCGGCCGAGATCTCGGGCGTCGACGCGGCGGCGCGATCTCCGATCGCGGGGCCGCGCAGCGCCTGGAGCGCGCCGCGCTGCGGCGGGCCGCCGTGGAGCGCCAGATCGCAGAACGTGGTCCACATCGCGCCCCAGTCCGGCCGCCCGTCGCGGCGCCAGACGAACGGGGCCGACGCCATCGCGTCCGGATCCGGCGCCTCAACGTCGCGGATCTGACCGGGGCCGCGGCGGAGCACGGGCTGGACCGCGTCCAGCGTCTCGATGGGCACCGCGGCCAGCGTCACCGGCATCCCCGCGCGCTGGGCGAGCGCCGCGGCCGCGTCATCGCAGGCGGCCCGCGCGCCGGCGGGCACGCTCGCATCCACGATCAGCACGATGCGGCCCGCGATGTCGTCCATCTGATCCGCCATGTGCGCGGATCATAGCATCGCCCGCGACGCGCGCCGCGCCGCCCGCTACGGGAGGAGCGCGAGCTGGCGGGACTGGGCCACGAGGGCGCCGGTCGAGTCCCAGATCTCGAAATCTTCCTCGTGGTAGCCGCCGATGACGAAGCGGGTGGCGACGCGGCACGCGAGCCAGCCCGGCGCCGGGTGGCCCCGCAGGTGCACGGTCAGCTCGATCGTCGCGGAGGCGGTCTCGCCGAGCTCGAGCACGGGCGGCGCGGCCGCGTCCACCAGCGAGGCCAGGCTCAGCAGATCGGGCTCGCGCCCGTCGCGATACCGCATCCAGAACTCCTGGCTCGGCCGCCCACTCGGCTTGCCCTGTGCCCAGCCCGGCCACGCCGCGGCGCGATACTCCACGCGCTGGGCGATCGAGAGCTCGGGGATGACGCGACCGCCCATGAGGTCCAGCGCCTGATCCGGCGGCGGCAGCTCCGGCCGGGCCGCGAGCACCACCGTGCGGCCCGCCGCCTGGCGCAGATCCGAGAAGGCCGCCGTCACGCGCACGGACTCCTTGCCGTCCTGGTAGAGCGTCGCCTCGCCGGTGGCGATGCGGCGCCCGCTCCGGATGACCGCGGTCCGCACCTCGGCGGGACCCGGCAACACCGGGCGCAGGAAGAACGCCGAGACCACGAGCGGATCGGGCGCCGGCATGACGCGCGTGAGGGCCTGGAGACACACGCCCATGACGTAGCCGCCGTTGGGCCGCCCGCCCAGCACGTTCCAGCGGTCCGTGATGGCCGCCGCGAACCGGTGGTCCGCGACGGCCTCCACCGCGGTGTCGACGTCGAACTCGTGGAGCGCCGCGCTCACCCCGCCATCTCGCGCAGCCGCGTGAGTCCGACGACTTCGAGCAGCGTGAACAGTAGCACCGCGGCGGCCACCGCGGCCACCGCCTCGACCCGGCTGACCGTGACGCGCGCGGCGTTGTACAGCAGGGCGCCCGCGTAGACCACCAGGAGGGCGCCGACCACCCGCGCGATGCCCGGACCGGCCAGGCCCATGAGCGCGGAGATGTGCCGGGCGGCGGCCAGCAGCAGGATCCCGCACAGACCCGAGGCGATACCGTCGAGCTGGAGACTCCGGCGGAGAAATGTCGTGCGGTCCGTGGGCGCGCTCATCGGGGCTCTCCTCGGGTCGGGGTAGTGTACTTCGCTTCGGGCAAGCCGGTCGCGCGAGGCATCTGCCGCTCCGTCACCGTTGCGTTGACCATGCTGATCTCCTCGCGGGACGGGCATGGCCGCAATTACCCGGGAGGTAATGCCCGACTTCAGCGCGGGTGTAGGCTCTAGTCATCATGCTCGCGCTGGCCCGACGCTTCGATTTCGAGCGGGACACGTTCACGTTTCCGAACGAGCTCGTGTGGGAGTACCACTTCGACGCGGCGTTGGGTCAGACCCGCGCGGTCCGCCGCCGGCCGGCGCCCCGCTACGCGCTCCGCTGCTTCGTGCTGGTCCGCGCCGCGCGACAGTTCTTCTATCACGCGCGGTTCGAGCCGGCGGAGCCGCCCGCCGACGACCTCACGTATCGGCGATTGATCCGCGCCGTGCTCGTCCGGCCCCCACGGCGACCGTCTCCGCCCGAGGAGCGCGTGGTCATCCCGGGCTACGCGGGGCTGCGGGAGCTCAGCGCGGCGCGCGAGCCGGTCGTGAAGGCGGCCTGCGGCGGGGCGTGGCGGTCCTACGTGCAGCACAGCCACTGGCGGATCGTGGTCCCGGTCTCGCGCGCGCACCAGCACCGCACCGCGGGCGAGCTCCTGAACGCGGTCGCGGATCACAGCGCGCCGCTCGTCCACCTGCTCCGCTTCCCGTCGCTCGCCATCAACCACGGGATGGTGGTGTTCGAGGGCGCGCGCACGAGCGAAGGGGCTCAGTTCCTCGCCTACGACCCGAACGACCCGGAGCGCCCGGCGCGCCTCACGTATGACCGGGAGCGCCGGAGCTTCTCGCTGCCCGCGAATCGTTACTGGCACGGCGGCGCGCTCAACGTCTTCGAGATCTTCCGCCGCTGGTACCTCTAGCCGGCCGCGGCCGGCTACCGGTCGCGCCCGTGCCCCTTCCCTTTCCCCTTGCTCTTGCCGTGCCGGTCGTCGCGATCGTCGTCGTCGCGGTCCCGGTCCCGTGACTTCCACTCGCGCTTGTCGGCCCACTCGCGCCCCCAATCCTCCTGCCAGCGCGGAGGCCGCTCGGACGCCCACTTCTTCCAGTGACCGGGCGGGACGTGGTAGTACCGCACCGGCACGAACAGCACGGGCCGGGGCACGAATTCGGGGGCGACGACGACCCACGGACCGTTGTAACCGCCGCTGACGTACCACCCGCCGCTCGCGAACGCCCAGTACTGCCCGTTGTAGAAGAACAGGTTGCCCGGAGCGGCGGGGGCCGCCACGTAGCGCACCGCGGGCACCTGTGGCACGACGATCAGCCGGGGCGGAGCGGGGAGACGGATGCCGATGTCGACGTGCACCTGCACCTGCGCCTGCGCCACGGCGGGCGCGACGATCACCAGCGCGATCAGCGTCATCGTCACGATGTGCATGCGGGTCCTCCCTGTCCGGTATTCTCTCCCATGAGAATTGTTGCGCCTACGCCTTTGACCGGCCGCGACCGGCGCTAGGGCTCGCCCAGCGTCGCGATGAAGTGGACCAGGCTCACGATCTCGTCGTCGGTGAGCGGCTGCGTGGCCACCGTCATGGTCCCGTCGAGATCGGAGGCGGTCCGGGCCTTGAAGCCGCGCAGCAGGCGCAGGAGATAGTCGAGGTCCTGGCCGGCCAGGCGCGCGGCCTGCTCCTGCCCGACGAGCCCGGGGCGATGGCACGAGGTGCAGTGGTAGAGATCGGCGAGCGGCTGCCCGGCCGCGACCCGCGCCGGATCGGTGGCCGCCGGGCGCCGGCGCGGCCGCTGCGCGGCGTAGTAGGCGGAGAGATCGGCCATGTCCGCGTCGCTCAGGATCGCGGCGAAGGGCGCCATCACCGGATCCTTGCGCCGGCCGTCCCGGTACTTGATGAGCTGCCAGTGCGTGAAGTAGACGGGCTGCCCGGCGAGGGACGGGGTGCCCGGCATGGTCGCGTTGCCGTCGCGGCCGTGGCAGGCCGCGCACGGCTCGGCCTTGCGCCGTCCCGCCTCGAGGTCCGCCGCGAGCGCCGGCGCCCCGCCCGCCATCGCCACGAGGGCGACGGCGAGCGAGAGGCCGGCAAGGACGCGCGGCGCGCTCAGGGCTGGTAGGTGACCCGGTAGATCGCCCCGGCGTAGTCGTCGGCGATCAGGAGCGAGCCGTCCTTCATCTGCCGCGTGTAGACCGGGCGGCCCCAGATCTGATCGCCCTGGAGCCAGCCTTCGGCGAAGACCTCGTACTTCGGCACGTCGCCGGTGCGGAGGGTGACCATCATCACCGTGAAGCCGCTCTTCTTGGTCCGGTTCCAGGAGCCGCGCTGGGCCAGGAACACGCGGTTCTTGTACTCGGCGGGGAACATCGAGCCGGTGTAGAACTCGACGCCGTTGCCGGCCACGTGCGGGCCGGTCTTGATCAGCGGCGGCGCGAACTCCGAGCAGGAGCGACCCTTGCCGAACTCGGGATCGAGGATGTCGCCCTGGTGGCAGTACGGGAAGCCGAAGTGCAGGCCCTTCTTCGACGCCACGTCGAAGCGGTCGCTCGGCACGTCCTCGCCGAGCCAGTCGCGCGCGTGGGTGGCGAAGTAGAGCTCCTTGGTCACCG
This sequence comes from uncultured Candidatus Rokubacteria bacterium, assembly GCA_963747235.1. Lineage (GTDB taxonomy): Bacteria > Methylomirabilota > Methylomirabilia > Rokubacteriales > CSP1-6 > CAMLFJ01. The sequence continues at coordinate 523,048 of CAVVEU010000040.1, forward strand.
GGTGCCAGTCGAAGCCCACGCTGTTGCGCACCCCGTGGGCCACGTACTCGAAGCCGCTGCCGTCGGGATTCACGCGCGAGATGTTGGCGTGGGTGTCGGGCGGGATGCAGATGTTACAGGGCGCGCCGATGTTGAAGTAGAGCTTGCCGTCCGGCCCGAAGGCCAGGTACTTCCAGCCGTGCGGCAGATCGCGCGGCAGGATGTCGTAGACCACGTCCATCTTGGGCGGGCTGTCGAGCTTGTCCTCGATGCCCACCATCTTGGTGATCTGCGAGATCTCCGCGATGTAGAGCGTGCCGTCCTTGAAGGCCACCCCGTTGGGCAGGTTGAGGCCCTTGGCGATGACCTTGACCTCGCGCTGGCCGCCCTTGTCCACCACCGCGTAGACGTTGCCGGCCACGCGGCTGCTGACGAACAGCGTGCCCTTGTCGCCCCAGGCCATCGCCCGGGCGTTGTTGATCCCGTGCGCCCAGAGCGACACCTTGAAGCCCGGCGGCACCTTGATCTTGTCCACCGGGATCTCGCCGGGGGCCTTGGGCGCGGGCGGCTGGGCGATGGGCGCCAGCGGCGAGTTGGCCATCTCGGCGGGCTGGCCCTGCTTCCAGGACGGCGGCGCCTGGGCGAGGGCCGGGAATGCCAGCGCGAGCGTGAGCAGGACCGCGAGGGATATCGAGATCAACGGCCGCATGGTGGACCTCCCCGTTGAGGAGTCGAGTGAAGATCGGACCGTTTCGGCAGCGGGACGATACGGCGTGGCCTCGCCGCTTGTCAAGACGTGGCCGCTGGCGGATCATGCGCCCCATGCCCACCCCACGCGCCATGGTCCCGCAGGATCTCACCCGCATCCGCTTCGCCAGCGATCCCCAGATCGCCCCCGACGGCCGCACGGTCGCCTTCGTGGTCACCACGCTGTCCGAGGACAAGGACGAGTATCTCTCCAACATCTGGGTGGTGAGCGCGACCGGCGGCGAGCCCCGCCGCTTCACGACCGGCCCGCGGCGGGACACCAGCCCCGCGCTGGTCGCCCGACGGCTCGCGCCTGGCCTTCATCTCCGAGCGCGAGCCCGGCAAGAAGGGCCAGCTCCACGTGATGCCGGCCGCGCGGCGGCGAGGCGACCCGCCTCACCGATCTCCGGCACGGCCTGAGCGCGCCCGAATGGTCGCCCGACGGCACCCGCCTCGCCTTCGCCGCGCGAGTGGGCGGCCCGCCGGAGCCCGTGTCCGAGGAGGACAAGCGCAAGTCGAAGCCCCCGCGCGTGATCACCACCATGAAGTACCGGTTCAACGGCGAGGGCTTCACCTATGATCGGCGCCCGCAGATCTTCGTGGTGGCCGCCCCAGGCAGTGGATCAGAGGCCGGCGCGCCGCGCCAGCTCACCGAGGGCGACCACGACCACGCCGATCCCGCGTGGTCCCCGGACGGGCGCGCGATCGCCTTCACGTCGGCCCGCCACGACGAGCGCGACCACGACGACGTCACCGACGTCTGGCTGGTGGCCGCCCCAGGCCAGTGGATCAGAGGCCGGCGCGCCCCGCCGCCTGACCTCCACCGCGGGCCCCGCCGGCCACGCGGCCTTCTCGCCCGCCGGCGACACGATCGCCTACCTGGGGCGAGCGGAGACCAACGCGTTCGGCGGCAATATCCGGCTCTTCGCGATCCCGACCGCGGGCGGCGCGCCCCGCTGTCTCACCGCCGACTTCGATCGGTCCTGCTCACCGCTCGGCGTCCAGCCGGTCTGGAGTCCCGACGGCGGCACCATCACCGTGGCCGCGGAGGACCAGGGCAGCCTCGGCGTCTACCGGGTGCCGGCTGACGGCGGGCCGGTCACGCGAATCGTCGCGGGCGAGCGCGTGATCAGTGGCTTCTCGGTGTCCCGCGACGGCCGGACCATAGCCTTCGCGGCGAGCGAGCCCGATTCCCCGGCCGAGGTCTTCGTCTGCGGGGCGGACGGCGGCGGCGAGAAGCGACATCACCGACCTCAACCGGGACTGGAAGCGCGAGGTCACGCTGAGCCGCCCGGAGCGATTCCGCTTCGAGCGGGCCGGCATGACGGTGGACGCCTGGATCATGAAGACCGTTCGGCTTCGAGGCCGGCACCCGCTATCCCCTGCTCGTGAACGTGCACGGCGGCCCGCACGCGCAGTACGGCTACCCGTTCCTCGACGAGTTCCAGGTCCAGGCGGGCGCGGGCTACGGCGTGCTCTACACCAACCCGCGCGGCAGCCAGGGGTACGGCGAAGCCTTCACCCGCGCGGTGGTGGGCGACTGGGGCGGCGGCGACGCGGCGGACGTGCAGGCCGGCCTCGACGAGGCGCTCGGACGCTACGACTGGATCGATCCCGCGCGGCTGGGCCTGCTGGGCGGCAGCTACGGCGGGTTCATGACGAGCTGGATCGTGGGCCACTCCACCCGCTTCAAGGCCGCCTGCTCGGAGCGCGCGGTGAACAGCCACGTCACCATGTTCGGGTCGAGCGACATCGGCCACCTCTTCAACGTGGGCGAGCTGGGCGGCGTGCTCCCGTGGGAGAACATGGCGAAGTACCTCGAGCGCTCGCCGCTGACCTACGCGCGAGACATCACCACCCCGCTGCTGATCATCCACTCCGAGGACGACCTGCGCTGCCCGATCGGGGAGGGCGAGCAGCTCTTCGTGGCGCTCAAGACGCTGCGCCGCGAGGTGGTGTTCGTGCGCTTCCCGGACGAGAACCACGAGCTCTCGCGCTCGGGCAAGCCGCGGCATCGTCTCGAGCGCTTCCGGATCATCCTCGACTGGTTCGCGAAGTACGTCTACGCGGAAGGCGGGCATGACCTGGGCGCCGAAGCGCTTCATCGAGTCCACGATGCGCTCGTGGCCCAGGTAGCCGAAGCTCATCTGGCAGAGGATGTGCTGCACCCCGGCGGCGCGCAGCTCCGCCACCTGCTCGGCGACCCGGCGGGCGGTGCCGTAGAGCGCGCCGGTGGCCAGCGACTGGCGCACCGCCTCGTCCTCCGGCACGCTCGGATCGTTGAACGCGTTCACCACCGCGGGATCCACGCGGTAGTCCTCGGGATTGTGCGCGGCGCGCGCGCCCAGCATGTGCCGGCGCGTGTGCGCGAGGGTGTCGGCCAGCCGGTCCTCGGCCTCGGCGTGGCTCTCGGCCACGTAGACGTGGCGCCACACCGCGACGTCGCGGCGGAGCCGGTCGCGGACCGGCGCCGGGTACCCGCCCGCGAGCAGCCCGTCTTCGTAGAGCTTGAGCCGCTCGCCCAGCACGCCGAGCGGCCAGCCGCGAGGTCAGGATGGGCACGCCCTGCCGGCCGCACTCGGCGAACGAGCCCGGCGTCACGACGCTGCGCCAGATCGGCGGGTGCGGGCGCTGGTACACCCGCGGGCGTAGCGCGGGCAGGCTCACCTGGAAGAACTTGCCCTGGTAGCTGAAGGGCTCCTCGGTCCACGCGCGGGTCAGGATCTCGAGGGCCTCCGCGCTGCGCTCGCGGCTGTCGTCGCTGCGCAGCCCGTAGCCCACGTACTCGTACTCGTTGTAGAGCGTGCCGCGCCCCACCCCCACGTCGAGGCGCCCCCGGCTCAGATTGTCCAGCAGCGCGAGCTGCACGGCCAGGCGCACCGGATGCCGGAGCGCGAGCTGGATGACCGCGAAGCCGATCCGCACGCGCGTGGTGCGGGCGGCCAGCGCGCTCGCGAACGGGATCGGATCGCAGTAGACGGCCTCGCCGGTGAAGTTGTGCTCGGTGAGCCAGACCGAGTCGAAGCCGACTTCCTCGGCCAGGCACGCCTGGGTGAGCTGCTCCTCGATGGCGGTGTAGTCGTCGGCCGCCGACGGCGAATGCGAGAGGGTCAGCCAGCCGAAGCGCATCGGACCTCCTTGTATCATGTGAGTCGTGCGAATCCGATCTCGTAGATGAGGAACAGCCCGAAGCCCACGCTGAGCAGTCCGGCGGCCAGGGTCAGGACACGGTTCACGCCGAGGAGCCTCCGCGCCGAGTACACGAACGGCAGCGCGATCGCCAGAGTGATCAACATCATGCCCGCGATCGTCCCGAGACCGAAGACGAAGAGGTACGCCAGATACAGGAGCGGGTCGTGGATGGTCGCGACCACGAGCAGGGCCACCGCCGCCGATCCGGCGAGACCGTGGACCACGCCGACCACGAACGGGCGCGCGGCCTGGTAGAAGCCGAGCCCGCCGAAGCGCCGGTCGAGCCGGCCGAGCGGCGTCTCGTGCACCCCGTGCCCGTGGTGCTCGGCGTCGTGGCCGCCGGGATGAGCATGGACGTAGTCACCGTGGGCGTGTGGGCCGGACTGCTGTCGCCGGACCCCGGCAACGCCGAGGGCGCCCAGCACGATGAGCATGAGGGCCACCGAGAGCTCCATGGTGAGTCCCACCTGCGCCGGAACCACCAGACCGAAGAAGGCGATGACGCCGCCGGCCAGCAGGATCGTGAAAGTATGCCCGAGACCCCACAGGACCCCGATCAGTGCCGCATTTCCGATCGTCCGCTCGCGGCTGACGATCGTCGCAACCGCAACCACGTGATCCGGATCGGTGGCGTGGCGCATCCCGAGGAAGAACCCCAGCGCGGCGAGCGGCAGGAGGGAGAACACGCGGCGACGTGAGGATCAGGCGCCGATCAGGGTCCGCGCCAGCTCGATCTCCCCCAGATGCGTCATGCCGTGGGTGAGCCCGACCTGCCCCAGGCACTGGACGACCGTCATCTCGCCGAGCGGCTTGACCATCACCGTCTTCTCGAGGAGCTCGGGGGTGGCCGCGGCGAAGAGCTCCTCGGTGCCGGCCCACACCTTCTGCGTGTACTCCTGGAAGAGCGGGATGTCCTTGATGCGCAGCGCCTGGGCCTCCTCGGTGGACATCCCGGTGCCCTGCGCGGCGGGCGGCAGCCCCAGCTTCTGGCCGTAGCCGCTCTCGGTCCAGATCGGCGGCCGCCGGTCCTGGATCACCCAGCGCACGATGTTGTCCTCGGTGCGCACGTAGTGCCAGATCCCCCACCCGATGGTGTTGGCCTTCGGGTGCCCGGCCGGCACCGTGTGGAGCTGCTCCGGCGTGAGCTCGGCCAGTGCCTTGTCGAGACCTTTGTGAAGCCGCTTGAGATTTGCCCGGATGAAGTCCGCCGCGGTCAGCATGGTGAGCCTCCTTGTATCATGTATAATCGTGGCCGGTACACAGCTCCGAGGAGCGTTGCGACGGGAGCCCTTCCCGCCAGGCTCGGAGTGGCCGACCCCTCGGGTCGGCTGTGGGCAACGGCGCTCGCAAACTCCCATACCATAAGGAGAGCGCGAGATGAGCGCCACTGGCAAATCGACCCGGCCCCAGGACCACGTCGTCACCGATCTGAGCCTCGCCGACTGGGGCCGCAAGGAGATCCAGATCGCCGAGACCGAGATGCCCGGTCTCATGGCCATCCGCGAGGAGTACGCGAGCCTGCAGCCCCTGCGGGGCGCCCGCATCACCGGGTCGCTGCACATGACGATCCAGACCGCGGTCCTGATCGAGACCCTGGAGGCGCTCGGCGCGGACGTGCGCTGGGCCTCCTGCAACATCTTCTCGACCCAGGACCACGCCGCCGCCGCCATCGCGGCCGCGGGCACCGCGGTGTTCGCGCGGAAGGGCGAGTCGCTCGAGGAGTACTGGGACTACTCCCACCGCATCTTCGAGTGGCCCGACGGCGCGCACTCCAACATGATCCTGGACGACGGCGGCGACGCCACCCTGCTGCTCCACCTGGGCGCGGTGGCCGAGAAGGACGCCTCCGTCATCTCCCACCCGGCCAACGAGGAAGAGACCGCGCTCTTCGCGTCGATCAAGGCGAAGCTCGCCAAGGACCCGCACCTGGTACTCCACCCGGCTCCCCAAGATCCGCGGCGTCAGCGAGGAGACCACCACCGGGGTCAAGCGGCTCTACCAGATGGCCAAGGAGGGGCGGCTCAAGTTCCCGGCCATCAACGTCAACGACTCGGTGACCAAGAGCAAGTTCGACAACCTCTACGGCTGCCGGGAGTCGCTGGTGGACGGCATCAAGCGGGCCACCGACGTCATGGTGGCGGGCAAGGTCGCGGTGGTGTGCGGCTACGGCGACGTGGGCAAGGGCTCGGCCCAGGCGCTCCGCGCGCTGTCGGCCCAGGTGTGGGTCACCGAGGTGGACCCGATCTGCGCGCTGCAGGCCGCGATGGAAGGCTACCGCGTGGTGACCATGGAGGAGGCCGCCTCGCAGGGCGACATCTTCGTGACCGCCACCGGCAACTACCACGTCATCACCCACGAGCACATGAAGCGGATGAAGAACAACGCGATCGTGTGCAACATCGGCCACTTCGACAGCGAGATCGACATCGCGTCGCTCAAGCAGTACAAGTGGGAGAACATCAAGCCGCAGGTGGACCACGTGATCTTCCCCGACGGCACGCGGATCATCCTCCTCGCCGAGGGGCGGCTCGTGAACCTGGGCTGCGGCACCGGCCATCCGAGCTACGTGATGAGCTCGTCGTTCGCCAACCAGGTCATCGCCCAGATCGAGCTCTTCACCAACCCCGAGAAGTACCCGATCGGGGTCTACGTGCTGCCGAAGCACCTCGACGAGAAGGTCGCGCGCCTGCAGCTCAAGAAGCTGAACGCGAATCTCACCGAGCTGACCGACGCCCAGGCCCGCTACATCGGCGTGGAGAAGACCGGCCCCTACAAGCCGGACCACTACCGTACTGAGGAGTGGCGGCGGAGCCAAGGAGACCACGCATGGCATTGCAGGTACGACGGGTGATCACGGGCCACGACGCGAGCGGGCGAGCGGTCGTCAAGATCGACGAGGTCAGCCAGCACGCCTTCGTCGGCCGCCCGGGAGCGACCGGCATCAACGTGTGGACCACGGAAGGGTTCCCCGCCAACAACGACGCCGCCGAGGACGCGGGCCTGCGCAAGGTCGGCACGACCGTGCCCAACGGCACCATCTTCCGCATCCTCGAGTTCGCGCCCGGTCTGGCGCCGCGCAACCACCGCACCGACTCGATCGACTACATCGTGGTCCTGTCCGGCGAGATCGACATGGAGCTGGACGACACGGTCGTCCACCTCAAGGCCGGGCACTGCCGTGCAGGGCGGCGGCCGGGCTGTACCGGTCGACGGTGGCTACCGGGTCACCGGTCGCTGGCCATTCGGCACCGGGTGCCAGGAGAGCCCCTGGATGCTGGGCAGCTTCCAGATCCTCGATGGCGACCAGCCGCGCCGGAGCCCGGATGGCGCCTCGGTCTACTGGCGCGGCGTCTTCCATCGCGCCGAAACGCAGATTGTCGCGGGGAGCTGGGATGTGTCCGGGCTCCGTGCGACCGGCAGCTTCGACTGGACGGTCGACGACGTCTTTCTGCCGGAGCGGCGGACGATGGTCCACGCCGGTGTCCCGCTCGACAACCAGTGGAGCCACTGGCCGGGAATCTCGTACGCGCTGCCGGCGCAGGCCTGGGTCGGGCCACATCACAGCGCCGTGATCACCGGCATCGCCCGGGCCGGCATCGACGCGCTGATCGAGCTGGCCGTCGAGAAGACGCCCCGCGGCCGGACCAGTCGTCTCTGCGACAACCCGCAAGTGCAGGACGCGATCGGCCGGGCCGACGCGATCCTGAACGCGGGCCGCGCGTATCGCAGCGCGACGATCACGGAGGTGTGGAACACGATCGCGGCCGGAGAAGATACGACCCTGGAGCAGCGCGCCCGGTGCCGGCTGGCCGCCGTCCACGCCGCCGACTGTGCCCGTGAGGCGATGGACCTGGTGTACCGGCAGGGTGGCAGCACGTCCTACCGGCGCGAGAGCCGTCTGGCCGAGTGCTGGCGCGATCTCCAGGTCGTCGGTCAGGCGGTCACCATCATGCCGGAGTGGTACCCGATGGGCGGCCGGGTCTTCATGAAGATGGACCCGGGCCCGCGGCTGCGCTAGCTCCACGGCGTGACGATCGTGGATGCCGGCCCGCCGCGCCTCCGGTAGGCCACCCGGAGCGCCGGGCGGCGCGCCTCAGGCCCCGCCGATCTTCTCGCGCCGCACGCGGATGCCGGCCGCCTCGCGGTCCCAGGTGTCCGGCGTCACGCCTTCGGCGCGCAGGCGGTGCTTCTCCGCCTTCTGCGTCGGCGTCTTCGGCAGCTCGGCGGTGATGCGCACGTAGCGGGGAATCATGAAGTGCGCCAGGCGCGGCCGCAGGAACTCGATCAGCTCCGCCGGATCGAGGCGGGCGCCGGGCAGGAGCGCCAGCACCGCCATGACCTCGTCCTCGCCGTGCTCGCTCGGCACCGCCACCGCGGCGGCCTCGCGCACCGCGGGATGCGACAGGAGCTCGATCTCCACCTCGTAGGAGGAGATGTTCTCGCCGCGGCGGCGGATCGCGTCCTTCACCCGGTCGACGTAGTAGTAGTTGCCCAGGGCGTCCTGGCGGAAGGCGTCGCCGGTGTGGAACCACCCGTTGCGCCAGGCGCGCGCGGTGGCCGCCGGGTCGTTGTGATAGCCGTGGTTGAGCGCCCAGGGCCTGGCCGTGCGCAGGATCATCTCGCCGACCTCGCCCGGCGCCACCGCGCGGTCGTCGGCGTCGACCAGGCGCGCCTCGCTGCCGGGGCGCAGGCGGCCGCAGAAGCCGCGGCCCTGCGGCTGGGGCTCCGACACGATCGGGTTGTTGATCTCCGTCATGTTGAACACGGTGCGCACGTCGATGCCGAAGCGGGCGGCGAAGCCCGGCACGTCGTCGACCAGCGGCACCATGAACGCGAGCTTCAGCGGGTGGTCGCGATCTCCCGGCCCGGGCGGGCGCTTCCACAGGAAGCTCGCCATCGCGCCGAGCAGGAAGACGACCGTCGCCTCGGTGCGTCGCACCAGGGGCCAGAAGCTCTCGGTGTCGAAGCTCGGCACCACCGCGAGCGAGCCGGCGCGGAAGGTCATGCAGTTGACCAGGCCGGTGCCGCCGACGTGGAACATCGGCATGGTCATGAAGTAGCGGTCGGCGCCGGTGATGAAGGGCCACGCCTCCGGCCCCATCATCGACCAGCCCTGGCAGTAGGACGACAGCACCGCCTTCGACGGCCCGGTGGTGCCGGAGGTGAAGATCACGGTCTGGGTGTCCCACGGCTCGATCGGGCGGGCGAGCGGCGGCAGCGCGCGATCGCTCGGGGCCAGCGCCTCGGGGCCGTGCGCGACGAGCCGCGTCGCCGCCGTGCCGCCGAGGACGACGACGGCCTCGAGCCGGGCCGGCTCGATCTCCTGCAGGCGCGGCACCAGGTCGGCGTGCGCCACCATCAGCCGCGCATCCGATACGCGGATCACGTGCTCCAGCAGCCGGCCGCGATAGGCCAGGTTCACGGGCACGTAGACGGCGCCGAGGTGGTTCAGGGCCAGCATGAGCAGGATGCTGTCGGGGCCGGTCGGCAGCCAGCTCAGCACGTGCTCGCCCTGGCGGACGCCGAGCCGCGCCAGGCCGCAGGCCATCTGCACGATACGATCGTGCGCGCCGCGCCAGGTCAGCGTCGGCGCGTCGGGGAATACCAGGAACGGCCGGTCGCCGTGCTCCGCCGCGTTGCGCTCCACCAGATAGCGCGCAACGCACACCTCCCGTGCCGGTACCTCGGCAAGCGACCCGCTCATCACGGCTCCTCAGTGTAGCCGATCGGCCGCTTGCCGAGGTGGACGACGGCTCCGGTAGCCTACCCCGGCCGGCCCGGGCCTCTCTCACCGGGCGGACAGAGGAGACGCGATGAAGATCACGAAGGTGGAGTCCCTTCATGCCGACGGGGGCTGGCGCAGCCTCGACTTCCTCAAGATCAGCACCGACGAGGGCCTCGTCGGGTGGAGCGAGTACAACGAGTCCTTCGGCGGCGTCGGGGTCTCGGCGGCCATCGCCGGGCTCGCGCCGATGCTCATCGGCAAGGATCCGCGCCCCTGGGAGGCTCACGTGGCCCTGCTGTCCGCGGTGCGCCGGCAGGCCGCCGGCGGGGTGATCCAGCAGGCCATCGGGGCCATCGAGAACGCGCTCCTCGACATCAAGGCCCGCTCCCTCGGCGTGCCGGTCTACTCCCTCTTCGGCGGCCCGGTGCGCGACCGCATTCGCCTGTACTGGTCGCACTGCGCCACCTACCGGGTGAGCCGCGCCAAGGAGATGAGCATCCCGCCGGTGCGCACGCTCGACGACATCGTGGCGATGGGACGCGAGGTCGTGGCCAAGGGCTACACCGCGCTCAAGACCAACGCGCTCCTGCTGGGCGACAACCCGCGCGCGCACGTGCCCGGCTTCGGCCGCAGCGCCGGCTTCCCCGAGCTCAACGCCGACCGGCACGTGCTCGACGCCATGCGCGCCGAGCTCGCCGCCTTCCGCGAGGGCGCGGGGCCCGGCATGGACATCCTGGTGGACCTCAACTTCAACTACAAGACCGAGGGCTTCCTCAAGATGGCGCGCGCCATGGAGCCCTACGATCTCTTCTGGGTCGAGATGGACACGCGCGACGCGAAGGCGCTCGCCTACGTGCGCAGCCGCACCACGATCCCGGTCGCCTCGTGCGAGTGCCTCTTCGGCCGGCGGGACTACCGGCCGTTCTTCGAGCAGCAGGCGGTGGACGTGGCCATCATCGACACGCCGTGGAACGGCGTGGGCGAGTCGCTCAAGATCGCGGCGATGGCCGACACCTACGAGATCAACGTGGCCCCGCACAACTTCTACGGCCACCTGGCCACCATGATGAACGCGCACTGGAGCGCGGTCGTCCCCAACCTGCGCATCATGGAGACCGATCCCGACATGGTGCCGTGGCAGGACGACCTGGTGACCGTGACGCCGCGGATCGAGAACGGCCACCTGCTGCTGCCCACCGGCCCCGGCTGGGGCACCGAGGTGAACGAGGAGGCGGTCCGCGCGCACCCGCCGGAAGACCGACGGCTAGCGCAGCGCCGCGTCCACGATCTCCTGCGCCTCGCGCACGATCGCGTCGAGGTGCGCGACGTCCCGGAAGCTCTCCGCGTAGATCTTGTAGATGTTCTCCGTCCCGGAGGGTCGCGCCGCGAACCAGCCGCTCGCGGCCACGACCTTGAGGCCGCCGATCGGCGCGTCGTTGCCGGGCGCCCGGGTGAGCGTGGCGGTGATGGGCTCGCCCGCGAGCTGCGACGCCTTCACCGCGGCCGGCGAGAGCTTCCCGAGCCGCGCCTTCTGCTCGGGCGTCGCGGCGGCGTCGATGCGCGTGTAGCGGGGCGTGCCGAGCTCGGCGGCCAGCGCGTCGTAGTGCTCGCCGGGGTCCCGGCCGGTGCGCGCGGTGATCTCGGCGGCGAGCAGGTCCATGATCAGGCCGTCCTTGTCGGTCGCCCACGCGGTGCCGTCGCGCCGGAGGAAGCTGGCGCCGGCGCTCTCCTCGCCGCCGAAGCCGAGCGAGCCGTCGAGCAGGCCGGGCACGAACCACTTGAACCCCACCGGCACCTCGTACAGGCGCCGGCCCAGCTTCCGGGCCACCCGGTCGATCAGCCCGCTGCTGACCAGCGTCTTGCCGACCGCGGCGCCCGCGGGCCACGCGGGCCGGCTCGCGAACAGGTAGGCGATGGCGACGGCCAGGTAGTGGTTCGGGTTCATCAGGCCCGCGCCGGGCGTGACGATGCCGTGGCGGTCCGAATCCGGATCGTTCGCGAAGGCGACGCGATAGCGATCCTTGAGGCCGACGAGCCGGGCCATCGCGTAAGGGCTCGAGCAGTCCATGCGGATCTTGCCGTCGTGATCCACCGTCATGAACGAGAAGGTGGGATCGATCGTCGGGTTCACGATCGCCACGTCGAGCCCGTAGGCCGCGTTGATCGGCTCCCAGTAGGGCCGCGACGCGCCGCCGAGCGGATCCACCGCGAGCCGGAGCCCCGCCCCGCGAATGACGTCCATGTCCACCACGTTCCGCAGATCGTTCACGTAGGGCAGGACGAGGTCTTCCTGGTGCGTGGTCGCGACGCGGCATGCGCGCTCGTACGGCACACGCGCGACGCCCGCGTTGCCCGCCCGCAGCAGCGCGTTGGCGCGGTCCTGGACCCAGCCGGTCACGTCGGTGTCGGCGGGGCCGCCGTCGGGCGGGTTGTACTTGAAGCCGCCGTCCTCCGGCGGGTTGTGCGAGGGCGTCACCACGATGCCGTCCGCCAGGTGCGCGGCGCGGCCGCGGTTGTAGACCAGGATCGCGTGCGAGATGACCGGCGTCGGCGTCACGCCGTCCTCGCGCTGGATGATCGTCTCCACCCCGTTCGCGGCCAGCACCTCGAGCGCGGTGCGCTCGGCCGGCCCGGACACCGCGTGGGTGTCCTTGCCCATGTACAGCGGCCCGTCGATGCCGCGGCCGCGGCGGTAGTCGCAGATCGCCTGGGTGGTCGCCAGGATGTGCGCCTCGGTGAAGGACCCGCGCAGCGGGGAGCCGCGGTGCCCGCTCGTGCCGAACGCGACGAGCTGGTCCGGGTCGTCGGGGTCGGGCCGGCGCGCGTAGTACTCGCGCTCGAGGGCGCCGACGTCCACCAGCATCTCGCGCGGGGCCGGCTTCCCCGCGAGGGGAGAAACCGTCACGGGCCACCGGCGGCCGGGCGCGGGCCGCTCCAGAGCGCGTCGTCCGAGGCGACCCGCTGGTGCGCGTCACTCTGCTCGAGCGCCCGCATGACCTCGCGGGCCATCATCTCGTACCAGTCGGCGACGTCCGTCGGGTAGTCGGCGTGGCTCTCCAGATCCTTGAGGATCGGCCCTTCCACGGTGGGGATATCGTGCTCTCCGTCGAACTGCCGCTCATAGGGCCGGCCCTTGGCGGCGGCGGTCTCGGCGTCGATGGTCGCGTCGAGCTTCAGCCACCGGCCGTCGAGATAGGCCTCACCGAGGGAATGGCGGGGCAGCGTGCGGTCGCCCCACAGGCGCCGGACTTCCTCGGACATGAACGGCTTGTCCGGACAGTGGAGCTGCTGGAACCCGATGCGCGCGGGGATCCCGACCGCGCGGCACAGCGCGACGAACGAGCTGGCCTTGCCCATGCAGAAGGCGTGGCCGGCCTGGAGCACGTCGCTCGCGCGGTTGCCGGCCCTGGGCCAGGTAGCGAAACGAGGCGAGGATGTCGTAGGGCATGTCGCGCACGAAGTAGTAGATGCGCTCGAGCTTCTCGCGCTCGCTCGCGCAGCCCTCGGTCAGGCGCCGCGCCCGGGCGATCACGTCCGCGTGATCCGAATCGATGAACCGGGTGGGCTCGAGATAGCGCCGCCGCTCGTCGGCCTCCATGCTGTCGTCCTTTCTCGCTGACACCTAGGGAACCGCGAACTCCTGGCGCAGCGCCGGGAGCACCCGGCGCCCGACCAGCTCCAGCGCGGGGCTCGAGGCCACGTCCGGAATCGTGAACAGGAAGTGCCGCACCCCCGCCCGGACGTACTGCCGGATCCGCGCGACGCACGCCTCCGGGCGTGCCGGCCACGTGCCCCTCGCCCGGGATCCCCGCGAAGCGCTCCCGCGTCGCGGCGGCCCGCCCCGCCTCGGTGTCGGCGATCAGCAGCGCGGTGACCGAGCGCGCGAGCGCGGCCGGATCGCGGCCGGCCTCGCGGCACGCCGCGTCGAGATAGGCGGCGCGCCCCGCGATCCGGTCCGGGCCCCACCAGCGCACGTTGACCCCGTCCGCCGCGCGCGCGGCCAGCCGGTGCACGCGGTCGCCCTCGCCGCCGATCCAGATCGGCGGATGCGGCCGCTGGCGCGGGGGCGGATCGCACAGCGCCCCGTCGATGGCGTAGTGCCGGCCCTCGGAAGCGCGGGTGCGCCTCCGTCCACATGCGCCGGATGATCTCGACGCCCTCCGCGAGCTGGTCGATCCGCTCGCCGATGCGCGGGAACGGGATGCCGTAGGCGCGGTACTCCTGCTCGAACCACCCGGCGCCCAGCCCCAGGTCGAGCCGCCCCTCGCTGATCACGTCGAGGGTCGCCGCCATCTTGGCCAGCACCGCGGGCGACCGGTAGGAATGGCACAGCACGCTGGTGCCGAGGCGGAGCCGGGTGGTGTCGCGGGCGAGCGCGGACAGCGCGGTCCAGCATTCGAGCAGCGGCATCGAGCGCGTCTCCGGGCCACGCGCGCCGCCGCCCGCGCGCCCCGCGATGCCCGCGTCCTCGACGTAGGCGTCGGGCGCCAGGGTGAGGAAGTGATCGCAGAGCCAGATCGAGTCGAAGCCGAGCTCCTCGGCGAGGCCGGCCACTCGACGCATGTCTTCGTAGGACGTCACCGCGAGGCCGCGGATCGTGAGGGCGAGGATGAGGCCGAAGTGCAGGTCCCTGGGCAAGGCCGATCTCCACGCGGAGCCTATCACAGCGCCGCGGGGGCCGGGAGTGGACGCCGCCGCGGCGCGCGTGTTATAAGGCTGTCGCGTCAGCCTCACATCTCGCGCCTCAGAGCGGAGGAATCACCATGAAGCCCACCACGCGGCGAACGATGCTCAAGACCCTCGCGGGAGCCGGCGCGGTCAGCGCGGTCTCCGGCTTCCCCTTCGTCAACCGGCTCGCCCTGGGCCAGCAGGCGCTCAAGCTCGGCGTGGTGGTGCCCATGACCGGGCCGATGGCGCTCGAGGCCCAGGAGATGCTGACCGCCACCCAGATCGCGGTCGAGGACATCAACGCGGCGGGCGGCGTGATGGGCCGGAAGGTCGAGACGGTCATCCGCGACTCCGAGTTCAAGCCCGAGGTGGCGAAGCGCAAGGCCACCGAGCTGATCGAGGTGGAGAAGGCGGCGTTCCTGGTCGGCGCCATCGTGGGCTTCGAGGGGATCGCGATGGCGGAGGTCGGCTGCAAGAACGACGTGATCGTGGCCTTCTTCGGCCAGAACTTCCTGACCATCAAGGGCAAGATGTGCAAGTACCAGTTCGGCAACAACCTCACGCCCTACCAGACCGCGGCCGCCGCCGCCCACTTCGTGGATGCGCAGAAGATGGGCAAGAAGTGGCACATGCTCGCCAACAACTACTCGTGGCCGCAGATGTTCGAGCGCGCCTACTCGCTGGTGGCCAAGCAGGTCGGCGCCGAGTGGACCGGCGTGACGTGGGCCCCGCTGGGCACGCGCGACTTCCTCCCCTTCCTGCCCAAGGTGGCCGCGGCCAAGGCCGACGTCGTCTTCATCACCACGTGGGCCGCCGACCAGGTGGCGTGCGCGAAGCAGGTGCAGGAGTTCGGCCTCGCCAAGCAGTCGCGGGTCATCCACTCCATCACCGAGCTCACCTTCGCGGAGGCCGCGGGCGCGGGCGTCTACGAGAACTTCTACTCGGGGATGCCGTGGTACTGGCACCTGAAAGACAAGTTCCCGGCCGCCAAGCGCTACTACGACCGGCACGTGGCGCTCCGCAAGCGCGCCCCCTCCGGGTACACCGCGTCCACCTACTCCACGGTGCGCCTGCTGCTCGAGACCGCGAACGAGGTCAAGTCGCTCGAGACCGACAAGGTGACCCGCGCCCTCGAGGGCCGGAAGTTCCAGCACCTCAAGGGCCCCGAGCAGATCCGGGCCTGCGACCACGTGAACCAGCAAGAGGTCTACCTCTGCAAGGGCAAGCCCGCCTCTGCGATGAAGGACGCGTGGGACTTCTTCGACATCGTGCAGAGCGTGAGCGGCGAGACGATCTCCGAGTCGTGCGAGGGCGAAGGCTTCGATTCGAAGAAGCCCCTGAGCCAGCAGATCTGACGCTCTTCGGCTTTCCGCTCGACGTCTGGTACGCGCAGCTCTTCATCGGCCTGGTGAACGGCTGCATCCTGATCCTGGTCGCGCTGGGCCTGTCCATCGTGTTCGGGCTCATGGGCATCATCAACTTCGCCCATGGGATCTTCTACATGCTGGGGGCCTACGCGGGCTGGCTCACCATCCAGCTCACCGGGAGCTTCTGGCTCGCCCTGCTCACCGCGCCGCTGGCGGTCGGCCTCGTCGGCGTCCTCGTCGAGCGCGGCGTGCTCAAGCGCATCTACGGGACCAAGAACGCGAACTTCGCGGGCGTGCTGGTGACCTACGGCCTCGCGATCATGATTCCGGACCTGGTGCGGATGACCTTCGGCCGCCCCGGCAAGCCGTTCGCGATCCCGGAGGCGCTCTCCGGCTCGCTCTTCCGGATCGGCGCCCTCGACGTCCACAGCTACCGCGTCTTCATCCTGGTCGTCACCGCGGCGCTGCTGCCGCTGCTCTGGCTCCTGCTGAACAAGACCAACCTCGGCCTCGTGATCCGGGCCGGCACCAGCGACAACCTCATGGTGCAGCTCCTCGGCATCAACGTGGCCCGCACGTGGACGACCACCTACGCCCTCGGCGCGGCGCTCGCCGCCTTCGCGGGCGTGATCACCGCCCCGCTGGTGGCGGTGGCTCCGGAGATGGGCGGGCTCGTGCTCATCGAGTGCTTCATCGTCACGGTGGTCGGCGGCATGGGGACCTTTCTGGGGGTGGTCGCGGGCGGGCTCCTCATCGGCGAGACCCTGGCCCTGACCGGCATGGTCTACGACGTGCTGGCCGACGTGGTCATCTACCTCGCGATGGCGCTCGTGCTGCTCGTGCGGCCGCGGGGATTGTTCGGCCAGGAGGGGATGTCCGAGGAGTGAGAGGCCTGGTTCTGGCCGCGCTGGTGCTCGTCACCGCGCCGCTCTACGCCGACTACACGCCGTTCTACCTGGGCCTGCTCACCGAGGTCCTGGTCTTCGGCCTCTTCGCCCTGGCCTACGACGTGCTGCTCGGCCACGCGGGCGTGCTCTCGCTCGGGCCACTCCGCGTTCCTCGGCGTGGCCGCCTACGTCACCGGCATCCTCCTGGCCCGCTACCATCTCCCGCTCGAGCTGAGCCTCCTGGCCGGGGCGGTCGGGGGCCTCCTCACCTCGCTGATCCTCGGCGTCCTGGTCCTGCGCAAGCGCGGCGTGTATCTGGCCATGCTCACCCTGGCGCTCTCGCAGGTCTTCTACTACGTCGTGCTCATGTGGACGCCGGTGACCGGCGGCACCGACGGCCTCGGCAACCTGCCCATCCTCTACCTGAGCGATCCTCTCGGCTGGCGACTCTCCAAGCGGCCGATCACGCGCTACTACGTGATCGCCGCGTGCATCTTCCTCGCGATGCTCGCCATCCGCCACCTGCTCCGCTCGCCGCTCGGGCGCGTGATGCGCGCGGTGAAGGCCAACGAGACGCGCGCGTCCGCGTGCGGCTACGATACCCGCCGCGTCCGGCTCGCCGCCTTCGCGATCTCGGGCTTCTTCTCGGGGCTGGCCGGCGCGCTGCTCACCATCGTCCTCGAGTTCGTGCCGATCGAGAACATCCACTGGACCATGTCGGGCTCGGTGCTGATCATGACGCTCTTCGGCGGCACCGGCACCCTGCTGGGCCCCTTCGTCGGCGCCGGCGTCTTCATCTGGATGCGCGATTTCCTGAGCAAGTACCTCGAGTACTGGGAGGTCTTCGTCGGGGGCGCCTTCGTGCTGATCGTCCTCTTCCTCCCCGACGGCATCGTGGGCAGCCTGACCCGGCTCATCGCGGGACGCCGGGCGCCGGCGCCGGTCGCCGCGGCCGAGGGCGACCAGGTCCTGGAGCCCGAGCGGCTGGTCGGCGCGCGCCGCCGGCCGAGGCCGGAGGACGGGCGGCTGCTCGAGAGCCAGGGCCTCACCAAGACCTTCGGGGGCCTCACCGCGGTCAACCGGGTGGACTTCCAGGTGCAGGCGGGCGAGCTGCGCTCGGTCATCGGCCCGAACGGCGCGGGCAAGACCACCTTCTTCCATCTCCTCACCGGCGTGCTGCCGCCGTCGAGCGGCCGCATCCTGTTCAGGGGCCGGGACATCACCGGGCTGCCCGCGCACGCGGTCTCGCGCCTGGGCATCGCGCGCTCCTACCAGGTGACCAACATCTTCGGCGACCTCACCGTCTTCGAGAACGTCCGCATCGCGGCCCAGTCGCGGGTCACCCACTACCGCTTCTGGGGCAACGCGGACGGGCTCACCGCGGTGAACGAGCGCGCCGACGAGATCCTCCGCCACCTGGGCCTGGCCCCCAAGCGCCTCGCGCGGGCCAGCGAGCTCTCGCACGGCGAGCAGCGGTACCTCGAGATCGGCATCGCGCTCGCCACCGACCCCGACTTCCTCCTGCTCGACGAGCCGACCGCGGGCATGAGCCCGGACGAGACCCAGCGCACCGCCGCCTTCGTGCGCCGGCTGGCCGGCCACGTCACGATCGTGGTGGTGGAGCACGACATGGAGGTGGTGATGGGGATCTCCGACCGCATCACCGTGCTCAACTACGGCGAGATCCTCGCCGAGGGCAGCCCGGCCGAGATCCGCGAGAACGCCGACGTGCGGCGCGTCTACCTCAGGGACTGAGCCGGGGGGACCGAGCGGGCCATGCTGCGGGTCGAGAGCGTCGATGCCTACTACGGCCTGAGCCACGTGCTGCAGGGCGTGTCGCTCACCGTGGAAGCGGGCGAGGCGGTGGCGCTGCTCGGGCGCAACGGGGCGGGCAAGACCACCACGCTCAAGACGATCATGGCGGTGCTGCGCGCGCGCCGGGGCCGGATCACGTGGAACGGCGAGGACATCACGGCCCTGGCTCCCTACCGCATCGTGCAGGCGGGCATCGGGTACGTCCCCGAGGAGCGGCGGATCTTCCCCAACCTCAGCGTGTACGAGAACCTCAAGATGGCCCGCCTCACCACCGACGGCGGCCGGCACATGGAGGAGTACGTCGCGCGCGTGCTCGAGCTCTTCCCGCCCCTCGCCGATCGCCTGTCCAGCAAGGGCAAGACGCTCAGCGGCGGCGAGCAGCAGATGCTGACCATGGCGCGGAGCCTCGGCACCAATCCCAAGCTCCTGCTCATCGACGAGCCCACCGAGGGGCTCATGCCCGCCTTCGTCGAGACGATCGGCCGCACGATCACCGAGATCCAGCGCCAGGGCGTCGCGGTGCTCCTGGTGGAGCAGAACACGCGGCTCGCGCTCGAAGCGACCCAGCGTGTCTACGTGATCGAGAAGGGCATGATCAAGCACGAGGCGCGCTCGAGCGACCTCGCGGGCGACGCGGAAGCCCGCCGCCGCTACCTCGGAGTGTGATCCTCCCCCTCTCCCCTTGGGGGAGAGGGCAGGGTGAGGGGCCCGGGGGTGAGGGGCCCGGGGGTGAGGGGCTGCGAGGGGCTACGGCAGCAGATCCGCCACCGAGATGCGCGCCCCCGGCGCCACGAGCGGCGCGGCCGACGACCCGGAGGACAGCACCTCGGTCCACGCGTAGCGCCACCCAAAGCGCGCGGTAGGATCCTCACGCGGCTCGCGGTAGACCTCGAGCACCCGGTCCACGAGGTTCAGGATCCAGTAGTCGGCGACGCCGGCCTGGGCATAGAGACTCCCCTTGTGCTCGCGGTCGAGCGCGAGGCTCGACTCGGCGACCTCGACGACGAGCGCGGGGCGCGAGGGATGCTCGTCGCGGTAGTCGCGTCGGGTGCCGCGCGTCACCGCGACGTCGGGCTCCGGCTCGGAGTCGTCGGTGAGCGCGAGCGGCCCCTGGGATCGGACCAGCCATCCCCGCCCGAGCGCGGCCCGGAGCGCGTCGTCCACGAGACCGATCGCCGTGTAGTGCGCGCTCCCCTGGGGCTCGCTCACCATCAGCTCCCCGCCGAGCAGCTCGACCGGCTCGCCCGGCTGGAAGATGCCGGCCTCGATCAGGCGCGCGTACTCGGCGCGTGTCCAGCGGCGGAGACGGGCGGGATGGGTCTCCATGCGCGAAGGCTAGCGCGCCGGAGAAGCGGGCGTCAATGTCGGGAGGGAGATACCCCCTCCCCCTCACCCTGCCCTCTCCCCAGAGGAGAGAGGGGGAGAAGGAGGAGAGGCGCTCTACAGCTTGCCGAGGGCGCGGAGGATGACCTCGGGAGTCATGGGGACGCGGCTGACGCGCGCCTTGAACGGGCTGAGCGCGTCGTTGACCGCGTTGAGGATCGCGCCGGGCGCGCCCGCGACGCCGCCCTCGCCCGCGCCCTTGAAGCCGCCCTCGGAGTAGGCGGTCGGCGTCTCGACGTGCGCGACCCCGATGTCGGGGAGCTCCACCGCCATCGGAACCAGGTAGTCCATCATGGTGGTGGTCAGGAGCTGGCCCTGCTCGTCGTAGACGCAGTGCTCGAAGAGCGCGTCGCCGATGCCGTGGGCGACGCCGCCCGCGCACCTGCTCGTCCACCAGCATCGGGTTGATGATGCGGCCGCAGTCCTCCGCGACCCAGTGGCCGAGGAGCTTGACGAAGCCGGTCTCCACGTCCACCTCCACGTAGGAGAGCTGCACGCCGTTGGTGTAGGCGAGCGGCTGATGCCGGGGCACGTAGTGGCGCGTCACGGTCAGCTCGGACTGGAAGTCCTTGGGGAGCTGGTCGGGCCGGAAATACGCCACCCGCCCGAGCTCGGAGAGCGGCAGGCGCGACTCGCCGGTCCGCGCGTCGACGATGTGGCCGCCGCGGACGTCGAGATCGAGCGCGTCCACCTCGAGCACGACCGCCGCGACCTTGAGGATGTTCTCCTTGAGCGCCCGGCCGGTCAGGATCGTGGCCTCGCCGCCGATGCCCGCGCCGCGGCTGCCCCAGGTGCCGCCGCCGTACGGCGTGACCATGGTGTCGCCGGTGACGACGCGCACGTCCTCGATCGGGACGCCCACCGTCGCCGCCGCCACCTGGGCCAGGATCGTGTCGGTCCCCTGCCCCTGCTCGGTGACGCTCGAGATGACGGTCAGCTTGCCGGTCGGCTCGAGCCGGATCGTGGTGCCGTCCTGCGACGAGATGCGCGCCCCGCCGGTGCCGTAGGTCTGGGCGCCCGGCACGGTGAGGTCGATGAAGACGCAGAGGCCGAGCCCGCGGTAGACGCCCTGCGCGCGCAGCCGATCGCGCTCCGCGCAGAGATCCTGGTAGCCGGCCAGGGTCAGCACCGCGTCGAGCGATTCCTCGTGCGAGAGCTTCTCGAAGAACAGGCCGGTGGGCGCGGTGTACGGATACATGTCCGCGGTGAGGAGGTTGCGGCGGCGCACCGCGACCGGATCGAGGCCGAGCTCGCGGGCCACCCGGTCCACCATCGCCTCCATGACGAGCGCGGCCACCGGGTGGCCGACCGCCCGGTACTGCGACATCGGCGTCTTGTTCTGGAAGACCACGCGGCCACGGGCCTCGTAGTCGCGGAAGCGGTAGGGGCCCGGCGTCGTGCGCAGCACCTGGCCGCTCTCCACCACGCTCGAGCGCGGATACATCGAGAAGGGGCCCACCGGCGCCAGGTCGTCGAGGCGCATGGCGAGGATGGTCCCGTCGCGCTTCACCGCGACCTCGGCGATCACGCGGTGGTCGCGCGAATGGATGTCGGTCTGGAACGACTCCACACGGTCCGCGAGGAACTTGACCGCCCGGCCGAGCATCACCGCGAGCGCGCACGTCGCGATCTCGTCGGGATACGTATGGATCTTGAGGCCGAAGGAGCCGCCGACGTCCTTGTTGATCACCCGCACGCGGTGCTCGGGAATCCGCAGATGACGGGAGAGGATGTCGTGGAACATGTACGGCGCCTGGCCCGAGTGGTACACGGTCAGGGTCTCGTCGGCCGCGTCGTAGTCCGCCAGCACCACCCGCGGCTCCAGGCTGACCACCGTGTGCCGGCCGGTGTCGAAGGTCTCCCGGTACACCGCGTCCGCGGTCTTGAAGGCGGCGTCCACGTCACCGGACTTGATGCGGGTCTCCAGCACCAGGTTGTCGCCCAGCTCCGGATGGATGACCGTCGCCCCGGGCGCGAGCGCGGCCTCCGCGTCCACCACCGGCGGCAGCGGCTCCCACGTCACGCGCACGCGCGCGCAGCCGTCCTCCGCGAGCGCGCGCGACTCCGCCACCACCGCGACCACCGGCTCGCCCTGCCACACCGCCTTGTCCATCGCGAGCGGATACTGCGGCGCCGACTTCATGCCCACGTAGTTCTTGAGCACGCCGATCCAGGGCTCGCAGTGGGCGGCCATCTCGCGGCCCGTCACCACCGCCACCACTCCGGGCAGCGCGGCGGCCTCCGCGGTCTCGATCCGGACGATGCGCGCGTGCGCGTGAGGCGAGCGCACGAACGCCGCGTGCAGGAGGCGGGTCACCGCCACGTCGTCGGTGTAGGTGCCGCGCCCCGCGACGAGCCGGGCGGTCTGCGGCCGGACCACCGAGCGCCCGATATAGTCGCCGTTCTCCCGAGCCGCGTCCGGCGGACCCGCCGGCGCCGCGGCCGGCGCCTTTGCCGATCGGCTCCGCGCCGCGCCCAGGACCGCCTGCACGATCGCGTGGTAGCCGGTGCAACGGCAGTAGTTGCCGCCGATCGCCTCGCGAATCGCGGCCGGATCGGGATCGGGATTGCGCTCGAGCAGCGCCTGCGCGGTCAGCAGCATGCCCGGCGTGCAGAAGCCGCACTGCAGCGCGTTCTCCGCCCGGAACGCCCGCTGGAGCGCGGCGATCGCGCCGCTGTCGGACACGCCCTCGATCGTCTCCACCCGGCAGCCGTCGGCCTGGGCCGCGAGCATCAGGCAGCCGCGGATCGGCGTGCCGTCCACCCGCACCGTGCACGCGCCGCACACCCCGTGCTCGCAGCCGATGTGCGAGCCGGTGAACCCCAGGTCGTAGCGGAGGAAGTCCACCAGGTTCTGGCGGCCTTCGACCTCTCGAGTGATCGGCTTCCCGTTGACGGTCAGCGTGATCTTCATGACCGCGCCTCCGCGAGCCGGCCCACCACGCGCGAGAGCAGGACGCGGGCCAGGTGGCGGCGCAGGGCCGGCGAGCCGTGCACGTCGCCGGGCGGGTCGAGATCGCCGTCCAGCGCCCGGCCGGCCGCGGCGAGCGCCTCCGCGTCCGCGCGCCGGCCCGCCAGGGCGGCCTCGGCGCGCCGCGCGCGCACCGGCCGCGTGCCCACGCCGAAGAACACGAGGCGCGCTTCAACCGTGACCCCTCTTCCGTATCCGCTCGGCTCGCCTTCGGCTGCACCTCGCCCTGCCACTGCCCCATCTCCCGCCGCGAGCCTGATCCCGGCGGCCAGGCCGGCGAGGGCGAAGTCGCCGTGGCGGCGCGCCAGCTCGTCGAAGCCCCAGCGCCACCCCGCGGCCGCGCGCGGCACCAGGATCTCGGTGACGATCTCCCCCGGCGCGAGCGCGGTCGTGTAGATCCCGCGGAAGAAGTCGTCGGCCGCGATTTCCCGGGTTCCGCCGCGGCGCCCGACTCGGATCGTCGCGCCCAGCGCGACCACGCAGGCGGGCAGCTCGGCGGCGGGGTCGGCCAGCGCGAGGCTGCCGCCGATGGTGCCGCGCGCCCGGATCGCGGAGTGGCCGACGTGCGGCATCGCCGCCGCGATGAGCGGCGCGTGCTCGCGCACCAGCGGCGAGCGCTCGAGCGCCTCCTGGCGCGCGAGCGCGCCGATCACGAGCCCGTCGGCGGTCACGCGGATGCCGTCGAGGTCCGGGATGCGGTTGATGTCGATGACCGCGCGCGGCGTGGCCAGGCGCAGGTTGAGCGCGGGCACCAGGCTCTGGCCGCCGGCCAGGAGGCGCCCGTCGTCGCCGTAGCGATCGAGGAGATCGAACGTCTCGGCGAGCGACGCCGGCCGGTGATACTCGAACGGGGCGGGCTTCATCCCGGGAACGAGCGGAAGGTGCGCAGGAGCGACGCGCGCGCGCCGGGGCCGGGCGGCGCGAACGGCAGCACCACCGGCGTCGCCCCGGTGCGCGCGAAGGCCGCCATCTGCGCGCGGCAGGCCTCGGCGGAGCCCACCGCGCCGAGGCCCTCGAGCACGCGGGGCGAGATCTCCTTCACCGCGCCCGCGCGATCGCCCGCCTTCCAGGCGCGGTTGACGGCTTCCACCTCCTCCGCGAAGCCGCACTCCTCGAAGAAGCGCGCGTAGACGCTCACGATGGCGTAGCCGGTGATGTCGCGGGCCAGCGTCTCGCGCACCGGCTCGGGCTCGTCGGTCACGCAGGTGCGCACGTACACCGCGACGTCCACGTCCGAGAGGCTCCGCCCGGCGCGCTTGGCCCCGGCCTCCACGTGGCGCACCGACGCGGGCACCGCCGCGGGCGGGATCCAGTTGAGCAGGACGCCGTCCGCCACCTCGCCCGCCAGCTCGCACATCCGGGGACCGAGCGCGGCGAGATAGATCCGCGGCGCCGGCGTCGGGGCGGGAATCGCGAGCCGAAAGTTCTTGAGCCGGTAGAACTTGCCCTCGAAGTTGACCCGCTCGCCCGCCGCGGTCATCCGGATGATCTGCACCGCCTCCCGCATCTGCTGGATGGACGGCGCGAACGGCAGCCCGTGCCACTGCCCCACGATGATCTCGCTGGAGAGCCCGAGGCCGAGCGCGAACCGGCCCGGGGCCAGGTGCCCGAGCGTCGCGGCGGCCTGGCCGTACACGATCGGCGTGCGCGTCTGCACCGGGATCACCCCGTTGGCGATCTTGAGCGTCTGGGTGTGCGTCGCGATCAGGGTGGACAGCACGATGGCTTCCGCGCCCGAGGCCTCGCCCACCCAGGCGGTGCGGTAGCCCCGCTGCTCCGCCTCGCGCGCGATCGCGGGGAACTCGGTCAGCGGCATGGCGAGCGAGGTCAGGGCGATGTCGATGGGCATCAGATGCGCTCGCTCACGATGTACTTCTTGTTGTAGGTGTACGGCCTGACTTCCGGCTTCCAGCGGCCGATGTCGGAGGTGTCGTTCCAGAGCGGTGACATCGGCAGGTCCGGCCGGTCCACCTCGTAGGCGGCCAGATAGCGCGGCTCGCCCGGCGTCTCGGTGCGGTAGCGCACCACGTTCACGCAGCCGGGCAGCTTGAGCAGCAGCGGGACGTGCTCGACGTCGTAGAGCTCGTTGAACAGCGCCTCGCGGTGGGGCTCGATGTCCATCATGACCCAGAAGATGTAGGGCGTCCGGTACGTCAGCGCCGGGCTCGACCCCACCCATTCATAGGTCGCGAGGTGCCGGTTCATGGTGCGCGGGCGGATCTCCCCGGGCCACCGGCCCGCCTCCCCCGCCGTCTTCCACGGCGGGCTCTGGAGCACGGCCGCGCTGGTGAGCTCGTAGGCCGCGAGGTAGCGCGGCTCGGTCGGCGAGGGGTGGCGATAGCGCGAGCCCCGGACGACTCCGGGCACCGCCTGGAGCAGCGGCAGGTGCTCCTTGTCGTACACGTCGTTGAACGTGGGCTCGAGATCGTGGGCGACGTCCATCCGGACCAGGTAGAGGGCATGTGGGCTCATCGTGAGGCCTCCCGGCGCAGCACTATCTCACAGTCAGCGGGCGCTGCGGAACGGCCGAAAGAATGCGCGGAGCTCCTCGGCCAGCACGTCCGGCGCCTCGCCCGCGACGAAGTGGCCGCCGCGGGGCAGATCCACCCAGCGGCGGATGTCGGCGAAGCTGCGCTCCGCGAGCTCTCGCGGCGGGCGCTGGATGGCCTCGCTGGTGAGGGCGACGCCGGTGGGCACCGTGATGCGCGCGGTGATGCGCCGGGTCTCGCGGGCCCGCTCGTAGTACGACCGGTTCGCCGCGTTGGCGGTCCCGGTGACCCAGTAGAGCGTGACATTGGCCAGGAGCAGATCCCGGCTCAGGCGACGGGACGCCTCCGCCGGCTCGCCCGTCCACGCGAGCCACTTCTCCACGATCCAGGCCGCGAGCCCGGCCGGCGAATCGTGGAGCCCGTAGCCCAGCGTCTGGGGCCGGGTCTCCTGGATCCGGTTGTAGCCGCCCTCCTCTCGCTCCCAGCGCTCCTGCAGCCGGGCGAAGGCCTCCTCGGCCGGGGTGAGCGGCCGCGCGTCGGCGCCGATCACCGCGGGCGGGAAGTTCGGCATCAGCGTGTGCAGCGCGATCAGGCGCTCCGGATGGTCCGCGGCGAGCCAGGCGCTGATCACCGCGCCGATGTCGTTGGCATGCGCGGCGTAGCGCGGATAGCCGAGCCCCTCCATGAGGCTCGCCCAGAGCCCGGCCACGCGGCTCCGCGTCATCCCGCGGCCGGGCCGGTCGGAGAAGCCGAAGCCGGGCACCGACGGCACGATCACGTCGAAGGCGTCGGCGGGGTCTCCGCCGTGCGCCGCCGGGTCGGCGAGGAGCGGGATCAGCGCGAGCATCTCGACGAAGGAGCTGGGCCAGCCGTGGGTGATGAGCAGCGGCAGCGGCGCGGGCCCCGCCCGCGCTGGTGGATCAGGTGGATGCCGACGCCGTCCACCTGGGCCCGGAAGTGCGGCACCGCGTTCATCGCCCGCTCCGCCGCGCGCCAGTCGAACGAGCCGCGCCAGTACTCGACCAGCTCGCGCATGTAGGCGAGGCTCGCGCCGACCACGAACGGCGTGAGCTCCATTCACGGCCTCCGGGCCTAGCTTGCCACGGCCTCCGCCTCCCGGCCCAGAAGCCGGTCCGGGCCGCCTCCGTAGCCTCCCCGTACCTCCCGGGAGCTCTCCGTAGTTCGAGGGGATCACGGACCTCCGGGAGTAACATGGCTATCGCCAAGGGGGCATCTCATGAGCGAGTTCATGGATAGCCAGACTCAGATCTTCCACGAAGAGGCGTTCCTCCATCTTCTGAACCGGGAGGCCATCCGGGCCACCCGGTACCAGGACTTCTTCACGGTCTGTCTCTTGCGGCCAGACGGGCCCGCCGACCGGCGGCGCGTCTCGGAGGAAGTCGAGCGGGCCGTCTCCCAGAAGGTTCCTGAGTTCGTCCGGGGGACCGACATGGTGGGACAGCTCTCGTCGGCCATCGCGGTCATCCTGCTGCACACCGCCGGCGAGGATGCCCTGCGAGTCGCCGAGCGGATCCGCACCAACATCGAGCAGGTGGCCTTCCGGGAGGGCTCCGACGGGCCGCCCCAGCGCCTCACCGTGAGCGTGGGGAAGGTCTCGTTCCCGCAGGACGGTCACACCGATGCCGCGCTCCTGTCCCAGGCGCTGGCGTTCCTCGACCAGGCCGCGCACCGCGGCGGCAATCAGGTGACCGACAGCGGCGAGGTCCTGGACTAGATCCGCCCGCCCGCCGCGCCGAAGGTCGGCGCGGCTCGTACCCGCCGGTGATGAGCGCCTGCCCCTTGCCCCGGGCCCGCTTCGCCCGTATCTTCATCAGACCGCACACCCCCACTCACAGGAGACGACCGATGCCGCCAGTTGACCCGAACGAAGTGATGATGACCGGCGAGAACTCCTTCATCCGGCTGAGCCCCGACGGCGGCAAGACGCTGTCCGATCGCGCGAGCCACTGGCGGGTGCTGTGGTGCCCGGCGGGCGGCGGCCACGCGCTGTTCCTCCAGAGCACGCTCACCGACGGACGGGTCCGCATCTACAGCGACAACATCGCGGTGGCACGCTGGCTGCAGAAGTCCATCGAGACCCTGCTCTTCCCCGCCTTCGCGGACACGTCCATCCCGGTGATCGGGGCGCGCTTCGAGCGGCAGGGCGGCCCCTGGTCGAGCGCGACCGAGACGGTGCTGGCGGTGGACGCGCGGGTGACCATGACCTGGTACGACTGCATCGAGCCCTTCGTGCTCAACGCGCCTCCCGGCTTCAACGACCGGCCGATCGGCGTCTTCAGCACGTTCTTCCCGGCGCGCGCGGCCCAGCTCGAGATCAACGGCAAGGTGGCGCCGAACAGTGTGTGGCCGGAGATGCGCGGCGATCGCCAGGGCAGCAGCGCCACCCTGGCCTGGTCCGAGACCTGGGTGAAGCCGCGCGGCTAGCGGGAGGCACGGGTGAGCGGGCGGCTCGACGGCAAGGTCGCGATCATCACCGGGGGCGGCAGCGGCATCGGCCGCGCCACCGCGCTCACGTTCCTTCGCGAGAGCGCCCGGGTGGTGATCGGCGACCTGAACGAGGCGGGGCTGGCCGAGACCGTCGCGCTCGCCCGCGCGCAGGGGCACGCGGATCGGCTGGCCACGCTGCGCGGCGACGTCTCGACCGAGGCCCACGTGGCGGGCCTCGTCGTCCTCGCGGTCGAGCGCTTCCACGGGCTCGACTGCGTCTTCAACAACGCGGGGGTCGGGGGCGCGTTCGGGCCCGTCGGCGAGACCACCGCGGAGGAGTGGGACTTCACGTTCGCGGTGCTGGCGCGCGGCGTGTTCCTCGGCATCAAGCACGCGTCGATTCGCATGAAGGCGCAGGGTCGCGGCGGCAGCATCATCAGCACCGCGTCGATCGCGGGCGTCGGGGGCGGCGCCGGTCCGCACGCCTACTCCGCGGCCAAGGCCGCGGTGGTCAATCTCACCCGCTCGGTCTCCACCGAGCTGGCCGCCCACCGCATCCGGGTCAACGCGATCGCCCCCGGCATGATCCGGACCCCGCTCGCCACCGGCCACCGGGAAGAAGCCTGGGATCGCCTGGTGCGGGAGAAGCAGCCGTGGCCGGAGCCGGGCCTGCCGCAGCACATCGCGGACACCGCGCTCTTCCTGGCCGGCGAGGAGTCCCGCTTCATCACCGGGCAGGTGATCGTGGTGGACGGCGGGCTGACCGCGCAGGGCCCCGATCTCTTCGGTCACGACGCGGGCAGCCGCCTGCTGCGGAAGGCCGGACTCAATACGGGCAGCACCGGTCTGCCCGGGACAGTCCGCGAGGTCCCCCGCCCCTAGCCTCTCACTCGCGCCCAGGCGGAGTGCCGTCTCCGTTTCGGGCGTGTTGCCCGGTGGCGCCAACCGACCGCAACCACGACGACCACTTATGGACCGCCCCGCCCTGGCGCGCCGCTTGCTCCCTGAGCTTCCGTTCGGCCCGCTCACACCCGAACCCCCGCTCACACCCGAACCAAGGAGGCGCACGATGACGTGGCACCGGCACAGTGTGGTGGCGATGGCGCTGATGGCTCCCCTCCTGATCCCGTCGCTGGCGATGGCCCAGGGCGCGGTGACCGCGACGCTCAGCGTGCTGACCGCGCCGGTCGAGCGCATCGCGGGCGACACGGGCCCCACCGAGCCCGGAATCACCGGCATGAACCTGGCGGAAGGCGACCGCATCCGCACCGGCGCGGGCGGCATCGCGCTCATCACGTTCCTGAACGGCAGCACCGTCACCCTGCTCTCCGACACCGAGGTCACGGTGAAGCAGGCGCCCACCGGCCGCACGAAGGCCGCGGGGATCCGCATGCTGATCCACGCCGGGCGGGTCTGGGCGCGCGTGGCGCAGGCGGCGGGGAGCCGCTCGACGCTCACGCTGGAGTCCAACGACTACACCGCGACCGCTCACGACGGGCTGATCGGCGCCGAGCAGATGGCGGGCGCCTTCGTGTGCTGGACGCGGCGGGGCACGCTGTGGCTCACCGACCGGAGCGGCCAGACCGACACGGTGCTGTTGGCCGGGCAGCGCGCGCGGGCGCGGTTCGGCCAGCCGGTGACCGCCGAGCCCTTCGCGCCGAGCGCGAGCACGCTCGAGGTCCGCACCACGGGGCCGGTGGTGCCGCTGCTGCGCATGCCCGACGGAAGCCAGGCCGCGGGATTTCTCGCGCCCGACGTCGAGATCAACCAGGTCTTCGGCTCGCTGACCGAGGCCAAGGGAGGACAGCGCTGGCTGGTGGAGGTGCCGGGCGGCCACGAGGGCCCCTACACCTTGATCCTGACCGGCATCGGCACGGGGCCGTTCACCGCGCGGATCACCGCGCGCTACGTCGGCTTCTCCGCCTACCGACAGGACATCCGGGGCGAGGCGCGGCCCGACGAGCGGCTCTTCACCCGCATCACGCAGGTCGTGAAGGGACAGGATCCGATGACCGCGCGAGCGGTGGAGGCGAGCGTGGATGGCCTGCGCGTCTGGGACGCCGCCGAGCCCGCGGCGATCACGGCTTCACCGGTCGCCGGTCTGGCGAGGTGAGCCGGCTTGGCGAGGTGAGCTGAAGGCGAGCCGAGCGGATCCGGAAATCCGGACGCTAGCGCGATCGGGAGCTAGAGCGACACCTGGCCGCCGTCCACGTAGAGCGACGTGCCGGTCACGTAGGAGGCGTCGTCGGACGCGAGGAACAGGATGCAGGCGGCGACCTCGGCGGGCGTCCCCGGCCGCCGGAGCATGGTGCCGTGGCCGAACTCGGCCTGGAACTGCTCGAAGGTCTTGCCCGCGGTGGCGGCCCGCCGCTCATGGAAGCGGGTGAAGATCGGGCCCGGGCACACCGCGTTCACCCGGATCCCCTCGCCCGCGTGATCGAACGCCATCGCGCGGGTGAGGCCCGCCACCGCGGCCTTGGTGGTGTCGTACTGCACCATGTTGCCGCCCGCGACCACCGAGCGGATCGAGGCCACGTTCACGATGCTGCCGCCGCCGGTCTGGCGCATCAGGGGGATCGCCGCCTTCGCGCAGAACGCGTAGCCCTTCACGTTCACGGCCAGGATCGCGTCCCAGCTCTCCTCGCTCGCGTCCACCACCGTCTGGTAGAGGCGCATCCCCGCGTTGTTGACGAGGATGTCCAGCCGACCGAACTCGGCGTGGGCGGCCCGGACGAAGCGGACGCACTCGGCCTCCCGCTCGGTGTGCGTCTCCACGAAGATCGCGCGGGCGCCCTTGGCGCGGATC
This sequence comes from uncultured Candidatus Rokubacteria bacterium, assembly GCA_963747235.1. GTDB lineage: Bacteria > Methylomirabilota > Methylomirabilia > Rokubacteriales > CSP1-6 > CAMLFJ01. The sequence continues at coordinate 553,525 of CAVVEU010000040.1, forward strand.
TCGTCGGCCACCACGCGGCCCCGCGCCGCGTCGATGATCCGCGAGGGCCACGTGCGCGCCCTCATCGGCCAGGCGCCGCGCGGTCGCCTCGCCGATCCCCGAGGCGCCGCCGGTGACCGCCGCCACCTTCCCGCTGAGCCGGCCCATGCGCGCGCCGGCCTCAGCGCGCCAGCGCGGCGCGCATCACGGACAGCCCCACGCGCAGCGCCACCGGCAGGCCCGCCTCGTTCATCTCGAACTCCGGCGCGTGGTGCGGCCGGGCCGCGCCGGTCGCCGAGCCGATGCCGACGCGGAAGTAGCAGCCCGGGCGCTCGCGCAGGAAGAGGCTCATGTCGTCGCTGGCCATGACCACGCGCCCGTCGGTCACCGCCTCCCCGCCGACCTCGTCCACCGCGCAGCGCCCGCACGAACTCGGTCTCCTTGGCGTGGTTGACCACCGCCGGGCACGAGTAGTCGAAGCGCGTGGTCGCCTCCGCGCGGTAGGCCTTCGCGATATCGGCGGCGAAGGCGCCGAGCCGGGAGACGAGATGATCCCGCACCGACTGCTCGAAGGCGCGGATCGTGCCGCGCATGATCGCGCGGTCCGGGATGATGTTGCCCTTGGTGCCGGAGACGATCTGCCCCACCGTCAGCACCGCGGTGTCCTGGGCCGGGACCTCGCGCGAGATCAGGGCCTGCATGCCCAGCAGGATGCTCGCGGCGGCGGTGATGGGATCCACGGAGAGATGCGGCATCGCGCCGTGGCCGCCGCTGCCCCGCACCTCGACCGTGAAGGCGTCCGCCGAGGCCATGGACGGCCCGGGGCGCACCTGGACCTGGCCGACCGGCTGCTGGGTCGTGAGGTGCAGGCCGTAGATCTCCTCCACCCGCGGGTTCTCGAGCGCGCCCGCGTCGATCATCGGGCGCGCGCCGCCCAGCACCTCCTCGGCGGGCTGGAAGAGGAACACCGCCGTCCCGGGCATCTCCGCGCGCCGCGCGGCCAGGATGTCCGCCATCGTGATCGCGATCGCGGTGTGGCCGTCGTGCCCGCACGCGTGCATCACGCCCGGCGTGCCGGAGGTGAAGGGCGCCTCGAGCAGCTCGGTGAGCGGCAGCGCGTCGATGTCGGCGCGCCAGGCGATGGTCGGCCCCGGCCGGTCGCCGTGGAGCACGCCCACCACCCCGGTGCCACCGACGCCGGTCCGGACGTCCAGCTTCGCCGCGTGCAGGCGCTCCGCGATGATCTCCGCGGTGCGCCGCTCCTGATGGCTCAGCTCCGGATGGCGGTGGAAGTCGCGACGGAGCGCGACCAGATCGTCCGCGCGCTTGGTGATCTCCTGGCTCCATCCGGGGCGTGTCTTGCTCATCCGGGCGTCTCCTCGCAGCGGTAGTTTTTACGCGGTCCCGATGCTGCGCCGGGGGCCCGCCCGCTGTCAACCGCTCCCGTGCCCTGCCAAGATTGAGCCGCGCCGGTGACCACGGTGGGAACCTACCCGATGGTCCAATACCGCCAACCCTTGGAATTGCCCGGCTTTCCTTCGTGTCGGGGCTGGCCCGTCGCTTGCTCCACACTCTTGACCATCGATGGAAGTCACCCCTCGCGTCGCCAGCCGCCGTCTGCACGTCCGGAAGCACGTCTCGTGGACCGCGTGGGTCACGGTCGGGAAGACCCGCGTGCGTTGCCACACCGTGGACCTGAGCGCCAATGGCGCCCGGCTCAAGCCGCGCGGGAACTTCCAGCCCGGGACGCCGATCGAGCTGCAGTTCCAGCCTCCGGATGGACCGTTGATGGAGGTCGCCGCGGTCGTGTGGCGGGTGGAATCGGACAGCATGGCCGTCATGTTCCTCCGCAACATCGCGGTGCAGGTGACCGCGCCCACCCGGATGCCGGAGCACGGCCGCCGCGGCTGGCGATAGTCCCCTTCCTCGCGATTCCCCCGCGACGTCACCGTCACTGAGCGGTGAGCCCAGCCCCATGAGAACATGGGGCATCTCCTCCATGACCCCCAGACCCTTGATCGACACCCTGACCACCCTGCTGGCCACAACGCTCCTGATCGGCTGCGGCAGCGACTATCCGACCACGGGCGCCCCGAAATCCGCCCCGGCGGGGACCGCGGGCGCCGCGACTCCCGCCAAGAGCACATCGGTCCGGGTCGTGCCCGCGATGGAGGAGCGCGCGGCGGGCGTGGTGGTGGCCTCCGGCACGCTCGCGGCCGAGGAGCAGGTCGTGCTGGGGATGAAGGTCGCGGGCCGGCTCGCCGAGATCACGGTGGACCTGGGGACCCGGGTCAAGAAGGGTGACGTCGTGGCGCGCCTCGATCCCACCGACTTCCGGCTCCGGGTGCAGCTCGTGGAGAACGCCATCCAGCAGGCGCGGGCGCGCCTCGGCCTGTCGCAGGACGGCGCGAGCGACCGCGTGGATCCCGACAAGACCCCGTTGGTCCGCCAGGCCCAAGCGGTGCTCGACGAGGCGCGGCTCACCCGCGATCGGCGCGTCAAGCTGTGGGAGCAGCAGTTCATCGCGCGGGCCGAGCTCGACGCCGCGGAGGCCGCGGCCAAGGTCGCGGAGGGCCGCTATCACGACGCGGTCGAGGAAGTGAACAATCGCCTCGGCGTCCTCGCCGAGAAGCGCACCGAGCTCGAGCTGGCCCGGCAGCAGCTCGCGGACACCGTGCTGCGGGCCCCGATCGACGGGGCCATGAACGCGCGGCAGGCCGCGGTGGGCGAGTTCCTGAACGCGGGCGCGCCGGTGGCGACGCTGGTGCGCATCAACCCGCTGCGGCTCCGGCTCGCGGTGCCCGAGCGCGAGGCGGCCTCGATCCGCCAGGGCCAGCGCGTGCGCCTGATCCTCGAGAGCGATCCGACGGTGTACGAGGGCCACGTGGCGCGGCTGGCCCCGCGATCAGCGAGCAGAACCGCTCGCTGATGATCGAGGCCGAGATCCCCAACGAGCAGGGCCGGCTGCGGCCGGGCGCCTTCGCCCGCGGGGAGATCGTCGTGCAGCCGGACCGCAGGCTCGTCACCGTGCCCGCGGAGGCGCTCGTCACCTTCGCGGGGATCGAGAAGGTCCTCGTGGTCGAGAACGGGCGCGCGGTCGAGAAGCGCGTGACCACCGGCCGCCGCACCGCCGATCGCGTCGAGATCCTCTCCGGCCTCGCCGCGGGCGAGCAGGTCATCGTCCAGCCCGGGCACCCTCGCGGCCGGGCAGCCGGTCACCGCGAGCTCCCTGACGTGCAGAAGCTCGCCGAGGTCTGCATCCGCCGGCCCGTCTTCGCCGCGATGCTCATCCTCGCGCTCGTGCGTGGTCGGCGCGGCCAGCTACTTCCGCCTCGGCGTCGACCGCTTCCCGTCGTCGACCTGCCCACCGTCACGCGTGCGCACCATCGCTCGCCGGGCGCCTCCCCCGAGGAGATGGAGATCCAGGTCTCCCAGCGCATCGAGGAGGCCGTCAACACGGTCGAGGGCATCAACGAGCTGCGCTCGATCTCCGGCGCCGGGCAGCTCGGTCGTGATCGTCACCTTCGAGCTGTCGCCGCGACATCGACGTCGCGACCCAGGACGTGCGCGACCGCGTCGCGACCGTGCTCCGCAACCTCCCGCGCGACACCGCTCCGCCGATCGTCTCCAAGTCCGACAACGAGTCCACGCCGGTGCTGACGGTCGCGCTGCGCGGCGACCGCCCGCTGCGCGAGCTGACCGAGATCGCGGACAAGGTCGTCAAGGTGCAGCTCGAGCGCTCGCTCGGGCGTCGGCGAGGTGCGCCTCGTCGGCGGCCTCGAGCGCGCGATCAACGTCTGGGTCGACGCCGACCGGCTGGCCGCCTACCAGCTCCCGATCACCGCGGTGCGCGACGCGCTCGTCCGCCAGAACGCCGACGTCCCCGGCGGCAACGTCACCGAGGGCGCCGCACGAGCCGGCCCTGCGCACGATGGGCCGCGTCCCGGACCCGCAGGCCTTCGACGACCTGGTCATCGCCACCCTCGACGGCGCGCCGGTCCGCGTGCGCGACGTCGGCCGCGCCGAGGACGGCACCAAGGAGCAGCGCTCGCTCGCGCGCCTCGACGGCGTGCCGACCGTGACGCTCGAGGTCCGCCGGCAGTCGGGCGCCAACACGGTCGCGGTCATCGAGGCGGCCAAGGCGAACCTGGCCCGGATCGCCGGCGCAGCTCCCGCCCGACGTCCGGCTCGAGGTGATCCGCGACCAGTCGCGCTACATCTACGCGGCGCTGCACGAGATCAACGTGCACCTCGTCCTGGGCAGCATCCTCGCCTGCCTGGTCGTGCTGGCCTTCATGCGGAGCTGGCGCTCGACCCTCATCGCGGCGGTCGCCATCCCCGCCTCGGTGATCGCGACCTTCGGCATGATGTGGGCGCTCGACTTCACGCTCAACAGCGTGACGATGCTGGCGCTCGTGCTGATGGTCGGCATCGTCATCGACGACGCGATCGTGGTGCTCGAGAACATCTTCCGCTTCGTCGAGGAGAAGAAGATGGCGCCGTTCGCGGCGGCGCGCGCGGCCACCGCCGAGATCGGCCTCGCCGTGCTCGCGACGACGCTCAGCCTCGTCGTGATCTTCGTGCCGGTCTCGTTCATGTCGCGCATCTCGGGGCGCTTCCTCTACCAGTTCGGCATCACCGCGGCGGTGGCGGTGCTGGTCAGCCTGCTGGTGTCGTTCACGCTGACGCCGATGATGAGCGCGCGGCTCCTGCGCGGCGACGCGCTCAGGGCGGAGGCGGGCGGCGAGGCCGCCTCCCGCGGCGGCTTCTACGCCTGGCTCGACCGCGGCTACGCGTGGTCGCTCGGGCTCGCGCTGCGCCACCGCGCCGCTGGTCGCGGTCGTCGCGGCGCTGGTGATCGCGTCCTCCGTGCCGCTCTACGGGCTCGTGCGCCAGGAGTACATCCCGACCGACGTCGACGAGGCGGAGTTCGACGTCCACGTCACCGGCCCCCGAGGGCACGAGCGTGGCCGCGATGGACGAGGTCGATGCGCGCGGTCGCGAAGGAGATCGCGCGCGCACCCGGGCGTGCGCCTCGTGCTCGCCTCGGCGGGCGGCGGCTTCCTCGGCCAGGTCAACCAGGGCACGGCCTACGTGCGCATCGCGCCGCACGAGGAGCGCACCTTCTCGTTCACGCGCGTCTGGCAGCGGCCTCGCGTCCGGCGACCCGCTCGGCGGCCTTCCGCGGCAACTACACCCAGCGCGACGTGATGCAGGAGGTGCGGCGCCGGCTGGCCCGGATCCCCGACCTGCGCATCTCGGTGCGCAACGCGCCCGTCGTTCAACATCGGCGGCGGCAGCTTCGACATCGACTTCGCCATCCGCGGGCCCGGACCTCGACGACGCTGGCGCGACTACGCCGAGACCCTGCGGGACCGCGCGCGCGAGCTCGGCGGCATCGCCGACGCCGACACCACGCTCAAGCTCGACAAGCCCGAGCTGCGCGTCGAGATCGACCGCGACGCGCGCCGCCGACCTCGGCGTCGACACCGAGCGACATCGCGACGGCGCTGCGCCTCATGGTCGGCGGCGACGAGGACGTCTCGCGCTTCCGCGATCCGACCGTGAACGAGGACTACGACGTGCAGCTGCGGCTCGCGGAGGGCGACCGCAGCGACCCGGCGACGATCTCGCGGCTCTACGTGCCCGCGCCAGGACGGCGGGCTCGTGCGGCTCGACAACGTCGTGCAGCTCGTGCCCGCGCGACGGCGGCGTCGCGCATCGACCGCCTCGACCGCCAGCGCGAGGTCGCGGCTGCGCGCCTCGGTCGCGCCCGGCTTCGCGCCTGGCCGACCGCCTCGAGGCGCTGCGCGAGCGCGGTCGCCGACGATGAACCTGCCCGCCGGCCTACACGACCGCGATCGTCGGGCCGCGGCCGCGAGCTCGAGCGCACCTTCGCGGAGTTCCTGTGGGCGTTCCTGCTCTCGGTCGTCTTCATGTACATGATCCTGGCCTCGCAGTTCGAGAGCCTGGTCCACCCGCTGACGATCCTGCTCTCGCTGCCGCTCGTCGGTGCCGTTCGCGCTCCTCTCGCTCTGGCTCACCGGCAACACGCTCAACCTCTACTCGGCGCTCGGCATCCTCGTGCTCTTCGGCGTCGTGAAGAAGAACTCGATCCTGCAGATCGACCACATGAACACGCTGCGCGACCCACGGCATCGACCGCCTGCGCCGCGATCCTGCAGGCCAACCGCGACCGCCTGCGGCCGATCCTGATGACCACGCTGGCGCTGGTCGCCGGCATGCTGCCGCTCGCGCTCGGCACCGGGCCGGGCGCGGAGGAGCGCCGCGCGATCGCGGTCGTGGTGATCGGCGGCCAGACCCTCTCGCTGCTGCTGACGCTGCTCGTGACGCCGGTGGCGTACTCGCTCTTCGACGACCTCGCGCGCATGCTGGGCTGGCAGAGCCTGGTCCGCATCGGCCGGCGCGGCCTCCGCGCCGCGCGCGCCCGCCGCTAGACGGGCCCGGCCGGGACGCGGGGCCCCGCCGCGGCCCCTTTGACAGCCCGTCTCCGTTCCCATACACTCCGCGGCGTATCGATCTCCCGGCTCCTGGGGGACCTCATGAGGCTCCGTCCGCTCGAGCTCGCTCGCCCGCTCGTCCTCGTCGCGCTCGTGGTGTCGGTGGCCACCGTCGTGTCGCACGCGATCCCGTCTCGGCCCAGCAGTGGCCCGAGCGGCGGGGCCAGGGCGTCTGCTACTGCGCAGCACGGGTGGTGTCCGCTGGACCGGGCGGAGCGCATTCCGGTCGGGACCGCGTGCTACTGCATCCTGCCGGACCGGCGGACCATCTCCGGCATCACGAGCCCACTCTACTACCACGGCCGCGTCAATCCCTACTTCAATCTGCACCCACCGGCGGTCCCGACGCTGATCAAGTGAGGAAGACATGAACAAGCTCATCGTGGGAGCCCTGATGCTGCTGGCCGCCGTCGGCCAGGTCGCGGTCGCGACAGCGCAAGACGAGTCGCCGCCGCCGCCCGCCGACGAGCGCGCCGCCCCCGCCGACTGTCCCCTGAACCGACCAGCCACTGCCGTGGTGGTTCAGACGCACCCCGAGCATGCCGGGCATGCCGTGGTTCTATCGCGCGCCCACGCCGCCCCCGCCGCGACAGTGCCGGGTCGTGTCCTGGTATCTGGCGCAGTTCTGGAACACCGACGAGTGGGGGAAGACGGTGACCTGGGTGGGCTACGCAGCCGCAGTACGCCTGCAACTAGCGACGCAAGTTCCGTCGCGCGCCCCTCCGGATCTCTGCTAGCGTGCCTGGCGTGAGCGAGCCGGCGACGTGGCGCGAGGTGATCCCGGAGGGCGAGGCCGCGCGCCTCGAAGGCCTCGCGACGCGCCTCCTCGGCAGTGGCCGGCTCGACGGCCGGCCGCTCCACCGCAAGACGCTCGCCGCGCTGCACGCGCGCTTCGAGGTGACCGAGGCGCCGCGCGACCTGCGCCACGGCCTCTTCGCCGAGCCGGGGAGCTACGACGCCTTCGTGCGCTTCTCCTCGGGCGCGGGCCAGGCGCGGAGCGACCGCGGGCCGGACGTGCGCGGCCTCGCGGTCAAGATCCTCGGCGTCACCGGTCGGAAGGTGATCGCGGGTCTCGAGACCGCGACGACGCAGGACTTCCTCACGATCCTCTCGCCCACCTTCCCGTTCAAGGATCCGGCCGCCTTCGTGGACATCGCGGTGGCGTCCCGCCGGGGCAAGCTCGCGGTGGTGCGCGCGGTGCTGAAGCACTTCGGCCCGCTCGGCCTCTTCGGGGCGCTGCCCCGACTGCAGCGCGCGCTGGACTCCTCCATGCGGAGCCTGGCCGAGCGCACCTACTTCACCGCGGTCCCGCTGCGCCTCGGCCCCCACGCGGTCAAGCTGCGCTTCCGCCCGACCGACGTGCCCCCGCCGGTGCCGCCGGTGGGCGGTCCCGACGCGCTCGCGGTCGAGCTCCAGGCCCGCGTGCGGGCGTCCCCGCTGTCCTTCCGCGTCGAGGCGCAGCGCTTCGTGGACGAGTTCCGCACCCCGATCGAGGATCCGACCGTGGAGTGGACCGAGCGTGACGCGCCGTGGGTCGCCCTGGCCCGCCTGGCGATCCCCGCGCAGGCGCCCGAGTCGCGCGCGGGCCGGGCGCTGGCCGCCTACGTGGAGCGCCTGTCCTTCGATCCGTGGCACGCCCTGGTCGAGCACCGGCCGCTCGGAGTGGTCATGCGGGCGCGGGCGGTCGCCTACCGGCACGCGGTCCTCGCCCGCGGCGCCATCTCCGAGCTGGAGGTCAAGCCGCCATCCGCCGTGATGGGCTGACGCGCGAGCGCATATACCACCGGCTCAAGGAGACCACGATGAACGGTGCGGAGAGCCTGGCGCGAACGCTGGTGGCGGGTGGGGTCAACGTGTGCTTCACGAACCCGGGCACGTCGGAGATGCACTTCGTGGCCGCGCTGGACAAGGTGGACGGCATCCGCTGCGTGCTCGGCCTCTTCGAGGGCGTGGTGACGGGCGCGGCCGACGGCTACTGGCGCATGGCCGACAAGCCGGCCGCCACCCTGCTGCACCTGGGGCCCGGGCTCGGCAACGGGCTCGCCAACCTCCACAACGCGCGCAAGGCCAGCTCCGGCATCGTCAACATCGTGGGCGAGCACGCGACCTACCACATCAAGCACGACGCGCCGCTCACCTCGGACATCGAGGGCATCGCGCGCCCGGTCTCCGCCTGGGTGCGCACGTCGCCCAGCGCCCGCGCGGTGGCCGCCGACGGCGCCGCCGCCATCGCGGCCGCGCGCACCGCGCCCGGCCAGGTCGCGACGCTGATCCTGCCCGCCGACACCGCGTGGAACGAGGCCGACGGCGTCGCGCCGGTCCCGCCGGCGGCCGCGCCCGCGGCGGTCGGCACGGACGCGATCGAGCGCTGCGCCAAGGCGCTGCGCTCGGGCGAGCCGGCCATGCTCATGCTGACGGGTCTCGCGGTCCGCGAGCGCGGCCTGGCGCTGGCCGGTCGCATCGCCACCGCGACCGGGGCGCGCATCATCGCCCAGGGCTCCAACGCCCGCATCCAGCGCGGCGCCGGGCGCGTGCCGATCGAGCGGCTGCCGTACCCGGTGGACCAGGCGCTCGCGGTGCTGAAGGACGTGCGGCATCTCATCCTGGTCGGCGCGAAGGCCCCGGTGGCCTTCTTCGCCTATCCGGACAAGCCCAGCGTGCTCACCCCCGACGGCTGCCAGGTGCACCGGCTCTCGACGATGGCCGACGACTCGATCGGCGCGCTGGAGGCGCTGGCCGAGGCGGTCGGGGCCAAGAAGAACGGCGAGGTGGTCCAGCAGCCCGGTCGGCCCGCGCTCCCGACCGGCGCGCTCACGCCCGACACGCTGGCCGCCGCGCTCGGCGCGCTGCTCCCCGAGGGCGCCATCGTCTCCGACGAGTCGGTGACCACCGGCCGCGGCTTCTTCAAGGCGACCGCGGGCGCCCCGCCCCACGACTGGCTGAACAACATGGGCGGCTCCATCGGCCTGGGCCTCCCGCTCGCCACCGGCGCGGCGGTGGCGTGCCCCGACCGCAAGGTCGTGTGCCTCGAGGGCGACGGCAGCGGCATGTACACGCTGCAGGCGCTCTGGACGCAGGCGCGCGAAGGGCTCGACGTGACCACCGTGGTCTTCGCCAACCGCACGTACGCGATCCTGCGGCACGAGCTGAGCGGCGTCCGCGCCGGGACGCCCGGCCCCAAGGCGGCCGACATGCTCGACATCGGCCGCCCGGATCTCGACTGGGTCTCGCTCGCGCGCGGCATGGGCGTGCCCGCGAGCCGCGCCACCACCGCGGAGGAGTTCAACAAGCAGTTCGCGGCCGGCCTCGCCGCGCCCGGCCCCTACCTGATCGAGGCCGTCCTCTAGCCGCGGCTGCAGCAATCCCCGTGCGGCGTCGGGCGGGGCACGTCCAGCGCCGGGTTGCGGTCGAAGAAGCCGGCCGGCTTGAGCATGAAGCCGATCGTGGTCACCGGCATCACGGGCCAGTCCTCGGGTCGGACGATGTGGTGGGCGCCGAAGGTGTACCAGAGGACGACGTCGGTGTTCTCGAGCGGCGCGTCGTCCCGCACGTAGGTCGGCAGGCCGGCCCCGCCGGGATGCTGGTTCGGGTACTCGCCGGCGGCGTAGCGCTCGCGCGGATCGTGGCGCGTGACCCAGAGGTGCCGGGTCATGAAGGCCGCGCGCTTGGTGACGGAGGCTTCCGGCCCCGCGAACGGCCGCACGTTCTCGCCCGGCATCAGCTTGTAGGCGACCGGCTCGCCGAGGCGGTTGCGCACCGAGGGATTCACGACCTTCCAGAAGCGCCCGGCCAGCGGATCGAGGAGCCGCTGCGCCTGGGCCTCCGAGGCCAGCAGCGTGGCCTCGGCGTGGAAGGCATTGTGGTGCGGGTTCTCGGGCCCGGGCGCGTCCGCGACGGTGTTGACCTCGTAGACCGAGTTGTCCGGCCCGTCCACCATCATGTCGAGGCGCGCGTTGAAGAAGTGCTGGTGAATGGGCCCGTACACGCCCGGCGCGACCATCTCGCCCCACCGCGGCTTGGCCCCGGGCGGCTCCGCGCCGTTCGAGATGACGCCGGTCAGCTTGACTTCCAACTGGATCGTGCCGTCGAGGTAGAAGTACCAGTAGAACCCGTACTCGTAGTTGCCCACCGTCGAGATGGACGACACCACCAGGCGGCGTGAGCGGCGCACCTCGGTCGTCCCCAGGCGCCAGTCGAAGTGCTTCCAGAGGATGCCCGCGTCCTCCTCGTGGAGGCAGATGGCGTTCGCCAGCGTCACCGGGCGGCCCTGCCCGTCGTTGACCACCGCGTCGAGGTAGCGGATCTCGCCCAGGCAGTCGCAGCCGTTCTCGAGCGCAGTTGGCGAGCGTGCCGATGCCGTACTCGCCCACGTCGAAGGCGTTGCGGTGGAAGTAGGTCGGCCGCGGGTCGCCGTAGGGCACCACCATGTCGGCGATCGAGGCGCGGTAGAGGACCGGCCGCTCGCGCCCCTGGTCCTCGTAGCCGACCGTGTGGAGCACGAGGCCCTCGCGGGGCGTGAAGCCGATCCGCATCCGCCAGCGCTGCCAGCGCAGCTCGTGGCCCGCGAGCTCGAAGCTCGGCCCCTCCGGCTGGCGGATCTCGACCGGCTTGAGCCCGGCGCGCGTGCCCGCCGCCTCCGGCGAGTAGTTGGCGTCCTCGGGCGGCAGCGGGACGACCCCGCCGTCCTCCACCGCGACCACCGCCATCGCGTTCAGGTCCACGACCGTCAGCAGGTTGGCCACCGGCCGCGCGTAGCCATTGTCCTGCGCGTGCCGCCGCACCCACGTGAGCGCGCGCACCAGCCGCCGCCCCTCGTCCTGCGGGAAGCCGAAGTTGCCCGCCGACCAGCAGTCCACCATGGCGAGGCTCAGATCGGTGATCCCGCGCCGGCGCATGGCTTCCTGCCAGCGCGGGTCGGCGCGGACCGCCGCCTCGCAATCCACGAACTCGTCCAGCACGATGGCGGGCTGGGCGCCGGGCACGTGCTCCCACGACAGCACGCGGCCCCCGGAGAGCGACACGACCGCCTCGTAGGTCTTGCCGGGCCCGGAGTCCACGAGCACCACGAACGCGGCCCGCTCCACCGCGTCGCCGGGCCGGTGCGCGAGCACGATCTTCTTGGCCGGCTCGTGCAGCATGATGAAGATGACCCGCACCCGCGGCCCGAGCGCGCGCTCCGTCCGCACGATCTCCCAGGCGCGCGCGATCTCGGCCGCGGTCAGCGGATCCAGGGGGTGGACGGTCGATGCCATGCGTCGTCTCCTTCGCCCTCTACTCGATGACCTGGTGGGCCTGGACCAGGATGGAAGGCGGCACCTGGAGCCCGATCGCCTTCGCGGTCTTGAGGTTCACGACCAGCTCGAACCGGTCCGGCTGCTCGACCGACAGGTCGCCCGGCCGGGCCCCGCCGAGAATGCGGTGGACGTAGGAGGCGGCGCGGCGCTGCACGTCGGCGAAGCTGCTAGCATAGCTCATGAGCCCGCCCCCCTCGACCGCCTCCCGGAACGGAAACACCGACGGCAGCTTCTGCTCGCGTGCGGCCTCCGCGATGCGCGAGGCGATGCCGTCGAGCAGGGGGCTCTCCACCGTGTAGATCCCCTGCACGTGCGCCGCCCGCAGCCGCCGCCGGAGGGTCTCGCGCGTCTCCGACCCCGTGATCTCCATCCACTCGATCTGCACGCCGAGCCTCGTGGCCATGCTCTCGAGCTCGGTGATCGTGGGGCGGCGCGCCGGATTGACCAGGACGGCGACCCGGTCGAGCCTCGGCACCATCTCCTTCAGGAGCGAGAGGCGCTTGCTCCGCATCTCGGGGCTCATGAGGGCCACGCCGGTCACGTTCCCGCCCGGCCGGGCGAGGTTCGTCACCAACCCCTGGACGACGGGATCCCCGGCCGGCGCCATGACGATCGGTACGGTGGCGGTGACCGCCTTGGCCGCGAGGGCGGCCTGGAAGCCGACCGCGACGATCAGGTCCACCCGGGCCCGCACGAGCTCGCCCGCCATCCTCCGCAGGCGCTCGAGATTGCCCGCCGCGTAGCGGTACTCGAAGACGACGTTCTGCCCCTCGACGTAGCCCAGCTCGCGCAGGCCCTCCCGCAACGCCACGGCGCGCTGCGAATTGTCGGACTCGGGTCGCGCCAGGAAGAGGATGCCGATGCGGGCGACGGCCGGCTGGGCCAGGACCGCCGCGCCTCCCGGCACCAGCAAGGTCAGGACCAGCCCCAGGCCGAGCAGGGCCACGCGCCTGCGGGTTCGCGGACGGGACGACGCCATGAGCCACCCAGCATACGCAGACGGTCCGCCGGGTGGCAAGGGCGGAACGCGCGACACTAGCGCGGGGGCAGCTCCCGGATCGGCCGCACCTCGATCGAGTGGCCGCCCACCCGCAGCAATGGATGCTCGGTCGCGATGGCGAGCGCCTCGTCGAGGCTCGCGACCTCCACGATGGTGTAGCCGCCGAGCTGCTCCTTGGTCTCGGCGAACGGCCCGTCCGTCGTGACCGCCTTGCCGTCACGCATCCGCACCGTGGTCGCGGTGTGGGTGGGCAGCAGCGGGTCACCGGCCAGAAAGGTGCCGCGCTGGCGAAGCGGCTCCGAAGCGTCGATCGCTTGCTGGCGGATCGCGATGCGCTCCGCCTCGGGCTTGGCGTCCCACCACTTCTCGTCCCGGTACATCAGCAGCATGTAACGCATGGTGGCGGATGGCCTCTCAGTGCGCCACGCTCGGCACCGCGACCCGGAACGGCGCCGGCGGCCGGAACGCGAACGCGATGGCCACCGCCCCGAGGCCGATGCCGAAGGAGCCGACGAAGAGCCAGGCGTAGCTCCCGAACGAATCGTAGAGCACGCCGCCGAGCCAGGGCCCGAGGGCCATGCCCAGGGTGGACGCGAAGGCGACCGCGCCGAAGGTGGCGCCCATGATCCGCGCGCCGAAGTACTCGCGCACCACGATCGCGTAGAGCGGCATCACGCCGCCGTAGGCGAGGCCGAACATGAGGGCCAGCGCGTAGAAGCCGGCGAGCTCGCGGGTGACCAGGTAGAGGCCCACCGCGACCGCCTGGATGGCGAGCCCCACGATCAGCACGCGCTTGGCCCCCAGCCGATCGGCCAGGAGGCCGCAGATCACGCGGCCGCTCAGGGAGGCCAGACCCGCCGCGCCCAGCACGGTGGTCGCGGCCATCGCGGAGATGCCGTGGTCGATCACGTTGGTGACCATGTGGAAGATCGGGCCCGAGTGCGCCGCGCAGCACGCGAAGTGGGTGAGCGCGATGGCCGCGAACTGCGGGGTGCGCAGGGCTTCCGCCACCGTGAATTCACGCGCCGCGACCGCGCCGGGCACGGGAGCCGCGGGCGCCGCCGCCGGCGGGTTGCGCACGAGCAGGGCGGCCGGGATGAGCAGGAGCCACGCGAGGTCGCCGATCACCAGCATCGCGACGCGCCAGTCGTAGTGGCGTGATGATCCAGCCCGCGAGGGGCGCCACCGTCATCGAGCCGAGGCCGAGCCCCGCCGAGACGAGCGCGACCGCGAGGCTTCGATGCTCGACGAACCACCGGGTCGTCGTCGCGGTCATCGGCGCGTAGAAGCTTCCGGCCGCGACGCCCACGATCACCCCGAACAGGAGCTGGAACTGGCCGAGGGTCGCCGCCCGGCTCGCGGCCACCAGGCCCGCCCCCAGCAGGATGCTGCCCGAGAGCACCACCACGCGGGTGCCGAACCGGTCGGAGAGCGCGCCCCAGAAGAACGACCCGACGCCCATGCAGAGGAAGTTCAGCATCGCGGCCAGCGAGATGCCGCTGCGGGACCACCCCATCGCCTCGGACATGGGCTGGAGAAACACCCCGAGCGAGAGCATCGAGCCGATCCCGACGCACGTCATCACGATGCCGGCCGCCACAATGACCCAGCCGTAGAAGATCTTCATCGTGCCCCGAGGAGCCTACCACGGGCCGCCGGCTGAGGCTCGACCAGGTTGCCTTCCCGCGACAGGCCAAGGAAACATCGGTACCCTGTCGATTCAGGAGGCCGTCGAGCGACCATCCGGTGGCGGCAGCCATCCGAAGTCGAGGAGGGGCCATGAAGTACGTCTGCCTGGTCTATCTTGTGGAGACGGAGATGAACGCCCTGTCCAAGCGGGAGGCCGACGCGTGCACCGAGGAGAGCCTGTCCTACGACGAGGCCCTCCGCAGAAGCGGTCACCTCATCGCCGCCCAGGCCCTCCAGCCGGTCGAGACGGCCACCACCATCCGGGTGCGGAACGGCAAGCTGTCCACGACCGACGGCCCCTTCGCCGAGACGAAGGAGCAGCTCGGCGGGTTCATCCTGATCGAGGCCCGGGACCTCAACGACGCCATCCAGGTGGCCGCGAAGATCCCGATGGGGCGCCGGGGCAGCATCGAGGTGCGACCAATCAAGGAGCTCAAGCGATGAAGTTCATGTTCCTGATCTATCACGAGGAGAAGACGCTGGACACGATGCCCGACGGGGAGATGCAGCGCCTCGTGGACGCGGCGCTCGGCTACAGCGAGGAGCTGCGGCAGAGCGGCCACTTCATCGTGTCGAATGCGCTGCAGCGCGGGCGGACCGCCCGGACCATCCGGGTGCGCGGCGGCAAGGTGACCACCACCGACGGCCCCTTCGCCGAGACCAAGGAGCAGCTCGGCGGCTTCTTCCTCATCGAGGCCAAGGATCTGGACGAAGCGTGCGCGGTGGCCGCGCGGTTCCCGCCGGCCCGCATCGGGACCATCGAGGTGCGCCCGGTCCAGGAGCTGCGGCACTCCTAGCCGCGGCCCCGAACGTCTCATGAGCGAGCCCCCGGGCGACGACCGCGCGCGCGAGGCGGTGGAGGCGGTCTACCGCTCGGACTCGCGCCGCGTCCTGGCCACCCTCATCCGTCTGCTCGGCGATTTCGACCTGGCGGAGGAGGCCCTGCACGAGGCCTTCGCGGCCGCGGTCGAGCAGTGGCCGCGGGAGGGCATGCCCGCCAATCCGCGGGCCTGGCTCGTCTCCACCGGGCGCTTCAAGGCCATCGACGCCATGCGCCGGCGGGCCCGGTTCGACGCCTCCCAGGCGGAGCTCGCCGAGCGGATCGAGGCCGAGACCGCCGGCCCCAGGCCGGGCGAGGCGGAGGACATCGTGGACGACCGGCTCCGCCTGATCTTCACGTGCTGCCACCCGGCCCTGCCCCCGGACGCCCAGGTCGCGCTGACCCTGCGCGAGGTCTGCGGTCTCACCACCGAGGAGATCGCGCGCGCCTTTCTCACCGCGCCCCCGACGCTCGCCCAGCGCATCGTGCGCGCCAAGGCGAAGATCCGAGACGCGCGCATCCCCTACGAGGTCCCGGCCCTGGCCGAGCTGCCGGCCCGCCTGGACACCGTCCTGCACGTGGTCTACCTGGTGTTCAACGAGGGCTACTCGGCGTCCTCGGGCGAGTCGCTGACGCGGGCCGATCTCTCGGGCGAGGCCATCCGCCTGGGACGGCTGCTCATCGAGCTGCTGCCGGAGCCCGAGGCCGTCGGCCTGCTGGCGCTGATGCTGCTCCACGAGTCGCGCCGCCCCGCGCGCACCTCCCCCACCGGCGAGCTGATCCTGCTGGACGACCAGGACCGCTCGCTCTGGAGCCGCGCGCAGATCGCGGAGGGCACCGGGCTGGTGGAGCGGGCGCTCGCCTCGCGCCGGATCGGCCCGTACACGCTCCAGGCCGCGATCGCGGCGGTGCACGCGGAGGCGCCCGCCGCCGCCCTGACCGACTGGGGCCAGATCGTCGGGCTCTACGACGTGCTGGTGCGGGCCGAGCCGTCGCCGGTGGTCGAGCTGAACCGCGCCGCCGCGGTGGCGATGCGCGACGGCCCCGCGGCGGGCCTGGCCCTCATCGACGCGATCCTGGCGCGCGGCGACCTGGCGGACTACCCGCTGGCGCACTCGGCGCGGGCGGAGCTGTGCCGGCGCCTCGGGAAGACGGGCGACGCCCGCGCCTCCTACGAGCGCGCGCTCGGCCTGACCCGGCAGGAGCCGCAGCGGCGCTTTCTCGAGCGCCGCCTGGCCGAGCTCCCGGACTGAGGCGCGGCCCGCGGTTTGACCACCCGGGGCTGATCTGGCAGGATCGCCTCACTCTCGCCGTCCCGGAGGCCATCCGATGCGCATGCCGCTCGAAGACGTGAAGGTCCTCGACCTGAGCCACGCCCTCGCGGGGCCCTTCTGCTCCACGATGCTGGCCGACTTCGGCGCCGAGGTCATCAAGCTCGAGCCGCGCGGCGCCGGCGACATCGCGCGCGCCTGGGGGCCGCCCCTGCCCGGCGGCGAGACCTCGTACTTCGTGAGCCTGCATCGCAACAAGAAGGGCATCGAGGTCGACCTGAAGCACCCGGAAGGCAAAGAGTCTCTTCTTTCAGCTGGTAGACAAATGCGACGTCGTGCTCGAGAACTATCGGGTGGGCGCGCTCGCCCGGCTCGGGCTGGGCTACGAGGCCGCGCGCGAGCGGAACCCCGGCATCATCTACTGCTCGGTCTCGGGCTTCGGCCAGGACGGCCCGTACCGCGACCGCGCCGCGCTCGACCTAATCGTCCAGTCCGAGAGCGGGATGATCAGCACCACCGGCGAGGCGGACGGCCACGGGGTGCGCTGCGGCGTCTCTATCGCCGACATGACCGCGGGGATGTACGCGGCCTTCGGCATCATGCTGGCCTTGCGCGTGAAGGAGCGGACCGGACGCGGCCAGGCCATCGACGTCTCGATGCTCGAGGGCCAGCTCTCGCTCCTCGGGAGCATGATCGGCGCCTACTTCGCCGACGGCGAGCTGCCGCGGCCGATGGGCACCGCGTACAAGGCGCTCCTGCCCTACCAGACCTTCCGCACCAAGACACGGGACCTGGCCCTGGCCGTCGGCAGCGAGAAGCTCTGGAAGGTGTTCTGCCCCGTGATCGGCCGGCCCGAGCTGACCGACGATCCGCGCTATCGCACCAACGCCGACCGGGCGCGCAACCGCGACACGCTCATCCCCGCGCTGCAGGCGGCGTTCCTCACGCGGACGTACGAGGAATGGGAGCCGCTGCTGCTCGCGCAGGGCATTCCCATGGGCGCCATCAACACCATTCCCCAGGTGGTGGAGCACCCGCAGGTGATCGCGCGCGGGGCCCTGGTGGAGATGGACCATCCCCGCGCCGGCACCGTGCGCATGGTCGGCGCGCCGGTGCGCCTGTCGGAGACGCCGGGCTCGGTGCGCACGCCCGCCCCGCTGCTCGGCGAGCACACCGACGCGGTGCTGCGGGACTTGCTGGGCCTCGAGGCCGCCGAGATCGACACCTTGAGGGCCGGTGGCGTCATCGGCCCGAAGCAGTGAGCTGAGCCATGAAGAAAGAAATCGTCCGGGCCACGCTGGCGCACGCGAATCCGAACCTGTCGGCCGCGACCCGGTTCGGCAACCTCGTCTTCGTGGCCGGCCAGACCGGACGGCATCCGGTCACCGGCGAGGTCGGGCGGGACATTCGCGAGCAGACCCGCAACACCCTCGAGCGCATCAAGGTCGTCCTCGCCGCGGCGGGCACCTCGCTCGACAATGTGCTCAGCGCGATGACGCACCTCACCCGGCGCGAGGACCTGGCGGCCTACAACGAGGAGTACGCGAGGTACTTCCCGGCCGACAAGCCCGCGCGGACCACCGTGACGGTCGCCTCGCTGAACGCGCCCGAGCTGCTCGTGGAGATCACGGTCACCGCGTGCGTCCCCGACTGACCGTCTACCGCTCGCGGGGGTGCCGCCAGGCCAGGCCCGTGCGGCGCGCGACGAGCACGAGGACGATCACCGCCACCAGCCCGCTCCCGCCGCCCAGCGCGCAGGCCGCGCGCACGCCCAGCCGCTCGGCAAGAAGGCCCATCAGGACCGACCC
This sequence comes from uncultured Candidatus Rokubacteria bacterium, assembly GCA_963747235.1. Lineage (GTDB taxonomy): Bacteria > Methylomirabilota > Methylomirabilia > Rokubacteriales > CSP1-6 > CAMLFJ01. The sequence goes on from CAVVEU010000040.1 coordinate 571,907, forward strand.
GAACGGGGTCATGCCCGCGTTGGCGAGCGCGTAGAGCCCCATCACGCGCCCCCGCAGCGCGTCCGGCGTCTCGAGCTGCAGCGTGGTGTTGCAGCCCGTGGAGAACAGGATCTGGCAGCACCCGAGCGCGACGAGCAAGGCGGCCGCGGCGCCGAAATGCCCCACCAGGGCGAGCGAGGCGGTCCCCGCGCTGAGCACCGCCGCCGAGGCGGCCAGGAACCACAGCGAGGGCCGGCCCCGACGGAGCAGCGTCAACCCGATGCCCGCCATCACCGCGCCCGCGCCGAGCGAGGACATGAGCAGGCCGAACCCGTGCGCGCCCTCGTCGAGCACGTCCTTCGCGATCAGCGGCACCACCACGTTGAAGTTCAGCACGAGCACGCTGACCACGACGACCAGGGCGAGCGTGAACGCGGTGGACGGGGTGCGCGCCGCGTAGGCGAGCGCGCCCCCAGACGCCTTCGCGGATGCCGAGCCGTCCGGCCGGGTCCGGGTTCCCGGGCGTGCGGGTGGCGAGGAGCGCGGCCAGCACCGCGACGAAGCTCAGGCCGTTGAGGAAGAACGCCGGGCGCCACGCCGAACCCCGCGATGAGCAGGCCGGCGACGGCGGGCCCCACGATGCGCGCCCCGTTGAAGACCAGCGAGTTGAGCGCGACCGCATTGGGCAGATCGGCCCGCCCGACGAGATCCGTGATGTAGGACTGGCGCGCCGGGATGTCCACCGCGCGCCCCAGGCCGTAGATCGCGGCCAGCACCGCCACGTGCCAGTACCGCACGTGGCCGCTCCAGACGAGCCCGGCCAGCACGAAGGCCTGCGCCATCATGACCGCCTGGGTCAGCAGGATGATGCGGCGCTTGGGAAAGCGGTCGCTCAGCGCGCCGCCCACCGGCGAGAGCAGCAGGATCGGCGTGAACTGCAGCGCGGTCACCAGCCCGAGCTGGAACGGCGAGCCGGTGAGCTCCAGCACGAGCCACGCCTGGCCCACGCTCTGCATCCAGGTGCCGATCAGCGAGACGAGCTGGCCGCTCCAGAAGAGACGGAAGTCGCGGTGGCGAAGCGCGGCGAGGCGGGCCGGTCGGCCGCTCACCGCGCGGCGGCGGAGCGGGTGGCCGCGAGGCTCGTGGCGCGCTCGTGGAGCGCCGGCGCGCCGAGCCGCCCGGCCCAGGCCGCGAAGCCCGGGCGCGGCCCGACCCACCGCAGCCCGTCCACGTCGGTGCCGATCGGCGCATCCGCGCGCAGCGTGGCCAGCGTCCGGAACAGCCGCGCGCGCTCGCCCTGCTCGGCGAGCGTCGCGGCCAGGCGCGCGGCGCCGCGCACCGCGACATCCCAGTCCGCCGCGCGCTCGGGAATCTGCTCGAGGTGCCCGTAACGGGCGAGCACCGTCGCGGCGGACGTGGCGCCCCAGCCGGGCAGACCCGGGAAGCCGTCCGCGCTGTCGCCCACCAGGGCGAGCCAGTCCGGAATGGACGCGGGCGGGACGCCGAACTTCTTGACCACGCCCGCCTCGTCGCGCTGCTCGCCGCGCCGCCGGTCGAGCTGGACCACCCGCTCGCCCCGCACGCACTGCGCGAGGTCCTTGTCCGGCGTGCAGATCACGACCTGCTCCACCCGCGCATCGGCCGCCGCGAGCGCCGCCGCGGCGGCGAGGGCGTCGTCGGCCTCGAACTCGACCATGGGCCAGACGACCACGCCCAGCGCGCCGAGCGCTTCCTCGAGCGGCTCGAACTGCGCGTAGAGCAGCGGGTCCATGCCCTCGCCGGTCTTGTAGCCCGGCCAGAGCGCGTTCCGGAACGACTCGATGACGTGATCGGTCGCCACGCCCAGGTGCGTCGCGCCGCCCTCGAGCATGCCCAGGATCGACGCGACGACGCCCCGCACCGCACGCAGCTCGGGCGGCGTGCTCCGATCGAACGCCGCCCCCGGCGAGAGGAAGTAGCGGAAGAGCTCGTAGGTGCCGTCCACGAGGTGCACGATCACAGCCAGAACGATACGACAGGGCCATGGCCGGACGCGGTAGAATCAACCCCGCCATGAAGATCCGTATCGGGGTGGGCTCCGCGGGCGCGACCGCATCCATGGAGGCGATGGCCGAGCTGGTGGCCGGCCTCGACGAGTTCGGGTTCGACTCCCTCTGGCTCTCGGAGGTGCTGACCGGCCCGGTGCTCGATCCCGTCGTGGGCCTCGCCTGGGCCGCCGCGAGCAACCCGCGCCTGAAGGTCGGGACCACCATGCTGCTGCCGGGCCGCAATGTGCTGCGCCTGGCCAAGCAGCTCGCGAGCCTGGACCGGCTGTCCCAGGGCCGCCTGCTGGTGACACTGGTGCCCGGGCTCACCTTCTCGCCGGAGCGCGAGGCCATCGGGGTCGAGCCCAAGCAGCGCGGCGCCTTCATCGACGAGGCCCTCCCGCTCCTGCGCCGCCTCTGGGCCGGCGAGACGGTGAGCCACGACGGGCCCGCCGGGACTCTCCGGGACGTCAAGCTCTCGCCCGCTGCCCGTGCAGCAGCCGCTCGAGGTGTGGCTGGGCGGCACGCTGCCGGCCGCGCTCGAGCGCTGCGGCCGGCTGTCGGATGGCTGGCTGCCCTCGCTGTGCACGCCCGCGGAAGCGGCGGCGGGCCGCGTCGTGATCGAGGACGCGGCGGCGCGCGCCGGCCGCTCGATCAGCGGCGAGCACTTCGGCATGAGCGTCGGCTACGCCACCGCGCCGATCGATCCGGCCACCGCGCGCGCGATGGCCGCGCGGCGGCCCCGCTCGGTCGAGCTGACGCCGGTGGGGCTGCCCGCGCTGCGCACGCTCCTCGAGCAGTTCATCGCGGTGGGCTTCTCGAAGTTCGTGGTGCGGCCGCTGGTCACGCCGAAATCGTGGCGCGCCGAGCTCGGGGCCCTGGCCGACGCGGTCGGCGATCTGCAGACCTGAGCATGATCCGAGCGGTCGACATCACGGCCGAGCTGGCCGGATTCCCGGTCCTGCGCGGGCGCAGCCGCAGTACGCCCGCCGCGGAGGTCCAGGCCGCGTTCACGGTGCTGGCCCCGTTCCGCGACGGCAGCGTCTTCGCGGGCCGCTTCTCCGGGGAGAGAGACTCACCGTCGCCGCAGCCATGAGACATTTGTGGTGGGTCATCCCCTTCGTCACCGTCCTGGTGGCGATCCGGGTCTGGTGGGCAGGGCCAGGGGATGTCGCGGTTCTGGTGATTCTCGTATGTGGGCTCGCGGGCCTCGCCTATCTCGTCATGCGCAATCGGGCGCCAATGCCGCCTCTCCGGGGCGACCAGGAACGGGACACACGCGACGTCGAGCGAGACATCCCCCCACCACCAGGCTGACCCACTACCGCGCGGCCCGCCCTCAGCCGGGCGGTTGCGTTTCCTTCACGCGCGCGTACCTGGCCGGGGTCACCCCGTAGGCCGATTTGAACATGCGCGTGAAGTGCGCCTGGTCGGCAAAGCCCGCCGCCAGCGCCAGGTCCGCCAGCGGCGTCCCCGCGCGTAGCCGGCTCCGCGCGAAGTCGAGCCGGCGCAGGAGCGAGTAGCGGTACGGACTCGTCCCGTAGCGGACCCGGAACTGGCGGGCCAGCTCGTAGCGGCTCAGGCCCGTGACCGCCTCGAGCTCGGTCGAGCGCACGATGGCGCGCCGGCCGTCCAGGAAGGCGCGGGCCCGGTCGAGCGCACCCTGGTCGACGCGCGGCGCCCCGGTGGGCGCGCCGTCCGCATCGCTCTCGATGAGGCCTTCCGCCAGACGGAGCACCAGGGCATCGAGCGCCAGCGGCTCCGCGGGGGCCTGGAACGCGGCCGTGACCGCGCGCGCCAGCGTCGGGTTCCGCGAGACGGGCTCCCGCGCGAACGGCAGCGGCGCCGGCCGACCCCGGATCGCGTGGACCGCCGCGGCGATGCGGGCCGGCTCGACGTAGACGATCCGGTAGCCGAAGCCGTTCTCGCCCCCGGCGCGCCCGTCGTGCGTCTCGTCGGGGTGGAGCACGACCACGTCGCCCGGCACGCAGCGCTCGACGCGCCCGCGGTAGTCGAACATCTGGACGCCGGCCTCGGTGACGCCGATCGCGTAGGTGTCGTGGCGATGCGGGGCGAAGGCGCGCCCGCGGAACCAGGCACGCAGCAGCTCGACGCCCCCCACCGGCCCGCGCCCGCGCACCCACTCGCGCGCGCCGCACGAACGTTCAAGACCCTCGCGGGCCGATCGGCCTAGCTTTGACGGCCATGTGGCGAATCTACCCGCTCCGTGGCGGCCGGCGCAAATGACCTTCGAGCAGGCCTTCGCCTTCTTCCTCTTCTCGGTCGCCGCGGCCGGCACGCCGGGCCCCAGCAACACGCTGCTGACCGCCACCGGGGCGAACGTGGGCGTGCTGCGCGGCCTGCCCTGCCTGTTCGGGGTCGCCCTCGGCATGGGGCTGATGATGTTCCTCGTGGCCTTCGGTCTCGGCAGCGTGATCCTCCACCACCCGGTCGTCCTGGAAGGCGTCAAGTGGTGCGGGGCGGCGGTGCTGGGCTGGCTCGCCTGGAAGATCGCGACCGCGGGCCGCTCCGGCGCCAACACGGCCGGCCCTCCGGTCGGGTTCCTCGGCGCGGCGGCGTTCCAGTGGATCAACCCGAAGTCCTGGCTCGTCTGCGCCAGCGCGGCCGCGACCTTCCTGCAGGACGGGGCGAGCAGCGCGCTCGCCCAGTCGGCCGCCTTCGGGCTCACGTTCGTTCTCGCGTCGCTGCCGAGCTGCTTCCCCTGGCTGGCCTTCGGCGCGGTGCTCCAGCGCGTCCTGCGCTCCGAGCGCGCCCGGCGCATCTTCAACGGCGCCATGGGCGCGCTTCTCGCCGCCTCCGTGCTGCTGATCTTCTGGTAGGATCGCCGTCAAAGGAGACCCGGGATGACGGCGAAGCTGATGCTCTGCGGTCTGCTGGTCGTGCTGGGGGTGTTCATCGGACGGGCCACGATGGCCCATTCGCCCCAGGCGCAGGTCACCGAGCAGGAGCTGCTGAACAACGACTCCGTGCGGATCGTCCTGATGACCTACCCGCCCGGCGCCGACTCCGATCTCCACCTGAACGAGGGCGCCGAGATCACCATCGTCCAGGACGGCGAGCTGGCGCTGTACGCGAAGGGCAAGCGGGAGGCGCTGCGGCCGCGCAGCGCCCACTGGCTCGAGCAGGGCTCGGCCCACCTGGCCCGCAACGAGGGGAAGCGCCCGGCCAGGTTCTGGTCCATCCTGCTCAAGAAGTGCGACTGACCACGACGTCGGAGCCCTCGCGCGAGCGCTGGAATCGCCGCTGGGCCGGCGAGGAGCGCGTCCACGCCAGCACCGCCCCCAGCCGGTTCCTGGTCGCGGAGGTCGCTGACCTGCGGCCGGGCACGGCGCTCGACCTGGCATGCGGCGCGGGCCGGAACGCGGTCTGGCTCGCCGGGCAGGGCTGGCGCGTGACCGCAGTGGATTTTTCCGGGATCGCGCTCCGGATGGCGCGAACCCTCGCGGCCGAGCGCCGCGTCGAGGTCGAGTGGATCGAGGCCGACGCGCTGGCGTGGACGCCGCCGGCGCGCGCGTACGACCTGGTGTGCGTCTTCTACCTGCAGCTCCCGCCGAGCGAGCGCCCGACCGCGCTGGCGCGCGCGGCGGACGCGGTACGGCCGGGCGGCACGCTCCTGGTCGTCGGCCACGATCTCCTCAACCTCACCGAGGGCGCGGGCGGCCCGACCCAGCCCGACGTCCTCTTCACCCCGGACGACGTGGTCGCGGAGATCGGGGATCTCCGGATCGAGAAGGCCCTGCGCGTGCGCCGGACCGTCGAGGATGCGTCCGCCCCGCGCGAGGCGATCGACGCCCTCGTCCGGGCCACGCGCCTGCCCTAGGAGACACCCGCCATGTCCTGGATCGCCGAGGTGCACGAGAGCGCGGCCGAGGGCCGCCTGAAGGAAGGCTACGAGCGCGTCATCCGAGGGCTGGGCCGCATGATCCCCTTCTACCGCGTCTTCACGCCGAGCCCGCGCCTGCTCGGCGCCCATCTCGAGTTCTACGGCGCCCTCGGCGGATCCGGCGCACTCTCCAAGCTGCGCCGCGAGTACATCGCCACCGCGGTCAGCGCCGAGAACGGCTGCGCGCACTGCACCCAGCTCCACGGCGGCTTCCTCCGCGCGCTCGGCGCCGACCCGGCGTTGGTCCACGCGCTCGCGACCGAGCCGGCCGCGGCCCTCCTGCCGCCCACGGACCGGGCGATGGTGGACTACGCGCTCAAGCTGACCCGCGCGCCGCGGACGATGACGCGTGCGGACGTGGAGGCGCTGCGCGCCCACGGATTCGTGGACGCGGAGATCTTCGAGATCGCGTTCACCACCGCGTACTTCAACTACACGAACCGCGTCGCCGAGGGGCTCGGCGTGGAGCCCGAGCCCGCGTGAGGCCGCCCGCGTGAACTTCGACCTCACGCCCGAGCAGCAGCGCTGGCGCGAGGTGGCGCGCGAGTTCGCCCAGCGGGTGCTCGGGCCCGGCGCGGACGCCTGGGACGAGGCCGGCGAGTATCCGCTGGGCGCGTTCCGCGAGGCGGCCGCGCTCGGACTCGCGGGCCTGTTCGCGCCGGTCGAGGACGGCGGGCAGGGTCTCGACGGCCTCACCGGCGGCCTGATCCTGGAGCAGCTCGCCCAAGGGTGCTTCGCCACCACGTTCGGCCTCGTCGTCCACAACAACTTCGCGCGAAGCCTCGCGCGGGCGGGCACCGACGCGGGCCGCGCGCGCTGGCTCGCCGCGGTCACCCGCGGGGAGCTGCTCGGCGGCTTCGCGCTCACCGAGCCGGACGCGGGCACCGACGCGGCCGCGATCACCACGACGGCCACGCCGGAGCGGGGCGGCTACCGACTCGACGGCGTCAAGGCGTGGGTCACCAACGGCGGCACCGCGGATCTCTACAACGTGATGGCGCGCACCGCGCCCCGCGCCGCCGGCGGGTCCGGCGCGGATGGAATCTCGAGCATCGTGGTCGAGCGCGACCGGCCCGGCGTCTCCTTCGGCCCGCGGGATCGCGTGACCGCGGCGCGCGCGCTCCCCACCTGCGAGCTGCGGCTCGACGGCGTGTGGGTGCCCGCCGATCACCTGCTGGGCCGCGAGGGCGACGGGCTGCGGGCCGCGCTCGCGACGATCGATCTCGCGCGCGCCCAGGTCGGCGCCATCGCCACCGGGCTGGCCCAGGGCGCGCTCGACGAGGCGGTCGCGTACGCCCGCGAGCGACGGGCCTTCGGCCGCGCCATCGCGGAGTTCCAGGGCCTGCAGTTCCTGCTCGCGGATCTCGCGGCCCAAGTCGAGGCGGCGCGCTCTGGCCTACCGCGCGGCCTGGCTGTTCGACCAGGGGCGACCCGCGACGCGCGCCTGCGCCATCGCCAAGCGGGTGGGCGTGGACGCGGCGGAGGAAGTCGCCCGCAAGGCGCTCGAGGTCTTCGGCGCCTCCGGGCTGCGCCGCGACCGGCCGGTCGAGCGCTACCTGCGCTGGGCCAAGGTCACGGCCTTCATCGACGGCACGCCGCAGGTGCAGCAGCTCGTCATCGCGCGCGATCTCCTGCGCTGACGCCCTCCTCGTGGAGCAGCTGAAGAAGGCGGGTCGTTACCGAGAGGAACCGGCGATCAGGCGCCGGGATTCAGCCGCGGATCACTGACGAGCGTCCAGTCGTCGACGCCCTCGATGGTCGGCGTTGCCGCGCTGGTCGTCGTATGGGTTCGCCCCTTGCTCGGCGAGAACCACACGAACTCCTTCGAGCCCTGGCCACCATTCACGCCGGCCGCCTCGATCTCGGGACCACTGGTGCCGCTCTCTTTACGCTCCGCCTTCCGCGCGCGCTTCGCGTCTTGCTTGGCCTTGCGTTGATCTTCCTTGCGGCGGCGGTCGCCGCGGTACATCCCCGGCCGTTTTTGAGCCATCGCACTCCCTTCTGGTTGCCCCCACTCTACATGACCGGCCGGGGATCGGCGGTCGCACTTTGATCTGTTCGTAACCCCTCGGATTCGTTAGCGCAGGGGGCCCGAATCGCTCATGGCGGCACTCGCCTGGTGACCGTCGCCCGCCGGTTGAGGGCGCGACACGCGGACGTCTTCTCCTTGCAGTGAGGCTCGGCCCCACCGCGGGATTCGGTCATGATGTGATCCGCGGTCACGCCCTTGGTCACCAGATAGGCCTTGGCGGATTTGGCCCGCTGCTCGCCGATCTCCAGGCTGATCTCGCTCTCTCCGGGCCCGTCGGTATGCCCCTCGATCACGAGGACCCGCCTCCGCTCGTCACGCTGCCACGAGGCGTGCGCATCGAGAATGCTCCTGTCCTGTGGCCGGATCTGGGTGATCCCGGCCGGAAAGTAGACGGTCGAGAGCTCTTGGGGCGCCGCCGACACCACCGAGACCGCGGGCCGAGCCCGGAAGCGCATGAGGACCGACGGCACGAGAAAGAGCATCAGCAACGTCGCGATCCAGGCGAGGCGCTTGACGTTCATCGACCGCGCGCTCGGGCCGGCGCTCGGACTCCCGCCTCGGCGCGTCGGCTGCCTCGGGCGCCGAGAGGGTCGGGGGACGGGTGTCATGCCACCGCCGGCCCAGCAACCCGGAGGATGGCGTCCAGCAAGACCTGGCCATCGAATGGCTTCACCAGGTATCCGGCCATGCCGGAGCGCCTGATCCGCTCGCGGGTCGTGGCGTCGTCGTGCGCGGTCATGAAGATGATCGGGATCGCGAGCCGATCCAGCTTCATCTGCTCCTGGAGCTCGAACCCGGTCATCCCCTCGAGATAGATATCGAGCACCAGGCACGCGGTGCGGGTGGACGGCGTCGAGCCCAGGAATTCCCGCGCGGACGCGAACGTCTCGACGAGGTATCCCGCCGATCGGATCAACCGCTGCAGCGCCCGGGCCACCGACGCGTCGTCGTCTACGATCGTGATCATCGAGGTGGGCCTGGGCTCGCGCATGGCATCTCCAGGCAATCGTTGCAGGACGTCAATGGCGGCGATAGTGGACCTTCGTCCTCGGACGTAAAATGGCACCACGGGAGCGATGCCGGGCATGCGACCAAGGTCCACTGTGTCGCCCTCGGCTCCCCTGCTAGCGTGATGTGATGGCGAGGTTCGAGCTGCCTTCCGACGCGTTCGTGAACCGGGAGCTGTCCTGGCTCGAGTTCAACCGGCGCGTGCTCGAGGAGGCCCAGGATCCCGCGGTGCCGCTGCTCGAGCGCGTGAAGTTCCTCGCCATCTTCAGCTCCAACCTGGACGAGTTCTTCATGGTGCGGGTGGCCATGCTGAAGCGCCGCATCCGAGCCGGCGATCTGACCGCGAGCCCGGACGGGCTCACGCCCGCCGCGACCCTGGCCGCGGTGGCGACCCGCGTGCACGAGCTGGTCGAGGCCCAGCATCGCTGCTTCCTCGACGACGTCCAGCCGCTCCTGGCCGCCGAGGGCATCGTCCTGCTCCGCGCGAAGGAGCTCGGCGAGGAGCAGCGGCGCTTTCTCGAGCAGTACATCCGCGGCACCGTGCTCCCGATCCTGACGCCGCTCGCGGTGGACCCGGCCCATCCCTTCCCCTACCTCGGGAACCGGTCCCTCTGCCTGGTGGCCTCCATCCGGGCCGCCGCGCCCTCGACCCTCCCGGACACCCGCCTCTCCGTGATCCACATCCCGGGGCCGCCGATCCCACGGTTCATCGCGCTGCCCGACCCGGACGGGCGGCACGCCTTCATTCTCCTGGAAGACGCGATCCGCCTGCATCTGCCCTCGATCTACACCGGCTACGACATCCTCTCGAGCCACGCCGTCCGCATCACCCGCGACGCCGATCTCCAGCCTCCGGGCCGGCCCGAGGACCTCCTCACGAGCATCGAGGAGAGCCTGCGGGAGCGCCGCCTGGGCACGGCGGTGCGGCTGCAGTACGAGGGGGATCTGCCCCCCGAGTTCCTGTCCACGCTTCTCGACGAGCTCGAGCTGCAGCTCGAGGATCTCTACGAAGGCGAAGGCTTCGCCGCGTTCTCGGATCTACTCCAGCTCTATGCCGCGCTGGACATTCCCCGTCTCAAGGATCGGCCGCTGCCGCCCCACCCCGTCACCGCCTTCGCGACCGCGCCCGACATCTGGAGCGCCCTCCGCGCGCGGGACGTCCTCGTGCACCACCCCTACCACGCCTTCGATGCGGTCACCCGCTTCGTGCAGGAGGCCTCCGTCGATCCGAAGGTGCTCGCGATCAAGATGACGCTCTACCGGGTGAGCCCGGCCTCGCCGATCGCCCATGCCCTGCACGCCGCCGTCGAGAACGGCAAGGAGGTCGCGGTCCTGGTGGAGCTCCAGGCGCGCTTCGACGAGGAAGCGAACATCCGCTGGGCCCGCGCGCTCGAAGAGGTCGGGGCCCACGTGGTCTACGGCCTCCCGGGGTTCAAGACCCACTGCAAGGCGTGCCTGGTCATCCGGCAGGAGAACGACGGGATCCGGCGCTACTGCCACCTCGCGACGGGCAACTACAACGTCCGCACCGCCGGGGTCTACAGTGACCTCGGGCTCTTCACGAGCCGGGAGTCGTTCGGCGAGGACCTCACCCAGCTCTTCAACCTCCTCACCGGCTACACCCGCCCGACCGGCTTCCACCATCTCCTGCTCGCCCCCGGCGGCCTGCGCGAGGGGCTCATCGAGCGCATCCGGCGCGAAGCCGACCATGCCCGGGCTGGGCGCGCGGGACGGATCATCGCGAAGATGAACGGCCTCGTGGACCGGCGCCTGATCGAGGAGCTGTACGCGGCCAGCACGGCGGGCGTGAGCATCGATCTGATCGTCCGCGGGATCTGCTGCCTGCGCCCCGAGGTGGGCGGACTTTCGGAGAACATCCGGGTCGTCTCGATCGTGGATCGCTATCTCGAGCACGCCCGCGTCTTCCACTTCGGCAATGATGGCGACCCGGAATACCTGCTGGCCTCCGCCGACTGGATGCCCCGGAACCTGGATCGCCGGGTGGAGATCGCCTTCCCGGTGCTGGATCCGGACCTGCAGGCCCAGATCCGCGAGATCCTCGAGATCCAGCTTGCCGACACCGTGAAGGCCCGGCGCATCCTCTCCGGCGGCGGCTCGGTCCGGGCCCGGGCGGGCGGCGCGCCGGCCCTGCGCTCACAGGATCGGCTCTACGCCGCGCTCGCCGCGACTACGTGACGCCGCCGCTCTCGCCGCCTTCGTCGTGCCACGGCGCGACCGGCGCGGGATAGCCGTAGTGGTAGTGGCCGAAGCGGGAGGGCGCGCGGACCGTGCTGCGCGGCCCCAGCTCACCCCGCGCGTCGAAGACCCACGGCCGCCCCGATCCTCCGTTGAACCGTCGGGCTCCGCGAATCGGGACCTCGGCGAGGAACGCGCTCACCGTCGGATCCGAGTAGGCGCCGAAGGCGTCGACCAGGGTCCCGCGAACGCCGCCCTCGCCTTCGATCGCGTAGACGATCGCCATGTCGTCGGGATCCGAGACACCCTCGAAGCGATGGTACTCGCGGACCACCACCTGGTGAGAACTGAACCGCCGGCCGCTGTCGAACGACCGCAGCTCACCGCCCCTCACACCGAAGTGCTCGACGAACCCGGAGCCGGCCAGATCAGCCATCGTGCACGCCAGGGTCAGGTCGCTCGCCTCTCTCACGACTATCCCCTGAATGTGAGCATCCAGTTCGGGCCCGCGTGCGAGTCGTGCAGCGTGATGACCAGCCGCCCGCGGCACCGGACGTCGCCGCAGTCGCACGCCGTCGGCTCCACGGGCTCGGGCGTCCACTCCCCGGTCGGATACGTCATCCGGAGCACCGAACTCTCCGCACACCCCGGGTCGTCCACGAAGACCAGCCGCGTCCGACCGTCGAGCAGGGCGCCCAGGACGTGCGCGCCGGTTTCCGACCGGATCAAGGGATGGTCGGCCGAGTCGTAGAGGTGGTAGGGCCCTTCGTGATCCCGGAACCGCCGAGCGAAGCCGCCTTCCTCCACCGCTACCGGCCCGCGCCGATCGAGACCACGAAGTTGACGGTCTCCTCCCGGAACGGAGACGCGATGTACGCGAGATCCAGCCGGATCTCCCTGAGCCGGTTCGCGGTCAGCGCCTCGACCGGGAACTCCACGTCGAGCGTCTGGGAGGCTTCCTGCCCTGGGTCGAGCCGCTCGTTACCGTACGTGGTGAACTTGACGATCGGATCGGCATGGGCCGCGTCGAGCTTGATGCGCTGCCCCTGCGCGTCGATGAACTGGAGCTTGCCCTCGACCAGTCGAACCGTCCGGTTCAAGGACGTATTGACCAGCCGCAGCTTCCCGGTGAGCCGCGCGGGCGAGACCACGCGCTCGGAATCCTTCTCGACGCGCTCGGTGACCTTCAGCTCGATGACCTCCCCCGTGATCATCCCGGTCTTCACCGTGATGGACGAGGGGGTCACCGGATAGACCTTGTCCACGATCGCAGCTCCCACCGCCGTCTCTCGCCACACCTTCATCGCATGAGACCTACGGTCGCGCTACTTGGCTTCCGCCGTCTTCAGGAGGGCGGTGGCGCAGGCCTCGGCCACGGCCCGATTCGGATCCGCCTGCCCCGGGAACGTCGCCCATCCGGTCTTCATCACGAATTCCGTCTGCTCGTACGAGGACGTGATGGCGGTGAGCTGGGCGAGCTTCTTGGCGTAGGACACGTCGGCCTTCTTGCCCGCGAGACAGATCGGGACCAGCGCCGCGGTGACCGCGTTGTCGGACTGGATCATCGCCTGCTGGCGGGCCGTGCTGCTCGTCGTCCACCCGCCCCAGCTGAACCCCACGATCATCGTGAGGATGCTGCCGATGACCACTCCCCAGATCCCTGGCTTGAGCCACGTCGTGTGCAGTGATGGCATAAGGGCCTCCCGGCATTCCTTAGAATGTGAGTACATCTCCGAGTGTAGAGAGGCGCCCGCCGGCCCGGTAGTGGACCAAGGTCCACTATGATCCGGCGCGGAGAACACGCAGCGGGCCGGCGAGGTGATCGCCAACCCCTCGTATTCGTTCGGGTCTACGGGGCCGGGGCGGTCAGGGCCGGGGGTCGTCCACCGGGATGTAGACCACCGGGGCGGTGTGCTTCCTGAACGCTCGGCGCCGGCCGTTCTCGAGGCGCCGGAACGCCTCCGCGGACAGCGAGATCGTCCGGGCCGGAAGGGTCGCCGCGACATTGACCTCGTTCCCGATCACGTCGAAGCGCGCGTCCGCGCCGAACGGACCGATGACCGCGCGGCCAAAGTGCGCCTTCAGGACCACCGGCGAATCCCAGCCCTTCGCGGCCCACCACGCGTCGATGTCGCGCTTGAGGCCCGGCAGGCCCTCCACCCCGCTCCCGGCGCCCGCCTCGGGCCAGACGGCGAGGAATGCGTCCCGGCCAGCGCGGCATCCGGCGTGCTCCGCGAGTTCACCATGAAGCGGGTGAGATCCGCGAAGACGATGAGAACGGCCTGCTCGATACGGGAGGACGAAACAGGAGCAGACTTCGACATGGCACCCTCCGTCACGTGGAAGACGTCTTTCGCCGGCCCATGGGTCCGGCAGGGAGAACGGAGTGTCGCCGGCCCTGCGTCCGGCAGTTGGCGCGAGGATATGGCGGGGCCGAGCCTACTTCAAGGGCTTCGCCTCGAGCCGGGGTAGCAGGCTCCGAAGGAGGCCTGACCGCGGCGAGCTGGACCGGGCCCTCGCCACCGCGAAGGCCACCGGCCTGCCCCTGGAGCAAGTCACGCGCGCGCACTTCCCGCTCGCGCGAGGCGGCGCCTCGCGCCGTGCTGCACGAGATCTACGACGGCCGCGGCTTCGTCGTGCTCCGGGCGTCCTCCCGTATTGCGACGAGGACGTCGGGCTCATCTTCTTCGCGATCCACCCGCTACAGTGCGACGACCACGTGACGGCCCAACAGAAGGAAACCCCGGAGCTCTCGTCGTTACTCGACCGGATCTCCACGACGTCCCAGGCCACCGCCAAGGACCGGAAGCATTGGCCGTACTGTTTGGCTCTTGTTGAAACGAACCCGCGGCGAAAAGAGTTGACGGTGGCAGACCGTGGGCCGCGACAGAGACTCACCCCATTCGGACGAAGGCCGGACTCTCTGTATCCCTCGATCCGTCATGGGCGACAGGGCCTAGTGCGAGCTGGCTGCTCTCCGAGCAGCGGCGCATGCGGTTGAGATCGTTGTCCGTAACTTTGTCGGCCACCGACCGGATGTGGACGCGACGGCACGCGGCACATGTGTATTTCTCGACAAGCGCGAGCTTGCCGGTGTTCACGCCCTTCGTGTAGAAAAGGTCCCCATGATCGATTGCCATCAAGACTTCGTCGAGTGTCCACCTGCGCGGGGCCTTGTTCGGGTCATCACCGACCCCCACGCCGACGATGTGGGCTTCCTGATTCGAGTGGCCCGACGACTCTTGGTCCGTACACACGATCCGGTAAGTAGCCATGTCCTCCCTCCCGATCATGGTTACCGCTTGGGCCTTCAGTGCATGCCCTTCGGCAGGCGGCCGGGGCGAGCGGGCGGGATCTGAACTGACGACGCGGCGACCACGAGGGTGGGGCACAGAACCGCGTGAGCGCGACAGCGCGGCCCGAACCGAACGGAGACGCATCGTGAGCCTCCTCGCAGTCGAACAGGTGACGGTCCCCGGGAGAGAGGGTAGAGCGTGGGGAGACAAGGAGTCAACCCGATCCTGCCCTTACTCGGTAGGGCAGTTTCGATAGAGGGCCTTCAGCCACGGGGGAGCCGCGAACGTCGTCAGCATCACGACGACGATGAGCGCCGAGTACAGATCCTCGGCGACCACGCCCGCCGCGAGGCCCACCCCCGCGAAGATCAGGCCGACTTCACCGCGCGGCACCATGCCGACCGCCACCGGCCACCGGCGCACGCCGCGCTGGTAGACGGCAAGGCCCGCGGCCAGCTTCGAGGCGACGGCCACGGCGGTCAGCAGCAGCGCGAGGCCGAACTGTGAGCCCTCGGCGAACGGGTTCAGCATCGCGGGCTGCACCTTCATCCCCACCGTGACGAAGAACACGGGCACGAGCAGATCGGCGACCGGCTTGACGCGCTCCTCGATGTGCGCCCGCCGCTCCGTCGTGGCCAGGATCAGCCCGGCCGCGAACGCGCCGATGATGGTCGCCAGCCCCATCAGGTCCGCGACGGCGGCCAGCCCGACCGCGAAGACCACCGAGTAGACGATGAGCGTGCCCCGCGCCTGCAACCGCCCGACCCAGCGGATGAGCGTCGGAGCCAGCCGGATCCCGACCACGATGGCCACGACCAGGAACACGATCGCCTTTCCCGAGAGCAGGCCAACGGTGGCGAGCGAGACACCTCCCGGTCTGTGCCACCCCGGTCACCACCGCCAGGATGATCAGGCCCAGGATGTCGTCCACGACCGCCGCCCCGAGCACCACCTTGGCGGCGGCGTCCTGGAGGCGACCCAGGTCGCGCAGCACGCGCGCCGTGATGCCGACGCTGGTCGCGGTCAATGTCGCACCGACGAAGACGGCCAGCAGCGCGGGGTGGCCGAGCCACGACATGACCCCGTAGCCGACCGCGAACGGCGCCACCACCCCGACGAGGGCGACGAACGTGGCCTGGAGGCCCGGCCCGCAGCAGGCCACCCAGGTCGGACTCCAGGCCGACCTCGAACAGCAGGATCAAGACGCCGAGCTCGGCCAGGGCGTGCAGCACCTCCGACTCGTGGACCAGCCCCAGGACGCCGGGGCCGATGAGCACGCCCGCCAGCAGCTCGCCCAGGACCGCGGTCTGCCCGATCCGCTCCATGGCCTCGCCTGCCATTTTCGCGGCGAGCCAGACCAGGACGAGGCCCAGGAGCAGGTCACGGAACTCCATGCGCGCTCCGCTCCGGCCGCTCGGCTATCGGTCCGACATCAACGCCGCGCACCTCGTCCTCAGCTCGGCAAGCGTCCCGGCTTCCTTCACGAATTCGACGGCCGCGCCGAGCGGCGTCGCCGCGAGGCTGCCGGGCTCGGCGCCCCGGGTCAGCCAGGCGAGCACCTCCTGCCCCGCCGGGCTATCCAGGTTGCACGCCCAGATGCGGTCGGAGCTGAACCCCATGAACTTCGAGACCTCGATGGTCAGGAGGCCCCCCTTGAAGCCGCCCTTGTCATGGTTGACGATGATCTTCTCGCCGCTGTCGAGCGTGATCTGGCAGTACGCGCCGGCCCGCGGATCGGTGACGAAGCGTCCGACTCTTGGCATGGTCGCCTCCTCGGAAGAGCGACTTGACGATGGCGATGAGGGTGAATGCGATCGCGAGCATGGCACCGCCCAGGACGATGCCCTCGTATCCCCGTTTCATGGCCGACCCTCCGCGCACGTGGCGTGATGGAGACCGGCAGGCCCCACCATGGGGCCGCCGAACACCACACCGAGCGGGAGGAACTAGTGGGGGGGGTCGGAGGGAGGCGCGGAATCGACGAACGCCCGAGACCGCCAGCCGGCGCCGGGCCACTCACGCCGCTCGGCCAGCGCGACCGGCGCGAGCCGTTCCTTGACTTCCAGAGGCGGCTGGAACAGGGCGAACGCGAGCCCGCGCCCCTGGGTGGGCAGCACGCCCGTCTCGGCGGCGGCCCGGGTGCGGGTGTGGGTGCCCTCGGCGGAATCCGCGGGGTCGAACACGAAGACCCCGGGCATCCCGGGAAGCGACAGGTCGAGCGTCACGTAGAGGAGGACCGCCAGGACAAAGAGCCGCCGATGCCTCACGTCGCCGATTCTATCTCGCTACTGGCTTGTCATGCAGGAGGACGTTGAGGAGGGAGCTATGAATGTGCAGGCCCCCGTTGTATTCGATGAAGCCGAGCTTCCGGAACTTGTTCATGAACTCGTTGATCCGCGGGCGAGTGGTGCCGACCATCTCCGCCAGAGCTTCTTGACTCACCTTCGGAATCATCGGCTCGGTTACTCCTTCCTTGCCAAAGCGGGCCAGCAACAAGAGCACCCGAGCCAGCCGCTTCTCGCTCGAATTGAACAGTTGATCCACCAGGTCTTCCTCGATGCGCACATTGCGGGCGAGCAGGTGCGCGATGAACCGCTCGGAAAACAGCGACTGTTCCTGGAGCAGGCCGATCATGGCCCGGCGCTCGACTCGTACGACCGACACGTCGGTCACCGCCGAAGCGGTGGCCATACGCACCGGCTGGCCCGCGAGGCACCCTTCGCCAAAGAAGTCACCGCGTCCGAGCATGGCCACGATCGCGGATTTCCCCTGCTCCGAGACCACCGTCAGCTTGATCTGCCCTCGCTCAAGGTAGAACACCGCGTCCGCGGGATCCCCCTGGGCGAAGACGACTTGCTTCTTCCGGTAGCTGGAGACCGAGCGTCCCGTGCTGGCCTTCGTCAGGAAGGCCTTCGCGTCGAATGCGGTAGTCGGCTTGCGCCTCATGACGGCCTCCTCCGATCCCTTCGGGCACCGAGTTACGTGCGCCGACCCACGAAGCCCAGGACGATTGTACTCCTTATAGGCTTTCTCCTTTCCCTCCTGGCTGCTGGACAACGTACGGCCCCGCCCTGGATCATGTCCACGAACTCGACCGGCTCCGCGTCGAAGCGGCGGGGTACGACCCGATTCCGGTCGACGGGCCGGGCGCTCCTGCTGGTATCCGGCCTGCCATTCCGCCAGATCATCGGGGTCGAGCTCTCGCGTGAGCTGGGCAACGTGGCGACGCGCAACATCGGGAGCTACCGGAGCCCCGTCCAGCGCTGCCGGGACATCCCCGGCGTCCGCGCCGACGCGGTCGAATTCCCGCTCCCGGATGGCCCCGCGACGCATCGTGCTGGCGTACGTGAATCCCAGGTGCCGCGCGTACCTGGACCAACTTCCGTGGCTGCGACGGCAGAAGCGGGGTCTCGGGTGAAGACGCTCCTGCGGCGGGCCGCGTTGGCCGAGCCCGATCAGGCCGGCCGGGGCGGGTTCGGGCGGAGTCCCGGCCATTTCCTGAACTCGGCATAGGTCCAGTCCAGGGCGATCTTGCCGTCGCGGAGCGTGA
This sequence comes from uncultured Candidatus Rokubacteria bacterium, assembly GCA_963747235.1. GTDB lineage: Bacteria > Methylomirabilota > Methylomirabilia > Rokubacteriales > CSP1-6 > CAMLFJ01. Next base: position 589,896 of record CAVVEU010000040.1, read on the forward strand.
GCACGGCGCAGAGCGGAAGCTTCCACCCGGGCTTCTGGTCCGGGTCGAGCAGCACGGCCTCGACGACGACGACTCTCCCGCCGCGTGGGTCCGCTCCACTCGCATCTGACGCCTCGGCGCCGCCGCGAGCACCCGGCGCTCGGTCTCGAGCAGCCCCTCGTGCCCGCGAACGTCGCCGCCGTTGATCTCGCAGTCCGGCGTGTAGCACTCGCGGACGAACCGCTCGATGTCCGTGTTGTAGAGGTGCTCGTACCGTCGCGCCACCTCCAGGTTGGCCTGCTCTTCCGCCGTCATGTCGTCGCTCCCTCAGTAGGGCAGGCTCTCGCATCCCATGAGCTCGCGGGCGATGATCATCCGCGCGATCTCGGCGGAACCGTCGCCGACGGCACCGCGGAGGTGTCGAAGATCGTGGCGGCGCGGGAGCTGCTGGGGCGCGAGAGCCGGCCGTACTGACGGCGTCACCGGGGCTCGGGCCGGCAATCCCCCGCCCGTCGCCGGGCGACCGGCAGTATACTGGCCGGCGATGCAATTCCAGCTCCGCAAGATCGGCCACGTCGTGCTCAACGTCACCGACCTCGAGCGCGCGGTGGCCTTCTACACCGGCACCCTCGGCCTCGAGGTGAGCGACCGCTACCCCGACGCCATGGTGCCCGGCGGCATGGTCTTCCTCCGGGTCAATACCGACCATCACGGCGTCGCCCTCGTCGGGGGCGCCGCGAAGAGCGAGCGCACCAGCCTGAACCACTTCGCCTTCGAGGTCGGCTCGGTCGACGAGGTGTTCCGGGCCCGCGCGTGGCTGCGCGAGCGGAGCGTGCCGATCCACTTCGAGGGCCGGCGCCGCGCCGGCTGTCAGCTCGCCATCGAGTTCCAGGATCCCGACGGCAACAACCTCGAGATCTACTGGAACATCGACCAGGTGGGCACCGAGGGCGCCGTGCGCCCCGCCGCCGAGTGGCGCCCCGCGAAGACGCTCGAAGAAGCGGTGGCCAACCCGGTCAAGGGCCAGGCGCTGCCGCAGCGGGGCTGATCCCCGCCCCCGGTCAGACGACCAGACGCTCCGGGTCGTGGCGCAGGTCTCGGCGCGCCAGCACGCGGCGGTGCTCGAGGAGCAGGCGGACCGTCTCCTGCAGCACCGTGGCCGCCGGCACGGCGATGATCATGCCGAGCACGCCGAGCGCGTGGCTGCCGACCACCACCGAGCCGAGCAGGAGCGCCGGATGGAGGTGCACGCTCCGCCCGATGGTCAGGGGCTGGATGATCGTGTCGTCGAGCACCTTGATGACCACGAACAGCAGCGCGACGCGCACCGACGCCGGCGAGCCCCTGCCCCGGCGTCAGCACCACCACGAGCCCGGCGGCCACGGTCGAGAGCAGCGGCCCCACGAACGGCACCACGTTGGCGAGGCCGGCAAAGGCCCCGAGCAGGAGCGGATAGGGAACGCCCGCCGCCCACAGGCCCAGGGCCGCCAGCGCGCCCACCACGAGGCCGTCCAGCACCAGGCCGCGGATGTAGCGCCCGATGACCCCGTTCAGCTCGCGCCACACCGCCACCGACGTCTCCACGTGCTGCGGCGGCAGCCGGTCCATGACGGCAGGCGATGAGCCGGTGCATGTCCCGCAACAGGAAGAAGGCGAAGAACGGCACGAGGATCGCCAGCAGGAACAGGTGCCCCACGTGCTCGAAGAGATCGGCCGGCTCGCCGGGGCCACGGTTGAGCACGAATCGTCTGGACCCAGTCCCCGCCCTCGGGCAGGAGGCGCCGGACCGCCGGCGCCGACTCGGCGAGCTCGCGCACCGCGGCGTCGAGACCGACGTCGATCTGTCGCGCCAGCGCGGGCAGCCGGTCCACCAGCGCCCCGGCCTCGGCCAGCATGCCCGGCCCCAGCAGGAAGGCGGCGCCGACCAGCAGGGCGATGATGACCGCGAACAGCGCGCTCACCGCCACGCTCCGCCGGATGGCCAGGGTGTCCGCCCACGCGACCGCCGGGCTCAGGAGATAGGCGAGCGCGGCCGCGAGGAACACGGGCAGGACCATGCCACGGGCCAGCCAGGCGAGCGCGACGAGACCGCCCCACCGCGAGGAGCCGGCCCGCCTTCACAGCGGGCCGGCCCTCTCCGGGCCCGGACCCGGCTCGGTCGCGATCACCGGATTGCGCCGCGCGTAGATCGGCGAGCAGCCGAGACAGGTTGCGCATCACCACGACGGCGATCCGGGCGTTGCCGTCGATGAGCGCGTCGAAGTCGCTCTTGTAGAGGATGAGCAGCCGCCCCGGCGTGGCGACCCGCGCGGTGGCCGAGCGCGGGAAGTCGTCGATGAGGGCCAGCTCGCCGAAGGCATCGCCGGGGCCGAGCGTGTTCAGGATGTACGCGCCCTGTGCCGTCGCCCGGGTGATCTCCACCGCGCCCTCGACGACGACGAAGAGCGCGCGGCCCGGATCCCCTTCCTCGAAGACGACGTCGCCCGGGTGATAGACCTTCTCGAAGAACCGCGTCGCCAGCCGGGCCAGGAGGCGCCGCGGCAGACCGGCGAAGAGCGGCGAGCGCGCGAGAAAGGGCGCGCGGCGGGCCTGCTCGGGGTCCTCCGCCCAGGCGAGCCATCGCGGCAGGGGCTGCTCGAACATTTCGCGCACTATAGCAGAAGGCGATCCGGACGGCGCGCGGGTGGCCGGATCGCCGGTGTTCGACACGCACATGGGAATTTACTTGGCCCATGTGAGTCCTTCCCTCCCGATGTTCCCCCGCGTAGCTCCCGCGCACGGTTTGCGGCACGTTCGGGTGGGGGACCATCCGCGCACCCATACAATCTGTAGTCGGAATCGTCATGGCACGGCTTTCGCTCTGCATGACGTCTGTAGAGACTTCGCATGAGCCACGACTTGGTACCGCGGCACGGTGGGCTGCATGGTGCCCGGCGTGCTCGGCTCGCCGACCGGGCCGGCGCACAGCCGCGCGGCCCGGATCCCGAGCGCCATCGCTACCGCCCTGAGCGTAGGCAAGGTCGTGACAATGCGGGCGATCAAGGTGACCGGGCTCCTGGTCATCCTGCAGTCCATCCTTGTCGTGGGCCTCTGGTGGCTGAGCGAGGAGTGGCTGACGCCGAAGGTGCCCACCGGCATCGAACGAGTCGCAGATCTGTACGCCGCGGCGGCCGGCCGCTTCATGATTGCGACCGACCAGCGAGCCCTCGACCTGCTGGTCAGGCAGGCCGCGGCGTGGCCGGAGATCGTATACGTCGGCGTCGAGGACGATCACGGGACAGTCCTCGCCCACACCGATCCGGCACGCGTCGGCAGGATCTGGAACGAAGCGATGCCAACCAGGATCCGGTCGAGAACGGGCACCCCGCCCCGCGAGATCGCGGTTCTCATACTGAATCCCGACCTGAAGGTCGGGCCGCCGGTCGGCCGGGTTCGGCTCGGCTATATCACGATCGACGACGGGGCGATCCTGCCGAGCGCGCTTGCCCAGGGCTCCGTCGTGCCGTTCCTCGTGATCACCATGGTGGCGACCATCCCGCTTGGTTGGCTGGTCATCGCTCTCACCAAGCCGTCGGGCCAGCGACCAAGTGAACCACCGGGTCCGCCGCTGGAGACTCTGGCCCAGGCCGCGTGGGCAAACCATGGCCAGTTTGTGACCGAGGTGCAGCGACTAAAGGTAGTACTCGCCGAGCGGGATGCGCAGGTCGCGCGACTCACAAAGAACTCGATCGACCCGTCCCATCAGCGCGCCATCCTGTCCATCACGCACGCGGTCCGGACCTCTCTCAGCAACATCCTCGGCTTCTCGAAGCTCCTCCTGCGAGAGCTCGACGGCGCGCTGACGGAGACTCAAACCGCCGATGTCCTGAACATCCAGCGCGCGGGCACCGAGCTGCTCGCCTTTGTCACCGCGCTCTCCGAGCTCAACCGAGCCGAATCGGGACACATCCAGATCCAGCCCGAGGTGGTGGACGCGAGGGCGTTGCTGAACGAGCTCGCGTCGGAGTATCGATCGGTCCACTCCCTGGACATCACGGTGGAGTGTCCGGCCGAGTTTCCGATGGTACGGACGGATCGAACCCATCTCGGGCAGATCCTCCGTACGTTGACGATGCAGGCCTCGACGATGAGTGGGCACGGAGAAATCGTGCTCAGACCACGGTCGAACGGCAAGACGGCCAACATCTCCGTCGCCTATCCGGGACGAATCATCTCGGACGAAGACATGGCCACCATGTTCGCGGCAAAGGACGCGAGCGGAGGACGCATCGGCCTGACCCTGGCCCGATCACTCGCTATCCTCAACGGGGGCAACATCGGCGTCGAGAGCCAACCGGGACACGGTGTCGTGTTCACACTGACGGTGCCTATAGAGGAAGCGCACGCCGGGTAGGCTGACCGGCGGCGTCTCCAGGGCAGAGGGGACACATCATGGAAGACACGCTACTCTACATCGACTCGGAGCCGGCAATTCGGCTGCTCGTCCGCCGGGTCCTCAGCTCGGCTGGATTCCGTGTGCTCGAGGCCGAGAATCTCGCGTCCGGCCGCCAGCTCGCCGAGCAGGCGCGACCGGAGATCGTGCTGCTGGACGTGGATGGCGCGGACACGGCGGCGGACGGTCTCGTCCCAGCTTTTCGGAAATCGCCCGGAATGGAGCGGTCGGTCTTCCTCGCCTCCACCGCCGACGACCGGTCCGATCATACGGAGAACCTGGTGGCGTGCGGCTTCCAGGGGGTCCTGCTCAAGCCGCTCGACATCGACACCCTGGCCAAAGAGCTCAAGCCCTATCTGCCACCGAAAGCCGCGCCCACCCTGTCGGCGAGGCCGATGCACCCGGCCCCTTCCCCTCACGGTATCCGGTCACGCTGGCGGGTCAACTTCACCCCGATCATGGAGGGCCTCCTTCGCAACGTGTGTGCGGCCGACGGGGTACTCGCCCTCCTGGACGAGGATCGAACAGCGCTGGTCGTGGTCGCCGCCTGTTCGATCCGGGTCACGGCTGATGGCTCACGGCTCGGAGCTGGAGTGCCGCTGACCACCGCCGAGTGGATCCGGCCTTCACTCAAGCGGGCCGAGCCCACGATGCTCAACCCCGATACGGTGAAGATCTCATCGCTGCTTTCCGAGGACTGCACGGCGGCCCTCGCTGTGCCCGTCACCAAGGACGGGGAGACGTACGGCCTGGTCATCCTCGGTGAGCGGCGCCGAGGCCGGTTCGTCTTCCCACCCGCGCAGGTCGCCGAGAGTGTCGCCGAAACGTCGCGGATCGGCTCGATCCTGGCGGAAGCGGATCGGCTGGACGAGGCCATGGCCCGGAAACGCCAGGAGATGCAACGGATCCGGCTCGATGCGGGCCGGGCCGTCGCGGTCGCCGGGCATTCCGCCGCGGCCGTGAACGGAGAGCGGGCAGCCGTCATTGGTTTGAGCCTGAAGCTCGCGGAGCAGCTCAAGCTACCGCTGACCGAAGCGATCCTCCTCAATCAGGCGGTGGAGGCGTACGACCTCGGGCGGATGTGGATCGCGCAGGCCGTCCTTCCTCACGCCGGGCTCACGCCGGCCGCCTCTCAGGGGCTTCTCGAGGGACACGCGGACCACACGACGGCCATCCTGAGCGCGCTGGAGTGGCCACCGCCGGTTCTCGACCTCATCCGGGCGCACCGAGCGTGGTGGAGCGGCGAGGGTCAACCCGACGGCCCCGCCGGCCGCGATATCCCGCTGGCCGCCCGCATCATGGCCGTCACCACGGCGTACGAGACGCTGACCACCTGTCCCGGCCCTCACCGGGGCGCGCTGCGAAGTCGCGAGGCGATCGCCGAGCTGACCCGGGAGTCCGGGAGACGATTCGACCCCGACGTGGTCGGTGCACTCGCCGCCCTGCTCGACGAAAAGGGGGCGACGAGCGCAATTCACGTCCCTTGACCGCTCCCGGGCCTCCTACTAAGCTCGTGGCACATGTCCGACCCTTCATGGCGCCCGTGCGGGGAGGCCCCTGGCATGGAGTGAGGCCTGGGTCGATTTCCTTCGCGCTTTACCGCCCCTGGTGCTGCTCATCTCGTTGTTCGCCGGACTGCCGGTCGCCGGGCTGGAGCTGGGCGGCTTCGCCTGCGTGGCCGTCGCCTTCTCGCTGATTCGGAAGTGAGCCTCGGCCCCGACCGCCTTCCGGACGAGAGCACGCAAGAGTAGAGTGTGCGCACCCGGGAAGACCGGAGCGGTTCCCGCGTGACCCGTGAGAGGAGAGGGACAATGAAGACCTTCGCAAGCCTGGCCGGCGGGATCATGTTGACCCTGCTCATGGCCCTCGTCGGCGCCGCCGAGGCGGCCACGTTCGTCTACGTGTCGAACGCCGAAGACGGCGACATCGGGACCTATACCCTGCTGCCCGACGGGAGCCTGCTGCCCGGCGCGCGCGTCGCGGCCGGGAAACCGGTGATGCCGATGAGCGTCAGTCCCGACCGGCGCTTTCTCTACGCCGCGGTGCGCTCGAAGCCCTTCACGGTCATCACGTACGCCATCGACCGGAAGACCGGCGCGCTGGCCAAGCGGTCGGGCGCAGCCCTGGCCGAGAGCTTCCCGTACATCGCGGTGGACAAGACCGGAAGCTTCCTGCTCGGCGCGTCCTATGGCGGCCACCTCGTCAGCGTCAACGCGATCGGGAAGGACGGCAAGGTGTCCGACCCGAAGCAGGTGATCCCGACCGCCCGCAATGCCCACTCCATCATCACCGACAACACCAACCGCTTCGTCTTCGTGCCGCACCTGGGCACCGACCAGATCTTCCAGTTCCGCTTCGACGCGAAGACCGGCCGGCTGACGGCGAACACCCCGCCGGTGGTCCAGATGAAGGCCGGGTCCGGCCCGCGCCACATCATCATGTCGCGCCGACAACAGGTTCGCCTACCTGCTCAACGAGCTGACGGCGACGGTGACGACGCTCGTCGCTGGACGCGAAGACGGGCCTGCTGACCGAGGTGAGCTCGGCCTCGGCGCTGCCGGCCGACACCAAGCTCGTCCCCGGGGCGCCGCGCGGCCCTCGCCCGGGGCGCAATGTCGACAACGACATCTGGGCGTCCGACCTGCACCTCACGCCGGACGGCAAGTTCCTCTACGCCGCCGAGCGGACCAGCAGCTCGCTCGGCGCGTTCAGCGTGGATGCGGCCACCGGCAAGCTGACGTATCTCTCGAGCACGCCGACCGAGAATCAGCCGCGCGGCTTCGCCATCGATCCCAAGGGCCGCACCATGGTCGTGTCCGGCGAGAAATCGGACACCATCTCGGTCTACGCGATCGACCCGGCGAGCGGCGCCTTGTCGCTGCGGCAGAAGTACCCGACGGGCAAGGGCTCGAACTGGGTCGAGATCGTCAGCTTCGACTAGCGGGGCGTGCTGTTACACTCGCGGGCGCGGTTCGGCACGAACCGCCAAGGAGGATGCGATGCCGGTCGACAAGAGCGCCATCGGCAGGACGGGTGAGCCCGTGACCATGCACGTGGAGCGCGGCAAGATCCAGGAGTTCGCGCGCGCCATCAAGGACGATGATCCGCTGTACTACGACGAGGACCACGCGGCGAAAGAGGCCGGCGGCATCATGCCCCCGGTGACGTTCTTGCAGACGCGTCTCGCACTGGGACGACGGGCGGGGCCGGCCGCGCCTGCCCTTCGACCTCAAACGCGTGCTGCACGGCGAGCAGGAGTTCGAGTTCCTCGCCCCCATCCACGCAGGCGACGTGCTGACCGCGGTGAGCCAGATCGTCGACGTGTACGAGAAGCCGGGCAAGCGCGGCGGCTCCATGACCTTCGCGGTGACGGAGACGGAGTACCGCAACGCCAAGGGCGCGCTGGTGGCCCGCGCGCGCGCCGTCGGCATCGAGACCGGCCAGGTCGTCAAGGACTGAGAGGGAGATCGCCATGCCCGCGACCAAGCGCTTCTGGGAGGACGTCAAGGAGGGCGATACCCTGCCCGAGGTCCGCGTCGACAAGCTCACGCGGACCGACTTCGTGAAGTACGCCGGGGCCTCCGGCGACTTCAACCCGATCCACCACGACCAGACCTTCGCGGAGGCCTCCGGGAACCCCACCGTGTTCGCCATGGGCATGCTCAACGCGAGCATCCTGAGCCGGGTGGTCACCGGGTTCGCGGGACGGCCCAACGTGCGGCGCTACAAGGTGCGCTTCTCGACGCGGGCCTGGCCGGGCGACGACGTGATCTGCCGGGGCAAGGTGACGCGCAAGCTCGAGCAGGGGGGCGAGAAGCTGGTGGAGGGCGAGCTCGAGGCGATCAACCAGAAGGGCGAGACCCTCATCAGCGGCAGCTTCGTCGCGGCGCTGCCGTCGCGCGGCTCCAGCGGCCGATGAAGCTCGGGCTCTCGATCGGGTACTCCGGCGCCCACCTCGACCTGCCGGTGGCGCGCGTGCAGCTCGCGGAGCGGCTGGGCTACGACTCGGTGTGGACGGCGGAGGCGTACGGCTCGGATGCCCTGACGCCGCTGGCCTATCTGGCCGCGGTGACGAGGCGCATCCGGCTCGGCACCGGGATCATGCAGCTCGCCGCACGCACGCCCGCGGCGGCCGCGATGGCGGTGGCCACCATCGATGCGCTGGCCGGCGGCGGGCGCGTCATCGCGGGCCTCGGCGTGTCGGGCCCGCAGATCGTGGAGGGCTGGTACGGGCAGCCGTGGGGCAAGCCCTACTGGCGCCTGCGCGACTACGTGGCCATCATGAGGAAAGTCTTTGCCCGCAAGGCGCCCGTGCAGCACGAGGGCCGCGAGATCTCGCTCCCCTACACGGGTCCCGGCTCGGCCGGGCTGGCCAAGCCTCTGACGTCGATCCTGCACATGCGGCCGGACATCCCCATCTGGCTCGGCACGGGCGGCGAATCGACCGTGAAGCTCACCGCCGAGGTCGCGGACGGCTGGCTGCCGCTCGGCTTCACGCCCGCCCGCATGAAGGCCTTCCGGCCCTGGCTGGACGAGGGGCTCCGCCGCGCCGGCGGCGGCAAGACGCTGCGCGACCTCGAGATCCAGCCGCGCGCCTTCGTGGTGCTGACCGACGACGTGCGCGAGGGGCTTCAGACCCTCAAGCCGCGCGTGGCGCTCTACGTCGGCGGCATGGGCCACCGCGACAAGAACTTCCACACCCAGGCCATGACCGCGAACGGCTACGGCCTGGCCGCCGAGCGCATCCAGGAACTCTATCTCGCCGGCCGCAAGGCGGAGGCGGTGGCCGCGGTGCCCGACGACTTCATCGACGAGGGTGCGCTGGTGGGGCCGAGAGACCGGATCCGCGAGCGCTTCCGCGCGTGGGCCGACAGCGGCGCAACCGGCCTCACCGTGGCCACGCAGCAGGACGAGGCCATCGAGCTGATGGCCGAACTGGCCGGGTGTCGATGAGGGCGCCGGCGCGGACGTAGCCGGTTGACGGGCGACCTCGGAGCCCAGGACCGGCTGGACGCCGCCTTCGCCCGTGAGGAGCGGCGGGGTCTGATGGTGGCGGCCGCCGCGCGCTCGGCGTCCGTGGTGTTCATCCTGGGCTGGCTCGCGGTGGCGACCCCCGAGCGCGGCCGGGCCTACGCCTGGGTCCTCGGCTCCGCGGCGATCTTCCTGGTGACCGGGCTCGCGCAGCTCTGGCTCTACTTTCGTGGGCGGGCGCTGCGGCTGGCCGCCTACCTGTTGATCCTCGTGGACTCGCTGGCGCTGGCCGCGGTCCTCCTGCTCCCGAATCCCTACGTCGCCCCGGCGGTGCCGCCGGCGATACCGCTGCGCTACGCCACGTTCATGTACTTCTTCGTCCTGCTGATGCAGGCCGCGTTCTCGTTCCGGCCCCGACTGCTCCTGTGGACTGGACTCTGCGGGGCCGGCGCCTGGACGGCCGGCTTTCTGTGGATCCTGACCCGGCCCGAGACCATCACCGACCCGCCCGCCGGGGCCAGCCGCGACGCCATGCGCGCCGCCTATTTCGACCCGAACTACGCCTCGATGCTCAAGTACCAGAACGAGATCATCGTGTTCCTGCTCGTGAGCGCCGGGCTCGCGCTCCTGGTCCGGCGCTCGCGCACGCTGGTAGCGGAGCGGGCCGATGCCGAGCGTACCCGCGGCAACCTGGCCCGCTACTTCTCGCCCAAGGTGGTGGAGACGCTGGCCGAGCGAGACGAGCCGCTGGGCCGCGTACGCCGGCAGGCGGTGGGCGTGCTCTTCGCCGACCTGGTGGGCTTCACGACGATGGCCGAGGAGATGACACCGGAGGAGGTCATGGCGCTATTGCGGGACTTCCACGGCCGCATGGAAGAGGAAGTGTTCCGCCACGGCGGCTGCCTGGAGAAGTTCATCGGCGACGCGCTGCTGGCCACGTTCGGCGTGCCCGACACCGGTCGCCGCGACGCCACCGACGCCCTGGCCTGCGCCCGCGGCATGCTGGCGGCCCTCGTGGCCTGGAACCTCGAGCGGGAGGCGGCCGGGCTGCGACCGCTGCAGATGGGGCTCGGACTGCACTACGGCCCGGTGGTGGCCGGCGATATCGGCAGCCGCCGCAACATGGCCTTCGCGACGGTGGGCGACACCACCAACGTCACCAGCCGGCTGCAGGCGCTCACGCGCGAGCTCCGGGTCAGCCTCGTGGCCAGTGCCGCGCTCGTGGCCGCCGTCGAGCGTGAGGCGGCCGACCCCGTGCTCCTCCAGGGCCTGACGACGCGGGGCCCCACCGTGCTCCGGGGGCGCGACACGCCGATCGAGCTGTGGGCGGAGTAGCCGCGCCCCCTAAGCGCCTCGGGCGCGCGCGCGCAGCGCGGGGAATACGCGCGTGGCGAGAAGCTCGATGGTCCGCAGCACCTTGGCCTGCTCCATGCCCGGCCACTGGATCCGGAAGATGAAGGAGTTGACGCCCAGCCGCTCGGCGTAGCGTCGGATCTCGCGGACGGCGTCGTCGGGGTCGCCCACGATGAAGCGATCCGCCACGAGCTCCTCGAACTCGTGGGCAAAGCTGTCGCCCTCGGGGAGCGCCTTGTCCTGGCCCCACGAGGCATAGGCCTTGTACTTGGCCTCGAGGAAGGGCCGGCACTCCTGCAGAGCCGTGCGGCGATCGGGAGCCACGTACAGCTCCTTGATGATCGGCAGCTCCGCCGGGAACGGGCGACCGGCCTCCCCGAGGGCCCGCCGGTACACGTCCATCTGTCGCTCGAGCACCGCGAGCTTGGCGTGCGGGTTGATGACCCAGGCGTCGCCCAGGCGCGCCGCGCGGACCACCGCGGTGTCGTTGTTGGCCGCGAACCAGATGGGCGGATGCGGCCGCTGCACCGGGCGCAGCATCATGTGCGCGTCGGTGAGGTGGAAGAAGCGCCCGTGGTGCGTCACCTTTTCGCCCGACCACAGCCGCTTGATGACCTCCAGGCTCTCGACCAGGCGCCCCACCCGCTCCTTGGGCGCGATCCCGAACGCCTCGTTCTCCTCGGCGCGATAGCCCAGCCCCACGCCGAAGATGAAGCGCCCCTCGGTGATGACGTCGAGCGTGGCCACCTGCTCGGCCACGTCCACCGGATTGAGCAGCGGCAGCAGGATCACGGTGGCGCCCACGCGCATGGTCCCCGCCTCGGCGGCGAGCCGAGCGAGCGCGGGCAGGCTCTGCACCTCCTGGAACGGCGTCGAGAGGAAGTGCTGCCCCATCACGATGAGGTCGAAGCCGGCGTCGCGGGCGGCCCGGACCTGCTCGACGTGCTCCCGGAAGCGATCGACCATCGACACGCCCGGAGGATGTTGCTTGGAGACGATCAGGCCGAAGTTCATGTGGGCTCCTCGAGGGGTCACCGGGGGCGCGGGCGGTCACGCCATCTTGACGCGCGCCACGTCCTCCAGCCCCAGCTCCTTCACGCTGGTTTCGCGCATGACGAACTTCTGGATCTTGCCCGTCACCGTCATGGGGAAGCCATCGACGAACTTCACGTGGCGCGGGATCTTGTAGTGGGCGATCTTGCCGCGGCAGTAGTCGCGGATCTCCTCGGCGGTGGCCTCCTGTCCCTCGCGCAGGCGCACCCACGCCATGACCTCCTCGCCGAATCTGGCGTCGGGCACGCCGATGACCTGCACGTCCTGCACCTTGGGATGGCGGTAGAGGAACTCCTCGATCTCACGCGGGTAGACGTTCTCCCCGCCGCGGATGATCATGTCCTTGATCCGCCCGACGATGTTGAGATAGCCCTCCTCGTCCATCGTCGCGAGGTCGCCGGTGTGCATCCAGCGGGCGGCGTCGATGGCGCCGCGGGTGGCCTCGTCGTTGTTCCAGTAGCCGAGCATCACGCTGTAGCCCCGGGTGCACAGCTCGCCCTGGACGCCGGCGGGCACGACCTGCCCGGTGGCGGGATCGACGACCTTGATCTGCACGTGGGGGTGCACCTGCCCGACGGTGCCCACCTGCTTGGTCAGGGGCGCTCCGATCCGGGTCTGGGTGCTCACCGGGCTCGTCTCGGTCATGCCGTAGGCGATGGCCACGTCGTCCATGTGCATGAGCTCCTTGACCTGCTTCATCACCTCCACCGGGCAGGGCGAGCCGGCCATGATCCCGGTGCGCAGGCTCGACAGGTCATAGCGCGCAAACTCCGGATGGTTGAGCGCGGCGATGAACATGGTCGGCACGCCGTAGAGGGCGGTGGCCCGCTCGGCCTGGGCGGCCTCGAGGACCGCGCCGGCCTCGAAGCCGCCGCTCGGATAGATCATGGTCGCGCCGTGGGTCACGCAGCCGAGGTTGCCCATGACCATCCCGAAACAGTGGTAGAGCGGCACCGGGATCAGGAGGCGGTCCCGGTCGGTGAAGCGCAGCAGCTCGGTGACGAAGTAGCCGTTGTTGAGAATGTTGTGATGGCTGAGGGTAGCGCCCTTGGGATAGCCGGTGGTGCCGCTCGTGTACTGGATGTTGATGGGGTCGTCGAACTCCTGCTCGCGCTGGCGCTCGGCGAGATCGCCGGCGCTCACCGACCGGGCCATGGCCAGCAGATCGTTCCACGGGAGCATGCCCGGAGACACGCTCTCGCCGAGACGCACCACCCCGCGGAGATCGGGGAGCTGGGCGGCGGCGAGGCTGCCGATCCGGCTCGCCGCGAGCTCGGGCGCCAGCTCGTGGATCATGCCCGTGTAGTCCGACGTCTTGAACTCCGGCGCGATGACCAGCCACGTGCAGCCGGAGTGGCGGAGGGCATACTGCACCTCGTTCCGGCGATAGCTCGGGTTGATGTTGACGAGGATCGCGCCGAGTTTGCTGGTGGCGAACTGCGCGATGGCCCACTCCGCGCAGTTGGGCGCCCAGATGCCGATGCGCTGCCCCTTCTCGACGCCGAGCGCCATCAGGGCCCGGGCGCACCGGTCGACCTCCTCCTTGAGCTGCCGGTAGCTGTAGCGCAGGTTCTGATGACGCGAGACCAGGGCCTCGTTGTCGGGATAGCGGTCGGCGATCTGGTCGAACATGTCGCCGATGGTGAGGCCGAGCAGGGGCACCTCGCTGACGCCGCTCACATAGCTCTTGCGTTCGGGCATGGCCGGGCGCTCCTGTCGCTGAAGGTCCGCGCGCGGACGCGTCGTCAAGCCCGACGTGCGCGGCCTGGGCATACTGCCCCACCCGCCAAGCCAGGTCAAGGCATACAACCGGGATTGCTCGATCAACTACTCAGGAACCGGGTAAGATGCCGCCCCGGAGGACCTGAACGGATGAAACGCAGCCTCGACCGCGTCCTGACCACCCACACCGGCAGCCTCCCCCGCCCGGCCGACCTGATCCGCATGATGTTCGCGCGGGAAGAAGGCGTGCCGGTCGACGGGCCCGCGCTGGCCGCGCGCATTCGCGCCGCGGTGGCGGAGGTGGTCCGCAAGCAGACCGACGCCGGCATCACCGTCGTCAGCGACGGGGAGCTGAGCAAGCCGAGCTACGCCACCTACATCAAGGACCGCCTGAACGGGTTCGGCGGCACGAGCCAGGCGCTCCAGTACCGCGACCTGGTGGACTTCCCGGAGATGGCCAAGCGGGTGTTCGGCGATCCGGGCCGGTCGCGCCGGAAGACGCCGGCCTGCACCGGCCCGGTCAGCCTGCGCGACCCGGCCGCGGCCCAGGTCGACGTGGACAATCTGAAGACGGCGCTCCGGTCGGTCGACGTCACGGACGTGTTCATGAGCGCGGCCTCCCCCGGCGTGATCTCCCTCTTCTTCCGGGATGACCACTACGGCAACCACGAGGCCTACCTCTTCGCCATCGCGGACGCCATGCGGCAGGAGTACGAGACGGTGGCGCGGGCCGGCTTCATCCTGCAGCTGGACTGTCCAGACCTGGCCATGGGCCGGCACATCCAGTTCGCCGGTCTGGACCTCGAGGAGTTCCGGACTATGGCCCGCCTGCACCTCGCGGCGCTCGATCACGCGGTGGCCAACATCCCGCCCGAGCAGCTCCGGATCCACCTGTGCTGGGGCAACTACGAGGGGCCGCATCACTACGACGTCCCCCTCGCCGACATCCTCGATCTCGTCTTCGCGGCTCGTCCCCAGGGCGTCTCCTTCGAGGCCGCCAACCCCCGGCACGCGCACGAGTGGAAGGTCTTCGAGCGCGTGAAGCTGCCCCCGGACAAGGTCATCATCCCCGGGGTGCTCGACTCGACGACCAACTTCATCGAGCACCCCGAGCTGGTCGCCGAGCGGATCGGCCGCTACGCGCGGCTCGTCGGGCGCGAGCACGTCATCGCCGGGACCGATTGCGGGTTCGGCACCTGGGTCGGCCAGGCCGCGGTGGACCCCGACATCGTGTGGGCGAAGCTGGCCAGCCTCGCCGAGGGTGCGCGGCTCGCCTCGAGCGAGCTCTGGTAACCCGGAGCGGCGAGCGGCCAGCCCGCCTCGCCCGCGCCCCAGGAGGACCCATGAAGGACACGACGCTGTATCACGAGGGTTCGCGGCAGCTTCAAGACCGGTTCCAGACGCGACGACTGGCCGACCGGCTGGAGGAGGTCATCGCGCACGACGTCTTCACCGACGCCGATCGCGCGTTCATCGAGAGCCGACCCATGTTCTTCCTCGCCACCGCCGACGCCGAGGGGCGCCCCGATTGCTCCTACAAGGGCGGCCGGCCCGGGTTCGTGCGCGTGGCGAGCTCGCGGACGCTGGCGTTCCCGAGCTACGACGGCAACGGCATGTTCAAGAGCCTCGGCAACATCCTGGTGAACCCGCACGTGGGGCTGCTGTTCGTCGACTTCGAGAGCCCCAGGCGGCTGCGCGTGAACGGGCGCGCCACGGTGCGCGAAGATGATCCGCTGCTGGCGGAGTTCGTTGGCGCCCAGCTGATCGTGCGAGTGGAGGTGGCCGCCGCGTTTCCCAACTGCCCACGCTATATCCACACCATGCATATGGTCGAGGAGTCACCGTATGCGCCATGCGAGGGCCACACGCCGCCGGTGCCGGAGTGGAAGACGCGTCCCGTATTCCGCGAGGTGCTGCCGCCCACCGACCCCGCGGCGTCCGGATAGCTCAGTCGAAGGTCAAGACGGTCCGCGCGACCTCGCCCGCCTTCATCGCGCGGAAGGCCTCGTTGATGTCGTCGAGGCGGCCGCGGCGGGTGACCATCTCGTCGAGCAGGAGGCGGCCCTGGCGATAGAAGTCGAGGTAGCGCGGGATGTCGATGCGGAAGCGGTTGCCGCCCATGCGCGAGGTCTGGACGCGACACTCGGGGCGGATCGCCATCCACGGAAACTCGATCATCGCGTCGGGCGGCAGCACGCCAACGATGGTGGCGGTGCCGCGAATGGCCAGGCTCTCGATGGCCTGGCGCACGAGGGTCGTGTTGCCGACCGCCTCGAAGGCGTGATCGACGCCGGCCCGCCCGGTGAGCACGCGCACCGCCTCGACGGGGTCGTCGTTCGACGTGTTGACGACGTGGGTCGCGCCGACACGCCGGGCCATCTCGAGCTTGCCGTCGAACCGGTCGAGCGCGATGATCTGCCGGGCCCCCCCGATGCGGGCCCCCTGCACGATCGACAGCCCCACCCCGCCACAGCCGAAGACCGCCACGGTCTGCCCGGCCTCGAGTCCCGCGCTCCGGAGCGCGGCCCCGACCCCGGTGAGGACGCCGCAGCCCACCAGGGCCGCGCGATCCAGCGGCAGATCGTCGTCGATCTTCACCACCGAGTTCTCGTGCAGCAGCATGCGCTCGGCGTAGCTGCCGATGCCCGGCGAACGACGGGATCCCCTGCCCCTTCTTCGACAGCCGCGGCGGCGCCGAATCGCCGCGCGCCACCGCCCCGCCGACGCAGACGTTGGGATGGCCGCTGAGACACTGGGCGCAGCTTCCGCAGAAGCCGGAGAGGCACGCCACCACGTGGTCGCCGGGACGGAGCCCCGTCACCTGATCGCCGACGGCCTCGACGATGCCCGCCCCCTCGTGGCCGAGCACGATCCCGCGGTCGAGGGCGAACCGGCCGTCTCCGTCGACCACGTGCAGGTCGCTGTGGCAGACGCCGGTGGCGACCGTGCGGACGAGGACCTCGCGGCCGAGCGGCCGATCGATGTCGATGGATTCGATGCCCACCGGCACATGCGTCGCGCGGCACACGGCAGCCCTGATCTCCATGGGAACGCCTCCTGGCGTTGTCTTGCGTCGGCCGGAGTATACAATGGGCCCGGTCAAGAGGCGGTTCGGGAGCTCACGAGGCATTCATCGGAGGCCGGTCCATGAGATTGAGCCTGTCGTACGAGATGCAGCGCCCCGTGGTCGACGACCACGCGGTCATCGAGGAGACGATCGAGCAGTGCGTGCTCGCGGACAAGATGGGCTTCGACGCCGTCTGGTTCGTCGAGCATCACTTCCTGACGAGCTTCTCGATGTCCCCGTGCCCGGAGGTGATCTTCGGCGCGCTGAGCCGGCTGACCAAGCGCATCCGCCTCGGATTCGGGGTGGTGATTCTCCCCTACCACCATCCCGTGCGCGTGGCCGAGCGCGTGGCGATGGTCGATCACCTCTCGGGCGGACGGGTCGAGTTCGGCACCGGGCGGTCGGCGGCGTACGAGCAGATCGGCATGGGCATCGACCCGCGCCAGACGCGCGCGATGTGGGAAGAGTCGCTGACGATGATCCCGAAGATCTGGGAGGACGGCGTCTTCTCGTGGGAGGGCCAGTTCTGGAAGGTGCCGCCGCGCGACGTGCGCCCGAAGCCCTATCAGAAGCCGCACCCGCGGATGTGGGTGGCGGCGCTCCAGCCCGCGACGTATCAGCTCGCGGCGGAGAAGGGCATCGGGGTGATGGCGCTCAGCGTGGCCGCGCCGTCCTACCTCGAGCCGCACATCAGGGCGTACAAGGAGCGCGTGCGCACTGCGACGCCGGTGGGCAAGGTCGTCAACGACCAGTGGCTCTCCGCGACGATGGGTCTCTGCGACGCGGACGACAAGGCGGCGCGCGAGCTGGCCGCGAAGTCGCTCCGGACCTTCTTCGGGCCGGATCGCCCCTATCTCAAGGACCAGACGCACCTGTACGAGCAGCTCGTCGATTCGTGGGGCGGCGTGCCCGAGCATCTCAAGGCGAACTTCGCCCGCTATCTCAAGACCGAGGGCCCCGGCGGCGCGCCGGAGGTCGATCTCTCCGGGGGCTCCGGGCAGATCGCGACCGCCCTGTGGAACCAGATCGACGCCGACACCCTGGTCGACCGCGGCGTCCTCGTGGCCGGCAATCCCGAGACCTGCCTCCGGAGCATCGCCATTCACGAGGCGGCGGGCGTGGACGAGCTGCAGTTCCTCATGGCGACCGAGACGGTGCCCCACGACAAGGTGATGTCGTCGATCGAGATGTTCGGCCGGCACGTCATCCCGGAGCTGAAGAAGCGGGGCGCCACCACCGCGGCCGGATCCGCCCTATCGTGAGGAGAGATTCACACCCGTCCTCCTCGGCATAGAGCCAGAGCATCGGGATGCGGATCCGGCCGCCGGCCGAGGCGAAGGTCGCCTGGTTGAAGCCGCGACCACCGGCGTCGCAACGCTGGCCCGTCCACCCGCCGGCGAAGTTGATCACACCGCGCCGCCCCCTGGCATATCGACCTTGAGGTCCGACGCACACCGCCATCGCCCCCCGGAGCATCGGGAACCAGAGCGCCACGCCCAGACCTCGCGCTCAGGCCGGCAGGATGACCGCCTTGCCCGTGGTCTGCGTGTCGAAGAGCCGGTACGCCTCCTCCGCCTGCTCGAGCTTCCAGCGGTGCGTGAAGAGCTTCTCGACGTCCACGTGCCGGTCCGAGACGAACTCGGCGCATTCGGCCTGGCCCTGCTTCGAGAACGTCCAGGAGCCGACGAGCGTCACCTGCCGGCGCAGGAGATCCGGGCTCACGTCCAGCGTCACCTGGCCGCGCTCGCCGACGAAGCAGGCGGTTCCCCACGACCGCACCGCGCGCACCGCCGCGGCCCGGGCTTCCGGCGCCGAGGAGGCGTCCAGCGTCTTGTGGGCGCCTTCCCCGTGGGTCAGGTCGCGGATCGCGGCCACCACGTCGCCCGCCCCGGGGTCGATCACCTCGTGGGCGCCGAACTCCCGAGCGAGCCGGCGCCGCTCGGGCGCGACGTCGATGGCGAGGACACGCGCGCCCATCACCACCGCGAGCTGTGTCGCCGAGAGGCCAACCGGGCCCTGGCCGAAGATGGCGATCGTCTCGCCGCCCTGCAGGTTGACCCGCCTGAGCGCACCCCAGGCCGTGCCGGTGCCGCAGGAGATCGCCGCGCCCGTCACGAACGAGAGCGACTCCGGCAGCGGCACCAGCGTGGACACCGGCACCTTCATGTACCGGGCGTGCCCGCCGTGCCCGCCCGACCCATAGACCACCGTCCCCTCGAGGCACATCTGGGTCCAGCCCGCCCGGCAGTGCTTGCAGGTGCCGCAGCCGTCGTAGTGATGGTCCATCACGCGCTGCCCGACCCGGGCCTCCTTCTCGGTGACGCCGGCGCCCAGCGCCGCGACGACGCCGCAGGGCTCGTGGCCGGCGATCACCCCGGCCTGCCGCTTGATGCCGCCGGTCACGGCTCCGGCCGGCTGGGCCGACGCGCGATAATTGTGCAGGTCGCTGCCGCACATGCCCGACGCCTTGATCTCGAGGATCACGTCCCGGGGGCCCGGCGACGGATCCGGAAACTCTCTCAGCTCCAGCTTGCGGTCTCCGAGGAACACGACGCCTTTCATGGCCGCCTCCGATGCCTGCGTGTTACCCTCATGCGATTCCTGACCGAATCCGGGAGGATCACGATGACCGTCTACGAGATGCGGACCTACACGCTCCACGTCGGCAAGATGGCCGAGGCGGTCAAGCTATACACCGAGCTTGGCTATCCGGCGCTCCAGAAAGGCGGCCAGGACAAGAAGCTGATCGGCTACTTCCAGGCCGACACCGGCATGATCAATCAGCTCGTCCATCTCTGGAAGTTCGCCGACGATGCCGACCGTCGCGCGCACTGGGCCGCAGTATATGCCAACAAGGACTTCGTCGACGGCTTCGCAGTGAAGTTCCGTCCGCTGGTCGCATCCCAGGAGGTCAAGCTGCTGACCGCGGCCCCGTGGGGCCCGCATCCCTGAGGAACGCGAGACAAGGGGGCTGCCATGGCGTACTGGCTGCTGAAGTCCGAGCCCGATGATTGGTCGTGGGCCGAGCAGGTCGCGAAGGGCCGCCAGGGCGCGGAGTGGACCGGCATCCGCAACTTCTCGGCCCAGAAGCATCTCCGCGCCATGAAGAAGGGGGAGCAGGCGTTCTTCTACCATACCGGCAAGGAGCGCGCGATCGTGGGCATCGTCCGGGTGATCGCGGAAGCGCACCCGGATTCGACCGATGCCGCCTGGCGCGCCATCGACGTCGCCGCGGTCGAACCCCTCCCGACGCCGGTCGGCCTCGATCGCATCAAGGCGGACAAGCGCTTCGCCTCCATGGCCCTGGTGAGGCTGGCCCGGCTGTCGGTTCAGCCGGTGACCGATGCCGAGTGGCGGCTCATCTGCCACATGGGCGGCCGCGCCTAGGCGCCCGGCCCCCCCGCGCCACCCTCCCGCTCCTTGCGCAGGAAGTCCTCGACGTCTCGCATCAGCCGGTCCGAGTCGAGCTTTCCGCCCGGGAGCGGTTGCTGCTCCTCGCCCGCCGCCGCGTCGTACTCCTGCTCCAGCTTCCGCACGTGCTCTCGGGTGTCGCGGTCCCGAGCCACCGCCCGATCGCACTGGACGCGGAAGTCCTGGATGGCCTCGGCGAAGTGGGACATGTCCATGGTCAGGTTGAGCAGCCGGGCCACATAGCTCACCAGGGCTTCGATCGCCGCCGGATTCTCGGAATCGGGTAGATAGTGCGGCGCCTGTCCCATGAAGCCGACATGCTGCATGTCCCGTCGCTCCGCCGCGTCCAGGACGACCGTGGAGATACCCGTCGGGCCTTCGTAGGTCGGAGGATGATAGATGCCCCAGGCTTCGAGCAACGCTTTCGCGGCGGCGTCGGTGCAGCGGGCCGTGACACGCACCGGCCGGGTGTGAGGAGCGCCCGCCAGGAGCGCCCCGAGGGAGACAATGCGCTTCACCCCACAGCGCTCGGCCACGTCGAGGAACGCCTTCGCATAGGTTTGCCACCTCTGATGGGGCTCCGGGCCGGAGAACAGGAGGAGGCCGTCCCGTCCATCTCCCGGAGGACACGCAAAGAACTCGCTTCGTGGCCAGTGGATGTCACGGCCCCCGTCGGCCCTCAACCGCACCTCCGGCCGCTCCTGGGTGAATACGAAAAACTCTTCCGGGTTGATCCGCGCCAGCCGCGCGGCCTGGAGATCGCTGGCCAGGTGGCGCAAGGCGCCCGTGGCCGCCCGGCCGGCGTCGATCCA
The DNA here is from genome assembly GCA_963747235.1 of uncultured Candidatus Rokubacteria bacterium. Lineage (GTDB taxonomy): Bacteria > Methylomirabilota > Methylomirabilia > Rokubacteriales > CSP1-6 > CAMLFJ01. Next base: position 610,696 of record CAVVEU010000040.1, read on the forward strand.
TCCCCCGAACGCCATGACCATCGTCGTCAAGTTGACGGGCGGCTCGCGATCGAACTCTACATTGTCCATGCACATCCTCTCGGCGGTTCTAGCGGACCCGGATGAAATGCGTCAGGCGCGATCCCGGAGCCTCACACGTCGACGTCGCGTCAGTTTCGCACCATTGGGAATCCGCGCGCAATCCCGTACCGCCGGTGCGCCTGGAAGAACCCACTGATCTCTAGAGCAGCTCCGCCAGCCGGCGCACACCCGCGCGGATCTCTGCTTCCGTGAGCGCGGCGTAGCCGAAGAGGAGGCCCGCGCACCGCGGCGGCTCGGCGTAGTACGGCGTTACCGAGTAGATCCCCACGCCGGCCCTGGCCGCCCGCGCGATGAGGGCGTCCAGCTCCCGCGGGCGCACGTCGTTCAGCCAGACCACCAGGTGCACGCCGGTGTTCTCGCCGGCGATGTCCACGCGGCCGCCGAAGCATTCGCGCAGCGCCGCGATGAGGGCCCGCCGGCGCCCCGCGTTCCGGGCGCCCGCGCGGCGGAGATAGCGCTCGAACTGGCCGCTGGTGATGAGCTCGGCCAGCGCCTCCTGGTAGAGCGGGGCGGAGAAGCGATCCGCGGCCCACTTGGCGGCGAGGAAGGGGCGCACCAGGGCGCGCGGCAGCACGAGATAGCCCACACGCAGCGCGGGGAACAGGGTCTTCGAGAAGGACCCCATGTAGATCGCCCGCTCGTCGCGGTCCAGCGACTGGAGCGCCTCCAGCGGGTGGCCCTCGTAGCGGAACTCGCTCACGTAATCGTCCTCGACGACCCAGGCGCCGACCCGGGACGCCCACCGGAGCAGGGCCAGGCGTCGCTCGAGCGGCATGATCACGCCGCTGGGGAACTGGTGGCAGGGCGTCACGTAGGCCAGCCGCGGGCGCTCCACGGCGGGCGGGAGCCTGGCCGGATCGAGCCCACCCGCGTCCACCCGCACGCGCAGGAGGCGGGCGCCCACCGCCTCGAACGGAATGGTGGCGCCGGGGTAGTGCGGCTCCTCCACCACCGCGCCGTCGCCGGGATCGAGCAGCACGCGCGCGATGAGGTCCAGCGCCTGCTGTGTCCCGTTCACCACGACGATCCGCTCGGGCTCGCTCACGACGCCGCGCGCCCGGCCGAGGTATTCGCTGAGCGCCGCGCGCAGTGGGCCGTGACCGGCGGGCGAACCGTAACCGAGCGCGTCGGAGGAGGCCCGGCGCGCGTGAGCGGCGAGGAGCCGGCGCCAGATCTCGCGCGGAAACTCGTCCACCGCGGGCCGGCCGTAGCGGAAGTCGTAGCGGAACGCGGGGCGCGGGCCGGGCGGAGGCGAGGGCGCGAGGTCGAGGCGCTCGGTCAGGCGTCGCGCGTAGGCGGACACCGGCGCGGGACGCTCCGCCGCGGGGCGAGCGGGCGCCGGGGCCGCGGCTGGGCCCGGCGGCGCCATGCCCGCCACGGAGGTGGCGCCGCGGTGGCGGCTCACCAGGTAGCCCTCCGCCGCGAGCTGCTCGTACGCCAGTATCACGGTGTTGCGCGACACGCCGAGGTCCCTCGCCAGCACGCGTGTGGATGGGACCTTGGTGGCCGGGCCGAGGCCACCGGCCCGGATCTTGGCCTTGAGCGCCAGGTAGACGCGGCGATGGAGCGGCCCGCTCGTCTCCCGCAGGCTCAGCAGCATGGCGCCTCCCTCGAGGCCCGGACGATCTGGCCCCTTGGATTCAGAGAAATCTGGCTCTTTCTAGGGGCCACCATCGGGCCTAAGATACCCGTGCTCGAACGACAACGGAAGGAGGAAATGACGATGGCGAGCAGGGTGGACGACGATCTCGAGACGCTCGAGGCCTTGAACCGCGGCTATCTCCTCGCGGCGGAGAAGTCGGACGTGGCCTGGTACGGAGAGCACCTGGCCGAGGATTACCGCGCCACCAACCCCGACGGCTCCTTCGTGGACAAGGCGGGCTTCCTGGCCCGCATCGGACGGCCCCACACCGTCACGGGCTTCCGCGCGCCCGAGGTCTCAATCCAGCGCGTGGGCGACGTGGCCCTGATCCACGCGAGCTTCGAGGACACGCGGCCCGACGGCAGCCACGGTCGGGGCCGCTACACCGACATCTGGCAGCGGCAGGACGGGCGCTGGCTCTGCGTGTCCGCCCACTTCGCGAGGTGCTGACCATGGCCACCGACCAGGCGACGCTGGACGCGCTCAACCGCGAGTACATCCGATCGGTCAGCGAGGCGGACGTGCGGTGGTTCGACGCAAACCTCTCCGAGGACTTCGTCAACAGCAATCCCGACTGCTCGCTGGTGGACCGGGCGGGCTTCCTCGCCCAGATCGCGCGCGGGTCGACCGTGAAGGATCTCGGCATCGAGGACGTGCTGATCCGGGTGCTGGGCGACGCGGCGCTGATCCATGCCCGCACCACGTACATCAAGGCGGACGGTCAGCCGGGCGCCGGGCGCTACACGGACGTGTGGGCGCGGCGCGGGGCGAGCTGGGTGTGCGTGGCGGCGAACGTCACGCGCCTCTGACGCCGGGGCCCCGACGATGGGGCCCCTCTTACTTCACGACGATCTGTCCGGTATGCGCGTGAACCTTGGCCGCCGTCACACGCACCGTGTAGTCGTACGTGCCCGGTCGCTCGAACTTGATCGTGGAGCCGGCCTTCTCGACGTAGAACCGGATCGCGTCGTTCTCGCCGAACCAGAGATGCGCCGTGTTCCCGGACGCATTGACGAACTGCACCGCTTCCCCGGCCCTGATCTCGAGGGTCCTGGGCCGGCTGCCTTCCTGAGCCACGGTGACCTTGGCGATCGCCCACACCCCGCCAACCCCCAGCCCGAGGGTGAGCATCACCACACCCGCCAGCACCCGCATTGCTTTGCTCATGGCGCGCTCCGGCTAGACTCGTCCGTGACGCCCGGCCGCGACGGGTTCGTGCGCCTTGAGGAAGCGCCGCGCGTGCTCCACGACCTCGTCGATGTGCTCCTGCGAATCCTTCCAGGGATAGATGGTCACCTCCGCGTTCGGGGCGAGGCTGGCCACCTCCATCGCGACCTTGTACGGGTGCGCGGGCACGTCGTCGGGCGCGACCAGCAGCGGCGTCCGGATGGCGCGCACGAAATCGCGCGACACCGTGAACACGAAGTCGGCGCGATTGGTGTACATGCTCGTCAGGAAGTCGTGGACCATGCCCATCGTGACGTCGGGGCGCTTCTCGCACAGCGCCGGCCCCCAGCCCTTGATGTTGTTCTGGTAGAAGAGATCCGGCATCTCGGGCCGGGAGCCACTGGGCTGCATCATCGCAGCCGCCACGACGCGCTCCGGAGCCCGCCGGATGAGGTTGTGGATCATCGGCCCGCCGATGCAGAAGCCCATGACCAGGAACTCCCGGATGCCGAGGTGGTCCATCAGCCCGAGCTGGTCGTCGGTGTAGGCGTCCCAGGGACGGTCGATCTCCAGCGGGCCGCTGGACTTGCCGGGATTGGCGTTGCGCAGGTCGGCGCAGACACAGCGGAAGTCGTCCTTGTACCGCTCCATCGGGTTGAAGGGCGACGCGGTCTGCCAGGATGAGAGCGCCGAATTGAGCCCGCCCCCCGGGATGAGCAGCAGCGGGAAGCCGGAGCCGGCCTCTTCGTAGTGGATGCGGACGGAGCCTCTCTCGTAGAACGGCATGGCGATTCTCCTCTCGGCGAGTTGCCGGGACTCTAGCTCGGTGCGTGGAGGAGCTCGACCGCCTCCTCGTAGATCTCCATGTTCTTGCCATAGGAGATGGCCGACGCCTGCGCCGCGCTCACGAGGTGGCGCCAGCGCCATGGACGGCGGGTGGCGTGGAACTCCTCGACGGTCGCCTGATGGTGCTTGAAGGCGTGCATCTCGGTGAAGTTGTCGTGCACGACGATCGTGGCCAGACGGCTGATGAGCGCATCCGGGTCGTAGCCGAGGTCGGCATACTGCTGCGCCAGGGTCACGGTGTTCCTCACCTCGGGCACCGCGCGCATCAGCCCGAGGTTGGTGACCTTCGACCAGTCGGTGGGCGGCTGGGTGTAGATGCTCTCCTCCAGCGTGTCCAGCAGCGCGGCCTGGGTACGATGGGGCAGCGCCGCGACCGCCTGGGGATTCGGCTGGGGCGGCGGCTCCATGCGGTTCTGCGTCGACCGCACCTCGGGCCCGGTGTGCCACGTCAGCAGCGCCAGCAGCTTGTTGCGCAGGCTCACACCCGGGAGCTTCAGGAGATACCGGCGCAGGTTCACGCCCGTGTGCAGGTGCACGTCCATGGGATTGCCGGTGAGCGATCGCATGAACAGGCCGGCGGCCCCGATCGACAAGGCTTCGCCCGCGCCCTGGAGCGACAGACCATCCGCGAGGGCCTTCGCGAGCATCCTCGGGATCTCCGGATAGGCATCGCACTCGGTGATCGCCTCGCCTAGGAGACCGATCGCCGGGGTCTCATCCGGGCTGGTGTGGAATCCCAGCGGGCGCTTCAGGAGCTCGTACTCGTCGAGCAACGGCTCGATGTCCGGCAGCGGGGGCGGCGTGGGGAACCGGCTGACGTACCGGACCGCGGGGCGCATCAGGAACGGCGTGTACTCGCGTCCCAGCCAGTCCAGCGCGCGCCACGTGAACATGGGGAAGATGAAGTAGTGATCGTCGAGCACGTTCTTCGGGATCGCCACCGTCAGCAGCAGATCGAGCGCCTCGGCGTGGGGCATATTGTCCCAGAGCCAGAGGAAGGCGTGATCCGCGGCGTGATACACGCCGCGATCCACCGCGGCGAAGAACGCCTTCTTCGTGCCTTCGACGCCGCCCGAGTCCACCGGCTCGGCATCCGCCAGGATATAGGGACCCATGCCGGGGTGATTGATGTGCTTGTTCGACAGCGCGACGTGCTGGAGGATCGGCAGGAACCGCTGCTCCCCCGACACCCGCTCCACGGTGTGATGGAGGGCATGAAGCCCGACGAGCGGGTGCAGTGGCCCACCGTGATGGCCGGGCGGCAGGTCCGAGGAACGAGTGACCGCGAGCGCCGACGCGGTCAGGAGCTTCTTGACCGACATGCCGTCGCGCAGCTTGCTCAGGGTGGCTTCGAGGATCAGCCGGGGGTCGGTCTCCTCGATGAACTGCACCACCGGCTCGATGTCATCGGCAAACCGCACGGGCCTGTGCATGCTCGGTCTCCTCTCGTGCCTGTTCGAGGGCGTCGCGCCCGAATCCTACCGCGGAGCCGGAACCTGCGCAGCAATCTTCTTCGTCCGCGCGAGGCTTGACCGGTCACCAGGCGGTGATATGGTCTTCCTGGCGATCTTCATCTTGGGCCAGGGGGACCGGATGCCGAATGTGAGCGTGTGGCGACTGCTCGGGATGGCCTCCGCGACCGGCCTGTGGATCCTCGCCTCGGTGTCGTCGGTCGGAGCCCAGGCGCCGCGCGAGGAGCCCCGGCTCGCCCTGCTGATCGGCAACAGCGCCTACCGCGAGTCGCCCCTGCGCAACCCGGTGAACGACGTGCGGGCGATGGCGCAGAAGTTCAAGGACCTCGGCTTCACCGTCCTCGCCCACGAGAACGCCACCAAGCGCACGATGGAGGCGGCGATCATCGATTTCGGGCGGCGCCTCGCCGAGGGCGGCGTCGGCGCCTTCTACTACGCGGGCCACGGGCTGCAGGTCCGCGGGCGCAACTACCTGGTGCCGGTCGACGCCGAGATCGAGGACGAGGCATCCACCCGCGTCGCCGCCGTCGACGTGGAGCTGCTGCTCGAGCAGATGGCCGAGGCGAAGAACCGGGTCAACATCGTGATCCTCGATGCCTGCCGCAACAACCCCTTCGAGCGCCGGATGCGGGGCGCGTCCCGGGGCCTCGCCGCGGTCGACGCGGCCCGGGGAACCCTGGTGGCCTACGCGACCGCGCCGGGGTCGGTGGCGGCGGACGGGGACGGCAAGAACGGGCTCTACACCGAGGAGCTGCTGGAGGCGCTGCGCGAGCCCGGCCTCAAGATCGAGGAGGTGTTCAAGCGCGTGCGGATCAACGTCGCGCGCCGGTCGAAGGGCGCCCAGACGCCGTGGGAATCCTCCTCCCTCACCGGGGACCTCGTCGTCAACGTGACCGTCAACGTCACGACGGCGGCCGTGTCCACGCCGGCGGCCGCGCCCGATCGCGAGGGCCTGTTCTGGATGTCGATCAAGGACGGCTCCGACCCGGCGGCGTTCGAGGCGTATCTCCGGCAGTATCCGCAGGGAACGTTCGCCGCGCTCGCCCGCCAGCGGCTGGCCAGCGTGAGCCAGCCCGCCCGACCGCCGGCGCTCGCGCGCTTCGACGGCGCGTGGAACGTCACCGTGGAATGCCCGGCCCACGGGAGCGCGTCCGGCTATACGAGACAGGTCCTCGCCCAGGTGAAAGACGGAGCGCTGGCCGCGCAGGCGGGCCAGGCCGGGCAGCCCGGCTCCCTCACCCTCAGCGGAAAGATCCAGCCGGACGGCAAGGCCAGCATCGACGCCCGTGGAATGGTGGGCGATCCGAAGAACACCGCCAACCGGTTGAGCCAGGGCACCGCCTTCGCCTATCGGGTCGACGCCGTCTTCGAGGACGCGCGCGGGGTCGGCAATCGCACCGACAACGTCCGCCCCTGCCGGCTGACCTTCATCAAGTAGGCAACGCCCGGAGTCGTACTGGGCAATTCATGGACGAGCCGCGAGAGCAGCTGCTGGCCCTCGTTCGCGGCTATCGAATCTCCCAGGCGATCTACGTCGCGACCCGGCTCGGCATTCCCGACCTGCTGGCCGACGGGCCTCGAGACATCGCCGAACTGGCGCGTGCGGCGGGGTCCCATCCGCCGAGTCTCCACCGAGTCTTGACCTTCCTGGCCGGGGTCGGAGTGCTGGACAAAGTCGGGCCGGACCGCTTCGCCCTGACTCCCGTCGCCGCCGCGTTGCGTACCGGCGTCCCAGGCTCCATGCGGCCGGCAATTCTGTTGTTGCTCGACGAATCGCACTGGCGGCCGTGGGGCCACCTACTGCACACCGTGCGGACCGGGGAGACCGCGTTCCACCACGCCCACGGAGCGGGGCTCTACGACTACCTCGCCGGACACCCCGAGGTGGCGAGCCTGTTCAACGCGGCCATGAGCGGCAACTCCCCCGCCCACGCGCGCCTCGTCGCCGCGGCGTACGACTTCTCCCGCATGAGCCTGGTGGTCGATGTCGGGGGCGGACGCGGCCGGCTGCTCGCGGCGATCCTCGAGCGGAACCCTCGACTGCGCGGCGTCCTCTTCGAGAGGCCTCACGTCCTCGAGGACGCCCGGCCGATCCTGGAGGAGGCGGGCGTCGGCGACCGCTGCGAGCTCGTCGGCGGCAGCTTCTTCGACGCGGTGCCCGCCGGCGGCGACGCCTACATCCTGCGCGGCATCATCCCGGGCTTTGCGGACGATCAGGCGGTGGCCATCCTCGCGAGCTGCCGCCGCGCGATGACGGCCGGGGCCCGGGTCCTCCTCGTGGAGCGATACGTCCCCACGGATCCCCACGAGGCGCTCCCGGTTCTCCTCTCCGACCTCGAGATGCTCGTCAACGTCGGGGGGCGCGAGCGCACGACGGACGAGTATGCGAGCCTCCTGGCCCGCGGCGGGTTCCGGCTCGCCCAGGCCATCTCCCTGGGTCCCCTGCCCGAGGCGATGGGGCATCACCTCATCGAGGGGATACCGGTCTAGTCTCGCAAGCGCCGGCCCTGGCTACGCCGGTCCCGCGAACAGCGGCCCGCGGAGGACGCGGCCGGGATGCGCGCCGGTATGCTCCCCGTCGAGCAGCACCACCTGGCCGTTCACGATCGAGGCGTGGAAGCCGGTGGCCTTCTGACGCAGACGCCGGGCGCCCGCGGGCAGGTCGTTCACCACCTCGGGCATGTCGGGCGCCACGCGGTCGGGATCGAAGACGATCACATCGGCGGCGAGCCCCTCGCGAAGCAGCCCGCGGTCGTGGAGGCCCCAGGCCGACGCCGGCTCGAGGCTCAGCATCCGCACCCCTTCCTCGAGCGTGAGGGCCTGGCGCCGGCGCACCCAGTAGGCGAGCACCTGCGTCTGCAGCGACGAGTCCATGATCTGGGAGACGTGCGCGCCGGAGTCGGAGAACGTCACCACCGAGCGCGGGTGCTTCATCATCTCGAGCACGTCGTCCTGGTTCTCGTTGAACAGCGGCTGGACGAAGAATGCCTTCAGATCGCGCTCCAGCGCGACCTGGATCAGGGCCTCCACCGGATCGACGCCGCGCTCGCGCGCGATCTCGGCGATCGACCGGTGCGGTCCGCACGGATCCTCCATGAGCATCGTCCAGTCGTAGTCCGGTTTCCGGGCCTCGGCGCCGACGACGCGCCCGTACTCCCCTTCGGCGGCCGCCTTCACCAGCCGCCGGCGCAGGTCGGCGTCGCGCAGGAGCGCGCGCTGCTCCTCGAGCGGGCGCCGCCGCACCTCGCGCCACTCGGGCAGCTGATCGAACGGCAGCCTGGTCTCGAACGACAGCACGAGCGCGAGCGCCCGGCTGTGCACCTGGGCGAACATGCGCCCCCCGGCGCGCGCGGTCTCGTCGAGCATGGCGAAGTAGGCGCGCCAGGCGTCCGGCCGGAAGCGGGAGCTGAACATGCCCCACGTGACCGGCACCCCGGTCTCCACCGCCAGGTCGCGCAGCCGTTCCAGGTAGTCGCGCTGGCGGTCGGGATCGCGGCCCGTGTCCTCGCCCGCGATCTCGAAGATCCCGGCGCCGAGGTCGCCCATCACCTGCACCAGCTCGCGCACCTCGCCCCACCCGGCGACGCGGCTGGCCACCGGCCGCCGGTCCGCCGTCTCGTGGTTGCGGGTCCGCGACGTCGTGAACCCCATCGCCCCCGCGGCCAGCGCGTCCGCTAGCTCGCGCTTCATCACCGCCAGGTCCTCCGCGGTGGCGGGCTCGGAGAACGCGCGCTCGCCCATGGCGTAGGTGCGCAGCGCCGAGTGCCCGACGTAGCCCGCGTAGTTGATGCCCTTCGGCCAGCGCGCGACGGCCTCGAGGTACTCGGCGTACGTCTCCCACGTCCAGTCGATCCCCGCCTGCATCGCCTCGGCCGGGATGTCCTCGGCGCGCTCGAGGTTGCGGACGACGAGGTGCCGCTCGTCGGGCCGGCAGGGCGCCAGGGTGAAGCCGCAGTTGCCCATGACGACGCTGGTCACTCCGTGCCAGCACGAGCACGTCCCGAGGGGATCCCACGCCACCTGCGCGTCCATGTGGGTGTGGCCGTCGATGAAGCCGGGGGCGACGACCCGATGCCGCGCGTCGACCTCCTCGCGGCCGCGCGCGTGGATCGTGCCGATGCGCGCGATGCGGTCGCCCCGGATGCCGACGTCGGCGCGGTAGCGCGGAAGCCCGGAGCCGTCCACCACGGTGCCGCCGCGGATCACGAGGTCGTAGGTCATGTCAGCCCTCTCGGCTCTCAGGTCAGTGCTACGCGGGCGCGAACACGCCCGGCCCCGACGACACCTCGCCGGCGTCGACCGGGCCCTCCGCGCGCGTGAACGCCGCGTCCCGCTGCAGGACGGGCACCACGCGATCCGCGAAGAGGCGCATGCTGAGCTCGGCCTCCTCGTGCGGCATGCCGCCGAAGCCGAACTCGGTCACGAGATGGTCGAGGCCGGTCAGCCGTCGCAGCTCGGCGACCTGCTGGATGCAGTCGTCCGGCGTGCCCGTCACCTGGATCTTCACGTAGAACTCCGTCGCCTTCTTCCGGTAGCCCTCGTCCTTCATCTTCGAGTACGTCTTCGCCATCCCGCCGTAGAACTCGTACCCCTTCACGTTCGCGAGGTGACCGTCCGAGAAATGGTAGTGCGTGTCGATCGAGTCCCACTTGCGCGCGAGGTAGCGCTCCGCGCGCTCCCGCGCCTCCGCTCGGCTCTCCGCCACCGAGACGTTGGTGAGGATGATCGGAGGGCGCGGGGCGTGGCCGACGCTCAGCGACAGCTCCTGGTACCGCTGGATGTCCTGGGCCGCCTTCGGCCACTCGTTCTGCATGATGACCAGGACGCCGAAGCCGAGCTTGGCCATGATCTCGGCGGACTCCGGGCTCACGGACGACGCGTAGAAGCGCCGCTCGGGATGCGAGATCGGGCGCGGACGGATCGACGTGCGCGGGATCTTGAAGAACTCGCCGTCCCACTCGAACGACTCGTTGCTGAGCGCGGCGACGATGATCTTCGCCGCCTCCACGAACCGCGGCCTCGCCTCCTCCATCGGGATGCGGAAGCCGGCGTACTCGACACTCGCCGCGCCGCGCCCGAAGCCGAACAGACAGCGGCCGCCCGACATCACGTCGAGCAGCGCGATCTGCTCGGCCACGCGGATCGGATCGTGCCACGGCAGCACGATGACCGCGGTGCCGAGCGTGATGCGCTTCGTGCGTCCGGCGTAGTAGCTGAGCAGCTGCGTGGGGGACGGCGACATGGCATAGCCGGTGAAGTGGTGCTCGAGGGCGAAGAGCGAGTCGAAGCCCAGCGGCTCGACGAGGTCGCCCAGCGCCATGTGCTCGGCGAACACGGCCGCGTCGGAGAGGCCGGGCTTCTGGAGCATGTTGAGAGCGACGCCGACCTTCACGATGCGCCTCCGGTCGTCGGCGCGGCGTCGAGCCCGTAGAGCTCGGCCACGTTGTCGTGGAGAATGAGGTCGCGCTCCTCCTCGGTCAGGTGCGCGGCCTGCTTCGCCAGCACCGCCTGCGAATTCGGCCACGTGGAATCGCTGTGCGGGAAGTCGTTCGCCCACATCAGCCGGCGGATGTTGCAGAGGTCCTTCACCTGGAACGCCACCCAGTCGTCCTGGAACGTGGCGTAGATGTGCTCGCGGAAGTACTCGCTCGGCAGTCTGGTGAGCGGCCCGCCGGTCAGCCAGTAGCGGTGGCGCTCCCACGCGTGGTCCATGCGGTACATGAAGTGGGGCACCCAGCCCGCGTCGGCCTCGACGCACACCAGCCGAAGTCGCGGCTCGCGCTCGAACACGCCGCTGAAGATGAACATGCCGATGATGTCCTGGCAGCCGCGGATGATCGACATGAACGCGTTGATCTTCGGCCCCCGCACCCGGAACGTGTCCTGCTGGCTCGTGAGGATGTGGAAGCTCAGGGGCAGGCCGAGGTCCACCGCCGCCTCCCACAGCGGGTCGTACATGGGGTCGTCGTAGTCGGCGACGCCGGGGTTGCCGGGCATCATGACGCCCCGGAGGCCGAGGGCCTTGATCCGCTCGAGGTCGCGGATGCCGTCGGCGACCGAGCGTATCGCCGTCTGGCCCACCCCGATGAGCCGGTCGGGATGGGTGGCGCAGTACTCGGCGATCCACAGGTTGTAGGCGTCGAAGCACGCCTGCTTGAAATCGACGTCCGGGATGGTTGCAGAGCATCATGCCGACCGTCGGGTAGAGCACCTCGGCGGCGACGCCGTCGCGCTCCTGGTCCGCGAGGCGCGCCTCCGGGTCCCAGCCGCCGCGGTGCATATCCTCGAAGCGCGCGCCGAACATCGCCAGCTCCTCCGCCGGCTTGCCGGCGGCGGCGACCAGGCCCATCGGGATCGGCTTGTCGATGCCCTCGATGACGAAGAGATCCCCGCGCTTCGGATCCCGGACGACGTGCGGCGCGCGGTCCCTGAAGCGCGACTCGATCCGGGCAGTGTAGGTGTCCGGCGGCTCGGTGATGTGCGAGTCGGCGGAGATGATCGGTTTCGCCATGGCCGGCTCCTCTGCCGCTCTGGGAACTGGTTGACCAAG
>CAVVEU010000041.1:0-3990 GCA_963747235.1 uncultured Candidatus Rokubacteria bacterium
TGCGAAATCGAGATGGACCATTGATTCAATCCAGCACGCTGAACGAGCTCGACAGGGGGCTGTCCTGGGAGCCATCCGCTCGATGGGGCCGACGGCCCGTCCCCGGTGGTCATGTGCGGGCCGCGAGCCAGAGGGCCGGTTACGATCCGCGCCAGGGGTTACCCTCGGCTACCGCAAGGTGAACATCCACCCGTTCGGCGCCGCGCCCCGATGCCAGGTCTTCCCGCAAGAGCGCGATACATCTTCGCAGCCCGAAGGATGCTTCCTCCACGGTGACCCGCTTCTGCTCGCTGACCGCGTCGGCGTACCACGTAGTTCAGCCATTCAAATCACACTCACCAGTCCGCGGTCTTCTCGGACGATGTCAGCGAGTCGCCCCGAGCGCGAGCTCGGCGACGAAGTCGCGGGTGTCGTTGCCCTTGTCGGCCCCCAGGTCACCCGCCGCGACGGCGGCCAACGTCCCCGCGCCTCGCGCTCGGCCACCGTGGCCGGCGTCACGCGGCCCCAACAGCAGCCATGCATGCTTCCATGAACATGCCCATGGTGGCTGAGCTTGGCTTCCCGGCCCGACCTTCACGTCGCACGCCTCCGGATCAGTCGTCGAGACATCGGTCGCGTCGAGCGCCGCTCGCCATGGAAGTTCCACCGTGGGATTGCCCGGTTCCTCGGGCGCCAGGGGCGCCGCGTCGCGCCGCGTCGAAGCTTTTGAGCCCCGGCCCAGGCCTCGATCAGTGTTCCCGTCCACGGTCGATGCTCGGCGAGAGCGGCTCCGGCCTGCGCCTGCGCCACGACGGCCGCGAAGAAGGCCTGGCGATCTTCCCGCTCAGCGGCCAGCACGACCTGGTCGACCCATGACATCCAGACAGGGCATCCAGGCTCAGCCCACGAACCACCGATCGATGTTGATCAAGCTGTTCCGTGGCTCGGCGCTCGCTCCAGATCAGTACCAGCGTCTGGAGCGACAGCGCGCCAAGCTCTTCGGCGGATCGACCAGGCCGACCCCGGTCTTCGCGTACAGCCGGGCGAAGCGGGCGAGAGGTCGCGCAGCACCTCGTCCAGGCCGGCGTCCGGATCGGCGCGGGATGGTCAGCCAGCGCCCGCTGCTCCGGCCGAACGAGCTGAACTGCGCATTTCGGTCATCGTGATCAGTCCGATCGGAGCATCGTGATCACCGCGATCGGAGGATCATGATCGGAGCGAAGCGACGCTGGCCGGCGGGCGGTTTAGGTGTCGAGCTTGTCCTCCTTTCGTCGTGAAGGTCCTTTTAGCACAATGCGGTGGGTGTTGTGCAAGAGGCGGTCACAGATGGAATCGGCGAGGGTCGGCTCGCCGATGTAGTCGTGGTACTGGGTCGGGGGCAGTTGGCTCGTGATGATGGTCGATCGGGTGCCATAGCGATCCTCGAGGATCTCGAGCAGATCGCGCCGCTCCTGATCCTGGAGCGGGGCGAGGGCGAAGTCATCGATGAGCAACACGTCGGCGCGGGCGAGCTTGGCGAGGAGGCGGATGTAGCTGCCGTCGGCGTGGGCGAGGGTCAGCTCGTGGTAGAGGCGCGAGGCCCGGCGATAGAGGGCGCGGTACCCTTTGCGGCACGCCTGGTGGGCCAGGGCGCACGCGAGGAAGCTCTTCCCCGTGCCGGTCATGCCGGTGATGAGGACCCCTTGGTGTTCCTGGACCCAGCGGCAGGTGGCGAGTTGCCGGATGACGGCTTTGTCGAGCTCGCGCCGCGCGGGATAGTCGATCGCCTCGAGGCACGCCTGGGAGAGCTTGAGCTTGGCCTCCTGCAGGGCGCGGGTGAGGCGCTTGTTCTCCCGCGCGCGCCATTCTGCCTCGACGAGCAGCGCGAAGCGTTCATCGAAGGCGAGGGCCGTCATGTCGGCCTGCTGCTGTTGCGCGGTCCAGGCCGCGGCCATCGCGCCCAGCTTGAGGGCGTGGAGTTGTTCGAGCGTTGGGGCGTTGAGCATGGTGCTCCTCCTTTCCTTTCACGACGACGGTTCAGGTGGGGCCCCCGCGCCGACGCGCCCGGCGCGCCGCGGGCGGGGGGCCCGGGCGCGGGGCGGCGCGGCCGGACTCGTTCGCCGGCGCGTGAGCGCCGGACACGTGAACAGGTGCGCCTTGAACGCGCGCGCGATCGCGCCCACCGTCGCCCCCACGCGCGCGCCACACCGTCCGCAGGCCCAGACGTGCGCCTGGCTCATGCGGGCCTATCCCCGTCCCGGGCCGGGTCGCCCGCGGCGGACGCGGTCGGGGCGTGGTAGTACTCCGGCCCGCGCAGGTGTTCGTGGGTGCGGCTGCAGCGTGAGCGGCGGCGGGGCGGCCGGCAGCCCGAGCCGGTCCAGCCCATGTTTGAGGATGGAGTCGACATGCCGGTAGGAGCGCGCGCCGACGGCGACGGCGCGGGCACACGCGGCCTCGAGGCGGGGGTGGCCGTCGCGTTTGGCGAGCCGCAAGATGCCCGAGGCACGAGCGGTAGCCCTGCTCGGGGTGCGGCCGGTCGGCGAGGATGGCTTCGACGAGGGCGGCGGTCTGTGGGCCGATGGTGCCGGCCCAGGTGATGAAGCGCGACGGGGACCACTCCAGATGGTGCTGATGCGCCTTCGGCATGTGGGCGGGGTCGGTGGTGTGCCGGCCGCGGAGATGGCTGCGGACATGGGCCGCGACCCGCTGCCCGCGATGGAAGAGCTCGACGGTCGTCACGGTCAGGCGGGCATCGACGAGCTCGTGGCTGAGGGGGTGGGGGACGGAGTAGTAGTGCCCGTGGAGCTCGACATGGTAGTCGATGTTCACGCGGGCGTCGTAGTGCCATTCGCCCACGATGAAGGCCTCGGTGGGCAGGGGCCGGAGGGCGGGGCGATCCAGGCGCTCGAAGAGCTCCCGGCGGCTGGCGCGGTACAGGCGCATCGGGCGCGTGTTCAGGACCTCGAGCAGCTCGGCGATGCGGGCGTTGAGCGCGGCGAGGGAGAAGAACCGCTCGTGGCGCAGCCGCGCCAGGATCCACCGGGTGACGACGAGCACCCCCGCTTCGACCTTGGCTTTATCCCGGGGTTTTCCGGGCCGGGCCGGGAGGACGACGGTGCCGGCGAACCGCGCGAACTCCTCGTACGTCTTCTGCAGCCCCGGCTCGTAGCGGCACGGGACGACGACGCCGCTTTTCAACTGATCGGGGACCAGGGCGGTGGTGACGCCCCCAAAATACTGGAAGGCCCGCTGATGGCTCGCGATCCAGTCGGGGACTTGCTGCGTGCGGGTGGCTTCGGCGTAGGTGTAGTTCGAGGCGCCGAGGACGGCGACGAACAACTGGACCGGGATCACCTCGCCCGTCGCCGCGTCGATGATGGCGGGCTGCGTGCCGGCGTAGTCGACGAAGCACTTCTCGCCGCCCTGATGGACCTGGCGCATGGAGTACCCGCGTCGTTTGCACCAGCGGCGGTAGAACTCGCAGAACTGGGTATAGCGATAGCCGTCGGGGTGCTGCTCGAGGTACTCGACGTGCAGCAGCTCCAGGGTGACGCCGGGCTTGCGCCGCTCGACGTGCAGGTAGGCGCAATCGGGGACGACCCGGTGGTGGGTGGGCGGCGTCGGCGGCCCGTACACGCGGGCCTCGAGGACCTCGTCGGTCAGGCGCTCGACCTGGGCCCAGTCGAGCCCCGCCGCCCGGGCCCGCAGCACCGTGGTGCCGACGGTGCCGTTACTGATCCTCAGGCTCTCGGCCACCGCGCGGTGGCTCTGCCCAAGGCTCCACTTCTGTCGCAGGATCTCTCGGATCTGACGCATGGATAGTCGCTCGGTGGCCATAGGCCCCTTTCCGGGACGAATGACCCCGTCGACCGTCCAGCGCCGCTACTGCACTCCGGCCATCCTCCCGAGAGAGGATGCCCTACCGAGGACCGGCCGAGGGGTGATCACGATGGTCCGATCCTCGTGATCACGATGCCGATCTCGGTGATCACGATCGACCGATCCTGGTGATCGCGATGGTCCGATCTGGGT
>CAVVEU010000042.1:0-22409 GCA_963747235.1 uncultured Candidatus Rokubacteria bacterium
CCAGGCCGCGCGGAAGCGCTGAGCCGCCCCGGCGACGTGGGATCTCACGCGAACAGGAGGAGGATGAAGACCATGAGCGCGCGCAAGGGGGAAGACTCAATGAATGTCGACAGGTCACGGCTCAGATTCATGGTGGAGGGCGGCGGCGTTCGCGGTCACCCTCGCGATGGGCCGCCGCGCCGGCGCGCAGGCCGGGCCATGCCGGGAAGATCACGGTCTACAAGGAGCCGACCTGAGGGTGCTGCAACGAGTGGGTGGGGCACCTACAGCGATCGGGGTTCGCCGTGGCGGTGGAGAACCGGGCCGACCTCCGGCCGATCAAGAGCCGGTATCGCGTGCCGGCCGATCTCGAGGTCCTGTCATACGGCAGTGATCGAGGGGTACGCGATCGAGGGCCACGTCCCCGCTGATGTGATCAGCCGGCTTCTCCGCGAGCGCCCGAAGGTCCTCGGCCTGGCCGTGCCGGGGATGCCGGCCGGCTCCCCAGGCATGGAGGTGCCGGGCTCACCGGCCGGAGCCTGTACCGCGTCTTCATGTTCGATAGGGGGCGCACCGTGGGCGTCTTCGCGACCCGCTCGGGTGGTTGATCGAGAGACGTGAAGAAACGCGGAGGGGCACACGCCAAGTAGTATATTTGCGCCATTGTTCCCTGTCGGGGCCGTGGACTAACATCGGGAATCGCCGATGGTATTGACGGCCATTGTCCCAATCCCAATGGGAACCGAAAGGGTCGCCAATGATGCGAAGTGTGAGGTGGATCGTCCTCACTGTCGCCGTACTCGTCGCACCGCTCGGCGCGGTCTCGGCCCAGCCTGTGATGAGCCCGAGCCAGGACCCGCTCGCGGGGTCGCAGGTGTTCGGCTCAAAGGGTTGCGTCAAGTGCCACTCGGTGAACGGGGTCGGCGGCAAGGTGGCGCCCGATCTCGCCCGCACGATGAGGCCGCGCTCGTTCGTCGATCTGGCGACCGCGATGTGGAACCACCTTCCGCGCATGACGGACCGGATGAAGCAGCTCGGCATTGCCCGGCCGCAGCTCGACTCCAAGGAGGCCGGCGACCTGGTCGGCTTCCTCTACACGTTGAACTACTTCGACGCCCCGGGTAATGCCGACGCCGGGAAGCGCGTCTTCTCCGAGAAGCACTGCATCACCTGCCATACCGTGCGCGGCACGGGCGGGGTGGTGGGGCCGAACCTGGATCACCTCCGGCAATTCGGCTCACCCATCTTCGTGGCGTCGGCGATGTGGAACCACGGGCCCCAGATGGCGGAGAAGATGAAGGAGCGGGGGATCGACCGCCCCACCTTCACGGCGAAGGAGCTGCGCGATCTCAGCGCATATCTGGCCCCCGCCACCGGGGGGCCCGAGGAAGGGCCGCTCTACGTGCTGCCGGGGCGGCCCGAGTCCGGGCGGCAGCTCTTCGCGGAGAAGCGCTGCATCGAGTGCCACGCGGTGGGTGGTGCGGGTGGCCGCGTGGGACCGGATCTGGTCGAGCGCGGTCTACGGGAGAGCCCGATGGAGTTCGCGGCGACGATCTGGAACAAGGCGCCCGCCATGGCCGCGGTCATGCAATCCAAGGGAATCAGCGTCCCCCAGCTGGCCCCCGAGCAGATGGCCGACATCGTCGCCTACCTGTATTCGGTCCGCTACTTCGCGAGCGGCAACGTGCAGCAGGGATACAGCGTGGCGAGCCAGAAGGGCTGCTTGAACTGCCACGTGCTTCGCGGCGAGCGCGGCAAGCCCGCCAGTGACTTGACGAAGGTGAAAGGGCTGGACTCACCGGCCGCGGCGCTGGCCGCCCTGTGGAACCACGCGCTGGTGACGCCCACCGTTGCCGGGAAGAAGCTGGACTGGCCGGTCTTCGCATCTCGAGAGATGGCCGACCTCCTCGCGATGCTCCAGTCCGTCAGCCAGTCGCAAAAAGCCCGCTGATCCGTGAGATGACCGGACTCGGTCTCGCGGGAGCGCTGCTCCTTGCGGTCGTGCTGTGGCCTTCCCAGGTGGGGGCCCAGGCGCGCGGACGCGTGCGCCGCCTGTCACCTCGAGACCGGGGACGAGCGGCTGGCCGCTCCCGCCAGGAATTTCGACGGGGACATCCACAAGGCGAAAGGCTTCGGCTGCGTGGACTGCCACGGCGGTGACAGCCGGGCGACCGGCATGGAGGCCATGGATCCCCGCAAGGGCTTCATCGGCAAGATCTCGCGCCCGCAGATGACCCAGGTCTGCGGCCGGTGCCACTCCGACGCCGGCTTCATGAAGCGCTACAATCCCTCGCTGCGCGTGGACCAGGTGGCCGAATACGCGACCTCGGTCCACGGCCGGCGGCTCAGAGAGCTGGGCGATCCGAAGGTGGCGACCTGCGCGAGCTGCCACCCGCCCCATGCGATTCGACCGCGGTCCGATCCGAAGTCGAGCGTTCATCCGGTCCGCGTCGCCGACACCTGCGCCCGCTGCCACGCCGACGCGAAGTACATGGCGAGCTACAAGATCCCGACCGATCAGCTCGAGAAGTACAAGAGCAGCGTCCACTGGGCCGCGATGACGGCCAAGGGCGACCTCTCCGCGCCCACGTGCAACAGCTGCCACGGCAATCACGGCGCCGTGCCACCCGGGGTGAACTGGGTGGGCAACGTGTGCGGGCAATGCCACAGCCGTGCAGGCCGACCTGTTCAAGTCGAGCGTCCACGCCAAGGCGTTCACCGAGATGGGGACACCGGGCTGCGCGACGTGCCACGAGAACCACGCGATCCGCGCGCCCGGCGACTTCATGCTGGGGCTCGGAGACAAGGCGGTCTGCGGCACCTGCCACGGTCCCGACGACAAGGGGGGCAAGAGTGCCGTCGAGATGCAGGCGCGGATCAGTTCGCTCCGGACCGAGCTGGAGAAGGCCGACGCCCTCCTGCTGCGGGCCGAGCGGGCGGGCATGGAGGTCAGCCAGGCCCAGTTCGATCTGAACGGAGCCCGGGACGACCTGATCAAGGCGCGCGCGGCCGTCCACGCCTTCAAGGTCGACGCGGTGAAGCAGGCGGTCGAGCCCGGGCTTGCGGTGAGCGCCAAGGCCCACGCCCGCGGGCTGCGCGCGCTGGAAGAGCTCGGGTTCCGGCGCAAGGGGCTCGCGGTGTCGCTGGTCGTGATCTTCGCCCTGATCGCGGGCCTGGTGGTGAAGATCCGGCAGCTCGATCGCCCCAGGGAGGCTTCCCATGACTGAGCACGTGCTGGAGCCCGACGAGAGCCGCCGGGGATTCATCAACTGGTTCCTCGGGACCAGTGCGGTGGCGTTCGTCCTCTCCGTCTTCTATCCGGTGGCCAGCTACCTGGTGCCGCCCACGGTCGGGGAGTCCACCGCGGGCACCGTGACGCTGCCCATCAAGCCCGACGACGTGAAGCCCAATACGGGACAGATCTTCAAGTTCGGAAGCCGCCCCGGCGATCCTGATCCGGACCTCGGCCGGTGATCTCCGGGCATTCTCCGCCGTCTGCACCCATCTCAACTGCACCGTGCAGTACCGGTCGGATCTCAGCGAGATCTGGTGCGCCTGCCACAACGGCCACTACGACCTGAACGGCAAGAATGTCGCGGGCCCGCCGCCCCGGCCGCTGGACACGTTCGTGGTCAATGTCCGGGGGACCCAGATCGTGGTCAGCAAGAGCGCGTGACGATGGAGGCCGGCGAGCCGCGACACGGCAGGCTCTGGATGTGGCTCGACCAGCGGGTCGGGCTCAAGGACCTGGAGAAGCTCGCCCGGAAGAAGG
The DNA here is from genome assembly GCA_963747235.1 of uncultured Candidatus Rokubacteria bacterium. GTDB lineage: Bacteria > Methylomirabilota > Methylomirabilia > Rokubacteriales > CSP1-6 > CAMLFJ01. The sequence goes on from CAVVEU010000042.1 coordinate 3,752, forward strand.
AGATCCCGGTCCATCGGCACAGCATCTGGTACTACCTGGGCGGCATGACCCTCTTCCTCTTCATCATCCAGGTGTCGACCGGCATCCTGCTGCTGCTCTACTACCGCCCGAGCGCGGAGGAGGCCTTCGAGTCGATCCAGTTCCTGATGGCCGAGGTCCAGTTCGGCTGGCTCATCCGCTCGATCCACTCCTGGGCGGCCAACCTCATGATCCTCACCCTCTTCGTGCATCTCTTCAGCGTGCTGCTGCTCAAGGCGTACCGGCCGCCGCGGGAGATCACGTGGTTCTCCGGCATGGCGCTGCTGGGCCTGGCCCTCGGCTTCGGGTTCACGGGCTACCTGCTGCCGTGGAACGAGCTCGCGTACTTCGCGACCAAGGTGGGCACCGAGATCACGAGCGCCGTTCCCGGGATCGGAGGGTTCGCGGGCCGGCTGCTCCGCGGCGGCGACGAGGTGACCGGGGCGACGCTGACGCGCTTCTACGGGATCCACGTCGCGATCCTGCCCGCGACCGCGGTCGCCCTCCTGGGGCTGCACCTGTACCTGGTGCAGCGACACGGGATGAGCGTGCCGCCCGGCGTCGAGCGGAAGGGCGGGGCGGCGCGCGTGATGCCGTTCGTCCCGAACTTCCTGCTGCGCGACATCGTGGGCTGGCTCTCGGCGCTCGCGGTCCTGGCCGCGCTCGCCGCGTACTTCCCGGCGGAGCTCGGCCGGAAGGCGGATCCGTTCCTGCCCGCCCCGGCCGGGATCAAGCCCGAGTGGTACTTCATGTTCATGTTCCAGACGCTGAAGTACCTGCCGAGCCACATCCTCGGCATCGAGGGGGAGATCGTGGGCATTCTCGGCTTCGGACTGGGCGGCCTCTTCCTCCTGCTCATCCCCCTCCTCGACCGCCGGACCGCGCGGGGCCAGCCGAGCCGTCTGTTCACCTGGATCGGGATCGCGATCATCCTGTACATGGTGCTGTTCACCGTTCTCGGCTACATGGCGAGCGCGACCAAGTGATCCACCGGCGCCCGGGTCCGTTCCTGCTCGGGATCGGCGCTCGTCCTCGCCGGGATCGGCGCGGGGATCGGGACCGCGGCGGAGGCTCCCGGGGACGCGGAGCGCGGGCAGGCGGTCTTCGCGGCCAAGCAGTGCGTGCGCTGCCATGCTTCCCGGGGCCAGCCGAGCGTGGGGCCGGCCATCGAGGAGCTGAGACGGCCGCAGGGCGCCTACGAGCTGGCGGGCCGCTTCTGGAACCACGCCCCCGCCATGTTCACGACCTTGATGCGGGAGGGGATCGCGTGGCCGGAGATCAGTCCCGCGGAGATGGCCGATCTGATGGCGTATCTCCAGGCGGATGCGTCGCGGGACCCGGCCCCCGACCTCTCCCAGGGGCACATCCTCCTCGTCAGGAAAGGATGTCTCAAGTGCCATCGCTATCGAGGTGAAGGCGGCAAGATCGCCGAGGAGCTGACGCAGTACCATCCCGGTTACCAGTCTGCCGTGACCGTGGGCGGGCGCGGTCTGGAAGCACGCCCCTCGCATGGCCGAGGAGGCCCGGCGGATGGGGGTGTCATACCCTCGCTTCACGGGCGAGGAGATGGGGAACCTGGTCGGGCTCCTTCGGAGCACCGCCAAGGCGCCGTGACCAACGAAGCCAGGAGGAACCTACGATGTCCTATCGACCATGGATGTTCGCGCTCGTGATCGCGGCCACGCTCGGCGTCGTGGCGGTCTCGTCAGGGACCGCGTCGGCGCAGGTCAAGCCGCCCGCCGACTTCAAGTTCGAGAGCCGGCAAGGACAGCCCCGGGCCGGTGACCTTCAGCCACGAGGAGCACAAGGAGAAGGTCGGCGGGTGCACGGCGTGCCACGTCAAGATCTTCAAGATGAAGAAGGGGGCGGACGCGCCGTTCACGATGGAGAGGATGAAGAACGGGCAGCTGTGCGGGACCTGCCACAACGGCACGACCGAGGTCAAGGGGAAGGTGGTTTTCGCCGCGACCGACAAGGCCAACTGCGAGAAGTGTCACAGGAAGTGACCGACCCCGAGGAGTCCCCGGCCACGCGCCGGCGGGTCTACCGCTGGCGCGCGGTCTGGATCGTCCTCGCGATCGCGGCGGTCGTCGGCGGCGGCGTGCTGACGAGCCTCTGGCACGTCAGCGCGAGCCCGCAGTTCTGCAACTCGTGCCACATCATGCGCCCCTACGTCGAGGCCTGGAAGGTGTCCAAGCACAGCCAGGTCGCCTGCGTGCAGTGTCACTATCCCCCCGGTCTGCGCGACACGCTCTGGGTGAAGTTCCAGGCCATCAGCCAGGTCGCCAAGTGGGCGACGCAGACCTACAACTCGAAGCCGTTTGCGGTCGTGGAAGACGCCAGCTGCTTCCGCTCGGGCTGTCACTCCGGGGCCCAGCTCGAGAGCCGGGGCGTGCTCACCTTCGGGCGGGGCGTGCGCTTCGATCACCGCCCCCACCTCCAATCGGCGATGATGGGCCGGCAGTTGCGCTGCACGAGCTGTCATTCGCAGATCGTCGTGGGAAAGCACTTCGAGGTCACGACGTCCACCTGTTTCACCTGCCACTTCAAGGGGACGAAGGACGGCCGGGACCTCGCTCCGGTCGCGGGTTGCACCGGTTGCCACGAGCTCCCCAAGGGGGACATCGCCGTGAGCTCGATCCGGTTCAACCACGCCCAGATCGTGCAGCGGGGCGTGTCGTGCGAGAAGTGTCACCTCAACGTGGTCGAGGGAAGCGGGGAGGTGCCGCGGGAGCGTTGTTTCACCTGCCACAACCAGCAGGAGAAGCTCGACCGGTATACCGACCGGGCGCTGCTGCACTCGGTTCACGTCACCGAGCGCACCATCACCTGCACCCGGTGTCACACCGAGATCAAGCACCGGCTGCCACCGCCGGTCGGCGCGCCAACGGCGCAAGGCGAGCGCGGGGCGCTCCTGGCCACGCCGGGACGCCGATGATCCGGGCGGCGCTGCTTCTGGCACTACTGGGGCTCACCCTCGCGGGGCCGGGCCCCGCACGGGCGCAGGGGCCCGGCACGCCGCCCGCGCCTCCGGCATCGCAGCACACCGGCGAGCTCGATTGCCGTCAGTGCCACCAGGGCAACCACCAGGGCGTGGTCGGCATGTACCTCGGGATGGGTGGGCGGGGCACCCCCATGATCCCCAGCCACATGTTCCAGGTGCGGGTGCAGTGCGTCGCCTGCCACATCGTGCCCAAGGAGGACCAGGGGTCGGCGGCGCTCGTCGGGCGGACCTTCAGGCCCACCGAGCAGGCCTGCGTGAATTGCCACGGCGAGAAGTATCGCGGCATGCTCCAGCGGTGGGTGGACACCCTCGCCAAGATGCGCGAGATCCTCTCCCCGAAGCTGTCCGCGGCGCGGGCCGCCCTGACCGGGGCGGGCGGCCCGACCCCGAAGCAGGCGCGCGCCCAGCGGCTGACGAACGACGCCGAGTACAACATGCAGTTCGTCGCGCTCGGCAAGGGAGTCCACAACGTCTTCTACGCGGCGGACCTGCTCAAGCTCTCCAACGGCTGGCTCGATGAGGCGCTGCCGCTCCTGGGGAAGCCACCCCTCAAGAGCGACGACGCCCTGGTCCGGGGTGGCTACTGTGCCGTGCTCTGCCACTCGACCGCCGGGGTGAGGCAGTCGGAGATCGTGACCTACGGCAAGCAGCGGATCCCTCACATCCGGCACGTCACCGAGTTCGGCGCCGTGTGCACCGCCTGCCACTCGGCCGAGGTGCACAAGGCGGTCACCGCGAAGCCGGCCACGTGCTCCGGCTGTCACCACAGCGCCCAGAACGAGCGCTGCGAGTCGTGCCACCGCGCCCAGAGCGCGTTCTACCGGGGGCAGGTGAGCTCGCTGGGAGTCAAGGTCGAGGCCAACGCCATGGCCGAGGCCGTGGGCTGCACCGGGTGCCACGACTGGTCGCAGAAGCACTCGCGTCAGGCGGTGGGGCAGAAGTGCGTCGGCTGCCACGACGCCGCGTACACCAGCTTCGTGGGCGAGTGGACGACCGGGCTCGACAAGAAGGCGGCGGGGGCCCGGGAGGCGCTCCGGACCGCGGAGACCGCGCTGGCCCGCGAGCGGCGGGCCGGGCGCCGGGTCCCCGACGCCGAGGCGCTCGTGCGGCAGGCCCGGGAGGCTCTAGCCCTGGTGCAGAAGGCGCGCGGCGCCCACAATCCGGCCGGCGCCGAGTCGATCCTCGAGGGGGTCCGGGCGAAAGCCGACGCGGCCGCCGCCCAGGCCCGCCAGAAGTAGCTCGGCCCGGGCAGGAGGGCCCCGGTCGAGCAGTATGGTCCAAACGGACTATTGCCACCGTGGGGCGGATCGGCTTAGACTCCGGCGCGATTCGGGTTGTTTCGCCCTGCGTTGTCGCGACGGGCGCCGATTGCTTTCGCCGGACCGATAGGAGCGATGCTATGACCCGGAGGCTGTGGCGGCTGCTCGGAGTGATCGGTGGTGGCGCCGTCGTCCTGTCCGTCGGCTTCGTCCTGGGCCTTCCCTTCTCTTCCCGGGCCCAGCAACCCGCTCAGCCCGCCACAACGGCGGCGATGCCGCCCGGCGACAACTACGTTGGCGCGGAGACCTGCAAGGGCTGCCACGAGGAAGCGTTCAACAAGTTCTCCCATACCAGGATGGGGCGTCTCTTCCTCAGGCAGCCGCGCAGTGCGAAGGAAGCCAATGCCTGCGAGAGCTGCCACGGGCCCGGCAAGGACCACGTGGATGCGGGCGGCGGCAAGGGCAAGGGGGGCATGATCACCTTCGCGAAGAACGACCCCACGCCGGTGGAGAAGCGGAACGCGGTGTGCCTGTCGTGCCACACCAAGGGCGCCCGCCTCTTCTGGCAGGGGAGCGCGCACGAGTCGCGGGATGTGGCCTGCACGAGCTGCCACAAGGTCATGGACAATGTCTCCCCGCGCCACCAGCTCGCCAAGGAGACCGTGATCGAGACCTGCGGCAGCTGCCACATCCAGAAGCGGGCCCAGACGATGCGAACCTCGCACATGCCGCTCCGCGAGGGCAAGATGACCTGCACCTCGTGCCACAACCCGCACGGGACGGTGACGCCGGCGCTCCTCAAGGAGCCGTCGCTCAACGATACCTGCTTCACGTGCCACGCCGAGAAGCGTGGCCCCTTCCTGTGGAATCACCCGCCGCAGATCGAGAGCTGCGCCAACTGCCACGATCCCCACGGCTCCAATCACGAGAACATGCTGAAGACGGCCAAGCCGCGGCTCTGCCAGCAGTGTCACGTCCCGACGTCGCACCCGACGAGGCCCTACGGCCGGGACACGTCATCGCTGAAGTTCGTGCTGGGGCAATCGTGCCTGACCTGTCACGTCAACATCCACGGCTCGAATCACCCGGCCGGCTTCGCCTTCACACGGTAAGGGGGCCGCCATGCGAACGACGCGAACGGTACGATCCGTTCTCGCGGGGCTGCTGGTGCTCGCGGCCGCGGGAGCCGCCGCTGCCCAGACGGCCGCTCCCACCGAGACGGCCCCTCCCATCGAGATCGGCGGCTTCAGGCTCGAGGGATACGGGGAGGCCGGAGTTCGCTTCTTCCGCGAGCGCCCGACGCAGAAAGAGAGCGCCAAGTTCGAGGAGTACCGAGACATCAACCAGGGGCTCTACCTCCAGGGCCTGTGGCTGCGATTCTTCACGCCCGATGAGAAGTACTCGGGCGTGATCGGCGGCCGGCAGTGGGGGCTGCAGGACCAGGAGTACCACCTGAGCTTCGAGCGGCTGGGTCGGTGGGAGGCCGGCTTCGAGTGGGACCAGATGCGGCACATCTTCTCGACCAATGCCCGGACGCTCATGAACGAGACCAGTCGCGGGGTCTTCGCGCTGCCGAACCCGCGCCCCCCGCTCATCAATTACAACAACGGGCGGAGCATCGACGAGATCAGCGTGCGCTGGGATACGGCGCGCACGTTCCTCAAGCTCAGCTTGTCCGAGAACGCGGACCTGTTCGCCGAGTACACGCGCATCCACAAGGACGGCGAGCGGCCCTTCGGCATGGCGTTCGGCAGCCCCGGCGGCAGTGCCTTCGAGGTCCTGCAGCCCATCGAGCACACCATCCACGATTTCCGGCTGCGCGGGACCTGGGCCACCGAGCGATGGCAGCTCCAGGCCGGCTACACGATGTCGATCTTCGTGAACGACCTCGCCTACGTACGGGCCGACAACCCCTGCAATCCCGCACCGGCCCCCGCTGCCCCGTGCCCGGCGGTGGGAAACACAGGGCAGTTCGGCACCGTCTCGCTGCCGCCGAACAACATGGCCCACACCTTCAGCCTGCAGGGCGGGGTGAACCTGCCCATGCGCACCCGCATCAGCAGCAACTTCACGTATAGCCTGAGGCTCCAGAACGACGACTTCCTGCCCCAGACGAGCACCAACAGCCTGGTCCTGTCGAACCCCAGTCTGGCTCTGCCCCAGAAGAGCCTGCACGGCAACGTCCAGACCATCCTGTTCAACCTAAACGCGACGAGCCGGCCGCTGCCGATTCCCGTCACCTTCGGGGCCAAGTACCGCCTGTACGACCTCATCGACAACAGCGATGTCGTGAGGTTCTCCGACTTCAACATCAACGATCAGAACACCATCGCGCGCGGGCCCCATTTCTCCCAGCGGTTCAGCTACATGCGCCAGAACGCGGACCTGGATGCCCGCTGGCAGATCGCGCGGCCCGTGGCCCTCACGCTGGGCACGGGATGGGAGCGGTGGGACCGGCCCGAGACTCGCGAGGTGCGGGTCAGCGACGAGTTCTTCGCCAAGGCCGCCCTGGACGTGACGCCCGCCGACTGGCTGATGATCCGGGCCACGTATCAGCCTTCCATCCGTCGGATCGACGAGTACAAGACGTTTGCCCTGGCCGCGGTGGAGCAGAACGCGGCCCCCGGGGAGCCGGGCCAGTCATACCTCCTGCGCAAGTACGACGAGAGCGACCGGGACCGGCAGCGCGTGGACCTCATGATGCAGATCACGCCGACCGAGACGTTGACAATCACGCCGTCGGCCAGCTACCGGTTCGACAACTACATCGCGACGGGCCTGAAGCACGACGCCAACGGCCTTGGCCAGAATGGAGCCATGCTCGGCCTCCAGCAGGCGGTCAGCTGGTCGGCCGGGATGGACGTGAACTGGACCCCGGTGGAGCGACTCTCCTTCGCCGCCGGGTACATGCACGAGTCCAACTTCCAGAAGCAGCGCTCTCGCAACCGGAACCCCGACGATCCGGCCCTCGACTGGATCTCGGACAATACCGACACCGTCGACACCTACCACGCCTCCGTGACGGCTCGGCTGATCCCGGGCAAGCTCGATCTCAAGTTCGCCGGCAACTATTCCTATGCCCTGGGCCGCGTCGAGACCTGGAACCCCAACGCCAACGGCAGCACCGTCTACAACGCGGTCGCGAACACCAACCAAGTTGCCAGGCCCTGGCCGGCCTTCGAGGACAGCCTCCTGCGGCTCGAGGCCTCCCTCAGGTACCACTTCGGGCAGGTCTGGACCGCGAGCCTGAATTACGCCTACGAGTCGTTCCGCAAGCACGACTGGCGGACGGACACCATCAATCCGTTCGTCCCGGGCAACTCCGCCGTCTACCTCGGCAACGACCTGAAGAACTACGAGGCCCACATCTTCGGCGTGACGCTCGGCTACCACTTCAAGTAGCGGAAGCTGCGGTCTCGATCTCCTCGCCGCCGGATGGCTTCCGGCGGCGAGCGTGTTTCGCATGGCCTTCGCGTCACCACGGGGCGAGCGATGAGTCGCATCAAGGAGATCAAGCGCGGCCTGGAAGCGACCGCGGAGGCGATCGAGGTCCTGGACGCGGACCTGGCGGCCGGGAGGCTCGACGGCGATGAGCACCGCCGGCGGCGGGCAGAGCACGAGCGCGAGGGGGGTCGGCTCTTCGTGAGTCTCCGCCGAGCCCAGCGCGAAGGCGAGGGGCGCCGGACCGGGCAACCGGCGGTGCCGGCGGAGCGACGGGCAGGGTGGCTCTGGAGTCCGCCGGCGATCGTCGCGCTCGGCTTGCTCTTGCTCGTTGTCGGCGTCGGCGCCGGCGTGCTGGGCGTTCGATGGCTCGGCGGGCGCCCGGGGGCCGGCGCGCCCGCCGCGGCTCCGCCGGCCCCATCCGGAAGCGGTCCGTCTGCGCTCATGAGCGACATCGAGCTCGGGGCGCTCCGGCTGGCGGCCGCGCGTGAGGACACGCCGATCCCGAGCCTGCTCCAGCTCGCGCACGGCGCCCTGGACCAGGGTCACCTCGACGAGGCGCGCCGCGTCTACGGGCGTGTGCTCGCCCGGGAGGCCCGAAACGTGGAGGCGATCACCCACCTGGGAGCCGTTCTCAACCAGGAAGGTCGTGTCGACGAGGCTCTGGCGAAGGTGGAGGAGGCGCTCCGCATCGATCCCTCCTACATCCACGCCCACTGGGACCGCACGCAGTACCTCTTCTATGGCAAGCGGGATTTTCCCGCGGCTGTCAAGGCCGCGGAGGCGTTCCTGCAGGTTGTGCCCAATGGGTCGGACGCCGAGAGCGTCCGCAAGCTCATGGGAGAGGCGCGGGAGCAGGCTGGCAAGCCTGGCCGCCGTCCGGGCGCCGGAGGCTGAGGCGCGGCAGCCTCACTGTGGCGTCAGGGCATCACCGCTATCGGGGCTTCGTTCGCCGGCAAACCCAGTAATGTCACGAGCTTCCATCGCTTTCCACCCAGGTCACACGGCATTCGGTTTGCATCGACCTGTTGCAAGAGGTGAGGCTCATGGACTGGCCAATGGGATATGACGGCGCGGATATCCAGGCGTGGGCCGAGAGTGCGGCGAGTATATATTGGTGGCCATTGTTCGCCTGGGTTGCCGGCGCCGTGATCCTGTTCTTCTTTGCCGTCTTGGTCACCAGCTTCCCAGCGCGCCGCCGTTTCTGGTGCGAGCAGGCCGGGCGCGAGGTCGAGGTGCAGTTCGAGGAGGACGGACCGCCCGGTCTCCGGCGATTCATCGCCGTGGTGAGTTGCACTGCCTTCGAGTCCCCGACGCATGTGCAGTGCCATCGCACCTGCCTCGATCGCGACGTCCACAGTCTCGAGGCTCGGTGCCGGGCGTGAGGAGAGCCGGCCTCTGGGTGCTGGGCGTTCTCCTCGTCCTGGTCGTGTCTTCCGGCTTTCTGGTCGGGAGTTACGCACAGACAACGCCGCTGCCGCCGGGCCATCCCCCGGTGGGCAAGGGTGAACAGGCTCCCCCGATCCCCGGACCCCCGCCTGGTAGTGGCAATGGCAGCCGGGAGCTCACGTGGATGGTGCCCTCGGGCTGGACCAAGGAGACCCCGTCGTCTCCGATGCGTCGCGCCCAGTATCGCATCCCGGGACCGGGTGGCCCCGGGGAGTGCGTGGTGTTCTATTTCGGGCCCGGGCAGGGGGGCGACGCGAAGGCGAACGCGGCTCGCTGGACAAGTCAATTTCGGCGGCCGGACGGAAGTCCGGTGGGCGATGGCTACAAGATGCAGGAGACGAAGGTGGGCGAGCTCGCCGTCGTCTTGGTGGAGGTCGCCGGCACCTATGTGGGCGGGATGGGCGGTGGACCCGGCGGCCCTGAGCGCCCGAAGTACATGCTGCTGGGTGCGATCGCCGACGGACCCGACGCCAAGTGGTTCTTCCGGGCCACCGGCCCTCAGGCCACGCTCGAAGCGCAGCGCGCGGCCTTCAACCGCATGATCCGCTCGCTCAAGCGGTCCCCGTAGCACAGTCTCCAGTTGGTTGTCTCGGCACCCGGTTTGCGCGTTGCTCCGACGATGACGGAGCTGGAAAAGCAGCGGCCCGGTGGACAGGCGCGATGGCCGTCCGCCGGGCCGATGTGCGGTAGGCCTGCTTGGCCCGCTCGCGTCCCGGCAGTAGCCGGGACCTTGGTACAGCGTGCCGCTCGACGAGCCCTATCGGTTGACCAAGCCCCGATGTGTTCGTCGCGACCAGTAAACTCCGCGCGCCCTCCGCGAGCAATGAGCCTGCTGCATCAATTCCTTGGTCATGTCGGCTCATGCTCCTGACTCGCCCCCTGAGGCGGCGCCTCCCCATCTGGGGCCCCATCGCACCACGCCCCTGGTGCTCGCGGTCACGGCCCGATGGAAACCGGATGCGAATCAGCTGGTTGGACAGCACGCTCGGTCGGTACCTTGCTTGCACATTCTCCAGGCCGACCGGGTCAAACACAGGGAGACCATGGAATGCCAGCAAGGAGCCGCAGGAAGGTGTCCGAGACGACGGAGCTGGCGGAGATGCTCGCCGCGACCGCCGACGGCGGCTTCGCCATCGACGCGGAGGGCCGGATCGTCCTGTGGAACCGCGCGGCGGAGCGCATGCTCGGCTACACCGTGCGCGAGACGGTTGGCCGGCGGTGCTGCGATCTGCTCATGGGTGATGACGAGAATGGCAACCGCCTCTGCTGCCGGGGCTGTCATATCGTGGACCTCGTCAAGATGCGCACCCCGGTGCACAGCTTCGACATGCGCACTCGCACGAAGACCGGGTCTGCCATCTGGGTGAACGTCAGCACGCTCCGGGTCTCGAGGGACGGAGCCGGCGACAGGACGGTTCATCTGCTTCGCGACGTGACCGCGACCCGGGAGATCCTGGCGCTCATCCGGGAGCGCCTGGCAGTCCCCGCCGCGCCCGTGCCCGCGGCTCCGGACGGCACCGGCGCGCTCACTCGCCGCGAGTTCGAGATCCTGCGCGTCATCGCGACCGGCGTCAACACCAAGGACGCCGCCGAGCGCCTCCACGTGAGCCCGGCCACCATCCGCAACCACGTCCAAAACATCCTGGGCAAGCTCGGCGCTCACAGCCGGCTCGAGGCGGTGGCCTACGCGACCCGCAACCGCCTGATCTGAGCCCTCGCGGCGTTGTCACCCTCCGGAGCCGAGCGACCGCCTCCCCGTTCCGCCTCGCCGGTCCAGCGGTCGCCCTCATGTGGGTCGCGCTCGGCCAGCAGCGGCCACTTGTCAATAGCCACGACTTGGCCGGCTGCGACCATCGTGAGGCGGCCGCCGACGCCCGAGTACCCCAGTGGGGCGGAGCGTCCCCACCACCGTCCCTGCCCGGCAGCGCGAAAGTCTCCGGGAACATTGGATAACCGGCGGTCGGGCGCCCGGCACGCAGTTTGCCCCGTGCCTTCTTAGTAAGTTGGTGCTCGGCGGAGTGGGACGAGATCGACGGAGGAAGGCCAATGATGATTCGCGAGTTGATGACCGGCGGCCTGATCACGGTGCGCCCCGAGACCTCGGTTCAGCAGGCCCGGGATCTCCTGGCCAAGGAGAGGATCCGGCACCTGCCGGTCACCGGCCCGGGCGGGGTGCTGGCCGGGATCGTCACCGACCGGGACATCCGGCTCAACCTCCCCTCCCGGGCCACCAGCCTGTCGGCCCAGGAGATCAGCCATCTGCTCTCCAGGCTGACGGTCGGCGAGATCATGACCCGCTCCGTGGTCACGATCGGTCCGGACCGCCCGGCCCGGGAGGGCGCGCAGCTCATGCTCGACCACAAGGTCGGCGCCCTGCCCGTTCTGGACGACGGCCATCTGATCGGCATCATCACCGAGACGGATATCGTCCGGGCCTTCGTCCGCACGACCGCCCCCGCGAGCAGCTACCGCCCGTAAGCCCAAGGATTGGAGGAGCAACCATGCACTCGGACAGCCTGACGATCACCGACAATCGCACCGGCAAGGCCTACACCCTCCCCATCGCCAACGGCGCAATCCGCGCCATCGATCTGCGTCAGATCCGGACGGGCCCCGGCGACTTCGGCCTGCTGTCCTACGATCCGGCCTTCACGAATACGGCGTCCACCGTGAGCCGGATCACCGAGATCGACGGCGACCAGGGCATCCTCCGCTACCGCGGTTATCCCATCGAGGAGCTGGCCGAGCGGTCCAACTACCTGGAAGTGGCCTATCTGCTACTGAACGGAGAGCTGCCCACGCTCGACCAGATGGACGACTGGGTCTGGCAGGTCACGCACCACACCTGGGTTCACGAGAACGTCAAGAAGTTCATGGACGGCTTCCATCACGATGCCCATCCGATGGGGATGCTGGTCTCGACGGTGGCCGCCCTGTCCACGTTCTATCCGGAAGCCCGCGACGCCCTGGATCCCGAGACCCGGCGGCTCCAGATCACCCGGCTCATCGCCAAGATGCCGACCCTGGCGGCCTTCGCCTTCCGGCACAGCCTGGGGCTGCCGTACGCCTATCCCGACAACGAGCTCTCCTACACCGGCAACTTCCTCAACATGCTCTTCAAGACCACCGAGGTGAAGTACCAGCCCAACCAGACCATCGAGCGGGCGCTGGAGGTGCTGTTCATCCTCCACGCCGACCACGAGCAGAACTGCTCGACGAACGCGGTGCGCAGCGTGGGCTCGTCCCAGGTGGATCCGTACTCGGCGCTGGCCGGGGGCGTGGCCGCGCTCTACGGCCCGCTCCACGGGGGCGCCAACGAGGAAGTGCTCCGGATGCTCCGTGCCGTCGGCTCCAAGAGCCGCATCCCCGAGTTCATCCGGCAGGTGAAGGAGGGCAAGGCCAAGCTGATGGGGTTCGGCCATCGCGTGTACAAGAACTACGACCCGCGCGCCCGGATCATCAAGCGCATGGCCGACGAGGTGTTCGAGGTCACGCGGCCGAGCGAGCTCCTGCCCATCGCGCTCGAGCTGGAGCGGATCGCGCTCGAGGACGACTACTTCGTCTCGCGCAAGCTCTATCCCAACGTGGACTTCTACTCCGGGCTGATTTACCAGGCCATCGGCTTCCCGGTGGAGATGTTCCCGGTTCTCTTCGCCATCCCGCGCACGAGCGGCTGGCTCGCCCAGTGGCAGGAGATGCGGGGGGATCCGGAGCAGAAGATCGCGCGGCCCCGCCAGCTCTACCTGGGAGCGGGACGGCGCGGCTACCTGGAGATCGGCAAGCGCGACGAGCCACCGGCGGGCGGGGGATGAGCTTTGCCCTCCGCTTCGACCAGGCTCCCCGCCGGGTTTACTGGGAGCTGACGCAGGCGTGCGAGCTGGCCTGCCGGCACTGCCGCGCCGAGGCGGCGCCCAAGCCCGATCCGGCCGAGCTCACGCCGCAGGAAGGCATTGCCCTCATCGACCGGCTGGCGCGCTTCGGCGCGCCGCTGCCGCATCTGGTCCTGACGGGCGGGGACCCGCTCAAACGGCCGGATCTCTTCGAGCTGATCGCCGCGGCGCGGGCGCGCGGCTTCCGCGTATCGGTGGCGCCCAGCGCGACGCCGCTGCTGCGGCCGGAGATGATCGCCCGGCTCGCGGCGGCCGGCGTGGAGGCCATCTCGCTGAGCCTCGACGGCTCCGACGCCTCCCGGCACGATGCCCTCCGCCGGGTTCCCGGGTGTTTCGATCGAACCATCGCCGCCGCTCTCGCGTGCGGCGTCGTGGGGATGCCGTTCCAGGTGAATACGCTGGTCTGCGAGGAGACGCTCGCCGATCTGCCCGCGATCCACGCGGCGGCGGCCGGCCTGGGTGCGGCCCGGTGGAGCCTCTTCTTCCTCGTCGCGGTCGGGCGCGGTACGGTGCTCCGGCCCATCACGGCGGCGGCCTGCGAGCAGCTCTTCGAGGCCCTGCCGGGCCTGGCCGACCCGTCCGGGCCCGTCATCGCCACCACCGAGGCCCCGCACTTCCGACGGGTGGTTCTCGAGCGCGCGCGCAGGGCGGGGCACGACGTCACGCCGGGGCGCCACGCGATGGGCCACGGCGCGGGCATCCGGGACGGCAACGGCATCATGTTCATCTCGCACACGGGTGAGGTGCGCCCCTCGGGCTTCTTCGCCCTGCCGGCCGGCAACGTCCGGACCGCGGACCCGGTCGACGCTCTACCGAGACTCCGGGCTCTTCCGCGCGCTGCGCCGTCCCGATCTGTTCGGCGGCCGCTGCGGGCGGTGCGAGTGGCGGGAAGCCTGCGGCGGCTCTCGCGCCCGGGCGCTCGCGGCGACGGGCGATCCCCTGGCCGAGGACCCGCTCTGTCTCCACGAGCCGGTGGCGGGGACCCGGTGATGCTGCGGGCCGGCCGACGCGCCTACCGCGGCCGGCCCGCGCCGCGGGTCACCCTCGACGGCAACGAGGCCGCCGCCCAGCGTCGCCTACCAGCTCAGCGAGGTCATCGCCATCTACCCCATCACCCCGTCCTCGGCCATGGGCGAGTGGGCCGACCAGTGGGCCGCGCAGCGCCGCCCGAACCTGTGGGGGACGGTGCCCACCGTGGTCGAGATGCAGAGCGAGGGGGGCGCGGCCGGGGCCCTGCACGGGGCGCTGCAGAGCGGAGCCCTCGCGACCACCTTCACCGCGTCCCAGGGCCTGCTGCTGATGATCCCCAACATGTACAAGATCGCGGGGGAGCTGACGGCCACCGTCGTCCACGTGGCCGCGCGGGCCCTCGCGACCCAGGCCTCTCCATCTTCGGCGACCACAGCGACGTCATGGCGGCCCGGGCCACGGGCTTCGCCATGCTGGCCTCCGGCTCGGTGCAGGAGGCGATGGACTTGGCGCTGATCGCGCAGGCCGCCACCCTGGAGGCGCGGGTGCCGTTCCTGCATTTCTTCGACGGGTTTCGCACCTCCCACGAGGTGGCCAAGATCGAGCCGCTCGCGCCCGCCGCGCTTCGCGCGATGATCAGCGACGATCTGGTGCGGGCGCACCGCGCGCGGGCGCTCTCGCCGGACCACCCGGTCATCCGCGGCACGGCCCAGAACCCGGACGTGTACTTCCAGGCCCGCGAAACGGTCAATCCCTACTACCTGGCCTGCCCGACCATCGTGCAGAGCGCGATGGACCGGCTCGCGGGGCTGGTCGGCCGCCGCTACCGGCTGTTCGACTACGCCGGCGCTCCCGACGCCGAGCGGGTGATCGTCATCATGGGCTCGGGGGCGGAGAGCCGCCCAGGAGACGGTGGAGCACCTGGTCGGCCGCGGCGAGAAGGTCGGCGTGCTCCGGGTCCGGCTCTACCGGCCCTTCTCCGCCGAGCACTTCCTCGCGGCCCTGCCCGCGACGGTCGCGGACCCTCGCGGTGCTCGACCGGACCAAGGAGCCGGGCAGCGTGGGCGAGCCGCTCTACCTCGACGTCGTGGCGACGATGAGCGAGGCCGTCGCGCTCGGCCGCGTGCCGTCCTCCCGGGCGCCGCGCATCATCGGGGGGCGGTACGGCCTCGGGTCCAAGGAGTTCACGCCGGCCATGGTGAAGGGGATCTTCGACGAGATGGCGAAGGCGCGGCCGCGGACGCACTTCACCATCGGGATCCAGGACGACGTGACCCACACCAGCCTCGCCTACGATCCCTCCTTCTCCACCGAGGACCCGGCCACCGTGCGCGCGATCTTCTACGGCCTGGGCTCCGACGGGACGGTCGGCGCCAACAAGAACTCGATCAAGATCATCGGCGAGCAGACGGACAACTACGCCCAGGGCTACTTCGTCTACGACTCCAAGAAGTCCGGCTCCGTCACCGTGTCCCACCTCCGCTTCGGACCGCAGCCCATCCGCTCCACGTACCTGATCAGCCGCGCCACGTTCGTGGCCTGCCACCAGTTCTCGTTCCTGGAGCGCTTCGACGTGCTGCGCGAGGCGGAGCCGGGGGCCGTCTTCCTGCTCAACAGCCCGTACGATGCCGATGCGGTCTGGGATCACCTCCCGCGGACCGTCCAGCGGCAGATCATCGACAAGCGCCTGCGGGTGTTCGTCATCGACGGCAACCGGGTCGCGCGCGAGGCGGGGATGGGCGGGCGCGTCAACACGGTGATGCAGGCCTGCTTCTTCGCCATCAGCGGCGTGCTGCCGCGGGACGAGGCCATCGCCGCGATCAAGCACGCCATCGAGAAGACGTACGGTGGGCGCGGCGAGGCCGTGGTGCAGAGGAACTGGGACGCGGTGGATGCCGCGCTCGAGCACCTCTGCCGAGGTGACGGTGCCGGAGACGGTGACGGGCGACGCGGACCTGCGGCCACCCGTGCCCGCCGAGGCGCCCGACGTTCGTCCAGGCGGTCACGGCCCGGATGATCGCCGGGGAGGGCGACACGCTCCCGGTGAGCGCGCTCCCGGCCGACGGCACGTATCCGACCGGGACCGCCCAGTGGGAGAAGCGCGATATCGCGCTGGAGATCCCGACGTGGGACGAGGCGCTGTGCATCCAGTGCGGCAAGTGCGTGCTGGTCTGTCCCCATGCGGTCATCCGGGCCAAGGTCTACGCGCCCGCCCTGCTGGAGGAGGCGCCCTCCGCCTTCAAGTCGGCGCCCGCCCGCTGGCGCGAGTTCGGCGACGGCTCGGTTCACGCTGCAGGTCTCCCCCGCGGACTGCACGGGCTGCGGGCTCTGCGTCGAGGTGTGCCCCGTCAAGAGCAAGAGCGAGGAACGCCACAAGGCCATCGACATGGTGCCGCAGGCGCCGCTTCACGACCAGGAGGCGGCGAACTGGCAGTTCTTCCTCGGGCTGCCGGAGACGGACCGGCACGCGCTCAACACGAGCCAGGTGAAGGACGTCCAGCTGCTGCAGCCCCTGTTCGAGTTCTCCGGCGCCTGCGCCGGCTGTGGCGAGACCCCGTACCTCAAGCTCCTCAGCCAGCTCTTCGGCGACCGCGCCGTCATCGCCAACGCCACCGGCTGCTCGTCCATCTACGGCGGCAATCAGCCCACCACACCGTGGACCGTCAATCAGGACGGACGGGGGCCGGCCTGGGCCAACTCCCTGTTCGAGGACAACGCGGAGTTCGGCCTCGGCATGCGCGTCGCCCTCGACAAGCAGGCGGAGTACGCCCGGGAGCTGGTGGGCCGTCTCGGCTCCGTCCTGGGCGACCTCGGCCCCGAGCTGCTCGGCGCCGATCAATCCACTGAAGCCGGGATCGAGGCCCAGCGCGAGCGGGTCGCCCGGCTCAAGGTGACGCTCGACGGCCGCGGCGGGCCGGAGGCGCGGGAGCTCCTGAGCGTGGCCGATGCCCTGGTCAAGAAGAGCGTGTGGATCGTGGGCGGCGACGGCTGGGCGTACGACATCGGCTACGGCGGCCTCGACCACGTCCTGGCCTCGGGCGCGAACGTGAACATCCTCGTCCTCGACACCGAGGTCTATTCGAACACCGGCGGGCAGATGTCGAAGGCCACCCCGCGCGCGGCCGTGGCCAAGTTCGCCGCCGGGGGAAAGACGACGGCCAAGAAGGACCTGGCTCTCATGGCCATGACGCTACGGCAACGTCTACGTGGCCCGCGTGGCCATGGGCGGCAACGACACCCAGACGCTCCGGGCCTTCCGCGAGGCCGAAGCCTATCCGGGGCCGTCGCTCATCATCGCCTACAGCCACTGCATCGCCCACGGCTACGACCTGCGCCACGGCATGGACCAGCAGAAGGCCGCCGTCCTCTCGGGCTACTGGCCGCTCTTCCGCTACAACCCCGAGCGGGTCCGGGAAGGGCGGCCCGCCCTCGAGCTCGACTCGAAGGCGCCGAGCATGCCGCTCGAGAAGTACGCCTACAACGAGACCCGCTACACGATGCTGGCCCACAGCGATCCGGACGCCGCGCGGCGGCTGCTGGAGCAGGCCCAGGAGGACGTGCTCGCGCGCTGGCGGCTCTACGAGCAGTGGGCCGCCGCTGTCCGGGTCGCGCCACTGCCGGAGGCGCCGAAATGATCGACCTCGTCGACGCGTACCTGGGGCTGTCCCTGCCGAACCCGCTGGTGGCCTCGGCGGGGCCCCTGTGCGAGAGCCTCGACAACATCCGCCGATGGAGGACGCGGGGGCGGCGGCGGTGGTGCTGCACTCGCTCTTCGAGGAGCAGATCACGGTGGAGAGCTCCCACCTCGACCGCGTATCTCTCCCACGGCGCGGAGAGCTACGCGGAGGCGCGTGACCTACTTCCCGGACATGCAGAGCTACAAGATCGGCCCGGACGCGTATCTCGAGCACATCCGCCGGGCCAAGGCCGCCGTCCGGATCCCGATCATCGGCAGCCTCAACGGGATCTCCACCGGCGGCTGGACCGGCTACGCGCGCAAGATCGAGGAAGCCGGCGCCGATGCGCTCGAGCTGAACGTCTACTACATCCCCACCGACCCGGACATGACCGCCGAGGAGGTGGAGCGGCGGTACGTGGACCTGGTGCGGGATGTCAAGGCGAGCGTCCGCATCCCGGTCGCGGTCAAGCTCGGCCACAGCTTCAGCGCCCCCGCCAACCTCGCGCGCCGCCTCGACCGGGCGGGCGCCGACGCGCTGGTGCTCTTCAACCGCTTCTACCTGCCGGACTTCGATCTGGACAACCTCGAGGTCGTGCCGCACCTCACGCTGTCGAGCTCGTACGAGCTGCTGGTGCGGCTGCACTGGGTCGCCATCCTCTACGGTCACGTCCGGGCCGATCTCGCGGTCACCGGGGGCGTGCACACCGCCGCGGGACGTCCTGAAGGCCATGATGGCGGGCGCGCGGGTCGCGATGATGACCTCGGCGCTGCTCCAGCACGGCATCGAGCACCTCACGGCCGTGCGGGAAGGGCTCCTCGCCTGGATGGAAGCCCATGAGTACGAGTCCATCCGGCAGATGCAGGGCAGCATGAGCTACCGGTCGGTTCGCGAGCCGGCCGCGTTCGAGCGGGCCAACTACATGAAGGTGCTGAGCTCCTATGCGCTCCG